>JADJWC010000001.1:0-1200000 GCA_016716565.1 bacterium
GTTCATTTTCGTTCATTGGTGGATTTTGATTTGCCCTGATTATAACCATAGAGAAGGTAGTGAATCCCATCAGAATGAAAATTGCGGACATAAAAATTGTATGCAGTGTTGGTTTACTATTCTTTACCGAATAATGAACAGCATAACCAAGAATTGCAAGTATTACAGCGAAAATTAAAATTTCAACCACAATATTTTCTTTCCCGATTGCTGTCATCACAGAAGGTAAAAGCTTTACTACTCCGGGGTAGGTTGCGAACAGCGCAACACCGCCAATAATGATCGGGAGATAAAATGAATTCTTGTTGAAAACCTTTTTCCAGAATATTCCCATTACAACCACACTGATTCCGGCAACCATCAATTTAAATTTTGTATCAAAATCTTTGTATTCGTCTCCGGTTGGAGGAGTGGCACTGGTTTCACCTGCCCACCAGATTACAGCAAGCAGCAAAATAATTCCGGCATGACCTAGTAAAATGTAGCCGGTTTTTTTCAGTGCCTCTTCATCATCTAAATACTTTCTGAAGAAAATAATCATTACAACAGGAACAATCGTAAGAACGCTCATAAGATGAACACCAATTGATAAACCAACAAGATATGCTATACCGAGAATGTATTTTTCACTGTCTTTATTGTCCGCTCGTTCATACCATCTTATAATCAAATATATTATGAGAGCAACTAATAATGTGCTGAATGCATAGACTTCTGCTTCAACACCATTGAACCAGAAAGTATCGCTGAATGCGAGTGAAAGTGCACCAATTGCAGAAGCAGTGTATGTTGCTAATGCTTCAGAGAAATTTTCAGGCTTCTTTCCATTAAAAATATTGATGAGCTTTACTGCAACCAGATAGAGGAATAAAACAGATAATGCGCTCGAGAAAACTGATATCAGGTTTACTTTAAAACCTACATTTTCAAAAAAAGGAATCTTTGAGAAAATATTTCCTAGTATAAGAAAGAATGGAGCTCCGGGTGGATGCGGAACCTGTAAATAGTAGCTGGCAGCTATGAATTCACCGCAGTCCCAGAACGAAACCGACGGTTGAACGGTCATCCAGTAAACTACCAGTGTAATTAAAAATACTCCGGCAGCATATATTCTATGTAAAAGTTTAAGGTTCATTATCTCCTCATTAGAAAAAGAAAGCCAAAATTAGCTACAATTGGATTTGTATACAATGAAAACTGTAGAATAAAATTCATTTGTTGGAATCTTCGTCAGAACTTTTCTTGAAGAATTTATCATACTTCGAGGTGTCGACGGGTTTGTGGTATTTATCGTGAAGATCCTTGAGGCGTTTCATAGAAACTGTATCAAATTCGTCATCGTCTTTATCTCTTTTGATGAAGAGTTTATATTCATCGTATTCCTGACGAGTAAAATTACGCTCATATTTCCTCAGTAATTCAAGGAGCTTTTTTTGTTCTCTGTAAATGGACATCATCTACCTTTGGTATATTCAAGAATAAATTACTTTGTAAAATAACCAATGTGTAACAGTGAAAAAATTGATTTTATTATTAACTATAGACGAAGATGCAGATGGTTTGGTTCTCAACCTTTAGCTTTTTTAATTTTTGGGAAAAACGCCCCGATATTCTTCACCCCATTCTCTTAGAAGGTCAATAACCGGGATTACAGATCTTCCCAGAAGTGTCAGGCTGTATTCGACTTTAGGAGGCACCTCAGGGTAGACTTTCCTTGATATTATTTCTGCTTCTTCTAATTCCCTCAGCTGCTGTGTTAGCATTTTATGAGTTATTTTCTGAAGAGATTTTCTGAGTTCGCCGTATCTTTTAGGGTCATCCTTCAATCTCCAGATGATAGGTATCTTCCATTTACCTCCTATAACATCAAGAGAAAGCTCAACAGGGTTGTTATATTTTTTTCTCTTAAAACTGAATTCAGACATATTATAACCATTACTTACTTTTTATATAATATACAACTTATTAATATATATGGTCATTAAAATACTATATGCTATAAACTTTCACAAGACAAAATTTCAGATTCTTTTTCTTTTCTTCAGATAATAGTACCATAAAAAATATGCGGCTAATGATCGAAGCGGCCTTAATTTTGTCGTGAATCGAATTATCCCTTCTTCCGTTTTTATTCTAGTTAGCTCTTTGATTGTTGTGATTAGTGCAATATCACCAAGAGGAAATATATCTTTGCTCTCCAAACAAAACATTAAATAAATATCTGTTGTCCAATTACCTATTCCCTTTATACTTGTTAATTTTGTTCTTGCATCATTTACATCCATTCCAGATAGCTCATCAAACTTTAATTCTTTATCTATTACAGCTTGTGATAACGCACGTAAATATTTTGCTTTTTGTCGGCTGATCTGACAAGCTCTCATTTCTGCGTCGGTAAGATTCAGAATTTCAGTTGGTGAAAACTCTGACAAATAACTATTCAATTTTTTGAAATGTGCTTCAGCGGAGGAAAGGCTGACTTGCTGCTCTAAAATTATTTTGCACAGTGATACAAAGCCCTCCTGTCTTTGCCAGTTGGGAGGAACTCCGTATTTGTCTTTAATCTTTGCAAACAGTTTGTGAGTTAAAATAAGTTTTTTAACATCGGCAGGGTTTACAATTTTCTTAGTCATACCTTGAACTGCTAATCAAATATATCATCAACAACATTTGTATGTATAACAAACTTTCTGAAGTATGCAGTGTACGAAGCATTGCTTTTCTCTATTTCTATCCACTCATTCATTTCTTCTTCTGTCCACTGACTTTTATGACATCTTATAGATTCAAAATGTTTTTCTCTGTCTACTTCATCGTATTTAATTCTTACGTTCAGATATCTTTCATTAACTGAGTTTAAGTCGGCACTTGCGGATGATGTATCTGTTTCATCATTTGGAAAGCCTACAAAGTAAAGCGGATATCTTTCATACCATCCTTCACGTAATATTATTTCTGTTGTGATATCACTTATTCCGCGGTGGTCGGGATGACCTGTATCTCCGTCGGGACCGAAAGTTATTATCACATCAGGATTTATTTCTTCAATAGTTATTTTTAATTTTTCTTTAAGTTTCACTGTTTGCATAAAGTATTCGCCAAGTCCATCTCTTGAACCCAACCCATCATGAAATCCCAAGAATATCGGCGGCTCAATCCCTAATGCATTGCAGGAGCAAATAGTTTCGAGTTTTCGTATTTGTACCAGAGAATCTCCTGCCGGAATTCCTGCGTGTTTACGGGTTCCATATCTTCCATCTGCTGCGAGGATAAGATATACTTTATTGTCAGCGCTATATTTTGCAAGAACGGGACCCATGGCGGTTTCATCATCCGGGTGTGCAAGCACAACCATAATTATTTTTTCTTTTGAAGCATCAGCTTCTTGTTGTCCAAATGTCATTAATGAGCAAAACAAAATCAGAATTAAGAATAACAACTTTAAATTCAATCTAATTCTCCTTTTTTCTTTTCGGCTGTTGCTGTGTTCCGCAGTGAATACCACCACCTGACCAGTTCAGAGCCATTGCATCAATAAAAATTAGTTTTCTGCCGGGAAAAACCTCAGCGAATATTTTTTTTATTTGTTCTTCTTTTTGTGGAGAAGAGCCTTGTTTAATATATGTCGGAAGTAACACTGCGCCGTTGGTTACGTAAAAATTAAGATAGCTTGACGCAGCTACACGATAAGCAGTATCGCCAACCATCCAGCCATCGCTTTTCTTAAAAGCAGAGATTGGAATATTATAAGAATCATCCCATTCATCTGCCTCTAAAATTATTATTGGTTGTGCTATAATATCAGGCAAGGGAACTTTAACAATTTTAAATGAATAACCATTTTCATTTTTTGCATTCTTCAAGATTTCATAATTGATACTCATTCTATCATAATTAATTCTGTTTAATGCATTCTTATCTTTTTCTGATTCATCAACCCAGGCCAGGAGAATTGTATTTTCATCAGCGAATCTTACGTATTCATCAGTATGTCCGCCAGTTCCAAGTCCAACATATTTATCAGTAATTGTCCGCCATATGTGCGGGTCTTCTGCAAGTCCGTGTTGAAGCCAGATAATATTTGTTACACCAAGAACTCTTTTAAATTCTTTTTCAATGCTGTCTTTTGATGCGCCTTCATTTCTGGAAATAGTCAGAGGTTCATTAAGAATCAAAGTTCCTTTTCCGTTTACTTCGATTGTGCCGCCTTCAATAAATACCCATGATTTAATTACCGGAATACTGTCTTTAGCTGCCATAATACTATCAACTTTTTCTCTTTTGCTTCCTGCAAACCAAATATTCATCAGACTATCTGCTTTTGATTCATCGTTATCATGTATCTCCATCGTCCAGGAGCGAATACCATATGTATTCCAGTTAAAGTCTACAGCTTGTATTTCGCCATTTTTATTTACAGTAAACGTAGCCCCGTGATCTCTAATCCAGAATTCATTATCCGGAATTACATAGAATTTTATTTTTGCTGTATCAATTTCTCTTTGAGTCAAATAGTTTTTACATACCTGTAAAATACTGTCTGATTCAGTTACAACCTTTACCTGAACATAAGGCAGCAATGATTCTATCATATCGGCGCCAACCTGATAATATGATTCGTAACCTTGCCAGCCAAGCCAGACGGCTTCCTGTTCTTCAAATTCAGCCGGCATATAAAAATCGGAAGTTGATCTCTGATGATTACAAGAATATAACAACAGTGATGAAAGAATTAACAAATAGAATTTCATTTTATCTCTGAAAAGTTTATGAGATACTTTTATATTTCAAATTTTAATGGCGATGATAGTATTTATTACTTTACTTCCATCAAATAGGAGGTTAATCGATTGATCAGGTTATCTTTCATTTCAAAAACATCACAGAATACTAAGTTGATGAAATCAGCATCTTTTTTCTTTGCGCGAACTGTTCCTTCGGTGATGACAACATTATTTTCTTCAATAGCTCTCGTAACAACAATGACTGGCTTTCCTTCAAAAGCGGGATTTTCAATTTCCTTATCAAAGGCTTCTTTACCTTTCAGATGAAATACTCCTGGGAGAATCCATTCAATATCATCTGTCAAACAGGATAATATCATCCTGTGATCAGATTTGTTAAAACCCTCAATATATTTTTCTACAACTTTTTTGTTCTTGCTCATTACTATTTATTATTTCATAAAGATGATTTTAGCTATCTGACAGTTATCGGATCATACTTCTTTTCAATTTCATTATTATCAATTGATTTTACCTCTTTAACTTTTTCTTTTGATTTAGTAAAACGAGCAAGCAAAGTGTAAACAACGGGCACAATTACCAGAGTCAGGAATGTTGAAAAAAGCATGCCACCAACAACAACCAATCCAAGCGGCCGTCTTGATTCACCACCGGCACCGAGGCCAATAGCAATCGGAAGAATACCAAAAATTGTTGCGAAGGAAGTCATCAATATTGGTCTTAATCGAATTGTAGCTGCCTGCACAACAGCTTCAGTAAAACTTAATCCGTTCTCATGCTGTTGGTTCGCAAATTCAATAATTAGAATTGCGTTCTTTGTTACAAGACCGATTAGCATTATCAATCCGATTTGAGAATAAATGTTTAAACTCTCGCCAAAAATGAATAAGGTTAGTAGCGCACCAAACACAGCAAGTGGGACCGAAAGTAATATTGTCAACGGATGAATGAAACTTTCAAACTGTGCTGAGAGCACGAGGTAAATAAATATCAAAGCAAGCAGGAACATAAAATACAGAGCTGAACTTGATGATTTATATTCAAGTGATTCGCCTGCATAATCACGCTTTATATCAGATGGCAATTTTTCTTGTGCAATTCTATCAAGATCATCAAGTGCCTGACCAAGTGCAACACCTGGTACAAGGCTTGCGGAGATTATTGCTGATCTCACACGGTTATAATGATTCAATTCTTTCGGGGCAACTGTTTTTTCGACCGATACAACATTTGCTAGCTGCACCAAACCACCTTTACTTCTGATGTACAGATTACGTATTGCATCCGGAGTGGAACGATCTTCGGGTCTCACCTGCAGTATCACATCATACTGTTTTGTTCCTCGCTTGAAATCAGAAACAACTTTTCCACCTAAAAATGTTTCCAGAGTTGAACCAATGTCAGCAACGGAAACACCAAGTCCCGAAGCTCTTTCCCGATCAATATGGATATCAAGTTGTGGTTTATTCAACTTTAAATCTGTATCCAGGTTGATAAGATATCCGAGTTGAGATGCTTCACCCATCATTATGTTAACAGCATTGTTCAATTCTTCGTAACTATCTCCCTGGAGAACGTATTGAACCGGAGTAAGTGTAAAATCAGCTGCAATACTTGGCGGATTAATTACAAAAGCGAGAACACCGGGTATCGCAAGTAATTGAGGAAATAGTTCCTGAATAATTTGCTGTTGAGATTTTTCTCTCTCGCCGCGTGACTTGAGGTTTAAAAATATAAAACTGTTGGTTACACTTCCCGGTCCTTCAAAACCCAAACCCGTTGCTGTGAATAATCCCTCGTGTTCAGGAAGAGCAAGTAATATTTTTTCAATTTCCTTTACATAGGTATCCGTATATTCGATTGTGGCCCCCTCAGGCGCAATTACAATTCCAAATCCAAAACCACGATCTTCAACAGGGACCAATTCACTCGGAAGCATTTTGAATAAAAAGTAAGCGAGAATTAAAACGACAACAGCTGAAGCCACTGACAAAACACGGTGACGTAATGCACCTCTAACTAATTTTTCATAAACCTTATTTAGATTTTCAAAGAAAGTATCGAATGAGCGTGATGCCCAGCCTTTTCCAGTTCCATGTAATGGCCGGAGAATTTGCGATGATATCATCGGTGTGAGACTGAGAGCAACAAAACCTGATATTAAAACTGCTACAGCAACTGCAACTCCAAATTCATTGAATAGTCTTCCGACATTTCCCGATAAAAAAGCAAGCGGAACAAACACGGCAACAAGCGAAATTGTTGTTGCGATAATTGCAAAACCAATTTCCTTACTTCCGTCAATTGCGGCTTGCCATCTGGTTTTTCCCATTTCCATGTGACGATAAATATTTTCGAGTACGATTATCGCATCGTCAATAACTAATCCTATGGCAAGCACAAATCCCAGCAATGTCAGAATATTAATTGTAAAGCCAAAGAAGTAAACAGCAGCCAATGCGCCGATAATCGAAATGGGAATTGCAAGTGAGGGAATAATTGTAGCGCGGAAACTTTTAAGGAACGCGAGAACAACAAGCATTACCAGCAACAGCGCAATTATTAATGTTTCCTGTACTTCGTTGATCGATTCGATAATAAATTCAGAACTATCGTATGCAACTTCAAGTTTTACACCTGCCGGCAAAAGTTCTCTCAATTCAGGTAAAGATTCTCTAACTACTTTAGCAACATCAACAGTGCTCGCCCTCGACTGTTTAATTATACCAAGTCCCACAGAAGGTTTTCCGTTCCATCGGGCAATAGTTCTTTCATCCTCTGCACCAATTGATACGTTTGCAACATCGCGGAGACGTACAATATTATTTCCCTGCTGAGAAACAATAATGGCTCCAAATTCTTCAGGAGTCGCAAGCTCGCCTCTGGTTCTTACAGTAAACTCACGAGTTTCTCCTTCAACTCTGCCTCCCGGAATTTCGGCATTCTCAGTTCTTATTGCAAACTCAATATCCGATGTGGTTAATTTATGTGCAGCCATTCTTAATGGATCAATCCATACTCTCATTGCATACCGACGCTCACCTCCAAGAAACACACCGCCAACTCCTGACAGACGCTGAATCTTTTCCTTCAATACCTGGTCAGCAAAATAAGAGAGTTCAAGTGTTGAGTGTGTTTCGCTGAATAGCGCAAGCCAAACTATCGGCTGAGCATTCGCATCAACTTTTGAAATTACCGGATCTTCAATTTCTGCAGGAAGAGTTCCTCTGATTCTTGATACTCTGTCCCTAACATCATTTGAGGCTTCATTTACATCACGATCAAGTTCGAATTCAATTGTGATGACTGACCCGCCTTCTTTGCTCGAAGACTTTACTGTCTTAACTCCTTCAAGAGTTGCGAATTGTTCTTCCAATACATCGGTTATTTCAGTTTCAACAACACTTGCGCTCGCACCACGATATAAAGTAACTACTGAAACTACCGGAGGATCAATATCGGGATATTCACGAACAGGTAATTGTGTAAATGAAATAATCCCAAAAAGAACTATCACCAGACTCATCACTGTTGCCAGTACCGGTCGTTCGATAGAAATTTTACTTAGTTTCATAAAAACTCCTTATGCAAAAAACTGTTTTGTCTTTAATACCATCATTCATTGTTGTTGTTGCTGCTGAGAATTAACCGGGATAACTTTAGCGCCGGGAAAAAGTTTTTGATGGCCGGCTGTTACGATATTCATTCCCTCTTGAAGACCGCCGACAACTTCCACAACTTTGGATAATTGTGTTCCCAATGTCACCGGTGCCGGCGCAACAGTGCTGTCAGCATTCACGATATAAACCAATGATTGATTTCCATTTGCAAAAACTGCTTCGGTTGGAATAGTTAATGCTTCAGGTCTTTCAGTTAAAACAACGGAAACATTTGCGGACATTCCCGGACGGAATTTCTGTCCCGGGTTTTGAACTCTTGCAACAATCCTTGCGGTCCTTGTATCTGAATCAATGATCGGTTCGATAGCAATAATTTTTCCTTTCACTTCGTGTCCCGGATAAACTGGCGAGTAAACAACAACTTCAGAACCTCGTTTTAATTCAGCAAGAAATCTTTCAGGCGCAGAAAATGTGATGCGAATTTCATTAAGGTTAGCAAGCTCTGTAATTGCATCGCCTGTTCTTACAAAGCTTCCAACACTAACTCGTCTCGATCCAATCATTCCATTGAACGGGGCTACGATCCTTGTTTTATCAAGCCGTGCTTGTGCCAGCTTCAGATTTGCTTCTGATACTTTTAATGATGCAAGAGCGTCATCAAGATCCTGAGGTGTTCCTGCCTTTTGCTCAACAACTTTTTTCACCCTGCTATAAGTTGCTAAACTTTGTGCATAAAGTGCTTCTGCACTTAAGACTTCCGCTGAAAGTTGTGAATCATCAAGCTGAGCAATTAATTCTCCTTTTGAAATCTGACTGCCTTCTGTAAATGGAATATCAACCACTGTTGCGCTTATTTCAGATACTACTGTTATCTCTTCGATAGCTTCAATTGTGCCGACTGCTTCAAACCTTTCGCTGACACCTTGCTTTACAACCTGCGCAACTTCAACTGGCATTGGCGGCATTGAGAACTGTCCGCCAGCAGAACTCTGATCTCCACAGCTTATTATAAGAATAGTTAGAAAAATTGTTATTGAACTTATCAACCAGTATCGATTTAATAATCGTAATAGATTAAGATTTTTATTTTTAATGTTCTTCATACAAAAACTCCTTTTAATTATTTGTGTTCTCAGGATATTTACCTGAAGTAAGCTGCTTCAACTTTGCAACAGCATTTACAATACGAACCAGTGCTTCAGAATAACGGCGTTGTGCTTTTGCGAAATCTTCACCAAGACGAACAAGTTCAAAAGCAGTGGTACGTCCATTCTGAAATTCAATTCTTCCTATACGTACCTGTTCCTGTGCAGCTTCAACTCCATCTTCTGCAGCACGAAGACGACTGCTTCCATGCATCAATTCACGATGAGCTTTCCGAATTGATTTTTCAATCTCACGGCTAAGTTCAATATATCGTTGCTCAACATTTTCGGATAAGGCTTCAAGACGATCTTTTTCTCCAATATCACTTCGAAGACCAATTGGCAAACTAAATTCAACCCCGATGCTCCACCCGGGATAATCCCTCTTGAATAACTGGTTCAGCATATCACCATAACTCCCGCTCGTTGTTGTTGCAAGGGTATCGGTTCCAAAAATTACATCCTGCGGATCGCCGCCTAGTCCTGAACTTGAAATTGATCCAAGAAGATCGAGTGAAGGCCAGACATTCCAGGCTGCTGCATCGACAAGTGTATTCGATGCTTCAATCTCATCCTGAACTGCTTTCAACTGAAGATTACTTTGTAACGCATAGTCTATCAGTGCATCAACCGGTTCAATAGGAAATTCTGAGGGAGGAGTTTCTGTTGTTTTAAATCTGGACGAATTTGGTTCTGGCCTGGTTCCAATTAAAGTTGCAAGAAAATCGGACTGATTATCAAGCTCTTCTTCCTGATCAATAAAAAGTATCTCCTGCTCAGCAAGAAATGTTTTTGCATTCGCAACCTGCTCTGGTCCTACCAAACCAGCTTCTTCACGAAGCTGAGTTTCAATTAAAAAATCTTTTGCACGATCCCTGACAAGTTTTTGAACACCGTAATTTCTTTCCGCCGTATAAAGATTCCAGTAAGCAATTTCAGCTTCACTGATAATATTGATTACTTCCTGATCATAAATTGCTTTTGCAACGTCGTACTGAAGCTCAGCGAAGGTGAGATCTTTCCGCCCGTTTGAAGTAAACCCTTCAAGCAGCGGCTGCCGGAAACTAAGACTTCCGAATCCGTTATACTCAGGATTCAAAAATGCAAATTGTGAATTTGAATTCAAGCTGTAAGTACTTAATCCCAGTTCCAATTCCGTTCCTATTGGAAGATTTAATGTCAATCCTGTTTGAGCTGTGGTTTCTTTTGTCTGCAGCACGTCAGCTCCTGCAAAGAAAGAAGAAGTTGGGATATCCAGATCACTATAATAAAGATTGAAATAAAGTCCCGGATCGAAGTAGCCTCTTTCTCTTGTAAGATTTCCTTCGGCTGCCATATAAAGTGTATTTACTTTTCCCAGCGAAGTAGAATTTTTCATTGCGAGATCGGTTATCTCTGAAAGTGAGATTGGTCTGCCTTCCAAATTTTCCAGGATGATTTGAAGCGCACTGTCAGGGGCCGTTGTTTGTCCTCTGATGAATCCTGAAATTAAAAACAAAATTCCGATCAACAGTTTGGTTCGAAGGTAATTGCTCTTCGTAAACGACATATGGTTTTACTCCTTAGTAAGAAAAACTAAAATTCTGTTATGTGTGTTTTATCTGAAACGGAGGAACTATTCAGAAATCAAAATATGCTGAATCAACTTTTATAATTTGATAGTAAGAGTAAATTTGAAAATCCAGCGATGAATATTGTTCCAGATTTAATGGAAAGGATTGAACAGCTCTTAAATTATTCTAATCCAAAATAAAAGATTATAGTATTACACGTTGTGCGTCATGTTACAACTTGTGTTATATAATTATTAAATATACTGTGCCTTGGATTCCTTTACCACTTTGATTGCTAAACGATGACATTTTTCCATTTACCACGTGTGAACAACCACAATGTAAATAATCCAACTGCGGTTTCAGCAATAAATATTGCCCAAAAAACTCCTATGTATTCCATTGACAGTGTAGTTGCCATAAAATATGAAAGCGGGATTTCCAGTAACCAGAAGAAAAAGAAATTAATTTTAGTTGGAGTAATCGTATCTCCGGCTCCGTTGAAAGCCTGCGATGCAACCATCCACCATCCATAGACGAAATAAGAATAAGAAACTATTTTCAGCCATATACCGCCAACAGAAATGACTTCAGCATCATCGGTAAAGATTCCGACAAGTGATTCGCTTTTGAAAAAGTAAACTACGGCAACACCAATTAAGAAAACCATATTCCATAATCCTGTTATCCAGACTGACCGTTCAGCACGTTCAGGTTTTTTAGCACCGAGATTTTGTCCAACAAGCGTTGCAACTGCATTTGACATTCCCCACGCTGGCATCATTGTGAACATCATAATTCTCATAGCGATTGTAGTTCCCGCAACCACTTCACTTCCAAACTCGGCGAGTATCCTCATAATAAAAATCCACGAAGTCATTGCAATAATCATCTGTCCTATTCCGCCAAGCGAAGTTTTTATGATTTGCAAAGCAACCTGCCATTTAAGATGGAGTTGAGAACGAAGTACTTTAATATGCTTTACTCCTTTAAAGAGGAAATAGAGTTGCGTTAGTACTCCAATCCCTCTACCGATATTTGTAGCAACAGCAGCTCCTTCAATTCCCATTTCAGGAAAAGGACCCCAACCGAAAATTAGAACCGGATCGAGAACAATATTAATTCCGTTTGCTATCCATAGAACACGCATTGCAATTGCAGCATCGCCCGCCCCTCTGAATATTGCATTGATAATGAACAGAAGCATAATAACCACATTACCACCTAGCATCCATTGCATATAACAATAACCATTTTCAAGAACCCACTGATCAGCACCCATCAAGGCAAGTAATTCCTTCGAATAAAATATACCTGCGATTGAAAAAGGTAGTGAAATTAGTATGGCAAGAAAAATTGATTGTACAGCGCTGATGCCTGCTTTCTCTTTTTCCTTCTCGCCAATTCTTCGTGCAACAATAGCTGTCACAGCCATTGACAATCCCATTCCGATTGAGTAAAGAAGAAACAAGTACGTTTCTGTTAAACCAACCGTTGCAACTGCGGATGGACCAAGTTTTCCGACGAAAAAAATATCAACTACCGCAAAAGTTGATTCCATTATTAATTCCAGGATCATCGGAACAGCGAGAAGAAAAATTGCTTTGCCGATTTTTATTTCTGTGTAGTCAGCCTCGCTTCCGCGAATTGCATCTTTCAGCTCGATCCAAAGTGAGCTCAGATTTGAATTTTCTTTATTTGTGCTATTCTGAATTTCGATTTTAGCTTCTTCGTTCAATTTTAGCTGTTGAGTTAATTTAATAAGTCGATTGATAAATTAATACAAAATTATTTTTCTGAAATTTCTTTCAGCTTTTGAAGTGCTTTGGGCCACATACCCGCGAACATCTCTTTGAATTCATCGGGAATCTCACCGGTAAGTTCAATTAATAATTCTGTTGAGTCATCTTTATCTTTAAATGTATAATTCTCAAGAGCACCCACCCAATCTTTTGCAGCATCGCTGGTTGTGTCTTCAATTCCGTCATTTATAATACCGAGATGTTGTATAGAGATAAATTCATAGAGCTTATTTTCTGCTATTCTACTTACCATACCACCTTCTTTGCCTGTTTCGGGATTAGGACCTAAGAAAATTATTTTTGATCCCTTACTCCAATCTCCTTTGTAGTATGAGCCTTCACTAAAAGGTGTCGTCCACAACCTATAAGTAGCGTCCTCAAGCATGGTGTTCCATACTTTTTCTTTAGGCGCGTTTATCTCGATTGAAAATTTTAGTTTTTGCATGATTATCCTCCTTAATGCTTCTTCATAGTTTTTATGGAATTTTCTTTTACTCTGTACTTAACAATTTTTTTTATTAAAGATAAAGGCATCGGTTTATCCAAACGAAACTGAACAGAACCTTTTGCCGATTCATACGTTGATAATTCCGATTTGAATTTTTCAATGCCAGCAGGAGTTGGATAAAAACCTATGTGATTTTTAAAAGCAGCAAAATGAACCAGGTTACCATTCAGCTTAAATGTCGGGATTTGATAATTTATTGTTTCCTGAGCTTCGGGAGCGGATTTTTTAATTGCCTGCCGTACTGCTCAAGGATTTTTTGGATGTCCTTAGGAAAAGTACTTATGTATTCATCAACAGTTTTGAAATTCGTTTTAGCCATTTTTTCCCTTAATAATAAAAATTCATTCTTTGTATTGTAAAGCTAAATTCAAATTAATTTTTGAATTTTAAAACAACGCCACCATTCGAAAGCTGTTGTGTTGAAATCAATGATAAATTTCTGGAAGAAATACCTTGTTTGAAAAGAGGTCTTCCGCTGCCTAAAATAACTGGAGCTACTCCAATGCGATATTCATCAAAAAGATTATCATTAATAAAAGTATCAGAAAGGTCAGCGCTGCCAAATACATACATATCTCCACCGCCTTGTGCTTTCAGTTTAGAAATTTCAGCAGAAGCATTCTCTTTAATCAGGATTGAATTATTCCAGTCAACCGATTTCAAGGTTTTAGAAAAAACGAGTTTCGGGATTTTGTTCATTAATTCAGCGATCTCAGCAATCTCTCCTTCTGCTTTTGGCCAATAAGCTGCCATTCCTTCGTAGGTCACTCTCCCAAAAACCAAGTAGTCTGCTGAGTGTAATTGTTCAAGACTTAGTTTTTCAAGTTCCGATCCCCAAATCTTTTCATGAAAAGATAAATCCCAGTTTTGCTTTCCTTCGAAATAACCGTCGAGTGTAACGATGTTCCACATTATAAGTTTTCTCATATTATCTCCAAAAGTTAATTCGATTCAACATACTTTTTAAAATTATCCAGAATTGATTGCCAGCCAGCTCTCTGCATCTCAACAGGGTTTTCATTTTCGGCATCAAAAGTTGTCATAACTTTTATGTTATCTCCAAGATTTACAAAATTCGTGATCACCTGCCTTGAGTCCGGCATTGTATAAGAAATTTTCTTATGATCAACGACTTCGTCATAAACTCCTTCAAAGTCAAAGCCAAAACTTCCGTCTTTGGCTTCCATTCTGCTTTTAAATTTTCCACCAACCTTTAAATCATTTTCAGCACTTGGGCAATGCCAGTCATCAGAAGCAAAATTCCATTTAGTTACGTGTTCAGGCTTCGTCCAGCAGTCCCAAACTTTTTTGACATCTGCAGATATTAATGTTTCTATGTTGATTTTTATTTTGTTCATTTGTAATCCTTTTCTTTGGGTTAATTACCATTGTATGCTTTTTCCAAATCGGAAATAATAATTTTTTTCATCTGAAGCATCGTCATCATAACGGCCTGAGATTTTTGGGGATCTTTATCTGATATATATTTGAGTAAAATTTTTGGTGTAATCTGCCAGGAGACACCAAATTTATCTTTCAACCAGCCGCACATACTTTCTGCTCCACCATCAGCAGTAAGTTTATTCCAGTAATAATCAACCTCTTTTTGGTCTTCACAATTTACCACAAAAGAAATTGCTTCATTAAATTGGAATCCATGTTCGCCCGTTCCATCCATTGCTGCAAATAAATTGCCTTCCAAACTAAAATCACCGTACATTATTGCTTTTTCGTTATCAGGATATTTATAAATACTCTCTGTCTTTGCATTCTTAAATACAGATGTATAAAATTTAATTGCTTCCTTAGCTTTTCCAAAAGCCTTATCAACAAAGAGAAGAGATGGAACAATCTCCTGTTTTATTTCACCTTCTGCAAATATTAATTGCCAGGATAAACCAAACTTGTCTTCAATCCAGCCATACTTTTTACTCCAATCATATTTGCTTAATTCCATTAAAACTTTTCCTCCATCGGAAAATTTTTTCCAGAGCCTTTCGATTTCCTTTTCATCCTTAGATACAACAAAAAATGAAATGGAAGGATTGAATTTGAAAACAGGTCCTGCATTTATCGCTGCGAAATCCAATTCATTAAGTTGAAAATCAATCGTCATTACAGAACCTGCAGATCTTCCCGTAGCTGCTGACCTGCATCATCATAACGGGTTATCTTACCAAATTTAGAATTCTTAAATAATGATGCGTAAAAGTTCACTGCTTCTTCAGCGTTGCTGTCATACCAGAGAAATGGAGTTATCTTTTGCATAATAAATTCCTTTATTTTTATTTATAGGTAAAAATCAATTAGAGTTTTTGTATTGAAGAGCCACAACACCCGAATCAAATTTTTTGATATCAATTAGTTGAAGTTGATTTTTAATATCCAGCCCATCAAACAATTTTTTACCTTTTCCTAAAACTACCGGATGGATTAAAAACCAGAATTCATCAATGAGATTTGCATTAAATAATTGGTTAGCGATGCTCAAGCTTCCGGCGGATATATTTTTTCCATTTTGATTCTTCAAATCGGAAACGACTTTCAGCAGACTTTCACTGGCTAAACGAGAATTTTTCCATTTAACTTCTGTAAGGGTGCTTGAAAAAACTATTTTCTTCATTGCATTAAACTTATCTGCAAAATCAATCGTGCTTTTAGTTGCATTTGGATCTTGATGTGCATTAGGCCAATAACTTTCCATAAGCTGATAAGTTTTCCGACCCATCAGAGAGACGTCTATTGTGTCCAGAAAATTTGTAAAAAAGTCATGCAACTCATCATCGGCTATACCTGCCGTGTGATCAGCAAAGCCATCAATAGTAATATTGATGGCAAAGACTAATTTTCTCATTGATATTATTTCAATTAATTATTGATTTTCTTTCGGAGCAGAATAGATTACCATCCAGCGAACACCGAACTTATCTTCTAATGAACCAAAATAATCGCCCCAAAACTGATCAGCCATCGGCATTTCGACTTTACCACCTTCTGAAAGTCCTTTGAAAAGTTTATCTGCTTCTTCTTTGCTATCAGTATGGATCGCGATATAAAAATTATTTCCGAAAGTAACTTTGAATCCCATAGATTCAAGAGCATCGGTGGCCATTATCATATTTTCACTGCCCATCGGGAGAGCAACGTGCATTACCTTTTGGCGATCACCTTCACTCAGCTTATCAGAATCGGGTGTATCTTTGAAGCGAAATATTCCGCCGGCAAAATCACCGCCGAATACTTTCTTATAGAAATTAAATGCTTCTTCGGTGTTCCCGGGAAAGTTTAAATAGGGATTGATTGATTTCATAGCACTCCTTTTAGATTTTTATTTAAATTATTTAGTTCATAATAGTTAATATTCAACAACAATTGGCAATGAATGTGCAAATATATATTGATTTTTTCTGCATGTATAAGGTGCAAATACGGCAATCTGCGGGGTTGAATGCGACATTACATTTATATAATTTCAACACATAATTAATAATCGTCAATTATTTTCAAACAGACATTAAAATTATGAAACACGTTTCAATTATTGTGACAAAAGGTGCGATTCTCGGAAATATCGAAGGACCAAGACAGGTATTCACCGAAGTAAACCAATACCTCCAATCTCGGGGTCAACATCCGTTTTTTGAAATTCAGCTTGTAGGACTTTCGGAGGAATCACAGTTGAATGACGGGTTGTATACAATATCAACCAGCAGAATTAATGAAATCAAGAAAACAGACCTGATAATCATTCCGGCGATGTACGGAGATTTGAGCAAGGCAATAGAAGAAAATAAAGATTTTATCCCCTGGATATTAAAGCATTTTAAAAACGGTTCGGAGGTTGCCAGCTTGTGTCTTGGTGCATTTTTACTGGCATCGACGGGAATATTGAACGGGAGAAAATGTGCAACACACTGGCTCGCAGCAAATTTTTTTCGGAAAATGTTTCCGGATGTAAAACTCCTTGAGGATAAAATCATTACTGATGAAAATGGAGTTTACTCAAGTGGGGGTGCTTATTCATCTTTAAATTTAATATTATATCTGGTTGAAAAATATGCCGGAAGAGAAGCAGCGGTTTTTTGTGCAAAAGCATTTCAGATTGATATTCAGCGTAACAGCCAATCTCCTTTTACAATTTTTATCGGACAGAAAGAACACGAAGATGAATCAATAAAAAAAGCGCAGGATTATATCGAGAATAATTTTCAGAATAAAATAACTGTTGACCAGCTCGCAACAATGTTTGCACTCAGCAGAAGAAATCTTGAGCGGAGATTTAAGAAAGCAACGGCGAATACAGTAGTAGAGTATATTCAGCGAGTAAAGATTGAAGCTGCCAAAAAAAATCTGGAATCTGCAAGAAAAAATATAAACGAAGTTATGTACGAAGTCGGATACTCTGACAACAAAGCTTTCAGAACAACATTTAAAAAAATTACCGGATTATCACCAATTCAGTACAGAAATAAATACAACAGAGAGCTTGCTGCATAGGCTATTTTATTTATGAATAAAATATTTAAAGCAAAAAGTGAACATTTGAACGACTTTCTAAAGATGGCGATGGATTTATGGGGAATCGATTATAATGTCAGCGATCTTAAAGAAATTTTCCTGGGTGCATTGCAGTCTGAAAAGTTTAAAATTTTATTCTTATCTGTTGATAACAATATCGCTGCATTTATCTTTTTATCAATCAGAAGTGATTATGTAGAAGGTTCAACATCAAATCCTACCGGTTATGTGGAGGGAATTTATGTTAAGCCAGAATACAGAAAGCTCGGGATTTCCAAACAGCTTCTTCTCGAAGGAGAAAAATGGCTGAAGGAAAAAGGATGTAAACAGGTTGGCTCGGATGCTTACATTGATAATAAATTAAGTTATGATTTTCATACTAGCGTAGGTTTCGAAGAAGCCGGAAGATTGGTTACTTTTATAAAAGACATTGAGTGATTCTAAACACATTTAACTTTGACTACGAATCGAACAAATCAAAAAGGTATCTTATCTTTAAAAAACTTTTAATTACTTGATTTTGTTCATAATAGAAAGGTGTAAAGATGAAAACGATTGTTCACAAAGCAAACACGAGGGGACATTTTGACTACGGCTGGCTGAAAACATATCATACATTTAGCTTTAGCGATTACTTCGAGCGCGACCGTGTTAACTTCGGAATGCTTCGTGTTTTAAATGACGATGAAATCGAAGGTGGACAAGGATTCGGAACTCATCCGCATAATGATATGGAAATTGTTACCGTTCCTTTGGAAGGAGCTGTTGCTCATAAAGACAGTACCGGAGGTGAAGGAGTAATTTATCCAGATGAAGTTCAGATAATGTCGGCTGGAACGGGAATTCGTCATTCTGAATTTAATCACCTTCAGGATGGAACGACAAAGCTTTTACAGCTTTGGATTTTCCCTGACAAAAAAGGTCACACACCACGATATGATCAGAAGTTTTTCGATTCAGAAGAAAGAAAAAACAAGCTTCAATTTATTGTTACGCCAGAGAAGAAGGATGATAACTTATGGTTAAACCAGGACGCCTATCTTGCATTGATCGATCTTGGAAAAGACAATTCTATTAATTACAAAATCCACACAAAAGGAAATGGTGTTTATATATTTCTTATTGATGGAAAAATTTCTATCGGTGACGAATCATTATCCAGGCGAGATGGAATTGGAATATGGGATACAGATGAGCTTTCGATTGCGGCCAACGAGAATTCAAAGATATTATTTATCGAAGTCCCAATGAATTAGAGTACTTCAGTTGACGATCAAATGATCGTTAAAATTACAAGGAGGCTATATGAATCTTGAAAAATTGAAATACCCGATTGGAAGATACCAAGTTGAAGACAGTATCGATAAAACTTCAATCAAGAATTCCATTAAAGAAATTGAGATGCTTCCGCAGAAATTATCTGAAGCAGTTAAAGGATTAAGTCTGAGTCAGCTGCAAACTCCATATCGCCCTGAGGGCTGGACTATCCAACAGGTTGTTCATCATATTGCTGACAGTCATATGAATTCCTACATTCGCTTTAAACTTGCGCTGACTGAAGATAAACCGATGATCAAACCTTATGATGAAAAACTCTGGGCGGATCTTCCTGATTCAAAAGTAGTCAATATTGATGTTTCCCTGAACCTTATAAGTTCCTTGCATCAAAGATGGACGGAACTTTTAAAACAGCTTACTGAAAAAGAACTAAACAAAGAGTTCCTGCATCCGGAATCAGGTTTAAAAAAGCTGAATGAGACAGTATGCCACTACGCCTGGCACGGGAATCATCATCTCGCCCACATCACTTCATTAAAAGAGCGAATGAATTGGTAAGTGAGTCAGATTAAATTCCAATCATAGCTGTTAGCGTAAACTGCCATGCATTTATTGCACGAGTGTTTTCAATAATAAATATGTCTTCATCCGTTCCGAATAACGGATCTTTTTCATCATTCAGAGAAGTGTACGAATCAAGTCTTCTCGGATTAGTTGATGTTCCTGTGTATTGCTGACCGAACACATTATAAAGATTATAATGAACTCCAACATCAATAGTAACTACCGGTATAAAATCCAGCAGAGCTCCGCCGCCAACACCGACTCCAAATCTTGTCTCGCTTCCTAAATCGTATTCTCCGCTTGGTACTTGTGCTACTCCCTGAAACTTAACAGTTCCGCTGAACGTATTAACCGAAATAAATCCATCGAGATAAAAACCAACCGGAGAAAGCGGCGGTGAAAGATTGAACTCCGGACCAGCTTTAATTGAAAAAATACTATGACTATTCTCAATTTCTCCTTGACCCGGTCCACTTTCACCATCTCCGTTGATGTCAGAATATTCTATTATTCCGAATAGATTAAATCCTAACAAACCAACTCTTGCTTTTGCGTGATAATTAAATCCGCTGCTTATTCCGTATTTGGTTCCATTATAAAAATCAATTGTTGATCCTCCATAATCTCCCGTAGGGGAAATGTATCCGAGTCCACCTCCGACTTGAAGTGATATTTGCGAATACAGATCGGTTGACAGATAAAATGATAAAACAACTAATATCAAAAATAATTTTTTCATTTCTCTCTCCTTTGATAATTACTATTGAGTTTTGATACTTACATTTAAACTGCTGTTGCAAATACTTTGCCAGCAAGTAATATGTTTTTTACTAATCTATATATAAAATAACTAATTGAGTAGGTAAAAGTCACATTTAAAATTTTCTGTACAAAAGAATTTTAAAATCAATATTTTAACTTAAGTGTATCGATAACATTTTTCACGGGACTAAATTTATGCGGTCAATATTAACATTTCTTTTTACTCTTATATTATCAATCAATATATATTCTCAAAGAGATGTTGAGACGTTGGTTGATTATATGGTCGGTTCGTTCTCAAGCAAAGAGCAGGCAGAAAAGGACAGCAGCTATTTTAATATTGAAATTGAAATGGTTCAGATCTGGGAAGACAGAACAGACGGTCCATGGATTTATATTGAGCAGGCAGCATCAGAAACAAAAGACCAACCTTACCGGCAGAGAGTTTATCAAATCAAACAAAGAAGCGATGGAAAAATTGAAAGCATAGTTTACTCTATCCCAAATCCGTTGAGGTTTGCCGGAGATTATAAAAAAGAATTTCCTTTACTTCGATTGACTCCTGACTCGCTTTTAATAAAAGCAGGCTGCGATGTTGTTCTCCACAGAACCGACGATGGATACTTTGAAGGAGGATCAATTGATAAAAACTGCAAAAGCGATCTGCGCGGTGCAAGTTATGCCACTTCTGAGGTTATGATTGATAAGGATAAAATGTTAACGTGGGATCGTGGCTTTGATGAAAATGGAAACCAGGTTTGGGGAGCGACTAAAGGAGGATATGTCTTTATAAAAAAAATAAACAGATTCCAAAAGAGGTAACACTTTGAAAATCATTCATCTCATCGGGATTATTTCCCTACTACTACTTATTCTTCCATTTAATACTTATTCAAAGATTTCTTCAGAAGAACAAAAAGGGATCAGAACAATTTATCTTATTCGTCATGGAGATTATAATCAAACAGATGAATCAGATGAATTCACCGGGAACGAATTGACACCTCTTGGTATCGCACAAGCAAGATTACTTTCCGCAAGATTGAAAGCAATGTCAATTGAGTTTACCTCCCTGACCAGCAGCACAATGACACGTGCAAGACAAACGGCTATCATAGTAAACGAAGAATTTCCAGAATTGACGTTAGCACAAGATGAATTAATTAGTGAGTGCACGCCGCCAACCTGGAGAAAAGACGTAATGTCTGAAACCGATTCTGTAGAGTTGGTCCAATGCAAGAATAATATCGAAAAAGCTTTTGCTAAATACTTTATTTCTTCACCTGATGAAAATGATAGAAATGATATAATTGTTTGTCACGGAAATGTTATCAGATATTTTGTTACAAAAGTTTTAAATGTTGACACAATGTCCTGGCTTCAAATGAGCATTACAAATTGCAGTCTGACCATCATACGTGTTCTGCCGGATGGAAAAATGAAATTAGATGCATTCAGCGATTATGGACACATCCCTGAAAATATGAGAACATTCACGGGTGGTGAGAATGAAGCAAAAGAATTATTCGTACCTGCATTGAAATAAGTTAGTCCGATTAAACAATAGTTTTTTACAAAAGGAATATTATGATCAAACACATTGTGTTCTGGCGATTGAATGAAAGCGCTTACGGAAACAATAAACAAACTAATGCACAGATATTGAAAGAAAAATTACTTGCAATGAAAGACAAAGTTGATGGTTTGTTTAGGATCGAAGTTGGTTTCGATTTCAGCAATGAAAAAGATTCTTGTGACGTTGTTCTCTACTCTGAATTTGAAAACAAAGAAGCGCTGCATCAATATCAAATTCATCCCGATCATGAAGCAATAAAAAAATGGTTGAGTGAAGTCCGGTACGAGCGAAGAGTTGTTGATTATGAATTGGGGCAAGGTACGTAATGAAAACAGCAATTGTAATTGGTGCAACTGGACTTATTGGTAAATCTCTCGTAAACATACTTTTAGCTGATAACAGATACCAAATCATAAAAATATTTGCCCGAAGGTCAACTGGAATAAACCAGCCCAAACTAATAGAACATCTTATTGATTTTGATGAGATCGAGAAATGGAAAAACTTGATTGTTGGTGATGAATTATTCTCCGCATTAGGGACTACAATCCGAAAAGCTAAAAGTACTACTCTCCAGTATAAAGTTGATGTTACTTATCAATATGAATTTGCAAAAGCTGCCTCTGAAAATGGAGTGAAGAGTTACTTTCTTGTTTCTTCCTCCGGTGCAAATGTAAATTCAAAACTTTTTTATATTAGAATCAAAGGAGAGTTAGAGGAAAAAGCTAAGCTTCTTAAATTTCATAAAATCAGAATCTTCAGACCTTCTCTTTTGCTGGGTGAACGAGACGAAAAAAGATTCGGAGAAAAGGCTGCTGAAAATATTCTGAAGATTGTGGTCCCAATTTTTCCTTTCCTGAAAAACCAGAGACCTATCGAAGGAGAAAAAGTTGCAAATGCAATGATAGTTTCAGCAACTCAGGATGATAACGATCAAATAATAATTTATGAGCTTGATGAGATATTTAATCTTGCAGAGAATTAGCAATACAAAAAGGTTGTCATTCAGTGCGTTGCCAAAAACATCCCTTGGTAGAAGTTTAATGAAGTTGTCTTAAAAGGTTCTCTCGATACATTTCATTACTCGAGAACCTTTTTGTCTTGTTGGTTTTCGAGTTTTTTTCTGACAAAGTCAGAAAAATTATCGAGAAAACATTTCATTAATTATTACTCAGAATGAAAATCTGAGTGAAGTAGATCGTACTTCCATCATAAGTAACGCCAACGCCAGTTAGATTTGAGTTGCTTTCAATATTGCTTTTATGTCCGGGACTATTTAACCAAGCTGTAACCACAGCTTCTGCACTGTAATTATATGCAACATTCTCCCCTGCCCAGCTCCACGAAATTGTTTCACCGATTTTATTAATTCTATCATTAAAACCATCATGACTCAAAGTATGTGTGCTTGCCATATCCTGACTGTGTTGTCTGCATTCGTTGGCAATAGTTTCATTCCACTCGAGTGCTGGTAATCCCATTCCGGTTCGATGTTCATTAACAAGACGATGAACTTCTGCTTCTACACTGTCTGATGGAGATCCGTTGTTATTGTTCTTATTATTTGTTACCGGATCATCTTCGCAGGAGAAAGCGAAAAACATAGTGGTAAATAATAGTAATGTGATTTTTAATAATTTGTTGTTCATCTTTCATTTGAAGCAAATTTTATGCTATTAATTTAAACTGGGAATCGCTAAAATTTTAATGGTTGAACACTTTGCACAGGTAATTAGCAGAAATTACAATAGAAAGCCGGAGTGTTAAGCTCCGGCTTTATGTTTTAAATAAATTTACTTAAGCAGAATTAATTTCTTAGTTTCCATAAAGTTGCCTGAGGTTAATGTGTAAAAGTAAATTCCGCTTGGTAAGTTGGAAGCATTAAACTCTACTGAATACTTACCTGCTTCTTGAATTTCATTTACTAAAGAAGCTACTCCCGTTCCAAGCATATCATAAACTTTTTCATTTTATTAATCCTTTATTTTTCTTTATAAAATTATTTAAGCAATACTGCTTTAACAGAATGAGTGTATTTACCTGCTGTTAACCTTATTAAATACACCCCTGAAGGAAGTAATTCATTATTACTATCCTTAGCTTCCCAGTCAATCGTGTGGCTGCCGGGAGATAATTCTTTTTCTAACAGCGTTTTTATTTCTTTCCCTAATACGTTAAATACTTTAATTGAAACAAATGAATATTCCGGAATGTTAAATCTAATGTTAGTTGCAGGATTAAAAGGATTAGGATAATTTGGATATAGATTAAAATTTCCAGGCAAAGGATCCAGCTCATTTACATCAACAGAAAAATCAGCTTTATAAATAAAAGTAAATAATCTCATTCCCACATTTGTAATGATATCATCAAGATGGATTATTATATCTTCCTTTTCATCACCGGTAATATCATACATAGTCGCTCCGTAAAAAACAGAGTTTCTCCCGCTGAAAGCAAGATCATTACGCTTTATATAAAAAACTT
This sequence comes from bacterium, assembly GCA_016716565.1. Lineage (NCBI taxonomy): Bacteria > bacterium. The sequence goes on from JADJWC010000001.1 coordinate 24,559, forward strand.
CATAAGTATGATGATTCTGTCTGCCGCTGAACTTTATTATTAACACGTGCTGTTCGATGCACATCATTACTTCTTCTTTACCGTCCTTATCAACATCCAAAACCTGCATATTTTTTGCGTAAAAGTTAAACGCACCTATTATATCAATCTTTCCAACTGCCACATAATTATTACCACTTGCTTCAAATATTGTTATTCTTGTTATCGCTTCTCCTTCCCAGAAATGATATCCGCCAATCCAAACTTCCGCTTTACCGTTGCCGTCAAGATCGTTTGTTACAGCATAAAGGTAAGCGTTATTTGTTTCAACAGAACCTTGCCAGATAAAGTTATAACAATTATCACCGCAGTTTTCTATTGCAATAACCTTACCGTTTACACTTCCCGCAAAAAATTCTGTCTTTCCATTCTGATTTATATCCCCAATTGCAAAACCTGAGAAATAAAGATCATATTGTGAGGGATCATAATAAGAAACCGAATCAAAATTATTAGTTGAAGGGTTATATTCATAAATGAACACACTATTAGGACAGCAATGTCTTATAAAAATTTGATCGGTAAATTCATCACTATCCCAATCGCCAAACGTATTGTTATTAAGCTGGGTCTGTCCTGGGACCGGGTAAGGATAAAAGATAAAAGATAAATCAGTTGCTAGTGATGTATCAGTTGGTTTTTTGAAGAACAAGTAGCTAGACCCAGGGTAATTGGTGTCGGGAGGAAACCTGTGAAGGTACAGCTCATCCCGTCCATCCTTATCAATATCAAAAATAACTGTTCTCGCTGAACTTGTGCTGTCATATCTATAAACAGAGTCAAAACTTCCTTGTGTATTCTTTTCCATTACTACTAAATCACTAAAACCAGAAGTATAGTCTTTCATCTGCCCGTAAATTTCTGGCAGTCCATTGTTGTTCATATCAGCTACTAAAGGTGGTTTGGTATTATCAGTTCCTACTTTTACTTCCTGCAAAAAGTTGTATTTCTGGTAATAAAGAGATGTATCAATAGTTGTAAGGTCTATTATTGTGCTGTCGTAAGTTGGGGAGTAAACTGGTTGTTGGATACTTGATGCTAGATACTGGTAATCAGAAATGTTTTTGTAAAGTAATTTACCGTTTGGGTATTCTAATTTTAATATCTCTTTTTCAACTTCGGTTATTTTTATGTCACCACGCTTTTTTAATTGTTGTAGTTTTTCTTCACGACTTTGCTGTGCGCGTGAAGTGCTCACTACTATAATCAACAATAAACAAACTAATAATTCAACTTTCATCTTTTTACCCGATATTTTATAGGGAAAGAAATTATACTGTTAGATTTTAATAATCTTTTTCTTGTAAAGCTATGTAAAACCGGTTGGATATTTATCCTTTGAGAGTGGTTCCCGTATGAAAATTCGCAAACTTTCATACCGGAATAAAAGAAATAATTTATTTAAAAACACCATACTTCCTACCTCACTAAATAATAAGTAAGAAGAATTGTGCCGTGAAAAATTATTTAGGAAATAGAAACCAAATAGGTTGCTTGTTAAATGTAAAACAATAACTGACGCAGCGAATGGCGTGTAACGTTAAAGTTCTTCAGCGAAATAAAAAAGGCGAACCGAATCAGTTCGCCTTTTTTTAAGAAGTTGTTACTTAAGCAGAATTAATTTCTTAGTTTCCATAAAGTTGCCTGAGGTTAATGTGTAAAAGTAAATTCCGCTTGGTAAGTTGGAAGCATTAAACTCTACTGAATACTTACCTGCTTCTTGAATTTCATTTACTAAAGAAGCTACTTCCGTTCCAAGCATATCATAAACTTTTAGTGTTACTTCTCCTGCCGTTTTTATTGCGTAGTTTATTGTTGTAGTTGGATTGAAAGGATTGGGATAGTTTTGTGATAAAGCATATTCATCCGGCTTTTGCTCGTTGTTTCCTTCGCCGCCAATCTTATATGGATTACCTCCTAAGACATAAGTACCAACATTACCCGAAGGATCTGATACGTGAGATTGTAAATCGACTGCTTTTAACCTGTAATAAACCCAATGACCATCCGGGCATACTGCTGGGGGAACAGCAGTACAATAGCTCTCATTTGGATCCTCATATTGAAGATTAGAAGTTTGAATAAGATTTATCCAACCAAGTTCTCCGGCATCTTTTTGAACAATATATTGATACCTATCCGGTTCTGGATTTGCATTCCAGGAAAGTAATGGATGATTATTGACACTTTTTGTGATTGTTAATCCAGTTGGTGGTGCAGGAGCAACATCATAACGTTGTAATCTTATCCAAGATGGAAAGTCTATTGATCCAAGAGCTAATAAATATAAATCATTGGAATTTGCTATAAGTGTTGATGAGGGAGATGCAACCAAAGTTATCTCACCTATCTGACCGGATAAAGTTGAATTAGAAATATACCTGTGTTCCCACTTGTAGTCATTTTTATCGTAGTAAATAAAATGAATCTTATTGTCCTGTGTACTTTCAGATTCAGTTTCGTAACCAATCTCTGATTCACGTAACCAAACATTCTCATTCCAGAAACCTTGATCAAACGGACGATCTGAGTTTGATATAAATGCACCACTGAAATAGAAACTGCTGTAATAAACTCTGAGGGCAGCGTTAACTTTATTATTGGCAATGACAGGTTTATGATATTGTATGGATGTGCCATCAAACGGGATGTATTGCGGACTTTCCCAATTGGTGTTGATCTTGGTTTTATCCCTGGAATGTGAATCATGCGAACCATCTTTGTAAAAATAATGTATTTCATTTGATGAGCATGTTAGATCAGGATCATAACCACCACCATATTCATTCTCTGTTACATTTTTATAATGTGTCCATTGATTTTGAGAAGATTGATATTTTATATAGTGAGAATGACCACCTTCAGTCCAGCCAATGTGAATATCAGCACCATCACTGTAAGCTACAATCTTATCGCACCCTGAATTCGTCATATTCCAATAATTATATTGCGACCAACTGCTTCCCAGGTTTACACTGCGCTTTACGTTGATCGTATTGTTCTTTTTGTATATTGCATAAAGCGTGCTGTTATTTACAGAAACAACATTCACTAAATCACAGTTGGCACCTTCAGATTCAATTAATCTGTCGTAATAATAAACTGTAGAGCCATTATAATTTGCACGAGCATACTTAATACCGCCATTTCTCCAGTATACTAAATGTATTCCATTAGCATCAACACAAGCATTTAACTGACTTTGTGATTGAACTGTGAATTGTGAAAGATTTATCTCACCTGTCCACTGTGCTAAAGCGGCGGATGAAATAAAAATTAAGAACAATATCATGAGATACTTTTTCATTGTTAACTCCTTTGGGCCCGATATTTAATCGAGGCTAATTATTTAATTAAAATAGATTTAATAGTTTTGCTGAATTCATCAGCAATCATTGTAATGAAATAAATTCCTGATGGAACGGAGTCGCCATTCTTAGCTGTTCCGTTCCAGGCAATTTCATATTCACCGCTTATGCGGGTTTCATTAAGGAGTTCTGTTATCTCTTTTCCAAGTATGTTATAAACTTTAATATTAACCTTTGTTTCAAGTGGAAGAGCAAACCTGATTGTTGTCGATGGATTGAATGGGTTCGGGTAATTCTGCATCAAATTGAATTCTTCAGGGACAAAATAATCGTCAGTTCCCACACCAACTGTTTCATCTCGTTTCCAGAAGATAGATTTAAAGATATATCCTGGATTTAGATGCTTCTGCATTATGAATTCAGTTATCCCATCTGAATCCAGATCAGCCACATCAGTTCCATCATAATCATATTGACTATAATCCCAGGTGTCTATAATAAAATCAAGATAGAAATTTCTCTGCGGGCTATACTTAAAACAAAATACCAAAGAACCGTTATTCAGAAATATTTCCTTAATTCCATCTCCGTCAACATCAACATATCTTATTCTTCCGTAAATACCCGAGAACAGTCCACGTATATCTATCTGGTAAACTACTTGGTATGTTCCATTTCCTGACGGTTCGAGTACAAATACTCTTGTAACGCCGCCATAAAGGCTGCTTGCGAAATCGCTGCCAATCCACACCTCATTTTTCCCGTTTCCGTTCATATCTTCACTCATAACTGAAAGAAATGCATTCAGTGTTTCGAGCTGCATTTGATATTCAACATTAACATCATCACCGGATACATACTCATAAATGAAATAATTCCCGTCAATGCTGCCTGTGCTGAAATTATTCTTTCCGTCATTATCAAAGTCTCCTGTTGCAAATCCAAATGTGAACCAGTTTGGAGTTGGTCTGTGATAATAAATAAGTTCATAATTATTAAATACCGGATTATATCTTGCAACGTGGTTGCACTGAGTCCAAGCGCTATCTACCGGACCAGAAACTAAGTAATAAATAATTTCCTGTATCCCATCAGAATCAAGATCATAAAAGGTTACGTCATTTGGCTGGCAAACTGGCGGAAATGGATTGTAGATGAAATTCAACTGTTCTATGTAATCAGTGCTAATATTTTGGCTATAGAAGTATAACTGATTACCTATCTTCCTGCAGATAATATCAAAAAGACCATTATTTGTAATATCACCAAGGTCATAAATTATGTTATGTGAATCCCTAATTTCGATCGTATAATTAAAAAGAGAGTCAATTACATTCTCATAAATTGTAGCGCTGAAAAAAGCAGAATCGGATGAATGAATAGAATAAATTTCATTTTTACCGTTCTTATTTGCATCTGCTACAATATATTTTGCATCAAGGTCAGGATTAGCAGCATCTATATGTCCCCATTGCCTGTAAAGGTTTTCCCAGTAAACAAGGTTTAATGTATCAAGGTCTATTATTAGATCTGCCTCTCTTAAATTCTCAGGCTCAGTGTAAGTCTTTATGCTTTTCAACCAGCGCAGGTTTGTTTGCTTGTTGTATATCACTGCTGTGCTGTCTGCATCTATCTTAACTTCGTAGTTTGGGTTATGTTTCATTTCCTGTATTGTATTTGACTGTGCCAAAACCCAAATAACCGGAAGCAGGGTTAATATTAAAACAAGTTTTCGAATCATTTTATTAAATATTTTATTTATAAATTTTTATGGAAAAGAGACAACAATTGTTTACTCAAGCTATGTAAAACCGGTTGGATATGTATCCCTGGAGAGAAGTCCCTGTATGAAAATTTGCAAACTTTCATACTGGAATAAAAGAAATAATTTATTTAAAAGCACCATAATTCTTACCTCACTATAAAATTAGAAGGAAGAATTGTGCCGTGAAAAATTATTTAAAAATTAGAAACCAAATAGGTTGCTTGCTAAACGTAAAAAAAAAAACTGACGCAGCGAATGGCGTTAACCGTCTAATCTCAAATGCTAATCATATTGTTCCCTACTAATTTGCTGAAGTTACTAATCTTCAGACTTGTGTGCTTTTACGCTCACATCAAAATTTTTTGTGATTTTGTTTTCAGTCAACTGAAGATCTGCTTTCGCACCGGTTTTATGTATCTGAAAATCATTTACTGAAATAGAATCTACGGCAAAACCATCAGCTTTGGAATTTTTTAGGATATCCAGTAAAACACTTCTTGCTTTTGCTTCGGTATCGTAATTTGCAGTTGCTTCAGACTGGTAAACACCATCTTTATTCGAAACAAAAATCATTCGCACCGTCTTGGTCTGATAAAACATACACATCATATCAGGATTGCCGTTATCCTGATGGACAGGGTTACCGAATGTTTTTATTACATCGGATTTTGATTTACCAATAAATTCATGAACACTGATATTTTGTGCAATCAACAGCACAGGAAAAAAACATATCAGGAAGAATGCAGCGAAGAAAACTTTTTTCGTTTTCATAACTACTCCTCAAAAAATTATTAATAATTTCAAAAAGGGTTATAGAATTGTAAGTCCTCGTTGAGGATTGAGAATAGACAAAACAATGTGTGGGTTGAATGATCATTTTGACCCATTGGACAAAAATCACAGTAGAAAACTAATTCAAAGTTGAGAGAGTGTCAATTGGATTTCCATTCCGAATTCATTTCGGAATCTCACCTTTATTGAACACTGGCAGCCGCGGACTTTATGTCTTCGAAAGGGCGATTTATATATACTCTCAAATCTATTGAACCCCTACGGGGTTCGGATTGTTTGGGGCGATTTGTGGCTATAAATATTTAACTCCTACGGAGTTTTTCTAGAATCTGCTTTCACTCCGTAGGAGCGATATGTTTGTAGAAAATAGCAAAAAACTTAGAACACCGTAGGTGTTCAATATGTCATAAAAACAATTAATCAGTTGAATACATGTTTATTCAGCTTTTAGAAATGTTTAGAATGAAACAGTAGAATTACTATGTCATTCCCGCAGAAGCAGAAATCTAAAAAATGTCTGATTCCAGACAAGCCGGAATGACATCAGGGGGCTAAAGATCCTGAAACAAGCCTGCTTGCCGGACAGGCAGGTTCGGGGTAAACAATTTCTATTCAACTAACGAAAGAAACTCTCCGTATCCTTCTTCTGCCATTTTTTCTTTTGGTATGAAACGAAGGGATGCAGAGTTTATACAATAACGTAATCCGGTTGGATCAGGACCGTCATCAAAAACGTGACCGAGATGTGAATCCCCGTTTTTACTTCTTACTTCTACTCTATTCCAGCCGTATGAAAGATCCTTTTTCTTCACAATGTATTTCGGATCAATCGGCTGTGTAAAGCTTGGCCAGCCTGTGCCCGAATCAAATTTATCTTTTGAGCTGAACAGCGGTTCGCCGGAAACAATATCAACATAAATTCCTGCACGATGATTATCCCAGTATTCATTCTTAAATGCAAACTCGGTTCCTTCACACTGAGTTACTTTGTATTGCTCATCGGTTAGCATTTTCTTTAATTCTTCGTCAGATGGTTTTTGATATTTATTTCCCGAGCTATCCATATTTGAATCTTTCCTTTCTGCGGCTTGCTTTGTATTGTTGTCAGTAACTGACTGACTCACCTTTTCTTCCTCACTTTGCGAACAACCTGTTGTAAACAGTACTACAACTAATAATATGCTTAATAAGTTTTTCATAACATTTCTTTTAACAATTTTTATGATAAAATAATTCCAGTTGGCAATTCGAACAAGTCAAAATTAGATCAGGTTTATCACGAAAGCATCGCGAAAGAATGTTTTTTATGAAAAGAGTGGAAGTGTATTAATTCAGGTTAGAATTTGTGTTTGTATTGAGGTTGGCTATCAGTGATTTCTCTTTATAAACTTCATCATCAGCATAAATGAAAAGAAGACTGCCGCCTTTAAGCAAATTAATTATTTCCTTTGATAATTTTTTAGAAACAGCAGGACAACCCCAGCTTCGTCCGATAACTCCGTTTCCATTGGCAATTCTTTCATCTACATAATTTGCACCGTGAATAATTATGCCTCTCAAACCGGCATTGTCGTTTATTCCTCGTTCCAATCCTTCTAGCTTTAACGAATAACCTCTTATGCCAGAGTATGAATTGCCGGTTCTAAAAAATCCAAGACTGCTTTTATATGATCCGATTTTATTCGAAAATTTTGTTGCATTCAGAAAACCTGATTTTTTTCCGTGAGCAACTAATGTTTGATACAGCAGCTTATGATTTTCGATATCAATAATAAAAAATCTTTTTTCATTTGATGGTTTTGAATAATCTATTATTGAAAGCAGATTTTTATTCGGTGCATCAATAGAGTTGTAGCCATCCAGTGCGAGCTTAAAAACATTAAAATCTAATTTATCCGTCAGCTTGCAATCCGTGTAAAGACTCGTAATAAGTAATTGGTTATAATCTTCATCTGAAATGATATCGCTGCTTGAATTTATCTTTTGTCCACTGGGCGCACTGTTGGACGCAGAACCTGACAGGAGAGTAAAAACTCCAATAAAAGCCAGTAAAAATATTTTCATACGTGGTTATAATGCATCATTTGTTCCTGGATATTGCTTTCGGTTTCAATTATCATGCCGGAGGAAATTATTCAATCCGGCTTTATATACGAATTCAATCCGTCATTATTGCACAGGACAGCGACGTGAATATCTGTCACATATGGTTTTGAATGTCGTAAGAATTTTTAGAAGTGAGAAGATTACACTTTGATGGGAAAATCTACCTCTCCGGAATGCTCATAAACTTTTTTTATCTCCCGTTTTACTCTACTAAACCAAGTTTTAATTTGACTGGTTAGACTAACCTGTAAAAATTTAGTTTCAATTTTGCGAGGATTATTTTTTGTTGCAAGACAAATATTTGGCGCTAATTTACAAGACAAATTTGTATTGAAGCGTTCGGCTTAATCGGTTGGTTATAGTGATAATTAATGACTTTTTTCGAAATAAATCTTGGGAGCTAAAATGTTAAAACCTTTATCTATTTCATCAATCATAATAAAGTTAAACGAACGATAAATTTTTTGAGTTATTGGTTTATCATCTAAATAACAGGGAATCCATTGTATTGGAATTAATATTTTCTCTACTTGTAATATTAAGTGATAGTATTTCAAACTATCTAGTTTCGCCACAGATTTATAACCAAATGCTGGTTCAACTTGTACCAACGTACCAGTAGTATCTATTAATAAGGATAGAAAAAGATTACCAGTTATTCCGGCTCTTCGCAGTTTCTCTGGATAATTTTCAGGCTTTTCGATTATAGTTTTCAAAGAATCCCATCCGATAACTGGATAAGCTTCCTTAAAAACCTGACTTCCTACTTGCGACAAAGAATTAATAGAAGCTAAGATAAAAATGAATGCTAGTAATAAAATTTTCATATCAATATAACTATTACTTCTACTGTTAAATTTCTGGTCACTGGTAATTAACAAACTGAACAGGAAAATCGAGATCGGCTTCTTTTACTTTTTGAATAACAATCTGCAAATCGTCTTTCTTCGCTCCCTGCACACGGATTCTTTCATCCATTATCTGCGCACTTACTTTCAGGTTCATTTCCTTTATCATTTTTGTAATTATCTTCGCGTTGTCTTTGGATATTCCACTCTGCAGATTAATTTTCTGCCGCAGTCTTCCGCTGGCTGCTGTCTCGGGCTCTTCAAGCTTCATTACTTTAATTGACAACCCCCTTTTAATAAATTTTGTCTGCAGGATATCTATTGACTGCTTTCGGGAATAATCATCCTTTGTATTTAAAGTAAGAAGCTTATCCTTTTTGTTCAGTTCAAGCTCTGTTTTAGAATCTTTCAGATCATATCTTTGAGTGATTTCCTTAATTGCCTGGTTTACTGCATTATCAACTTCCTGAAAATCAATTTCAGAAACTATATCGAATGATGAATTTTTTGCCATTTTTTCTCCGATTTTTGTTTCAAATATAAATAATTACAGAATGCGATATGATTTTACACACTGTGCATCATTAATAAATTTTAATTTGATTCTGACCGGTTTATTTTTGCTGTTCAAAATTCAACATCCAAAGAAATTAAGAATCAGATGATAATTGATAAAATCGAAAACTCATTTCTCTACGAAAATATTAGTGAACGGATACGCAAATCATTTGAGTATATCAAAACAACTGACTTAAAAAATCTTCCAGCTGGCAAATATCCGATTGATGGTGAAAATATTTTCGCGTTAGTGAGCGAATATCAAACAAAACCAGAATCCGAGGGAAAGCTCGAAGCTCACAGAAAATATATTGATGTTCAATTTGTTATCCGCGGAGAAGAATTGATGGGTTATTCTCCAATTGGTATGCAACAAATTCTCGAACCATACAAAGAAGAAAATGATATTGCATTTTTCACCGGAGATAAATCTTTCTCAAAAGTTTCAGAAGGTATGTTTGCAATATTCTTCACGGAAGATGTCCATATGCCGGGAATAAGTACGGGAGAAATTTCTGATGTCAAGAAGCTTGTAATAAAAGTTCGAACCAATTAATCCACATATTAATCAATAACAAACTATCGGAGGCTCTATGAATAAATTATTTGCTCTAATAATCGCAGCAATGTTTGCAATTTCATCTCATACACTTTTTGCACAGGATGATGAGATGGGAATGGATCCTGAAATGATGAAAGCATGGCAGGAATATATGACTCCCGGTGCTATGCACGATTTATTAGCTAAAAGTGTTGGCGAATGGAAAACTGAAATTAAATCCTGGATGGATCCGAATATGCCGCCAACTGTAACTGAAGGTAAATCAATTTGCGAATCAATGCTCGGTGGAAGATATTTCCATTCAAAAGAGACTGCAAATTTTATGGGAATGCCTTTCGAAGGCTCGGCAATAACCGGTTATGATAATGCAACAAAAAAATTCTTCAGCTACTGGGTTGATAATATGAGCACTGGCGGAATGGTTCTCGAAGGCTTTTATGATGAAGCAACAAAAACTTTTACCTACGCTGGATCAGGCATGAGTTTCACAGGTGAATATAAAGTTCGGGAAATCATTCAGCACATTAACGATGATGAGTCTATGTTCACGATGTATATGGAAGAAGGCGGCAAACCTGAAATGAAAATGATGGAAATTAAATACACAAGAATCAAATAAGTTTTTGCTATCCATTTAAAGCGGGCATTCTATTGTCCGCTTTTTAATTCTCATTCATCACTTTACCGCCCAAAATATGCACATAATTTGTGCGTTTCTGTTTTACTCGCACAAATATTAAAACAATTTGTGCATATAGCCGAAGATGTGCACAACGGCTGTGCATATGCAGTTGAACGTGCACAAATCCATTTAATTTTTACTTGTGTCTTTTATTTCGAAGATAAGATGTTGAAAAGCAAAATGTTTTTGTAGAGTGTCTCTCTGCCAACTACTTCGGACTTAAGAATTCCGAGTTCTTCCAATTTTCTGAGATACTTGCTGGCAGTGTTCCGTGAAGCAATTTTCTTTTCTTCAAGTATTGCAATTTTGCAGTACGGCTGGTTAAAGATAACTTCGATCAATTCGTGAGTATAAATGTCGGGAGCTTTATCTTTTACTTTTTCAATTACCGACAGATACTCTTCGTAGATTGCGTTCACTTTTTGCAAAGTTAGTTTTGCTGTTTCATTCACTGCATCGAGCATGAAAAGAATCCAGCTTTCCCATTTTTTGTTTTCGGTAACTTCTCTCAAAAATTTATAGTAATTGTTTTTATTATCGAGAATGAATTTTGATAAATAGATGACCGGGAGATCAATAAGTTTTTCTTTGCAGAGATATAATACATTCAGAATTCTTCCTGTTCTTCCGTTGCCATCGGTGAAGGGATGAATAGCTTCAAACTGATAGTGAAGCATTGCCATTTTGATAAGAGGATCAACTCCCTTTTCTTTGATTGCGATATCAAACCAGTTAGTTAATTTTTCTTTCAAATGATTTCCGGGTGACGGCGGAGTATAAACTACGTGATTACTGCTGCCAATATAAACCTGAACTTTCCTGATTTCTTCTTTCTTATCTGTAATAGTTTTGAAAATCTCAACGGCAAGCTTCTCAGAATAATCAGAAGATTTTTTCATTTTCGTAAATGCGTTCCACATAGCTTCACGGTAACGCAGTACTTCTTTTGTAGATGCATCATTAGTTAGATTGGAGGAGAACGCTTTGTAAAGAGCATCGTTAGTTGTGAATATATTTTCAATTGTGGAGCTGTCTTTTGCTTCCTGCAGTACGAGAGTGTTTATCAGCATCAGCGGATTAGGAATGATCGGAAGTCTGCCTTTAAGCTCAGCAAGCGATGCTCGTGCATCAGCTAACTTTTTGTAAACATCTAATGTTTCCCAAACTTTTCTATCCGGTAGAAGAAGCGGAAGTTCGTTGTATGGTTTCTCTTTATTAAAGGCCATTATTAATTAAAACGATAATTGAAAGCAAACTTAGGAAGTAATGATGCGAGAGGCAAATTATACTAATTTACAACGGATTCTTTTTTATTATTATTTTCAAACAGTCTTCCGATGTTCTTACTGAAGTCGATGAGAAATTCTAAAAGTTTTTCGGGCAATTGAAAATTATTTTTGATAACCAGCTTCATCGTTTCATCTTTCTGTTCAAACTTGATATTGTCCTTATGATTTGAGATGATAAACCTCATTAGTTCAACAAACTTAATTTTGTAATAATCTTCTTTCTCCCCTTTTGGAAGGATAACAGTTACATTTTTTCGATTCATAATTATTCTTTCAAACAATGCAAATGATGCATAGTATTTCAAGGCTGCTATTTGTAAAAGTCTTTTAACCAATTCCGGTACCGGACCGAAACGGTCTTCCATTTCTTCTTTTAATTCGTCTAGTTCATCCAAAGTCTTAATCGAATATAGTGCAGTGTAGAAACTAAGCCTGTCCATCTGCTCGGGCATATATGTTTCCGGAATTCCAATTTCAAAATATGGATCGATTGTCGGTTCCGTTCTGTCTTCTTTCTGTGGAAGTGTTTTGAAGATTTCCTGGTATTCCTGATACTTTAATTCCTCGACTGCTTCATCAATCATTTTAATATAAAGATCAAAACCGATTTCGTTTATAAAACCTGACTGCTCTTTGCCAAGAAGATTTCCTGCACCACGAATTTCTAGATCACGCATTGATAAATTAAATCCCGAACCAATCTCGGTGTATTCTTCGATAGCCTGAAGCCTGCGCATTGCTTTTTTCGTAATTCCACTTACAGATGGAACAATAAAATAAGCATAAGCTTGTCGGGTTGATCTTCCAACTCTTCCACGCAGCTGATGGAGTTCCGCAAGTCCAAACCTATCTGCCCTGTTAATAATTATGGTATTCACATTTGGAATATCAAGTCCTGATTCAATAATTTTTGTTGAAAGAAGCACATCATATTTTCTGCTAAGAAATCCGTGAATCACTTCTTCAAGCTGGGATGATTTCATTTGTCCATGCGCAATTCCGGTTTTGATGTCAGGAATGTGTTTATTTAGATAATCAGCAAGTTTGCCGATTGATTCAACTCTATCGTGAACAAAGTAAACTTGCCCTCCTCTTTTCAACTCATTATAAATCCATTCTCTGATTCTTGTGATATCGAATGTTGAAACGGTTGTGTAAATAGGCTGCCGGTTTGGGGGCGGTGTCGCAATTATTGAAAGATCGCGTGCACCAAGCAAAGATAAATTTAATGTTCTTGGAATTGGTGTTGCAGTTAACGTTAGTGTATCAACATTGATTTTAATCTCACGAAGTTTTCTTTAGCTGAAACGCCAAATCGATGTTCCTCGTCAATCATCAGCAACCCGAGATCTTTGAACTTAATATCTTTCGACAGAAGCCGATGAGTTCCGATTACAACATCAACATTTCCTTGTCCGAGATCTTCTATAATTTGTTCCTGTTCTTTCTTCGTTTGAAATCTTGAAAGTGCAGCAACTCTTACAGGAAATTGAGTTAATCTGTCTTTAAAAGTATTGTAATGCTGTTCGGCAAGAATTGTTGTCGGAACGAGCAGCGCCACTTGCTTACCATCTTGCACAGCTTTGAATGAAGCGCGTACTGCAATTTCTGTTTTACCAAAACCAACATCACCACAAACAAGTCTGTCCATTGGACTCGGTGCTTCCATATCTGACTTAACTTCATTTGTTACTTTTTCCTGATCGGGAGTATCTTCATAAAAGAAAGCTGCCTCCAGCTCTTTCTGCCAGATAGTATCAGAACTGAATTGAAAACCTTTAGTCGCTTTCCGTTTTGCATAAAGTTCAATCAACTCTCTCGCTGCTTCTTTGATTTTCTTTTTCGTCTTTGTTTTTCTTCGTTCCCATTCACCTGTCCCAAGAGTTGACAGAGTTGGTTTTATATTTTCATTTGATGAATATTTCTTTACAAGATTGAGATAGTTAAGATTTACATATACAACTCCTCCTTCATTATAAAGCAGTTTCATTGATTCTTGTTTTGCATCGCCGATGTTTATTGTTTTAAGTCCGGCATACATACCTATTCCATAGCTCTCGTGAACAACATAGTCTCCGTACTTTATTGAGGCAATTGCTTTGGATTTTGACTTGCTGTATTTCTTTTTTAAAGGAAGCTTTGAGCGGTACGGTTTGTTAAATATTTGATAATCGGTAAGAAGAAGAATTTTTTCCTTGTGATGAATAAATCCTTTTTTAATTGGGAAAGTATCCAATTTAATTTTCTGAGCGGTAATTAGTTCTGCAAGTTCTTCGTTATACTCTGAAAGAAGTTCTTTCAATCTTGATGTTTGAAGTTCATTTTCTGATGTTATAATCACATCATAATTTTTTCCTGAATATTCCTTTAGAACATTAAATAGAATCTGATAGTTTGAGTTGATAGTTGGTGCCTCAGAAAAGCCGAGATCTATTCGACTCGGTGAAGCGGCAATTTCTTCTTCAAGTATCCAGCGAGCATTCTTTTTATGCAGAAGTTCATCAAGATCAATTTTGAATGAATCATCGCCCGATTCAGATAAAGGGCTTTCAAATTCCGGAAAGTCTTGCCCTTCGTAAACTTCATCAGAAGGGATTTTTTTATCTGATACTTTTAAATCAGCTTGTTCTGTTTTGGTAGGTTTAAAAGTTTTATTCTGAAGTTCGAATGATGAAGCAACAATTACCGGATTATCAAGATATTCAAAAATATCAGCTGTTAATTCTTCTGTTTTGATTATTGCCCCAGCTAGAGAAACACTTTCGGTAGTCTCAATTGAGCGCTGGCTTTCTGGATCGAAATAACGAATTGATTCTAAAAAATCTCCGTCAAATTCTAATCGTACCGGATTATTTTCACTATAAGACCAAAAATCGATTATCGAACCTCTTACTGAGAATTCACCCGGTGCCTCAACAAATTTATCTTGCTGGTAATCGAGTAAATTCAAATATTCTATCAATTCATCATACTTGATCTCCCCACCTGTCCGGATAATCATTGTTGATTTGTTTACTTGCTCTTGTGCTGGAAGCTTAAGCGTAAGAAGATCATAAGTTGATATAAGAATCAACTTTTTCATCCGGGAAATTTTAGTCAGTTTTTCCTGAATGACTTCAGTTGAAAATTCATCCCAAAGAAGTAATTGTTCTTCTTGAGCAATCAGATTCAACTCTACAAATGTTTCTTCTGCAGATTTTGAATCGGGTTGTAGTATAACAACCTGTTTCTCGTCTCTAGCAATCTCCAAAGCAAAAAAAGATTTTACTGCACCGTTAAGTTGCGAGCAGAAAACTATGTTTTCAGATGATTGATTAAGTTTATTTTTAAGCTTATCAAAAGTTGACTCTGTGCTTAATCTTTTTAAGGTCTCGGCTTTCATATAACAACAAAAAAGGGCTCAATCAATTGAACCCTGTTAAAATTTTAATTGAATCTCCTTTGATATTTTACTTTTGAAGTTCAAGCAGAACTAATTTCTTCCCTTTTTGATTTCTGATATTTGTCGGTTTATAGTGAAGATCATATACGGTTGATTTTTTTATATACGATTTATATTTCAATTCTGCTTTTGAAAATTCTTCCGACAAGTCTCCACCCTTCATCGCAAATAAAAATGCTTTCTCTTTAATTAACGGAATAGCGTACCTGAAAAGAATTATAAGAGGAACTGTAGCGCGGCTGACAATCAGGTCAAATGAATTACCATGTCTGGAAATAAACTCCTCGCTTTCAACACGGTGATTCTCAGAGATTACATTGCTTAGTTTGAGTTTATCAATAAAGTCTTTTACAGCTTCAACCTTCTTTAAAGTTGAATCTGCTAACACTCCTCTGATATCAGGTCGCATTATAGCCAGAGGAATTCCTGGAAATCCACCCCCAGTACCGATGTCTAAAAATTTAGTTACTTTTTCTGGAAGATATTTTGATATGTAGGCTGATATGAATACGTGTTTTTCAATGATCGAGTCAACATCCCGTTTGGAGATAAGATTAATCTTTTTGTTTTTCTCAACGACGAGCTGAGCGAAGTAGGCGAGTCGTTCTGTTCTGGTAGGTTCCGGGTTGAAACCATTTTCCCAGCAAAATACATTTAGTTCTTTTAGGTACTGGTCCTGCTTATCAGCCATAAAAAAAATAAAAATTATCGTTTTAAATATATCAATAAAACAGAAATATCTGAAGGTGTAACTCCGGAAATTCGTGAGGCTTGACCTATCGAACGGGGTTTATACTTCTGTAATTTTTCTTTGCTCTCTGTTGACAGAGCCTTTATGTCAGAATAGTTTAATGTTAAAGGAATTAAATGATCTTCATACTTCTCGAACTTCGCTATCATTTCCTCCTGTCGCTTAAGATAACCTTCATACTTCAAATCAATTTCGACTTGCTGCATAACCAATTCATCTGTAAGCAATGGTTTGATATCTTGATGATCATCGAATCCATCAAGTCTCAACAATTCCGGAAGAGAAAGTTCCGGTCTTCGACAAAGATTTGCGATAGTTTCGGTCGAATCGATTAATGAAGATCCTTTGACATTTAAAAATTCATTAACCTTTGCTGCATTTAATTTTAAGTTTTTACATGCTTTAATTCCGGAAAAGATTTTTCTTTCACGATCTCCAACTTTTTCAGAATCTTCTTTACCAACTAGACCAAATTCTTTCCCATATTTCATTAGTCTTCTATCTGCATTATCTTGTCTTAATAATAATCTGTGTTCCGCTCTGGATGTGAACATACGATAGGGTTCATCAGTCGACTTGGTTACAAGATCATCAATTAGCACACCTATATAAGCTTCACTTCTTTTAAGTACGAATTCTTTTCTGCCCTGAACTTTTAAAGCGGCATTAATTCCAGCAATTAGTCCTTGAGCTGCAGCTTCCTCATATCCTGAAGTTCCGTTAACCTGACCAGCAAGATAATTCCAGCTGGATTTCTGCTGGAAGTGAAGTTGAAAAGCCATTTACATAAATCTGATCACTATCAATACCTTCCGGCTCAAGAAAGAGTTGATGTTTTTCTTTGTCAGCGAATCTAACAACTTTATCTTCAATAGAGGGACAATATCGTGGACCAACTCCGCTTATCAAACCAGTAAACATTGGAGATCTATCAAAACCCCGTTCTAATATTTTATGCACACTAATATCAGTATAAGTGATATGACAGCTTACTTGGGGCAATGAGGGAAAGTTTTTTAAATCAGTGAAATGTGAAAACGGCTGTGGTATTTCATCTCCGCGCTGCTCTTCTAATACACCAAAGTTGATACTACCTTTGCTCAATCTCGGAGGTGTGCCCGTTTTTAATCGACCAGAAATAAAACCAATATTGACAAGACTCTGAGTTATACCGAGAGATGGCTCTTCGCCGAATCTCCCACCTCTTGTAGCTGTGAGTCCAGTATGCATAATAGCATTCATAAAAGTGCCTGCAGAAAGAATGACAGCTTTTGAAGCGACGAATTCTCCCGAACCTGTGATGATACCTCTGGTTAGGTTATTTTCAATGATTATTTCAGAAACAGAATCTTCAATAGTAAAAATACTCTTGGTTGTGCCTATGTATCTGACGGCCACCTCAGAATAAAGTCGTCTATCAGATTGGCATCGGGGAGACCAGACAGCAGGACCTTTCGATTTGTTCAGCATTCTGAATTGAATGCCTGATTCATCAGCGATTTTACCCATCAGCCCACCTAAAGCATCGATTTCTCTAACCAGATGACCCTTTGCTGTTCCTCCAATGGCTGGATTACAGGACATCCGGGCAAGAGCATTTCTATCCATTGTGAACAGTGCAACTGAACATCCCATTTGAGCAGCAGAAGCAGCTGCTTCAACACCAGCGTGACCGCCGCCAATCACTATAATATCGAAATTGTTATTTTTCATAATCTATTGTTTTATAAACACTTTCACGTGAAACTTATCAAATCTTCAGGACTTCAATTTCACGTGAAACTATCATTTCCCAATACAAAAGGCTGCAAAAATATTATCTAAAATATCATCTGCTCTGACCTCCCCGATTAATTCAGCTAGAGCGTCTTCCGCTGCTCTTAAATCACTTGAATAAAATTCACCGCTTAAATTTGAAGATAAAGTTAACAATGCATTATTCAAATTTTCCTTTGCTCTATATAAACAATTATGATGTCTGATATTTGTAACTAAAGCATCCTTCTCTGTATAAACACCATCTTGCTTCGCGTAATTCTTCAAACCTTCAAGAAGATTAGAAACACCTGCATCCTCTAGGATAGAAATATTGAAATCTCCTGTATAAGCCTTTTCATTCTCCAGATCTATTTTATTCAAAACGCGGATGATACTGGCATTTGAATTTAATTTGAAAATCACTTTCTCCAAAGTTTTCGAAAATCCAACATTTACATCCCCTAAAAATAGTATTAAATCCGCAGTGCGTATTGCTTCTCTGGACCTTTCAATTCCCTCTTTTTCAATTATTTGGTCAGACTCTCTTATACCTGCTGTGTCATGCAGCTTAAATAAAAAACCATCAATCGAAATTTCCTCGCGTATTGTATCCCTAGTTGTTCCAGGAATGTTACTCACTATAGCTCTTGATTCCTTTAATAAATAATTTAATAGTGAGGATTTTCCTACATTCGGTTCTCCAACAATGACTACATTAATTCCTTCTCGAACTACCTTTCCATATGAGTAGGACTTTAATAACTCATCAATTTCTCTAATGATCTCACTAATTTTTTCAATCAACTGATTTTTCTTAATGAATTCAATTTGTTCTTCTGCAAAATCAAGCTCAAGTTCAATAAATGAGGAAACATCAACCAACATTTTTCTCAAATTAGCAACTTTCAAGGAAAGAAGACCATTTAACTGACATCTGGCCCCCATCAAGGAAACAGATGATCTTGAGTTTATCAGATCGGCAACTGCTTCAGCTTGAGCTAAATCTAATCTGCCATTTAAAAATGCTCTCTTTGTAAACTCTCCAGGTTCAGCAAGACGAACATCTGAGTTTTTAATGATCAGAGATATTATTCTCTGTGAGATAAAGGGGCTACCATGTATATTTATTTCAATACTATCCTCTCCAGTATACGAATTGGGTGCTCTGAAAACCGAAACAAGAACGTCATCAACAATTTCATTCTCATCGAGAATGTTACCGTAGTGAATCGTATGAGATTTTGTATCTTCAAGTTTTATTTTCCCAGAAAAAACCGCATCGACCGCTCTGAATGAATCAGGCCCGCTTAATCTGACGATCGAAATTGCACCTACTCCGGGCGGTGTAGCAATTGCTATAATTGTATCTTCTTTTGCTTGAATATTCATTTGATTTAAGAAAAACGGGCGCAAACATAATTATTTTTGTGAATATTAACAATTTACTCTATCTTTTAATAAAAAATATAGTAGAAGTCGTGCGTTGAAATGGCATAATAATCATGGCTTTTTGATTCAATATTTGATTATATTTCTTAAACTGTGCCAAAATGGCGACAAGCAATATCCCATTTGAAAAACCCCATAACTTCTTATAGAATAAATGTTTATGCCTGCACTTATTCGTTGGTACGGCTATTGTCTATACTCATTTACTCTTAAGATAATTATGCAAAATAAAATATCAAAAACAAAATAAGGAGTAATATTATGGCTATCATTAGATTTAATCCCGTGCGTGAGCTTTTAAATGTTGAAAGAGAGTTCAACAGAATGTTCAAATCATTTGACGATCGATTTGGTCTTTCAAAAAAAGAAGATTCTGAAAATGGTTATGAAAATGCTGTATGGATGCCATTAACAGATATCTTTGAGGATAAAGATAACTACTTGATCAAAGCTGATCTTCCAGGTATGAAAAAAGATGATGTTAAAATTTCTTTTACTGATGGACAGCTGAGTATCAGTGGTGAGAGAGTTCAGGAACAGGAATCGAAGGATACAAAGTGTCATCGAATTGAAAGAACTTATGGAAAGTATTACAGATCTTTCAATCTTCCAAAAGAAATTAAGGAAGACAAGATCAAAGCCGAATTCAAAGATGGTCAGCTAACGATTACTATTCCAAAAGCAGAAGAAATTAAACCAAAAGAGATCGAGATAAAAGTAAACTAAGAAAAGATCACGTATGTTAATGGAAAGGGTGATTTATAGTCACCCTTTTTATTTTACAGTAATAGAAAAAACTTATTGTTGTTAAAGTGGAATTCAAAGATTACTACAATATACTTGGTGTTGAAAAAACAGCTTCTAAGGAAGAGATAAGTAAAGCTTTCAGAAAGCTTGCTTTAAAATATCATCCGGATAAAAATCCAAATAACAAAGCTGCTGAAGAAAAGTTTAAAGAGATTACTGAGGCTCACGAAGTACTGAGCGATCCGGAAAAGAGAAAAAAGTACGACACTCTCGGAGCCAACTGGAATCAATATCAATCAACCGGAAGAGGATTTGAGGATTTCTTTTCACAGTTTGGAGGTGCAAGTAGAGGAGGCGGAACTACTTATGAATTCTCGGGAGACTTTAGCGATTTATTTGGTGGAATGGGCGGAGGATTTTCTGATTTCTTCGAATCGTTTTTTGGAGGAAGAGGAAGACAAGCAAAATCTGGATTTGATTCACAAGGATTTCAAAATCAGCCAAAAGGAATTGATGTCGAAGCTGATTTGCACATTTCATTTGAAGAAGCTTTCAACGGAAGTGAAAGACAAATCAGCATAGATGGGAAAACTTTAAAAATAAAAATCAACCCGGGAACTTCTGATGGACAGAAACTCAGAATAAAAGGATTGGGAAGATCCTCAATACAAGGAGGCACTAAAGGTGATCTCTTTTTAAATATTCACGTCCTCCAACATCCATTTTATGAAATACAGGACGGTGAGCTGTTTTATAATCTGGATGTGAATTTATACACAGCAATTTTAGGCGGTAAGGAAGAAATCAAAACTCTCGATGGGAAAAAAATAAGCATCAATATTCCGGAAGGAACAGAATCAGAAAAAATATTGAGACTTAAAAAATTAGGTTTACAAAAAGATAATGAGAGGGGAGACTTATTTGTGAAAGTTCATGTAACTATGCCAAAAAATTTATCTGAAAAAGAAAAGAAATTATTTAAAGAATTATCAAGGCTTGGGAAAGATTAAGATAGTAACAGGAAAAGAACATGTCATTTAATTTTAACAGACTAACCGTAAAGGCACAGGAAATTGTTCAAACGGCAATTGAAATTGCACAGAACTATAATAATCAGATTGTTGAACCGGAACATCTTCTTGCATCAATTGTTCAGGAAAGCGGAAACGTTGCTGAATCAATAATCAAAAAAACCGGCGGCAACTTTAATGTAGTTAAATTAAAAATTAACGTACTGCTCGAAGCTTTTCCGAAAGTTAGCGGAACTGGTTTGGGCAATCAACAGATGAGTCAGAATCTTGCAAAACTTTTTGATACTGCTGCTGAAGAAGCACGCAATCTTAAAGATGAATATGTTTCTACAGAACACTTGCTGCTTTCACTTTCAAATGATAAAGGGAAAGCAGGACAATTACTCCGCGATAATGGAATTACTTACAATGACATTCTATCTGCATTAAAAACTGTAAGAGGAACTCAAAGAGTCACTTCGCAAAATCCTGAAGACACATACCAATCTCTTGAAAAATATGGAAGAGATTTGAACGATTTGGTAAAGCAGGGAAGACTCGATCCGGTTATAGGAAGAGATGAAGAAATTCGTAGAGTTCTCCAGGTGCTCTCAAGAAGAACAAAAAACAATCCGGTATTAATTGGTGAGCCAGGAGTAGGGAAGACTGCAATTGCAGAAGGGATTGCTCATCGTATTGTAGCCGGTGACGTTCCCGAGAATCTTAAAACTAAAAGGATCGTTGCGCTCGATATGGGTGCTTTAATTGCCGGGACACAATTCCGTGGACAGTTTGAAGAAAGATTAAAAGCGGTAATTAAAGAAGTCCAGGAATCAAACGGAGAAATAATTCTTTTTATTGATGAGCTGCATACACTTGTTGGTGCAGGTGCAACACAAGGAGCGATGGATGCTGCAAATATTTTAAAGCCAGCATTGGCTCGAGGTGAGTTACATGCAATCGGTGCTACTACTCTTGATGAATATAAAAAGCATATCGAAAAAGATGCTGCTCTTGAAAGAAGATTTCAACCAGTTCTGGTTGATGAACCTTCTGAAGAAGATACCATATCAATTTTACGTGGATTGAAAGAACGATACGAAGTTCATCATGGTGTACGAATTACTGATGCAGCTATTGTGGGGGCAACTCAGCTTTCAGAAAGATATATCACCGATAGATTTCTTCCCGATAAAGCAATTGATTTGATCGACGAAGCAGCATCAAAATTAAGAATTGAAATTGACTCGATGCCGGAAGAGCTTGATACTCTTGAACGAAAAGTAAAACAACTCGAAATTGAAAGAGAAGCTTTGAAACGCGAAAAGGATGAAGCATCTGCAAAAAGATTGGAGGAGCTTCAGCAGGAATTGAGTGAACTGAATGAAGAAAGAACAAAACTAAAAATGCACTGGGATCTTGAGAAGGAAAAAATCCAGAAGATACGTTCGATGAAAAGCGAAATTGAAAACTTGAAACTTGAAGCAGAGCGATATGAACGCGAAGGTAATCTCGGTAAAGTTGCTGAGATACGTTATGGAAAAATCACAAGTCTTGAAAAACAATTGAAAGAAGAAACCAAAAAACTTGCCGATGCACAGAAAGATAAGAAGATGTTAAAGGAGGAAGTCGATGCAGAAGATATTGCTGAGATAGTTTCTAAATGGACCGGAATTCCAGTTAGTAAAATGCTTGAGAGTGAACGAAGCAAATTACTACGACTCGAGGATGAACTTCATCATCGTGTGGTTGGACAGGATGAAGCAGTTACCGCAGTTGCAAATGCAATTCGTCGTTCACGTTCAGGATTGCAGGATGTAAATAGGCCAATTGGTTCATTTATTTTTCTTGGAACTACAGGTGTCGGAAAGACAGAGCTTGCTCGTGCACTCGCAGAAACTCTTTTTGATGACGAACATGCAATGATACGAATTGACATGAGTGAGTATATGGAAAAGTTTTCTGTTTCCCGATTGATTGGTGCCCCTCCCGGATATGTTGGCTATGAAGAAGGTGGGCAATTGACCGAATCAGTTCGCAGAAGACCTTATTCGGTTGTGCTTCTTGATGAAATTGAAAAAGCTCATCCAGATGTATTTAATGTTCTTCTGCAGGTTCTTGATGACGGAAGATTAACTGATAACCAGGGAAGAACAGTCAACTTCAAGAATACTATTATTATAATGACTTCAAACATCGGTTCGCATTACATTCAGGATAAGCTGGAATTGTTTAATGAAAACAATGTTGAACCATTGATGGGTGAGCTTCGCCAGCAATTGCACGAGCTATTGAGAAAAACAATCCGCCCGGAATTCTTAAATAGAATAGATGAAATAGTTCTCTTCAAACCGTTGCTCAAATCTGAAATAAGAAAGATTGTTGACATACAACTTCTTCGTGTTCAAAAAATGCTGAAGGAAAAAGAGATAGTCCTTTCCGTTTCCGATGAAGCAAAAGACTGGCTTGCTCAGCTTGGTTACGATGTAACTTACGGTGCACGACCATTGAAAAGAGTTATTCAGAAATATCTGGTAAATCCTCTTTCACAGGAATTACTTGCCGGTAATTTTATTGATGGGGATGTAATAAAAGTAAGCGTTGGTGAAAGCGCAAGACTGGTGTTTGCTAAATAGATACCAGACCATGGATGCTGGATTTAATTATCATGCTTTGGATTCTAAAGTCGTTATGGTCGAATCAAAACTTAAGAAAAAATCACTGCCACGGCTCAACCGTGGCAGATTTTAAATATTTTTTTCTTCAGAATAACTTTCTACAGTTTTAAAAACTCTACTCTGCGGTTAAGAGCTTTATTAACTACGCTGTCATTCTTTGCGACAGGTTCGGTTTCCCCTTTGCCGTCCGTTTCAATTCGTGCCGCATCAATTCCAAATTCTTTTACGAGAACATTTTTAACTGATGCTGACCTGCGCTGGGATAAATCGAGATTGGATTTATCATCACCATCCGAATCTGTATGTCCGACGATTTTAATTTTTACTCCAGCGTTTTCTTTAAGAACATCTGCGATCTGTTTTATCGTACCGAAAGATTCTGATTTAACAACATCTTTATTCACATCAAAATAAATTCCGTAACTGACAAGCTTTCCTTCCGTGATGAGCTTACTTCTCATATCCGGCGCAGCATCGGTAATTCTGAGATTGGAGATGTAAGATCCGCATGAAGCTCCTCTACTGAGTCTGAAACAAAGTCTGCTGAGTTTAACACCGTCGTATAAATTCGTTGGCATATCCAGTACTTTGGCCTCCTGGTGATAAATTCTTACTCTTCTTCCCTGGAACCAGATGATAACATGATTTACCTTTTCTGCTACTACCGGATTAACTTTTGAATTCCCTGTTATCTTTTCCTTCTCACCTTCCTTATACGCCCAGGTATTCCAGTTTTGTTTTTCAATTGAAATCATTATACCGCCATTACCGGGATGCGGATTGTTATCCATTTCTTTTCTTTTGCTTTCCCCGTAAAGCAATAGTCCTGCTGCAATTCGTCCTCCCGTTTTTTTAGGAACGATATCAAATTCAATTATAAAATTCTTCGGGAAGTTTATATCGTTTAGATAAAAATAATTTCCATCGGTACTGTTTAAGTTGAACCAATGACCATCTGCAATATTGATAGTATTAATTTCTCCGGCAGAGTTAGCAGTCCATAAAGCCGGAAAATCACCAACTGCATCCTGGCTGAAATCATCAAAGAAGATTACGTTCTCGCCGGGAACAAAATCATACTGCGTTGAGCTTTTAAACTGATCATCATCACCGGTTTGAGTTTCATCTGTTTTGTTATTTCCGGTCTGCTTCTCAGATTCTTTGCTTTCATTACTGGATTTTTCATCGGAATCTTTCTGTTGGTCATCTTTTGTTTCAGGCTTTTTTTCAATTTCCTTTTTAACAGTCTCTTCAGTTTTCTTTTTAATGGTTTCTAAAAACTGAGCTTGAGTGGCCTGCATAAGACCAAAAGTTAAGATTAACATGAAAACAAAAATTGTGTTTTTCATTTTGGTGCCTTTTTTTAAATGATTTATAAATTGTATGTATTGTTTTATTGAACTTTCTTATGGATAAGAAATATCTGATTCACAATTAAAAAGTTTCTGCTGGAAGATTTTAGATTGGTTGTTAAGGGTAGAATATCGTGGCGAGGTGCAGCAGTATTAAACAGAGCAAGATAAGTCGTAAGTTGTTTTTCAGAAATCTGCACAATCTATCTCCCTAAAATAGATTTTACACAAACAATATTAATTCGTAAGTAAACTTAGATAAGTATTAATCAATTAGGAAAGCAATTTATTTTAACTATTATTTTAGCTGGGGCAATTATTGTGTCGTGGGAAAATTATTGGTGTCAGAAAAGTTTAAAGAATTTTAGCGTTGTTGCATGTTTTCCAGAATATCATTGGGTAGAATCAACAAGATTTATATGAACAAATTTTTCCATATCATTTTCAAAGTAATCATTAAAAAAGCCGGGAGGTATTATTTTCCCTCCCGTTTACTTGCGCTTGATTTATCCGGAGGCTTCAGTTTTGAGTTCACCCTTTCGAGTTCATCATTTAAGAAGTCCCTCTCCAATTTATTGCATGAACGGTCATAAGCAAATTTCATGTATTTTTTTGCTTTGTGTAAGTGACCTTTAAACTCCGCAATCAATCCTTCACTATGTTTTAACCTCGAAACATTAACACCCTTAATTTTATATGCATAGTTGATCAGCTTTTTCGCTTTTCCATATTCACCAATCTGAAGTAATAAATTGGTATAAGAGTAATAAGTCTCGACATAATTTAAATCGCTGGCCAATGCCTTTTCAAAGTGATTTTCAGCTTCGCTGATTTTACCTAACTGGTACATATTCAAATTGCCTAAAAGGCAGTGTGCGCCAGCATGATCTTTGTCATAACTGATTGCAAAGTTAAGTGCTTCAATTACCTGGTCCAGATCATACGGATATAAATTAAGCGCTTTCAAGTAATAAGTGTCTGCTATTGTTATTGACATTTTTATTCATTAATTATTTAAAAATATTTTAACTAGAAGAATCTCATTTTGCAGTTGGAAATGATTTGCCAATATGCAAAGTCATTCGACTCCTGCGAAAAGGAAATTGTTTTTTGTTTTTATGGATTAAATCCGCCCAGATGAGCGGATAGTCAGGGAGTTAAACTATTAACTAAATATCCGCACAATACCGAACGACCTTAGTCCCATATGTTTTATGTAATTCAGCATAAATCACCATCGTTCTATTGTTAATGAATAAATGAGGGTGCAAATATTATGAATTGAAAATTAAAAGCAAAACCGGATGATAAAATTATTTTGAACAGTCGTGTTTTTATAATTTTCGGTTGGTTTTTGGGGAAAGAAAAAGGAAGTCAGATGAAAAAAATTGAAATAGTAAAAAACTTTATTAAAGCATATAATTCATTTAATGTTGAAAGTATGCTGGCATATCTTCATTCTGATATTGAATTTAAGAACATTTCAAATGGTGTAGAAAATGCTCGTACAAAAGGAATCGAAGAATTCAGGGAACTTGCAAACAATTCAGTTAAAATGTTTAAGCAAAGAGAACAAAAAATTATCTCATACACTGAATCGGATGATATGTTGAATATTGAAATAATCTTTCGCGGTATACTGGCAATAGATTTACCTAATGGATTAAAAGCCGGAGAGACTTTGATTATGAATGGAAAATCAACTTATGTATTTAAAGACAACTTAATTATATCGCTTGTTGATGAAAGTTAATTATACAAATCTCAATCCCCTCATTGTTATCTTTCGAAATAATGATGAAGTTTAATCATAAAAATTAATTTAAAGGATACTATGCTGATTAAAATCGCGTTGAATGGTGCCAGACCTAAAAAGCAAAACAAGTTTATTCCTCAATCGCTTGATGAAATCGGGAATGAGGTTAAACTCTTATTTGAAAACGGACATAAAGTTTTTCATATTCATTGTTATGATGAAAATGGTAATGAAAGTTTAAAACCTGATGACGTAAATAATCTGGTTTCTTTGGTAAAAGGGATTTCACCCGAAATACAATTAGGAATTAGTTCAGGTGATTGGATAGAACCTGATCTGGCAAAAAGAAAAAGTTATATCAAAGAATGGAAAAACATCCCGGATTTTATTTCAGTCAATATCATAGAAGATGACGCAATTGAAATAGCTGAATTGCTGATATCGAAAGGAGTAAAAATTGAAGCGGGACTGAATGAAAAGAAAGCAGCTGAAAAACTTGTTGAAAGCGATTTGTACAAGGATTGCTTCAGAATTTTAATTGAGCCCGAACCGGAAAATTTACCGGAAGCTATTGAATGCATAAATGAAATAGAAGAAGTGTTGGATAAAAACGGAGTAGAAGTTCCGCGATTATTACACGGATTTAATTCCGTTTCGTGGGATATTTTGCGGGAGGCAAAAAGAAGAGGGTACGACAGCAGAATTGGAATGGAAGACACAATCTATCTGGAAAACGGAGAACCGGTAAAAAGTAATTTGGAATTAATTAACTATGCACAGAAAATATTAGCGATTTTATAAAAAAACATTCGCAGGACCTTTTCGTTGTTTTCTTTGGGAAGAATTGGGAAGTACAAAACAGAGGAATGGTTTTTTTATGGTTCAACTGTGGAGCCATAAAAATTACCTTACCCAACTATATACTACAATCCTCCCTTTGGAATCCGGAATACCTATGAATACTAATTCATTAAACCTTAAAGCATATGGAGGCTGAGGGTACATTACAAATTCACCTCCCCAATTCAGATTATTTCCCGGAATAAATTCTATTTGCCCGATCCAGTACGAAGGACTTAAATATCCCGTTGGTTCAATATATCTTGTGTTCTTTAATGTAAAATTGCCGCTTTGTTGTATACTTATTAATGTGTCCAGAGAGTTTACGTATAAATTCACCCTCATTATAAATGTTTTATTTCGGAATAATACAAGGTATGTTGAATCCGGGGACGAAGCATCAAGGACATTATTTGAAGTACTGTCAGGTTGGTAGTCTGCACCCATGTTGTCATATGTGCCGTACAAAATATTCTCCAGTGGAGTCGGTTCCGCGTCGTCCGAACAATTGAAAAGTAAAATGCCTGTTAAGGAAACACAAATGAATAATAATATTCTGCTCGTCATAAAACCCCCGATTAAATTTTCTTCACGAAACTTCGGTTATTTTCTGTCTAATGTCAAAAACAATCGATTTACAATTAGCAAACAAAGATGTGCAAAATTAAACCGTGACTTATTATTATCTTAACAGCATATTCGTAGGGACACAAAATTTTGTGTTCCTACTTTATTTAATGAAAATTATTTTCCCCCCCGTTGTTTTCTTTTGAGAGAATTGGGAGGTTTACCAAGAGAAAACATTTTTAAAAGCATAATATGAGAGAAGACAAAAACCGCGTTTGCCCT
Source organism: bacterium (assembly GCA_016716565.1). Classification (NCBI taxonomy): domain Bacteria; species bacterium. Next base: position 53,143 of record JADJWC010000001.1, read on the forward strand.
GTTGAACTGGCGAACTCACTCGATAATAAATTAAGAAGATGGTTGCAGAATCCGCAGAAAATACTTTCTCCTTTTGTTAAAGAAGGAATGAAGGTTCTTGATATTGGATGCGGGCCTGGATTCTTTTCTGTCGAGTTAGCAAAAATGGTTGGAGCGAACGGAAAAGTTTATGCAGTTGATCTGCAGGAAGGAATGCTGCAAAAGATTAAGAATAAAATACGGGGCACATCTCTTGAAAACATTATTCAATTAATTAAATGTGAAGAAGACAAAATCGTTATACCTGAAAAAGTAGATTTTATTCTTGCGTTTTATATGGTTCACGAAGTCCCGGATAAAAATAAACTTTTTACAACTTTGAAAAGTTTTCTTAAAGAGAATGGTGAGTTCTTAATTGTAGAGCCAAAATTATTTCACGTTTCTAAAAAAGAATTTGCATCAACATTAAATAATGCAGAAGCAGTTGGATTTAAAACTTCTGCAGGTCCACGATTATCTTTTAGTTTTTCATCATTATTAAAAATCAATTGACGTGAATTATGAAAGCAATTGTGGCTACTAAATACGGTCCGCCCGAAGTTCTTCAAATTAAAGAAATAGAAAAACCCACGCCCGGTAATAACGAAATACTTGTAAAAGTTTTCGCAACAACAGTGTCAGCTGCAGATTACAGGGTGCGGAGTTTTAATGTTCCAATTTCATTTTGGCTTCCTGCCCGGTTTGCGCTTGGACTTACTAAACCAAGAAATTCTGTGTTGGGAATGGATTTTTCTGGAGTGGTTGAAGCGGTTGGTAAAAATGTTACAAAGTATAAAGTCGGCGATCCTGTTTTCGGATTGATGGGACATCAATTCGGATGCTACGCTCAGTACTTATGCCTTTCTGAGGATTGGAAGCTCGTGGGAATAGCAGGTAAGCCTGCAAATTTAAATTTCGAGGAAGCTGCTGCTATACCTTTTGGAGGACTGACAGCTTTATATTTTATGAGGGAGGCAAAAATTCAAAAAGGACAAAAAGTTCTGATAACCGGAGCGTCGGGGAGCGTAGGAACTTCTGCAGTCCAGATTGCGAAATACTACTGCGCTGAGGTAACTGCTGTTTGCAGAACTGATAAGATTGAGTTGGTAAAGTCACTCGGTGCGGATAAAATTGTTGATTACACCAAAGATGATTTTACAAAAAGCGGTGAGTTATATGATGTGATTTTTGAAGTTGCCGGTAAAACTCCATTCTCAGACTGTATAAAATCTCTTACAAAAACCGGAACTCTTCTGCACGCTGTCGCTGTGCCTGCGGTAACAATTCAAATGAAATGGCAATCGATAACAACCGGCAGAAAAATGATTGGTGGCGGTCCTGATAATAATTCTAAGGATTTGATTTTCTTAAAAGAACTTGTTGAGTCGGGCAAGTTGAAACCAATAATTGACAGATCCTATCCGATGGAACAAATTGTTGAAGCGCACAAATATGTCGGGTCCGGTCACAAAAAAGGAAATGTAGTTGTTACAATAGAACACAATGATTAGGCTAACTTGTTTTCCCGTTGTTTTCTTTGGGAAGATTTGGGATGTTTGATGAAGATTTGTTTTAGCGAAAAACTTGCAGACGTCTTTACCTTATTTAAGCTGAAATTCTATCAGTTCGCTTCCGGCAGCGGCTGAAGAAAATTTTTCTTTCAGTTTAATCAGCTCCTCTTCATCATCTTTAAACACCGCATCGACAAAATCCAATGTGAAATAAAAGATCAATTTGCATTTGTCGGCAAGATTTTGTGAGTCGGGAGAAAAACCATCCAGCTGCCCCGAAACCACTCCGATGCTCGAAAAATAGTAATGATGAAAATCATTTATCTTTACCAGGAACCTTTCCGATCTGTCAAACGAATTTATCAAACTGAAGTCGGGAATGATAAATTCATCAGTGTCCTCATAAAAATGAAGAAGCGGTACATTCATTTTATCGCTATCATAATAGGGTGATTTTTTTATGTCCTCCACCGCAGAACCGAGACCAATTCCGCCATCCAGACTTACCAGACATCTGACATTATTATTTTTCATTTGTAACAGTAGAACAGACCGCCCGCCAAAACTATGACCTATTAAAGCGATATTATTAAAATCTATGTTGGTGAATCTGTGAAGTGAGCTGATTGCAAATTCCATATCCTTAACCTGTTCTTCAGCACTTTCAACAGCCTGCGAATCATCTGTCATCGGTCCGGATATTCTCGTTTGAGAAGGTGTAGTCGCAACAACATATCCATTGCTTGCAATGAATTCACACAAAAAAGCCTGGTGATGAGCAGAGTGATAGTTACCCTGTGCAACAACTATCAATGGAAATTTTTCATTTAAAGGAACGGCGTTTTCATCTGCAAGCATTTGAAGATCGAACCAGGCACGGACTGTTTTATTGCTCACTCCGTTTTGCTGCAGAAGATTTTCATATTGTATAATGGCGCTGTCCTGCATTGATTTTGAAACCTGAAATTGAGTTTCAGCAGCACTTAATATAAAATAATCTTCATTTGTAAACGGATCAGATTTTCCGGAAAGGTGTGCGGGGAACCAGACACTCACCTGAACAGGTCTGTAACTTTTATTATCGGCTGTTGTTCTGCTTGAATCATACAACGATAAAACCTGAAAACTCACATCATATTTTCCTCTGCTCATATAGTTCAGTGCCTGATGCTGAGCAGATAACGGCAGGGTAACCAGCAGAATCGAAAAAATTGTAAGTGTCTTTATCATAATTATATTATTAGTTAATATAAAATTCTGTGCACCAAATTAAAATCACTCTTTTTGTTGTTTTCTTTTGGGAGAATGGGAAAGTTAGATACAGAAGTTATTAGCTTTGCTTAACTTGTAACGTACAAATTATAACCCACGGATTTATCCGTGGGTATAAAGTGAAATACAAATTATTTCTCAACGGTTTCAACCGTTTTCAAGGTTTGCTGAGAAGTATGGACTAAGTATAGTAAACCGATGAATCGGTTTCTGCGGGAATTCGTTCTGCGTTTCTTTCCCACGACTGAAGTCGTGGGTTAAAAATTATTTTCTCGCGTTGTTTTCTTTTGAAAGAATTGGGAAGTTAGCATTGAATATTTTATCAGGTTCAATTAAAAAGGACAAAAGGTAAAATCCGGGAGTCGATTCTATGAAGTTTAAAACATTCTTCCTGTTATTTATTTTCCTGTCTGTTCAGATTCACGCACAAACGTTAACTTCCGCAGAGAAAGTAAAAATCCTCACTGATGTAATACAGAAAATTGAAAAAATTTATCCCTTTCCGGAAATATCTGAAAAAATAATTGGCGGGTTGAATAAACAAATTTCAGATAGATATTATGATGGGATTAATTCCCCGATCGATTTTGCAACTCAGGTGACGAACAATCTCGAAACATTCAGCAGCGATAAGCATCTCGATCTTATTTACAACCCTGGTTTGGCAAAAGCATTGCTGGAAGAAACATCTAACAGTTCAGACTATACAGAAGAAGAAGCCAAAACGGAAATCTGGAATAACTATGGATTTAAGGAACTGAAAATACTGGACGGCAATGTTGGATATCTTAATCTTAGTGTTTTCTTTTCCACGGATTACGCTGCCAAAGTTGCGGATGCTACGATGAACTATTTTTCCAATTGCAATGCATTGATTATCGACCTGCGCGAAAACGGCGGCGGCTGGGGTGATATGGTTGTCTATTTACTTGCATACTTCATTGATAATAAAGAACCGCTGGTATTAAACACTACTCAATCTACACTGGATAGTACTATTTATTCTGAAGTTGTACCGGCACAGGTAACTGGTCGTAAGTTAACTGACATTCCTGTTTATGTTTTAACATCTCAGGTAACTGCATCGGCTGCTGAAGCATTCACCGCTCATTTAAAATATTTCAATAAGAACACTGTAATCGTCGGCAGGAAAACCAAAGGCGCTGAAAACCCGGTTGAACATATCGCTATTGATGAAAATTTCGTTCTGCAAATTCCGGCCTGGAAAAAAATATATTCGGGAAATCCTCTCGCCTGGGAAGGAATTGGAATTAATCCAGATATTGAAGTCGAACCGGAAAATGCTTTCCCGACAGCTTATAAAAATGCCTTGCAGAAATTATTGAAAACTGCGAATGAACAAACAGCAATTGATAAATACCAATGGGCTCTGGACGGTTTATCTGCGAGTTACGATAACATTGATATAAACACGATCAAAGAATATGCGGACAGCTATGGCAAAATTCAAATAAAATTCATAGACGACAAATTGTATTATCAATCTGAAGGTAGTTCATCCAATCTGTTGATTCCAATTTCTGCCGATTACTTCATTGTGAAAGGACTTAATTATTTCAGAATTAAGTTTATAAAAAATGAGAGCACCATAATCTTGAAACAGATATTTACTTTCGGAGTGGAGAGAGAATATGTTAAGAGCAAATAACAGATTTAAGGATAGTTTTTCCCGGAAGTCACGTCTGCCCCGTTGTTTTCTTTGGGAAGAATGGGGAAGTTTGAAAAGAAAAATAATTTAAATACACAAGAAGTTTCGTAATGAAGATATCAAGATCTTCTATACCATTACCAAATAAAGATAAACTTGATAAACTAATATTAAGTTCTTATGAAGAAGTTTGTTCACTCAGATTAACATTCCAAAAGAAAGAAACAGAATTTAACTACACAAAGAAATTTATTTCTGAGTCAATCGAGAGAATTGCTGACTTGTTGTTAGCAATATCAAAATTAACTTTCAGAGATATTGATAGTATGCATATTCTAATGCGTTCATCTTTGGAAGTAAATATAGACTTATTATGGTTCTATAAAATCTATCTTGATAATAACTTTCAGGGAGAACAACTTGCCCGAAGATTTTTTCAATTTGGTGCAGAATACTACTTAAAAGTTTCTAAAAACTATGCGACTGTATTAGAAGTTGATCCTTATTTAAAGAAAATAAATGACAGGTATCCACATAATAAGTTTACTGAGGATGCAAAGAATTTGAAATTGGTTGAACTTGTTGATCCAAAAGCGAAAAAAGAATTAAGAAGTTTGCAAGAAATTGATTGGCATTGTCTGCCGGGATTTATAAAAGGCAAAAAGGAAATCTCATTCAGATCACGCAGTGAAGTGGCAGCAGAGATGGCTAAGGTGCTATTTAATTTAAAATATGCTCCATATTACCAAAATTGGACTACGTTAAATGCATTTACTCATTGGTCAGCTGCAAAAATGAAGTTTTATGATGATAAAGTTTCTGAAGTTTTTTATTTAAGAAATCTTAACGCATCTCTTGGTTTTTTGCACGATGTACTAAATGTGGGATATAATTATTTAAAAATAATCCCACCTGAAAAAGTAAGAATGATGAGACAAGAGTTTCACTACTTCAGTACTTGAAATATTGTTAAGCTAAAAGATGAAAATCCACTCAAAGGGTTTTTGCTTTTGGTATAGAGATGTACTTGGAAAAAGTGCTAATGAACATTTTTTCTTTAGGTTGCACTCTACGATGGAATGAATTATTAGCTTTATATATGGCAAAAAAGAAAAAAAAGACAGAATCGAAACCGTTATTAATATCAATCGGGAAGTGCGCTTATATAATGAATATGAGTGAACCTACCTTAGATAGTTGGCTCAAGGAAAAAAATATTTTGGTAGTAGTTGACAAACATGGTCAGCATTGCATCACATACGAAAACTTTAAGCGTTTAGCTAATGATGAAAACAAAAACGAGAAATCAAAATCCGATGTGGTTAAATATTTAACCGATAGAGAAAGCTGGGATTTAGAAAAGATGAAAAATGAAATAGGCAAAATGGATGCAAAGTATAGAGAATATGTTAAAATGTTAACAGAATATCATTCGGAAATATTTAATGCCCACTTTGAGTTAAATAATGAGTCTCCAATATGTGCTGCTTTATTATTATTCACAAAGATTATAAACATGTGCAATTTGTTTCTTGATAGCATTGAAAAATATAATTCTTCACTTTTACTAATACGCACAATTGATGAAGCAAATACACTTGCACAGTACTTTACTGTAATGCAACAAGATGAGCAATGCAAAAGAGATTTAATTGCTTGGTTTCGTTATGAAAAATCCCCTTCTCCAGCCGAATGTAGAGAAAGTCTATCAATTGCACTTACTGCACTTGCACCTCAGGCCGGGATTCCAAGTGATTTATTAGAAATGCTAACTGACGATGTATATGATGCAAAAAGTAAGTCAGTTCATCATTCATATAAGGATTGTTCGGAATTACTTGATCTTGAGTTGAAAGATGATAACATTTCTGTTAAAACTGTTGCGTATGAATCAATAAGTATTTATCGTCTATTTGAAGTATTAGAATACTTTGAAAGTATAATAAATAATGTTCTTCAGGGATTCTTAATTTGCTTTAATAATTTTTTGAGTGATGAAAACAAAAAAAAGCTAGTAGAACTAACAACTAGAATGAGCTTTAAATAATCAAAATATGAACACCATAAAAAACCTCGGCTTCAACAATTGGTTTAAGGATAAAGTTGATTTAAAATTTTTCGGGGGGTATAATCCCAATGATTAATAAACGATAAGGTTATTTTAATCTAAAAGGTGAAATACTTGAAGCATAAACCGGGTAAAAAAATAAAAGTCAATCGCATACCGGAAAGAGGTTTTTACGATTCTGAAACCATCAATAAAATTATTGATGAAGCTTTGTATTGCCACATCAGTTTTATTCAGGATGGACACCCGTTCATTATCCCGACTATCCACGCGAGAATGAACGATCATCTTGTATTTCATGGTGCAAAAGCCAGCCGGCTTCTTAAACAAATTGCCAGCGGAGAAGAAATAGCTGTTTCAGTTACAATTTTAGATGAGCTTGTCCTGGCACGATCAGTTTTTCATCATTCAATGAACTACAGATCTGTGGTGATTTTTGGTAAAGGCCAATTGATTAAAAATAAAATTGAAAAACTCAATGCTCTGGAAGCAATAACAAATCATATCATTCCGGGCAGATGGAATGATGCAAGAAAGCCAAACGAAAAAGAACTTAATGCAACTTCAGTTGTTTCACTTAAGATAGATGAAGCTTCAGCAAAAATAAGATCCGGTCCGCCAAAGGATGAAGAAGAAGATTATGATTTGCCGGTTTGGGCAGGTGTTATACCGTTTTCAAAAAAATTCGAACAGCCGAAAGAGGATCCAAAACTTAAGTCGGGAATTCTTCTTCCGGATTACATTGAAAAGCTTATCAAATGAAAATTATAATTTATTTTCTGAACTTTATAAGTGTAATCAGCGTTAATAAAAGCAGCTTTGTTGTTTCCAACCGCAATGGAAGTTATTGGTTTTAAAAATAAATCCAGATAAATATGGGGGCGTGAGAAATATTTATTAGGCAATAACTACGGGGAAATAGGTTATGAGATATTTTTTTATTTGCGGACTTTGGGCAGGCTACTGCGCCCTTCATAGTTTTTTAATAAGCATTTCATTTACAAAATTTATCAGCCGCATATTAAAAAAATATTACGCTTTCTATCGTCTCTTTTACGTTTTATCCGCTCTCGTACTCCTCATTCTGCTAATTGATTATACATCTCCATACGATAACGAAATAATTGTATCATATACTTTCCCCTGGTCTATTATACGTTACGCTTTAATGTATGGTTCACTGTTATTATTCTTCTGGGCGTTCTTCTTTAATTATGATTCTTTATCGTTTTTCGGAATCAGGCAAATATTAAACTCTGGAAAGGAATTAACAATAAATCCTGCCGAAACAATTAAAAAGAAAGGTTTATTGGGAGTAATAAGACATCCGATGTATTTAGCTCTAATAATTTTCTTGTGGAGTACAATATTTACGTTAATGGATCTGCTCATAAACACAGTGCTAACCATTTATGTAATCATTGGGACAATACTGGAAGAAAAGAAACTTGTATTAGAATTCGGCGAAGCTTATATAAAATATCAGCACGAAGTACCAATGTTGGTTCCATTTACTAAACCAAAGGCCGTCTGAATTAATTAATCAATTTTATTGTACAGCAGAAATGAATAATCAGATGTTTCTCCCGTTAGTATCTTTATGTATAATTGCTCACATAGTCAGACTTAGTTATGAAATCTTGAAACACAAAAAATTAATTAAAGCGAGCAGGATTTCGTTTGTAATTATATTCTCAAATATGTTGTTATTATGGACTTCCTGGTTTTTACTCTGCAGCTTCGATCCGTCCGAAACAAACCTTCCGATAATATTGAGTTATTTTGGTATCTCGTTAGCTATTCTTGGTGTAATTATTTTCTTAACTGCTTTATTAACAATCAAAACATTAGAAACTTACGAAGGCGATCTTATTACAAGTGGAATTTATTCGAGGATAAGGCACCCGATGTATCTCGGTTTTTTACTTTGGTTAATTGGATTTCCACTTTTTTACGGTGGAATGTATTCACTTATACTTGCCATTCCATTTGCTATAAATGTTTTGTATTGGAGACATTTAGAAGAGTTAGAATTAGATAAAAGATTTGTTGACTATAAATTATATAAGAAGAAAACGATCTTTTAAAATTATATTCTTTTTAAAGTTTATAACGACAGTAAATATTTAAAATAAAATGGACAACCTACAAAATCTCGGCTTCGATAATTGGTTCAGCGATAAAATAGATTTATCCAAAACTGATTTTAACATCGTAAGAGTAATAAGCGTAAACAAAAACAGCTTTGTTGTTTCCAACGGTGTAAAAGATATTTATGCAGAGCTTACGGGAAAATTTTTGTTTAATTCAGAGAACTCCCTTGATATGCCTGCTGTCGGCGATTGGGTTTATGCACAACTATTCGATGATAGTTCTCTGGCGATTATTCACGACATTCTTTCGCGCAAAACATTACTGAAAAGAAAAGCATCCGGCAAAAAAGTTGATTACCAACTTATCGCTGCGAACATTGATACTGCAATCATTATGCAGTCGCTCGATTCCAATTTTAATTTAAGACGGCTCGAACGATACCTTGTGATGATAAACGAAGGCAAGATTACTCCGGCAATATTCTTAAGTAAAAGTGATCTAATAAATGCTGAAGAAATTGAGCAAAAGAAGAATGATATCCGTAAAATTTTGCCTGATGTTAAGATTGCTTCTTTCAGCAATAACAGCGCAAGCGATATAGAAAGTATTAAAACTTTATTTGAGCCATTTAAAACTTACTGCCTGCTTGGTTCATCTGGTGTTGGCAAAACAACCTTGCTGAATAATTTAATTAATCAGGAACTGTACAAAACACAGCCGATAAGAGAAAAAGATGGAAGAGGAAAACACACCACAACCCGCCGCGAACTTATAGTTTTAGAAAACGGAGCAATAATAATAGATAATCCCGGAATGCGTGAACTCGGAGTAATCTCAAACGAGTCAGGACTCGGTGATACGTTCAATGAAATTGATGAGCTCGCAGACCAGTGCAAATACAAAGACTGCACTCACACTGTCGAAGCGGGTTGCGCAGTACTTGAAGCCGTTGAAAGGGGAGAGATTTCAGAAGAGCGTTATAATAATTATATCAAGATTTATAAAGAGTCATTGTATAATGAAATGTCCTACGTTGAAAAGAGACAGAAAGATAAAAAGTTCGGCAAGTTCTTTCATTCCACAATGAAAGATGTAAAAAAGATGAAGGGGAGATGATGTATATAATCCGCTGTCATTCCGAACTTGATTCGGAATCTTACTTCTTGATTTTGAATTGAGTAGAGAACCTGAAACAAGTTCAGGTTGATGCACCGAAGGATAAAAAGTGGGGGAGGTTTTTTCATCGCACAATGAAAGATGTAAAGAAGATGAAGGGGAGAGAGTAAACTCAATAACTCAGCGATAACAATCTTAATGAAAGATAAACTACTAATAATTGATCTTGATGAAACCTTAATCTATTCAAGTCTGACAAGGCTATCTTTTCCGGAAGATTTCAGAGTTGGCCAATACTTCGTTTACAAAAGGCCGGGGCTTGAGAATTTTCTTAAATTCATCAATGAAAATTTCAAACTTGCAGTTTGGACTTCATCAACTTCAGAGTATGCTAACGATATAGTCAAACAACTTTTCGCTGATCAATCTGTTCTTAAATTTGTTTGGGCACGGGACAAATGTGTTTCTAAAATCGATATTGAATCGCGTGAGCAGTACTGGATTAAAGATTTGAAAAAAGTCAAGAAGCTCGGCTTCGAATTAGAAAAAATTTTAGTAATTGATGACAGTCCGGAAAAACTTCAGAGAAATTACGGGAACCATATTCCGGTGATTCCATTCGTTGGTGATTTGGGAGATGATGAGCTATCAAGACTTGTAAATTTTCTTGAAAGTATAAGAAATCTCAATTCTGTTCGATCAATTGAAAAACGTAATTGGAGAAATACAATTTAACTCCATCATGTTGTAATATAGTTGCCTGACATAGCTTTCACCATTATTTACTCTCCCTTTATCCTAAGGATTTATTTTCATATTTTGGATTAGTTAAAAACCGGAGATAAAATGAAGAAGAAATTCACCGCTGTAATAAATAGAGAAGAAAATTGGTTTGTGGCTCATTGTCTTGAACTTGATGTCGTGAGTCAGGGGAAAACTATTGAAGAAGCACAGACCAATCTTAAAGAAGCTGTGGAATTATATCTTGAAAGTTTTGAACCTGAGGATTATCCTGGTTCAGATGGCGAAATAATTCTTTATCCTTTTGAAGTAGCTGTGAATGGCTAAGCTTCCTGTTCTATCAGGTAAAGAACTGATCAAAATTCTTGAACGCGAGGGCTTTCAAATCGTAAGACAAAAAGGAAGTCACGTATGTCTTCGCAAAGATGAATTCAGAACTGTTGTCCGCTTCACTCCGATTTATCCAAAGGAACATTGCTGGGAATCTTAAATCAATGTGGACTAACCAAAGAAAAACTTATCGAGCTGTTAAAATAATCATCGCCGTCATGGTAACGCACGGTAGCTATCAAAGTAAACATTTAGTTAAAACATGATAATTATAATTTTAAAAACTCTGCTTATTGGAATTGGCGCTACGCTGGCAATAGACATATGGGTTTCATTTCTCAAACTATTTAAAATAAAATCTCTTGATTATAAATATGTTGGACGCTGGGTAGGAAATTTTCCGAAAGGAAAATTTTTTCACAATAAAATTCAAGACGCACCACAAATATCACACGAGTTATTTTTAGGCTGGACGGTTCATTATTTAATTGGAATCTCTTTTGCTTTTATACTTATTGCTGTCTACGGAGTTAGCTGGTTGTATAAACCAACCTTCTTTCCTGCGGTCATAATTGGATTAATTACATCAGTCGGGCCATTTTTTATAATGCAGCCGGCATTTGGATTTGGTATAGCATCAGCAAAACTTCCTAATCCAAACTTGCTAAGACTTAAAAGTCTGGGTACGCATTTGATTTACGGAATAGGATTATATGTGAGTGCAATTCTGTTAAATGAAATTCTATAACTTCAACCGCAAAAAACACTAATTTTCCACCTATCCTTTATTGTCAGCATTTTATAGTTTCTGTTTAGATATTGTTGCCGAATGTCAAGGGAATATTCCGGCAGATTTTTCACCAACAATCTAAGGAGCTGTAAAATGCAAAGTGTTACATTCATCAAAAAAACTATTCTCCTGGTTATTGTTATAGTCTTTCTTTTATTTGCCTCAAATGTTTTCAGCCAGGATTTGGAAATCTATATAAGCGATGCAGGAAACTTTTCAAGTCCTCCCTGGAAAATTTTAAAGTTTGATGAAAACGGAGAAAACCCGATAACATTTATAGATACGGTTCTTGCCTGGCCGCAGGATATTCTTTTTCTTGAAGATCAGCAAGTAGTTTTGATTTCGAATCTGAATACGGGAAGAATAACAAAATATAATTCAACAACAGGAGATTTTATCGGGGATTTCGCAACCGGTATCGGCGGACCGACCAGAATGAAGATCGGTCCTGACAGTTTGCTTTATGTTTTGCAGTGGTCAGGCAATGGAAAAGTAAAACGCTATCAACTTGACGGAACTTTTATAGATGACTTTACTACCGTTGGCGTTGCTCAAAGTATTGGTATTGACTGGGACGACGATGGAAATTTATACGTTTCTTCCTACGGAACAGATAATGTCAGGAAATTTGATGCAAGTGGTAACGATCTTGGGATATTTGTTAATTCAAATCTTGCTGGCCCAACCAATATCTGGTTTGATGATAATGGTGATTTGCTTGCAATTGACTACGACGGTACAGCAGTTAAAAGATTTAATTCCTCCGGAACATTTATTAATAACTTCATAACCGGATTGAGTCAGGCAGAAGGAGTAGATTTTTTCCCTAACGGAAATATTCTAATAGGGAATGGTGCAACTCATTCAGTTAAGATGTACGACAGCAACGGTGTTTACATAGAAGATTTTATTCCTAACGGTTCAGGTGGTTTAATGACTCCGAATGCAGTGGTAATAAGAGAGCTGAATCCTTCTTCGGTTTCAGGAGATGAGAATTCTTCTAACCTCAACAATTTTTTACTGGAACAGAATTATCCAAATCCGTTTAATCCGATTACAGTAATTCGTTATCAGTTGCCGGTGACCGGTAAAGTATCTCTGAAAGTTTATAATGTTCTTGGCAATGAAGTAGCTACTCTTGTGAACAGTGAACTTTCGGCTGGTGAATATGAACTAGAGTTTAATGCTTCACATCTTAGCAGCGGTGTTTACTACTACGTTCTGTCATCCGGGAATTTTTCATCAGCAAAAAAGATGATGCTTGTTAAGTAAGTTTTAAATTCTTTTTTGATACTTGGGACTATAAAATCTCATTGACTCCCTGGTAATAATTCATTTAATTTCATCCGTCAATTTTGAGGATTATTAAAATGAAATTAGTTCTCGGTTTGTTAGCTTTCTCTCTGATAGTTTTTTATTCCTGCGAGGATTCTGATCCAAACTCTTTTCCAAAATCTTACAAGTACACCGGTTACGACAGTTCCTGGAACAAAATAATCGAAGGATATCTGTGGATTGATAGTATTGATTCAGTTGAAGTGAAAGGCGGTTGGCGATTTAATCGTGTTTCAAATTGTGAAAATATCGGGCCGCAAATTGGTCACGGTAATTTTGAAGGAATCGCAAATCCACTCGGAACTTTATCCCTGAATCTAAATCCCGGAATGATAGATAACAATGTGTTGTTGGATTGTTCAATGCAACTTCCTTATAGGATTGATGGGCAATGGAGTTATGTTGGATTTCCCGGAGTGATTAACTGGGGCAGGTTTGAAGCCGAACAGGTTCGATAGATAAAATCATTTAAAAGCTATCATCAGGTCTGAGCCGAAGGAAGTATTTTTTCTTTCAATATTAGAAAGACCTGCTGATTCAAACCATTCTCTGAATTCTTTTTCAGTATATGTATCCCCGTTTTCGGTTGCAACAAGCATATTTAATGCAAACAATGCCCCGTGATACGGCTGCGTTCTGTCATCATTCATTATGAAATCGTTTATAACTATCATTCCATTCTTGTTCAATACATCTGCACATTTTTTTATAAGCATTTTATTTTGATCATAGCTATTTATATGAACGATTGCAGAAAGAAGAATCAAATCATAACTGCCTTCAAAGTTTTTTGTTAAATAATCGCCTTCAATAAAACTAAATTTTTCTGATAGGCCTGCTTCACTTACATATCTTTTTGTCAAAGGAATAACGTATGGTAAATCAAGCACAAATGCATTGATGGATGGATTTTTCTTCACAATTTCAATTGAGAATGCGGCAGAACCCCCGCCAACATCGAGCATTGTTTTCACATTTGTCAAATCAATCATCATCGAAAGAATTTTTCCCTGATGAACTCCACGGTAATGCATCGCACTGATAAAAGCTTCAACCCAATCATCTCCAGCTAATTCATCTTCATCATCAACTGCTGAACTGCCTTTAATCACTGACTCAGTCAGGTAACTCCAGTTGTCCCATAAATTATTCGTGTGATAAAGGTTACCCATAAAATCTGGTTTGCCTTCAACAAGATATTTAGAGGATAAATCAGAATTATAGAATTTGCCGTGGACTTTTTTCAGAATTCCCATTGCGCAGAGTGCATTCATAAGTCTGTCTGTTGCTCTCTGGTCAGAATTAATTTTCTGAGCTACTTCGTCAGCGGTCATCATATGATTGTCAAGCACAGAGAATATTTTCAACTCGAAGGCAGTTAAAAATGTTCGGCTTTCCCGGAAGGCATTTGCTAATCCACGAATGTCTTCGGCTGACTTAATTTCATTCATTTGAAAATGTATTTTGATTTAATAATTAAGTTCAACGTACCGGATCCAAAAGACCGTCTTCAACTAATTGTTCTTTTATTGATACTGCGAGTTCAGATATTGTCTGTTGAATATCTTTCGGATTAACAGACGTACTCTCACCATACCAGATAAGCTGGTCATTCTTTATTGAATAGATAAGAGTTTCCAGATCTACATAAACATTTGTGCTCGAATAAACATAGGGATCATACATATAATTCCACGCATAATTATAATATCCGCCAAAAGTGTAGTAAGCAGAAGGATACATTCCGGAGGAGTAATAGCTTGTTTTTTCATCCACTTTCCTTACTGAGAGCACAAGCGCTCCTTCCATTCCTCTTTCATTTAGTTTTTGCTTAACAGCATTTAAATCTGCCAGTTCTTCATTCGTTATCATCTTGTATGAAGGAACTGCGATAGTGTTTGGCATTTGGCTCGCGATAGCTTCTTCAACATCCATCCGCATATCCGGATTTTTCACCATTGCAAATACTGCAACCGTTTGAAATTTCGCCGATTCTATTGTCACATCCGGATTTTTCCAGCTGTTAGATATTTTGTTTGAACTGCTACAGCCGGTAATGAGTAACGCAGCAAATAGAATAACAAGAATTGATTTCATAAAAATATTTTCCTTTTTTGTTACAGCGAACTTACATAAAAAGTTAAAAATGTCTTTTAAGTTTTTGGTTTTTGTAAATTTGTTCGGGTTTTTTATAAATATTTTGCATCAGACTTTTCATTTATGCTCTATTTAAAATCTTTCGGCATCTGGCTTATTCTTGCTGTCAGTGCAATTATTGTTGCCACATTTAGAGTCGGTGTGCTGCTTCCGCAATTTGGAGAACAAATTGCACATCAGCTTGGAACCATTCTGTATCTTCTTGTTCAGTTTACAATCATTTACTTCTTCATCAAAAAGATGAAAATCAAAAGAACAAAAACTTTACTCAGCATTGGAATATTTTGGGTAGTTATTACGATAATTTTTGAGTTTGTATTTGGACATTATGTGATGGGTCATTCGTGGCAGAAACTGTTTGCGGACTACAACTTGTTGAACGGAAGATTGTGGATTTTAGTCTTGCTCAATAATATAGCAGCACCACTTATCAGTGGGAAAATTTTAAAGTAATATACTCTAAAATTTTCCATCGCCGTTGTAAAAAAAATATTCAAAAATTAATGCTGATGACGAACACCTTTCTTTATCATAATATAATTCACAGGCAATGCTGCTATAAATCCGACAGTCAGTGCCGCAATCATTCCATACCAGAATATAGGTTCGCTTAGTCCAGCTTCCATCACTCCCGGTATTAATACTTGAGTTAAAACCTCAAATGCTTCCATGACGACAATGCTTAATCCTTCAGCAACTATAACTGTTTTAAGTGCATTCCGAAAAGTAAATGAAGCACGAATTAAAGGAACAATTCCGAGTACCAATCCACCGATAAATCCCAGGATGACAGCAATTATCATTGTGGTTATCATATCCAGTCCGAATGCTGTTCCAATTATCACTCCGAGAACTTCACCAATACCACAACCGATCAAGCAATGAAGTGTTGCGCTTACTGCAAGTCTGAAGGTGCTTTGCGTTTTGTTATCCAAATGCTTTTCTGTTCTGCTGTCAGCAATGTGCATCATATGGTGACGCGAATGAATTGAGTGATCCATATTGTGGTCCATTTTACCTCCTAATGTTTATGTTGATTGTGATTTGATTGTCCCATTAAATGACCAGATGGTTTTACTTCCAGTACAAAATCTGCGGTGTGAAGCGTTCCATCAATTTGAAATTGTAACCATAAACGATAGTACCCGATTTTATCAATATTCATGTGAAGATTAAGTTGATTGTTCATTACCATTGGATGAACATGTTGAAAGTCAAAGTTTGCTATTCTTATTAATACTGCGTGAGCTTTTTCACCAAGATAATTATCAAATTTTGCAGCATTAAGTTCTTTGCCATCTTTTAATATGACAACCGGAAGATGAATTTCTTTTCCTGAAAATAAATCCTCTGCATTTTGCAGTATAACCGATACACTCTGATCTTTAAAGAAGTGGTTTTCATTTTTAAACACTGCTTTTGATTTTTCTCTTCCTTCAACATTGAGATCAAAGCGCTCAATAATTTTATCACTGCCCATTGGTTTATACTCAATGAACATCTCGTACTTCTCTCCGAAAGGAAGATTGATTTCAACTGAATAATTACCATTTCCTTCATTTACGGGATGCAGGTGACTGAAGTCCTCGAGATCATCAGAAACAATAATTACATGTGCTTCTTTCTCATGAAAAGTCTCTAGCTTGATTATATTGCTTTCATCGTCTTTTATTCTTGGCGAAAACAAAAGCTTCGTTTTTTCACCAGCTATTATTTTGTTGAGATCAGAATTGAATTTTATCGCATATTCAATTGATGTTTTATTCATATGGTTTTTCCTTTCCAATATTTGGGATTGACTAGCATCATTTGTTTTTTCCAGAGATTCATAATGTGAATTATGCTCTGAACAGGAGCCATAAAGAAATGAAGTTATTATTAAGATTGTTTTTATTGTTTCCATTGTTTATCCTTTAAAAAATTAACAATGAAAATTTACTCCGGGAACCCCTGGTGTGTTTTACATGATTTTAGAAATGATTTACAGATTATTTTGATTACAAAGAATCAAGCGATTGTCTTTTAGAAGCACCGATGGTTTTGAAGTGAGATGGAGTGAGTCCTGTTTCCTTTTTAAACTGGTTTGAAAGATGAGCAACACTGCTGTAACCCAGTTTATAAGCAATTTCCGAAAGAGTCAGCTCGTCGTAGACAAGCAGCTCTTTTACTTTTTCAATTTTCTGCTGAATGAGGTAATGTTCAATAGTTTTCCCTTCAACGGAAGAGAAAAGGTTGCTCAGGTATGAATAGTCATGATTTAAATGTTGAGAGAGATACTTTGAAAAATTTAGTCTTTTATCGGGATATTCATTTTGAACAAGTTCAATTAAAGCTTTCTTGATTTGTTCTATCACTCTGGATTTGCGATTATCAATTAGCTCGAAACCTTCGGCTGATAACCTGCTGCTCAACTTTTCTTTTAATGATTTATCAATTTGTTTGTTAAGATGGACTTCGCCAAGCAGAACGGGCTTGTGCGCAAATCCAAGATCACAGAGAATTCTGGTGACAGTCTTTTTGCACCTGTCACATACCATATTTTTTATATATAAAATTTCCGCTGGCATTACTTTATAAAATTAACATAAAATTTTATCCATTAAAAAAATCGATTAGTAGTTATTAAGTTATACCACAGAACACGCGATATTTCCGCTTATTTATAATATATGCCAGTATTTTTAATTCTTCCCTAATTTAGCTAAATATCAATTGTTTATTTCTGTACTGTCTTCTATAAATACTTTTTCAATGAAATGTTTGTTACCAGGAATTACAAATTATCCAACGTGTTAATCTATACAGTAATCGGAACTATAGCCGGAACTGTTATAGGTTTTCTGTTGCATTACATCGACAAGCTCGATATTCCGGGACCAACTCTCAGAGGACTTTTCATCGGATTTTTAGTTGGAACAACGATCGGAATTTGTGAAGAGTTTTTGTTCCTCGACAGATTTAGAAGAAAGTCGTATTTCTTTCTTCTTCTGTTCAGAACGATAGTTTATTCTGCTGTGATTGCTTTCCATGAACTTCTGATAAATTCGGCGAGTAATTTTTTAACACTTAACTTATCAATGAGTCAATCTATACACACCGCTATTTACAGAGAAAATTTTCCCCGCGATCTTTTAATTATTGGTATTATTTCTGTTATTTCTATTGCTGTTCTGCAGATAAGAAGGCTGCATAGACCGGGAGATTTAATAAAATATGTTACCGGCAGGTATCATTTACCGGAAGAAGTAAACAAAATTTTTCTCTTTATTGATCTGAAATCTTCAACTGCAATTGCTGAAAAGCTTGGTAACACAAAATACAGCTCTTTTCTTATAGATTATTTTCACGATATGACCGGTGCGATCCTGATGTCAAAAGCCGAAATATATCAATACATTGGTGATGAAATAATTTTAACGTGGTCTTATAAGCAGGGAGTTAAATACGCCCGATGCATTAACTGTTTTTTTGATATTCTGACTGCTATTGAATGGAATAAAGATCACTACTTAAAAAAGTACGGAGTTCATCCTGAGTTTAAAGCAGCTTTGCACGCCGGAAATGTTTCTGTGACATGGATAGGGACAATTAAAAAAGAAATTGTTTACCATGGTGATGTTTTGAATACGACTGCAAGAATTCAAGAGGAGTGCAATAAGTACAGTCAGAAGTTTTTAATCAGCGAATACATGCTTCAAAACGTTGAGATTCCGGAATATCTTCGATCTGAGTTTGTCGCGGAATTACAGTTGAAGGGAAAAGAGAAAAAAGTTAAAATATTTGGATTAAAAAGTATCGCTGAAGTTTAACCGGACATTATAATTAAATGATTAAGTGGATAGTGAGCCTGTTTGTATTTTTATTTTCATTGGCTGTAATCGGAGTTGCCGGATTTTTTTTCACAATATTTTTAATTGGTCCCCACTCAGATATACTACCCGATGATGTTCATATTCCCGTTGGACTTTTTCTTTTAACATTGATCATCGGAATCCCATTGTTGCTTTGGATGAAATCATTTAATTATTTAAAACGAAAAGAACAAAAAATTATTCAGAAAAAAGAATTCGGAAATTAAAAATGAAAATCATTGCATTGGAAAAGGAAATGAGTACAGCCAGACCAATCGATTTCAGGAGAAACGCAAAAGCTGAAGCGAAAGCTCTCTGGCAGCTTTATCAAAATGGAATTGTCCGTGAATTTTATTTCCGCAAAGAAAAGAAATCGGCAGTGCTGGTACTGGAAGCAAAAAATAAAGTGGAAGCTAAAAAAGTTTTAAGTAAGCTCCCGTATGTAGGTAAGAAACTCATCGAGTTCGAGTTAATTCCGCTCAGACCTTACCCAGGATTTCAAAGGTTGTTTAAATAAAATTATTTATGAACATCGAACTACAAAAACGGAAGGCTGAACTTTTTTTATCACTTCACAATAGTAACAAAATACTTTTGCTGCCGAATATATGGGATCCTATTGGTGCAAGAATTTTACAATCTAAAGGATTTCCCGCTGTTGCAACTGCAAGTGCAGCAATCTCTGCATCACTTGGTTACAAAGACGGAGAGAAAATAAAATTCACAACTCACCTGGAAATTATTAAGAGAATTGCTGATAGCGTTGATATTCCGGTTACGGCAGACATCGAATCGGGCTATGCTTCTGACATTTCGACTTTAAAAGAAAATATCAATCTATTGTTAAATACGGGTGCTGTTGGGATTAATCTTGAAGACAGTATTGGCAAGGAAGGAGTATTGAGAAATATAAATGAACAAGCTGATAGAATTTTGCAGCTAGAGAAACTGCAGATAGAAGGGGAATTCATCTTGTAATAAATGCAAGGACAGATTGTTTTCTCGGCAAACAGGAACAATCAAATTCAGAATTAATTGACGAAGCTATCAAGAGATCAAAAAGATATCTCAGTGCTGGGGCTGACTGTTTCTACCCCGTGGGAGTTCTGGATTTGGAAACCGTAAAAACACTTCGTAAAGAAATTAAACATCCTATTAATATTCTCGGATCAGCTCAATCTGTTCCCCTAAAAACACTACAGGAAATCGGAATAAACAGAGTAAGTTTTGGTCCGTTTATTTTCCGATCAATACTCAAGAAGTTCTCTGATATTGTTGACGATGTTTTCAATTTGGGAACTTACGATTCTTTTAGTCAGAATACCCTTTCATTTGATGACGTTCAAAAGTTTTTGAAACCAGAAAACGAATAACGAACTTCCCGCATAAACTTAATTTTTATTTTAATGATGAATGCTTCTTTCAGAAATCGTATCGCTGATTTCTTCGGGTTGAATAAAAACATAACCTCGATGATAATTATGGTTGTGCTGATTATGCTCGGAGAAAAAATGGGCGAACGTTTTCTTCCGCTCTACATACTTGCAATTGGCGGAACAAATCTCGCAGTAGGATTTCTCAATGCGATGGACAATCTTATTAGTGCACTTTATTCTTTCCCCGGCGGATTCTTGAGTGATAAAATCGGATATAAGAAAGCACTGATGCTGTTTACTTCAGTCGCAATGCTTGGTTATCTGATAGTAATTATTTTTCAATCGTGGGAAGCAGTATTTGCAGGATCTGTACTTTTCATTGCGTGGAGTGCAGTTTCTCTTCCGGCAATCATGAGCCTCATCTCAAAAGCTGTTCCTTCAAACAGAAGAACAATGGGAGTAACTGTCCATTCGCTTGTAAAAAGAATTCCGATGTCTCTTGGTCCATTACTTGGCGGTACTTTTATTTCAATTTATGGAACAACGACAGGTATAAGAATTTCTTTTATCACAGCATTTGTGCTTGGAATAGTTGCGCTCTTTGCAATTCATTTTTTAATGGAAGATAAAGATGTAAAACGAAGCACAAACAGCATTAAGGATCTGGCAGGATTGAAAAGCTTCAGTCCTCCATTGTGGAATTTATTGGTCTCTGATATTCTCATCAGGTTTGCAGAACAAATTCCATACGCATTTGTAGTTGTCTGGTGTGTAAATATTCTGGGCATCAGTGCTTTTCAGTTTGGTGTATTGACTGTTGTGGAAATGATAACAGCAATGCTTGTTTATATTCCTGTAGCTTACTATGCTGACAGATATTACAAAAAACCTTTTATACTAATAACTTTTGTTTTCTTTACAATCTTTCCGCTGGTAATTTATTTTTCCCAATCCTTTGCATTACTGATTGTTGCCTTTGTAATTCGCGGACTAAAAGAATTCGGTGAGCCGACGAGAAAAGCATTAATTATGGATTTGGCTCCCGAAGATGCAAAAGCTGAAACTTTCGGAACATACTACCTGATCCGGGATGTTATTGTTTCAGCTGCAGCCTTGAGCAGTGCTTTTCTCTGGAATGTTTCGCCTTTCACAAATTTTTTTACAGCATTTGTTTGTGGTCTTATCGGTACAATCTGGTTTGCTATCTGGGGTAAGGATATCAAACCTTAACACAAGAATTAGTTTGTGTTGTCAATCACCAATAGTTGCTGGTTTTTTGTTTTTGAGCTAACTTAAGTGTTAGAAGTACTTCCAACAATTAAAATTTCTTAATTGTGTTCCTGAACTAAACTATATTTAGTTAATTAATGAAGAAGAAAACTAAGCAGGCTAATAATAAAGCAATTCTTGCCAGACTGAAAAAAGAGCTCGAGGCAAAAAAACGTGAGCTGAAAATAGAAGCTTCGCTTGATAAAGTCCGTTCGTCTGCATTGGCAATGAAAGAGCCTGCTGATATGATAAAATTATGCAAGGTTATATCGAGTCAGCTGAGACTTTTTGGAGTGAATAATATCAGGAACATCCAGACTGTTATCCTCAATGAAAGCAAAAATACATATCTCAACTACCAGTATTTTACACAATACAATAAAAGTATAATTGAAGACGCTGAATACGTCAAGCATCCAAAAGCTCACGAGTTAGCCAAAACGATTAAAAAATCGGCGAATGCATTTTTCAATCAGAGTTTCCGCGGAAAGTCATTAGATATATTCCGAAAGTACAGAAAAGATGACGAACAATTCCCCGACCCATTATTAGATAAATCAGCTTCTGTCCATTTCTATTTCTACTCTATTGGGCTGGGAGCCTTAGGCGTTTCAACTTACAACACTCCACTACGCAAAGAAGATCTGGATTTGCTTCGTCGTTTCCGCAATGTGTTTGAACTGGCTTATAGAAGATTTATAGATATAGAAAATGCAATAGCTCAGGCAAAAGAAGCGAAGATAGAAGCTGCTCTGGAAAGAGTCCGCTCCAGATCTTTAGCCATGCAAAAAAGTAACGAGCTCCAGGATGTGGTCCACACAGTTTTTGAACAGCTTAAAGAATTGAATGTTGATTTTTATACTTCGATTATCATTCTATTTGAAGAAGGTTCAAAGAATGTTGTGTGGTGGCTTGAAAGTAAAGTTTATCAGAATTACCAGAAAATACTGGTCCCATATACAGATATTTCATATCTGCAGGATATATATAAATCAAGAGAATCCGGAATTGATTTTTTCTCAAAAACTTACTCCTTCAAAGAAAAAAATAAACTTTTTCGCCACCTCTTTTCTCGTACAGATTTGAAATTAGTCCCTAAACGACAACAGGAATTTTTATTAGGAACTGATTTTGCAACAATGTCTGTATCGCTTTCTAAAAATACGGGCATTCATATTACCAGGTATTCCAAAAAATCATTTTCGGAACAGGAGAATGATATTTTTAAAAAATTTGCGAAGGTTTTTGATCAGGCTTATACCCGCTTCCTTGATTTACAAAAAGCCGAATCACAGGCAAGAGAGGTAGAAATAGAATTAGCTTTGGAAAGAGTTCGTGCTAAAACAATGGGAATGCATAATAGTGGTGATCTTCACGAAGTAATAAAAGTAGTAATGGAGCAATTACTCGGATTAGGATTAAAATTCAACGTTACCAATTTTGCTAAAATACATCCTGATGGTAGTTGGGATCTATGGGTTTTTACACCAGACCAACCCTACCCAGCGGAAATTCATGTCCCGTATCTTGATCACCCGATATTCAATCGTGTATTGGAGAATATCAGAACTGGAGCTGATTTCTCTGCTGATGTATATGATAAAAAAAAGAAAGATATTTTTTTTCGTCATTTCTTTAAAAATACAACTGCAAGAAATACTCCTGAAGAAAGAAAGAAGTATGTGTACAATACAAAAGGATTTGCACGGTCGCTCTTTTTAACTAAGAATCTTTGGTTTGCCGTTGTTATTTATGATACTACTCCTTTCACAGATGAAGAAAATGAAATACTTAAACGTTTTGCTAGTGTGTTTGAACAAACTTATACACGATTTCTCGATCTGCAGAGAGCTGAAGCGCAGGCAAGGGAGGCAATGATTGAAATGTGCCTGGAAAGGGTCCGCGCAAGAACAATGGCAATGCATAAAAGCGAAGAACTCTCAGAAACTTCATTCGTGCTTTTTAAACAGTTGGAAGAACTCGGTGAGGTGGCCGAACAAATGTCAATCGGAATTTTTAATGAGGAAGAAGGTGTGTTTGAATTATACGCTACAATTTACGGAAGTCAATGGAAGGAAACCGGAAGATTTCCTCTTACTAAGCATCCTGTCCATAAAAAAACATATGAGGCGTGGAAGAATCAGAAAAAGTCATTGATTATTGATCTGTCTGGAGAAGAACTTGCTGATTTTAACAAATTTAAAATGGAAAACAGCACCCAATACAAATCTGAAGACGAGCTTCCAAAACATCGCTGGGTAATCCATTGCGCTTATTTTTCAAGAGGAGTAATTTTATTTTCCTCTTACAAACCTCGTCCAACCGAAACTATGCAGCTACTTGAACGTTTTGCAGGAGTATTTGATCTCACTTACACCAGATTCCTCGATCTTCAAAAAGCAGAAGCGCAGGCTAGAGAAGCACAGATTGAAGCAGCATTAGAAAGAGTAAGAAGCAGAACAATGGCTATGCAAAAAAGTGATGAGCTAAAAGAGGTCATTCAGATTGTATATGAACAATTCGTTCAACTGAATATTCATACTGAACATACGGGATTTATTATGGATTACAAGACTAGGGATGATTATTATGGCTGGATAGCTGATAAGTTTGGAACCCCTGCACAGGTAACGATTCCTTATTTTGATTGCATCTATTATAATCGTTTTAATGAAGCAAAGCAAAATGGAATAGATTTTTTTACCACCACACTTACCCTTGAAGAAAAAAACAGATTTTACGAGGATCTTTTTAAAAATATTCCCGGTTTTCCGGAGGAATCAAAAAAAATTATTTTCAGTCACCCCGGTTTTTCTATCTCCACAGTTTTGTTGGAGAATGTTGCCCTGTACATTGAAAACTTTACCGGTGTTCAATATTCAGATGAAGAGAATAAAATCTTAATGCGTTTTGGCAAAGTATTCCAGCAAACATATACCCGTTTTCTTGATCTCCAAAAGGCAGAAGCTCAGGCACGAGAGGCGCAAATTGAAGCAGCTCTTGAAAGAGTAAGAGCAAAAGCAATGGCAATGCACTCAAGCGATGATCTTTCCGATACGATGGGCGTGCTTTTTACTGAATTACCAAAACTCGGTATAAGTTCATTACGCTGTGGAGTTGTTCTTCTATCAAAGAATAATAGTAAGGGAGTATTTTATGCTGCCGCCACAACTTCTGAAAGTGATTCCTTCACGATGATCGGTTCAGGTGATATGCTAACAGATCATCCGGTATTTAGGAACCAGTATGAATGCTGGCTGAAAAATGAAAATTATTTTACCACACTAAGAGATGAAGAATTACAATCTTACTACAATGCTCTTTTTGCACGTCTATCAATTCCATATACTCCGCGTGAACACAAAGAGCAAACGGAATACGGTTACTATTTTCCATTCTCTGAAGGAATGTTTTACGCCTGGGATGAAAAACCATATTTGCAAGATGAAATTAATATTCTGAATCGCTTTAAAGCTATAATTGATCTTACTTTCAGAAGATACCTCGACCTTCAAAAAGCAGAAGCACAAGCAAAAGAAGCAAAGATAGAAGCCTCATTGGAAAGGGTCCGTGCAAGAGCTATGTCAATGCACTCACCTGAAGATTTATCTGAGACAGTCAGCTTAATTTTTAAAGAATTAAAATCATTAAATGTTTTACCATGGAGATGTGGCGTCGGAAGAATTGATGAAGAAACAAGAACAACATATCTCACAACAACTTCCATAACAAAGGACGGAGAGATAAAAGAAGTTTCGGGCAAACTGAAACAGACCGGTCATCCTGTCCTCGATGGAATATTTGAACATTGGAAAATGCAAAAAGAATATTTTCCGGTTCTTCGCGGAGATGAAATCAATAAATATTATTCAGTTATAAAACCTCAGATTGCTTATCCTGATTATCCTCTTGATGCAGTGCAATACGGACACAACATTCCATTCAAAGAAGGATTTATTTTTGCATGGACAGAGAATAAGCTGTCTGAAGATGAGCTGCAAATATTCAGACGGTTTAGCTCTGTGCTTAGTCTTACCTACAGACGATACATGGATTTAAAGGAAGCCGAACTCCGCGCACAGCAATCAATAAAACAGGCTTCACTTGATCGTGTACGTGCAGAAATTGCATCGATGAGAACTTCTGAAGATCTAAACAGAATTACACCGGTTATTTGGCGTGAACTTAAAATGCTTGGCGTTCCATTTTTCCGATGCGGGATTTATATCATTGATGAAAAAACTGAATCGGTGCATGTATATCTTACAACTCCGGATGGCAAGTCACTTGGCGTTTTAAATATGTCATTCGACTCGAATGAAATTACAAGCAACACTGTAAATCATTGGCGAAATAAACTTGTATACAAAGAACACTGGAATAAACAGGAGTTTAATAACTGGACCAAATATCTTGTTGAGCAGAATCAAATACCAACCGCTGAATCATACCAGGGCTCATCAGAAGCTCCGGAATCTCTTGATCTACATTTTGTACCTTTTGCACAAGGGATGCTTTACGTTGGAGATGTTCAGCCGCTAACCGATGAAAAGCTCGAATTAGTGAAAACCTTAGCCGAGGCTTTTTCAATTGCCTATGCACGCTATGAAGATTTTAAAAATTTAGAAGAAGCAAAAAATAAAATTGAAACAACATTGAACGAACTGAAATCAGCACAAGCACAGCTCATTCATTCGGAAAAAATGGCGTCGCTTGGTGAACTCACCGCTGGAATTGCACACGAAATTAAAAATCCTTTAAACTTTGTGAATAATTTTTCTGAGGTCAGCAGGGAACTTCTCGATGAAATGAAAATTGAATTGCAGAATAATAAAATTGAAGATGTTATTGAGCTTGTTGAAAATTTAAAACAAAATCTGGAAAAGATTAATCATCACGGTAAACGAGCTGACTCTATAGTTAAGGGAATGCTTCTTCATTCAAGGGGAACTTCCGGAGAAAAGGTGCCAACTAATATCAACGACTTGCTCGATCAATATGTAACTTTGGCTTATCATGGCTTAAGGGCTCAGAACAAAGAATTCAACATCACGATTGAAAAAGAATATGACCAGTCTCTGGAAAAGATAAATGTTGTCCCACAGGATCTCAGCCGTGTGTTTTTAAATATTGTTAATAATGCCTGTTATGCGGCTAACGAGAAGAAAAATAGGAGTGAAAATAATTTTTCTCCTACATTAAAAGTGTCAACTAAAAACATTAACGGTAATGTTGAAATAAGAATCCGCGATAATGGCGATGGGATTCCGGAAGTGGTAAAAGAACAAATCTTCAAACCATTCTTCACTACAAAACCTACCGGCGAAGGGACCGGTCTTGGCCTTTCAATCAGCTATGATATCGTTACTAAAGTTCATGGGGGTGATATTAAAATAGAATCAGAAGAGGGCAAAGGTGCTGAATTTATTATCACGTTGCCAAAATAATTTCCTAACACAGTGAAAGTTATCAAATGCAATTAGCAAAAATATTAGTCGTTGATGATGAGCCTGACCTGCAGGAACTTATCCGGCAAAAATTCAGGACCAAAATAAAAGCGAACGAATACGAATTTCATTTCGCTGGAAACGGTGCTGAGGCGTTAGAAAAAATTTCAAATGACGGAACGATTGATCTGATTCTGACAGATATTAACATGCCGGTTATGGATGGACTGACTCTACTTTCAAAAATAAATGATCTAAACAACAAACTTCTGAAATCAATAATTGTTTCTGCTTATGGCGATATGGAGAATATCCGAACGGCAATGAACAGAGGCGCTTACGATTTTATTACTAAGCCAATTGATTTAAAGGATCTCGAAATAACAATCGAAAAATCATTAAGAGAAATTGATTTGTATAAACAGGCAATGGTTAGTCATAATAAACTTGTTGCGCTTCAGCAGGAGCTTGATATAGCTACAGTAATTCAGACATCAATTCTTCCTAAAACATTTCCTCCTTTTCCTGATAGAAAAGAGTTTGACATCTTCGCTAAAATGATTCCTGCAAAAGAAGTCGGTGGCGATCTATATGATTTTTTTATGATTGACAAATACAGGCTTGGTGTGGTTATCGGAGATGTTTCAGGAAAAGGAATTGCCGCCGCTTTGCTGATGGCAGTTTGTAAAACTTTACTCAAAGCAACTGCATACAAGGGAATGCCTGCAGATAGTATATTATCAGAAATAAATAATATCCTCGTAGATGAAAGTCCATCAAATATGTTTGTAACTGTTTTTTACGGAGTACTTGATACAAGAAGCGGTGCATTTGAATATTCGAATGGTGGGCACAATTCGCCCTACCTGCTTTCAAAGGATGGCTCTGTAAAACAGATTCCTGAAATTGGCGGGCTTTTAATTGGGGCTATGAAAGATGTTGAATACCAGTCTACTGTTATAATGCTGCAGCCTGGAGAAAGTTTGCTCTTTTATACAGATGGAGTTACTGAGGCATTTAATAAAGTCAACGAAGAATACAAAGAAACACGACTTGAAAAGGTTCTTGAGGGAAAGCAGTCGTTGAATATGAATGAACTTATAATGCAAATCTTTGACGATGTTCAATCTTTCACAAATGGTGTTGAGCAATCGGATGATATCACCTGCCTGGCTTTAAAGTATCTGGCAAAATAATCAAATGCTTTTCATAAAGACTAACAGTAAAAAAGTAAAAACTTTTCCCGCATTATCTGAAAATACTTTTTTAAGATATTTTACCTTTTCAGTTTTATACATAGCCCAGGGAATTCCTGAGGGGTTGCTTTGGTATGCTTTACCGGCTTGGTTAGCAATGAATGGGAAAAGTCCTGCAGAAATAGGATCATACGTAGCGGTGCTTGGAATTCCATGGAGTCTAAAAATAATAAACGCCCCTGTGATGGATCGGTTTACATATTTGTCAATGGGAAGACGAAGACCCTGGGTTTTAATAGGACAACTCGGATTGATTCTGAGTTTCTTTTCTATGTCATTAATTATTAATCCATTAGATAATTTATATCTGTTAATGATAACCGGATTTCTTGTTGGTTTTTTCGAGGTAACACAAGATATCGCCGTGGATGGAATGGCAATAGATATTTTACCGGTAGATCAGCAGGCAAGAGCAAATGGATTAATGTGGGGTTCGAAGACACTCGGAATATCCGGCGCAGTTGCAGTCGGAAGTTGGATAATGAGTGAACACGGTTATTTCTATGCAATCATTTCATTTTCTTTCATTGTTTCATTAATAATTATTGTTCCATTATTGCTTAGAGAAAGACCGGGAGAAAAACTGTTGCCCTGGACAAATGGTGAGGCTTCAACATTTGCAGAACAAATTCAACTACACAGCTGGAAACAATTATTCAAAAGCCTGGTTAAAGTATTTTTTCTTCCAGTCAGTTTTATGATGGGTGTTGCAGCTTTTAGTTTCAGTACAGGAAAAGGATTGATTGATACGCTTCTTCCCGTCTTTACGGTTCAAAAACTCGGCTGGGCAGATACACAATACTCTCAATTTTTTGCCACTGCAAATTTAATCTCGGGAATTCTCGGAATGTTTGTGGGTGGATTCCTGATAGATTATTTCGGCAAAGTCAAAATGCTTTCATTCTATCTCGTATTATTAATAATTATAGTTTCCCTGCTCTCTTTTCTACAAACTTTCTGGCAAAACGAAATTTTTATGATGGGATTTATAACCAGCTTTTACATTTTGGTAACATTCAGCACTATTGCAATTTTTGCTTCAGCGATGCAGCTCTGCTGGAAACGAGTTGCTGCTACTCAATTCACACTCTATATGGCGATCTCAAATCTGGGGTTAGCTGCAGGTGCTGCAGTTATGGGACAGTTGAAAGGATTTTTTGAATGGGAATATGTTATGCTTGCTTATATTTTATTCGCCGGAATAATGTTAGTATTAATGAGATTTATTAATTTTGATAAACACCAAGCCAGAGTGGAGGAGTTGGAGGATCAGTATGAGGACAGGAAATGATCAACAAAAAAGAACTAATTAAAGAATATAAAAATCAGAAACATCCCGCCGGAATATTTGCCGTTAAGAACAAACCGGAAAATAAAATGTTTATTGGAACTTCGTTAAACCTCCCGGCTAAACTTCGTGGAATAACTTTTGAGCTTGAACTGGGAAGTCATGCATACAGCGATCTCGCAGACGATTACAAGAGACTCGGCAAAGATCAGTTTGATATTTCAATACTCGATCAGATTGAGGTGAAAGATGAAACTGAAAAAGAACTAAGATCAGAACTTGAAACGCTCGAAGAAATGTGGGTCGAAAAATTAAAAAGTGAAGGAGTTTCTTTCTATAATAAAAAGTAAAATGAGCAATTATAAATTTTCAGTTTCAAAATTAATTAACGCATCACCTAAGATTGTACACTCAATCATTGCAGACTACAGAGAAGCACATCCGAAGATACTACCAAGACCACCTTTCGTTTCGCTTGTGGTTGAGCAGGGAGGTTTTGGTGCAGGAACAGTTGCCAAAGTTCAAATGAAAGTGATGGGCAAGATCCAATCTTTTCGCACTGTAGTTTCTGAACCTGATCCGGGAAGAGTTCTCGTTGAAACAAATGACACAGGTTACATAACAACATTTACAATTGAGCCCCGCGATGATGGAAAAAATTCTTTTGTTGCTTTCACGACAGAAATATCCAATAAATCCGGATTGCTGAAGAAAATAGAATTCCGTCTATCGAAACTATTGCTATTCCCGGTTTACAAAAAAGAATTGGAAAATTTGGAAAGACTTGCTAATTGTTAGTTGAGTATTTAACAAATAAAAGTTAAGTTACATATGAATTGTTTCTTTGCTCTCTCCTAAAGCATTCTAACCTCTAACAAGAGACAATGGTAATCAACATTAATTCCACTTCAAATAAACTGGCAGTAGATAATGAAAATGACGAAAGTCGAAGCGAGCATAAATATCAACAGACCGGTAAGTGAAGTTTTTGCTTATGCTTCAGATTGGAAGCACTGGGATAAATGGCGTGAAGGTGCCTCGGACCTAAAACCAATAACAAATATTGAAAGAGGAAATAATGCACGCTATGCTTATCAGACTACCATCGGCTTTTTGAAATTTAATCTTGAAACAGAGGTTCATTATTTTAGAGAAAATGTGGGCTGGCAGGGAATAGTACTCAAAGGTTTTCCGCATAAGATGAATTGGTTTTTTGAAAGTAAGGCGGATAAAACACAAGTTAAGTATGTCATTGAATACAGTCCGCCCTTTTTTATACTCGGACCATTACTGGACTATTTTATATTGAAGCCAAACTTGCAGCGTATGCTTGAAAAGAGTCTAGAAAACCTTAAAGCTCAATTGGAAAATCACCCATAAAGAAAATTTTATCTGTGTCAATGAGTTTGGTTCAAATACAATTTAATTATTCCGATGGTTGATTTACGAAGTTATAATACTGATCGAGCAGTATCAAATAAAATTTCATCTTGAATGATGACAGAAATAAACAAGGATATATTTAAATCTTTTCCCGAGCTTGATTCGGAGCGATTGCTTTTCCGAAAAATAACTTTTATTGATGCAAAAGAAATATTTGCCATCCGATCAAATGATGATGTTATGAAATTTATGGACGTGCCCAGACATTATTCTGTTAACGATTCGGAAAAATTGATTCGGGCCATCGAGGATTCTTATAAAAATGAAACGGGCATAAACTGGGCAATTATTGAGAAGAAGTTGAATGCATTTATCGGTTATATAGGATTTATACGAATGACTCCGGAACATTGCAGGGCAGAAATAGGCTATGCGCTCAAACCGGAATATTGGGGCAAAGGATTTATGTTCGAAACTATTAACAGGATTGTGAGATTCGGATTCGAAGAAATGAATCTCCACAGCATCGAAGCGAATGTAAATCCATTAAATGAAAGATCACAGAAAGTTCTTGAAAGAGTCGGCTTCAGGAAGGAAGCACATTTCAGAGAAAATTATTTATTCAATGGTGAGTTTCTTGATAGCATAATTTTTTCTCTCCTCGAAAAAGATCTAAAAGGCGAATAGAGAGGAAAATAAACTTTTACCGGGGCAAACAGTTGATTCTTTTGATAATATGAGTTAAGTTAAATTTAAATGTTTCACTGACAAATTCTAACTCATCATAAGCGGAGGTTAAAATGACTATAGTCTGGACAATTCTCATAGGTCTGGTTGCGGGAGCGGTTGCAAAATTTATTATGCCCGGCAAAGATCCCGGGGGAATAATTATAACTATACTGCTTGGTATTGCAGGTTCAGTTGTATTTACTTACCTGGGAAAATTTCTTGGATTGTATCAGGAAGGCGAAACTGCCGGGTTTATCGGTGCTGTTATTGGAGCAATTATTCTTCTTGCAATCTATAGAATGTTCAAGAAAAAGTCAGCCTGATAATTCTGCTTATCATCTTGAATAAGTGGTTGACTTAACTTCAGTCAGCCACAATAGATTTGATTGCAAAAATATTTTTCTGTCACATTAAGTAATTCCTTCAATTTATCTAAATGGTTGATTCTCTTCAATCAATAAATTTTCTTACCCGCCAGGCATACAATCTCGCCGCTCAAAAATACCACGACCTTTTCCACAATGAGATGAACGAAAAAGAATACGATCGGGAACTTCTTGATTCTTTCGCTGAAAGATTCAATAAAGATTCTCTTATCTGCGATGCCGGTTGTGGTCCTTCCGGACATATCGGAAGATATTTATTTGAAAAAGGAATAAATGTTGTTGGTGTTGATATTTCTGAAAAGTGTGTTGAGCTTGCAAAACTTCACAATCCGGAAATGAGTTTTAAATGTGCGGATATTGGTAATATGCCTTTCGAGGACTACGCATTTGATGGTATCATATCTTATTACTCGATTATAAACACTCCCAAAATTTACGTTGGCAAACTCATTACTGAATTTCGCAGAGTATTGAAACCGAATGGTTATTTGCTGGTTGCAGTCAAAGCAGGAACATTCGAAGGATATATTGAAGACCTTCTTGAAATAAAAACCAAATCATATTTCACTTTGTTCACAGTTGAAGAAATTGTTGACTACTTCAGTAAAGCAGGATTTCTTCTGGAATTTTTTGATAAAAGAAATCCGTATGATTTTGAAATTTCAAACGAAAGAATTTTTGCGATTGGTAGGAAGATATGATCACTACACCTCTGATTAATATCAAAGCTATCCTGTTCGATCTTGACGGTACTCTGCTTGATTCTTTCCCGGTTCACTATGAAGTTTATGAAGTTATGTTCGAACGATTAGGTATTCAAATTAACAAAGAAAAATTTTTAAGTACATATTCTCCTGACTGGTATAAAACTTATGAAGCAATGGAGCTTCCAAGAGAAAAATGGGAGCTCGCAAATTCTTACTGGCTGGAAGAAGCTGAAAAGCATTCTCCCTCGCTTTTTACGGATGTGCATAATGTCTTAGAAATACTTTCAAAAAAATTTGCGGTCGGACTTGTAACCTCCGGTTCGAGAACACGTGTTATGAATGATCTTCAGAGAACGGGAATTAAACATCTGTTTAAAACAATCGTTACCGGGGATGACATTAAAAATCCTAAACCTTCTCCTGAAGGTTTAAACCTGGCATTAAACAATTTAAAGTTGAAAGCAAACGAAGCAATGTATATTGGCGATACAAGTATTGACCATGAAATGGCAAAAGCCGGCAGAGTTTTCTTCATTGGTGTGAACAGTGAATTTAGAAGTCTTAATACAAACCACCCGGAGTATAGCATTCATTCCATAACAGAACTGCCTGAATTGCTGGGTATTGAGCATTCATAAGTATCTCATTTACTGGTTGATTTAATGATCAATAAAGAACAAAAATATATTGCCTGGTTTATTCCGGCAGCTTATCTCTTTCATCTAGCTGATGAATACTTCGCCGGGTTTTATCGATGGTTTTCAGTAATATTTAATGTCAATCTTTCCCTGAATGATTTTATTATCATAAACTCAATCGGATTTACAGCTGCGGTGGCTGTGGCTACTCTATACTCGCTAAATAAATTAAATCACTTTGTAATTGCCGTGCTCAGCATTTTATTCTTTGTTAATGGTGTTGTTCATATAGCCGCATCAATTTTTACTGCTAGCTACTCACCGGGAACGATCTCAGCTTGCTTATTTTATCTGCCGCTTGGCTACCTGGTTTATAAAAAGATCTTCCCTCTCATGCCCTATCAGCAAAGAAGTATAAGTATTGCTGTGGGAATAATTATACAGATTGTTGTTGCCATCATCGCGCTCAACATTTAACTATACATTTTTCTGCATTCATAAAAAAAGTGTAAGATTGCTGGTCGTTTTTAGATAAACTATAAGAAATCATTTTACGAATGCTGACACCAAAACTTTTTACTACACTTAGAGACTACTCAAAAAAACAATTTACGTCTGATCTTACAGCCGGAGTGATAGTGGGAATTGTTGCACTGCCTCTTGCAATTGCTTTTGCAATTGCTTCCGGA
This sequence comes from bacterium, assembly GCA_016716565.1. Taxonomy (NCBI): domain Bacteria; species bacterium. The sequence goes on from JADJWC010000001.1 coordinate 87,263, forward strand.
GTTACACCCGATAAAGGATTAATCACTGCAGTTGTTGCCGGATTTATAATTTCTTTTCTTGGCGGAAGCCGGGTTCAGATCGGCGGACCAACTGGTGCTTTTATAATTATTGTTTACGGAATAATCCAGCAGTACGGAACTAACGGTTTGATCATTGCAACGATAATGGCAGGAGTGATTCTTGTCATAATGGGATTTGCAAGATTCGGATCGATTATAAAATTTATTCCTCATCCGGTGATAGTCGGATTTACAAGCGGTATTGCTCTGATAATTTTCTCTACTCAGATAAAAGATTTCTTCGGACTGACTATTGAAAAAATGCCCTCGGAATTTCTTGAGAAGTGGATTGTTTATTCTCAGAACTTTGTTTCAATGAACTACTGGGCATTTATCATCGGTGCAATTTCATTGGTTACGATTTTAATTTTTCCAAGAATTACTCACAGGATACCCGGAACAATAATAGCAATTATTATTTCAACACTGCTGGTTCAGCTTTTTCATCTGCCGGTGGATACGATTGGAAGCAGGTTTGGAGAAATTCCTTCTTCGCTTCCAACTCCAACTTTTCCTGAAATTGATTTTGAAACTATCAGGAACCTGATAAGTCCGGCAACTACAATTGCACTTTTGGCTGCGATCGAATCTCTTCTTTCAGCAGTTGTTGCAGATGGTATGATCGGCGGAAGACATCGCTCAAATATGGAATTGATTGCACAGGGTGCTGCAAATATTGTAACACCTCTGTTCGGTGGAATTCCTGCAACCGGTGCAATTGCAAGAACAGCAACCAATATTAAAAACGGCGGAAGAACTCCTGTCGCAGGAATTGTTCACGCAATTGTTCTTCTTTTAATAATGCTTTTCTTCGGAAGATGGGCAGGACTTATTCCAATGCCAACACTTGCCGCAATTCTGATTGTCGTTGCTTACAATATGAGCGAATGGAGATCATTCGCAGAAATATTTAAATATCCCAAAAGCGATATTGCTGTACTGCTTACAACATTCGGACTCACGGTTATCTTCGATCTTACAATTGCAATACAGATAGGAATGATACTCGCGGTTCTTTTATTCATACGAAGAATGGCGATGGTAACAAACGTTGGAATTATTACAAGAGAGTTGAAAGATGAAGAAGAAGTGACCGACGTGAACTCAATCCAGAATAAAAAAGTTCCGGACGGTGTTGAGGTTTTTGAAATAACCGGACCTTTCTTCTTCGGTGCGGTTTCAAAGTTCCGGGATACGGTGAGGATTGTCGAAAACCCTCCGAAGATAATTATTATAAGAATGCGCGATGTTCCGGCAATAGACTCAACAGGAATACATGCTCTCGAACAATTATTGAAAGAAACAAAACGACATGATACTAAACTTATTTTATCGGGAGTGCACACTCAGCCGCTGATGGCACTTGCACAAGCTGAGTTTATTGAAAAGATCGGCGAAGCAAACATTCATGGAAACATTGACGATGCACTCGACCGCGCAAGAGAAATACTCGGATTGCCCAAGCTTGGTCGTCCCGCAGATTTTAAACCTACCGTTGCGAGGGAAAGGTAGATGGATTATTTAGTTTCAAGTAACTAGATAAAATTTCTATGAAACTTACATTTGCCAATCTTCAAACTAATATTTAGTTTTGACTACCTCTCCCATAACCCGGGCAGCAAAGTAATCCTTAAATCAAGAAAATGTAGATACATTAAAGTCTATCAATTGGATATTGACTCGTTAAAATCATTTAAAATAAATGTAGCAAATCAGGGGAATCAATTAATTCATCAATAATCAAAAAGGAGTGCTTTATGGGAAAGCTCGTGCTAATGGTGTCAGCATTACTAATCTTTATTTCGGTGTCAGAAAATATTTCTGCACAGGAGCAGGAAAATCCTGTACTGGTAGTAAGTTTTCAAAAAGTTAAAATGGCTGATATGGAAGCGGCTAATAAATTAACTAATGAAAAATTTGCCCCAATATTAAACAAGCTAGTAGATGAAAAGATGCTTAATAGTTGGGGACATTTTAACCACGCCTGGGGCGACGAGTGGAATTTTAATATTTGGTATGTCGTGAAAGATATGAATGCTTTCAACGCATTTTGGGATGAATATATGAAAAGGCTTGATGGTCTTGCTGACGAATGGGCTGAGTTGAGAGGATACATTCAAGAGCACAAGGATAACATTTATACAATTATGAATCAGTATCCTAATCCAGCTTCCAAATAATCAGATAACATTAATTCATATGTTAATTACATCACTGTGATTAAATATAGTAATCAGTAAGGGCGAGTTGATGGCTCGCCCTTGAATATTTAAGAATGAAAATTAACTTACTTAAGCAGGATCATTTTATTGGTCTCAACAAAATCACCCGCTCTTATTTCATATATGTATGTTCCGCTTGAAAGTTTGTCCGCCGTAAAATCAACATCATAATTTCCTGCGGGTTTATATTCATTAACAAGTGTCGCAACTGCTTGTCCAAGTAGATCATAAACTTTCAGCGTAACAATTTCTGCAAATGGTATTGAATATTTTATTTTTGTTGATGGATTAAACGGGTTGGGATAGTTTTGTTCAAGTGAATAATTTGCTGGTAAGCTGCCGGTTGTCTGTTCAACATCAGTAATATTTGAAACTACCCAGGTGGCCCCGCTAATCGTCCCCGGATTATTGTTAGCGGTTGCATCATTAGTTACAGTTCCCGATCCCTCATCAAACTTCCAGTATGCTACTAGCCCAGCTTCATTTCCGATTAATGTTTGTTCCATAGTGGATTGAATTTCGGATTCTGTCCGAGCAATATCCCAGATGCGGAACTCATCAACAATTCCTTCATATGGATATACGGCATCGTTCCTGTCTGGATTAAATCCTGAAAATAAATTACCGAAAGAATTACTAACACCATTGCCAACAAATTTTGATGTGTCAAATACACCATTAATATATATTTTTGCCTCGGAGCCATCGTATGTTAATGCAATATGAGTATACTGAAGCTCTGGAATTATTGGTGTTGAATAAAGTGCTATTCCACCAAATACATTAAATAAGTAAAATCCTACACTTCCATTTGAATAAGTTATTTGCTTGTCTTCTTGAAATGCAACCCATTTGTTAAAAAGAAATCCTGAGGCACCAGAATCTGGTTTTATCCATAATTCATATGTGGCTGTTGTGCCAACATCAAAAGTTGCTGCGTTGCCATAGTTGACATAATCATCAACACCGTCATAATGAAGTGCATAGCCTGATATTTGAGCATTTATCGATACACTTAACACAAATTGGAATAGCAGAATGCAGAAAATATATTTCATAGTAGCTTCCTTTAATTGTTAATGATGATTTTTTTGCCCTATTCATGCATAATGAATGGGCAGACTGCTACAAAATGCAAATCATATACGAAACTCTCCTTTAACTGTTGCATCTGCAAAGATGATGATGAGATTTTTACAGGGGATAGATAGATTAGCTAAATCTAAAACAGGCTCTCAGAGTACAGATGAAAAATTTTAGTTCAAAATCACTAATAACTTAATAAAATGCAACTATTACTTGAAAAAACTTTATGACCGAATGAAGTAAACTGCTGAGTTGCTCAAATTTCAGCATATTCCCGTTAAAATAAATTTCTTTTTAAAACTTTTCCCAGCATTGAATAGGCAAGGAGTGAAGTAGTTCGTTTTAGGTGATGGTTGAATAAAGTTCTGTTTGTCTTTATTAATAATATTATTAGTTTTTAACAACTGCGTTTCATCATTCCTCATATTACTGTAAAGCTTAGCGCAGGTTTATCTGCAAATTAAATCCCAACTAGATTTCTAAATTGCTGCTTACAAGCAGAACTGATAATTACATTAATTAACAGAAGGATTAATTATTATGATTGAACAAATCGAAACTGTAATAATCGGAGGTGGACCAGCGGGGCTTTCAACAAGCTACTATCTTAATCAACACAATAAAGAGCATATAATTTTAGAGAAGCATGATAAGATCGCGCATCCGTGGCGTAATGAAAGATGGGATTCGTTCACACTTGTAACACCAAACTGGGCTTTATACCGGATGCCCGGAAGTGAAAGAAATGGAGAACCTTCTGACGGATTTATGCAAAAAGATAAAATTGTAAAATTCTTAGAGGGATATGTCCGGAAGAACAATTTGCCAGTCTGGTATAATACTAATGTGATTTCGGTAGAACCCAATGGAAGATTGGGCTATATAATAAAAACCGGTGAAAAAACTATTAAGGCAAAAAATGTTGTGGTTGCAATCGGTTTCCAGCGTGTGCCGAGAATACCACAGATATCCAAAAGAATATCCGGCGATATTCATCAGATTCATAGCAGCGCATACCGTAATCCAACTTCATTACCGGATGGAGCAGTTCTCATTGCCGGCAGCGGACAATCAGGTACTCAACTGGCGGAAGAACTTTATCAATCCGGTAGAAAAGTTTTTTTGTGTGTTGGAAAAGCAGGAAGATTACCAAGGCGTTACAGAGGTAAGGATATAATTCAATGGCTGGATGAAATGGGTATCTTTGATTTAACTCCGGAACAATTGCCGCCTGGTGTTGAAAGGTTTCGTCCAATACCTCAGCTTACAGGAAAGAATGGCGGATATACAATCAACCTGCATAAATTTTCAAAAGACGGAATTACGTTGTTAGGTCACCTCAAAGGTGCTGAAAATAATAAAACATTTTTTGCGCCTGATTTACACCAAAGTCTCGCGATAGTAGATCAATTTGAAAGTGAAATTGTAAAAATGATCGATCAGTATATTCAGCAAATGAAATTAGATTTACCCGAAGAAAAATTGCCTGAGTTAAAAGATGGTTACAAGCAAGCTTTGATTGAAGAGCTGGATCTGGAATCGGAAAATATAAAAACTATTATCTGGGCAGGAGGATATGATTGGGATTATAGTTTTGTGAAGATACCTGTTTTTGACAGAGAAGGATTTCCAAATCAGACGAGAGGTGTAACTAACTCGCCGGGTCTTTGCTTCGTTGGTTTGCCGTGGATGCCGTCGGAGCGGACAGGGTTCCTTGTCGGTATAAGTGATGGGGCAAAAAATGTTGCGGATTATATAGCTCAATTATAATCGCTAGGTCAGTGTCAATAATTTTATCATTTTTAAAAAAAGGAAAATTATATGGAAACCGTAGATTCAAGACAAACGACAAAAGTACTTTTCTATAATAGGCTAATTCCATTAATTATCATTTTACTTTTTTATTCGATTTCCTGCACGGATCAAAAAGTTAATGAAACTCAAAAAACATATTTGACTCCGGATATAATGTGCGGTACAGTTCAGTTCTCGGACGGCTGCAGTCCGAAATTGGATACGCTGATAGCATTTGGAATTGCGCTTATACATCATATGACTTATGATGATGCTGAATATACTTTCAACAAAGTAATCGAGATGGACAAAGACTGCTTCTGGGGGTACTGGGGGAAAGCGATGACATATATTCATCCTCTCTGGCCGGACATTCCCGACGAAAAAACTTTAAACGATGGTTTCGTGCTTTCACAAAATGCTCTGAAGCTTGCGGAAACAGAAAAGGAAAAGTTGTACGGTGCGGCAGTTGCTTCTTTTTTTGAAGATGGAATAAATAAATCTGAGCCTGAAAGATTGGAAGCATTCAGGATTGGATGGAAAACTGCCTCTGATGAATTACCTGATGATATCGAAGCAAAAATGTTTTCTGTTTTATCAATGCTTGCAACGGTTTCGCCAACCGATAAATCGTACACGCTGCAGTTAGAAGCCGGTGCGCTTGCAGAAAGTGTGCTTAAAATAATTCCTGATCACCCGGCAGGATTTCATTACGCAATTCACGCATACGATTATCCGCCTCTCGCACCGAATGCAATCAGGGTTGCAAGAGAATATTATAAACTTGCCCCTGAAGTTCCACACGCTTTGCATATGCCAACTCATATTTTTACACGACTGGGTTATTGGCAAGAATCAGTTAACTTAAATCTGAGGTCAGCTGCTGCTGCCTGGAAAATGCCCGTTGACGGAAAAATATCAAACCATTATTTCCATGCTCTGGATTATCTAGTTTATGCATACCTGCAGCAGTCACAATATGAGAAGGCACAAGATATTTCTGATATTCTTGATACTTTGCATGGATCCTATCAAGCGATGCCGCAAGTTGCTTATGCACTTGCTGCAATTCACGGCAGACTGGCTTTAGAATATCAGAATTGGAATGAGGCTGCAAATCTTTCTTTCACTCATTTAGATTTTCCGTGGGATACTTTCCCGCAGTATGAAGCATTGATTTATTATGCAAAAGGAATAGGTGCCGGGAGAAGCAAGAACGTAGAAGTTGCAACTCAATCTCTGAAAAAATTGGAAGAGCTTCAAAGCACTTTCCCGGATGCAGAATCTAATATATACTGGATTAACCAAATAGAAATTCAAAAGAAAGTTGTCAAAGCCTGGATGTTGTATGTACAGAATGAAATGAAAAAATGCTTAGAGATGATGACTGCTGCTGCCGACCTCGAAGATGCAACCAGTAAAAATCCTGTAACACCTGGAGCTTTACTTCCTGCAAGAGAAATGCTGGGAGATCTTTATATGGAATTGAGCCGACCAAAGGATGCACTTATACAATATGAGCTTTCATTGAAGAATAATCCAAACCGTTTCAATACATTATACGGCGCTGGAAAATCCGCCGAACTTATTGGCAATAAAAAGAAAGCCGAATATTATTTCGGCGAACTCTTAAAACTAAATGCTACCTCGGAAAGACAGCAAATTGTATATGCGAGAAATGTAGTTGGAAATATTTGATGGTTATGAATTGATAACATTTGAATTAAAAACCCGCTGCACTCACCCTAATGTGCAGCGGGGTATTTTTGTACCATTTTAACTTTTTTATTTGAGTGTTAATCCAACGGTACATCCTCAAATAACTGATTTAATTCTTCCATTTCTTTTTTATCCGACGATCTGATTTGCACAAATGTGATGATGATGCTTGTAAGCAGTACTCCGAGCAATATAAAGAAAGTTGTCATTGTTCTCCCACTATAGTTATTAGTTGCTGGTTGTATCCAACCTGTATGCCACTCAATAATTGCTTTAAAAAACATTTTACCAAACAACCAAATTTGACGGGGTAATTAATGGATATTTTAGGTTAATTTTACTGAAAATTTCACCCCCGACAAGCCCTTGACTGAAAAGCAGGACAAACCTGTCGCCGTCAATATCATATTATTAATTCAGTGTTCTTCTGATATTGTTTCTTTTTTATTAGTATCAGTCAGATTTTCGATGGCTTCTTTAAGTGAATAGTAAACTTTGAAGATGGATGATATATCACTATAAAGAAATGATTTGGAAAGAAATCCATTACTGATTACGAGAGCAAAGGTGCCGTTCTTTTCCTTTATTTTACGATAAGAAAAAACCAAAGCACCGAGAAATGTACTGTCGACATAATCACAGCTTGTTAAGTCTATTATTATTTTATTGTAATCGAAAATATCGTCGTTAAGAATTTCTTTTATTTCGAATGCTTCATGCATTGTTGCTCTGATTAAGTTTACTTTTTCGATTACAATTTCACCCTGTAAAGTTCTTTTAATTGCTTCCATTTTTCCCAGCTATTTTTACAACAAATGATACTTAGTAACTCAATGTTAATGCCAATCAGGTAATAAGTAAAAAAGCGGGATTATCCTCTGGATTGTGATTTAGTAACACTGAAATTCGATGCAAATGCTGATGTTAAGTGTGACAGTTATTGATAGTTCACAATTAATCTCAGTGATTATGAAATTAATACAGAGTCAGTTTGAGAGGAGTTGAATTAAAAAAATACAAAAGGCGAGTGGTTAACCCGCCTTACAATTCTTAAGATTAAAAAAATTTACCCAGCATTATTTTGCAGATGACATTACTATATCACCCTTTAATCCACCAACAAGATTGAGTAATTCGTTTTGTTCTTTTTCCGGAACATTAAATTTGTTTAGTGTGGTTTTGAAATCTACAACCATTGCATCCCATTCTTTGTCCGAGATGTTAAGTCCCGAATGGACCTCCTTCATACCACGTCCTGAATATTTCTGAGGACCGCCTGTTGCCATACAGGTAAGTTCTGTGGCGAGATATTTCAATGCAGGCTTACTTATGCCCATTGCTTCTTTATTCTTTGGATTCTGATTTAAGACCTCGTTCACCCAGATACGGTCAACGAAATCATCTACAACCTGTGCAATCGCATGTGCACCTCCGAGTCTGTTGTATAATGATTCCTCTTTTACCTGATCAGTTTCCTGAGCAAAGCCAGTGATGCAGAATAGAATTAACAGGATATTTGCAGCAATTATTTTCTGCAGTACTTTTTTCATAACAACCTCCTTGTTAAATAAAAAAAATAAATTTAATTATATGTGTGCGATAAAGAAGAAGAACAGTAAGAAGCGCACATCTTGTATCTTAAACTAAAAAATTGCTTTATAAATGGCAACAGTTGCGGAGTTATTAAATTCGAAGAGAGTTTTAAGAAAGGCGAGTGATGGGCTCGCCTTTTAGCTTCATATTAAATTTGAAAATATATTGCTATAACCATGGATTGGGAAGATCATAAGAGAAAACCATCCATAGAAAGTTACCTCCAGCACCCTGGTTAAGATCCTGTTTTATCCCGGACCAATAATTTTCAACAAAATAGAACCCGGTTTCGGGCTGAGCATTCTGTCCGATTAGAATGTCAACTCTTCTGATTGGGTTGCTCGTCATTTCTTTTTTATAACATAGATAAATAAAATCGCCTCCGGCACCTTCATTCAAATCTTGTGGAATTTTTACGAAGCCCGCTGGAGTCTGTTGACTATTCGTAATGAACGTTACTGCCGAAATGGCTTCCTGATCGTCAAGCCCTGCCTTATAACAAAGATAAATAAATTTACCTCCGGCATCTCTGTTCAAGTCAACATTTATCAATGACCATCCGGGCACGGGTGTTACATTCGGATAAGTAGTGACTTCGAAATAAAAATCATTAATTGCGTCATCAACAATAGAAGGAAGAGCAAACTGACTGGCATATGAATCAAATGCCGCACTTAACTGATTCTTCCTTGTATCATCAGCACAAAGTTCCCAGATGGGTATCAAGCTGTTATCTGTAAAATCAGAAATGGTAAGGTTTTCAACTTTATTTATTGATTCAATCCACTTTTCGTAATTGCCTGTTTGAAAAATATATGATCCGTACTCGCTCTTCCCACCGGATACCTTTAGGTTTTGAAATGAATTACTTTCAAAGCACTGAAGTTGTTCTTCTGTAACCATATTGAAGCTGCCTGAGCCGGATTTTTTCTTAAAGCTTGCTTCAGCACATACGGAAAAATTATTTTTAATTGTTGTTGTGGCAGCACACTTGGTTACGCAAGTGTTATAATCTGCTCTCGCACCGATTATTACTTCTGCCAGAAAATGAGTGCCATATTTGTTAAAGAGAGTTTCGGGTGAAAGGTTTGCAATATCATTTCGTGCTTGATTGGTCAACATACTTTTTAGCTTTGTAAAATCCGTATAAGGCAGAGTTAGCTTCCATTGTTTTATCACATTCTGAATCGTACAAAATGCTTTATAGTTACTTCTGTAATGCTCTTCGTTGTAGTTGTTTTTTACTGATAGACTGAAAAATGAGTACTGACCACTGAGGCTTGCATTTATAGTCATTGACTCCCGGTATTCGTAAGAATTCAAACCATAAACACTATTAAATTCTGCACCGTTGATATATGTATACTGAACTTCTGATGGAATATTAAATGATTTCCCACCAACTGTTACAGTGGAATAATTTTCATATTCAAACAGAGGGCTTTTTACGAACTCGGCTTTAGCATAATCACCAAAAACATTATATCCATGTCCAATGTAAGCAACTCCAGGTAAAAGGTTGCTGCTAGGATCCGGTTCAACGGGATTTTCTTCTTCGCAACCCGTTATGAAGAAAAAGCAAAGCAGAAAGAGAATCTTTGGTAAAGGAGAGAAAATTTCCTTGAAGTTTTTCATGAGACCTCCCTAAAAAATGTGAATAGTTATTTCTCACTTCGGGAGAGTATTGGGGATGCAGTCTAATGAGGATACGGAAACTGGCTGTACTCGTGCCCTCTCGGAGTAAAGTGAAATTATAATTTTAAAGTTATAAGATTAACTAACTTATGCAACTATTCTTGCTGATTGGTGAATCTTGGTAATCGTCAAGCAAAGTTTCTAATTTGCTATAGTACAATCTGAAATGCTAATTTTTTTATTGCCGGCTTTCGGAAAAAGAGAGGAAAAATATTTTTATTTTTTCCGATGATTTGGATGAGCAAAACCATTTGTAAATCATTACTAAAAGAAAAAGGAGGACTTTCGTCCTCCTAATTCAATATTGATCAATACCTGACAATTGTAATTTGATACAAATTATTTGAGCAGCACCATCTTCCGGGTTTCAGTAAACCCTCCTGAGACTAACCTGTAGATGTAAGTGCCGCTTGCAAGATCTTGTGCGTTCAATTCAACCTCATAAACTCCGGGTTGCTTAACTTCGTTAACAAGTGTGGATACTTCGTTACCGAGCATATCATAAAGCTTTACAATTACTTTTGCTTCATTGGGCAGCTGATATCTTATTGTTGTGGAGGGATTGAACGGATTAGGATAATTTTGATAAAGTGAATAGCTGACCGGTAGCGCATCCACTTCAATAATATCTGAATATACGAAACTGCCATCGTTGTCTGTTTGTTTCAGGCGGTAATAAAACTTATTCCCCCCAATTAAATTGTCATCAATAAAGGTATAATCTTTTGGTGCTTCTCTGTTTCCGCTTCCATTGACAAAACCTAATATTATCCAATTATTTTTGTCTGAACTGCGTTCAATTTCAAAACCATAGTTATTCACTTCGGTTGCAGTCTGCCAATTGAGAACAACCTTATTACCGGATACGTTGGCTTTGAAAGAAATAAATTCGACGGGCACTACATTGGCGAATTCAACAGTGGCTGAACCAAGTGAAACAAACACACCGCTTCCTGAAATATAGTTTGCAGTGTATTCCGATACTTCCTGGGATATTGATGATAACCAGAATTTATAGCTAATCGGATTTCCATTAATAAAACCATCTATTATGGGTGTTCCCGGATCATCTGTTGATGCTTTAATAATTATATTTCCACCAACAGGAATTGGTTCGGTGAGAAGCACGGCTCCCACACAACGCTCACCGTCAAACACTGCTATTTCATCACCGGCAATAAGACTTCCGCCGCCAATTAGTTCTACTCCTGTTACATAGATATCCATAACCATATATCCGCTACCGGACCACACCGGTGCGAAATGGATTGTTGGAGGTGCTGGCTCGACAAAATATTTAATTATACTATTGTCTCCCGCAATCCAGCCTGTGTTTTCATTTAGAAAATGTACTGAAGACAAATTGCTTTCCGTTAACCCCGAATGAGATATCCAGTTAGTTCCCTGATCATCACTGCTTATTACTGTCCCGTCATTACCAACAATCCATACAGTATTCTGGCTGGTTACCCTAACAGAATTTAATGTGCTGGAAGTGCCAATAATTTGTGATACCCAGTTTTCCCCTCCATCTGTTGACAACAAAGCTGTTCCATATTTACCAACGGACATTCCTACATTGTTGTTATAGAAATGAACCGAATTTAAGTTAGAAGTGGTGCCGCTTGTTTTTGAAATCCAGCTTTCGCCCTCGTCAGTTGATTTCAAAATGCTTCCGCTGTTACCAACTGCCCATCCATTATTGATATCAGCAAAAAATATACTGCGACTGCTCACAGAACTTTTCTTAGTCCAATTCGTTCCGCCGTTTGTTGATTTGTAAATACCAAGAGGTTCATAAGCGGCCAGTCCTGTATCCTGGTTTATAAAAAATATACTATTGCCGGAAATTCCACTCGTAAACCATGTAAGCCCGCCATCAGTAGTTTTGTATGCATTTCTATCATAAAAGCTAACCCAGCCGCTGTTTTCATTTATGAAAAAGATATTCGTTGATGATTTAGTAAATGAATTGCCGAACTCAGAATTAGTAATCCAGCTTTTTCCGCCGTTGGTAGTTTTTAAAATTATTGGATAATACCAAATTCCTTTTCTATATCCGGCCGCCCATCCAACATTTTCATTGATCATAAAAACGGAGGTGATCCAATCGCCTGCATAGTAAAGTGAATTTTTCCCGCTGAGAATTTGAAACCATGAAGATCCGTAATTTTCAGTTGTATAAATAATACCGCTGTATCCAACAGCTAATCCTTTTCCGTTGCCATTTACAAAAACAGAAAGTAACCCTGTTTGTTCTGAATAACCATATTTATTTTCCCAGGTTGCGCCGGCATCGGTAGTTGTAAAAATACTTCTCCACCAACCATCTCTCGTACCACCGACAGCAAATCCGCTATTCTGATCTTTGAAATAAATTGATCTTATACCTCTTTGATTATCAGTCGGATTGTCTTCTGTATAATGTTCAGACTGATCCCCTTTCTGAATAGCTCTCCATAAAGTCGTGGAAAACCATGTTATTCCGCCATCAGTAGTTTTACTGATATTTCCTGAATGATTAAGGAACTGACCTTCCGAACCAATGTAACCAGTGTTCGAATTTGTGAACTCAACACAGTTTAAAATCGGGGTTGATATATTACCTAATGATAAAGTTTTCTTTATCCAGCTAAGTCCACCATCAGTAGTTTTAAGAAAATTGCTTGAATCTCTGCCACCAACTGCATATCCTAAAATTGCATCCACAAAATCAACCGAATAAATATCGAAGTCAGAACCGGTGTTTTGAGTACTCCAGCTTGAGCCGCCATCGGAGGTTTTCAAAATAGTTTCATTGTAACCAACCACATACCCAATATTAGAATCAATAAAATGTATATCTGTTAAATTTTCTGTTGTGCCGGATGATAGCCCAAACCAATTTGCGCCGCCATCAGTAGTTTTAATGATTAAACCATTCTCACCACAAATCCATCCTGTGTTTTCATTTATAAATTGAACCGATCGCAGTGTTGAAGAAGTTCCGCCGTTTTGTTCAAACCAATCGAGTCCTCCATTGGCTGTTTTCCTGATGAATCCATCTGAACCAACAATCCATCCCGTATTATCCGTAATAAAAAAAGTTGACCAGAGATGATTGCCTTCGGGAACGGGGTTTTGATTAGTCCATTGAGGAAGCGTTATTGCTGTCGTCAGTAAAAAGATATTCAACAGTAAAACTAATTTTCTCATATTTCTCTCTATTCGAATTGAATATAAAATGATTGAATTTGTTTTTTGCATAGCACTAACTCAATCATCATACCACGCAAAACTAATCAATATTTACAGAAATGTGTTTCTTTTTATTTCTATTATAAAAATATTGTATCATTATCAGCCATCATAAAAAACCCCTCCTTTATAATCTTAAAAGAGGGGTGACATAAAAAGCAGATAACTAAAACAATACGTGCACCATAATTATTTTATTTCGATCAATCATTACTCTGCATTCATAAGCATGTCCATATTCATTCCCGGCATTTCAAACTTTTTATAAGAGGATGGGGGAATAAATAAATCCGCATCTAATTCCTGAGGAACAACTTCGATAACATTAAATGTATTCATAACTTCTCCCTCGCTGTCATATTCAATTACCTGCAATGGGAAATAACCAGCGTCAAGAACTTCACTTTTCCAGCTGGGAATATTGAACTTCTGTTGATTTAAATCACCAAAAAGAATAAATCCACCCAAATCCTTTGTCATCCAAGCTTCACCTTTTCTGTCATCCTGCTGGAAAAGGAATTTTTCACATTTATATCCCAGGAGATCTTTCGTTTCCCCTGTCTTCGTGTAACTTCCCGAACTCTTATCCATCTCGGGAAGCATAAAGTTTTCCATATATGCTTTTTGCTCATCCATAATTATATACATCTTATTTGCATGACTATCGTAAACCATAGCCCCCTCCGATTCAGGAACTTCCATTCGGAATCGTAAATCTTTAACAGAATAGTCGATTACCTGCTTTTCTCCATCAGCTTCTACTTCCATTTTGATCTTACCTTCAAATTTTCCTTGAGCATAATTAAGTCCCGCTAATAGAAAAAATATTAAGATGAACAATGCTTTTATTTTTTTCATTTATTTCTCCTGTCTGATTTATTATTTAATTAATACCATTTTCTTCGTTTGCACAAAGTTTCCTGATTGCAATCGATAAAAATAAACTCCGCTTGCAAATTCGGATGCATTGAATTCAGCTGCATATGTCCCTGAGGGTTTATATTCATTCACAAGCACAGCTACTTCTCTTCCAAGTATATCAAATACTTTCAGACTTACTACGTCGCTGTTGGGTAATGAGTATTTAATCGTTGTAGTTGGATTAAATGGATTCGGATATGATTGATAGAGAACATATGTGTCCGGAATATAATTTTCACTATCATCAATACCAGAAACAGAGGATGATCCTAAAATATTAAATCCTTTGTTATTGTTATCGTGTATTTCTGTAATTGCATTTTCTTGATCCAAAACAGCATAAATTTTTGGATATGCTGGTAATCCATTAGGAAGAACCCATTTAAAGTTAACTTCAGATTTTCCCTGGAGCGGAACAACGCCATTAGTATTGACTGTGTTTGTTCCATTTACGCCTATAATTGGTGTTCCTCCGGAATCAGGATCTTCAAGATAGAATTTTACTGATACAGGAGATGAAGTCGATATCAAACTAAAATTCCGCACTCTTGCGGTAATTGTTAAAGTATCGCCAACCTGAGGTTTTCTTGGAACAAAAGTTATATCCTTTGTCTGAAATCTTTTTTCCGGATCTCCAAGTGCAAATCCTTTTTCTGGATCCAATCGCCATGGAAGAATAAACGCCGGGTCAGGAATATCTCCATAGGTTTCCTGCCACCAGGTTTCAGGAAATCCAGGCGGTGCTAACTCCGGTTGAACTGCATAGTCAACAACTAAAGCATCATTTGTACCCCAGTACGCATATGGAGTCACTGCATACTTAACATCTCCGATGCTCATATTTACACTTCCCAGATGCACTTGCAAGTCGATTAAATTTTCAACTGTTGTGGTATGGGTACTCATTTTCTGATTATCAAATTTGAAAGTGCTTTCAAATCCGCCAAGCTCAACACCGGCATCAATACCCATATCCCGTGTTGTATCCGCTCCTGTTTCTTCAAAATCGGTTATCGATAAATTCCAGTCATATGATGAAGATCCATCCAGCGAAAACCTATCTGAAACATAACTTGCCCGGATAACCTGTGCAAGGTTTGGATTGTTAGATAATGTATCATAGGGATAGTAAGAAAGAATATTACTTACTTCATGATCAGGAACATATTGCTGAGCGAAATAACTTTTACTTCCATACCATGTGGCTTGAACATTCTTTGGCACTAATGCAAAATAGGATCTTCTGGAAAACTGTTCGTTTCCATGGAATACGGGATATTCCCAGATATCATAATCAGCAATAGTTGAATAGATTCTGTCATCTTCCCGAGCTTCGACCTCAACACTTACAGATATTGTTGTACGATTAGTCTGATCATTACTGAATTTTTTACCATACTTTCCGGTTGCCCAAACTTTATAGCTTGTTGAAACTCCAACACCCATCGGTGCTGCTTCTATTTCGCCTTCTACTTTAACTCCGGCAGAGACTGCCCAGTCATTACTGATTTCAGTTTTTACTTCAACTGATGATGTTGTCTGTTTTTTATATTTAGAATAAAAATCACAACTGCCTCCATTATAACATCCATTAACGTCATATATGTTTCCATTAATCACATCAAAGTGAACTGGTGGTGCATTTAACAGAACAATTGGCTGAACGATACCATAATCATGATACAGTGACGGTGTTCCAACGGTAAAATCAAATCCATCGAAGTTACCAACCGTAATAGCATACTTGTGATAAACATCGTTCTGATTTTCATCTTCAAATAACCGGGCAAATGTTTTGTGGGTTCCGGTGTCAAGCGTAGAATCTTCAAAAGTAATAGCATAGGTTAGGAACCCTTTTCCTGCATGTGGAGAAACAGCAACAATGTTCTTAACAAGTAAAATGTCTTTTCGTCTATCCATATTCAGATCACTGATTTTAAGAAAATTATTGCTCTGAAGATAATCGCTGCCACCTCCGTTTGCTATCGGGATTAATGCTTCAGCAGTAAATGAATAATCATCATTAACACTGGCAACACGAATCTGAGTACCTGCGGCAAACACTACTTCGTCACGCTTATTAAAGGTATCGTTTAAATCGCCTGCAGCCACACAAAATTCCGTGAGCGAATTTGGATTATGAATTCCACTTAAAGTAAACTGTCCCCTTGGTCCGACAGATATTGATGTCAGGTTCTGCGAGACATTAATTATATAATGATGCGATATGTGTGAATTATTAGATTTAACAACAGCACTAAATACCAGTTCATCATTCTCATCATCATCAAATTGTCCTTTAGCGGATGACATTATAAAATCCTGCAAACCTGTGGCATTTGATTTTGGTACATTTATGTTCGTCGTTCCCTTGGGTACAATTGTCACATTTTCAAAAGTATAAATCCGAACTGTAATTGGGACGTATGTTGAAGTAACTCCTGTCTCCCAGCTGTAGGAGACAATTTCATCTACATTATCGTTGTTTAAATCGACTGTTTCTATAAAATACTTTACGAAATGGGTAAGACTAGAACCAGCAACTTTTGAATTAGCAAATCTTCCAATCAATGATACTTGAAGCGTCGAATCAACATCATACGAACAAAATATAACTGAATCGGCAGCATCCCTGAATGCAATAACGAATTCATCATTGATATCGTTGTCAAAGTTTCCAGTTCTCACATAAATTTCTTCATCACCCTCTATTTCTTCGCCAGCATCGAATGCGGTCGCGGAAGATCCAGTAAAGAAACCGGTAGTATCAAAATGACTGATCATTATTTCTATCTTCTGATTTGAATTCCCTGGTCGCCAGATCGAAACTGCATCATCATATGGATCTCTGTTGAACTGGCCTCTTGACACATCTACATAATCATTCCTGCCTTGTCGGTTGTCTTCACGACGAAGGGTTTTTGTAATCATGGTATCAATATCTAGTGAGTCGTGTGGAATTAAAATGCCATCCGTTTTATATCTGTAAACCTTTTGATAGCTTTTATAATTTCCTCCTCCAATATCTTCCATCCAAAGAAGAAAAATGTCCTGCGATTTAACTGTAACTGGTCCGGTTTCGTTAATACGGAATGGATCTTCTTGAGGTAAAGTTTTTATGGATGCAAGAAGAACGAACATGAAAATGTTTATGACAAGTAGTTGCCATTTTTGCATATAGCCTCCGAATTAGTTTAATGAATTGAAATTATTTTTTAAAGCCAGCGAACCATAACTCAATTCTATGACAGAGAAAGACACTAAGGAAAACAGGGGAGAAATTTCGGCAAGATAGCATAGCTAAGGCTATAAATACTTCCTTATGCATTTATTCTGAATGCAAAGTAAGTATTAAAATTGAATAATGAAAGAATATTTAAAAATTAATTAAAATTATTTCGATGAGTTTATTATTAATGAAAGAGCAGACAAACAGTCTGCCCTATTCAAAATCATGTAAATGAACAAAATACAATTACCACAACATTGAAGCACAGATTAATATTAATATCCCGAGCGTCAGATTGGTCGTTGCGAGAATTTCAAGCTTCTTTTTAAAAGAGAAAAATTCTGGCAATGGTTTTTCGCCGGGTTTCGGCATATGCTTTCTTAAACCCGGAACAACAACCGCCCCAATCATAATGCCCACAGCAATTACACAGAGAATCAAAATATGCTTTATCGTTAGAATTATCCCGAAATGAGTTGTTGTGTTAAATAACATTTCTGAGGGCGTTTTCAGATAGCCGGTGATAAGAAGAATCAGTAACGCACTCCAGGCAATAATCGAAAATCTTTTCGCTATAATTCCCTGAAGCTTTCCTCCTTCGCCCTGATCAATCTTTGAAACGGCCGGCAGCAATACAAAATGAATATATACCATTCCTCCTATCCATATTGATGTCGCCAGCAGATGAAAAAAATTAATTACTCCGTTTGCCATAACTTGCACTCCTTTTGAAATTGATTTAGAATTTATATTTAAATGAGTTAACTAACCTAAAACCCGAATTCAATAAATTCATGCTACAACTTAATTTAACAAATCAATAATAAATATTATTTACGTGTTTGACTACAGGTTTAGTCCCAAATAAAAAATTTATACGTCAACGCGTACTTAAAATATTATCATCTGGTGTGAAGTCGAGTTCGTCACACTGCTTCCGCTCAGCATAGAAAAACTCCTTTCATCAATATTAAGGAAAATTTGATTGACAGTTCAATCTTCTGAAATTATTTTTGGCCTGCACTTTTATCAGCATCTGCATAAATCAATTTTAGCTTATCATCTGTCCGAATGGCAATCGGATTAACTGTTAATATTTTTCCCAGGTTTAAAGATTTATTTATGAGCTTATTAAAAAAAATTGTACTGTTTTTCTTCCTATCTACGGCTTGTTTTACCTTTGCTGGTGAACATCAGGTCGATAGTCTTAAAAATGTACTTAGTACATCGGAAGGATATGAGCGGGTAAATATTCTTATTGACCTTATGGAGGAAGTTCAACGTTCGGCATCCGATGAAGCATTAAATTATGGTGATGAGGCTTTGGATATTCTTAAGGAATCGCCTGACATCATGCTCGAGACCGAAGTGCTTTACAATAAGGGCTGGGCGTTTATATATCTGAATGAACTTGATTCAGCGAAAACATACTCAACCCTTGTTGAAAATAAATCAAAAAGTACGGGCTTCCGCAACGGATTAATTTGGTCTGCATTTTTAAGCGCGAGGATATTGAGAACAGAGGGTCAGTATGAAGATGCAATAATTATTTTACAAAAAGCAATTCAGGAAAACGAATCGGATCGTGATGTCGTACTGAAAGCAAAGCTTCTGAATGAACTTGGTTCGGTCAATCGAAGATTAAGTAAAAATGAAGAAGCGCTTGCAAATCATATCGAAGCACTTGGACTACTTGAAGGATTGGGGGACATTGATGAACTTACACAAACCTATACTTATCTTGGAATTACCAATGATGTTCTGGGCAAGTATGATGAAGCATTAAAATATCATCAGATGGCGCTTCAGATCAATAAGAAAAATTCAAACAAGCGGGGGCTCGCAGCATCTACTCATAACATCGGTATTCTTTATCAAAAACTTGGAGAATACGACAGGTCTCTTGAATATTATAACCAGGCTTTGCATTACTGGAAAGAGATTGATGAGATAAACAATCTGGCTTCGACACTTAACAGTATCGGAGCAATTAATGAGTTAAAAGGTAATCCCAATGAAGCATTGATTTACTATAAGCAGGCACTTGCAATCTGGGAAAAATCCGGCAGTAAGTATTCGATTGCAATTGCTTTGAACAACATTGGTTCAATTTATCTTTCTTTAAATAACTATTCTGAATCATTAAAGCATCTCACAAAGTCAATTGACATAAGAAGATCGCTCGGCGATAAAGGAGGACTGGCTTCCTCCTTACTGGTACTGGCTGATTTGTATAATCAAATGGGAAATTTCGAAAAAGCTGTTTCAACAGGCAGAGAAGGATTAAAGCTTGCAGAAGAAGCAGGAAGCTGGTCCACAATTCGTGAAGCTCGAAATGTTCTTGCTTATATTTATGAACACAATGGTTTCTATAAAGAAGCATTGGCACAATACAAAGAATACAAAGCTGTGCACGATTCAATTTTTAATTCGCAGAAACAGGAAACCATTGCAGAGCTGGAAGCAAAATACAAAACAGAAGAACAGAAGCAGCAAATTGAATTGCTCGAACGCAAAAGTGAAATTCAAAATCTGTACAGAACCACACTTATTGCCGGACTTGTAATAGCAATAATTATTATGATCCTGCTTTACAACCGATACCGTTTCAAAAAGCAGGCACATGAAACACTGGAGAAATTTCATAAAAGTGAGATGGATGCGGCCGAAGCAAAAGCAGCCATCCTTCAGATGGAATTTGATCAAAAGAAAAAAGAACTTGAAGCTGCACGAGATCTTCAGTTATCAATGCTTCCTGCAAAGATACCCGATCATCCCAAAATCGAAATTGCAGCATTAATGCAAACCGCCACTGAGGTAGGTGGAGACTATTATGATTTTCAACAGCATCCGGATGGAACCTTAACTATTGTAATCGGTGATGCAACAGGTCACGGTGCACAGGCAGGTACGATAGTAACTGCAACAAAAAGTTTGTTCAATCTTTTATCACAAAATGAAAATCTTGATGAAATACTTAATCATATTAATTATTCCATCCGCAAGATGCATCTCCCGAATTTATTTATGGCAATGGGGCTGATCAGAATAAAAGATGATTTGCTCGAGCTCGCCGGAGCGGGAATGCCCACGGCTTTGATTTACCGTGCATCGACCGGACAGGTTGAATCTGCATCTTTAAAAGGATTGCCTCTTGGCAGTTTTGCTGATTTCAGTTACACCAAGATTAATGTAAAGCTCAATAAGGGTGATGTTGTTGCATTGATGAGTGACGGTTTGCCAGAACTGTTCAACGAAAAATTAGAAATGTTCGGCTATGATAATGTAATCCGGAAATTTGAAGAAGTTGTTAAAGAATCTCCGGAAAAAATAATCGAGCACTTTACAAACTCTGCGAAGCGATGGCTGAACGGCAACAAGCAGCAGGATGACATGACGTTCGTTGTTTTCAAAGTAAAATAAAAAAGGGTGGAATAAATCCACCCATTTCTGATTATCATAACAATATAATTTTACTTCATCAAAATCATTTTTCTTGTTTCAACAAAATTTCCCGCCTGAATTTTGTATAAATACATACCACTTGATAAACCTGTTCCGTCAAAATTTATATTATAAACACCGGCTGGCTTTTCTTCATTCACTAAAGTCGTAACTTCGTCACCAAGAATATTGTAAACTTTCAGTGAAACAAAGCTTCGATCTGAAATCCGATATTCAATTTTTGTCGTTGGGTTAAAAGGATTTGGAAAGTTCTGAAGCAGCTCAAACTTATCTGCAACTAAATTTTCATCTTCTACACCAACTGGATTTTGAACAATAACTACTCCGGCCATTCCTGAACCACCTGGTGCACCGTGTGGTTCACAATAGTATGGATGGAGTCCAACAGTTGTAAAAGTATGTGTGAACTCCCAGGGTGCGGGTGCTGCGGGCCCACTTGTAAAACTATTATCATCTGCTTTAACATTGTGGGTTCCAAGAACATTAGTCCACTTTACAGCGTCGCCGACAGTAATTGTTAGCTCGCCGGGAGAAAATGAAAAGTTCTGGACCGTTACATCATGCGTTGTTTGTGAAAAAATAAAACCTGCCGACAGCAGGAAAATCAGTAAAAGGATTTTTCTTTTGTTCATCAATGCCTCTTTAGTTTATGTAAGTTTTTTCAGTTAATAGATTTTAATTAATTGAGTTATCACACATTAAAATTAGAAAAGAAGGATTAATAAACAAGGGGCAATTATTTTATACCGGCAAGCAAAGTGTACGGGCTGTTTTTATTCAAAGTAAATCTTCTGGTAATCCTCCCTCAGTTTTTCAAGAATTTTCTGGTGTTCGCTTTCCTTCCCGGACAACTCTTTCAGTCCTTCCCTGGCATTTTCTCTTAACAACCCGCGGTCAATCTTTCCGTTTTCAAGCTTCGGAAATTCTTTCAAAAAAATTAACTCATCCGGTTTAGCAAGCGTTCCGATTTTTTCTGAAATATAATTCCGCAGTTCTTCTTTCAGGAGTGGTGTGCCTTCAGTATTGTTTAGAGTAACAAAGACAACTATTGCATTCTCAATAATTTCATCCGATCTTTTCACGACTGCTGCTTCAGAAACTGATGGATGTGTCAGCAGCACTTTTTCAATTTCAGATCCTCCGACTCTGTTACCGGCAGCTTTTATAACATCATCAACTCTTCCAAGTATTTTAATAAAATTATTTTCTTCCTTTATTGCAGCATCACCGGTAAAATAATTTCCTTTAAATTGTTTCCAGCAGTTCATATTGGATTCATCTTTGTCTGCTTTATCAGTTGTGAACATCGATGGCCAGCTGTCTTTAATAATAAGATAACCGGCTTCCCCTTCTGCAACAGATTTTCCATTTAAGTCAACAATATCTATTTCAATTCCAGGGAAAGGAAATCCGGTGTAGCCGGGAAGCAGCTCGGAAGCGCCGGGCAGGGGAGAAATTATTATCGATCCTGTTTCTGTCTGAAGCCATGTATCAACGATCGGACACTTTTGTTTTCCAATATTGTTATACAGCCAAAGCCAGGTATCTCTTTTAATCGTTTCTCCTTTTATACCGAGCAATCTCAGACTTGAAATGTCCTGCCTGAAAACCCAGTCGTCGCCGAGTTTCAAAAGCGCACGAATGGTTGTTGGATTCACATAAAAAATATTAATCCGGTACTTTGATATTAACTGCCAGTATTTATCAGGTTCCGGGTAAATGGGAACTCCTTCATACAGAAAAGTTGTCACTCCATTCAATAGCGGTCCATAAATACTGTAAGTATGTGCGGATATTTTACTAATATCAGATACCGTCCAGATAATATCATTTCCCTTAAGATCAAAAATCCATTTTGCCGTAAGATAGCTTTGAACCATATATCCGCCGGTTGAATGAAGGATGTTTACAAGATCTCCTCTCGGTCCGTTGGTAAATAAACTGAATAATGGTTGCTGTGATGAAAGAGGAACAGCTTCGCAATTATCCGAGATTTTATCAAGTTCATTCTGCCAGAACAATTCTTTTTCGGGCAGTGATTTGCTTTCCTGATTTTTTGATCTTTTATAAACAATTATTTTTTCAATCGAGTTCGTGTTATTAATTGCTGCATCCACTTTACTTTTAATATCAAGCTGATTTCCTTTTTAAAACATAATCTTGCGTAATCACAAATCTGCAGGAAAGATGATTTATTCTTTCTGCGAGTGCGCTGCTGCTAAGTTCGCAATTGACAGTTGAATGGATTGCTCCAATTCTGCTGCAGGCAAGCATTGCAATTACAGCTTCCGGAATTACTCCCATATATATTATTATATAGTCGCCTTTTTGAACGCCGTGTTTCTTCAAAACATTTGCAAACTTGCAGACTTTTGTGTGGAGAAGCTGATAAGTTAATATTCTGCTTTCGCCGGATTCACTTTCCCAGATAATCGCAGCTTTATTTCTTTTTTCTGTTGGCAGGTGTTTGTCAAGGCAGTTATAACTCAGATTTGTTTTTCCATTTAAAAACCATTTAGAGTTGAATGCCTTTCCAAGTTTAACATCACTCCACTGATTAAACCAATGCAGCTCTCTCGCTTCGCCGCCCCAAAATCTTTCTTTATCTGCAATGGAAAACTCGTAGACATTTTTATATTGATTTAAAGATGAAAAGTGAGCATCATCTTTAAACTCATCCGATGCTTTGAAGTATTCTCTTTCGGATTGATTATTCTGAGGAATTTCCCCTTTATTTATTTCGGTGTGAACTGACATTATCCTGTTAAAGTTGATTCAATTTATTACAATGAAAAATTAGATATTGTATCAGGTAAAAGCAATTGAGCAAAAATCAAACCTGAAAAAATTATTAAATTGTAATTGAAATGGAATTTTTTTGTAATAATTTAATTAAGATTGAAAGGAGTTTGAAAATATGCAAGAATTTCTAAACCAGACATTTTGGGGAAATACCTTTCAAGCCTACATCATCGCGATCGGAATATTCGTTGCTGGAATTATACTAATTAAGATTTTAAAGAAAATTGTTTTGTACCGGCTGAAAAAATGGGCTGAAAAAACCGAAACAACTCTCGATGATCTGTTAATCAAAACAATTGAGAAGTCATTAATTCCTCTGCTGTATTACGGGGTGTTCTATTCTGCAATAACAAGTTTAACGCTATCAGAGCACGCTTCACAAATTATTGAAGTGGCTTCGTTATTTGTGTTAACATTTTTTATTGTCCGCTTCATAAGCTCAACAATAATGTTTATGATTTCGTACTTTATCAAAAGGCAGGAAAGAGGAGAGGAAAAGGCAAGACAGCTTCGTGGAATGACTGTGCTGATAAATATTTTCGTATGGGTGATCGGAATTGTTTTTCTGATGGATAATCTCGGATTTGATATTTCGGCGGTCATAGCAGGACTTGGAATAGGAGGAATTGCAATTGCTCTCGCAGCACAGGCAATACTTGGCGATCTTTTCAGCTACTTCGTAATCTTTTTAGATCGTCCTTTTGAAGTTGGTGATTTTATAACTGTGCAGGATAAAGTCGGCACCGTTGAATACACAGGAATAAAAACAACGAGAGTTCGTGCACTCACAGGTGAGCAATTAGTGTTTTCGAACACTGACCTGACCAATTCAAGAATTCATAATTTTAAGAAGATGCAGGAACGAAGAGTGGTATTTAAACTCGGAGTGATCTACCAAACAACTGCTGCCCAGCTTGAAGAGATACCGAAACTTGTACGAGGAATTATTGAATCACACAGCGATGTTCGTTTCGACCGCGGACATTTTGCTTCGTACGGTGACTTCAGTCTTAACTTCGAATTTGTTTATTTTGTATCGGGCTCTGATTATGTGAAATATATGGACACCCAGCAAAGCATCAACCTGAAAATTTATTCTGAGTTTGAGAAGAGAAAAATAGAGTTTGCTTATCCTACGCAGACTTTATTTGTAAACAAGGAAGAAAAGAATAGTTAAAATTATTTCAAGTATTTGAATTAACTCCAAACCGTTGTCCAAAGGACTCCTTTGGAGAAACGGTTACCAAAACATTTTAGGTTTTTAGCCCACGACTTAAGTCGTGGATTAATGAAAAAGAGGAGAGAAATAAACCGTTTTAACGGTTTATCAGCCAACCACAATTAATAAATTTATTTCTTACTAAACGGATTGGATGGGATGATTCGTTTTAACAATGACTCCCATCCGAGTTCTTTCCTTATTATGGGTTCAAGAAAGTCTGCAATCTTTTTATGACCAAACCTGTTCGGATGTTTTTCGCAGCCGAAATCTCTTTTCTCATTGAATTTAACATCCACTTTAACAAAATGAATTTTCTTGTCCCCTTTCTTCTGTTTCATTTCGTTCACTATGCTGCTGATATAATCGCAGTGTGGATCTCTTCTCATCGGGCTGCATAAAGTAAAAATGTGTGCGTTCGGATAATGCCTTCTGATATCATTTATCAGCTTCAGATACGCTGTCAGGAACATTTCTCTTTTGGGATGAGGTTTCTGCCAGTAATCATTTCTTCCGAGACGAACAACAACCGCATCCGGCTGCCATAGTTTAAAATCCCAGAGAAGCGAATCATTCATCAATGTTCTTTCATAATAATGAGGAAGCGGCAACTCAGAAGTGCGGAGCGAGTCACCGTAATTTTTTACTGCACCGGACCCCGAGATTGCAACGACGGAATAATCAGCGTTTAACTTTCTTGCAAGCTGTGGACCAAAAGAAAGATAGCTGTTTTCTGTTTCGCGGCTGAATACACAATCGGAAGAATTACCATCGGAACCAAACCCGGTGAAATATGAATCGCCGACAAATTCGATTCTTCTTTTTTTCTTAATGATTTCAATTGGCTTTACAAGATCCTTTCCTCCGTCGAGTATAAATCCTTCAAATGCTGCATCACCGAATAGTGCTTCGGTCCGTTTTGTAATTAATAAAGTGTGAACTTTATTTGGAAGAACGTTTGCAAGAACGTAAACAGTATCCGAAGTTGTCCGTATTATTTTATGAAGTCTTCCGTCAATAAAAATATTATAGTCGCTGTTTCCGTCTTTCAATTTTATCGAACAGGAAGTCCCTTCAAAGCGGGTTCGTATCTGAACACCGGGCCAATCAAATCTAACGCTTTTCGGATTTGAAAAATCAAACCTACCGATGTATTCAATACTCGGATCGTCGGGATCTATATGAGATGAACCCTCAAAAAACTCACAGGAAGTAAGCATTATTTGAATCAAAATTGTTGTAAACAGATAAAAAATTTTTTTCATCGAACGAAAAGATAGTAAAGAAGCAAATGTTTGCCAGCAGAAAATTTTATATTTTTATTTAACTAATAAATCAATCATTATGAAACCGCTATGAAGAAAATTACAGACATTCCTCAAAATATTTTAGAAGTGCCGGTAAACATCATCAAACACCTGACTCCCGGGATTAAAAAGAAAACCACTTCGAAAGTTGGCCTGCCTCCAGGCTCGATCATCCACGTTGGCGAAAAGAAAATTGAAAAGGTTAAAATATCTTTAACAGAGTACGATGAAAAAAATGTTGAAACCTGTGAAATAAATTCTGTTGAGGAAATTGATCCGTATACCGATACGCCGCAAGTTACCTGGGTAAACGTTTGCGGGCTTCACGATACAGAGCTGATAAAACAGATCGGAGAAAAGTTCAATATCCACCCGCTGGTACTTGAAGATATACTGAACACAGAGACTCGTCCGAAAATTGAGATAACCGACGATTATATATTTATTGCTATGAAGATGCTCACAAACAACAATCACGAAGACCAGATCGGTATCGAGCAGGTGAGCTTCATTCTCGGGAACAGTTTTGTTTTCAGCTTCCTTGAAAAATCAGACAGCATTTTTGCGCCAATCAATGAGCGAATAACAAACAATTATGGAAGGGTGAGGAAGCAGGCATCCGATTATTTATTCTACGCATTGATGGATATTGTTGTTGACCAGTACTATCTTGTGCTTGAACAGATAGAAGAAAAAATTGAACTGCTAGATGACGAAGTTATCCGAAGTGCCGACAGATCGCAGATCGAAAAAATTTATAATCTTAAAAACAAATTGCTGCTCACTCGCAGATCACTCTGGCCATTAAGAGAAATATTTTCAAGATTAATCAGAGAAGAATCAAAGCTGATCAACAAGAAAGTAATGCCGTATTTGCGTGACCTCCTTGACCACACAATACAGATAACAGAAACAATCGATGTGCAGCGTGAAATTACAAACGGTCTGATGGAAACACATCTTTCACTGATGAGCTATAAGATGAACGAGGTAATGAAAGTGCTTACTGTTATTGCAACGATATTCATCCCGCTTACATTTATAGTTGGAATTTATGGTATGAACTTCCCCAATATGCCTGAGATGAACTGGCCATGGGCGTACTTTGCCTTGTGGGGAGTAATGATCGGTTTAAGTGTTCTTATGCTTTATTTCTTTAAGAAGAAGAAGTGGTTTTAAAAAATTGAACATAAACCAGTCATTCCGGAGATACGCCAAAGGCGGATCATCCGGAATCTGACAACCAAAAAATTTCTTTATAAATAAAATAATCATTAAGGCTTTATGGGCACTTCAACCATAAGTAATCAACAAAAAGTTCGTAATGTTTTATTTGTTCTTCTCGGAGTGCTGCTTCTTTTATTAAAACAGATTTACAACGGGCCCGGACTTGAAATAGTAAAAAGTTACTCCGGAAATTTATCAATCTCGTTCGCCGTGTATTTTTTAATTTCCTTTTCCTCTGATTATTGGAAACAAAATAAACTTATTTCGGCTATTATCTCTTTAACAATTGTGGAATTATTCGAGATTACAAATGGCTTTGGGATAATGACAAATGTATATGATATAATTGATTTATTTGTTAATCTAATAGGTGTTATTTTCGCTTTAGCAGTAGACCAGCTATTAACTAAGAATAATTCAAAGGAGGCAAATTAAATTTATGAGGAACACCAACAGCAATAAAAAGAACCTGTCACTGAAACACGGGGAAGAACTACTCAAAACATTAAAAGCACGTTTTGAGAAAAATATGACTCGCCATAAAGGAATTGAATGGACTAAAGTAGAAGCGAAATTGAAAAAAAGTAACGATAAACTTTGGTCGCTGAATGAAATGGAAAGAACCGGTGGTGAGCCAGATGTCGTTGGCTTCGATAAGAGAACAGACGAATATATTTTTTATGATTGTTCAGCGGAAAGTCCTAACGGACGAAGAAGTCTTTGCTACGACGCTGAAGCTCTTGCATCAAGAAAAGAAAATAAACCAAAAGACAGTGCAGTTAATATGGCAAATCAAATGTGCATTGAACTTTTAACCGAAGAACAATACCGCGAATTGCAGAAACTTGGAACCTTCGATGCGAAAACATCGAGCTGGTTGAAAACTCCAACTGAAATCAGAAAGCTTGGTGGAGCTATCTTTTGCGATCGGCGCTACAACAAAGTTTTCACATACCACAACGGAGCTGAATCCTATTATGCAGCCAGGGGTTTCCGCGGTGTGCTGAAAGTTTGAAGTTTGGGAATATTAAATAAGGGGGTGAAGTTACGCAACAGTTACCTGGGTTAGTCATTCCGGCCCTGCCTGTCCGGCAGGCAGGTTGTCCGGAATCTGAAATTCAAACGATTCAAAGATTCTGGACTCTCCCGACTTTGTCGGGATCGCCAGAATGACAGCCTTGCCTAAACACAGTAAGTACAAAGCAACTAAGGACGGCTATGAACAAAGAAATTAAAGCATATAATGCTAAACAATCTCCCGAAGACAAAAAGATCTGCACTATCCTCGCTGAAGAAATTGATCGCGGTCTGCCCGAAGCAGAAAACAAAATCTGGCACGCACATCCGGTTTGGTTTTTAGACGGCAATCCAGTTGTCGGATACAGCAAGTTGAAAGATTCTGTGCGATTGCTTTTCTGGAGCGGGCAATCATTCGATGAAGATGCTTTACACAAAGAAGGAAGTTTCAGAGCTGCTGATGTTCGTTATACTTCTGCGGATCAGATTAACAAAAAAGATCTAGCACGCTGGTTAAAAAAATCCAGAGATATACAATGGGATTATAAAAACATTATTAAGCGAAAAGGCAAATTGATCAGACTGAAATGATTCCCGGGAAATGAAAACGAACAACAATTCTATGCAGTGGCTGAGATTGTTCCTTGGATTGGTTTTGGTTTTTGCTCTGTTCCACTGGACTGCAAGTGTATTAGGAAGTGATCGCGGACAGTACGGTGTACTAATTGGTCTGCTAGTAGTCGCTGCAATAATTACTGCAAAGATTTTTCTTTTCAACAAATCGTTTAAGGAATCCGTTAAAGAAGTTGGACTGACCAGTCCGAAATCTTCTGGTATTTTAATCGCAATACTCATCAGTGTTTTAATGCTGCTAACCATTTTGGTTTTCTCCTCAGTAACAGATTCCTCCTTCAGTTTTTATCCGAAATGGCATCTGCTTGTTCCGGGATTATTTTTTCAAGCCGGGATAGCTGAAGAAACTTTATTCCGTGGTTATCTTTTCGGTCACATCAGAACGAAATACAGTTTCTGGAAAGCTGCTATTCTTGCTGCGGTTCCATTTATTCTTGTTCATTTGATTATGTTTTATTCACTGTCTTTTGCAATAGCTTTCGCTTCCATTCTTCTGGCGGTTGTTACGTCATTTCCCTTTGCCCGTTTGTTTGAACTCGGAGGAAATACAATTTGGGCTCCCGCAATTCTTCATTTTGTGGTGCAGGGAACGGTAAAAGTACTGGTGGCTCCGGGTGAATCCGCTCAATCATTTCCGTTATTCTGGATTGCGGTTTGTGCAATTATTCCACTGCTTGTTTTTTTAATGCCCGAGAAAAAAATTATTTTACCGGGTTGACAAAACCTTCAAATATTTATTATTATTTTGTTAAGAAAATAAATCATCACAAACAAAGAGAGTTACAAATGGGCAAACTCGCACAAATAAAAACAAAAGAAACCAGCGCAAGCGTTGAGGACTTTATCAATTCCGTTAAAGATGAAGCAAAGCGCAAAGACAGCTTCACGATACTCAAGATGATGCAGAAAGCTTCAAAGGAAAAACCCAAAATGTGGGGCAGCTCGATGATTGGATTTGGAAATAAAATCTACAAAAGTCCCGCAACGGGAAGAGAAGTTGAATGGTTTAAGATAGGTTTCTCTCCGAGGAAAGCGAACATTTCATTGCATCTTGTACTTGATATTAAGAAGCACGCCGCAGAACTGAAAAAACTTGGTAAGCACAAAACCGGTGTTGGCTGTCTTTACATTAATAAGCTAGATGATATTGATTTGAAGGTTCTGGAAAAATTAGTTAACAACGCTGTGAAGACAAAATAACATCAAACATATTTCGTCTCGAACAGAACGGAATAAGAAAATTTGTGCCCATCTTCTACAAGAAATTATTAGCAATTCAAAAGGAGTACGTAAATGAAATTTCTTATTGGATCAATATTTCTCTTGACTGTGTATTTAGTTTCTGTTCCTGCACAAACAATATCTTTACGAAACGATCAGGATTCAGTTTTAATAAAACAGTTAATTGACCTTGAATTTGAACTTAATGATCTTCTTGCGGAAAGAAATTTTGATACATACGCCGCATATCTTGCAGATGATTATATAAGAATTTCCGCCGATGGAAAAATGAAAAATAAAGAGCAGGTGCTTCAGCAATTCAACACAACACAAACAGGAAAAGCTGTTCCTGAAATTATGCAGATACGTATTTACGGAAACACTGCAATTATGACTATACGCCTGACTATCACAACTGAAGAACAGGGAGTAAGCTCCATCCGTGAATCCCTGCTAACAAAAGTTTTTATCTTGCGTGACGGACGATGGTATATGGTTTCAAACCAGGGGACGGCTATTGCTAATGAATAAGGAAGTGACAGAGGAATTCCTGCAGTCTTTTGCTGATGCATTTAATGCACACGATGTTAATGCAATAATGTTTCATATGACAGATGATTGTGTATTCGAAGCTTCAGCGGGACCAGATTTTGACGGAAAGAAATTTACAGGGCAAAAGCAAGTCAGAGAAGCTTTTGAAGAAGTATTTAAATCGTTCCCTGATGCTCGCTGGAGTAATGCCAGACATTTCATTTCTGGGAATAGAGGATTCACCGAGTGGATTTTTACTGGCACTAAATCGGACGAAACTAAAGTTGAAGTTACAGGCTGTGATCTATTTACATTTAGGGAGGGGAAAATAGTGATCAAGAATTCATACAGAAAAAACCGCTTCCCTTAATAAAGTTTGTAATATAATAAACCGCCCATAAGTTTGTCCTAACTTTATTTGCCTGCCTCGCTCAATGCACACCTTCGGGAAAAATGTTACCGCTTAAACGTAGAATGATTGGTTTTGATGCTAATTGAAATGTTGAAGATATTTTTTTGCAGTATAATTAATAATTTAAACTTAGTATAATGGTCAATGAGAAGTCAGATGTATTTATGTTAAACATTATAAGAGATTCCTATTATGGTTTCGAACATTCAAAAAGAAAAAGCTGAGCTGTTCCTGAAATATCATCACGACAAAGAAATTCTTGTTCTGTTAAACTCGTGGGATATCGGAAGTTCCAAATTGATAGAAGCAAGCGGTTACAAAGCAATCGCAACTACAAGTATGGGAGTAGCTGCATCTTTAGGTTATCCTGATTGCCAGATAATAACTTTATCCGAAATGATTAATGTTATAACCGGAATAGTAAAAGCAGTAAAAGTTCCGGTGTCTGTGGATATAGAAGCTGGTTATGGAAATAATTTAAATGAAATAATTGAATCCGTTAAGAAGATAATTGCAACAGGAATTGTTGGAGTAAACATTGAGGATAGTCTTGATTTAAGTCCGGCACTTATTGACGAGAAGGAATTCTGCGAGAGAATTTCTGCGATTCGTGAGTTATCAGATTCGCTGGGATTTCATATGGTAATTAATGCGAGAACGGATTCATTTTATGTTTCATCAGGTTCACAACAAGAAAAATTATCTGAATCAATTAAGCGCGGAAATAAATACCGTGAAGCTGGTGCCGACTGTATATTTGTTCAGCCTGTCTCGGACAAAGAAACCATTTCAACATTGGTAAAAGAAATCAATGCGCCAATTAATATTCTTGCAAACCCTACGATTGGGGCGGGAGTAACTCCATCCATAAGTGAACTTCAGGATTTAGGTGTTGCCCGGGTAAGTCTTGGTTCAAGTCTGATGAAAGCTACTCTGGCTTTAATAAAAAAAGTTGCTGATGAACTTTCTGAAAAAGGCACTTACAATATTTTATTAAATACTTTAACTCCGATCACCGATGCAGCAACAGCTTATAAAATGG
Organism: bacterium; assembly: GCA_016716565.1. Classification (NCBI taxonomy): domain Bacteria; species bacterium. The sequence goes on from JADJWC010000001.1 coordinate 119,695, forward strand.
CAATCGGTTTGAATAAGTAGGTGGTTTCGATACGTCCCGACAAATCGGGACTAGTCAACCACCATTTAGAAAGTTAAGGTTAACGAGCGTTACGAAAAACCGAAACGACTCAACCGCCTTTCAGGCAGATAAGGTTGTCGAGTTTTTCGAACAAAGTGAGAAAAGTATCGAGACAACCTGATGATAGTAAAATTAAGATTAGCAACATATCAACAATAAATTTGTTTTGAGCAAGGGCTATACTTACATACTTGAGTGTGCAGATGGAACTTTTTATACAGGCAGCACAAAGGATTTGGAAAAAAGAATCTGGCAACACAACAATGGTATTGGTGCAAACTATACTAAGACCAGACTTCCTGTTGATTTGGTGTATTATGAAGAATATATCAGGATTGATGAGGCTTTTTATCGTGAAAAACAGATTCAGGGTTGGAGCAGAAAAAAGAAATTAGCGCTCATTGAAGGCAAGCCGGAGTTATTGCCTAAACTGGCAAAAAAGATTTTCAAGAGGCAGGTGGTTTCGATACGTCCCGACAAATCGGGACTACTCAACCACCGTATAGAAAGTTAAGGTTGACAAGTGTTGCGAAATGACGAAACGACTCAACCCCCTTTAAGCAATTAAGGTTGTCGAGTGTTCCGAGTAAAACGAGGAACGTATCGAGATAACCGTTACGTTAGGATTAGCAACTACCATGGTCGCACAGTGACAGATTTTACTTACTTGTTAGCGTGCATCTCAAGAATTCTCTCCGCTCTCGGTTTGTACAAGGTGTGATACATTAAATCGAGATAAGCATTAAGCTCGGACATTTCAAGATTCGTTGTGTATCTCCAGAAACCGTAGATCTTTGCAAGCGAAAGAAGATTCTGCGAGTAAAGTTCCCAGTTAAAAGATCTGTCCACGCGAGTAATTCCCGCTTCGGAGATTTTCTTCCAGTAATTTTCTTCTTCCTTGCATCGCTTAAAAAAGTTAACCAGCTTTTCAGTTGTTTCATTTCCGTTTATCGGGTCAATATGAAAACCCGAGACCTTGTTCTCAATAATTTCAAGCGGTCCGCCGTATTGAGTTGCAAAAGTCGGCAGTCCGGAACGCATCGCTTCAATTACAGTCAGACCAAAACCTTCAAACAAAGCTGGCTGGACAAAAACACCACGCTTGTCTGCAATAACCCTGTAAAACTCCGGCACACGAAGCCTGTCGGCATCGCCCTGTATCCATCGCATTTTATCTTTCAGGTTATATTTATTAATGTATTCGTGCATCTGGTGAACCTGCTCTTTTTCTTCCGAGTCGGTTGAGTGCTCTGCATTAATTTTTCCTGCAACGATAATAAGATTTGCAAGCGACTGAAGCTCTTCGCTTTCACCAAACCATTTTACAAGCGAAGTAAGGTTTTTAATTTTATCCAGCCTGGCCATTGAAAATATCGGCGGCAGGTCGGGATTCTTCAGCTCGCCAACAATTCTATCAGAAGAAGTCTTGAAAAGTTTTTGCTCAACTTCTTCTGTCATTTCCTTGATCCTGTTTTCCTGCAGATGAAACGGAAAAAAAGCTTCTGCATTAACTCCGGGAGGCAGTATGTTAAATTTCGGATGAAAAATATTTATTCCGCCAGCCACGCGGTACAAACCCGGCATAGTAAAGTTCACATAAGATTCATACTGCCCGATGCTGTCTTCGCGTCCCGCAATTTCCTGGTAAGTTGAAGTGATAATAAAATCAGCGGCGTTCATCGCGAGCAGGTCTGCAGTAAATTGAGTTGAAAAATTATACTGGTTTTCGAGTTCTTTCCAGTAGAGTCCGCTGTAAAGATATTTACTTTTCTCAAGTGCGTGTGCAACATTGCACTGAGTCACACCAAATCTTTTCGCAAGAATGGAAGCGACAAGATTTCCATCCGAGTAATTCCCGATAACAAGGTCCGGTCGCGTTCCGAATTCAACCATTAATTCTTTGTATGAATCTTCCGCAAACTCTTCAAGGTATGGCCATATCTCAAATCTTGAAATCCAGTTGTCGGTAATCTTTTTATTATGCTCTCTAAAAGGAATGCGAAGTATCCAGACGTTTTTTGTGCCGTGGACTTTTTCCATTCTCTGGTTGCAGGAAGTTCCGTTTGAGTTCGGAATTAACCTTGTGAGAATAATTATTTTGGGAGTGGTTTCAATTCCCGCACTCTGCAGCGACTCATAAATATTTTTTTCGAGTGCTTTTACCTGGTCAAGTATGTAAACAATCTGTCCTCCTGTATCGGGTTTGCCTAAAACATTCTCCTGTGCAAAGTAACCGTGCGGAGTAATTATCGCAACATTGAATATCATCGGGATCCGCGAGAGAAAACTTTTCAGCACTTCATGATCGGGTGAATGCAGAAGCGCATCAAGCTGTTCGAGACTTTCCTTTATTCTGCCGGCAGTATTTCCGAGTCCGGGTTCAAAGCCAAGTTCCTGCAGTTTGTGCCTGATGCTGCTGTAAGGTTCTTCCGGTTCATATTCAGAAAGAAACCTGATGCCTTTGTTGATTGATGAATTGAGTTCTTCTGTGTCTTTGATCCTGTCATTCAACACGAGCTGTTCGCCATTATGCTTATGCACAAAAAGAAAATTGAAAAGTGCCTCGCTCATCTTTTCTGTGTTTGTAAACAGCTTGCTCGAGAGATACCTGTTCAGAAACTCAACGCCTCTGCCGATACTTTTTGATTCACGTATGTTTGGGAACTGTTCGTAAAATGCCTGGAAGTTCAGAGTAAGAAGATCGTTCACATGATGCGGATCTTTATATCTCTCTTTTGCTTTAAGATATTCGACGGTTCCTATTCTTTCATAGCTGCAGTCTTCAATATTGAACTGATGATAGCTGGACGTTCCTATTTTTTCTCTCATCTCAAAAAAGAGAGCGCTCCCGACGGAAACTGATTCTGTAATTTTACTTACAACATCTCTTATTTCATCAAGACTTTTTCCGTTCTTCTTTTCCATCTTGAGCAGTATTTCAAGAAGGTCGCCTTTGACCAGCAGCTTTCTTTCAACGGATGCAACGTTTGTTAAATATCTGCAGAAAACTTTTTTCTTTTCTTTTAGCAGCGCTTCTATTTTTTTACTCATTGTTCCGATCCTTTTAACTTTAGAAAATGATAGTGTTCGATCCCATCAATAATTCCGCCCGCATAATTTCTTTTGGCAAAATAAATTCTGCTTTGTCCTTTTAATTCTTCAAGCTCGGGACTGTAATTAGCAACAACAACTCCAAGTAGATCGCCTTTCAGCATTTCGCTGTCGTTCCCCGAATCTCCCGCGACAAGAATTTTTTCATAAGGTATGTTCCATCTGTAAGCGAGGTAACGGATTGCTTTTCCTTTCGATGCACGGTAAGGAAGAATGTCGAGATACTGCCCGTGGCTGAAAATTACATTAGCTTTAATTTTATTCTTGATCAATGTGGATTTAACTTTCTCAATATTGTCCGGCACATCGGAAGTGTAATAGCTGATCTTATGTTTTCTCTGTGTTGCTTCTTCCTGATATTGAAGGAACCCGAACGAAGATAGCACTCCTCTTATTTTTTCACGGTTCCACTGATGCTTTATGTGTGCATCCCATCCGGTTGAATAAATGAGCTTGCCGTGATAGTTGTAATAAATTTCCGCACCAACTGATGAAATAATTATGTCCGGATACGGAACGTTGTTTTCTTTCAATACTGAAAAAGCCGAATCAACTGTTCTGCCCGTTGCTACTGCAAAACCAACTTTTGAATCTGTCTTCTCCAATATTTTAATAAACTCTTCTAATGTATTTTCGTCGCCAAGAAGAGTGTGATCGATATCTGACACAATTAATTTTTCAGCATCAAGAAGCTTTCTGCCGACGGGCGCAAAGACCTTTTCTTCGTCTTTTCTTGTGCCGGCAATATGTCCGATTTCTTCAATATACTTTTCAACGTGCGCTTTCCAGGTATACTGTTTTCTTACGTTTCTCATTCCGTTCTCCGAAAATTTATTCCACAAATTCTGATCATCAATAATTTTGTTTATCGCATCGGAAATATTTTTAGTCTCCGAAACATCCACAAGCAAACCATTCTGACAATTTTTAATGATGTCCCTCGGACCGCCGTCATCAGTTGCAACAACAGGAACTCCGCAGGAAGCAGCCTCAATTAATGTAAGTCCGAAAGGTTCGGTAAGTGCAGCATTTACAAAAACACCCTTTGTATCTGCTGCAATCCTGTACAGTTCGGGGACTTCCGTATGTGTATCGTGTCTCTTTGGAATTGCCATCTTGCCGTAAAGATTATATTTATCCATCAGCAGAAGAATGTCTGTCAATACTTCTCTTTCATTATCTGGCATTTCCTGAATGTCGGTTCGTATCCCGGCAAAGATCGCGAGGTTAGCTTTTTTCTGAAGTTCTTTGTCTTCACCATAAGCAGTGATAAGTCCTGAAATATTTTTTCTCTTATCAGGTCTGCAGACAGTTAGTATCAGCGGTTTATCAATATGAACAAAAAAGTTCAGCAGCTTTGTGCTGATTGTCTTAATCAGCTCTGAATTTTCCTCATCAAGAGGAATGCGTTCATTGTATGGATAGAATCTTTCTATATCAACTCCCGGCGGAATTACTCTGAATTTTTCTTCGGAAGTGTTTTTATAATCGCCATATTGATTTTGTATTTCCTGTTGTGTGCTTGTAATTATCCGGTTGGCAAGATGGATAATGTTTTCTTCAACATCTATCCTTTGAGAAATTTTGTACCTCTTCTCAATGTCCTCCTGATCCATTCCGTCGCTTAAAAGTTTTCTCAGCTTATCTCTTCCAAGCGAGTGACCTGTGTGTACGAAAGGTATTCCGAAAAATTGTGTGAGTTCTGTGCAGACATATCCGGCATCGGCATAATGACTGTGAATTATATCCGGTAATCTTCCGCGGTATTTAATATACTTAATGCTTTTATCTACAAATTCGTCGAGATGATCCCAGAGCAATTCTTTCCGAATGTATTTTCCGCCGCCGCATCTTATCCTGATTATGCTGAATTTATCGTTTATCTTTTCTTCGGGAACGGAATAATCCGGCGAGACGGATTTATCTTTTATTTCTCTTGTTACAAGCTCTACTTTTTCAACGCGTTCATCTTCGCTTAAAGTTTTTGCGAGTTCAAGTACGTATTTTGTTTGTCCGCCTGTATCAGCATCACGACCGAGTTCGAGATTGTGCCCACGAATTAATCCGTGAATGCTGTAAAGCTGGATGTAGAGACCTTTTTTGTTTTGTTGATTGTTCATTGCCGGATTTCCCCTTTATATCTCTCATAAATTTTATCGTCTTTCGGGAGTGCGCCGTTTATCATGCAAATCTCCGCAGCAAATTCGTTAGCGAGTTTATTAATTTTTCTAAGTTTCCATTTATTCAAATAGCCGAGACATAATATCGAAGCGAATGCATCACCCGCACCGACGGTATCGATCACATTCTGCACTTCGGTTTTATGCTCATCCGTTTCTTCTCCTCTGAACAAAACAGAACCTTCAGCACCTTTAGTAACTGCAAACATCTCTATGTCGAATTTTTTCATCAGCAGTTTTGATGACGAGTAAAGATCAAATTCATCTTCCAGAAATATTTTATGAAGCAGCTTCAGTTCATCACGATTAAGCTTTACTGCGTTTGCGTTCTTCAGCGATTGAAAAAGAATTTCTTCGGTGTAAAAATTCTGGCGGATGTTCACATCATAAAAATATTTTATCCCTTTGCTAAAAAGAGATTGAAGAGCTGTTCTGCTGATCTTGTTCCGCTGCGCAAGCGTTCCGAAATACAAACACTCCGTTTCATTCTCAACAAGATTAATTACCTCATCATCAGCAGAAATAAAATCAAACGCACGGTTCTCCTCGATTGTGAATGCGGGCACTCCGTTTTCATCAAGCGAAACCATCGCAGCGCCGGTAAGATGCCTTGTGTCGGTCTGAATTGTTCCGGCAGAAAGACCCTGCGATTCCAGGAACTCAGGAGCCTCATGACCGAGCTGATCGTTCCCGACCCGGCTTATAATCCTGCCGCTGCCGGTGAGCTTATTAATATGGTATATGAAATTCAGCGGTGCGCCGCCCAGATTCTTCGAATTTGGGTAAATATCAAATAGTATCTCGCCAAAAGCTGCGATATTGTTCATTATTCGCCGTTTTTCCTTTTTTGTAAGTTATGGTTCTCAAATTGTTTTTGTAGATAATAAAATTTTGTTAAAAATGAAAGCTTTTTAGCAGGAATCTCCCGAAAAACTCAGTTTGACGTAGTAAAAAGCTCAATTTTGCCCAAAAACAGCGCCTTTTTGATTGCAAATTTTTGCAATAGGCGTCTGAACGTTTAGGGTGGTATTGACAAAACCGGAAATAGGACTTTAGTCGGTTAGGGCTGTATTTCCAAAGTTGGAAATAGAGGTCTAAAGCTTTAGGGTGGCATTGACAAAACTGGAAATGGGACTTTGGTCGATTAGGGTCGTATTTCTAAAGTTGGAAATAGGGGTCTAAAGCTTTAGGGTGGCATTTCCAAAACTGGAAACAGGGCTTTAGTCGGTTAGAGTGGCATTTCCAAAGTTGGATAAGAAATTTGAAGAATTTAAGGGGTTAAATTGAAATTAAAATCTGCTGTGCATAAGTTTGTCCTAAGCTTATTTGCTTACCTAGGTTTGAAAATTTTATAGGATTGTAAATAATAATTGAACATTTTTTAATGAGATTAAAAGAAATTCTATTCTTTAATTGTTTACTTTTATCTACTTCTGTCTTATGTCAGAGCGAGTATATTGAGGGCGATTCATTCGGTTTATCTGCTAGTTATAACTATGCTAAAAACGACAACTCAAATTCTTCGGGATTTGATCTGGTTTTGTCGTTGTTGGGATCAATAGATATTGGATTCCAACATTCGTCGGGAGAAATAAAAATCGGAGACTACTACAATAACTTGTACTATTCTAAGGCAAATTCATCCTCAAATATTTTATTTGGAGACTATGTCTTCAAAAACAAAGACAATTCAATTAACACAAAAGTATTGCTTGGGTATTACGCTGCTAATTTTGATTTTGACTATGACAAAACTATTTCCTCGTCTGGAGCTTTGGTAGGGCTTGGTTTGTATCCAAGGATATTAAAAACGAATATTATCAAAATATTGTTATTCTTTGAACTAAGCTATGGATTTTTATCTGTTTCCAAATGGTATACAAATCCGGGAGAAGATGACTCGCAATTAAATAACACCAGAAGTATATCCGGAGCAATAAGTATGGAGTATATTATTTCTCCGAACATTAGTTTAATAGCGGTTCCTTTTTTATCGAAAGATCTGATTGTTTCTGATCGAAGTATATATTGGGGAATTAGTGTACGACTTATTTTATCAGCTTCAAAAGAAATTTTGTTTAATTAATATTAAAGCAAACCCTGCATAAATTTGTTTGGGGCTACAAGTTAGTTGAATAGCTGTAAATGCGCTCTTCATTTTCTCCCAAGCATCTTAAGAATTTTATCCGCTCTTGGTTTATACAAAGTGCGATACATTAAATCGAGATAGGCATTAAGTTCCGTCATTCCCGGGTTTGTGGAATTATTTCTCTTCCTCATTTGTTTAAACCATTATGAAAATCTATCAACTAAAAACAGTTCAGAATTTGCCAATCGGGATCGAGGAGGCGTGGGAGTTTTTTTCAAATCCTAATAATCTTTCCGTAATAACTCCGGAGTGGCTAAACTTTAAAGTAACCAGCAAGCTGCCGGATAAAATGTATGCGGGAATGATAATCACTTATAAAGTCCACCCGGTGCTTGGAATACCAAACACGTGGGTAACAGAAATCACTCACGTTAAAGAACCGTTTTATTTTGTGGACGAGCAGAGATTTGGTCCGTATAAATTCTGGCATCATCAGCATCACTTCAAAGAAACAGCTAACGGAGTTGAGATGACAGACATCGTCAGCTATGCACTTCCATTCGATCCATTCAGCAGATCGATTAATTCACTTCTCGTGGAGAAGAAAGTAAAAGAGATTTTTAAGTTCAGGGAGAAGAAGCTGATGGAACTTTTCCCGAATGTCATTGCGATCCCGACTTAAGTCGGAAGCCTGTCCGCCTTTGGCGGAAAGCAATCTCCCCATTAATACCAAAGATTGCTTCGTCGTCCATTGGGCTCCTCGCAATGACATCGATTGTCATTCTGGCGAAGTCCGAAGGACAAGTCCAGAATCTGATCTTCGGGTGTCAGATTCCGGACTCTCCGCCTCCGGCGGATCGCCGGAATGACAGAACTAAAATAACCTAATAACCAATCATCACTTTTTTATACAAGCTTTCAAGGGGATATCGTTAAATTTGTCATCATTTTTAAGAATAAACCGGAGAAGAAATGAAACTCAAATTCACCATCGTTTTGCTTTTTTGCTTCGTACTAACACTACCTTCAATCGCAGCAGACAAGAATTCATCATCAGCTAATCCGCTGCTCGGTAAGTTTAATGAAATTATTCCATTTGCAGATTTGACTGCTGAACACATCAAGGAAGCAACTGATGTTTCCATAAAAGAAGCAAGAGAATCGCTTGCAAAGCTTTACACAATCCCGAAAGAGCAAAGAACGTTCGACAATACAATGTTGGAGCTTGATAACATTTACAATAAAGCCGGGAATGTTTACGGATGTGTTTATCTGATGAACAGCACGCATCCCGATGACGCTGCAAGAAGTATGGCACAGGAATGCAACGCCGAGTTTGCCAAGTTCTTCAATGAAATTTCGCTTGATGAAAATCTTTACAAAGCAGTGAAAGATTATTCAGAAACCGCCGAAGCAAAAAGTCTAACCGGATACAAAGCAAGGTTCACCCAAAAGACAGTTGAAGATTTTGAGCGCAACGGCTTCGCTCTCCCGAAAGAAAAAAGAGATGAGCTGAAAGCAATTAACGATAAGCTTTCCGATCTAACAATTCTCTTCCAGAAAAATATTGCAGAAGTAAATGATTACCTGATAGTTGATGAAACTGAAATTGATGGTCTGCAGGAAGATTACAAAAACACACGACGACAGGAAGACGGGAAATATAAAATTGATCTAACGTATCCGTCATACATCCCATTTATGAAATTTTCCAACTCCGAATCTGCGCGGAAGAAACTTTATACTTTATACAATAACAGAGCGGCAGCGAAAAATCCAGAAGTACTGATAAAAGTTTTAATCCTTCGCCAGCAAATGGCAGAGCTGTTGGGATTCAAAACATACGCTGAATACAGAACCGGCGACAGGATGGCAAAAACTCCGCAGAATGTATGGGATTTTGAGAACAATCTCGTCGATAGGCTGAAAGAAAAAGCGCGGATGGATTATGATGAACTGCTTTCGGTGAAAAGAGCAAAACTCGGCGATGAAACAATCGATGTAATTCAGCCTTGGGAATCAGGGTATTACAATAACATCCTTCTCAAAGAAAAATATGAACTAGACCAGAATCTTGTAAAAGAATATTTTGAAACCAATAATGTAATTGATGGTTTGTTCCAGATTACACAGCATCTTTTTGGTGTTGAGTACGAAGAAGTGAAAGACCCATCAGTATGGCACAAAGACGTCAGACTATTTAACGTAAAGCAGGATGGTAAAATCGTTGCAAGATTCTATATTGATTTATATCCGCGACCAAATAAATATTCCTATGCTGCCTGCTTCCCGATGATAGGAAGCAAGGAAACAGAAAATGGTCCACAGCTTCCAACAGCTACATTGGTCTGCAACTTCCCTGCACCAACTGCTGATATGCCTTCGCTCCTTCCGCACGGAGATGTTGAAACTTTCTTTCACGAGTTTGGACACGTTCTGCACAGCGTGCTGACGAAGACAAAATTATCTTCACAGTCGGGCACTTCCGTTGCGAGAGATTTTGTTGAAGCACCATCGCAGATTTTTGAGAATTGGACATGGAATTATGAATCGCTAAAGCTTTTTGCAAAGCATTACAAAACAGGTGAAGTACTTCCAAAAGAATTATTTGACAAAATGCTCGCAGCGAAGAACGTCGGTTCAGGTTTAGCCTTTACACAACAGGTTTATTACGGAATTCTTGATTTCACTCTTCACGATAAATACGATCCGACAAGCAGCCAGCCTGTTGTTGAAGTTATGAAAGAGCTTCAGAATAAAATTACATTGTACCCTTATCTTGAAGGAACGCAGATGTTCGCAGCATTCGGTCATTTGATGGGTTATGCTGCAGGTTATTATAGCTATCTCTGGGCGCTTGTTTATGCTGACGATATGTTTTCAATTTTTGATAAGAATGGAATTATGGACAAAGCAACAGGACTCAAGTACCGCGATATAATTCTTGCAAACGGAAGTTCACGCGACGAGCTTGAAATGGTAGTTGAGTTTCTCGGGAGACAGCCAAGCCAGGATGCATTCTTTAAAGCAATCGGGCTTGAAGTAAAGTAGAACCATACAAAAATATTTTCCGACTAATACTAAAAAGGCGAGCCATAACGGTTCGCCTTTTTAATTCCCATTGTTGTCATTGCGAGGAGTCCGCGAAGGACGACGAAGCAATCTCCAGGATTAGTTTTGAGATTGCTTCTCCCGACCAAAGTCGGGATCGCAATGACAAACAATCATTAATGATTATGACCTTCGTGCTCATCTTTTGCCGGAGGTGGAGGTGGCTGCATCTTCTGCATTTCTTCCCACGGGTTTACATCTGTGTTCCAGGTCTCAACTTTCAATTTCATTGAACCGTCGTCCTGCACTTCCCAGATATTCATATACTTACCGTGATCATCCCAAGGCATTGGCATTCCGCCGCCTTCCATAGTCAAAGTATATGTGCCAATCTCAACAGCTAAATTACCAGACTGCATTGCATCGGTAACAGTCAATGCAAACTTTGTCATTTTCATTCCGGACTTTTTCATTTTCTTGTAAGATTCTTTGCAGGCCTCTATACCTCTCAACATTGGTTCATAACTTGGCATTGAAATAATGTCCTCTGTGTAATAATCCCACATATCACCAATATCACCTGAGACCATTGCCTTTGCAAATTTGTCGCTCATCATCTGCATTTTTTTCTTAAGCTCGGCTGTATCCTGTGCATTTAGTAGTGATGCTGTAAAGATAAGTGCAAAAAGAATTGCGAACAGTTTTTTCATAATACCTCCTTGATTAAAATAATGAAATTGTTTTATTAGATGACAGCTAAAGATTTATATTTTCCTTATATGAAACAAGTCTGCGGGAAATGAAAATCCATATTTTGTGGTTTCTTAATACTTGATTTATTTTTCCATAAGAAATAATAAAGGAAGCATATGAACAACAAAAAACCCGAAGTTGGTTCAATTACCTGGTTCGATTTAACTGTCCCCGATGCAGAAAAAGTAAAGGATTTCTACAGCAAAGTAGTTGGATGGAAACCTGCGCCTGTATCGATGGGTGATTACAACGATTATAATATGAACTCGCCTGAAAGTGGAAAAACAAATGCGGGCATCTGTCACAAACGTGGAGGGAATGCACATCTTCCATCACAGTGGATGATTTACATTACTGTTAAAAATGTAGATGATAGTGCAAAGACATGTAAAGAATCTGGAGGGAAAGTTTTATCCGAACCAAAGATGATGACTGGCTACGGAAAGTTCTGTGTGATTGAAGATCCTGCTGGAGCTGTCTGCACTTTGTTTGAACCGCTATAAAATATTCCCCTCCTCTTTATAAGAGGGGGGGGTGTCCGGCAATTGCCGGACGGGGTGGTGTTTTATTTACAAAACCTGATTCAATCTGAAATTTAATCTTACTGTCATTCCCGGCTCAAAAACTCTGCTGCCTGATGCAAATGGATCTCTTAAATAAGAAAGATGCTGGTAGTAAAGTGCATTGGTGATATTCTCAACTTCCAGCGATATGAGAAACGTATTTGCATTATAAGCCGCACCGATATCAATTCTGTTCCACGCAGGAGTAGTTGATTCATTCAACGCTTCATCAACTCTTAGCTGAGCATCGTTGTAAGTGTGCTTCAGGTAAATGAAAGTGTTGTAAAACGACGGCGAAGTCAGACTTGTTGAAACACTCAGCGGCTGAATTTCAGAAAGCGGTGAATCGTTGGTCGTGTTCTGTGCATAAGTGTACGACGCATTCGTCCTGATAAACTTCCATTCGAGTCCAAAATTTAATCCCAGCATATATGCATTCACATTTTCATAAGTCGTGTACGGTTTCATCCCGACAGATGTGTTAGTCAGATTCACATAATTCCAAACTTGTGTTGCAAACACTTCAAGTCTTATTCGCTGGTAATTCACAGAACCTCTTACTGTCCCCCTCATCGGTTGATTAAGTGTTGGATTCCCCGACCAGTTCGGATTCGTCATCGGTCGTTGAACAGCGATGAACAAATATTCAGTCTCCGGAGCTTCGGATGCGGTTTCAATGATTGCACCCGTCCCCCAATCATCACTTAGAGAAGTTGAATAGTTTGCGCTCAATCCGAAAACAGGGAACCATCTGTTGCTCTCGGCATCAGGATATAAAGATTTATAAAAATCCAGCCTATCTTCTTCGCCAATACTCTGATAAGAAACTCCCGCCTTACCCGAGAAAGTAAACTTGTCAAAGTTCAATGATTTGTTAAGCGCCCCATAAAAAGTATTCACATCGGGCATCATATTATTTGTTAAGGTCATCGTTGGCATAACCATTGTATTATCAAGATTCCAGTTGCGGAAATAAACATCATAAAAATTTCCGACTGCACCGATCGTTAAATTTTTCCCGAAACTTTCCATAAACATTGTCGATTGCCGTAGATCATTATCCATCACGTGTCGGGTATAGTTAAAATAAACTTTATTCTCATTATAACTTAAATGTGTGCTGATAACTTTGTTGTCTCTCTCATCCATTTTAAGATAGGGGAAAGAAACATTTTCGGTATAAGTGAAAGTTGCTCCATATTTCCAGAGAGAAGATGCACCGTTGAATGTTGCTTCTGCGAGTTTGTATCCGAAATTATCCTTGTAACTATAAAGGTCTTTAAAGGTTCTTCCATCGGCATCTTCATAGGGAAGACCCGTCGAATATCTTACAGATAGTCTTTGGTTAAAACCTTCGGCCGAAAGAGAGCCGTCAAAACTTTGTGATGATGCAGATGATCCAGATAATCCTGCCTTTAGTGAAATCGGTTCAAGAGGAACTGCCCTGTGAAATGAAACTTTTCCGCCAAGTCCGCTTTGAATATCTCCTGCTGTTTTATTGAGTTCGAGTGATTCGAGTTCCAGCGGATTGACACGCGAAAGAGGGGAATCCATCCTGTTAGGACAAGCGCAATGATAGCGTTCGCCATCAACAACAACGGACACATCGCCTTTCTTAAATCCATCAGCATAAGTATCCTGTGCAAAGAAAACTCCTTTTCGAATAAGGTTGAATCCATTTCTGTTCAGAAGGGAAGAGAGATTATCTTTTTCAACCGGTGTTTGATAGTTGCCAAGACTGAGTTTTTGAGAAGTGATTTCAACTGGTTCGAGCCAGTAAATTTTCAGACTATCATTCCACTGGGCCTGTGTACTTCCGATTAATATTAATAAATAAACGAAAAGAGTTGATATTTTTATTTCCATTTGTCATAATCCTTTTGCTGTTTTTTCGAAATGTAAATAAAATTATAATCAGATAAAATAGTCTGAATATCAATATTTGCACAGTAACAACATTACGCTTGCTAAAAAGTAAGGGGATTAGATTTAAGTTGGATTCGGATTTATCAGCAAAAATCCTGTTGGTTGAATCTGACACTCTTTCATCTTCCGACGGATATTTCCTAAGAATCCTTATAAGTTTTCAAAAAATATTATCTTGCCGGTAAAAAATTTTGGCGATGAGCAACAAATTTAAAATCAGAAGCGAAAGCCCGTCACGGCTCGAGAATTTCAGCGATGCAGTGTTCGCTTTCTCCATTACACTGCTGATGATTTCTCTCGAAGTTCCAAAAACCTTTTCAAGAATATTAGAACTGACGGATGAACTTATCGCATTCGCAATTACGATTATTCCATTGTTCCTGATCTGGCAGCAGCACCGATTATTCTTCAGAAGATATGGACTTGATGACAGAACAATTCTTGTATGGAACACATCTCTACTTTTTATAGTTCTGATTTTTATTTTTCCACTAAAGTTTCTTTCGTTGTTTCTGATACGATTTTTCAGTTATGTTTTCTTCGGAACAGAAAATGTTTTCAATACAATGATTGAAGGGATACAGGTCCCGTGGCTGATGGTTTATTACGGAATCGGTGTGCTGGGAATTTTATTTATCTTTTCACGTTTTTACAAGCATGTATTCAGCATGAGAGAAAATCTTGGATTGAATACTTACGAAACAAACCTTACTCATTATTACAAAAGATTATTTACGCACCTTTGTTTCATACCGGTCATTTCAATCTGTTTTGTACTTGTTTTTATGACTGTGAATGTTACGGTTGCAAGCATACTATCTGGCGTACTTTATTCTCTTACCGGAATTGTATTTGTTGTAAACCAGCGGTGGCTTAAAAAAATCGAGAGACGAGTTAGTTGATTCCTCGTCTCATTTCGGATACTTGCCGATAAAAGGAATGAGGAAAATTCTTATGCAGAAGTAAGAAAAACTTAAGAGATAATAACATTCAAAGATTTTTTAACCATGTTTCTCTCAATTTTAATTGATCTTCGGTTGGATTTTCCATCTCTTCAAAAATGTGTCGATCCATTTTTTGTTGAAGGGGAACTCTTATTACAACTTCCTCTTCTCCTCGCTGAACGGTGATGTCCACTATGTTGCCGGTTTTCATTTGATTAATGCTGGTAAATATTTGTTTAGCTGTTTCCATACTTACAACCGTTTCCATAACTTTAACTGGAACATCACCTTCCTTCAAACCAGCTTCCAAACAGACATCACTCAATCCGACAACTATAAATTGCTGCTTATCATTCATTCCCATCTGTACGCCCAGAGACGGACTTGTGTCCTGCGATGGTCTCTCTTCTATATAATTAAATCCGAGCTTTGTCATGTATTCATCAAAAGGTAATGGCTGAATTCCTTTGATGTAATCATCTATAAATTGCCCGATTTCAGGATAAGTCATATCAATAAAAATATTGAAGAACTCATATTCCGGGAATGGATTATCTTTGCCGTAGAGATTCAATAATTCCAAATAGAATTCTCTTAATCCTTTCTTTCCGCCGGAAAGTTCAAGAAGTCTAATATCCAGCATTGCTGCAGTGGCAGCCCCCTTGTTGTAGAAATTAATAAACTGCATTGTGATAACTTCATCGTAAACCTGTTTGCTGAGCTCGGTTAAGCTGATATCTTGTTTGAATTTTTCGTTTGTTGTCAGCTTTTTAGATAGTCTTTTGAGATACTCATCAACCGATATAATTCCGCCGCGAAGCTGCATTATATCCGAAGCCCATTCTGTTACTCCCTCATACAACCAGGTATGTTGTGAAGCAGTAGGCACCTCAAAATTGAACGGCTGCAGTACATCGCTGTGAAGGTTTAACGGACTTAAAATATGAAGAAATTCATGTGCTATGTCATCCTGCACTTCCTGAAACATTCCTTTTGCAGCAGGAAAAACAAATAGAGAACTGTATGAGTGCTCAAGAGCTCCGGCGCCGGCAAACCCGACCTCCATAAAAGATTTCATATCCAAAAAGCACATTAAAAAATTATAATTTGAAACAGGAGCATAACCAATAAATTCTGATGAGGATTGAAGAATCTCTTCTGCAGCTTTCAGTATTTTTTCAGCACTGTACAAAGTGTCCGGCGAGTAAACATATACTCCGACCTTTATACCGTTTACAGTTGTACCGGCTGTTGTTAGTTCACCTAAAAGAAATGGAGAGTCAACCAGGTAGTCATAGCTTTCTGCTGTGTAGTAGTTGTCAATCAAGGGAAGCGAGGTCCCGATTTTCCAGTCCTTCGGATAAAATAATTTTAACTTTACCGGAATAGTCTGAAGTCCCTCAAAGTATCCCAGCGTCGCAAATGTATTAAGTACAATAAACTTATCAGAAATCCCGGTGCCTGCCATAGGTATAACATACTCCCTTTCAACTTCTGCATCGAAAGTATCTTCAACATCATAATCGATCCGGTGGAGTTTGTCGGGATAGGATATCTTCCAGCAATTTATGGAAATCTTTTCGGTCGGAAGCTCAGTTCCATCTTTATCATAAGCGTTGAAAGAGGTAACGAATCTTCCGAAGTTCAGGTTAGAATATGTTCCCGGAACAGTTGCCGGAAGATTGTAAATATTGTTTTCTTTGCCCAGACCTTCGGTAAAGACTGTTACATGGAAAAGATCGTCCTCGTAGTTTAATACATTAATTTCATATGTAACTCCTGGCATACCAGATTGCGCAAAAAATGCAGCACTGCTGGAAATCAAATAAACCAATGTTGTCAGGTGTAATATCTGTTTCATAGAAAACCCCATAATTGTTTTTAAGCTAATGCAATTTTAATAATGTAACTAGTTTTAAAACGGATATTTTTGATGAGAGGGAAATTATTCTGATTAACCATCAACAGATGAAGGATGAAATACCAATGCTGCTGTTCTTAACTAAACGTGACGGAAGTTTGGTTAGTTTTTTGTGTCATCCCGATTGGATTTTCAAAAATCATTATCTTACCAAATAAAATTCTTTTCTCTACTTAAAAGTTTCAAGGTGATCTATGAAAACCAGTATTGTAATTCTCTTCACATTAATAGTAAGCTTAAACATATTCGCACAATTCCCCGACAGCTTCACAGATGGAAAATATTATGAAGTAAACGGAGCAAAACTCTGGGCACTCAGTTTTGGTGAAGGTGATCCATTATTTTTTATCGCGGGCGGTCCGGGCAATACACATTACGGATTAAGACATTTCGATTCACTTTCAACAACAAACACTTTGGTTTATTACGATGCTTTCGGAAGAGGGAAATCCGATACTGCAAAATTTGTTACGGAGTATACTCTGGAAAGAGATATTGAAGACCTTGAGGGATTGCGAGTTGCAATGGGTTTCGATAAAATAAATATTCTTGGACACTCTTACGGCGGAGTTGTTGCACAGGGTTACGCAATTAAATATCCGCAGAATGTTTCTCATCTTATAATCGCAAATTCATTCCACAGTTATTTAATGTGGCAGGAGAACTGCGACAATTCAAACCACGAGATAAAAACAAACTATCCTGAAGTATGGGAAGAGCTGATGAGAATAAGAGAGCAAGGTGCCGTTTCTAGCGATCCAATTCACCAGGAAATATACGGACGCGTACCTTACGGATTTTTGTATGCATACAATCCCGAAAACTTTAAACCAAGCGGAAGAAAGCCTTATCCGAATCCTTTGAATGCAAAATTGTATTACCAGATGGTCGGCAGGGATGGCGACTTTGAACTCACAAGCGATATCGGGACATTTGATTACAGGAAACAGTTAAAAGATCTGAAGATGCCGATACTGATTTACGGCGGACGTTACGACCGTGTTGCTGTTCCGCGAATGATGGTTGAATATAAAATGTACTGCCCGCAAGCTGAGTTTGTTATGTTTGAAAAAAGCGGACACAACCCGCAGGTGGAAGAACCATCCAAACTTTTTACAGTTATACGGAATTTTCTAAACAAATAAATTTATATGTGCTTGTCCTTGCGGCGAAGTCCAAAAGACGAGCCCGGAATCTGAGGCTGCTATAACTGCAACTTCACCGTAAAGTAATTTTCTCTATTCTCCCTCTATCCACAAAAACTTTTACAATACACTGACATAATTCTGACAGCTCAACGCATCTTTATATGTACTATTAAAGTGAAAAGAATATCACATGAGGAAGAAAAATGAAAAAACTATTCTTGCTTTCTATAAATAAAATATTTAGTAAAAACTCCCGTAATGAAGGCGGGATGAGCAATGAGAGTATTTCAGATTTGTTGAACAGGTTAAAAAGATATAACCGCCAGACTCAAAAATTTAAAATCGATTTGTTATCAATACCTCATGCATTACAAATGGTATTGCGACTTTTTCCTCATAAATACTGTAAAAATCAGATTTTAAAAGAGAAGTCGCTGCGTGCTTTTGTAACCACGATAATACCAGAAGCTGATGAGGATGATAAATTTCTTGTAAAGATGTATGAAGATAATTTTTACCCATTTCATACTTATTGTGGTTATTTCATTTTCGATTTAAACAAGCGTGCTAAAAAAATTTTTGGTGTTGGGAATTTTTATTCTCTCTCTCTGGAGGAGAGAACCACAGTAATACAATCTGCTTTATCCGGAAGAGAACTTACGGCCCGTTTATATAAAGGAGCTATTCTAATGGCTCAGGTCGCATTTTATGGAGCCGTTTATAATGAAGAAAAAGGCTGCAAATTAATTGATTTCCCCGGAAGAAATAATGGATATGAAAAAAGAGAAATCACATATCCATTCGGACAAAGTTTTTTCCGCAACGAACTTTCCTTTGATGGTCATCCATGGTAAAAAGAAATATAAAAGGAGACTAAAATGAAAACTTTAAAGACAGAAGTGTTGATTATCGGGAGTGGATTTGGTGCCGCTCCATCGGCTCTACACTTTTCCGAAAGAGGATATGATGTTTTAATGATTGAAAAGGGCAATAACATCGTGCCCGAAAAAGATTTTAAGCAAACAATGGATCCCAAATACCTCCTTAAATACATTAAAAGTATAAAAGGTGATGGAGTACAATTTACTTTCGCTGAAGGATTGGGCGGGGGTTCCGGTTTTTATGAAATGGTTTCATTCAGAGCTCCCTCGATTGCTTTCGATCTTAAAGATGAAAAGGGAAATAAACTATGGCCATCCGGAATAACAAGAAAAATTCTCGATCCTTACTATGAAATCTCGGAAAGAAATATGAATGTTCATCAGATAGCCAAGGAAGAGGTTCCTAAAAATGGTGTGGTGTTCTGCAAACTGATGCATACTCTCGGCTATTCAGTTGATCGGGTTAATTATTCGGTTAAAAATTGCAGGGGTGCCAGTTATTGTGTTGCCGGGTGTTCGTTTGGTTCAAAACAGAATTTGATTACTACATATTTCCGAAAAGCCGAAAGTCACGGACTCAGATCACTGACAAATATTCAGGCAGAACAAATCATACCCTTAAATACAAATGGACATCTGTACCAGCATCCATACAGAATAGAAGATATTCCGTACCGTTATCAGGTAAATGCTTATTCAGATACTGATAAAGAGAGTATTACTATTTTCACCAAAATATTAATTCTTGCGGCCGGCACAGTTGGTACCGCTATACTTTTAATGAAATCTAAAAAATATTTTGAGAATGCCAGCGAACATATCGGGAGAAATATTAATGTAAACGGTAGTGTAAAAACTTTGGGACTTCTTCCTCCTGATTTTATTATGGGAGATATGTTTGTTGGTCAATCTCATCCGGGTGTTGTTAGCTATGAATTTCTGGAATCAAGAGGAATAACAATATCAACCTCTAAGCCACTACCTGTCGATGCAGTTTCAACAGCTCACTTCAGGGTTGAAGATGATGAAAGAAATCCTTCCTGGTGGGGATCCGCACACGTTGATTTTATGAAAAATTACAGAAGAAGAGCTTTTGTACTTTATGCTCTGGGACTTTCAACATCCTCAGCAGAGCTGATAAGAAACGGCAACGGCGGGTTCAAACCATATTTAAAGATCGATGACCGGTTCAGAGATTACTATAAAAACACTGTTGAATTACTCCATTCAATATTCAGAAGAAATGGTGCCAAGATTGTCAATCTGGACTTTATTGATGGAGAAGGAAATGAATACCACGACATTCATATCACAACGGCTCACATGACAAGCTCATGCAGAATGGCTGACAATATCGAGCAGGGTGTGGTAAACTCAAAAGGCGAAATGTTTAATTATCCCGGCCTATTTATAACGGATGGGGCAGTAATTCCATCTTCGCTTGCAGTTAATCCTTATCTGACAATCCTTGCAAATGCCGAACGAATGACAGATCTGATTGTGGAAGACTATCGCAGGAATTAATGATGAAAATTATGCTGACGGGGGGAACAGGATTTATTGGTAGTTACGTGCTGCGTTTTTTACTTGAAGAAGGACACCAGGTAAATGCTCTTGTAAGAAATTCTATGAAACTAAATACAGCAAACCATCCTTCATTAAAAATATTTGAGGGAAATCTTAATAATCTAAATGCAATGAACAACTCCCTTTCAGGATGCGACGTTGTAATTCATCTTGCAGCACTGGTACGTGCTTTTACAGATAATGCAGATGAATTTATTGATACAAATCTTAAGGGAACGGCGAACCTGCTTTTGGCTTCTAAGCAGAATAAAGTCAAGAAGTTTGTATTTGTTTCCAGTCTGTCGGCTCACTCAATAGTTCCGGATAATATCATTAATGAGGAATCTCTGCGTAATCCCGATAAATATTTTAGCAAGTATGCGGAGACAAAAGGGAAGGCTGAGGATCTTGTTATAAAATCTAGTGAAGAAGGACTTCCGTATATAATAATTTATCCGCAAAGAATGTTTGGCATCGGTCCGCTTAATGATGCAAATGGTGCAACAAAAGCACTTCAGCTGTATCTGAAAAATAAACTTCCATTCCTGATTGATTCGGGAAATCAATTTGCATGCTGGTCTTTTGTTGAAGATGTTGCAAGGGGAATTGTATCTGCAGCAACAAAAGATATTTTTAACCAGAAATATATCCTTGGCGGCGAGAATGAAACCCTGTTAAATGTATATAAAGTGGCGAATAAAATTTCAGGCAAATCACACCTTAAAATAAAATTAAGGCTATCAACGGCGCTGTCCTTGGTTTCGTTTGCAGAGCGAATGGCAAAACTTCTGGGGAAAAATCCGATTATCACAAAAGAGTGGCTCAACTATGTTCTTGAAAGTCAAAAGATCTCTTCTGAAAAAGCTATAAGAGAACTGAATTATAAAATCACGGCTTTAAAAACTGCACTTGAAAAAACTATTACCTGGCTAAAGGATTTATAAGGTTTCTTTAATGGGAGCTAACTCAATTTTTTTGGTCTGTATCAACTTGTAAGGACGCACACCTATCAAGAGCAAAAGAAAATATCCTGCTGCAATCCAGAAAAATTCCTTGACGCGCTTCAACAATACGAATAATATAGCGTTTGATTGCGGATCAGAGATACCAACCAGATTAAATAAAATTATTACAACAATGTC
The DNA here is from genome assembly GCA_016716565.1 of bacterium. NCBI lineage: Bacteria > bacterium. The sequence goes on from JADJWC010000001.1 coordinate 141,030, forward strand.
TTGCGGACCAACTGCCCCTGGAATAAAAAAGAAAATCATTCTGACAAATGATATTAATGATTCAATTAAGATTACCTGAAAAATATCGGCACTGACTCCTAAAATTTTTAAGATTACAAGTGATTCAACTGCCATTAGAATCCAGGTAGCAAAGAAGAAAATTATAGTCACGTAAAGATCTTTTTTGTTTGATTTTGAAAAGAGAGAGATAGTTTCACTAATTCTGATTACAGACGGATTTATCTTACAAATAAAATTTTTCAAGGGTTGAAAGTTGACCTTATTGAAAAAATCAAGAAGTATTATTAATAAATTTTTTCTGTAAAGCATGTAAGTGCCAAGAATCGGAAGGAAAGCGGCAATCACTAAAGCCGGATACAGTAAATAAACTGGCAGCGATACAATGAATAATCTATCTCTTAAAGAAATGGCGAATATCCCAACTCCGAGAATGAAGAATAGCGTTTGTGCAACCAAAATATTAACCTTCACTATAATATTGGCGGATATGCTTTCACAGTAATCCAACTTGAAATATTTTTTCAACAGAAATGGTCTAACAATTTCAGCGTAAAATGCTCCTCCGGGCAGGGAGGTTTGTAAAGTTTCAGTAGCAAGTCTTAGCAAGAATAATTTAGTAGAAGAAATTTGGTTTTTAATCTTGCCAAAGCTGTGTTTCCACCCAAAGCTATCGCTAAGAATAATGCAGAAGTATGGTATTAATATTAGGAGTGCTGATAATCCAATTGTATTAAGCTTCGATAAGATCAAATCCCGATCAAATAAATCACTGTATTGATTAAAAACAAAGTAGAACATCGGAACAACCAGAAAGGCAATCGATACTTTTAATACATTATTTCTTGCCGAATTAGACATTGTTGCTCACTTACTTTTTTGTCTGAACAAATAAACTTTTGCTGGTTGGCGGTGTCCAGCCCGATTTATTACATTCACTAAGTTCTATGTCAATCGAGCCAAGTAAAATTTCCATTTCGGCATAGATCACTACTTTCTCGCTATCATCGGAAAACCAGCCCGTAAAATCACCGGAAAGTCCTGCAGTAGCATTGCCCTCCCATTCTGCAGAACCAGTATATTTAAAACTTCTTACTGGCTCATCACAGATTCCAGTTTCTATAAATTCAACCGGACCGCAAAAGTTTAAGGTTGTGGGATAAAATTTTGCTCCCAGTAACGTTGGTACAGTTTTAACTAGTCCTGCTGCTGCAATAATCCTGGTGTAGTTTACTAAAGAAGTTCCGACAAGATATGGTCCGTTATATCTGATGGTATCTTTGCAAATAAGTTCACCAGTGCTGCAGTCTTTTACTTGGTGTAAAGTAAAATTTTCAGTTTCATAAAACCTGTTGACTACTTCAACAATTTTCCCATCATTATTTTCCTTTCCATAATAGTAATAAGTCATACCATTAGATTCTCTCATAATTGCTACATTATGTTCGTCTATATTTATGAAAGGAATTAATGAGGCAGTCTTAACATCCATTGTGATTTTAATTAATTCAGGATAAGAAATTAAACGCTCCGTGCAGAGGGTGATAGTTCCGATGTGAAGAAACGTCCAGCCTACATTGTACACAAATTTTTCTTCCAGCTTTGTTTCTGCATCCTCGAGTTTTAAGTTCTGGGCAGACAGATTACCCAGCAATATTAAAAGTGATATTAAAACAATTTGATTTTTCATTTCATTCCTCCTTGATTTTCTTGCATTTCTAATATGATAATACGACGGTGAGGGTTTGTGTATGTCAGGAAGATGTCAAATTGCTGTAAAATCCTTAACGGAATCTTTCAAAATGAGGTCTGGGGGCGGGTTGAGTTTGTTGCTTCTGAAGAAAGCGGTTACAACTCTTAGGTGGAAGAATCATCCAAACTTTTTTAAATTATAAAGAAAGTTTTTATGATAGTAAGAAAAAACAAGCCATTGCGGTACGACCATGCAACCAAGTAATCTTCATTTTTTTATTAAAAGGATATTTTTGAAAAACATTATACCCGGAGTAACCAAATGCTAAAAATACTTTTACTAACATTTCTTCTTTTAACATCTGTCTGTGCATTTGCACAGCAGGAAGAAAATAACTCAGAAACACCCAAACTAAAGCAGTACTACTTCGTAATGCTTGTAAAAGGTCCTCACAGAGATGATATCGATTCACTCAGCCTCGTTAAAATCCAGGAAGGACATATGGCAAACATCAACAAGATGGCAGAGTCAGGTAAACTTCAGATAGCCGGTCCTTTCGGCGACGACGGCAACTGGAGAGGAATTTTTATTTTCGATGTTGCAACCGAAGAGGAAGTAAGAGAACTCCTGAAAGATGATCCTGCAATTCAAGCTGGCAGACTTGCATATGAAATTCATCCGTGGTGGACAATGCCCGGCGGCTGTTTGAAGTAAGACCTTGGCCATCACGGCAGTGCTGTGACGAGATAGCAAAAGTAATGTCATGGTTCGACCGTGACATCCTTGTGAAGATTGAGATTGTTTAAAAGGTTCTCTCGATACATTTCATTACTCGAGAACCTTTTCTTGTGCTTGGTTTTCGAGTTTTTTCTGATGAAATCAGAAAAAGTATCGAGAAAACAAGCTTGGCTCACGCAATGACATCCTGAAAACCCTCATTTCTTTCAATAATCGAACTAAACTAAATTAATTTGCGAAACGGGTTGGTTGCACATATATTTGCAACCAAATAGTTGCATAAAAGGTAATCAATAAAATGAACAGAGACATATTCCAGGCAATTGCTGACCCAACGAGAAGAGAAATCCTTTCGCTCATAGCTGCTAAAAGGATGACACCAAATTCAATCGCAGAAAAATTTCCATCGAGTCGGCAGGCAGTATCAAAGCATATTAAAATTCTTATCGAGTGTGATTTGATCGATAAGGAAAAAGTCGGCAGGGAGATTTACTATGAATTCAATCCTGTAAAAATGTGGGAAGTAGATAAGTGGATTGAGCAATTCAGAAAATTGTGGAAAGATAAATTTGATCAGCTTGATAAATTGTTAGATAACCTAAACACAAAATAAAAACGAAAGGAAGCTATAATGGATTTCGTTGTTGATAAACAGAACAACAAGGTAAGTGTTACAAGGGAGTTTGCAGCGCCGCTCGCAAAAGTTTGGGCAGCGTGGACACAAAGTGAATTGCTCGACCAGTGGTGGGCTCCAAAACCATGGAAAACAAAAACAAAGAAAATGGAATTTAAAGTCGGTGGTCACTGGCTTTATGCAATGCTCGGACCTGAAGGTGAAGAACACTGGTGCCGTGCGGATTTCAAATCTATCTCACCTAATAAAAGTTTTATCGTTTCAGAAGGTTTCTGCGATCCAAACGGAAAAATCACAACTGATTTTCCAATTGCATACTGGCACTGTCAGTTCAGTGAATCATCAAACAAAACGATTGTTTAAATAGAAATTTCATACGACTCGCTTGCTGACCTAGAGAAGTATATGGAGTTGGGATTCCAGGAAGGATTTACATCTGCTCTTGGAAATCTGGATGAGCTTTTTGCTGCAAGTAAAGTCTAAACAAATTATTCGTTTGTCATTGCGACGAGTCAGTTAAGGACGACGAAGCAATCTTAAAATGCACTTTGAGATTGCTTCGCTTCACTCGCAATGACATACTCTGATCAGTGATGATGATGCCCGCCGGGACCATGAACGTGTCCATGTGAAATTTCTTCGGGAGTTGCATCTCGCACATCAAGAAGATGAACATCAAACTCGAGATCTTTTCCTGCAAGGGGGTGGTTAAAGTTTACTGTTATATCTTCATCATCAATTTTCGTAATCACAAACTGTATATGCTGACCTTCAGGTGAATGTGCAAAGTAAGTCATCCCGATTTCAAGTTCAGCTTCTTCGGGAAATAAGCTGCGGTTCACTTTCTGAATTGCGTTCTCATCATACTCGCCGTAAGCATCTGCAGCAGCAAGCTTAACATTTTTTTTGCTTCCGATAATCATACTGCCGAGAGCTTCTTCAAGTCCGGGCAGAACCTGCATATTACCCGTTATGAAAGAAAACGGTCCGCCATTATCAGTTGAGTCAAGCAGATTTCCTTCTTTGTCTTTTAGAGTATAGTTAAACGTTATGACTTTATTAGCAACTAACGCCATTATTGCTCCTTTAAATTTTAAAATTGGCTGTCATTTTACGATTTATATGAAGGAAAACCAATGCAATCATCTTTCAAATCAATTATTTATTTTTGAATGCAACAAAAAAAATATAATTATCAACAATGAAACACATAATTGTTTCTCTCATTATCTCTCTTTTCTGTTCTGCTCAGTTTTTCTCACAATTTGGTTCACAGGATTCGGGCGGTCCGCTCACTCCCGAATGGGCTGCATATGATATTAAATTCTATAATATCAATCTTGATATTAATCCCGATAAACAAATAATAAAAGGTTGGGTTGGTGTAACTGCAGAAGCTGTCACAAATATGAAAGAGTTTGTTCTTGATCTCGATGACAGATACAGAATTACAAAAATTGTATTCGATTCTCCAAACGAGTACAAAGAACTTTCGTTCAAACACGAAAGCGGAAAAATAAAAATTCAATTGCCGGTTGAAATAGCAGAAGGAAATTCATTCACAGTAAAAGTTTACTACAACGGTAAACCGAGAGTTGCAGAAAATCCTCCATGGGATGATGGATTCGTCTGGTCAAAAACAAAAAGCGGAGAACACTGGATTGGTGTAACCTGTCAGGGCGGTGGAGCCGATGCGTGGTGGCCCTGCAAAGATCATCCTTCCGATGAACCGGATTCTGTCTTGCTTAACTGGACTGTTCCGGGAAATTTGATTTGCGCATCAAACGGAAAGCTGAGATATATTCTCGACAACAAAGAAGGAACAAAAACTTTTAGCTGGTTTGTTTCAACACCGATAAATAATTACGGCATTTCAATTCACGCTGCACCGTACGATACTATTCAATACAATTACGCGAGTGTAACAGGAGAAGAAATCCCGGTAACTATCTGGGTCTTACCGGAAAATATGGAAAAGGCAAGAGAGCACTGCCCTGAATTTTTAGTTCACTTAAGATGGTATGAAGAGCTTCTTGGTCCTTATCCTTTCCGTGCAGATAAATACGGTGTCGCAGCGACTCCTTACCTTGGAATGGAACATCAAACTATTATTGCAAACGGTTATGGTTACAGAGATGATCAATTTGGGTTTGACTGGCTGCATCATCACGAGCTTGGACACGAGTGGTGGGGGAATATGGTAACTGCAAAAGACTGGAGCGATTTTTGGATTCACGAAGCAATTTGTGGTTATATGCAGACGCTTTACATTGAAGATAAACTCCCGGACAGAAGTCCCTCCGCATTTATGATGAACTGGAAGCTCTGGAAAAATGAACAACCGGTTGCCCCAAGAAAAGAAATGACAAGCAACGAGGCATATACGAATGATATGTACTCGAAAGGGTCTTATGTACTTCACACACTTCGGTACTATGTCGGTGATGAAACATTCAAAAAGATTTTAAGAAGATGGGCATATCCAAATCCGAAAATGGAAGAAATAAAAAACGGCGCTCAGTGCAGGTTTGCAACTACTGATGATTTCCTTGAAATCGCAGAAAAAGTTTCCGGTCGTGAACTCGATTGGTTCTGGGAAGTATACTTTAGACAGGCATCGCTTCCGGTTCTTAAAACAAAAATTGATAACGGTTTTCTTTATCTCGAATGGAAAATCGAAAACGATCTTCCGTTCTCCGTTCCCGTTGAGGTTCAATTAGGAGATGAAATAGTAAAAGTAGAAATGCGTGAAGGTGCCGGCTCGGTAAAAATTCCGGATGGAGTCGAACCGGTAATTGATCCGGTCAAATGGATAACGATGAGTGATGTAGAAATAAGTAGGTAATAACTAAAAATATTTTTGAAGGTTTTTCCCCTCCTGCCAGAGGAGGGGATTAAGGGAGGAGGGAGATTTTCACCACCCCGTCACTAAAGTGACACCCCTCCTCATAAATGAGGAGGGGATAAGTATAATTATTTTATCAAAACCATTTTTCTGGTTTCAATATAACTGCCGGCTTTGAGCTGATAAAAATAGATCCCGCTTGGCAGGCCGTTTCCATCAAATTCAACTTGATACTCGCCGGCTGGTTTTTCTTCGTTAACGAGTTTTGCAATTTCTTTGCCGAGAATGTCATAAACTTTTAGTGTAACCAATATGTCTCTCTGAGCTTGTCGAAAAGTGACGGGGGGAATGCTATATTTTATTTTTGTACTTGGGTTGAATGGGTTCGGGTAGTTTTGTTCTAGTCTAAAATCATTAATAACTACTGAATTATCTTGTTTATCCGTTGATAGAACGAGCCCGTTTTTGTTAAAAGCAACTACTCCGTCACCCCAGGTACTAAACCAAATATTATCTTTACTATCTATGATCATATCAGAAAATCTATAGTCAATGGTATCCCTGTAAGCAGACCATAAACCTTCTGAATATTCATACACACAATTATACCAACACACCCAAAGGTTATCGTTTGAGTCTACTAACAACTTTTGAGCAGAACCAATAATGGAATCTGGATTTGGATGGAAAACAAACATGCTGTCATTAATTTGTACTATTCCCCCAAATCCTGTTTGAGGGACGCCTGTCACATACCAAATATTTCCTTTTTTGTCCGCTACCATGGTAGATATTCCCTCGGGTGGTAAGTACGCTGGATATATTTCCCAATTAGTACCATCAAAGCAAAAAATTGCTCTTCCGTTAATTCCAGATGAGATCCCCCAGATTTTCCCATTTGAATCACAGGTTATTTGTCTTACATAATTATATGGCAAAGGCGAGTTAGATGTGTCATATACAGTCCAATTGTTTCCATCGAATTTGTTAAGACCTTGACCTTCTCTCAGACCCCCGCCACACCATAAATTATTGTTTTTATCCACTGAGACTGCCCACATTGCTCCATCTAAGAATTGTGTTTCCCAATCAATACTATTAGTTTTTATTAACCAAGGAGATTCAAGAGATAACCAGACATATCCTGCTGAATCACCATGAATAGCAACAATATCACTTCCCAAGTCAGGATAATCATTAGAGGTATAGCAAGCAGAATTTTTTAGGTCCCAAACACAAACGGCGTGATGAGCAAGCCAAAGCCTTTCTTCCTTATCAATTCCAATACAATAAAAAGTATTTTGCGGCACAGTGGAGTTTTGGGTATTAAATACTTTCCACTCTCCAACTTGAGAATATGTGGTCTGATAAAATGATAACAAAGCAGTGATAACCACGAATGATGTTTTAAAACTAAACTTAGTTTGTTGTATAAAAACCAGGAGAGATATTTTAAGGAGTTGCATTGTTCTACCCTGTAGTTAATAAAACTTGTTACAAACAAAGTAAACTTTTTGCAGAATGTCAATTTTCTTTTTCCCCTCCTCTTCAAAAGAGGAAAGGTATTCCGCTTTATCGGGAGGGGGTGGTGTTTATTTTTCACTATTTTTATGTATAAAGATTTTCAATCACTCATAAAAAAGGTGATAAAATGAAAAAACTGAATATTGTTTTCATCTTAACCATAGTGCTAACCGTTTTTCTTTCTGTAGCCACGAATTCACAAATTGATTCGGTAATCATATCAAAAATAGATTCGCTTATAAAGTATAACGAAACTCTTGAGCACAGGCTCGATGTTCTTCAAAAAAATATTGACGATGTTTTGTGGTTCGAAAGAGTGGGTGATGTTGCATTCATTGATAAAGTATTTATGACCGGTCCGCCGAAATGGAAAGAAACTGATACAACTGATCCTGCGTTTGGTAATCCAGTTAAGTTCTGGTCGTATGTTTTCATTCCGAAGGATATTGATTACAATAAAAAATATCCATTGATAGTCCTTCCGCATGGTGGTGTGCACGCTGATTTTACAACTTACCACACTCATATAATTAAAGAGCTGATGTATCAGCAATACATAGTTGTTGCGGCAGAGTACCGCGGAAGCACCGGCTATGGCAAATCACATTTTGAAAAAATTGATTACGGCGGAAGAGAAGTTGAAGATGTTGATTCGAGCAGAAAGTTTATGCTTGATAATTATGAATTTGTTGATCCGGAGAGAGTCGGCATTGTTGGATGGAGTCACGGCGGATTAATCACGCTGATGAGCATCTTCGATTATCCTGAAAAATATAAAGTTGCTTTTGCCGGAGTTCCCGTAAGCGATTTGATAACTCGTTTAAATTATATGGATGAAGATTACAGGAAATTATATTCTGCAGATTACCACATCGGACAGAAAGTTGAAGAAAATCCTGAAGAATATAAAAGAAGATCTCCGGTTCACAATGCATATAAACTTCAAACTCCGCTGCTTATTCACACAAACACAAACGATGAAGATGTACGAGTAGTTGAAGTTAAAATGCTGATCGATACACTCAAATCTTTAAACAAAGATTTTCAGTATGAAGTGTTTGAAGAATTGCCCGGCGGACATTCATTCGACAGACAGGATACAAAACTGGCAGTATCAATCCGATTGAAGATCTATAAATTCATCGAAAAGTATCTTAATCCGCCAAGAACTTTTAACAGTGTTGAAGAAATTAGAAAATCTGCTTACAGGTAGACAAATTTGACCGGTTACTTGCTATCTGTTAAATAATCGCTGAATTGCGGGTTTCTGGGTGACAAGTTTGTCATCAGGGTTATCCATTATTAATTGATTCCGTTTTTTCCTCTTTCATTTTTACCTGTTCGTTCCAATAAATTCCTCGAAATTGCTACTTTTTGATATATATCATTGAAAATTAAAGGAATAATATTTGTGAAAATCAGAATAAACAATTTTTATAAAATCAATAAACAATGGTAAGATTCCTCGCAATAATAATTCTAATCGCTGGTGTTGGTGGCGGCATTTATTATCTTCTCTCGATGGAAAAGACGGAGGACATTAAAGTCACAGGTAAGCTTCAGATCTCCCAGCAGCCGGGAAAATATGTGCAAGCATCCGAAGGTTCGGGCGAATCTTATTTTGCTGTAGTTGAGGGGAAGATACGCAACAATCTCGGCAAGCCGATAAAAAATGTTTTTATTAAGTATATGATTGCCGGGGAAGAAACAAGTGCAACCGTTTTTGATTTGGCTCCTGGTCAGGAGATGAAATTCAACACGCGGGGTGTTAGCACTACTGCCTCACATCCTGAATATGACTTTATCGGTATATACTACGATTAGTAAATCCTTACTCATCAGTTTTCCACTCTTAAGCAAAACGACTTAATTACTCTGCCTGGTTTTTCAAATTCGGAAAGGAAATTTTCCGATAAGAAAATTAGTTGTATTTGTTTTCGCGGATAGCTTCTAATTCCATTCTCAACTGTTTTGTATTCTTCACTACAATAGCACCCATATTATCTAACACATCCAGATAACCTTCAGCAGCTCTGCCGCCAACAACCATATTAACTCCCTGCGGTAAAATCTGGTAAAGCTTTTTTAGTTCAACTTTTAAATGTGGATCGTCGTTTGGATAAACAATGCTTAATGCAACAACTCTCGCTTCCAGATGAGATACGACCGCAGCAATCTCTTCCGCGGGTAAACCAGATCCAAGATAAATAACTTTCCATCCCGATGAAGCGGCAACAACTCCGGCAATTAATGCTCCTAGCTCATGTTCCTGGCCTAAAGGTGTTGCTGAAATAATCACGGGTGCCGAGCTGCCAATAGAATAAGATTCGAGCAAATTAAAAAGGAATGAGCGAACAACTGAAGAAGCAAGATGTTCGTTAGCAACTCTTATTTCACCTTCGTGCCAGAGATCGCCAACTTTATAGACAAGAGGAATTACAAGCTGTTCTATTAATATTGGTTGAGTTAATCTGGCAGAAGCATTCAATAAAATTGATTCCAGCTTTTTCGCATTGTAATTTTTGATTGCCTCTAAACACTCATTAAATATTTCATCAATATTTGTATCTGTTGCTGCAGATGAAAAACCATTTCGGTTTTCTATTACGCTTAGTCCCTCTTTAGAGAGAAGATTCTTCAACTCCGGCAAAGACAAATTTGCGATCCCGCCGATGTGGTGCCCCAGATGTAAAGCATCATTGAGCAATTTTAGTTTTTCTATGTCCTCTTCAGAATAGAGACGGCGATTGGTGTCCGTTCTGTCCGGTTCGACGACGTTATATCTCTTTTCCCAGGCTCTGATAACATGCACACTAAGCCCGGTCATTTGACTGACCACCTTTATAGGGTATTTATAGTTATTTGTCATATTCAAAATTACGAAATGTCTAATTTTTGTCCAAATTAACAGATTTATTAATAAAATATTTCTAAATTCACTCATTTCAACAAATTTGCCGATTTTTAGTTCCAAATTAGCTATTTATAATTTATGTACATAAAAGACTTGACAAATATTAGACAATATATTATATTTGTCTAAAAAATTTAGACAATTTATAAACACGCTAAAAAGAGGATAAAATGAACAACTTAAAAAATAATGAAGACAGCATATTTGTCAGCAACTTTAAAGATGAAGAGTTTATTCGCGAAGCAATGCCACACGAAAACGCATTATATAACTATGCACTCAAAATAGCAGGGAACTCAGATGATGCACAGGACCTGGTTCAGGAAACTTACTACAAGGCTTACAGACACTTTGATAAATTCCAGATAGGGACCAACAGCAAAGCTTGGATGTTCATGATTCTGAAAAACTCATTTATTAATGACTACAGAAAATCCAAGCGCGAGCCTTACAAATTAGATTACGAGCAGATACAAAACTTTTACGAGAACGTGAAATCAGATCGTGCCGAAGAAAATAATTTGGATAAAGAATTTTACAATGATCTTTTAGATGATGAACTTACTGCGGCAATTGACCAGTTACCGACCAAAATGAGGGAAGTGTTTCTTCTTTGTGATCTGGATGGAAACAGCTATGAAGAAACAGCTGAACTTGTTGGTTGTCCGGTTGGAACAGTAAGATCAAGATTGCATCGTGCGCGGCACATGCTTCAGGAAACATTAATGGACTACGCTAAAGACAAAGGCTTCTTAAACTAATTTAATACCATAAATCAAGGAGATATAAAATGAAAACTATCAAAATTCTATTAACGACAATTTTATTAATCGGGATAAATTTCACATTTGCTCAAACTGCAAGACTGCAGGTTATACACAACGCTGCGGACCCCGGAGCTGTTGCGGTTGACATATATTTAAATGGCTCTATACTTCTGGACAACTTTGGCTTCAGAGAAGCGACCCCCTTTGTCGATGCACCAGCCGGGACACCAATAAACATAGGTGTTGCTGGTCCAAATAGCACGTCTGCTGCAGACACTATTAAAAACTTCAATGTAACTTTGGCTGCAAATGAAACCTATGTTGCTATTGCAAATGGTGTTTTAGATCCGAATTCTTTTGCTTCAAATCCGGATGGACGCAGCACCGCTTTTACATTATTCATTAAGGCAATGGCAAGAGAAAATGGAACAAGTTCTGATGTCGACTTTTTTGTATTGCATGGATCCACAGATGCACCGACAGTTGATGTTTTAGCTAGAAGAGTTGCTGCTCTCGTCGACAATGCCGGCTATGGAGATATTACAAATTATATTACCGTTCCTGCTGCATCTTATATTTTAGATGTTACACCGGGCGACGACAATTCGGCAATTGTCGCTTCATTCGAAGCTGACTTAAGCGGCCTGGGTGGTGGTGCTGCAGTTGTTTTTGCTTCTGGTTTCCTGAATCCAATGCAAAATCAGGATGGAGAAGCATTCGGAATATTTGTTGCATTACCAAATGGAACTGTTGTTGAATTTCCTTCTGTTCAGCTTTCACGATTGCAGGTAATACACAATGCTGCTGATGTCGCTGCTGAAAATGTTGATATATATTTAAATGGCAGTTTATTATTGAATGACTTTGCTTTCAGAACTGCTACACCTTTCATTGATGCACCTGCAAATGTTGATTTAAATATCGGAATTGCTCCACCTAACAGTACTTCTGTTGATGATACCTTGGCAAACTTTACTGCTAATCTTGTTAACGGTGAAACTTACGTTCTAATTGCTAATGGTGTTTTGGACCCTAACTCTTACGCGGCTAACCCTGATGGAAGAAATATTTCATTTACACTTTTTGCAAACACTGATGCTCGTGAAAGTGCTAATAGTGGAAACGTTGACTTTTTTGTAATTCATGGTTCAACCGACGCTCCAACTGTTGATGTTATTGCAAGAGGTGTTGCTACGTTAGTAGATAACGCTGCTTATGGTGATATCACTGGTTATATTTCTGTTCCACCAGGAAATTACACATTAGATTTGACCTTAGCTGATGGAATAACTTTAGTACAATCATATTGGGCAGATCTCAGAACTCTCGGTGGCGGAAGTGCTGTTGTATTTGCTTCCGGATTTCTAGATCCTTCAGCTAACCAGAATGGTGAAGCTTTCGGAATTTTCTTTGCGCTTGCTGATGGAACTGTTGGTCAATTTCCTGAAGGAGTTGCAAGCGTAGAAAATATTTCTGGAGTAACTCCGGATAACTATACTCTTGCACAGAATTATCCAAATCCGTTTAACCCGAGCACAACCATCAATTTTACAATTCCGAATAGTGAATTTGTAACGTTGAAAGTATTCAATATACTTGGAAGCGAAGTTGCTACTTTGGTCAATGAAAATTTAACTGCGGGTGCTTACAGATTTAGCTTTGAAGCGCAGAACCTGGCTTCCGGTGTTTATCTCTACGAGTTGACCGCTGGTAGCTTTAGAGAAATCAAAAAAATGAATCTTCTTAAATAAATAATAAAAAAAGTAATGAGGATAACTGCCTGTAATAAAAGTTCTGATGTTCAAATGTTAACCAAGACACGTAATTTATACGCAGACATTTTTGAAACTAATTCGCAGGTAGTATCCTCATTTAATATAAATTTAACAGAATCTAATTTTGGAAAACATTATCTTATATCAACCTCATCAGTCGTAAAATTTATAAAATGAAAAGCGTAGTTATCATAGGATCCGGTCTCGGTGGTTTGTCAACCGCTTTAAGACTTTCTCATAAGGGTTACGACGTAACCATTCTTGAGAAGCATTCAATTCCTGGTGGAAGATTAAACATAATCGAGCAGGATGGTTTTCGCTTTGATATGGGTCCGTCTTTTATGAGTATGACTTATGAGCTTGATGAATTATTTAAAAGTGTTGATATGAAAGTTCCTATTGAGCTTGAAGAGCTCGAACCGCTATACCAGGTATTTTTTGAAGGACAAGAAAAACCACGACTCATTTACAAAGATTTACCGAAACTTGGTGAAGAGTTTAAAGATATTGAACCAAACCTTGAAGAGAATGCAAAGAAATATCTTGAACGTGCAGGACAATTCTTTCACGATACGGTTGATAAAGTTGTAAAATCCAATTTTGAAAACAAGCTTGATTACGTTTTGAAACTGACACGTGTTCCTTTGAAGCATCTTCCATATCTTCAGAGAAATATGTGGGTAGAAGTCGAAAAACATTTTACATCCGAAGAAGTTAAGGTGATATTCTCGCTTGTTGCTTTCTTTCTTGGTTCAACTCCATTTCAGACGCCGGCAATTTATTCTCTGCTCAACTACACAGAGATGAAACACAACGGATACTGGAAAGTTAAAGGCGGAATGTATCGTCTTGTTGAAGAGCTGGTAAAGATATTAAATGAAAAAGGAGTGAAGATAGTTTATAATACAGAGATAGTAAGTGTTGGCGACAATAACGGCAAGCTGTATGAATTGATTGATCAGAATGGGAAGAAATGGAGCGCTGATATTTTCATTTCAAATTCTGATGCGGCTTCTTTCAGAGGAAAAATATTGAATCGCGAAAAATTCAGTGAAGAAAAACTTGACCAGATGCATTGGACACTTGCGCCTTTCACAATATATCTCGGTGTGAAAGGAAAGATAGACAAGCTTACTCATCACAATTATTTTCTCGGAAGCAATTTCAGAGGATATGCTGATACGATTTTCACTTCTTCGATTAGTCCGCAGAAACCGTATTACTATGTAAATGCGCTTTCAAAATCAGAAGCGAGCTGTGCACCGGAAGGATGCGAAAACCTATTCATTCTTTGTCCGGTTCCTGATCTTCGCTACAAAAAATCGTGGGAAGACAAAGAAGAGCTTGCACAAAATATTATCGACGATCTTTCAAACAGAGTTGGCTTTGATATTCAGAGCAACATCATAACTAAAAAAATATTAGCTCCCGATGACTGGGCAAAAATGCTCAATCTTTATAAAGGATCGGGACTCGGTCTTGCACACGACATAAATCAGGTTGGTGCGTTCAGACCAAAAAATAAAGACGAAAAACTTTCAAACTTATATTATGTTGGCGCATCGACAACGCCCGGGACTGGTTTACCAATGGTTATCATTAGTTCAAAATTAGTAACGGAGAGGATAGAAAATGACTTTTCAACATTACACTAATACCAGCTACAAGCTGAGTAAAAAATTAACTACTGCTTACAGCACTTCTTTCAGTCTCGGGATAAAGGTTTTTAAACCGGAATATCGAGATCCCATTTTTGCTATCTACGGATTCGTCCGTGTTGCCGATGAAATTGTTGATACTTTTCATTCATACGACAAAGAATATCTGCTTGAAAAATTTACAAACGATACATGGGAAGCAATAAACACCGGTGTTTCCACAAACCCTGTTTTACATTCATTCCAGAAGGTTGTTAACGACTATAGAGTTGACCGCAAGCTGATTTCTGCTTTCCTGAAAAGCATGGAGATGGATCTTTCTCGCTCTTCATACAACAGGGAAAATTATGATGAATACATTTACGGCTCAGCGGAAGTTGTTGGCTTGATGTGTCTTAAAGTTTTTGTTGACGGCGATGAAAAGAAATACAAAGAGCTTGAACATTCAGCGCGAATGCTTGGCGCTGCATTTCAGAAAGTGAACTTCCTGAGAGATATCCAGAGTGATATTAATGACAGGGGAAGAATTTATCTGCCCGGCGTTCATCACATTGATTACATTGATGACCACAACAAAGCCATGCTTGAAAAGGAAGTTGAAGCTGAATTTAAAGAAGCATTCCACGGAATAATCCATCTCCCGATTGCAGTAAAGCTCGGAGTTTATTCGGCTTATCTTTATTACCTGATGCTCTTCAAAAAAATTAAGCGGCTGGATGTTGAGCAGTTAAGAAGAAAGCGTGTAAGAATTTCTAACCTGTATAAATTTTACCTGCTGATAAAATCTTATTTTGAAGTAAAGGTTTTAAAGTCCACTTAGTTGAGCATCGAGTATCTAATATTTAACGCTATCGTTATCAGCGGTCCGGCATTTTTCGGCTCGCTAAAGTGCTGTTATGTCTGGAATCATCTGAAGACAATGTTAATTGCAATTGTCATCCCTGCAATTCCCTTTCTTATTTGGGATGCACTTGTTGCCGGCACTCACTGGCATTTTAACTCTGAATATGTATCGGGAATAAAAATTATAAATCTTCCCATTGAAGAAATTTTATTCTTCATTACCGTTCCGTTCGCCTGCCTGTTCACGTGGGAAATGATAATCAGAAGAGCTAAAGAAAAACAAATTGATCTGCAATGGCTTAGACTGCTTCTTTATCTTGCTCTGCCTGCTGGAATTTATTTCTTCTCAATAGGAAAACAGTACACAGGATTAACTCTATCTTTCATATTTCTTGCGAACCTTGTTGATCAGTTTCTGAAAACAAATCTGCTTTTCGATAAACGATTCTATTTTTACCTTCTGCTTATCGTTATTTTTACATTGATCTTTAACGGCTATTTAACGTGGCGTCCGGTTGTTACATACGGAGTTGAGTATCAGCTTGATTTCAGAATTATCACTATTCCGGTTGAAGATTTTTTCTATGGAATATCTTTGCTGTGGATGAACACGAGTCTTTATAAATATTTACTAAGAAAAAACGGTATTATAAATGTTAACAAATAAATGGTATCTGGTTTGTCCTTCCGATGAACTGAAGAATGAAGTCAAACAATATAAAATTCTCGGACAGGAAATAATTCTTTTTCGAAATCCCGATAACACAATCACTGCACTTGAAGACAGATGCTGTCACAGAAACGTAAACCTTTCTTTGGGTTATCTGGATAAAGAAAGAGTTGTCTGCGGTTACCATGGATGGGAGTACGATAAAACAGGATCTTGTGTAAAAATTCCTTCGCAGCTTCCCGGAGATAAAATTCCACCGACAGCTAAAATAAAAACTTATCCCGTTCAGGATTTTAACAAGTGGGTGTGGATTTTTATTGGCGAGGCAGAAAAAGCAAGTGAAGTTAAACCAACAAACATTCCCGAAATGAACGAGTGGCCGTTCACATATAAAGCTTACACAATCAAAGCTGATCTTGAAACAACTGCTGAAAGTTTGATTGACCCTTATCATATCGCTTATGTTCATCGCAACTCGATAAAATCTTTTATGGGACAAATACAGGAACATCCTGCAGACTTCAACCTTAAAATTCTTGATGACGGCGTTGAAGGATTTTACAAACGTGCCAACGTCGGAACGGTTGCTGAGAAAACTTATTTCGGAAATGAAGAAAACATCGGGACGAGAATCAGGTTTTATTATCCAAATATTTCCCGTCTCGAAATTCGTTTCAAGCAAAGAATTTTATTAATCCTCGAACATGTCTACCAGGTCGATGACGATCACGTAAATATGATGCAGATAACATTGTGGAAAAATATTTTCCCGAAATTTCCCGCGTTTGCAAAATGGTTTATGGGAAGAAAATCGGAGAAGATTGTAACGGAGGATATTGATTTCCTCGCATCGAATCAGAAAATATTAAAACGTGCGGGGGACAACCTTCACGAAGTAAGTGTAAAGGGCGACGAAGTATCATTGAGTTTCAGAAGATTCTGGAGAAAGAAACTTCAAGGGGAATGATGATTCAATCCACACCCGATTCATTGATCCAGAATAAGAAAGAAGTTCCATCCGAGTTTAACAGGATTGCGAAGCGATACGACATTGCAACTTTCTTGAGCCAGGGTTACCAGAAAGATCTGCAAACAAGTGTTGACAGGATGAATCTGAATGGGAACGAATATCTTGCCGATCTCTGCTGTGGAACGGGGAAGTCAACAATCGCCTGTCTGAATAATCTTCCAAACGGAAAGGTCATCGGTATTGACAACTCGGAGGGAATGCTTGAAGCCGCGAGAGAAAAACTAATTCCAAAATTCGGCAAAGATAAAGTTTCTTTCGCTCAGCAGGATGTAATGAATCTCAATCTGGCGGATAACAGTCTCGATGCAATTTTTATGGCTTACGGAATTCGCAATATGACAGACTTTGAAATGTGTATCAAAAACCTTCATAGTATTTTAAAGCCAGGAGGAAAAATCTGTTTTCACGAATATGCAATCAGCAAATCTTTCGCATCAAAACTTTACTGGAAATTTTTAGGATACTTTTTGATAATTCCTTTTGCGGGATTAACAACGGGTTCAACAAAAATTTTCCGTTATCTGATTAAAAGTGTTGAGACATTTCTTTCTCCAAATGAATTTATATACCTACTGAAGAAAGCAGGATTTGAAAACATAAAACATACTCCTCTCGGAAGCTGGCGGAAACCTGTGTTATATACATTTATAGCACAAAAACCATCTCAATAACTATGAGCATAAAATCCATAATAGCAAAACGAATCGAGAAAAAACTCGGCGGATACAAAATCCAGCTAAATAAAATTGATTCTTCTCTTCCGGAAAAACTTTCTCACGAGAAAAGTGTTGGAATTATTGGCGGAGGACTGGCGGGTGTTTCTGCTGCAATCTTTCTCGCAGAAAGAGGATTCAAAGTTAAGATTTTTGAAAAAGAAAAATATCTCGGCGGGAAAGTTGGTTCATGGCCGGTAAAGTTTGACGATGGTTATTCAACACAAGTTGAACACGGCTTTCACGCATTCTTCAGACAGTATTACAACCTTCGCAATCTTTTGAAGAAAATTGATTCTTACAAATATCTCATCCCGATTGATGATTATTTAATTCTAACAAAAGATCACGGCAATTACGGATTTAAGAATCTCGACACAGTTCCTGTGCTGAATATTCTAAGTATGGCAAAAACGGGAATTTACTCCTACAAAGATGCTATGCTGAATCCAGGTTTCAGAAAGATGACTTCGCTGCTGAATTATAGCCGCGAAAAAACGTTTTCAAAGTTTGATAATGTTTCGTTCAAAGATTTTGCTGATGATGTGAAACTTCCGCCGGAAATGAGATTGATGTTTACCACCTTCTCCCGTGCGTTTTTTGCTGAACCGCAATACATCTCAATGGCAGAGCTGATAAAAAGTTTTCATTCATATTTTCTTAGTAACGATCTCGGTTTATTGTACGATGTTCTAAATGATGATTTTGAGGACACGCTCTGGAAACCAGCAAAAAATTATTTGAGCAAATACAAATCAACAATATCGCTTGATTCGAGAATTACTTCATTTAAAAAAGATGGAGATCAATTTATAATCAATGATGAGCGATTTGATTATGCGATCATCGCATCGGACGTTAAAGGAACAAAGAGCATCATTCGATATTCTGATTATTTCAAAAACGGACATCCGAACTTCTACAATCAAATGACAAACCTTAAGCAGTCACAAAGATATTCTGTTTTGAGAGTCTGGATTGATAAAGATATACGACAGGGGGTACCGTTCTTCATTTTCACAGACGCATTAAAAATTCTTGACTCAGTTACAATCTATCATCGAATGGAAAAGTCAAGCGAAGAATGGGAGAAGAAAAACGGTGGTGGAATTTTCGAACTTCATTCCTATGCTGTGCCGGATGATTTTCCAAAAGAAGATATAAGAAATCAATTCCTCAAAGAGTTTGAAGAATATTTCCCGGAGATAAAAGGTTACAAAGTAAAATACGAATACTTGCAGGTGAAAGATGACTTCACAGCATTTCACACAAACCTTTACAAAACTCGCCCTGCCGTAAAAACCGAAGTTGATAATTTATTTCTTGCTGGTGACTGGGTGAAGCTTGAAAGTCCGGCAATGCTGATGGAAGCTGCAACAACATCTGCAATAGTTGCGGCAAATTCAATATTAAATAAAGAAGGATTAAAAGAGGAACAAATTTATTCCGTCCCTTTAAAGGGCGTCCTTGCATGATGATTTTTGTAAATAGTCTTCCATTCAATATTTTTGACCAGGCATTTTTTATAACTAAACTATCACAAAAATTTTATCTGGGAGATTCTTTATGAAAAAAACATTATTGCTTTTTGTATTCTTTGCTTGTTCCATCAGTTTTGCACAAATAGAGAGTTTTGATCAAACATATATTGACGGAATAAAAAAAGATGTTAAGGGAACGTTTACGGAGATTGTGAAACAGAATCTGAAATTAAGTGATGATGAGGCAAAGGCATTCTGGCCCTTATATGAAGAGTATATGGCTGCCCGCAACCCTATATTTGAGGAAAGAGTGAGCCTTACTGAGGAATATATGATGAACTATTATGCAATGGATGATGCAACAGCAAAAGATCTTATAAGTAAAGCTATCAAGTCGAATCAGGACTTATTGGATTTGAGAAAAAAATATATGGATAAAATGTTTGAACAGCTGCCCGCTCCGGTTGTTGGAAAATTTTTCCAGCTCGATAACAGAGTTTCTGCCTTGGTAGACTTGGTTCGAATGTCTTCAACACCATTAGTTCGTGACGAAGAAAAGTAAGACTTCAGTTTAAAACTAAAAGCCCCTGTTCAGAACAGGGGTTTTATTTTTGATCATTCTTCATTTCTTTAATTTATCTTTAAAAACCTTTCTAAATTTCTCAAGTTTTGGTGCGATTACAAACGCACAGTAACCCTGATTTGGATTATTGTTATAATAATCCTGATGATAATTTTCCGCTGGGAAGTAATTTGACAACGGAGCTATTTCTGTAACGAGTGGTTTGTCCCATGCCCCTGATTTATCTAACTCTTCTTTATATTTTTCAGCAAGTTGTTTTTGCTCTTCATTATGATAAAAGATAACTGAACGGTACTGCGGACCAACATCGTTTCCCTGACGGTTTAGGGTTGTCGGATCGTGGGTCTTCCAGAAAACTTCCAGTAATTCATCATAGCTGATTAAAGAAGGATCATAAGTTATCTGTGTTACTTCTGCATGACCTGTTGTTCCAGTGCAAACTTCTTCATAAGTTGGATTAAGAACATGGCCGCCTGCATATCCTGAAACTACCGATTGAACACCGTTTAAATTTTCGAATAGTGCTTCAGTACACCAGAAGCAACCGGAACCGAATGTTGCTTTCTGAAATTTTGTTGAGTCCATTAATTCTCCTTTGACTTTTATTTTATTCGCTTTTACATCCTCAAATTTATGCTGACATCCAAAAATTGAAACTGCTAATATTAAAATGAACATCAAAATATTTTTCAATTTAATCTAACCTTGAATTAGTAATTAATTATATGAATAAAGATGATCGTAAGTTGATCATTTTTCAAGTGAAATGTTTGGGTGTAAATTTCACGCAACTTGCAAACCAGCCTGACAGACTTTCAATGATGTGCTGATCCAGAGGAATGGGAAATACAGGCTAGTTTCTGAAATGAGCTTTTTGTAGTAGGCTTATTACTTCCTATACATACTATCGCTTAAATCTCATATTCAATGGAATCTTTTTAATATTTTCAAATCACAATTCATTCAATAAAATAGCCATACAGATTGATTTTTATTTTTTTTCAGTTTCCGTTAAAAACTTCTTGACAATTTGATTATTATTTACTATTATAAAGTTGCAATGTAAACGTTTACATGTGGGTATTTTCTTTTTCAGTATAGAATCGTTGGTTAACTATTAAAGATGAATCAAGATTTTGATCTTTCTCTTAATGTTCTATAATTAATTTATTATCCATTAACCATCGGAGGTCATATGAAATTCTTTCTTCTTTTCTTGTTTTTATCCATTCCTGTTTCGTTGTTTGCTCAGGCCACTGTTAATTTTGAAACTAACGGGAATAATTGGGAGTGGATTCTTTTCCAACCTGATAAAGCAACTTTTGATGTCGTTGCAAATCCAAGTGTTGGTGGTTTAAACACAACGGATAGCTGTGCTATGCTTCAAATTACTGATATCACCGCAGACCCTTGGTCTGGTGTTTTTAGCGCTGATTTTCCTGATTTTACTTTTGATGCCACCAATTGTTATGTTAGAATTTTGGTTTATAAGGATCATATATCAAATGTTGGCTTAAAAATAGAACCTGCACGTACCTCAGATTACAATATACCAAATACCCTTATTAATCAATGGGAAGAAATATGGTTTGATTATTCAGCGTATATTGGTAGTCAAGCAGCTACGTTAGTAGTTATTCCAGATTTCTCTACAGGTCCCCCAAGACCATATACCAGCACAAGCTATTTTGATCAAATTAGTTTTAGTGCTAATGTTCCAGTTGAACTAACATCATTTACTGCGCAATATATAGGAAATACAACCCAGCTAAATTGGACAACTGCTACCGAATTAAACAATTTAGGCTTTGACATTGAGAGAAGTACAAATGGTAGTGACTTTGTAATGATCGATTTTGTTTTCGGTAAAGGAACAACGACTGAAATACAGAATTATACTTACGTAGATAAAACTACTTTACCAAATACAAACTATTCTTACAGGTTAAAGCAAATTGACTATAATGGTAACTATCATTTTTCAGAAGTTGTTAATTTGGGTGAGTCCAATCCTGTAAATTTTGAACTTGCACAGAACTATCCGAATCCATTTAATCCATCGACAACAATTAGTATTGGCTTACCAGTTCAGTCCAATGTAACTCTGGATATTTATAACATTGTTGGTGAAAGAGTTGCATCGTTGTATGGAGGTCAATTGGCTGCGGGAAATTATAATTATACTTTTGATGCTTCGAATCTTCCCTCGGGTATTTACGTATCTGTATTAAGTGCAGTTGGTCAGGATGGTAATAGTTCTACTCTTAGCAGAAAAATGACTTTGCTTAAGTAACTAGCTTATTGACGTTGAGAGGCACAGTTTGATACTTTTCGGGCTGTGCCTTTTAATTAAGAGTAGGTTATGATTCTATGGCAGCAACTATTAAGGAAATTGCGGCGGAAGCAAAGGTATCGATTGCTACTGTATCAAGAGCCCTAAATAATGATCCAAGGGTTACTAAAGAGAGACGCTCGCAGATATCAAGAATCGCTAAAAGGTTAGAATACAGACCCAACCTGCTGGCACGTAACTTCGCACGGAAAAAATCTAACTTGGTTGGATTAATCCTTCCTGAAATCTCCGATGAATATTTTACTGAAATTATTAAAGGAGTTGATGAAACTGTATTCTCTCAAAACCTTTTTACTTTAGTTGCAAGTTCACATAAGTATAAAAGTCTTGAGAATGAAATAATTACCCTAATAAAGAATAGTCTTATTTCAGGATTAATTCTTCTGGTTTCCAACCTCGATGAAAAATTGTTTTCAATACTATCAAAAAGTCATTTACCTGTAGTTGTAATTAATTCTAATAACAGGTTTAAAAAGTTTGATCGGGTTGGCATAGACAACTACCAGGGCTCTTATTCTATGACGACATACCTGATTAATAAAAAACATTATGACTTTCTTGCACATATAACAGGACCTCTGGATAATGATGATGCTCAATTGAGAAGAAGTGGTTTTATAGATGCTTGTAAAAAATACAAGATGAAATATATTATTGAAGAGGGCGATTTTTCCAGAGAGGGTGGATTTGCTGCTTGTAAAAATTTGCTCGATCGTTCAAAACCTCCAAAAGTTATATTCGCAGCAAATGATATGATGGCAATTGGTTGTTATGACTATCTGAAGCAAAGTAATATTCAAATTCCCCGGGAAGTGGGTGTTGTTGGATTCGATGATATTTTTGTCTCACAGTATCTCACGCCACCGCTCACTACGGTTAAAGTAAATATTGAAGAGGTTGGTAAAAAAGCTGCTGAGCTTTTACTTAGGAAAATGCAAAGCACTAATGGAATACAATCTTCGGTAATCAATATTCCTACAGAATTAGTAATAAGAGAATCTTGTTAACTATTAAAGCAATGTCAAACTTCAAAACTAAATATGGACACTTTTCTGATGATGGCAATGAATACATCATCACGAATCATTTAACTCCCAAACCCTGGATAAATGTAATATCAAACGGTGATTATGGTTTAGTAATCTCGCAATCAGGAGGGGGATTCAGCTGGCTAACGCATTCAGAATTTAATCGACTTAACAGATGGCATCAGGATTTAGTAAAGGATGATTGGGGAAAATATTTTTACTTCAAGAGTGACGAATCTGGAGAAATTTGGTCACCGACCTGGATGCCTGTCAAAACAGAGCTTGATTTCTACCAGGTTAAATATGGTTTTGGCTATACACAATTTGAAAGTGAGTTTAAAGGCATTCGAATTTTGCTTACGGTTTTTGTTCCATTGAATGAACAAATTGAAATCTGGAATTTTAAGATTCAGAATAAGAACAACTCGAAAGTTAAACTTTCGGTGTATTCTTATTTTGAATGGTGCCTCGGTTCTTCATCAGATCACCACAGAGAATTTCATAAAACTTTTTTAGAAACAGAGTTCCATCCTGAACTAAACTGTATGATTGCATCAAAGCGGTTATGGGAAATTCCTTTAAGTAAAAGAGGTCATTGGAATATTCAATATCCTTACAAAGGATTTATTTCTTGTTCAAAACCAATTACAGATTATGATGGCGATAAAGAATCATTTGTTGGTAAATACGGCTCAGTTGAAAAACCAGGCAAACTAAACGCCTATGAGCTTGGTAGAAAGTTGGGTAAATGGAATGACTCGACGGCAGTTGTCAAAACACAACTTGAAATTAATGCCAATCAAAAAGATGAATTAAATTTCTTTATCGGGATAAAGAAAAATCAAAATGAAATTAAAAAAACATTAAAAAAATTTCAATACTCATCAGCGATTCGTTCATCGCTTGAAGAAGCTAAAAAAAGCTGGCTTGAGAGGTTTGGTCAATTGGTTGTTAATACTCCGGATGATGCTTTGAATTTGATGGTCAATAAGTGGCTAAAGTATCAGGCAATTTGTGGTAGATTGTGGGCCCGAACTGCATACTACCAACAAAGTGGTGCTTTCGGTTTTAGAGATCAGCTACAGGATAGTTTAGTATTTCTTCCAATTGATCCTTCGCAAACAAAAAAGCAAATCAGGTTACATGCTGCGCATCAATTTAAAGATGGGACAGTACTGCATTGGTGGCACCCACTAACTGAAACAGGACTTCCGACCAAAATGACTGATGATTTACTCTGGCTGCCATTTGTGGTTCTTCACTACGTAAATGAGACGGGTGACTACAGGATTTTGAAATTAAGAGAACGTACTATGACGATCCTAAGGTAGAAGCATCAATATTTGATCACTGTGTTGCTGCCATCGAGAGAGTATTAAAAAGATTTAGTAAGCGCGGATTACCATTGATTGGTGCTGGTGATTGGAATGACGGATTAAGTGCAGTCGGTTTAGATATGAAGGGTGAATCAATCTGGTTGGCTGAGTTTTTCTATCTCGTTCTTAAAGACTTCTCATCGTTGTGTGATGATATTGGCAAGAAAAAACTATCGAACAGATATCTGGCTAAATCAAACGCATTACAAAAGACATTTGAAAAATACGCCTGGGATGGCCAATGGTTCTTCCGCGCAACAAAAGATAACGGGGAAAAAATAGGAAGTAAGACAAATAAAGAAGGTAAAATTTATCTTAATGCTCAAACCTGGTCAGTAATCAGTGGAATTGCTTCTGAAGACAAACAGAATAAAGCAATGGAATCCGTTACAAAACATTTGCTGAAAAAAAATGGGACTCTTTTACTTTATCCAGCTTATACAAAACCTGATGAAATGATTGGTTACTTATCAAGATATGCACCTGGAAGAAGAGAAAATGGAGGGGTTTATACTCATGCAGCTACATGGTCAATTTGGGCATATTCCTTACTTAAGCAGAATAATAATTCTTTTGAAGCATTTAAAAGATTATGCCCCGTTTATAATGGTATGAATCCCGATGAATACAATGCTGAACCTTATGTCACACCCGGGAACATTGATGGACCCGATTCACCAAATTATGGAATGGGTGGTTGGACCTGGTACACAGGTTCGGCAGCGTGGTTTCAAAAAGTAATTGTTGATTGGATATTGGGAGTGCGTGCAACTAAAGATGGTTTGATCATTGATCCATGTGTCCCTGCAGATTGGAAATCATACACTGTTACCAGGGCATTCAGAAATACAAAGTACAATATCAATGTTATTAACGAATCTGGTACAGGTAAAAATGTGAAGTATATGGTGGTAGATGGAAAAAGAATAGATGAAAACATTTTAAATGTTAAGAATAATAAGACCGTAGAAGTTAAAGTTTATCTATAATCAATCTAATTAACATAATCTCTAATTAATAGAAGGAGAGTAAAATGAAAACTCATAACACTGTTTTTTTAAGTGTCCTTTTAATTCTTCTGTTACAAGGAATATTGCTGGCTCAATATCCTGTAAGAGAAGACGTGGTGTGGGCGAGGACTGCACCTGCTGGTTCTATAACCATGGATGGTGTTCTGAATGAACCGGAGTGGGCAACTGCAGAATCAATTCCACTTAACTATGGTGAGATGGGATTGCTTCCAACCAGTGGTTGGCGTTCTGAATTTCAGGAAGATGCAATAACAGACTCGACTCACGCTACAATCAAATTTCTTGTAACCTCTGATAACCAATTATGGCTGGGATTTGATATTCCCGATTCATCAGTTGGTGGGAATCAGGACTGGGCGAGATGGGACGGAATATTAATGTGTATAAAAGACAAGTTAACTTTAGATCCATTGATCAATAATGCCCCGGCCGTAGAATATTTTTATACGTGGTGGTATATAAATATACCAACGTACGTCGTTCCCGGCGCTCCACCAAGATTTATTGGTAGATACGGCAACTTTGATGATACAACAAGAACCCCGGAACAAGTTGCTGCATGGAATGCTAAGACAATTGTAAACGGAACATCAAATGATGCCGGAAGAGATGAGGGCTGGACCGTTGAGATGCGAATGGATCTGGCTGTAGTTGGATATGATGTTACACAACCTGCTGGAGATATTGTGATGTTAAACTTTAGCATTTGGGATTGCGATTACCTTTTTGAAGGCGATCCGGCAAAGATCAACACAACAAGAACACATTTCCAGTCTCCATGGGGAAATACAAACGCGAACAACTGCGCAAGAATCCATGCTCGGCCTGATGTCACTACTACAAGTGGGACACTTCCTGGTGTGGACCCCGATGTCGTTCTGCCAAACAATACTACTTTTTCAGATCCAGTGATAGATGGAGTAATAAATGAAGAAGTATGGTTGGGTTCTTATAAATTTGAAATGGCTTGGGACGATAACAATATTAAATACAGTTATCCTGGCATTGGTCCATTTGTTAGTGGTCATTTTCAACCTGAAATAGGTGGTAATCCAAGACCGCCTGTGCTTGACCCATCTTACGGAAAGATTCATATGTTCTTCAAAGATAACTATCTCTATTTAGCTGCTGATATTAATGATGGAAGAGTGCAGGGTTTAGAGGAATATGATAAAATTGATGGGTTGAGACTGATGATTGGCGATAGAGCAACAAATAACGATGACCATAATATGGTTGTGAGACAAATGCGAATCAATTTTGATTTGACAGGTCAGCCAGCAGCGTATGAATTCTTGCAAACATTAATAGATTCAAATAAAGCCGAATTTGCTGTAGGATTAAAAGGCTCAACCACTGTAAATAATAATACAGATGTTGATGAAGGTTATCAGATAGAACTGAAAATAGATCTCACAGGTTTAGGTTATGCTTCAGGACTTGGAGATAAATTAATATTTCTTGGTGCAGATTTGTTTGATGGTGACTCATTCGATGACCCGCTGAATGATTATGGTTCACGCACCTGGTGGTTCAGAGAGCACGATGGCGGACCTGCACTTGTATGGGCTTATCTGGATCCGAATAAGCCAGTTGGTGTTGAAAATGAAGTTGTTGGCATTGTTCCAAACTCAATTGAGATCTATGGCAACTATCCTAATCCATTTAATCCATCAACTTTAATAAAATATTCAATTCCAGTGTCCGGTACTGTAACAATTTCGGTGTTCAATGTTTTAGGTGAACTTGTACAGACAGCAAGTCTGTTCAACAATGCAGGATTAAATGAATATAGTTTTAATGCTTCTGATCTTTCAACGGGAGCTTACTTTTACACAATCTCTTTAGATAACTTGACTTCCGGAAATAATTTTCAAAATAAATCCGGAAAGATGATCTTGATGAAGTAACTTATTCAAGAGGAGGATTTCCAGAACAGGCAGGAAGTTCTCCTCAATTTTTTAATTCATAAATGATGGGATGAACTATGAAGTTAACTTTACATTTTACATCAGCTTCAGTTCTAATAACCAGCATATTAATTTTTCTTTTAGCGTATATTTTCTCTGAGAATTTGTATGCACAGACTTCCGGAAAAATAAGCGGAAGAGTTTTGGATAATGAGGGAAACCCATTAGTTGGGGCGAACATTCTTCTGGAAGAAACAACGATGGGTGCCGCAACTGACTTTGATGGTTACTATGTAATAATTAATGTTCGGGCAGGAACTTACAAAGTCAGAGTAGCTTATCTGGGTTTTAAACCTCAAATTTTTGAAAACGTTCGCATATCACCTGATAAAACGACCACTCTTGATGCTACACTTACACCTGAAGTTATTGAGGGTGAAGCAGTAGTAATCGTTGCACAAAAACCTTTAGTCGAGTTTAATCAGACCAGTACTATTTCTTCAATAAATAAAGAGGAGATAAAAAGTTTACCAGTTCAGACTCTCGATGAAATTGTTAACCTGCAAGCAGGTGTTGTTGATGGCCACTTCAGAGGGGGAAGACTGGGTGAAGTTCAGTATCAGCTTGACGGTGTAACGGTAAATAATCCTTTTACAAATGCGCCGATCCAGGAAGTAGATCGCTCAATTATAGAAGAAGTCCAGGTTATAAGCGGAACTTTTGATGCAAAATACGGACAGGCAATGTCCGGTGTTGTTAATACTGTTTTAAAATCGGGTGGAGAAAAATTTAGTTTCTCTGCTGAAAGTTATCTGGGCGATTATTTTACAACTGACACCGAAAGGTATCCACATAATGATTCTTATGATCCGCTTACAATACAATACTATCAATTATCTTTGAGCGGTCCGACCGGTCTGCCGCAGACAACATTTCTTGCGAGTGGATTAAAATATTATAACGATGGTTACTTTTTTGGTGAGAGAAGATTTAATCCAACAGATAGTGCTGATTTTGAGCAAGGAATTTTTAATCCAACAGGAGATGGTGAATTGGTCCCAATGTCAACAAATGATGAATGGGGCGGTCAATTTAAACTTAGTAACTCTTCAATTTCTTCTATGCAGTTTAACTATCAGCTGACTTACAATTATGCTGAAAGAAAATTTTATAATCATGGGTTTAGACTGAATCCGGACGGTATTCCGGAAAATTATTCAACCTCTTTATCTCACGGACTTGCATTCACTCATACTCTTTCTCCTGAACTTTTTTACCAATTGAACGCTCGTCAAAACTACTTTGACTATGAAAGCTACAGATATGAAGATCTGTTTGACCCAAGCTATCTTGAAGCGGGCGAACCAAAGAGTGATGCAAACTATGAAGATGGTGCTATAGTACAGGGTGTTGATTTGGGCAGGTATAAACAAAATACAAATTCATTAGTAACTAAAGCTGAAATTGTTTGGCAGATAGACAGATTTAATTTTTTTGAGTCGGGAATTGAGTTCCAGTATTCGGATATATTATTTGGTCCTCCGGGTTTTTTCGTTTCCACAACCGAAAATGGTGTCCAGATTCTTAAACCTGTTTATGAATTTCCGAATATGCCTGGTCTGCAATCTTACTACCCGACACAATTAGCTGCTTATCTGCAAGACAGAATTGAACTGTCGGATATCGTAATAAGAGCTGGGCTTCGTGCTGAGTATTATGATCCCAATGCTCAAATTCCATCTGATTTAAGAAATCCCGCTAACTCAATTGATGGGGCTCCACAATCTCAACTTGTTGATACAAAAATTAAAACGGTTTTCGCACCAAGATTAGGAATTAATTTTCCTATGTCAGCATCTTCATCAGTTTATTTTTCTTACGGACATTTCTACCAGATGCCAGCATTGAGTTTGCTGTACGGCAATGCAGATTATTCGATACTTAGTGATCTAGCCGCAAACAGTATTAGTTATGGTATAATGGGTAACCCTGATCTAAATCCTGAATTTACTGTTCAATATGAATTCGGATTCAAGCAGGCAATTTCAAACATTCTTGGTCTTCAATTATCATTCTTCTATAAAGATATAAGTGATCTGTTGGGAACGGAAGTTATAGAAACATATAACTCAGCAGAATATTGGAGATTTACTAATGTTGATTTCGGAAGTGTATATGGATTAACAGTTTCTCTTTTTCAGCAGAACTTTAGTAACATAAGTTCTTCATTGAATTATACCTTACAATTCGCTGAAGGAAATTCAAGCGATCCGAGAGAAACAACAAATAGAGCTGCTGCTGGTCAGGATCCTCGTCCTAAATATGTTCCTTTCAACTGGGATCAAAGACATACACTAAATCTCACGGCTATTTACTCGTTACCAGATGATTTTTCTGTAAGTGCTATTTTTAAGTTTGGAAGTGGACAACCCTATACTCCGGTTATTGGAACAGGCTTCGGTGCAGACCAAGATCCAAATTCCGGAAGAAAGGAAAGTTATTTTTTACTTGATCTAAGAGGTGAAAAGTATTTCAATCTGGATATTGTAAATCTAAGTGTCTATGTCAGGGTTTTCAATCTACTGAATGAATATTACGTAAATGGGTTTGTATTCAGTGATACCGGAAGTCCTGATTATACACTTTATCCCGAAACTGTTGCTGCTCAACTTTACGATCCTTCAAGGTTTTATGAACCAAGAAGAATTGAATTTGGTATTTCATTGAGGAGTTTATAATTATGACTAAGAATAAAAAAAATCGGAAACATTTTTATTCGTTAAATGCTGGTTTTGGGTTGTGTTTAATCATAACGCTTTTTGCATTAATCGATCTCGATATAAAAGCACAGGTAATAACTCCCGTTCCGCCTGAGTGGCGCGGTAATATTGATGCAGAAAGAATCGGCCATCACGACGCAAACCTCATCCGCACAAGATACAGAAGCTACGGAATGGTTGGAGATTATCCGGATGATCCAATTAATGTAGATCTTTCAATTTTTCATTCTGTAGAAATACCTAAAGGCTCGGGGGAAAATTATAGTGATGGAACAACACCTTTCGTGCTATCAGAAGTAATTCAGACAAATGGTAATCCCGCGTATATAATGGAAACGGGTTATCGGGAGCGTCAGGGAACCAGTCCAATTACAAATAAGACCATGCGGTTCGAACCACGTTTCGGTTATTTTGAACCAAGTAATGCAATCAATCTTGCAGAAGCACCCGCAATAAGTACAGATCCAAGAACCTGGCCTGCTCAATGGTATGATAAACTTCTCGATCCGGATGATCCAGGATGGAGCGGTTCGTGGAATGGATACTTTGGTAAAATTGCAAAAGCCGATCAGGAAAGTTTTACGGTTTATGATGATAATTTTTATGATGCGTGGAGTTTCTATCCTGACTCACGTGATGACACAAGACGGGGTTTGGGATTAAGAGTAGAACAAAGGGGATTTCAATGGTCAAATCCCCAGGCAGGATATGTTATCTTCTTTCATTATGATATCACCAATGAAGGAACTACTACTTATGATAATAATGTAATCTTTGGTTTATACATGGATTCGGGAGTCGGCGGTTCTGCAATAGGTTTAGATGGTATACCTGAATCAGATGATGATAATGCATATTACGATAAAGAGATTGGATTAAACCTGGTATATACCTGGGATAAAAATGGGAATGGAGTAAAGGGACAAACCGGTTATCTGGGTTATTCATATTTGGAAACTCCCGGTAATGCTCTGGATGCGGTTGATAACGATGAAGATGGTATTCTGAATGAGAAAAGAGACAGTGGTCCAGGTATGGAAATTATTGGGCAGGATGCTATACTGGGTTACATAAATGCTAATTACGATGTGGCTAAATTTGAAATCTATCATGGACCAGTTACAAGCAGACCGGCATATATAGCTGGCGTTTGGTGGACGGGTGATGAAGATCTTGATTGGGTTGCAGAATATTATGATACCGGCGCAGATGGAGTCTTTGGAACCAATGATACTGGTGAAAATGATGGCATGCCAACGAATGGTGAAACCAATTTTGACAAAACAGATATCGACGAATCTGATATGATTGGTTTAACAGGCTTTAAACTTAACAGGATTCGTCCCGGTGTTGGTAATCCATCTTCTGAAGTTGATCAGATTGTTTTCTTTGATGATGGTAAACAATGGCCGAAAAGATTGTGGAATATTTTTACGGATCCTGATAGTGCATTCGGTGCACCTCTAGCACTTAATTACAATATCGGTTTCTTGTTTGCTTCCGGCCCCTTTGTGCTTCCTTCTCAAAATACAGAGAGATTCAGTTTGGCTCTTGGGTTTGGTGCTAATTTGCGTGATTTAAGAGTTACTACAGCAGTCGTTCAGCAAATTTATAAAGCTAATTACCAGTTTGCTGTTCCACCGCCATTACCAACTTTATATGCGTATGCCGGAGATGGCTTTGTCCAGCTCAACTGGGATAATGCAGCAGAACGTGCCTTTGATCCTATAACTAACAATAATGACTTTGAAGGCTACAGAATTTATCGCAGCACTGATCCTGCATTTTTGGATCCG
Source organism: bacterium (assembly GCA_016716565.1). NCBI lineage: Bacteria > bacterium. The sequence goes on from JADJWC010000001.1 coordinate 173,190, forward strand.
AGAGAAAATTTTCCGGGTAGTGGTGAATGGTCAATTGTTAACGGATATCCTATCGCTCAGTTTGATCTGGTAAATGAATTTTATGGTTATTCTCAAACCACAGTAAATGGTATCGCTTATTATCTTGGAGATGAAACCGGATTAACTCACTCCTTCAGAGATACCGATGTGAACAATGGACAGCGATATTTTTATGCAGTATGCTCTTATGACAGAGGGGTTGATTCAATTCAAATTTATCCTTCTGAAAATGCAATAACTGTCAGTCAGACTTTAAGAGGGGGAACAATACTTCCGAAAAATGTCGTCGAGGTTTATCCTAATGCACCGGTAGTAGGTTATACTGATGCTCAGGTGCTGAACGTAGTTCAAGCCGAGGGAGAGGGGATTGGTGATTTTAATGTCAGAGTTGTTAATACAGAAATGGTTCCGGAGAATAATCTCTTCGGCGTAACTTTCTCCAGCGACAAAGACAGTATAAGAGCTGAACACTATATGATGCGTAATGAAACCGTTGGTGATACATTGTTTTTATTTGGAGATGATCTGGAAGGTAAAGGAATTGGACCGGCTGGTAGCGGTATTCTTCCAATAATCAGCACACTAAAAACAGTTGAGATTGATTCACCGAACACACAAATGATAAGAAACAGTAATACAAATATTCCTGTCAAGATTCGGTATTCAACTGCATTCCCGATTAATTTGAGAAGAGTAGGCTATCCCGAAAATATAGATATCATTTTCAGTGATGTAGTGTTGGATACATCAATTGCCGATATAGGTGCCCCGGCGAGACCTGTAAAGTTCACGGTGCGAGCCTTAACAGATACCGGTGATATAAAACTCAGATTTGTCTTCTTCGATAAAAATGCTAGTGGTGGCGGCACGATAGATTCTCACCAGGATTATATTGAGATTCGCACTGCGACAAAAGATAATCCTACAGTCAGAAGAGCAACCTGGAAACTTGAGGTCGATACTACCGGATTTGGAACCGGTTCAATTACGCCGCCAACAGTTGGTGATAAATACGAACTAAGACTCTTTGTTCCTTTTACTTCCGCAGATAAGTTTACATTCCTTTCAAAAGCAGGATATGTCGATCCAAATCTTGCAAAGAGTCAATTCGATGAAGATCCATATGTCGTTCCGAATCCATATGTGGGTGCGGCTAGTTTTGAACCTCAGAGATACGCTGTTTCCGGTAGAGGCGAACGTAAAATTGAATTCAGAAATCTTCCTGCTGGATGCATTATAAGAATATATACAGTCACGGGTGAACTGGTTCAGACACTTTCCCACGATGGAAATATAAACAAGGGTATCGTAGAGTGGGATCTTAGAAACAGAGATAACCTTGATATAGCCCCGGGGCTTTACATCTACCATGTTGATGGTGGAAGTGTTGGTACGTTCATAGGCAAATTTGCAGTAATTAAATAAAGATGGTGGTCAAAATGAAAACAATAAAATATTACCGTCTGTCTTCAATTATCAGTTTTGTAATTTTAGTTTCAAGCACATTGCTTGCACAAAGTAAAACCGGTACAACTATCGGTCAGTTTCTTAAGATAGAGCCATCTGCCAGAATTGCGGCCATCGGAAATGCAGGAGCTTCACTCGGGGGTGAAATATCTTCGATGTTTTACAATCCTGCCAGCCTTGGAAGGATTTCGGGCACTGATGTTCAATTCACATTTAATAAATGGCTTGCAGATATTAATTATAACTATGCTGCTGCAGGAGTTAATCTGGAAGGCATTGGAACTTTTGCATTGGTTGCTACAATTCTAAACTCTGGTGAAATGGATGTTAGAACTGTTGAGCAGCCTTTGGGAACAGGAGAAAGATTTACGGTAAAGAACCTTGCCTTCGGTCTTGGGTACGGATTAATGGTAACTGACAGAGTCAGCATTGGTTTACAAGTAAACTATATTACTGAAACTATCTGGCACAGCAGTATCTCAACTTTTGGATTGAACCTTGGAGTTCAGTATCAGATCTTGGATGAAGGATTAACTGTTGGTGCGAGCTTATCAAACTTCGGCGCAGATGCTTCTTACGATGGCCGGGATCTTTATCTGAATTATGATTTCGATCCTAACAAGTACGGTGACAATGATCGCTTACCTGCTGAGCTAAGAACCAATAGTTTTGGATTACCGGTAATCTTCCGAGCGGGTATTTCCTACACTTTCACTTTCAGTGACGATTATAATTTATTAGTTGCGGCAGATGCAATGCATCCGAACGACAATTCTGAAAGTGTAAATCTCGGCGGTGAATTGAACTTGCTTAAATATGTTTCTCTAAGAGGTGGTTACAGGAATTTATTTTTAAGTGATCTTGAAGGAGGTTTAGTTTTGGGCGCGGGATTCAAGGTTGATATTGCTAATTCATATAACATTCGTTTTGATTATGCTTACGCTGATTATGGAAGATTAGCAGAAACACATCGGCTAACCCTTGGAATTGGTTTCAACTAATGATATGAAAAACTATGATTAAACTGTTTTTAACTAAATACAACATCTTTCTTTTTCTGCTTTTGTTTCTTGTGATAGGTTGTGGTCATTCGGCCGATAAGATTGTTTTATATCCAACATATCAGGCTTATAAATTATCGACTGAAGAGAAAATAATGCTGGATTCAATTCAGCAAAAAACATTTCTATTCTTTTTGAACGAAAGAAATCCTGAAAATGGATTGGTAAAAGACCGTTCAGCAAGCTGGGCTCCGGCAAGCATCGCCTCAATTGGCTTTGCTCTGCCTTCTTACGCAGTTGGTGTAGAAAGGGGCTGGATGACGAGAGACGAAGCCGCTGACGTTACTTTGACAATCCTTAGATTCTTTTTGAATTCCGTTCAAAGCTCCGATACAAATGTTACGGGTTATCAGGGCTTTTACTATCATTTTCTTAGAATGAATTCCGGAACTCGAGAATGGAACTGCGAACTTTCAACTGTTGATACCGGTCTTCTGATGATGGGGATAATTTTTTCCCGGAACTATTTCAATTTAGATAATGATGTTGAAAATGAAATTCGCGAATTAGCTTCTAAACTTATTGGAAGGCTAAACTGGGATTTCTTTCAAATGCCCGTATCGGGAAATCATCCTAATTCCATTTCAATGGGCTGGACTCCTGAACAAGGTTTGCACCATATGGGATGGGTTGGATACAACGAAGCTCTATTCCTTTACATACTTGCCGCTGGCAGCGGAATGACTAATGCTGAAACTGCTTTTGAAGAATGGTTAAAGCATTACGATTGGCGAACTCCTTATCCGGGACTTTCACACGCTGCATTTCCACCTCTATTCGGTCATCAATTTTCTTTTTGTTTCGTTGATCCCAAAGGATTGCAGGATAAATATATGATTGAAAATGGGATCGATTATTTCGAAAACTCCCGTCGTGCTACTTATGTTCAAAGGCAGTATGCAATTGACAATCCACACGATTGGGCAGGATACGATTCATTATGCTGGGGAATTTCGGCTTCAGATGGTCCAACTGAAAAATATAATTTTGACAGCAAAGAATTTCTGGGATATGCCGGAAGAGGAACAAGCGGTCCTGATTTAAATTATTTCGACGACGGAACAGTCGCTCCTTATGCGGCTATATCATCCATCTTTTTTGCTCCAGAAATCGTAATCCCGACTATAAAGTCTTTCAATGAAAAGTTTGGAAAAAATTTGTGGGGATCGTACGGTTATCTCGATGCCTTCAATCCGACACTAAATTGGTTTAATAAAGAGTATATCGGAATTGATCAGGGTCCCTTGTTATTAATGATCGAGAATTTCAGGTCGGGATTGATCTGGAAATATGTAATGAAAGATCAAATTATTTTAACAGGATTGGAGAGATTGGGATTTACAATAGCAGGGAAAAATTGACTTCTTTCCCGAAATAAATAACAATTTATTATTCTTAAGATACTGATGTGCTTTTAAAGAATATCAAACTTACTCTGGCTATTTTCTTACCGCTTATACTTCAATACAGCATTTTAATTAAGGCCCAGGAAAAAATTAATTCCCGGGTTGAAGATGTTCTTTCTAAAATGACGCTTGATGAAAAAATCGGACAGCTTGTTCAAATTGTTGGTGTTGATGAATATCGGGAAGAATTAATTCGTCAGGGCAAAGTTGGATCTCTTTTATTTGGCGATGATGGTCCGGAAGAGGTAAACAGAATTCAACGAATTGCGGTACAGGAAACACGACTCGGAATTCCACTGATTTTTGCAACGGATATTATTCATGGCTGTCAAACAATATTCCCGGTTCCTCTAGGTGAAGCCTCCAGTTGGAATCCCGAATTAGTAAAAACAGCATCAGACATTGCAGCATTTGAAGCTGCTTCGATGGGAATTCGCTGGACATTTGCCCCGATGGTCGATATTGCAAGAGACCCGAGATGGGGAAGAATAGTGGAAGGATTTGGTGAAGATCCTTATCTCGGTGGCATTTTTGCAGCTGCAAAAGTGAAAGGTTTCCAGGGCGAGAATGAACCTGATAAAACTCAGATTGCTGCTACTTCCAAACATTATGTCGCATACGGCGGGGCAGAAGGAGGAAGAGATTATAATTCAGTTGATATTTCAGAAAGAACTTTGAGGGAAGTTTACCTGCCTCCATTTCATTCAGCGGTCAAAAATAACGTTGCTTCTATTATGAGTGCTTTCAATGATTTGAATGGGGTGCCGGCTTCTGCAAATTATTTCACGCTTACTCAAATACTGCGTAATGAATGGAACTGGGAAGGAGTTGTTGTAAGCGATTGGAATTCTGTTGGTGAGTTAGTTTATCATGGTTTTGCAAAGAATAAAGAAGATGCTGCATTTCTTGGATTTAATGCTGGAGTAACTATTGATATGGTTGGAGATACAATTGATGGAAATGTTTATTCGCCAAATCTCAAAAATCTTGTCGAACGGGGAAGAATTCCAATCGAAAAAATTGATGAGGCGGTTAGATATGTTTTGCAATTGAAATTTAAACTTGGGATGTTTGAAAATCCTTATGTCGACATCGATTCCTTCGAGAAAAATGATTTGAGAAAAAGCTATAAGGACAGCGTTGCTCTTCAACTTGCAAAAGAATCAATTGTGTTGTTGAAGAATGAATATCAGATTCTTCCATTGAATAAAAATATTAAATCAATTGCTTTGATTGGACCACTCGCAAGTAACCAGGAAGATTTATTGGGCAGTTGGGCAGCATTTGGTGAGAAAGACAATGTAGTTACTGTTCTTCAGGGATTAAAAAATTATTTGGGTGACGATACGGAAATCAATTTTGCAGAAGGGTGTGAAATAAACGATGATGATACATCCGGATATGAAGAAGCCGTTGAGATAGCTGAAGTTTCCGATGCAGTAATCATTGTCGTTGGTGAAAATCGTGAAATGAGCGGTGAGGCTGCAAGTAAAACAAATCTTGATCTTCCGGGGGTTCAGGAAGAATTAATTAAAAAAATTCATGCAACCGGAAAACCCATTGTTATTGTTTTAATGAACGGAAGACCTTTAACAATCAACTGGATTTCAGAAAATATTCCTGCAATTGTTGAAGCCTGGTTTTTGGGTGACCAGACAGGTAATGCAATTGCTGAAGTTTTGTTTGGGGATTACAATCCATCCGGTAAATTGCCTGTAACTTTCCCCAGAAGCGTGGGACAGATTCCTATCTATTATTATCAAAAAATTACCGGGCGGCCAATTGAGGAGGAAGATAAGTTTACATCAAAGTATATTGATTCACCAAATACTCCTCTTTATCCCTTCGGTTTTGGTTTGAGTTATACGGACTTTAGTTACAAAAACATTAGTGTCGATAAAACAAAAATTAATAAAACCGATTCTTTTACTGTTTCAGTCGAATTATCGAACACAGGGAAATATGAGGGTGAGGAAGTTGCGCAGCTTTATATCCAGGATGAAGTTGCAGGTGTTACAAGACCTGTTAAACAGTTAAAAGGATTTCAAAAGATAAATTTAAAACCTGGAGAAACCAGAAAAATGAGTTTTACAATTTCTCCTGATATGCTATCATTTCTTAATAAAGATTTACGGCAGGTTATAGAGCCCGGTAAATTTAATGTTATGATAGGCGGTAACTCCGTGGATTTAATTACAACTTCTTTTGAAGTTGTTGAGTAAAAAGATATTTAGGATATAAATATGAAAAGAAAAATATTTTATAAATCATTGTTGCTCGCAATGTGTTACTTGGCAATCTTATGTGCCCAATCAACAACACTCGACGATTTTGAACCAGTTGTTGGTTGGAATGATTTCAAAGCTGATGCAGTTAATATTAATATTTCACAAGATGATGGCTTGTATGGCAAATGTATTAGATTCAGTTATGATTTTACCAAGGGAACGGGTTATGGTGGAATTCAGAAACTGTTTGCACTTGATCTTCCTGATAATTTTGAATTTACTTTTTACCTGAAAGCGGAATCCCCGTCAAACAATTTTGAAATAAAATTTCTCGACAGCACCGGTCAGAATGTTTGGTGGGTAAACAACCGCAATTACGACTTCCCGAAAGACTGGAAAAAAATAAAAATCAAGAAAAGACATATTCAATTTGCGTGGGGACCAACGAATGATCAATCATTAAAAAGAATTGACAGAATTGAATTTACAATCGCTTCAGTTGTTGGAGGAAAAGGAACTATCTGGATTGATGAATTAAAGTTTGAGCCACGACCTCTTGAAACTGAATCATATCCAAAGCCAATAGTCTTCAGCACTTCTTCGACAATTCAAAATCCAATATCTAATTGCTTCGACAATAATCCTGAAACTTTTTGGCAAAGTTTACCGGAGAAAGTTCAACATGTGAAAATCGATTTTCAGAATGTAAGAGAATTTGGTGGCTTATATATTCAATGGCACCACAAAGTATGGGCAACTTCGTTTGAAATTTTAATATCGGAAAATAACAGTGATTGGGAGAAAGTATATTCAGTATCAAATAATGAAAGTGAGAAGAGTTTTATAAGACTTCCTGATTCAGAAACCAGATATATTAAAATAAATTTGATAAAACGAAATGAAGCTCAATATGGTATTAATGAAATTAAAATATTAAGTGTCAATAAAACAAAGTCATTAAACGATTTTATAGTCTATGCGTCAAAAAATTCATTGATTGGGGACTTTCCTAGATATTTTTCTGAACAAGCATCATATTGGACTGTAGTTGGCCTAAACAGCGATGTCAAAGAAGCGTTAATTAATGAAGATGGAATGGTAGAGATTGAGAGGGGTGGTTTTTCCATAGAGCCAATGCTCTACAATGGTATTCAATTATTAAACTGGAGCAATACTTTAAAATCACAATCTCTAGAGAATAATTACTTGCCAATTCCAAATGTAAAATGGGAGTCAGTTGGTAATGTTAGTTTGGATGTTAGAGCTTTTGCCAACGGTCAGGCTAATGAAGGTTCAGTTCTTTACTTAAAATATTCTATAAATAATATGTCCGAAAAAAAGATTAAATCTAATAAGTTATACCTTTTGGTTCGTCCTTTCCAGGTTAATCCGTACTATCAGTTTCTAAATCTTGAAGGTGGAGTTGGAAGAATAAATTCCATCAAAGAGCAGGATGGAAAAATTTATGTTAATCATGACAAAGTAATTTTCCCTGTCACAAAATACAATTCATTTGGTGCTTCTGCATTTGATGAATATAATATAGTATCTTCCCTGTGGGAAGGGAAAATACCTACGAACATATCTGTTGTCGATCCAACACACCTGCCTACTGGTCAGACCGGCCTTGCGAGCGGTATTCTGAAATATGATTTCAATTTAGAGCCAGGAGAAGAAAAAGTTGTTTATCTGGCAGTTCCTTTTTATGGGGAGGAAACTCTTCCGCAAAATTTAAACGGCAGTCTCATTGAACAAAATCTTGTGGAGACAAAAGACTTTTGGGAAGAAAAATTAAACCACATCAAATTCAATCTCCCTGAATCTGCTGATAAAATAATTCATGCCTGGAAATCCAATATTGCCTATATATTAATTAATAGAGATAAGGCTGGGATTCAGCCTGGCTCACGTTCGTATGAAAGAAGCTGGATAAGAGATGGTTCATTAACTTCATCTGCATTGTTAAAATCAGGAATTGTGGAAGAAGTAAAAGAGTTTATTGATTGGTATGCAGCACATCAGTACGAAAACGGGAAGGTCCCATGCGTGGTTGATTCCAGAGGTCCCGATCCTGTACCTGAACACGACAGTCACGGACAGATGATTTATCTTATTAAAGAATATTTCAACTTTACTAAAGACACAACTTTCCTTCGTTCAAAAAATGAAAATGTTTTGAAAGCTGTTGAATATATCGAATCCCTAATCGCTGAACGATCGACCGATCACTTTAAAAACGGGAATGACAGCGTTCGTGCGTATTATGGATTGGTCACAGAATCGATAAGTCACGAAGGTTACTCAGCAAAACCAATGCATTCATACTGGGATAATTTCTTTACTATGAAAGGTTTGAAAGACGCCGCACAGATTCAATTGATCCTCGGTGAGAAAGAATACTATGAAAGAATAAAAAAAGTCAGGATACTTTTCGGGATAATTTATACAACTCACTAAATCTTGCAATGAAAGTTAGAGGTATTGATTATATCCCCGGTTGTGTAGAGCTTGGTGATTTCGATGCAACTTCAACAACAATTGCATTAACTCCTTGCAACGAATTGAGCAATCTGCCCAAACCGCAAGTGTTTAATACTTTCGAAAAATATTATGAGTTCTTTAAGAACAGAAGAGATGGAAAAATTAACTGGATTAACTACACCCCATATGAGAATCGTTTAATTGGTTCTTTTATATATCTGGATGAACCGGAACGAGCACACGAGCTGATAAAATTTTTCTTAAATGATCAACGACCACAGGGATGGAACCATTGGGCAGAAGTTGTTTGGAAAGATTACCGTGCCCCTAAATTTATCGGCGATATGCCGCATACCTGGTGCGGATCAGATTTTATAAATGCAGTTCGCTCTATGTTTGTTTATGAATCCGCCGAAGGCGGAGAGTATGATTCTTCTTTAGTTCTTGCTGCCGCTCTTTACCAGGATTGGATTGATTCGCCGAATGGAATGTCCGTTGAAAATCTTCCCACCTATTATGGCGCAGTTTCCTATTCAATAAAGAAGGAAGAAAACCAGTATCAATTTTCAATTTATGGCGATATTGATATTCCGGCTGGTGGAATAAAAATTAAAAATTTCAATGGGTCAAGTCTTCCTGAAAAAGTTCTTGTTAATGGAAAAGAGATTAAAGAATTTTCTGAGAAAGAAATACTCATAAATGAATTTCCTGCAGACGTATATATTTACTATTCAAAATAGATGAAAGGCTTTATAAGAATTAAATGAGCTTCGCAGCTTCAAAGAATTTTTTTAAGAAAGATGGCAAACCATATTTTTTAATATCCGGTGAGATACATTACTTTCGACTTGATCCGAGGTTGTGGGAGAAGCATTTGCGGTTGTTAAAACAATCCGGTGCAAATACAACATCGACATATATTCCGTGGGATTGGCATGAGTACGAAGAGGGTAAATTTGATTTTACAGGTGAAACTAACCCGGCACGAAACCTAATAAAATATATTCGGCTTTGCACTAAGGTAGGATTAGATTTAATTGTTAAGCCCGGTCCATATATTCTTGCTGAATATGAACATGAAGGATTGCCCGGCTGGTTATTAAAACGAATAAGCAAAAATACTTTTGCGCTGGATGAATTTGGGGAAATAATCTCCCCGAATCTTGTTTCTTACATGACGAATGAATTTCTTGATTACACTTTTCGCTGGTATGATAAAGTAATGCCGATAATAGCTGATTACGAGGCTTCCAATAATGGTCCGATTATAATGATGCAGGTTTGCAATGAGATTGGAGTTTTCCAGTGGCTGTCAGGAAAGATTGATTACAATCCGGTTGTCATTAAACTTTATAAAAAATTTCTACAAGAAAAATATAAATCCATCGAAGCTTTAAATTCAGTTTACGGAACAAATTATACTTCATTTGAAAGTATAGCTGCCCCTGTTGGAAGAATTGAAAACAAGCAGGATTACTGTGCTTATTATGATTTCCATCTTTTTTACCGACACTACTTTGCTTTGTATCTGGATGTGCTAATAAAAAAAATCAGAAGTTATGATATTACTATCCAGCTTAGCCACAATATACCCGGATGGATTTATGGTAATGCTGCCGAACTCCCAATGCTCATAAGCACCTATGAAGAGATTATGAGAACACGAACCGATGTTGTATTCGGACTTGACCATATTCCTGAATATGTTTCATATCGCAATGCTCACTCAGATCTTGCCTGCAACAAAATTCTGGAAGCAATGCAAGCTTGTGGTCCTGTCTGGGCAGCAGAGTTTCAGGCTGGCACACGGGAACATCAGGTTAAATGTGATTCAAATGATATGGAAACATTCTATTTGGCCTCTCTTGCACACGGATTAAAAGGTTTTAACTACTACATGTTCTCGCAAGGAATAAATCCCAAGGGAAAGGGTTTTAATGGCAAAACTTTTTATTATCAGACACCTCTTGATCCAAAAGCTACAAAGTCACTGTTATATGATTCAATAAAAAAAGTTGATGATTTCATTACTCGGGAAAAAGTAGAGCTATTAATCAGTAAGGCAAAATCTGAAATTTGTGTTGGATTATATAAACCATATTTCTATACAGAGTTGACCACTTCGCAGCTTCTCAAAGAAAAAAGACTTGATGTTAGCACGCTTGGTCTTTCCCTTGATCCTCGCTTTGTTCGTGAAGAAATATTTTTTAATGGATTACTTCGGGCTTTACAGACATTAAATTTTAATTATGATATCAACGATTTAGAAAATACAACTGTCGAAAATCTGTTAAAGTATAAACAGCTCTGGCTTGTCACAACGGAATTTATGGATGGCAAAACTCAATTGTTGCTTGCAGATTATGTGAAAGCTGGCGGCCATCTGATTTTGTATCCGGCAATTCCGGTGCTTGATTTATATCTTAATACCTGTCAGGTTTTAAAAGAAGAACTTAGAATTGATTTTAAAAAATCCGCCTGTCCTAATAAGGTTAATGCTTTGGATATCGAAGATATTTATACTGTGTTTCAGGAGAAACAGATTTTTATTGGAGTTAATAACTCTGAAATCGTTTCCGCGACAAAGAGCGGTGAGGTTTGCGGAATCAGAAAAAAAATTAGCAAAGGGAAAGCAACAATTTTTGGTTTTACCTTTGGATATACAACCGATGAACATCTTCAACTAATTGAAAAATTAGTTTCGATGGGTGGAATTAAAAGACAAGTGAAGGTTTCTGACCCGGATATACAGTTTGTAATTCGCAAATGTAAAAAGTATTCCTATTTATTTTTATTGAACTTTCACAACCAGAAAAAAACATTTATTGTAAATAACAAAAAGTATACATTAAATCCGTTTTCCTATAAGATTATTAAGAAAAAATTGTAGAAAGAACTGGCCATGGTTACGAAAAAAATATTTTTTGCAGTTTTAATAACTCTATTTGTTGGCAGTGTTCCAGCTGAAGCAGCTGAGTTAATTTCTGTTGTACTTGATTCGATTCCACCTGCTACTCCGCAAAATATTGTTGGAGGCGGTTACGAAAAGCACATTGATATTGATTGGTTTAACAACTTTGAATCAGATTTAGCAGGATATAAAGTTTATAGGAAAGTTGGCGGACAATTTGTGTTTTATACAAATGTTCCGGAAGAGAAAACATATCTTTCACTGAATATCGGAACAACAGGCGTTACCAACACATTTAAAGTAAGTGCTTATGATGATTCGGGTAATGAATCACCGTTAAGCGACAGTGTTGAAGTTACAACTCACGATATGACAGATGAGGAATTTCTGGATATGGTTCAACGAACCACATTCAGATATTTCTGGGATTATGCACATCCTGTATCGGGGTTAATTAGAGAAAGATTGGGTTCGGGAGAGATAGTTACTGTTGGTGGATCCGGATTTGGAGTAATGGCTTTGCTTGTTGGAATAGAAAGAAATTACATAAGCAGGGAACAAGGCGTTCAGCGAATGTTGACTATACTTAATTTTCTCAATACTCAGGCTGACAGATTCCACGGCGCTTTTCCTCACTGGATGAATGGGACAACCGGAGCTGTTATTCCTTTCAGTCAATATGATGATGGGGGTGATCTTGTTGAAACATCCTTTATGATTCAAGGACTTCTTGCTGCAAGACAATATTTCGATCAGTCAACTTCTGAGGAAATAGAAATAAGAAATTTAATAACTCAAATCTGGGAAACAGTTGAATGGGATTGGTACCGCCGATCATCATTTAGTAATTATCTTTACTGGCACTGGTCACCCAACTACGGCTGGCAAATGAATTTTAAACTTGTTGGATATAATGAAACTATGATAACCTATCTGCTGGCGATTGCTTCGCCAACTTATAGTGTACCTGCAAGCCTCTATTACGATGGATGGGCAAGTTCAACAAGTTATTTTATCAATCAAACTTATTATACATATAAACTCTGGGTTGGTGATCCTTACGGTGGACCTCTTTTCTTCGCTCATTATTCTTTCCTTGGATTTGATTCAAGATTTATTAAAGATGATTATTGTAATTACTTTTTAAATAACAGACATCATACATTAATTAACAGAGCTTATTGTATTGCTAATCCCCTCGGTCATACTGGATATGGACCTGATACGTGGGGCTTAACAGCTTCCGACGAGCCCTCGGGGTATTCTGCTCACGAACCTTATGTAAATGATAATGGAACTATCGCACCGACTGCCGCTTTATCTTCAATGCCATATACACCAACAGAATCTATTTCTGCATTGAAGAATTTTTACAGAACATATTATGGAAATCTTTGGGGTGAATATGGATTTAAAGACGCATTTAATCTTGACGTAAACTGGTTTGCAAGCAGTTATATCTCAATTGATCAGGGTCCGATTATAGTAATGATAGAAAATCACAGAAGTAATCTGTTGTGGAATAAATTTATGGCGAACTCTGAAATTCCAGCAATGCTTGATTCGATTGGTTTTGTTCCTGATTCAACCGTAGGAATTAACGATGAGGAAAAACCTATTGAAGATTTTCTAATATTCGGTAATTACCCCAATCCATTCAATCCTTCCACAACAATTGTCTTTGCTTTGCCTAAAACAGAAAAGGTTGTGATTAATATTTATAACGTTCTTGGTGAAGAAATAATAAAATTAGCAGACAGAGAATTTGCTGCCGGAAAAAATGAAATAACCTGGAATGGATTAGATCAGAATGGAAATGCTGCCGATTCAGGAATTTATTTTTATACGATAAATTTCAAGGATCGAATTGAAACAGGGAAAATGGTTTTAACGAAATAGTTTCCTTAATGAAATCATATAAGCCTTTAATATTTATACTTTTTCTATTTGCCTCCTGCTCAGAAAATACTGAGAAAAGCACACTAATAACTTTCTGGGCAATGGGCTCTGAGGCGGAATACGTTACAAAACTTGTTCCCGAATTTGAAAGAAGAAATCCTGACATAAAAGTAAAGGTGCAGGCAGTTCCGTGGAATGCAGCTCAGGAAAAACTTATCACTGCTTTTGCCAGTGATAATACGCCCGATGCCTGCCAGCTTGGCAACACCTGGATTCCGCAGTTCTCTTCTCTCAATGCCATAATAAGCCTTGATGATTTTATTGATCAATCTGAAGTCATAAAAAAAGATAAATATTTCTCCGGAATCTGGGATACGAACGTTCTTGATTCTGTTGTTTACGGAATCCCATGGTATATTGACACAAGATTAATGTTTTATCGAACCGATATATTTGAAAGGGCTGGTTATAAGCAGCCGCCAAAAAGCTGGGATGAGTTGTACGACCTATGCAAGAAAATTAAGTCTCTGTTCCCGGGACAGGATAAGTATGCTATTTACCTTCCTACAAATGAGTGGGTTCCGTTCATTGTTTTCGGTTTGCAAAATGGTTCTCCTCTTCTTAAAGATAGAAACACAAGGGGCAACTTTAGCTCAAAAGATTACAAAGAAGCTTTTAATTACCTGATTAATTTTCATAAAGAGAGGTTAGCCCCGATTGGAATATCTCAGGTGACAAATGTTTATCAGGCACTCAGGGATGAATACTTCTCAATTTACATATCCGGACCGTGGAATATAAATGAATATAAAAAGTGGATGACAGGTGATCTTGCCGATAAATGGTCAACGGCTCCATTGCCTTCAAAAACCGGAGATAAATATCCCGGCGTTTCGGTTGCAGGCGGTTCAAGTCTCGTCATATTCAGAAATTCAAAGCACAAGACAGAAGTCTGGAAATTCATTGAATATCTTTCTGAGAAAAAAACACAGATAGAGTTTTATAAACTACTTTACAATCTTCCAGCGGTTAAAGAAGCCTGGGAAGATTCTTCAATTGCAAATAATATTTATATGAAAGCTTTTTATGAACAGTTTAATAATGTTGTTGCTACTCGAAGGTCCCGGAGTGGGAACAGATTGCTTTCTCAAAGGTTCAGCAGTACGCTGAGCTTGCGGCTCGTGGTGCGATGAGTGTCGACGAGGCTTTGGCAAATCTTGATAAAGATGTGGATAAAATACTTGAAAAAAGAAGATGGCTGATAGATAGTCAAAAGTGAAAAGTCAAAGGTCAAGCGTCAAAATGATAAATTGTTGTATCGCTAATATGCCATATTATCCAACAGAGTCGAGACCTCGTCAAGAGCGGGTCAAATCGCAAAAAACAGCAAAGCAATAAAACAATTTAACAATAGACAAAACAGATAATGTCTAAAAAAGTAAAACAGAAACAATTCAATGTTAGTGCAACTGTGGCTTACTTTTTTATTGCCCCCGCATTGATAGCAATTTTTATTTTCTTTTTCATCCCAGTAATAGCAGCGTTTATAATAAGCTTTACTGATTTTGATATTTATGCGCTGGGAGATATAAATACAGTCAGGTTTGTGGGTCTAAAAAATTATATAAGACTCTTTGAAGATCCATTATTCTGGTTATCATTGAAGAATACATCCTATTATGTTCTCCTGGCAACTCCTCTTTCAATTGCTGTGTCTCTGGGTGCGGCTTTGTTATTAAGCTCAAAACTGCTGAAGTATAAAGGAATATTCAGGCTTAGTTATTTTATTCCTTACATTACAACTCTCGTGGCGGTTGCAATAGTATGGCGATTCATTTATCACCCAAAATTTGGAATACTAAATTACTTTCTTGGTTTAGTCGGAATAAATCCGATTGATTGGCTTGGTGATCCAAACTGGGCTATGCCTGCAATAGTTCTAATGTCTGTCTGGAAAAGTTTCGGATATAATATGATAATCTTCATTGCTGGCTTACAGAATATCCCCGAAGATCTTTATGAGGCTGCTTCAATTGAAGGTGCGAGTGAGTGGCAGAAATTTAAATCAATCACGCTTCCTATGCTGGCCCCTACTACTTTGTTTATAAGTATAATTACTATCGTTGGATACTTCCAGCTTTTTGCGGAACCATATATAATGACACAGGGAGGACCATTGAATTCAACTTTAAGCATTGTGCAGTATATGTACCAAGAAGGATTCCGTTGGTGGAATATGGGTTATTCAGCTTCCATCGCATTCGTTCTTTTCTTTATAATTTTAATTGTTACTCTGATTCAATTTAAAGTGCAAAAAAGTTCTGATTAACATTATGAAAAAAATACTTTTATATGCTTTTCTCACTATTACATCGATAGCAACATTAATTCCGTTCGTATGGATGCTAAGTGCCTCTTTTATGACTGATGGCGCTGCAAGTGTTTTTCCACCAAAATTCTTTCCTGACGAGGTTGTTCTTCATCAGTATCAAACACTTTTTACAAGATTAAACATTGCTAAGAATTTCTTCAACAGTATTTTTCTTTCACTTGTGGTTACAACAATATCTCTATTCTTTAATTCGATGGCTGGCTATGCATTTGCAAAGTACAGATTTAAAGGAAAAGATAAATTATTCGGTCTTCTTTTAGTTAATATGATTGTTCCAAGCCAGATAACCATGCTGCCACTATTTCTTATGTTAAAATCGGTTGGTTTGATTAATACCTACTTAGCAATAATAGTAACGGGTCTCGCGAACATCTTCGGAATATTTTTAATTCGTCAACACTGCTTGTCCATTCCCGATAGTCTTATTGAAGCTGCAAGAATGGATGGCGCAACTGACTTCCAGATCTATAGAAAAATAATTTTACCGCTTGCGGTCCCAATATTAGTAACACTTGGTTTATTTACCTTCCTCGGAACATGGAACGATTTCTTGTGGCCATTAATCGCGCTTACTGATGAATCAATGTACACTCTACCGGTAGCTCTTTCCAATTTAATGCTTGAGCATACACGCGATCCTGAATTGATGATGGCTGGATCTGTTCTTACAATTATACCTGTGATAATTGTTTTTCTAACGCTTCAAAGATATTATATCAAAGGAATTATGATGGGAGGCGTGAAGGAATAACTCAAAATGAAAAATTATAAATTAAAAATTTATCCAAATGCATTCGCCTTTTTATTCACAGCGTTGATTGTTTTAGCAGATATTAGCTATACTCA
Source organism: bacterium (assembly GCA_016716565.1). NCBI lineage: Bacteria > bacterium. Next base: position 189,902 of record JADJWC010000001.1, read on the forward strand.
GCAAGAAACTGCTGTTGTTGCCGAAGTTGGATCAATAAAAATAACAGTAGAGGAATTCAAAGATCGTTATGAGTTTATGCTTCATTTGAATTATTCAACGGATAATATTGATACCGTTAAAAAGGAATTTCTATATTCACTGATAGCTGAAAAACTCTGGTCGCTTGAGGGGGAGCAAAAAGATTTGATACTCTCGAATCTGTTAAATCTTCGCTTGAATCTCTGAGAAGATTATTAATCAAAGATGAATTGTATAAAACAGAAGTCGAGCCAAAAATCAAAATAAGCGATAAAGAATTCAATATAGGCATGCAGCAAGTTACTCTTGAACTATTTGTGAACATAATATCAACAGAAGATTCGGCAGAAATATTCAATATTTCTGATCAATTAATTAAAGGTGCTGATTTTGATTCTGTTCTTTCCCCAAGAAGAGAGAAAAGTCTGCAGCAAACACCGTTGAGAATTGTATTTGGCTCATTGGACGATCAAGCTGTAGAAGACCTTCTCTTTGGAATGAAACCGGGGAGTATCTCTCTTCCAATTAAATCCGGTGATGGCTGGTTTATCTTTAAGCTTGTCAGCCAGAATCACAATCCTGCTATAAATCTTTCCAATGAGCATGGAAGAAATATTGTAACAAAAACACTGCGGGATAGAAAAATGAAGCAAGTGGGCGGGGCTTATCTCGATAGTTTAATCGGGGGAAAAAGTATAGAGGCCGAAGGAAAAGTTTTTTTGAAAATATTCAACGCGCTTTACTCTGTTATTAAAAAAGAATATCCACATAATCTTAGTGATTCTTTATTCAAAGTTGTTCTTTCGGAAAAATATATTATTCAGACAATCAATTTGATAAATCCTTCAGATATAAATTCCACATTTATAAAATTTGAAGATGGAACTGCTTCCTCAAAGGATTTTCTTTACTACTTGTATTATCAAAAAATCGAACTTGACAATCTTTCTTCAGAACATTTAAAGAAAACCCTAAGTGCTTCGGTGAAGCAATTTATTGAAGATGAAATGTTGGTTAGGGAGGGAATTAAAAGAGGATTGTCGGATAATCGGGATGTAACGAATGGAGTTTCAATGTGGAGAGATCATTATATGTCAAAATTAATGATGGAATCGTTTTACGATTCTGCAAAGGTAATTGATGATGAAATAAATAATTATTTAGACTCGAATAACAACGATACAATCTCAGCAGAACAAAAAAGTGTTTTCCAAACTCAGCTTGAATTAAACAAACTCCAGAATATTTTAACTCAAAAGACTATTGAGTATGCTAAAAAATATTCTTTGCAGATTTACGATCAGGTAATTGATAATCTTGAATTATCTGAATTGAACACATTTACTTACAAGTTAATTGGTTTTGGCGGAAGGATAGCAGCATTTCCTATCACTGTTCCAATGTATGAATGGTATTACTTAATGCAGAATGAAAAATCTTCTTTACCCTAAAGGAGCAAATAATTATGGCTACTGTATTACTCAAGAATACAACAAAAGTTTATGAGGGCGGAAACGTCGCAGTTAAAAATGTAAACGTTGAAATAAATGATAAAGAATTTGTTGTGCTTGTGGGTCCTTCGGGTTGCGGGAAATCAACCGCACTAAGGATGATTGCGGGTTTAGAAGAAATAACATCCGGTGAAATTTTATTGATGGAAAGATTGTAAATAAAGTTCCGCCAAAAGACCGCGACATTGCAATGGTATTTCAGAACTATGCTCTTTATCCTCATATGTCTGTATTTGAAAATATTGCATTTGGATTAAAGCTAAGGAAGTATGATAACAACGAAATAAAAAAACGTGTCGAAGAAGCTGCTGAGATTTTAAATTTACAGGACTACCTTCAGCGAAAACCAAGACAACTATCCGGAGGACAGAGGCAGAGGGTGGCGGTAGGAAGAGCTATTGTGAGGAAACCTAAAGTCTTTCTATTTGATGAACCACTCAGTAATCTAGATGCAAAACTTCGAGTGCAGATGCGTACAGAAATTTCTAAGCTGCATAAAAATCTTGGTGCTACGATGATTTACGTGACTCACGATCAAACTGAAGCTATGACAATGGGGGATAAAATTGTGATACTAAAGGATGGGGAGGTCCAGCAAATAGGCGCCCCGCTGGAATTATATGGGAATCCGACGAACAAATTTGTGGCGGGATTCATTGGCAGTCCTGCCATGAATTTTCTGAATGGAAAGATTTTACAACAAGACCAGCTGTATTTTTTCGTTGATAATCTCAACATGAAAATATCGCTTGATGATTCATATAAAAATAGATTGCTGAAGTATGCCGATAAAGAAGTAACCCTCGGAGTAAGACCGGAAGATATTATGATCACTAGCGAAAAATCTGGCGTGGAGAATATCCCGATACGATTAGAGGTCGTAGAACCGATGGGAAATGAAACGTTGTTGTATTTTACACTACAGAACACCCAGATGATCGCAAGGGGAAATCCAAATCAGCACTTTATGGTTGGCAGAATTTATTTATTAGCTATTAATAGAAATAAAATTCTTTTTTTTAATAAAGAGAACGAAGCTTCTATTTAACTTATAACATTAACATTGGCACATTTCAAAATCATTCCGGGTAAGATATGAAAATTCTATTAACAATTCTGATATTTGTTTTAGCTTTCTACTTTCTGACAGATACTATACACTCGCAAAACATTACCGGGAAAAATGTTCCCCAGCAATTTCATAAAGAGGTTTTAGAAACACACGAAGTAAATTACCTTTTATATTTACCAGATGGTTATGATGATGCTTCAAAGCCATGGCCATTAGTTTTATTTCTTCACGGCGCTGGGGAAAGGGGATCTGATTTAGAAATAATAAAAAGAAATGGTCCTCCAAAATTAGTTGATGATGGCAGGGAATTCCCCTTCGTTCTTGTTTCACCGCAATGCCCCGAAAGAACTACATGGGATAATAAATTGCTCATACATTTTCTTGATGAAATAGAAGCAAAATATAATATTGACAAGAACAGAGAGTATTTAACCGGATTGAGTATGGGAGGACATGCAACCTGGTCGCTTGCAATTCAGAATCCCGGAAGGTTTGCGGCAATAATTCCAGTTTGTGCCCGCGGATATTCTCAGGATGTTTATGTTTTAAAAGATCTGCCGGTTTGGGCTTTTCATGGTGAAAGGGATGATATTGTTCCAATCACTGATGGGCAAAAAATGGTTGATGCATTAAAAAATGCCGGGGGAAGAGTAAAGTTTACTATTTATCCTGAAGCTAACCATGATGCCTGGACAGAGACTTACAACAACCCTGAAATTTATGATTGGTTGCTAAATCATTCACTTGAGAAAAGGAAGAAAGACTAGCGGAGAATTATGGTGAAGTTGCTCTAGAATTGCCATCAATGTATACATCATCCTTTGATAAAAATCCATATCCGGTCACCTTAAATTTTTTTCATTTAAAAGCTAATAATAACTGAGGTAGTGTTTGAATTCGAAGTTGAGCGCAGTTGGCGTCAAACTAGATCAATTTAGGCGAAATTTCCCGAATCATTGTTACCATTTAAAATTAAAAGTGCGAAATATATTTCAATTCCGCACCTTTCGTGCATCCTGCGGGATTCGAACCCGCGACCTGCTGATTAAGAGGCATCTACCCATCGCTGTAACATATTATAATTAAAGCACTTAAAAATCACTGAAGTAGTTTTTGAAGTAGTGAATGAAAATTATTAACATAAAAACCCATACCAGTTTTAATCGATGGGGGATTGAATGAAAATATTTTTTCTATTTTACTTCATTAGTATCATCTTCTTCGTCTCAACATAGTGGCTGGCTTTCAGTTGATATAAATAAATCCCGCTTGTCAGTGAACTTCCATCAAACTCAACTTCATAGCTGCCTGCAGTTTTTTCTTCATTAATTAAGGTACCTACTTCTTTTCCCAAAACATCGTAAACTTTTATTGTTACAAAACCTCTCTCAGATATTTCATATCTAATAGTTGTTGATGGGTTGAATGGGTTGGGATAGTTTTGATCCAAAGTAAATTCAGTTGGACCTGATACTTCAACTTCAATAATATCAGAATAATTAAATGAACCATCAAAATCAATTTGCTTCAAACGATACTTAAAACTTCCAGGATTAACATTTTCATCAGTGAATGAATAACTTTTTGCTTCAGTTGTAGTTCCATATCCTGAGACATAACCAATTGATTCAAAATTGTTATCAGATGATTTTCGCTCGATCTCAAATCCCTTGCTGTTAGTCTCTGTAGCCGTGGCCCAATTGAGGATCACTTTATTTCCATTAATAGTTGCAGTAAATGCTGTCAGTTCTACAGGAACACCGCCATTAATAGTTTTGAGTATCGTTCCTCCTTCGCCAACTGTATATCCAATGTTTTCATCTTGAAAATAAACTGAATGCAGCACCCTGCTTGTTTCGCAGTCATAAGAAATCCACGAATCACCGAAATCTGTTGTCTTTAATAATATTCCTTCAACATCAAGTCCACCAGCCATTTGTCCACCAACAGCATAGCCAATATTACCATTGCCTGCCTGGATAAAATTAATTGAATAGAGCGGAATATTAGTCCCACTTGTTAAAGCTGACCAATTATTTCCTCCATTCGTTGTTTTAACTATAGTGCCATGATCACCAACTGCAATTCCGATATTAGAATTAGTTAAGTATATGGAATTTAAATCGAAAGACACTCCACTGATCTGATTTATCCAGCTTTCTCCACCGTTCGTAGTTTTCAGAATTATGCCACCAGCTCCAACTGCCAAACCATTATTGATATCTGAAAAATAAACTCCTAAAAGATTTGCACTTGTCCCACTATTTTTACTAACCCAGTTTTCTCCATTGTTTGTTGACTTCAAAATCTTTCCAGTATCGCCGACGATAAAACCAAAGTGTTGATCTGGAAAGATAATAGAATTTAGTCTGTAAGAAGTGCCGCTGGTTTTTACCAACCAATCTTCGCCCCCGTTTAATGTTTGAACAATTCTACCATCGTTCCCAACTGCATAACCTGTATCCGCATTTAAAAAGCAAACAGAGCGCAAAGAACTTGAGGTTCCACTTACTTTTAAATCCCAATTAGAACCGCCATTTGTCGTTTTGAGAATTGTTCCATTATCTCCTACTACATAACCTGTAAAAGCATCATAATCAAAAAAAACGGATGACAAATTCACTATTGGCCCTGTAACTTTATTTGTCCAGTTTACACCAGCATTCGTAGTTTTAAGAATAGTTCCAAACTTACCCACTATAAATCCTGTAGTTGAATCGATAAATATTATGCAGATAAGTTGATTCCAAGTTCCCAAATTTTGTATTAACCAGTTATTTCCCCCATCAGTTGTCCTGGCATACATTCCGTCCATTCCAACTGCGTGACCATCAAATTCGTTACTAAAAAAAATCCTCGGAATACTCATACCTATATCACTGTTTTGAATGTACCAATTATTTCCCCCATCTGTAGTTTTTAGAAGTCCGCCATAATCTCCGGATATGAATCCAATACTATCATTGACAAAAGAAATTGACAATAACTTTTCATTAATAGGACTTGGCAATAAAATCCACGTTGAACCATAATCAGTAGTTTTAAGAATTGTTCCGCCCCACCCAGCAATGATACCGGTACTGTCGTTTTTAAAATAGACGGTTTGAAGAGTGTTAGTCGTACCACTGGTTAGAGAGAACCAATCATTCCCTCCATTCGTTGTTTTAACAATTATACCATTTAATGCTGTTGCATATCCTGTGTTCTCATTAGTAAAGAACACGGACCCCAAATGGATACTACTGGAAATCGATATATTCATCCAGTCTGTACCACTATTTGTTGTTTTATAGATTGAGCCATAAGCGCCTACCGTATACCCTAAATTGTCATTTAAAAAAAATACTGAGCGCAAAGTATAATCCGAAAGATCTATATTTTCCCAATCATCACCACAATTTGTCGTTTTAATTATAGCTCCTTTAAATCCTACAGCATAACCGGTATTTTCATCTGTAAAACAGATTGATGTAAGTGTATTTGCTTGAGGTGAAGGATTTTGCCAAAACCATTGTGCGTATGAATTTGAGGTTAGAATGAGCATCATAAAAAATAAGGCGAAAGCATTTTTCATTTTTATTCCCCTTAAAAAGTTGAAAAGTGTAGAGTTTTTTAGTAAGATCAATTTTTTCATTCAATGATTAGTTTCTAACTAACAATTAAAAATAATTACTATATGGATAACAAAAATAAAGCCTGAAAATATCAGGCTTTTTTAGATTTAATGGATTAAATGGTTGATAAAATTACTTTTGAAGTATCATTTTACCTGAAAGAAATTTATCTGAAACTCTCAAAGTATAGAAATAAATTCCGCTTGAAAGTGAACTTCCATCAAACTCAACTTCGTACTCACCAGCAGGTTTTTCTTCATTAACTAGAGTTTCGATTTCATTGCCTAGAACATCATAGATTTTTATCATTACAAAACTTTGATTGGGAATATTATATTTTATTTTTGTTACCGGATTGAATGGGTTGGGGTAGTTTTGAGACAATGAAAAATCGTTAGGAATATTTGAATTTGTAGATTCTACATTTACAATTGTATAGTATATATGAATACTTTGACAGATTATTGCAATTTTAAATCCATCGGGATTGTTTATGATTATTGGAGTATCTCCTGGTTCCCAAATTGACCCGTTCCATAATTCAGCATTACAACTTTCAAAATAATTCCAGATGTATGTATAATCTTTTTTAACATCATTCACCCAAACACTACCATTCCAAATTTGTTCTAATTGTTGAATCTGGTTGCCTATTTCATCATTCATTATCTTTAATAGTAAATAATCCTCAAATTGAATTCCTGTCCAAAGTTGTGCAATAGCATAATTAAGAAATGTTGTTAAAGAGTCGTAATAAAATGAAGTTCTCCAGTAATTCTGCCAATCATTGCCTTCCCAAATTTGAAATAGTAACGAGTCTCGTCTATTTTCAGTAGAATAATAACTAAAATCTCTACCTGAATTAATCCATTGATTATTCTCCCATAATTCTATCAATGAAGTTATTTGCCTGCCTGCCTGATCATAAGTGTAAGTTATTCTTTCTTCATTTTCCCAATTACTCAAAATGTAAGTTTGAATTGTTGTTGAAATCAGGTTATTATCCTGATTATACTCAGATAGGATTTGAAGTGAACTATCCCAAGTCGTATTATTCCAATCGAAGTAAATTTCTCTTATCAAATTTCCAATTGTATCATAGAAATATTCGTCCTTCCCTACTAAGTGCCAATTACCATTTAGATCATTATTGAATTCTGTTCTTTCAACTATTTTATCATCAATATTGTATTCAAAGAAAAATTTAATTTTAGCACCGGTCACAGACTCGGATATCAGACTATCTATCAGATAATTTTCTCTCACTGATTGTTTAAATCTTGATTCATTTATTATCATATTTAACTCTTGTCTTAACTTTTGAGCAGGGTCATCATTCATTTGTGTTAAAAAAGGAATTAATAGTGTCTTTTCAGAATGAAAAATATTATCCTGCTGTGCAAACAGAGTAGCCAGCATACTAAAAATCAGGAGAGATATTTTAAGGGTTCGCATTTTTTTACTCCAATAAAATTAAGTTTGAAGTTTTTATTTCAACAAAATCATCTTCCTCGTCTCGATAAAATTATCTGCTTGAAGTCTATAAAAATAAATTCCACTTGGAAGATTCGTACCGTCAAACTCAACTTCATAAACTCCGGGCTGTTTCTCTTCATTAACAAGTGTTACAATTTCTCTTCCAAGCACATCATAAATTTTCAGGCTTACGTTTCCCGTCTCTCGTCTTACGTTTTGCGGTATGCTGTATTTTATTTTTGTAACCGGGTTAAATGGGTTGGGGTAGTTTTGAGAAAGTGAGAACTCATTTGCAAATGGTATTTCTACTTCTACTATTTGTGAATACTCAAACGTACCGTCGTAGTCAATTTGTTTTAGTTTATATTGATACTTGCCCGGATTAACATTGTTATCTGTAAATGCGTAATGCTGAGTTTCTGTTGTTGTTCCGTGTCCGGGAACAAATCCTATTTTATTCCATTCATTGTTGTTATTCGGAGCCGAGCGAAGAATCTCAAACCCGGAGTTGTTTGTTTCTGTTACGGTTGACCAGTTAAGTTCTACTTTATCCTTATACACTTCTGCTATGAATGAAGTAAGTTCAACCGGAACACCACCATTGTATGAATGAAGAATAATTTCAAAACTACCTGCTATCCAAAGTTCATCCGTCTCGCAATGTGCAATTGAATGTAATTCATTATAGATATCATCTTCCTGTAATATCCAGCTAATTCCTCCATCCGTTGTATACCAAATTTGTCCAAATCTTCCAGCGACCCAACCGACATTTTCATTTCTGAAATAAACATCATTAAAAACATAAAATGGAATATCAAGTTGAAGAGCCCATGTGCTACCACCATCCGTTGTTTTCAATATACTTCCTGTTCCATTCGTTGTTCCATCCACAAGCCATCCTAAATTTTCATTTAAAAAGAATATTGAAGTGAAACTATGATTCCCAGGGATGGATAATGGCTGCCAAGATGATCCTCCATCTGTCGTTTTAATCAAAGTAGTATAAGAGCCTGCTGCCCATCCATAATTACCATTCAAAAAGAAAATAGAAAATAACCAACGAGTGGTTCCAGTATTTAACTGAAACCAATTATCACCACCATTTGTGGTCCTCAGTACAATCCCGTGATTTCCAGCAGTCCAGCCAGTATCATTATTTATAAAGTAAATCGATCGAAGCGGTGTTGATATTCCACTATTCTGTTGTATCCATATATTTCCTCCATCGGATGAATGTATTATTTCTCCATCATAACCAGAAGCCCAAATATGTTGTGAATCGGAGAACGAGACGGAAAGTAATGCCCATGAAGAAGAGCTATTTATGTATGATTCCCAATTCTGTCCACCGTTTGATGTTACAAATATTTTACCTCCCAAGCCTACAGCAACTCCATTATTGTGATCGGCAAAGTCTATGGAATACATGTCCTTATTTTCTTCACCAGAGATTGTAATCCACTCTTGTCCTGCATTAGTAGTCTTTATTATGGTACCTCCAGAACCGACGACCCAACAATCATTTTGTCCTATTAAAGAAATTGAATATAAATTTTCGTCTATTCCAGATACTAAACTCGACCAGCCTGCGCCACCATTTGATGTTTTGAAAATTTTCCCCTCAACTCCCACTGCATAACCGACTAAGGTATTTGCGAACTTGATATCACTGCATCGGATACCAACCATGAGAGTATCCCAGGTTGCACCACCATCAGTTGTTTTCCAAAAGTAACCTCCGTTTCCAGATAACGTACCATTTGAACCAACTGCATACCCTGTTACGTTATCTAAGAAATAAGCTGATTGTATATCAGGTATATTTAACTGAGGAAATACCTCCCAATAATTTCCTCCATTTGTTGTTGCAAGAACTACAGTTGAATAAGTATTAAAGTCATGAGCTATTGCCCAACCTGATTGTTCATTTAAGAAAAACAATGAACTTATACTGTAATCTGAATTCGAAAACTGATATATCCAATTACTTCCCCCGTTAGTGGTTTTATAAATATATCCTTGACCAGAAAGCCATCCGACACTGTTATTGATGAAATACATGTCCCAATATGTATAATCCTCCAAATCAGCGACTAATGACCAAGATTCACCAGAATCAATTGTTTTAAAAATGTTTCCATAGTAAAAATCCAAAACCCAGCCAGTGTTTTCATTAATAAATTCAACATCTACTAAGTAAGAATACTGACCCACATCTTTCATTATCCATGTATTCCCACCATCCGTCGTCTTTAAAATCATTGATTCATCACCAACTGCGAAACCAATTGTCGTATTTATAATTTCAACAGAGAACAAACTATTTCCAGGAGGTACTGGATTCTGCCATTCCCACTGTGCAGATATAGTAATCGAAAGAATAAAAACCAGGAGAGATATTTTAAGGGTATGCATTTTACGCTCCATTAAAATTAAACTTATAATTTTTACTTAAGCAGAATCATCTTCTTTGTCTCTGAATATACTCCAGCTTTCAACTGATAAAAATAAATTCCGCTTGGAAGTGCTGTTCCATCAAACTCAACTTCATACTCGCCAGCAGGTTTTTCTTCGTTGACGAGTGTTGCTATTTCTCTTCCAAGCACATCATAAATTTTCAGGCTTACGTTTCCCGTCAGTTGTCGTACGTTTTGCGGTATACTGTATTTTATTTTTGTACTCGGATTAAACGGGTTGGGATAGTTTTGTGAAAGTGAAAACTCATTAACAATTGGAATTTCTACTTCTAATATTTGTGAATACTCAAACGTGCCATCAAAATCCATTTGCTTTAGTTTGTATTGATACTTGCCCGGCTTAATATCGTTATCTGTAAATGAGTAATGCTGTGTTTCAGTTGTTGTTCCGTGCCCGGGAACAAATCCTATTTTATTCCATTCACCATTGTCATTCTTAGCGAAGCGAAGAATCTCAAATCCAGAGTTGTTTGTTTCAGTTGCTGTTGACCAGTTGAGAGTTACTTCATTAATGTTGGCAGTTGCAGTAAATGAAATAAGTTCTACCGGAATGCCACCATTTGGAGTATAAAGAATCGTTCCATTTTGACCAACTGCCCAACCATTATTGGTGTCTATGAAGAAAATATCATTTAGTGTGTTGTTAGTGTTAGAATTCTGAATTGTCCAAGTGCTTCCACCATTTGTTGAATTAAAGATTTGATTACCGTATGTATACCATCCAATTTGTGCTGTGATGAACTGGAAATTATATACTGGCTGAGCTTGTTGATACCAGCTGACACCACCATTTGTTGTTTTATATAGAGTATACGGATTACTATAATCAGTTACCCATCCTAAATCAATGTTAATAAATTGTAAATCCCTCGGTTCATAAATTGGTGGCAATGCCAGTTTTTGCCAGGTATTTCCCCCATTTGTTGTTTTAACAAGTGTATCGTTCCCAGTAACAATTAGATTCATATAATCAATTGCATCTATTTTTTCAGTCCCCAGTTATAGGTTGGCGGGAAATTTTTATTTACCCATGTGACTCCTCCATCAGTTGTTTCTTTAAATATGATTGGAAATTCTGTAATTCCATATTCATAAGAACTGATTGTTTGTTCTCCAACAAACCAACCTGTATCTGGGTTTATAAACTCAAAATCATTGATGTAATCAGTCGCTCCCAAATACGAATACACTGGAATCCAATTTTCTCCTCCATCAGTGGTTTTTAATAGGGTTGAGCCAGTTGTCCAAGTTCTCATCCACCCAATTAGTTCGTTACTAAATGAAAATTGAAAAATTGGATTTTGTGAGTATAGATATTGCCAATTCTCTCCACCATCTGTTGTTTTATAAATATCTAGAAAATAAGTTGTCCAGCCAACTTGATTGTTTACAAACAGAACTTGAACAAGAGGGTTTGTCGTTCCGCTGTTTTGCTGATACCACTGTGCGGATACACTAATTGAAAGAATAAAAACCAGGAGAGATATTTTAAGGGTCCGCATTTTACGCTCCATTAAAATTAAAGTTAAAATTTTTACTTAAGTAGAATCATTTTCTTTGTTTCTAAAAATTGTCCTGCCTTAAGCTGATAAAAATAAATTCCGCTTGGCAATCCGGTAGCAACGAATTCAACTTCATACACTCCTGCTGGTTTTTCTTCATTCACCAGCGTTTTTATTTCATCTCCTAAAACATCGTATACTTTTATAGTAACAAATCTTCTCTCCGATATTTTATATTTTATCTTAGTTGAAGGATTAAAAGGATTGGGATAGTTTTGATCTAATAAGTAATTATCTATTAATTCATTTAATTCATTTTTATCTACTAGCTGCTGACTTGTGAGTGAAGGCGATATTAGAAGTATGCCATATCCGATTGCAAATAAATCTCCATTTGCATTATACTCTAATTTGTCTATTCCGCTAAGAGGAACCCACATGGGTTCGGTAGTCCAAGTATTTCCGCCATTGTTAGTTTTACGAAAATTATATCGTTCAATTACTACTCCACTGAGCGAATCAGTAAATGCTAAGGAGGAATATACTCTGTAATAACCACTTTGAGATAATTCGATGTTCCAAGATTCACCCATATTTGAAGTTTTATAAACTTTGTTATCACCAAGAGCGAAACCTATTCTATCATTTGTCATTTGAACTTCATGAAGCTCTTCATCCGTATCTGTGATATGCCATGATAATCCAAAATCGGACGTTTTGAAAAATGATCCTCTTGTTCCCAACGAATCATAGTAATGGCCAACACCTATAATTTTTCCAGGACTTATTATTTCACTTTCTCTAAGTCCGAAGTTATAAATGATTGGACCTGTTATCCAAGAATTTCCTCCATCGGTGGAGGAGACTAAATTTTTATAAGCATTAAGAACAAAAATATCTTTACTGTAAACCTTTAATGCTTGTAAACCGCTGTAAACAGGGACGTTTAATTGTGTCCAATTATCTCCGTAATCAGTAGATTTAAACAAGCGAGTTTGATCCGTAATAATATAAATAACTCCCTCAGCGATTCCTGCCAACCACATATATCCCATCGATTGTGGAAGTGATTTCTGTTGCCAAGAGTGACCCCCATCGAAACTAATTAAATAAGGGCTAATGTTCCATTTAAGCCAAGCCATACCTATTTGATTATTGGGATCAGCAGGTTTAGAATCAAACACTATATCATTAATTCTCAAATCATAATCCGAACTCATTTTCGTATATGAATTACCGTTATCTGATGATTTATAGACTCCAAATGTTGCAAACATATAAATTGCATCATTTTGCTGATTATATATTGCATTATAAAAAGTTGTATGCTCATATAGATTTTGCAAAGGGAAAGATTGAGACCAGGAGATGCCCATATCAGATGAGAATCTTTGAACAACTCTGCTATCATTATAGTATCCCAAATTTCCTAATACTACCCAGTTATTATCATCAATTGATAGAACATTTTTAAATCGCTCGTCTGCAATTTTATTTACAGACCAAGTCATACCAGTATCCGTAGTTCTTTGAATAAATCCCTCTAAAGTATTGTCGTCTGGATGTATAATGTATCCAATTGCGATACCTATACCTGAAGAATTTATTCGAATATCTGTATAAGTGACTTGATTTAATGTATCCGAAATTAGGCCGGTATTTATTTGGCTCCAATTATTTCCTCCATTAGAACTATACCACATTGAACCCTCAAACGCACTATAATGAAAACTTTTTAACACCCATATCTGATTTTCATTCATTGCATATAATTTTGAAAAGTAACCATAGCCGCCGAAAAAGGGTGCACCAAGATATGTCCAGGTTAAACCGGCGTTATTCGTCACATAAAAACCTCCTGATCCTAGCTTCCATCCTCTAACTGTAGAACCAAATGTAACAAGGTGTATGTTGGATCCCGGATTAGCAGTTTTCATCCAACTTTGTCCTCCATTGGTAGTCCTAAATTCTCCGTAGGCTACGTCAGTTACATACCCAATTAAGGAGTCAGCAAAAGCTAGACCTTGCTCTGTAAAGTCACCAAGTGCAACATTTTCACGAGGGGCATACGTCGGAAACACTTCGAACTTTTCATCCTGAACGTCTAACTTTATTACAGTATTATCTTCGCACCAAAAATAAATCTTACTTTCAGTTTGTACAGATGAATAAACTATTTTGTAAGGTGGATAAGGTGATATCCATTCCCAATTATTTTGTGCAATTGAAGTTGAAGAACTGATGAGATTTACGAAAAGTATAATAATAAACTTTTTCATTGATCTTCCTCCGGATATAAAATAACGTCTTGAGTGTACAGAATGCCCGGATACATAGTAAAACCAACAATTCTATCCAGATACCCCGCTTTTCTAAATAGAAGAAAAATATAATCATAAATAACTTTTTCATAAACGTTGTTCGGATCTGAAAAATTACACACCATAATCGTATCCCCTACAAACGCTTCATTTATGTTAAACAAATAATTTCCATTTTTATCCGATATTGAATTGGGTTTATTCTCTGTGCCAATTAAAAGCAATTCTTTTTTATCTTCGAACTTGATTCCATCTAATGAGCTTGATTTTAATTTGTAACTGTAGATCCCATTTTCCAGTTGTGGATCTTGATCTAAATTACCTAAGTAATGTTGGTACAATCCATAGTTCAATGTGTCTTTATAAGAATAATAGGTTTTATTGTCATTGATGGAATTTAATTCTAAAGAAATAACACTCTTTGCATCCAACGAAAATCGAATGAATGTTTCGTGAAATACCGGATTAGGAAAGTTCTGATATAATTGATTTGTAAATATGCTATCTTGAGTGCCAAGGGGTAATAATTTAACATTCGGTTCTGAAGGAATGTAGCTATAGTTGAATAAACAGTATACATTAACTCCATTTATCTTTTCCCCCGATGAATCAATAATACTCCCCCGGACTCCGTAAATTTTTTCCGTTGGAGTGATTACATCGTCTTCGCAAGAAATAAAAAAACACAACAAAAGAATTGCTACTAAATAAATCTTGTCCATTGATAACCCCGTTTTTTATTTTAATAAAATCATTTTTTTAGTCTGAACATTTGATCCCGATATCAATTGATAGAAATAAACTCCTGCGGCAAGGTTGAATGCATTGAGATCAACTGTATACCTACCTCCTCCTTGAATATCGTCAACCAAAACTTCTACTAGCTCTCCAATAGAATTGTAGACTTTTAAGGAAGTTTGCTGAGTAGATGGTAGCGAATAGATTATCTTAGTATCCGGATTGAAAGGGTTTGGATAGTTTTGCTTAAGTTCGAAATCAATTGGCAACCCTTTGATCAAAACGATCAATGAATTTTTAGGTATTGTATCATTGGTTATAACTGTTATTGTCGCTGAGTGAATACCAGGATCGGTGATTTTATACGTAAGATTAACACCATATCCCCATTCGGGGGGTATATCCATCTGTCTTCTCGATATTTCAAAATCAGGATTACTTGTTTGTATATCAAAGACTTTTAGTGTATCAAAACCAAAATTTCCGATCGCAAAACTAACATACGATATTTCACCCACTTGTTCATTATAATACTCACCAGCTACTGAATCTGGTAAGCTCAATTCAGGATAATTGAAATCATTCAATGCCCTTCTGAATAATCCCCCATAATTACAACTATATAAAGTATCATCAATAATTTTTAAAAACTGAACTTGATTAGTAAACCCATCAGGACTATTTCTGGTTGCCGGAATCCAATCCATTAATTCGGGTGAAAAATATTTAATCGAAAGATCTCCACCAGCAAAATACTTATTGTTAAATTTTTCGATACACTTTATATACGGGCAATTTGGTCCCACGTCAATCCAACTCATTCCCTCATTAACCGTAAACTTAACACCCTCTATAGTGCCAGCAAACAAAGTATCATTACTCAGCAACAATTGGGATGTGTGTACGCTAAGTACATTCTGCCAATTTATTCCGTTATCAAGAGTAGAGTAAACACCATTAGTTCCTGAGACAAAAAATTTATTATTTAACACTACTATACTTTTAGCATCCCAGATCATCCCGGCAGTTAAATAATTTAAATTCCAGGAAATACCATTGTCAGTTGAGATATACACTCCATTACCACTTAAACCTCCTATATATACTTCTCCAATTTTTGCTAAGCTTAAAATTCCAGTTGTGTTTGCGAAGATTTGCCATTTATTTAATTCTTCGTTCAATTTATAAAGCCCATTGAAATTCATTACGTACAACCCGGATGAATCACAATATATATTGTTAATCCAATAAGTAGTATAATTTTTTGCCAATCCTAAATTTAATTCTTTAAAGCTATCACAATAGTTGTCGGAATAAAAAATTCCGTGTGTGAGGTCACCAACAAAAATTTTATTTTTATATTCTATAATGGAGATGAGATATTCAGGTTGTGGATTATAAGGGAAATTCAGAAGTTTATGCCATTGAGCCGGTACGACTTGTATTAGCAACATGAAAATAACAAGTATCATTTTAATTAAACGATCCATATTGCTTCCCCAAAAAGTTTTTATTGTTTAATGAAACATGTCTTGGTAAAGATTGAAAACCAACACAATTATCTGTCTATTTTTTTAATAAAAATTAAATTTCTGGCAATGAATTTTATTTTAATAAAAACAACTCGTTTCCATATGACTACATTAATCAGACCGCAAATAAACTTTGATTAACTTCTCAAAACTTGGCTAACAATTCATTTCTGTATAATATTTCATACAAGAAAAGTTCACTAATCATTACAACGGCATTTGAAAAAAATTAAGTTAGACACTATTCTTTTCTTTCAGTAACTGTTCGGCCGTGACCGCTGTGGTAATTAAAAAACCCGATGTGATGATCGGGCTTTACTTAAGAATTAATTTAAAATCATTTCATCAAAATCATCTTCTTCGTTTCACTAAATGAACCTGCTTCCAACTTGTAGAAATAAATCCCACTTGGCAGTTTTGCTGCATTGAACTCAACTTCATATTCTCCGGCAGGTTTTTCTTCATTAACTAAAGTCGCGATTTCATTTCCTAAAACATCATAAACTTTTAAGCTTACATTACTGGTTACTGGTAACCGATAACTGATTACTGTGCTTGGATTGAAAGGATTCGGATAATTTTGACTTAATGTATAAGAATATGGATTAAAGAATTTTTCATTAATTCCTGTACCTATTGTCTGATCAAGTTTCATAATGAAAATATTACTCTTCGTTAAGTAATCGTACAAACTGCCACCTATAAATAGACTGCTATCCCTTACAATTATTGGCCAAAGATATTGTTGTTCGTAAGACACTTCACTCAATGTATATTCCCAAATTAAATCTCCCTCTGTTGATAATTTTATTACATAAGTTTTAGATATTGAATCCGCCGCTGTTCCAGTAATATAGATGTTGTTTTCAGAATCCAAAGCCAAAGCTGTTGGAAGATCATTAAGGTCTTCCTGGCTATTATATTCCGTAAACCATAATTCTTCACCCGACGAAGAAAGTTTCTTTATCTGAATATTCGCATTGTTATTAGAATTATTTCCTGTTACTATCACATTATTCAACTGATCTACGCCCAAATCATAAAGATTAGTAATATGTTGGACAGAATCAGCAACATTTCGTTCCCAAATTGTCTCTCCTGTTGCAGAATTAATTTTATAAATTCTTGAGTCTCGCTGGGTAAATGCAACCAAGTTATTTTCACTATCCAAGATGATCTTTCTGATATTGCTACCTTCAAGAGGTTTGAACCACATTAAAATTCCATCCTTAATAGATGCGATGTAGGAATGATAAACGTGTTGGCCATTAATTATTTGTAACTGAAGTATTCCCGCGTAAATGAAGTTTTCACTATCTCTAATAAGATCTCCAATTCCGTATGCACTTGTATCATCACGGAAAACAACTGACCAGAGTGAATCGCCAGCGGAATTAAATCTATTAATAACTAAATAAGCATATTGAGGTCCCTCCCAATTATCATAAGCCAGTATAGGCTGTTCATCTGTATCCAGAATTAATGACAATCCTCTTGCTTTGAAATTAAAATCTTTTGACCAGATTATCTGACCGGAGGGAGAATATTTTTGAAGAATCATTTTTCTGTTGAAATTGTTAATGGTCGTAACTCCAGTCAGATACAAATCAGAATTATTATTTATTGTTAATGAATTAAATTCATCGCGAACGTTGGGTTGGAGTGAATAAACAATTGACAATAACGAGTCACCTTCAAATGAGTACTTGATCAAAATTGCATCAGATGTACTATCTTGCATAAAACTACCGCCGGCGAGATAAATTCCCGAATTATCTAATTTCATACTATGTAAAAAATCGTAAGAATTAAAAGGACCATTGTATATTCTGAACCAATCTAATTCGGGTTGGGATTGAGAATAGATATTCTGAAATGTTAAAAGTAAGAATACTATAAATAAAATTCGTTTCATTTTATTCCCCAATAAACATTTATTTTATCAAAATCATTTTCTTTGTTTCGGTATAATTTCCTGCTCTCAATTGATAGAAATACACTCCCGTTGCCAAATGTGAAGCATTAAAATTTATTTGGTAATTACCGGCAGGTAACTCTTCATTCATGAGTGTTGATGTCTCTCTGCCAAGTATGTCATATACCTTCAAAGTGACCAATCCGTAATCCGCAATTTGAAATTTGATATTAGTGAGTGGGTTGAACGGGTTCGGATAGTTCTGTAAGAGTAAGTACTTATTTGGAGAATCAATATCTTTTTCCTCTCCAACATCTGACGGAAGTTCAGTAAAATTACTTTCATAAAAGCTTTGTGCACCCAAAGAATACAATTTCATTTTTGTAACAGACTCAAGAGCATTGCTGCCGCGTCCGACAATATAAGCCTTCCATATATCAACATTTTCATTTTCCTTAAGAGTGAATGGTCCTAAACTTGTTAATATTCTCTGATCAGCGTAATAAGTATTTATCCAACCATAATTCAAGACAGGATCACCGGAATAGAGAAAAAAAGGATTTACCTGATTACAAGGAATTCCATAAACATAACCATACTGCCAATTACATGGATTAATACTCTGTCCCAACCGGTTTCTTCCCAGAAGATAATTTCTTGCTTCAATATGGTTATTTGGATCATTCATTGTAGGGTCGCCGTTGATATAATGTATAAACGATGTTGATTCAAGATTTTTTGCGCCCGGATAATATTCCGCACCTAAAATTATTCCTTTATTTACAACTGCAGTATCAATCGGCGTATCAATTCCCTCATCATAAATATTATTACCATTAACATCAATAAAAGTTTCTCCGGAAATATATACAACCGGTCCTGCAAGTAATCGTGAGCCAAACGAAGGTGGGTTTGCTCCATACGATGGGTCTGCACCAGCGTTGTAACTAAAGCCCAGATTTAATAGAGTATCACATCCTGTAAGATCATCACTTGAACCAGGTTGACCGCCAATATCGGGATCGTCCCAAAGTCCGAAATAAACGGAATCAAACTGTGCTGCAACATTTCCTGTATTAATGATTCTATATCTTACAAAAATCATATTATCAATTGGATTTGTTTCATTACCGATGGCAAATAGTGTCTGATGAATTTCAATTCCCATTGGATTTACCTGGTTAAATCTGCGCTGATTAGCAGGTCGGCTATCGTTATAAACACACCAGACAGTTTCGTCACCGAGAAAATCCGGTCTGTCTTCATTCGAATCCCAAACATTGTTTCCATTAATATCAACAGGATTATAGATGCCATCATTATCTCCATCATAAAAATCCGCACCTAAACCAACTGCATACTGATATCCAATCCACGATTGACCAAATGGAGGATCAGTTGATTTAATTACATATAGAGAATTTCTGAAATCATTCGGATCTGAACCAACTGGACCCGGAAGGTAGTCTTCTACAAGCGATGCAGAAGCGACAGCGTTAGTCCACATTTGATTTTGATTATAACCGCTGAGAAAAAATCCTCCAGAAAATAGAACTAAAGATTCATCAAAATGTAATCCGCTCAAACTATCTTCTACATCAGCAAGAATGCCGTTATTTCTGAGAGGAAGTTTAAGTCTATTAACTTCAACATGATAATCATCATAATAGATGAAATTAGGAATAGCAACATAGCTGCCATTAAAACCAACCTCGTAATAGTTTACGTCTCTAAGAAGAAAATCATAAACCAGCATGGTTCCGTTTGGGAAACCATCTTCTAATATTATTCCGTAAATGTTATCTCCCGGCAATGAATCATTATGCATACCATCATCACGCATGTCGAGAGTATCAATATTTCCCTCAACATTAATAATTGCTTTTACGTTACTCAATGCATCTTCATCGTCCGCAAAAGCTCTAAGTGTAATCGGTTCGCCTGCTTCAGGAAATTCAGGAATTATAAAAAAATCATAAAGGAAAGGAGGAGTTGAAAAATCAATGCTTTCTCCAGGTATGCCATAATAAATCTGATAAAAGTCGTCCTGATAATTCGCATCACGAGTTGAACCAAACGAAACAATCGGTAAACCATTCCAGGCTGATAGACTGGATAATTCATCATAACCTGCATAATTAGAAAACTTTTCCGGAGATATCCAATTTAGTCCTTCATCAGTGCTTCTAATAAAATAAATTTCACTTTGTGAATATCCTTGAAATGGTGTGTGTTCATTTCGATAATAAAGTAACCAAAGCTTGCCGGAGTAATCTTTAATAATTCTTGGTTTGAAATTATCATATCCGTCGCTTAAAAGTATTTGCTTTTCTGACCATGTTAAACCACTATTAGAACTGGTTCTATATACTATTTCTCTAAATGGAGTATCTGTGGATTCATAAACAATCATATCTTTACTTGAATTTACATTCACAAAATTTCCATTTCTTCCAGATGAATCAATAACTTCGCGTGAGAACCAGTTAAACCCATCTGAGGTACGAATGCTATAAATTCCTCTATGTGGTATTGTATCAGGTAGATTATTCGGTAAGTAGCTATAAATTAATGCGGCAGTTCCATCAAAAAATTTTGCCAGGCTTGTATATGCAACCCGAAGTTGCTCGGCTGGTAAACCAAATGTAGGAATGATTTCGAATCCTTGCCATGTTTCACCATCATCATCAGAATACATCATCTTGTATCTAATATCTTTGTATGTTGCCAGTATCCTTCCGGAACTAAGAACAACTGCATTAATGTCTACTTGATCTTGCGTGGAAGTTGAAACTATTTGCTGTGCGAAACTCCAGGAAAAGCCACCGTCATAACTCTTAGACGAATGGATCATATAAGTTCCGGATTCATACCATAACATCAGCAGATCGTTATTTGGCAGACCTAAAAGGAATGATTGCTTATTTGTGATCCACCAATACTGACTGGCAAAGCGAAGTGGGTTACTTATTTGAGAAAAGCACTCAATTGAGAGCAGCATTATACAGATTAAAATTATATTCTTCATAACGACCTCACTTTTTTTGTAAGGGATTAGAAATATTATTTAAGCAGAATCATTTTCTTTGTTTCTGAAAATTGTCCTGCCTTAAGCTGATAAAAATAAATTCCACTTGGAAGAGTTTCAGCGTTGAACTCAACTTCATATTCTCCTACAGGTTTTTCTTCGTTAACCAACGCTACAACTTCTCTTCCGAGGATGTCGTAAACTTTTATTGTTACATTAGAATGATTTGCTATCGAATATCGAATAGTTGTAATCGGATTAAATGGATTGGGAAAATTCTGGCTGAGTAGATAAGTATTAATCTCTTCCTTAATTTGATCTTCTTCAACTGATGTGATTATTTCGTCCGAACTGAATATTTGTGCATACTCACCAACTCCCCAAATTTTTCCCGTTTCTGAAACAAAAATATTTTTTAAATAGGTATATTTTCGCAGCGGCACCCAATTCAATCCTCCATCAAGGGTTTGATAAATTGTATATAGATCTTGATAATTGTAATCAACAGCCAACATGTAGCCTTTCGAATTACTTTCAAAAGCGAATTGCAGAACTGTTAAGTCAAAAATATCTGATAAGAATTCCCAGTTATTTCCACCATCCGTAGTCTTATACATTGAGTAGTTTGAAACAATCCACCCATTATTATCATCGTGGAAGTAAAACGCATTTATATTTCCAATCTCGATTGTGTCAATCCAACTCTCTCCACCATTAGTAGTTTTTGAGCAATGGGCCATTTCCGATTGAATTAGCAGATAGTGCCCAACCAATAAGGCTATCAATGAAACAGAAATCAGTGAAATATCCATTTGAAGTTAAATCGATCCAGGAATTCCCGCCATTAGTAGTTTTCCGAAACCAAACATCGTATGGTGCAATAGAGTAACCGTAATATTTGGAAAAGAATTTTATTTTAATTGAGCTAAAATTTGGGAAAATTTGTTGAACCTGCCACGATTGCCCTCCATTTGTTGATTTAACAAATTCACCGTTATCGCCAGCTATAAAAATATCATTAGAAGTAGGAACACTGATTGAAGTAAAGTTTATTGCAAATAATTCATCGTTATTCCAGCTACTACCTCCATCTGAGGTTCGTATAAGTATTCCTTCAGCACCTGCACACCAACCATTTAAACTGTCAGAGAAATCTAATTGGTTAATTGTGCCTTCAACTATTGTTGAATATTTTTTCTCCCAGGGGAAACCTGTTTCTCTGGATGCAAACATTCTGGGGTAAAAATATTCTGATCCCCCAACAATCCATTTGCGTGTACCCTGCAGAGAAATATCAAAATATTCACCTAAGTCATTTGTGCCTTCAGAGTACCAAGTATTGCCGCCATCATCAGTAAAAAGCACTACACCTGGTCTCCCAACTACTGTAGCATTTAATGAATCCCAGATTTCTATCTCATTATAGCCACGATTCCAAATACTATCCTGAGTAATCCAGGTATATCCACCATCTGTGGTTTTATGTATTGAGGCATAATCAGAATATAGTCCCTCACCTACAACCCATCCTATTTGAGAATTGAAAAACTTAATGTCTTTATTCCACGTCCAGTGAATATCTGATATCTGTTCCCAACTCTCTCCTCCATCAGAAGTTTTGAAAATATATCCTACAGGGGTACCTATCCAGCCATTCAGTTCATCAATGAAAAATACAGTAGTTGCCCAACCAGGGCCTCCTTTAAATTCCCAGCTTTGTCCCATATCGGTTGTCTTATATGCACCTGTGAATCCGACAATATATCCCAGATTTTCTGAAACAAAATGTAGATCATTAAACCCTTCGCTTGTAGTTGTATTCGGATTATTATCTATCCAGGTTTCACCTCCATTTGTAGTACATAGAACAGCAGGAAAATCTGGTCCTCCAACATCACCTCCGGCAATTACTCCTCTGTTTCTATCCGCAAAATAAATCTTTCTTAAAGTTGATCTTACTGGCGATGATTGTAATTCCCAGCTCTCACCTCCATCAATCGTTTTAATTATTGTCCCAAACTCACCAACCGCCCACCCATAAAGAGAGTCAACATAGAAAATACCGTGAAGTTGATATGGAGCAGGTAAAGGATTATGGAACTGGGATTGGCAGTGTGAATCTCCAATATGATAAATTATTATGGCAGAGAGTAGAATGTATTTTAAATATTCTTTCATTTTAATTCCCCGATAAAAATTTACTTTAGTAAAATCATTTTCTTTGTTTCTGAATATTGTGCTGCTTTCAGTTGATAAAAATAAATTCCGCTTGTCAGATCTTTTGCATCGAACTCGACTTCATATTCTCCAGCAAGTTTTTCTTCGTTGACTAACGTTGCCATTTCCCTTCCAAGTAAATCGTAAACTTTTATTGTAACAAAACTTCTATTTGGAATTTCATATTTAACGGTTGTGGATGGATTAAATGGATTGGGATAGTTTTGATTTAAAGAATACTGGAAATTATTTTTCTTAATATTATCTAAGTCAGTTGTTGTTGAGTCTTTGCTTCGATAAATACCACTTCCCAATGTGCCTGCATATATTTGTCCGACTGAATTAACTGTCAATGAATATACTTTAATATTTTGTAATCCGCTATTTAATGGAGACCAGTTATCACCATTATTCGTTGAGATAAAAATTCCATTATTACTTGTTGCAGCAACAACATGATTATCAGAATTGAATGCGATAGAGGTAACTATTTCGCCTGATAGTCCATTATTTACAGGAGACCATGATTGACCATTGTTAGTTGAGCGAAATATTCCATACCCGTAGTCAGTTCCAGCAAAAATATGATTACTAGAATTTACTGCTAGGGAAACTACACTTGTATTTACACCAATGCCTGCACCAGACCAAGTTATCCCATTATCCGTTGAATGGTACACTCCACCAATCGTTCCAGCGAATATGTGGTCATTAGAATTAATCGCAAGTGCAAGCACTAAGTGTTCTGATAATCCTACTTGTGCCCAGTTTTCTCCATTATTTGTAGATTTGAAAACACCATTAACTTGTGTATTTGTCCAGGTACCAGCAAAAATATAATCTAGTGAGTTTATTGCTAAAGATCGAATATCCCAACTTCCTAATCCATTACTTAGTTCATCCCAATTTTCACCGTTGTCTGTTGAGCGGAAAACATATTCATATGTTCCTGCAAATATGTGATTATTTGAATTGATTGCTAAAGAATAAAACATAAATGCGGTCAATCCGTTGCTTGATGTGGTCCAGCTTTCTCCATTATTAGTTGATCGAGAGATACCACTGCCCCAAGTTGCAGCATAAATATCATCATTGGAGTTAATGTCTAAGACTTGAATATAAGTATCTAACAATCCATTATTTGATTCAAACCAACTAACTCCGTTATCTGTTGATATAAATATTCCCTGTGTAGTTCCAGCAAAAATTTTATTATTAGAATTTATTAGGAAAAATCTAACAACGTCTAAATTTGGTGGGATTCCGCTATTACATTCAAACCAATTATCTCCATTATTCGTAGATTTAAATATCCCCTCATATAATGAACCCGCAAAAATTTCGTTTGAAGAGTTAATTGATAAACAACGAATACCAATATTCACAATTCCTGTATTTCGTAGTACCCAGTTGGAACCGTTATTAGTTGATCTATAAACTCCATTAGGAGTTCCTACAAAAACATAGTTATTGGTATTAATTGAAATTGCATAAGTATAAAGTGCTGTCAATCCACTGTTTATTGGAGTCCAACTAGTGCCATTATCAGTGGATCTAAATACACCTCCACCATAGGTTGCTGCAAACAAGTAATTATCAGAATTAATCGCCAAAGCATTTACATTAGTATTTGATAATCCACTATTTGTCTGTGTCCATATATCTCCACCGTTGGTTGAACGAAATATTCCTCCACCGTATGTGCCTGCAAAAATGACATTGTTCGTATCTACTACAATAGTTTTTACAGTTTGATTTAATATGAATCCATTATTTATAGGTAACCAATTTTCTCCGTTATCTGTGGATCGAAATATCCCTTGTTCATTACTACCTGCAAAGATCCAATCACTTGAATCAACCGCTAGTGAGTAGATACGTAGATCCGTTAGTCCACTACTTTTTTTTGTCCAATCCTGACCATCGTTGGTGGAGACGAATACTCCTCCATAAATAGTGCCCACGAAAATATGTCCAGATGAATTGATTGCAGAAGAGTAGGCAATTCCCCCGTATGGCCCATTAGTTTGTTCCCAGAAATTTTGTGAGGATATAGTAATTGTAAGAATAAAAACCAGGAGAGATATTTTAAGGGTTCGCATTTTACGCTCCATTAAAATTAGATTAATTGAAACTTAAGAAATTAAAATGAGAATGTTAAGAGAAATAAGAGCTTTTTTAGCAGGCAAGTTTTAATTTAATATCACTTCTTAAGGTTTTGCCTATGGATCCGCACCTCCTCCGAATTCTCAGATCTCCCGATCATTCAGGAAGGGTTTCGCTGATTTCTTATAGCAAAACGAGATTCTAAAAATTTTAGTAAAAATATTTAAACCAAGATGAACCAAGTGCCGCTCTATTTTAACACACTAATCAATATCTTTTCATTTTAATTCTCGTTCCATAAAAGGTGTTCAAGAAATATGATGTTAAGTTGTTGTTTGCAAAACGATCACCCAACATAATTCTCTTTCCATAAACCTAGTGTTTTATGGAACTCCCGCCAACGATATGTTGGCAGGAGCTTATATGTATGTCTTAGAGTTCAACAGTTGGGCGGATGAATTTTGTCAGCTCAGTTTTCATTCTTTCTAAGCTAACATGGTTGTAATAACGGTCCGTCGTATTATTATGCTCGTGGCCTACAAGCTCTCTTACCACAGTAGCATCCATATTATACCTTGATCTGCAAAGTGTAATAAAAGTTTTCCTGAATGTTCTTGCAGTATAATCTCTGCCTGCAAGTTTTATGTCGTCCAAATATCTTGTAAATGCTCTATTTACATATTCAACACACTTGTAATCAATTAATTTTCCCGTTGCTTTTGTCTTGAGGGTTTCAGTCAGTATTGGTAGAAGATCTGCGTGGAACGCCACTTCACGAAATTTCTTTCTCTTAGGCGAGTAATAACTGAATGATTGGTTTTTTAAATCAATCTGTTCTCTGTTGATATTTAGTATGTCAGACGATCGTAAGCCTGTATAAAAAAGCATGGATACAGTTAGCTTGAAATTATCATTCTTTGTGCTGAGATCTCCGAAGATAGTCTGTATATCCTCATCACGAAAAACAATTTTTTCTTTTACTTCGGGTTTTGTCTTTACATCACGATTGATTTTAAACATTGGGACATACCCGTACTCAAAGAGAAAATTCAGAAAGTGATTAAATTGTTTAAAGTAACCGTGAATTGTATTAATACTATGGGGCAACAACTTTAAACTATTTATCCATTCTTCGGCAGAAATTTTATTTATTACTGAACAAGAAGATGTTTCTGCAAAAGTTTCGGTGAACTTATTAAAGAAGCGATCATAATCCTTTATTGTTTTATGATGTTTTGAAGCATTGTTTCTTTTAAAATGATCAAATGCTTCTCTTATTGTCGAGCCTCTTGTTAGTGCCGAAGTATCGTTTACTTCTTTCTGCTTGTCCAACTCTTTCTGAAGTTTTTTTGCGAATGCATTTGCAGTTCTTCTGTTGGTAACCGTAGCACTCATTCTCAAGGAACGATTTTTAGTTTTATTTTCATTCCAGTCCCACCAGGACACATACAGCGTTCCATCCTTATCATATACACTAGCCATTATTAATCTCCTTTATCAGCGAATTAAAAATCAAATCATTATTCGGCTTCCGTGTTGGTTTAGTATTATTTATAAATTGCTGAACATTTTTATCCGTTATGCTTATTTCGGAATATGTAATTTCCCTAACAGAGTTCTCCGCGATATAACGTTCAAGCTCTGAGTGAGAAATTTTCTTTTGCTTCGAAATTTTAATTACGCCAATCTTACCTTGCGCAATTAATTTCAGAAGTGTATCCCGCCCAATACCAAGTAACTTGGCAGCTTGGACAAGTGAATACAAATGGAGGTTGTTGTTCTTTACTTCCATGATTTATAAGGAAGTCTATATGGGCTTATACCTTTTTTACGGATCCGGGTGGATCGTTTCGGAGGGCCTGATGGCTCTTCGGAAGGAGTAGAATTCGATGTTCAAATATAATAAATAATTATTTAATTGTCAAGACAATATAAATATATATACTTATATCATCGTTATTAGCCATATAATGAAATAATAGTCTTGACAATTTATTAAAAAAGTACTATATTTACACAGGAAATAAATAAGATAATGAAACTAGAAGAAATCAGAAATAATAAAGGATTAAACATTAAGGAGATGGCGGGAGAACTAGGTATTACTCCTGGCCATTACTGTCACCTGGAGAAGGGATCAAGAAGACTGACAAGTTCAATTGCAGAGAAAATTGAATCGAAGTTTGGGATCAGCAGGGAAGAGTTAGAGAATGATTTTTATGTAAGTAATCCTTTTCTTGGTGTTATAAATAACTGGGTTTGGAAAATTAAAATCAACGATCAGCCAGTTGTTCAGTCCTTTATCAACGACATAGGTTTTTTAAGAATTAAAGATACTCGTGAACAAAGTGAAGTTATTGAAGCCTTTGTAAAGTATATACAGTTTACGATTGGATCTTCAATCGAAAATGAATTTAAGAAAGATAAAAAGATGATAGATTATCTGGTCTCCAGACTGAATAGATAGAATCATATTCTTTCTTAAAGAAAGCGAAACCGCACTAACAGTGAAATCAAAGTTAGTTGCGGTTTTTGGTTTTTAAAAGTTAGAAAGACTTAAATGAAAGATTTTGCTAGCAAAATACTAGAAAATGATCCGCGGGTAAACGTTGGATATTTCGATTATCTGTGGAATAAGATCTATGAATCCGAAACTTTAGAGGAAAAAGCAACGTTCGTAAGAGCAATGGCCGCATACATCTATTTCTGCGTCCCGAGTGAAATTAGAAAATTCCTCTTTCACAGACACATTGTTTATCAGGTCGTGAATAATTCGAGGGTATCTGATCCTGACGAGTTATGCTATCTGTTGGATAGTATACCTGATGACATTGATTAAAATTTATTACATAAAACTTAATCTGAGAATAAACTATGTGGCAGTACTTCCGGTAAGACTGCTTTATGGCAGTCGGCAAAGTAAAAATAATTTAAGGATTTTAAGCTGATCAGCTTACGAAAACAAAAATTGAAACTTCTGTCTATATGAGCAGAAACAATACCTGTTGTTCAAAGGCTTGCAGTACGTTACTGCAAGTCCTTTTATTAAAATATTTTTTCACAACAGAGGATTATATAAAACTATGGAATAAAAAATTGGTAAATAATACAGAATTAGATCGGACTTACTCACATAAAGAGTATGCAAAAGGATCTACCTCTAACCGGGGAATCTTCGGAACGAAACAAGATGCAGAAAGACTGATCGGAAAAAAAGATTGTTACACGTCTGCTTTTGACCACTCAGTTAATTTTCTTCGTTACTATGAAGCTAATGGGAATTCAACAGCTGGATATAAAGGAAAAGTTCGTTTCAGCTTTCTTGCTTTCGATATAGATTCAGATGATTTGAATGAGTCCTTAAACTGGACCCGGGATCTGATTAAAAAACTAGAGGAAGAATATGAAGTAAATACAAACAAACTTCGGTATTACTTCTCTGGCAGTAAAGGATTCCACATTGAAATTCCCTCCTGGATGATAGATGTTGAGCATCAACCCTCCTCACAATACCCGTACATATTTAAGGCTATGGTTCAGGAGTTGACTGAACACGCAGACTTAAGTCTGTATCAAACGATAAGGCTTTACAGATTAAACAATACTATTAATTCCAAGACAGGACTCTATAAAATCGAGTTAAGTCTTGATGAAATAAAATCCCTACCAGTTGAGGAAATTAAGGAGTTAGCTGGGAAGTATAGATTTAATTCAGCTGCGATATTAGAATATGAGAAAGTAAAAAATGAAAAATTAGTCAGACTCTTCTCAAAGTATCTGGCAACGCATCCGGATTATTCAACCGAACAGATAATAAAAGCAAACAAAACCAGTTCTGAAAAAATTGAGATCAGTCGATTTGATAAAATTGTTAGTGGCTGCAGCCACATAAAATCACTGGTTGAAAAATCAAACAAGGGAGAAAATTTAAATAATCAGGAAAGAGTCGTTCTTGCTAACTTGCTTTCCAGATTTGGCGAAGAAGGCAGAAGCAAGCTCCACGAGATCCTTGGCAAGACTCCACATTACTCCAGGGAAAAGACTGATTATCACCTAGACTTAATAATTAAACACGAATATCACCCTGTATCCTGTGAGATGATATGCGGCAACACTTGCAAAACAGTAAAACTTCTTAATCGCACAAACTGTCTATCGCTTGCTTATGTAAGTGAAGCAAAAGATTTCATACAAACATACGCCGCTGAAAAATTCATTAAGTACCGAACCGATATAGTCTATGCGGTGGATGAAGATAATTTCTATCAATATGGGGACGGGGTATATCATCAGATATCTGAAACAGAGTTGGCGTCATTATTAAACTCCTTTGCTTTAGTGTTTAATAAAAAAGAGGTTGTAACAGCAAACCGGATTAGAAGTTTGATCGACCGGTTGAAGATGGAAGTAAAAATCCAGTTTAAAGGTAAGATGAATAAAGAGAGTTATATTAACCTGAAGAACGGTCTTTTTGATATAAGTAAAATGGAATTAATTCCACACTCACCCGCAACGTTTACCAGCATACAGTTGGATTTTGCATACGAGCAGGGTGCAAAAGCTCCGAGGTTCGAACAATTTTTGAATGAAATATTTGACGGTGATCAGGATAAGATAGACTATGTACTTAACACAATGTGCTACCTGTTGTTTCCGGATTACTCATACCAGAAAGTGTTTATATTCTTCGGCAGTGGTAGGAATGGTAAAGGTGTGTTGACGTCTGTTATAAAAAATTTACTTGGTATTGAGAATGTTTCCGCTGTTTCAATCCACGATCTGGCAAATAACCGATTTGCGGTAAATAATCTAAAAGATAAGCTTATTAATATCAGTTCCGAGGTTGGAAGTAAAGACCTGGAAACTGAAATGATCAAAAAGTTATCTGGTGGTGATGTAATTACTGCGGACAGAAAATACAAGGAGCCTATATCTTTTGTTAATACAGCAAGATTGTTAATAAGCGCTAATGAGTTGCCGAGATTTTCAGAATTAAATGATGCAATCCTGGAAAGATTTGTTCTGATAAGGTTCCCGATAACATTCAGAGATCAGCAGGTTAATACAAATTTACTATCGGAACTTCTCCATGAATTACCCGGTATATTCAACCTGGTAATATCACACATTGATCGGGTGATCGGTGGAGAAGGGGGAGCGTATTTTTCTATTCCTGACAGCATTCAGAAAGATAGGATCATTTTGTTGAGTGAAATATCAAGTGCGGCTGAATTCATAGATGAAATGTGTGAAATTAAATTAAAAGCTAAAATTAAATTGCTCGACCTGCACAATGCTTATTACGGTTTTTGTGTCAGCCGGGGATACAAGTCACTCGGCTACAGAAATTTTATGAAAGCAATTGAATCAGCTTATGGAATCAGTTTGAAAAAAGAAAATGATGGTTACTACGTGGTCGGAATTAAACTTAAAACAATTGAGAAAAATGAAAAAGATGAAAGGATTAAAGTTGTTAAAGTAGATCTTCCATTTTAGTACGGTATGGTGGTGGAATAAAATCCGTTCCACCACCGTATTTTCTTTTAAATTTAGCTATATTCAAATGAGTTGAGGTGGAATGTGAAAAAATCCTAAAAAGTTTTCCGAAAAAAATTGTTAGGATAAATAGAAATAGTTTTTCATGTTTTTTCGTCCTTCCACCACCTTTTACTGATTTTAATTAATAATCAAAGAAATTCCTAGGGTGGAATCAGATTCGTTCCCCCACCTTCCAGCCGACTACGGCCTCAGCAATGATGACTTGGCGGGAGTGGGGTTTAATGCGGAGGACGGGGAGCAATTCTGTTTGAAAACCCAGGTTAACATTCTTACTAAGCAAGGCATCCGAGCATCAGTTCACCCGTGGTTAATTATGCCGAAGCTAAGGATTCATAGATTAAATCCTTGGTGGCACAACAATTTTGTCGCCCTTCCTCAATAAACCCGAAAGCGTTCTTTCCAGTTCCGATTTTTGTAATGCAAGACTGTTACGATATGCTTTTTCTGAAATTAATTGCTTCCCGTCATTCCAGAAATACCTTCTACTCTTTGCAGTTTTTGCCCCATCAAAATATCTTTTTATGGCCCTATCTATTACTTCCTTTCTTACGTTCTCATACAGAGCTTGAAAACCTTGCTCTGTTTTAGGTGTAGGATGATCAGTTTGGGACCAATCATGTTTATCACCAGGAAGCATCTCTAACCACCACCTTTGTGTAAAGTTTTTCTCTGCGGTATTTTTTTATCCAATTCGGAATGGTTGCAGATCCGAATATTCCATAGGTGTGCTTTGCATCCGTGATGCTTTTTAATTTACCTGATTCCATTTCGTCAAGAACCTTGTTCTTAAAATCGTCAGTGTATTTTATGATTGTTTTCATAGGTAAGAGTAAGTGTAGAGGTGTTGAAATGCAATAGAAAAGCTAATGTAGTGTTAAACAAAGCCAGTCAAGCTCTATTATAAAGCTGTACAAATTCTAGAAAAAGATGTACCCTGGCCTGACAAGAGCTGGGTTATTGCAGACAAATCAGCAGACACTTAAGTCGAGGAAAAATAATTACTTAAAATTTTATTTTTGATTTTCTTTGAATATCTCCTTGATATTTTCATATAGTTTTGCTCTTTGTCTGAGTATCGATTTATTTTTACCACTTGACCAGGCAAGACCAATGATTTCAGTAGCATCATCCTGAATTAATCCTAAAGATTCGAAATTCCTTATATAAATATCTGCGGCTGTGGGCTCAACCACAGACTTTAAAAAGCTGTTACGGTTATGCGATTTATTCTTTTTCTTAATCTTGCTTGTAGACACAGTTTGTACTTTCGGAAATAAATCCCTTTTATAATACCAATCAAGAAATAGATGCTCCAACGAACTATCAAATTCTTTGAACGAAGATTTTGATTTCTGATCCGGTATATATTCTATGAATTCTTTAATAAGGTCAATGGTAATTTTGCTTACTCTGAATGATTTACAATGTAAGTATAGCTGCGAAAAAGTATTCTGGATCTGGCGGATATTTCCAGGCCATGATAGATTTAACAAAAAGTCCATCGTGGCCTCCGGTAATTCAGCTGGCCATTCAAATTCTTTCTCATTTTTATTTTTTATGAATAAGATGAATCTTTTAAGATCCTCCTTACGTTCACGCAGAGGAGGAATAGTAAATTTTAGTCCGGAAATCCTGAAATAGAAATCCTCAAGTAACTCTTTTTTTGCAACCAGCATTAAAGGGTCTTCGTTAAGAGCAAATATAAATCTCACATCTACTTTCTTCTTTTTTCCTCCGACCGAGTAAAAAGTTTTATCGTCCAACACTTTAAATAATTTCTGCTGTACGTTTAGTGGAGCTTTCCCAATCTCGTCCAGAAACAAGGTGCCCTTATCTGCAAGTTCGATCTTCCCGATAATTTTGCCGGATGAAGATGTGTATGCACCTTTTTCACTTCCGAAAAGTTCGGCCTCTATAAGTTCACTCGGTATGGCAGCACAGTTGACTTCAACAAATCCGGCGTCTTTGCCCTTCCCTCTGGATAGTTTGTGAATTGTCTTTGCAAGGTATCCTTTGCCGGTACCTGTTTCTCCAAGCAGTAGAACACTATGCTCTTTATTAAGTACATTCTGAATTTTAAGCAGTTCCCGTCGGTATTTTAAATGGGATGTAATCACCTCGCCTTGTATCTTATCAGATAGTTCTGTTGTGTCTTGAGTAGCCGATATATCTTTTGTTTTATACTCAGCTGCTTTTTTATCTAGTTCGGTTAAATCCGCCGTTGTCAGTCTTTTATTTTTATAATACGGATGATAATTGAAAAACTTTTCAATGGTATCAAACTTGTTTTCAACTGAATGATACTCAAGCAGTTGAATAATTTCACCTAAAACAGAATTGAAAGTTTTTACTTCAGAATCAGACTGGAGCAGTATAGAGATGTTCTGAAAATCAAGATTGTAGCTTTGAAAATATTCTCCGATAAAACTTCTGATTATCGCACGGAAAAATCTTCTCTTGTCTGATTCATTAAAATCCTGGATGAACTCAAATGCTATTAGAAATTTTTTACTGTCTTTTTTATGACTGCTACTAACAATAAAAGCCGCAAGGTTTGTTAGATATTCAATTGAGGGCGGATCATAATTATATTTCCCTTTATAAGGAATCGGGAAAAATATAGTGTACGGGCTGCCTTCATACATTTCATAAGCACCCCTTGCCATTTGATAAAGTGGCTTGAAAACGGGAATAAATAATTCTTTGTCGTCAAGGCAGAATTTTTTTACGGAGTTACGGAAATCATTCTGATCAGTTTCTCTTGAAAAAACAAGAGCGGTATCAATTGACCGTTCGTTTATTATTAATTTCTGCCTGAATCGCCATAGTATTTCTGCCTGATTGATTCCCTTCGTTTCGTTTTCAATCTGACCCTTTACAGATCTTTGTTCATTAATCATGAAGAATATATCCCCGAGCCATTGCTTAATGAATGCGTACATAAAGTCTTTCGACGCCTCATTATCATCTTCGTGTAGATCCAGCAACTGATCTATATAAAGCGTTGCGATATCGAACCCGGATTCATCAATTGGTCTTGAGATCCAGGATGATAATAGTTGAAAATAATTCATATTGATCTCCTTTTGTGTTTGCAAAAATAAATCAAAATAAATTGAATTAATCAAAATAGATTGGTTTAATATTTTGTGGTGGTCATATAATAGGTCAAAAAGGGGGTTTTCACTGTGGAATGATTGATGATTCTTCTTACTCGCCACTAAAAAGAAAGTAAAATCTATGGCAAAAAAAACAAATAAATCCATTGGGCTGGTACAAGAAAACGTGGGCCCGGTGGTCAACACAGCTGTCGCTCCATCACCGGTAGAAGGAGTTGCAGAAAGTGTTGAAGAAATATCGGTTAGGCGTCCGCAGAACCGGAAAATAGCTTCTTCAATGAACGTTCGCAGGCAAAAGATGAGGAAAAGAGAGTCGATCCTGACAGAACGTAAAGATAAGAGAGCTATTCTTAATAGAGGGTACTACATACAAAAAATCAATGGTGAAGTAAAGCACCTCCCTCTTGATGCGGCGGACAGGGAATATCTTCTTGCAAAGATTGCAGACTTAAATCTCCAAATTAAAAAAGTGAACCGGGAGATTAAGGATTACACTCATTCCTTCAAGTCACGTTCCAAAAGGGCAAAACAAGCCTACAGGAGAGATCTTGTAAAAGTAAATGAAAAGGAACGGATAAAGAGAGAAAGCATGAAGATAATGGAGAAAGTTGAGAAGGTGCTCAATGAGGAGAACATCTCAACCTATCCGCAACTCAGCGCAATCATTACCGGTGATGAAAATGCGCCTCAGGCTCTGACGGAACTTGAAAGGTTCTTCTCTGCAAATCTAACCGCGGAGTTTAACAAGTTCAGGACCGATTCAAAACTAAAGCAGGAAATTTTTGTTGACACCCTGAAATATGTCAAAGAAATCTCCCAGTAATAGTCATTCACAGGCCACGCAATATGTGTGGCCTTTTTTTTCACCAAAAAATCCCTACTGACATGAAAACATTAAAAGAATTTTTACTTCCATCAATTAAAATTGAAAATACAATTAACCTTTCTTTTTCAGACCTTAAAACGCAAGGTATGGTGGTTCCCGACTGCTACTATATCATACTTGATGAAACAACGCGGCAATCGACTCAATTAATTAATTTAAAATTAAATCTTTTTATGGATGCTTCGGGAGATTATTTCCTTATTGTAGATGAAAGCTCCGAGCCAGCACGCTGGAATGACCCGGGCGACATGTCAACTTACTTTAACAATCGGATAGAACAACTGAATTCAAAGAAAAAAAATATCATTGTCACCTCCGAAATTATTTCAGATGAATTTATGCTAATTCAGTTTTATGTGTTTGCCGGAAAGGGTAGGTTTGCAGATATACTTGCCTTGATCAAAAAAATAAAAAAACAGATTACAGATTTTCGCGAAGGATATCAATCACTGAATTAATTTACTGCTCAGCTCAATTCAGAAATAAATTTATCTTCAAGCACATATTTTAGCTTGTGTGAGCTTTTGATTCTACTCTGATTAATTTCCTTAATCATTCATGGTTTTATTACTGCAATTTGTGAAATGTTTACCCATGTTCGAAGAAGAAGAAGTGAAAAAAATAACTTTAAATATTTCTATTAGGAAAAGCAACTTTCAGTTGGATCCCATTTAAAAATATGCACTGGGGACACTGGCGATCATAAATTAAACTTCATTTTTACAGAACCCCCAACACAAATTCCCAAAACAAAATACAGTCTCTAATAAAAATTTTTTTAGTCCTAATTTTTCAGAGTTTATTGTTTTTAATCTTATTAGTTTTTATCCTTTATAAAGGAGAATTGAAAAATGATTACAAAAGAAGAAGCCATAATAATTCTTGGAGCCAAAGATGAAACGGAAGGTGTTGATGCAGAATACATCTGGATTGAAAAAAGATTTGGCAAACAAAATATTAACTGGGAGCTGATTGATCAGGAGCTGGTTGATGATGGGGATAAACAATACGATATTTTAAGAATCAAATTTCCTGATGGAAAGATTGAAGAATTCTGGTTTGATATCACGGATTTTTATGGGAAGTAAAAAAAGGAGAGCAGCTACCCCCCTTCTTTTTGATCATTGGAGACTATTACCATTGATCTTACTTCTCGCAATGAATAGTGTTACAGCAAGCGATTTGGCGTCCATAAGTCCGCCGAGTTCATTTTGTATTCTCACTGCATCTCTGCAAGAACTCAGCATTAGTTCATAATAATTATCATCAGGGATTTTGTTGTTTTGTGTCACTGGACTATCAGCATTGTTTTGCAAAACCTTGACATCAAATGAGGTTACAATTTTGCTTCCTTTCTGCTCGGCTCGTTTACAGATTTCAACTTTATCACCGCGCTTCAGATCTTTCAGTTTCTCGTGGACTTCCTTATCAGGAAAGAAGCTGTATTCTTCTCCGTTTCCATTACGAACTGAGTAAAGGTAATATTCTCCATAGCGTGATGTTCCTATAAGAGGCTGATCCTGAAGAAGCTCAATTCTAACTGATCGATTTAGCTCAAGTTCCAGTTTCGGTTTCTTCTCTGGCATTTTCTTCTCCGTTTAGTTTATATGAAAATTCAATTTCACCTTCAATAACTTTCACTCCTTTCGGTGTTGGTCTAGTCTTAACGTGATTTTTTATCGCAACAAGATTTGGTTTAGCTTGCTCTGGTATGACAGTTAACCATTCAGGACGAGCATT
The DNA here is from genome assembly GCA_016716565.1 of bacterium. Taxonomy (NCBI): domain Bacteria; species bacterium. The sequence goes on from JADJWC010000001.1 coordinate 226,737, forward strand.
CTTCAGAAACAATTCGAGGTCCTCAACTTCAATCCGATCTGGTTTTTTGTGCATCTTCAGAATACCATTAGGAAGATTTACTGTCTTCTCACCGGTTTCTTTTATGAATAACTCAAGCTTCTTTGATAAGAACTCTATCCTCGAGGCAAGTGAACTGTTTCTCGAAAGTGCCCAGTTCTTAATTATTTCTCTTTCTCTTGCAGCTTGCTCAAAGTTGATTTGTATTTGTTTTTCCAACTGCGAAATTTCAATCAGCATCAGGTCAGCAAATTCCCTCGATAGCTTTTGTTCTTTCTCTTCTGCCTCTTTCAGAAGCTCATCAATAAAATCACTTTCCATTTTTATTCCCCACAATTATGATTTTAACAACCGCTTCTGCTACAATTAACAAAATTGTTAACACATCGATCATTTCTTATCTCCTTTCCCGCCGAATATTTCTTTCAACAGCTTTTCAACCAACTCTGCTATCAATTGAAATAAGTCTTTCTCCTTTTTCATCGTTTCTTTTCCTTTCTAAATATTCTTCGATTGCTTCATTAACTATTATTGTCATCGGTTTCTTTTTTGGCAGTGAATGCTTTAGGAGGTAGAGCTTCCTTACCAGTTCTTTTTTTATCTTCGGGCTATATGACATACAAATCCTCCTCATTTATTTTCATTCCGCACACTTCACATTTATTAAAGAGCTTTCCTTCACGGTAGCTTGTCTTGCAGTAGCACCAGGGACATTCGATCATTATTTCATCATCATAATCAGGGTAATGGAACTTCCTCTCAAACCATCGATCTCTTGAATAATATTTTTGATAGTTTTCAACTCCATCTGCATTGATGGTCAGGCAATGATTGTTCTGCATCTCATAGCTGTGATAACTGCCTTCACCAAGATTAAATCCTCTGGATGAAACGCTTTCAATTCTTAGAGCTTGTTTCATTATGTCTCGTTCAGAACAGAAGTATAGAATGTCATCACGGCTGTCATAGTAAAGATCGATCGGATTGTCCTTCTTGATGAGAATCAGTTTCTCGGGGTCGTTTTTATCAATTACAGCAACTGCAAATGATCCATCTATTCTGTCGAAGAGCCTTTTGATTTTATCTCCACGTAATCGCATTGACAGAAGATGAAGTAAACTCTCTGAATCTACTTCTCCATCCCTATTCTTTTTGCCAAATATTTCCTTATCGTTATGAATGATTCCATTGTGGACGAGTGCAATTCCATTTTTACTGAATAAGGGATGATTGTTAGCATTATTCTTCTCATCTCCCTGAGTTTTCATTCTGCAGTGAAGTATCATAACCTTTGGAATAGCAAGCTTCTTCCATTCATCTGTCTTTATCATATCGGATGATTTGATTGGTGCTTTATGAACCACAAGCTCATCACCATCTATAAACGCATATCCCAATGCATCACGACCTCGAGATTCTAAAAGACTAAACATAGTTGTTATTTTTTCTTTATCCGGGGCCTTATTACTAAAACAGTAAAATCCCATAATACCACACATTGGTAATTTTCTCCTTCATTTAATTTTTTAATTAGTGGTGAGTAGCTAAACTGGAACTGTTTCTTTAACAGTTGTAATTGATTTGATCAGTTCAACAATTTGTTGTTGATTATACTTACGAAGTGAAAGACTTAATCCAAGACGATTACATCCTGGTGTTGATACAACAGTTACTTGTATGTTGTGAATCAGAACATATTGCTGAACAGGCTCAAATAAATCAGAACTTGCTGATATCTGATATTCATCTCTATCTACAAGACCAAAGAGGTAAATAGGAGTATCTACCAAACCGACTTTATCCTTAATTGTTTTTAGAAGCAGATCCTTGTCGTTTATGAAGATTGGTCGCCTTGTTTCTAATTTTCCTTGCAGCCAAGATCGAGATAATCTAATTACTAATTCCCGATCTGATTCTGATACTGGTGGATTATCTGGAGAATCCTCATCAATATTGTCCTCGAAACATTCTGAACATAGTGGATCTCCGGAAGAATCATACATGGTTGATTCTCTTCTAATAACACCATCACATCTTGAACAGTAATTATATAACTCATCGAAACATTCTTCGCAAAATGGTTCTTCGTTAGCCCATCTTACTTCATTATCGTTAATGGGTTCGTCACAATTTGTGCAGTGCATATCAAGCTACCCTCCTCAAGGACCAGTTCGGAAGTATATCCTGATTCCAGTTTAGTTTTTTGCTTAACAGAGTGTCAAGTTCTTTAAGTCCTTCTTCACAATCTGGTGGGATTGTATGAAGATTGTGCTTTAATTGTTTTAGAAATGTGCAGCTGTGATGTCCGTTCTTTAGTTCAGAGAAATTTATTTTATCTTCGAGCACTCCGATTACTGCAAGTTTTGCTAAAGTTAAATGAACAAGTGTAACAGAAGGGGAGAGAAGAAAACTTCCTGGTGTTCTGTATTCAAAACCATAATGTTTTTTACGATACGCTCCACGCTTGCCATAACCAGACCTTTCTCTTTTCTGTCTTTGCAATTTATCATCGATGCAATTTGAAAAACTACCGAGAACAACATCGAGTGCTTCGATAATTTCTGTTGTTGATTCGACTGAAAAATGAGTATGACCTCCAATGGCATAACTGTCTACAAAATGTCCAGCATAAAATTCTAAATCTGGTGCTTTACTGTGCCCGTAATCTAATATCTTATAGATCTTTGAAGTGAGATCAACAGGTGATACCGAAAAACCCGGGCGTAATTCCGCCGTTGACTCGCATCCATCAAGACCAAATGAAGATTGTGATTTGAAATAGTTATGAGCAGGAACAAATTGTCCGTTGCGATGACAGATCAGCTCTGGATCGCAGCCGATGGTGAAAGACATAGTAAACTCCTTTTTTAGTAAAAGAATAGATATCTACTCTTTGCTTATACCTGAAAATGGGAAGAGTGCAAATGTCAATCCTACATAAAAATCTTTTACTTAAACAAGAGGATTCTTTATTTTTACAGATAAAATTACAGACACACAGCATTACAATTTGATTGGGGATCTTCCTAAGTTCCGAGTTGGTGGCTAACGCGAAATAGATTCTTTAAGATATAGTAGCGTTTAATGAACAATAAAATCACACTCTCACAATTAGAGCAATACCTTTCCAAGGCAGCCTGGATTCTTAAAGGACCAGTGGACGCGTCCGATTTCAAAGTATACATCTTCCCATTGTTATTCTTCAAAAGAATCTCTGATGTTTATGATGAGGAATACAAGCAAGCGTTGGAAGAATCTAAGGGTGATAAAGAGTATGCTGCACTTCCGGAATTTCATCGTTTTGTAATTCCTAAAAAATGTCATTGGGATGATGTTAGAGAAGTTACGGTAAATGTCGGTCTAGCATTGGAAAAAGCATTTCGCGGAATTGAACAAGCAAACCTTGAACATCTTTATGGTATATTCGGAGATGCTCAATGGAGTAATAAAAACAAACTCACCGATAGATTACTTATAGATTTAATTGAACACTTCTCACAATATAATTTGTCTAACTCTAATGTGGATCCCGACTTATTAGGACAAGCATATGAATACCTCATAAAACATTTTGCTGATTTGACAAACAAAAAGGCTGGTGAATTCTATACACCAAGATCTGTTGTGCATTTAATGGGACTCATAACTGATGTTAAAGAAGGTGAAACTGTATATGATCCTGCTTGTGGAACAGGTGGAATGCTGCTTGAATCAATTAACCATTTAAAAGAAAATAAAAAAGATTATAGGACACTTAGATTATTTGGGCAGGAAAAAAATCTTACATCTGCTTCGATAGCAAAGATGAATATGTTTCTTCACGGAATAGAAGATTTTCAAATTGTCCGTGGCGATACTTTAAGAAACCCCGCTTTCTTTGAAGGTGATAATCTTAAGACTTTTGACTGCGTTGTAGCTAATCCACCATTCTCATTAAAAGCCTGGGGTGCTGAACAATGGACTAATGATCCATATGGTCGAAACATTGCTGGTGTTCCTCCAAAAGGTAATGGTGACTTGGCGTGGGTTCAGCACATGATCAAATCGATGAAGCCCACATCAGGAAGAATGACAGTTGTTTTACCGCATGGAGCTTTATTTAGGAAAGGTGCAGAAGGAAAGATTCGAAAGACTTTAATTGAGATGGATTTACTTGAATCAGTTATTGGTTTGGGTCCTAATATTTTTTACGGGACTCCATTAGCGCCTTGCATATTAACTTTTAGCAAAAAGAAAAGCAGTGATAAGCAAAATAAAGTTTTGTTCATTGATGCTGCTGATCAGATAAGAATCGGTCGAGCTCAGAACTTTCTTGAACCAGAACACGTGAATAAAATTTATAAATGGTTTTCTGAGTTTAAGGATGTTGAGAATTATGTAAAGGTTGTTTCATTTGATCGGATCGAAGAGAATGAATTTAATCTTAACATTCCTCTATATGTTGAAAAAATAATTGAAGACAATCGTCCAACGGTTGAGGAAGCACTTAAAGACTTGAAAATTGCTTGGGAAGATTGTCTAAAAGCTGAAGAATATTTTCTCGAAGAATTGAAAGAATTTGTCAAATGAACACTGATGCAATAAAAACCGTTTTCTTTTTAGGTGCAGGATTTTCCTGTGCTGCTGGTGCACCAAGTCAAAAAGAACTTCTTGGCAAAGTATTGAATTATTCAGGAAATGATTATGGGAATCCAATACAAGAATATAAAACTAAGTTAAAAAAATATTTAAGAGATGCTTTCAGCTTGGATGAAGCCAAGATGAAGAATTTTAATCTTGAAGATTTTTATACTCCAGTTGATAAATGTATTGCGCAAAATTTATCATTCCGGGGTTATTCAGTAGAGCACACAAAAAAGATAAGAAATATCTTATCAACATTGATAGCAATTGTTATCGAATCAGAATTATCAAATTCGCAAGAAAACAAAACCTATTTAGATAAATTTGTCACAACTATCCTCGATCATAAAAAAGAAAAACCCTCCACTGATCATGTTTCTATTATAACAACTAACTGGGATATCTTATTAGATAGAAGATTCTTTTTAGTATTGAAGGAACCAGGACATAAGGGGGCGCTTGATTATGGAACCTTTGTAGTTGGACTTAAGGAAGGTTTGATTCCTCCGCTCGTTGCTTTAACTAGGGGAATGTTTACAATCAAACTCCTGAAAATACATGGTTCACTCAATTGGTTAAAATGTCCAAGTTGTAACAGATTATTTGTTAACCCTGAAAGCAAAGTAGGTATACCAGAGTACGATTTGAATTTGAAATGCAGATTTTGTGCGAAAGTATATAGATTAGAAACAAATGATTATGGATTGGATTTGGAACCGCAAATTATTTATCCAACGTTTTTGAAAGATTTTTCAAACATTCATTTCAATCAAATATGGGAAGCGGTTGCAACCGAACTTACGGAGGCAACAAGAATAATATTTATTGGATATTCTTTTCAACAAGCAGATTACGAGATAAGACAGTTACTTTCCAGAAAAGTCCCAGACAATTGTGAAATACACTGTGTGCTAAAACAACCAGATTTGTTTCATACCTCCGGCGGTCAATCTTTATCACCAGTAGAAGAGAGATATATTAACTTTTTTGGAAGGAGAAAAATAAGATTTAATTATACTGGTGTCAGGAAATTTGTAAATGATCATCTACCACAAATAAATTTTTCCAGCTAATGTCCAAAAAAACATTATGAAAAAATCAACTGGAGAAAATATTCCAATTGCAGAGCAATTACCATTTGATTTCAAGAACAAAGAGTTATCGCTTAGCGGATGGGGAAGAGTTGATTTTTATTGTGAAATAGATGATATCCTAATTTTTTTAGAAGTTGAAAGAGAACAGCGACATCCGAATACTAATGTGCTTAAAATCTGGCCTTTCTTGGAGGAACATTCACAATTAAAAATTTTTCTAATTCAAATATTTATGGAGAGTAAAAAGAAAGTTTCCCCTAATAGATTAAAACTTTGTCGTTATGTTGGACAAAAATTAGAAGAATTGTTTCCAGATAGGTGCAGATATTATTCGTTTAATTGGGCGACAGGTGTTCAGAGTCATACAAATAATATTTTAACGAAATACTCCGAATTGAAGAATGACCCAACAACAACTTGAAAAATATTTATGGGGTGCTGCTACTTATTTACGTGGGCATATTGATGCCGGTGATTATAAGCAGTACATCTTTCCGCTTTTATTTTTTAAGCGCATATGCGATGTGTATGATGAAGAATTTGAAGTTGCATTAACTGAGAGTAATGGTGATTTAGATTTTGCTGCTTTCGAAGAAAACCATCGATTCCAGGTTCCGAAGAATGCGCATTGGAAAAAAGTACGTGAGCAGACTGTTAATGTCGGGATGGCAATCCAGAAAGCACTACGAGCAATAGAGAAAGCAAATCCTGATACTCTTTACGGAATATTTGGTGATGCAAGCTGGACAAATAAAGATCGCCTACCTGATGAAACACTTGTTAATCTTATTGAACATTTCTCACAGCATAAATTAGATATTGCTACAGTTCCCGATGACCAGCTTGGTAATGCTTATGAATATTTAATAAAGCAATTTGCTGATGACAGCGGACATACGGCAGCAGAGTTTTATACAAATAGAACAGTTGTAAGATTGATGACCTTAATTATGGATCCGCAACCTGGAGAAAGTGTTTATGATCCAACTTGTGGCTCCGGGGGTTTGCTGCTTAACTGTGCTTTGCAATTGAAAGATGCAGGCAGAGAATACAGAACGTTAAAATTATTCGGGCAGGAAATAAATCTTATTACTTCTGCTATTGCAAGGATGAATATGTTTCTGCACGGTATTGAAGAGTTTCAAATTGTAAGGGGTAACACTTTAAGTAATCCTGCATTTTTACAAAATGATGAACTACAAAAGTTTAATATTATTCTTGCAAATCCCCCTTACTCAATTAAAAGCTGGGATAGGAAATCTTTTGAGAATGATCCTTATGGAAGAAATATATGGGGAACACCGCCCCAGGGAACTGCTGACTATGCTTTCCAACAGCATATAATGAAAAGTTTAGATGAAAGAAATGGTCGATCCATTACACTTTGGCCTCACGGAATATTATTTAGAGATGCTGAAGCAGAAATCAGAAAAAATATGATCGAGAGCGATGTTGTTGAGTGTGTTATTGGCTTGGGGCCAAATCTTTTTTATAACTCACCTATGGAAGCGTGTTTACTTATTACGAATACTAATAAGAAAAAAGATAGAAGAGGAAAAATTCTCTTTATAAATGCCGTGAATGAAGTTAGACAAGAAAAAAGTTTAGCATACTTAGAAGAAAATCATATTCAAAGAATATACGGTGCTTATAAATCATTCGTTGATGTTGAAGATCTATCTATGTTGGCTTCAATTGAGGACATAAAATTGAACAATTATAAATTAGCACTTAACCTTTATGTGCGACAATCAAATGGGGATCATCAAAATAATTTTGGTGAAATTTTTACAAAGTGGAAGGACAGTTCTGATCAACTTAAAAATAGTATGGCAGAGTTATTCGATCTAATGGTTGTCAAGAAATAATTAGATGAATTATTCAGAATTAAATATCGACAAAGCCAATTGGACTAAAGTGAGTTTCGGTAAAGTTGTCCGTGAAGTAAGAACAACTTCTAAAGATCCAATTTCAGAAGGGTTGGATCGATTAGTTGGTTTAGAACATATTGAACCAGAGAACTTGCATATCAAAAATTGGGGGATGATTAAAGACGGAACTACTTTTAATCGCAAATTCGTAAAAGGACAAGTTCTATTTGGTAGGAGAAGAGCCTATTTGAAGAAGGCTGTGGTCGCTGATTTTAATGGTATATGCTCTGGTGATATTACAGTAATGGAGGCTAGAGATGGATTATTACCAGAACTTTTACCTTTCATTGTTCAGAATGAAAAGTTTTTTGATTATGCTATAAAAAATTCTGCTGGTTCTCTATCTCCAAGGGCAAAATTCAACGATTTGAGTAGCTATGAATTCCTCCTTCCACCAAAAAACCAACAAGCTAAAATTGCTGAAATGCTTTGGGCTGCGGATGAAAAGCTTGAATCCTTTATTAGTTTATCAAACAAACTAAAACAGTTTTTGGAAATCTCTTCAAGCAATTTAATATGGCCTAAAAATTTAGAATTAAGTCCACTCTTAAACTGTGCTGATAGAACCCTTGAACAGTTTATTGACGGTGATTGGATAGAATCTAAAGACCAATCTGAGAAGGGAATCAGATTGATTCAGTTAGCTGATATTGGTGTTAGAAAATTTCTCAATAAGTCTGATCGCTATATAAGCGAAGACACTTTCAAAAGACTCAGATGCTTTGAAGTATTACCAGGTGATATTTTAGTTGCAAGAATGCCCGAACCATTAGGTAGAGCTTGTATTATACCAAATATTGGGCAGAAAATGATAACTGCAGTAGATTGTTGCATTATAAGGGTTGATATTTCTGGCTTCAATCCAAATTATATTCTTTATTTGTTGAATACAAAAGAAATGCTTTCAAGAGTACTTTCACTAGCATCAGGAACTACAAGGACTAGAATTTCAAAGAAAAATCTTGAGAAGATTTTAGTTCCCTTACCTAAACTTGAAATTCAAAACAATATTGTCAAAGAACTGGAACTGATCAATGAGTCACTAGAAACAACTTTGACTGAAGAACATAATTTCAAATTACTTTTTAGTTCGATAATCAATAAAATATTTAATTAGTATGGCATTTAACGAATTAAATAGTGTTGAGAATTATATCATCCACCAGCTAACTGGTATTAATCTCAATGCTCCACGTATAGCCGATAAAAAAGAAATTTATACCGGCAATTGGATTTATAAATCACCAGAAGAATTAGAACGCGGCGTTAATGAAGTTCTGATTGAAAGTGAATTAAGAGATGCACTTATTCGCATTAACCCTGAGATAAAAGAAAAACCAGAAAGAGCTGATGAAGTTATTTATAAGCTAAGGGCAATTCTAATATCTGTTAATCAGACAGGACTGGTAAGAGCGAATGAAGAATTTTCTAAATGGCTAACTGGTGAGAAGACAATGCCATTCGGAGAAAACAACAGACACGTACCTGTAAAACTTATAGACTTTGAAACTCTAAGTAATAATTCTTTCATTGCTACAAATCAATTTCGTGTACACGCAAGAGAAACAAAGATTCCAGATATTGCACTTTTAATAAATGGTATTCCTGTTGTAATTGGTGAGGCTAAAACACCAATACGCCCATCAATAAGTTGGTTGGATGGTGCTCACGAAATTCATAACGTTTATGAAAATTCTGTACCACAGCTATTTGTACCAAACATACTTTCATTTGCAACTGAAGGAAAAGAATTATTCTATGGTTCGGTACGCTGCGCATTGGAGTATTGGTCACCCTGGAGATTGGATTCAGATGATGATTCGATTATAAAGAAACTTGGACTTGGTGAGGTAGGAAAAGAATTATCAGATTTATTAAAGCCATCACGTTTGTTAGATATTCTTCAGTACTTCTCCATCTTTGCATCTGATAAAAAGAAAAGAAGAATAAAAATACTTTGCCGCTATCAGCAGTATGAAGGTGCAAATAAAATGGTTGCACGTGTTAAAGAAGGTAGAATTAAGAAAGGACTGATCTGGCATTTTCAAGGTTCAGGAAAATCTTTGCTGATGGTTTTTGCCGCACAGAAACTAAGAAGAACTTCTGAATTAAAAAGTCCTACGGTGATAATTCTTGTTGATAGGACGGACCTTGATACACAAATAACAGGCACATTCAATGCTTCTGAAGTTTCAAACGTCGTTACAACAGATAGCATAAAAGACTTACACGACCTACTAGAAAAAGATACTCGCAAAATTATAATTACAATGATTCATAAATTCCGTGATGCATATCCCGATATGAATACACGTGACAATATTATACTAATGGTGGACGAAGCTCATCGAACTCAGGAAGGGGATTTAGGAAGAAAGATGCGAGCTGCATTGCCAAATGCATTTCTATTTGGATTAACAGGAACACCAGTAAACAAAGCTGATAAAAATACTTTCTGGGCTTTTGGTGCAGAGGAAGATGAAGAAGGTTACTTATCAAGATATACTTTCCAGGAATCAATAAGAGATAAAGCAACCTTACCGCTTCATTTTGAACCGCGCCTGGTGGATATACACGTTGACAAAGAAACCATTGATAAACTGTTTATGGAATTAAAAGAAGAAGCAACTCTTTCTGATGAAGAAGCTGATGCACTTAGCAGAAAAGCTGCGAAGATGGCTACATTTCTTAAAGCACCAGAAAGAGTAAGTAAAATTGTAAATGATATCGTTACTCACTTTCGTGAAAAAGTCAATCCGCACGAATTCAAAGCAATGATAGTAACACCGGATCGGTTTGCCTGTGTTCAGTATAAAGAAGAGCTTGATAAATTATTAAATCCGGAAAGTAGCATCGTAGTTATATCGACAAGTGCTAATGATGAATTTGAGTTCAAACAGAAATGGGGAATGGATAAGGATCAACAGGATAAAGTAATTGAAGAGTTTAACGATAAAGATTCTCATTTAAAGTTTTTAATTGTAACAGCAAAATTGCTAACAGGATTTGATTCTCCAATTCTACAGACAATATATCTTGATAAGTCATTAAAAGATCACACACTTTTACAAGCAATCTGTAGAACAAATCGTCTCTATCCAAACAAATCATTTGGAAGAGTAGTTGATTATTTTGGAATATTTGATGATGCAGCACAAGCACTTCAGTTTGATGATGAGAGTGTAAAGAAAGTTATAACAAACCTTCAGGTATTAAAAGATAAACTTCCTGAAGTCATTGCTAAATGTCTAAAACATTTTGAAGGAGTCGATAGATCAATTGAAGGTTTTGAGGGATTGGAAGCTGCACAGAACTGCATTAACACAGATGAAAAGCGGGATGCATTTGCTGCTGATTATTCATACTTGACTAAGCTGTGGGAATCAGTCTCTCCTGATCCGGTATTAAATCAATATGAAAAAGATTACAGATGGTTAACTCAGGTATATCAGTCAGTTCAACCGGCTATTGATAATATTGGAAAATTACTCTGGCATTCATTAGGAGCGCAGACAACTAAACTCATTCACGAAAATATTCACGTTGAAGGTATTGTAGATGATATGGAGGAGTTTGTTCTGGATGCTGAAGTAATAGATGATATATTCAATAACCCCAATCCTAAAAAAGTTAAAAACTTAGAAGAGGAATTATTCAGAAGGTTCAAAAAGTATCCTCATAATCCAAGTTTCAAAGCATTAAGTGAAAGATTACAAGAGTTACGAGACAAAGCTGAAAGAGGATTGATAACAAGTATTGAATTTGTAAAAGAACTCTGTAAGATTGCTAAAGAAACTGTTCAAGCTGAAAAAGAAATTCTGACTGAGTTAGAACAAAAATCTGCCAAGACAGCTTTAACAGAACTTTTCCTCGAACTAAAAACCGATCAGACTCCTGCCGTGGTTGAAAGAATTGTAAACGATATTGATGCCATAGTTAAAGTTGTTCGTTTCCCTGGTTGGCAAACTACAACATCTGGCGAAAGGGAAGTCCAGAAATCGCTTCGCAAAGCATTGTTAAAATTTAAACTACACAAAGACCAGGCTCTGTTTGAAAGAGCGTATGCTTATATAAAGGCGTATTATTGAGAATTCTTATAAGTATTATCAGAAATTTATTCTAATAATTCTGTAGACTCATTAATCGATACAATTTTACCCTTTCTTAATTCGAGTAATTCTGAGGCATACTCTTGTTTTAGCTGAAGTCTAAGTGTGTGTATTTTTGGGGCAAGATAAGTTAAAATTTTATTAATTTTTCTACGCTCTGCTTTATTTGAAGTACGCATAATTTGAAAGAAAAATGCACCAAGGTGAGCACCCAAGAAAAATCTTGTGTCAGACGGACTATAATTTTTTAATCTTTGTAGGACCTGATCAAAAGCCCCTGTCTCCATTAATCCAACTATTTGCCAAAACTCTAATGCGTCTATATCTGCAACATCAATTGTTTTACTGACGATAGATTTTATTTTTTTCTCCTCAAGCGTTTGTATATCACACGAAACAGCATCTCTATACAGAAGATAAAAGCGAATAAATGGAAATAATTTTTTTTCCTTTTCTTTTTCATGTTTACTAAACAGATTCGTTGTATCATGAGCTAACAATTGTAATATTGTACAATGAATACCAACTTTTTGTTCCACCTCAACTAAATAATTTGCTTGTAATGAAAGACCTAATGTCAACAATGCGTTGTTTCGGTCTTCCGAAGATAATGCGGATAAGTGTTCTGAGAGGTTCCTCAAAAGCGAAATATTATTCGGGTTGCTTCCTGCATGAAAAACAATAGCCCGTTGCCACCAGTCATCAGTTACTAAGCTAAGTACGTCTTCGTCGTCTAAAAATCTTCCCGCAAAAAATTCTTGAACCATTAAATGTGCAAATTCAATTTCTTCCCCAACTATTCTAAATAATCCAGACCGATAAACGATTTCTTCTGTTAACGTTTTTATGTCAGCAGTTTTACCGCGTTTTTTAAGCTCTTCTTCCAAATAATTAGTAAACCCGTCTAAGCTTACACTTGTACTTCGGTTCAAATGAAGTTGATAAGCAAGTGCTTGAATTAAAAAATCTTTCAATGGTGCTTCATGTTGTTGCGCAAATCCTTTTGAAGTGTCCCATCTTCCCAGCATCATTTCCGTGTACTTTTTCATAATTTCAGTAATATTTGCAGGTATATCTTTTCTACTATAATCCGCAGAAGAAACAAAGACAGAAATCAATAAAGGATTTAACTGTAATCCATGCACATCTTGCAATCTGCGTAATATATCTTGGATTTGATCTTCAGAAAGCGATTTACTTTTTTTGAGTCGTTTAACAATTTGAGTAGTCTGTTTCCAATCTATAGGACTAATTCGATAGCGAATCCATTGTGCTATATCTGGAATAGATTCGAGCCATTTGTAGTTACGAGATGATAAATAAAATTTACAACTTTTATACTTTTGTTGAAATCCATTCAATAATTTTACTACCTGTATCCGTTCATCTTGATTGGCAACTTCGTCTAATCCATCAATAAAAATTTGCACATTTCCTTTTTCCAAATCCTCTTTACTAAATGCCACTACTTTATTCTTTGTCATTTCTGAAGTTTTATTTGCAAGCACAATCTCTAAGCTAGTTTTGATTCCTAGAAGTTCTTTTGCCCTTATAAACACAGGAACAACTATTTCGTCTGTAGTTTTCATACCAATTTCAGCACAAATACACAACATCCTTCTAATTGCTGTTGATTTGCCAGAACCAGCCTCACCAGTTATTAATATTTTTTTATGATCTGAATCTATTAATTGTTTAACACTCAATTCCTCAAAATCCGGTTCTATATCTTTTATATCTGAATTACCACTACTTTTTATACGAAGTCGATTAAATTTTATGTTGACAAAATTGTCATTAGTAACAGGACAATAAAATGGATCTTCGTTTTCACTAAACCCAGATTTTAATTCAGATGTTGGAGAAGTAAGCGAAGAATGTAAATTACTTAAATATGGAAATTTTTCTAAGTTGACACCAAACCATAATTCCGGCATAACATCATCAAGCATCGGGATTAAATCATCGCAATCCATGAATCTTATGCGAGGGTCTTTTATTTCATCAACTATGTGTTTTCTTGCGGTTGTATTAATTTTACCACTTGCACACAACATTACCTGATCCGGATATATATTTTTTTTTGAGGATATTAAGGGAATTTTGACTTCTAGTGCCGTTCTTAATTGTGCTATTGCATTATTTACATTATTTGAGGCTTTCGCTGCCATGTTTAGGTGGCCCTTCTTTGTCTGAACAGCATAAAATAGGTTTTGACCAAGTTTATCTGTCTCGGTAAATAAAGTATCTTTACCCTCCTCCAGCGGTCCACACAATTCGCGGCCATCTCTAAAGCCTTTTTCAAGAAAAAGTGGTCTGATAATTAAATCTCTAAAATCATCTTCTGAATATCCAAGTAAAAATTCTTCTTTATTTATTCGAGATATACTAGAGGGGTTAAAAAATTTTTGCATAAAATTCTAAAATATGATTAGTAACAAGTTATAATTAATTTTAGCTTAACATTTATCAGACAAATTGGATTTTATTAACTGTTATAAAATTAGGAAAGATTTTTAAGTGGTTCAACCTACCTAGCCACTTGCGGTAGGTAATTTTTTGACGTTGCTATCCTTTTAAACAAGATTCTCACATTGTGTCTTTAAGTAAAAAATTTGTCGATTCAAATTAATGAAAATTTTTTTGTTGTTCATCTTAGCCACAAAGCCGTCACTTGACGGCCTGTAGGATTTTATAGTAAGCAGATTTTGATATCTTAAGTTTCTTTATGATCTCTTTATAGTTCTTTCCCTGCTTTATCATCTCCAACACTTTCTCTATTGTAAATGGCGGAATCTTTGGCCTTCCAATTCTGGTTCCTTTGGATTTTGCTTTTTCCATACCTGCAATAACTCTTTCGCGAATAATAGCTCTCTCGAATTCTGCAAAAGCTGATATCATGGTAAAAAGTATTTTCCCAGCTGGTGTAGATGTGTCTATATTCTCTTTGTAACTGATAAAGTCAACTCCAATATTATTAAATTCTTCCAATGCATTAATCAGTTCTCTCGTGCTTCTGGCGAATCGATCAAACTTCCAAACTAGGACAATGTCGGTATTTCTTTTTTGAACGTCATCAAAAAGTTTCCTGTAATTAGTCCGGTCTGTCTTTGCACCCGAAGCATAGTCAACATACTCTTGAACAACTTTTAATTTTCTTGCTTCTGCATACTGATGCAGATCCGTAATCTGCATATCAACGTTCTGTTCTCTAGTAGATACCCTAGCATAAATTATTACTCTTTTCATAATACACCTTTCCTGTTTATATATTACTTGTACCAGGAAAAATGGGAGTGCTCTACAAGTCATTTTGATATGAAAAAAATTAATTTCTTTTACGATTTACTGAAGTAGAAACTGAAGTAGTTTTTGAAGTAGTTCCTGTACGTTTTAAGTCTATTTTTTGTTGTTTTGTATACTAATGCATACAACTTTAAAAAAGCAAAGCCCCAAAATGTTTTGTTTTCGGGGCTTTTTGTGCATCCTGCGGGACTCGAACCCGCGACCTGCTGATTAAGAGTCAGATGCTCTACCAGCTGAGCTAAGGATGCGGGGCAAAATTACTGAAATTTTATAAGGTGTGAAAGTTGGTTCTGCGGGGATAATTACTTCCCCGCAAATATTCCGAAATGATTTTGGGTTAAATTTTATTTATTTGTTTTTATTCTCTGGATTGTCCTTCAGCCTATTAAGAAATTCACCATAGACTCTCATTATTTCCGTCTTCAGAAAATCGGACTGCATTTCATAATCCGTGTACTTGTCAAAAAATCTGTGTGCGAGTTTTGAGAATAGCGTCTGGGTCAGGATGGCCGCAGCTTGTTCTTTTGATTGATCCATTATTTACCTCTATGTGTTTTGATTTATAAAACTATTATAAAAATGTTTTTACTGCGCTTCCAACAACGACATCAATTATGCCGTTTGTGATTTTACTGATTCTTATTTTAGACAAACCAATTTGCTTTAGCGCTTCCATTTGGGCAAGATCTTTTTTCCCTTGTAAAAGAAATTCAAAATCTGCAGGACTTAATGCACCCGATGCAAGTCCTTCCGTCCATCGTTGAATATCCGATTTTGATTTTTCAAGAAATGAGTTTCCGTCTTTAAGCAGCTCGTCTTTGTATTCGTCAAAGTTTTCTTTAGCAAAAGAAAGTAAGTCATTTTTAAATGTCGAAATAAAATCGTTAAATGTTGGCATATGTAATTCCTTTACTTTATTTCTGATGGATCGATTTTCCCGCTTTCAAGTCCGATGATTGTATCGAAGGCATCACTTACCAGTGACTGCATTTCGTTTACAAACATTTCTCCAAGTACACCCTCGGTTTCCCAGCGTCTTAAAAAACCACCAAGAAGATTTCCGTCTTCGCTTATTAATATTTCCCACTGCTCGGCTGACAACTCATTATCCGGTCTTCCTAAAGCAAATTCATACGCTTTTGTAAGTTCTGTCCGCAGCGTTGCTACATCATCCTGGTAATCTTCAAAAGGCGATGTTGCAAATGACATAAGATTTAGAGATTCAACTTTTAAATCTACGGCCTGCTTGTAGGCTTCAGGGCTGAATACGGAAATTGTTGAGCAGGACCATATTGAAAAAATAATAGTTAGTACTAATAACTGTCTGCGTAACTTTGTTTTACTGATCATAATCAGATTCCTGTTGGTCTTTGGATAAATATATTAAATCAATTTTTAACAATGTTTAAGAATTCAGTATGAAGTTAAGAACAGATAAATTTACACCCAAACTTAAAATAAATTTTGCTTTTCTGAATGAGTCCTTTTAAGAAATTTTCTTTGCCGCTGGAGAGGATCGCGCCTCTATTCGTGATCGTCGCTGCAAGCTTATGGGGCGTTGATGGAATTGTTCTTCGTCCTACTCTTTTCAGCCTTCCTGTTCCGCTTGTTGTTTTTGTTGAAAGTTCAATCGTTGCGCTCTTGCTGTCACCTTATTTTGCAAAGCGATTCATGTCGTTTAAACAGCTGCATTT
Source organism: bacterium (assembly GCA_016716565.1). NCBI lineage: Bacteria > bacterium. Next base: position 243,512 of record JADJWC010000001.1, read on the forward strand.
CAAAGATTGGCTCGCATTCTTTCTTGTAGCGCTGCTTGGAGGTGCAATAGGTACGATGGCTATTACCAAAGCTTTGTTCTATGTCAATTTTGTTAATCTCTCTGTTGTCATTCTTCTTCAAAAATTACAGCCTGTTTTTGCAATTATTCTTGCGGCTATATTTCTTAAGGAAAAATTCACCATCCATTTTTTTCTTTGGGCAGGATTGGCTTTGGTCGGTGCATACTTTATGACGTTCGGAACAAAACTTCCAAACCTTTCAACTGGTGACAAAACCACAATTGCTGCTGTTTTTTCTCTTCTTGCAGCTTTATCATTTGGCGCATCAACCGTTTTAAGCAAACGTGCCTTACGAAATGTTTCATTTGAAATGGGCACATATTTGCGATTCCTTTTTTCAGCTTTTATCATGCTGCTAATTGTTTTTTCTATCGGAGACATAAATAAAATTTCTGACATTTCAGAAAATCAGGTAATAATTTTTCTTGTTATCGCACTAACAACAGGCGGGGCGGCAATCTTTCTTTATTATTATGGATTAAAAAGAATCAGCGCTTCGGTTGCAACCATCTGTGAACTTGCATTCCCGCTAACGGCAATTATTCTGGAATATCTTATCCGTGGTAATATTTTAGATGTTGTTCAATGGATAGGAGCTGCGGTTTTATTGATAAGTATTTTAAAGGTTAGCAGAATCAACATTCCAACAGCATTAAATTCAAAATAGAAGAGCACCCAAAAGAGTGCTCTAACTAAAATAACTATTCTTCTTGCATACTCCATGGCGGAGTTACACCGTTCATCCTTGCATATGCGATTGACTGGCCGAGATGCTCATGCAAATGTGCAATCACTGTAACCATAAAATTTCTCACTGAAAATTTCATCCCGAAAGCTTCTATTTCTTTATTAAGATCTTCTTCTCTGAATTGCGCGGTGGATTCTTTAAGATCGCTAAAAGATTTTTCCATTAGTGTTAATGCAGTTTTTTTATCAGCCTTGCTCTCTGAAGAACTCATATTAAACTTTTCACCTTTAATAAGACTGAGCATATAATAATTGGCCTCGGCAGCATGAACATAAACTTCACCGACAGATCTAACTCCTTCTCCGGGAGTCCAATTATACTTGTCTTCGGGCATAGCTTCGGCAAGCTTCATCAGTCTGCTCTTAACAAAATCAACCTGTCCTAAAAATTCTTTCACAAATACCGGTTGTTCAGCGAAATTTACAGTTGTGAAAAACAGAACTGACAAAATAATAATTACATTTTTTGCTTTTGACATTTTACCTCCTTGGTGGTAATTAAATATTTATATAAAGATATTAATTGTTCGGAAGGAATATATTCAATTTGGTTGCCAAACGGCAAGTGATAATAAAATTAAATTATCGGGCACTGCTTAAAAAGATAATCTTGGGGTATGACTTTGCTTTTGACTTCCTGGAAAAGATTGACATTAATATTGCATAAACAGAAACTAATCCTACTCCAACTAACGAAGAGAACAGTTCTTTGTTTGTTTTGAATAGATCCATTCCGATGAGAATTCCGAGGAGCAAAAGAATTAAGGGGACACCATAGATGTAAAAGCTGGCTAAAAGTATTTTGCTACCTTTAATGACAACACGAACTTTATCGCCGGGATGTGCACCAAAAGGATCTTTAACTGTAAGACACCTTTGGTTTGAACTGCCCGGCTTACAGTAAATTTTCGCGGAACATTCCTGACAATGTTCAGAATCTGAAATTACTATCTCGGCAAAACCATCTTTGGCTTCTTTAACTATTCCTTCTTCGTAAAGTTCTTCTTTATACATTGTTTTGTCTTGTGTCATTCCTGCCCCGAGCAGGAATCTAGATTGTTTCAATAGATTCCCGCCCCTGCCTACCGCAGGCAGGTTCGAGGGAATGACAGTTGGGTTTCAATTTACAATTACATTTATATTTTCTTGTTTCAGCAGCTCTGCAGCTTTATCAGGATGAACTAACCTTATTGCCCCTGTCTTACACTTGTCAATGGGTATTTTACTAATATCAAGATTTTCATAATTAATTACCGGCAGATAATCTCTCATCTCTATCGACCCGTCCGATTTTCTTGCGCATATGCCGCAACCAAAACAGGCTACTGTGCAAACTTCTTTTGAACGCTTCGGATCATCATGGTTTTTACAAAAGACAAAAAGTTCTCTATCTTCAGGATGAATTTCTATAACACCACGCGGACAAACCTCAACACACTGGCCACAGCCTGTGCAAAGTTCTTCAACGACAACCGGCAAACCATTTTTATTCATAAATATTGCGCCGAACTGACATGCATCAACACAATCACCGCCACCAAGACAGCCGTACAAACACATCTTATCTCCGCCTGCAACAATAGATTTTACTGAACAGCTTTGCGGACCAAAATATTCGATGTTTTCTTTTTTAACTGCTTCGATATTTCCGCCGTTGCAAAGAATCCTGGCAACAAGCTTTATACTCTGAGCACTTTCCATCCCTAAAATTCTTGCTATTTCATCCGCAACATCCTGTCCGCCGACAGGACAGCCGTTAACTTTCACTTTGCCATCAACTACATTCGTTGCAAAGTCGTAGCAGCCTGCAAGTCCACAAGCACCGCAATTAGCATTAGGAAGGATTTCGTTGACTTCGCCGATTTTAGGATTTTCTTCTACTCGTAATTTTTTATCAGCAAAAGCAAGTGCGCCTGCGAAGATAAATCCCAGGCCGCCCATTGTGGCAATTGCGATTATTAATGTTGTGTCCATAATGTATTCCTTGTCTATAATTAATACTGAACTTTTTTCAGCATATTAAGATTATTTTGGAGATCCCGAACCTAGTTCGGGATGACTACATTCTCAATTAATTAAGAACTTTTCAAATCTAGACGAATAATAAATCTTTCCCTGTTCATCGATAATCATTACTTCTGTATCACGTAGTTTTTCAATTAATTCCAATCCTTTTTCTATCCCCATTACAAAAACTGCTGTTGCAAGTCCATCAGCAAATGCGTTATCTGCATTCAGCACCGTCACGCTTTGAATTCCTCTTGTCGGATATCCGGTCATCGGATCAAGTATGTGGTGATAACGAACTCCATTTTCTTCAAAATAATTTTCATAATCACCACTGGTTGCCACCGACGTTCCATTTAGCATTATTTTATTTATAATCGAGTTTTTTTCTCTTGGATGCTGAACTCCAACAACCCACTCATTTCCGATGGCTTTTATTTCACCGCCAGCATTGACAAGGGCTTCATTAATCCCTGCATCTTTTAAAACATAGATTGCTTTATCTACTGCATAACCTTTTGCAATGGCACCGAAATTTAGTCCGACTTTCTTCTGCTTTACGATCTGATTATCATCAAGTAATTTAATATTCTGCCAACCACTCAAAAACAAAGCCGAATCAATCGCCTCGCTTACCGGAAGCTGAGGATTGTTTGAATAAAATCCCCACGCTTGGGTAAGATTGTCAAGGCTCACATCGAAACTGCCCACTGATAATTTTGTGATTGAATCACAAAGAACAAGCAGACTGTAAATTTCCTCGTCAACTGAAATTATTGAATCTGTTGCGTTATTAAGTTTCCAAACGGGGCTTTCTTCATTATAGGTTGTAAACAGGTTGTCAATCCTTTTAATTTCTGCAAAAGCTTTTTCGATACCTTCTTCAGCAAGCTTTTCGTCTGTATTGCGAACCTGGATATCGACTACGGTCCCAAGAAGTATTTGAGTCTGACGATAATTTTTTGTTTTGTCTGCACAGCTTCTGCCAAGAAAAACTCCAATAAGAAAAAGAACAATGAAACCAGCGGCCCATCCCCAAAGGGGAGGGGGTTTTTTAAAAAATCTTTTGACCATCAAACAATTTTTATAAGAACTTTATTCGGTGCACAAGCAATGATGCTGCCGACACTACTTGCGATCGTGTGTCTGCAAATTCCGTTTCTGCAACTTGATGTGTGAACTTGTGCAATTCCATTTTCAATTTGCAGTCCGGTTTTCCCATATAACCCATCAACAACAATGTTTTTGTATTCCTTCTGAATTGGAATTCTTTCAACAATTCCACTATGATTTTCAATCACAACTTCGTTTTTGTCAGAATTAAACAATGATGATAGAAAATCCTGCTCTTTGTACTCGGCTGTAAAGAAAAACTCAGCCTTTCTGTTTTTGATGTTTGTCCGGATAGTAGAAAAACCGGTGGTCATATCATTTAAAGAGTAAACGGGATTGTTGTCATCACTTATAATTATATCCGAGTGAACATCTTTTGAGATTTTCTTAAGTTGATATAAAATGATTCCATTATTTGAAAAACTTTCGTTCCTCAGATTTCTATCAAGTCTATTTATCACTTCGCCCATTTTGGAATCTGATAATACAACCGGGTCGGAGCTGCTGCAAACTTTATTTTTAAAAGCCGCAACAAGTTGACTAATTACCTGCTCGTCATTCGGAATAAATCCGTGCACGGCAAAGTGAACAGATTTTTTATTCGAAGTCAATCTTCCAGTCGTAAATCCGACACCAACTGCAACCGTTGATAGCCCGGCTATTTTCAAAAAAATTCTTCGTGATATCATTTTATTCTCCTAAATTCAAATTTCAAAAATCAAAAGTCAAAATAGTTTTTAACTAAACACTGATTCTCATTTAGATCATGCCTGCAAAACCCATAAAAGCAAGCGCTAAAATCCCCGCAACAATTAATGTTATCGGAGCACCGCGGAATGGTTTTGGAACGTCAGCTAAGTCAAGTTCTTCTCTTATTCCGGCCATTATTATTAACGCTAATGTAAAGCCAGCCCCGGCACCAACTCCAAAAATTACGCTTTCAAGAAAACTATATTCTCTCATTGCAGCAAGAAGAGCTAAACCAAGAATCGCACAGTTGGTTGTAATCAGAGGAAGAAAGATTCCAAGAGCACGATATAGAGGTCGGCTAACTTTTTTAATTACCATTTCCACAAACTGAACGAGTGATGCTATAACAAGTATGAACGATGGTATTTGCAAAAATTCCAGCTTGTATGGAACAAGAACCAGATTGAACAAAAGCCAGCTGACAATGGCTGTTAACACCATCACAAATGTCGTCGCCATTCCCATTGAAATTGCGGAAGACGATTTGTTCGAAACGCCAATGAAAGGACATATACCGAGAAAGTAAGAAAGCACAAAGTTGTTTACCAGTGCCGCAGAAATAAATATTACAAACAATTCCATACTTAAACTCCTGCCTCTTTGAGCACTTCTTCTGTGATTTCTTCTCTTCCAACTCTTCTATATTGAGAAATCAGTGCTTCTCTCTCGAGGTTCTTCTTTTTTTCAACATATAGATTTGAGAAACCCATCAACAAACCAAATACGATGAATGCGCCTGCGGGTAAAATCATGATAAGCCAAGGTTCGAAAGTCGTTGGCAATACCTGATATCCAAAAAATGTTCTGCTCCCGAGAATTTCTCTGATTCCACTCATCACTACCAACGCGATAAAAAATCCGGCACCATTGCCAAGTGCGTCAAGCACAGATCTCAATGGATTGTTCTTTGATGCAAATGCTTCTGCTCTTCCAAGTATTATACAATTTACTACAATCAGAGGAATGAATGGTCCCAGGGCTTTACTTAGATCCGGAAATTGTGCTTTCATAACAAGATCAACAATAGTAACAAAGCTTGCTATAACCACGATGTAAGTTGCTATTCTCACCTGACCTGGAATTAGCTTTCGTATCAACGAAATAAGCAAGCTTGAAAAAACCAGAACGAATGTGGTTGCAAGAGCCATTGCAATTCCATTTACTATTGAAACTGTGACGGCAAGTGTTGGGCAGGTGCCAAGAATTTGCTTGAAGATGGGATTGATCTCCCACAGACCTTTTGTGAATTCTTTAAGATAGGATACTTGCTTTTTCATTGTGCCGCTCCTTTGTTTTCCAACGTTCTAAGTTTGGAAACTCCCTCATTAACAATTGTTACTACCGCTCTTGATGATATCGTGGCGCCTGTGATTGACTGCACTTCATTCGGGTTTGATGGTTCGATACCTTTTACAAGTTTAATAGCGCCGCCCGGGATTAATTCATTAAACTGATCTTTATACGGAGCTTCAAGAATTTTAGTGCCAAGTCCGGGAGTTTCTGATTGTTCAAGAATTTCAATCGATGTGATCTTGCTAATATCTACGGAAAGCCCGATCATCAATTTAATTTTTCCCTGAAAACCATTCCCCGAATAAACCAGAGAGTATCCAAGCGAACTGTCAGATTCATCAAACACTTTATAAGCTTCGAAGCCTGCGTTTTTAATTGCTTCATATCTTTTCCCATCGAGATGAACAAGAAAAATTGCTCTCTCCGTTTCCGCTTTTTGATTAATTGCAATTTTTGGAGCGGCCCAGTTATTTACAAGAGAGAGTGAACCTCCGGCGATAATTCCAATAATAGTAAGTGTTGCTATTATGTGAACAATTTGTTTCATTATTTCTTATTCTCCTTCACAGCACCAAAGGTTCTCGGAACAGTGTATTTATTAATCAGAGGAACAAATCCATTCATAAATAAAATTGAATACATAACTCCTTCCGGCAAACCGCCATATATTCTTATAATGACAAGCACGAGAGAAATTCCAAGTCCAAACACCCACATTCCTTTATTGGTTATGGGTGATGTCACCCAATCTGTTGCCATAAACATCGCGCCGAATAAAAAGCTTCCGGCTAAGATGTGAAAGATTGGAGTTGGATATTGAGGATTTATAAGCCAGAAAATTCCACCGAAGATTATCATTCCCAAAATCATTGAAAGTGGAATTCGCCAGTTCACAATTCCAACGGCAATGAGAAAAATTCCGCCGAGTAAAACGGCAATCGCTGAAGTTTCGCCTAGAGAACCGCCGATATTTCCAAGAATCATTGGCGTTGTTTCCGTGAACACTTTGTCGAATTTTAAAGCTGCAAGAGGAGTGGCGCTTGTTATTCCATCAACCGCAAAGTTTGGTTTCATCCAGGTTGTAATCTGAACCGGAAATGCGGCCTGAAGAAATGCTCTTCCAACTAACGCCGGATTGAAAATATTGTAACCGAGTCCTCCGAAAATTTGTTTCCCTAATCCGATTGCAACAACAGAACCGATTGCGGTTGCTGACAATGAAAAGTTAGGGGGAAGAGTTAATGCGAGAAGTAATCCTGTAAGTGCGGCGCTTCCATCGAACCAGGTTACCTGCTTTTTTCTTATTGATTGAATCGCCGCCTCTGTTCCAACTGCAAATGCAATTGCAGTTAACATTATCAACGCCTGGTAAATCCCGAAGAAAGCAAGTGCTGCTGCAATTGTGGGTGCAAGTGCAAGATTGACAAACCACATCACTTTTTTTGTTGACCATTTAGAGTGAAGGTGCGGTGAAGTCGTTAAATCAAAATAAACTTTTTGTTTTGTTTCTGTTGTCGTCGTTGTTTCCATAATTTCTTTCTTAGTGCTTTCCTTGTCTTAGTGGTGAAAAGAATTTTACCACTTAGATACTAAGAACACTTAGTTTCACTGAGTAACCGCAGCTCTTTCTTTCTGCATTTCTAAAACTTTCTGCTTGCCTAACCTAATCCATTGAACTAAAGGAATGTTCGCCGGACAGGTGTATGCACAAGTTCCACATTCCATACAAACTGTTATGTCCGCACCTTCGGCATCTTCATATCTTTGAAGCTGGGAATAGCGCGAAAGTTTTGTTGGCATCAGATTCAATGGGCAGGCCCCAACACATTGTCCGCATCTCAAACAAGGTGTCTCCGGATTTTCTGTTATTTCTTCTTTTGTTAAAACAAGTATTCCTGAAGTTGCTTTCATAACGGGGGCGTGGAGATCAAATTGTGAGACACCCATCATTGGTCCGCCGACAACAATTTTTACTGCGTCTTCAGTTACTCCACCACAAAAATCAATTACGTTCTGAATTGGTGTTCCGACGGGGACTAAAAGATTTTTGGGAACCTTAATTCCTTTCCCGGAAACAGTCAACGCGGCAATAGTAAGAACTTCGCCTTTAACTACTGCATCGTGAATTGCAACTGCGGTTCCAATATTCTGTATAACTGCTCCAACATCCATTGGTAATTTGCCGGGAGGAACTTCTTTTCCCGTGACTGCTTTTATAAGCATCTTCTCGGCACCCTGAGGATATTTCGTTTTTAACGCAACAACTTCAAGTCCTGTTTCACCAAGAATTTTATCTGAAAGCAATTTGATCGCTTCGGGCTTGTTGTCTTCGATTCCGATTACTCCACGTTTAACACCGAGCGCTTTCATTATTAATTTTAATCCTGAAATCAAATCATCTGGTCGTTCAATCATAAACCTGTAATCACGGGTAAGATATGGCTCACATTCACATCCATTCAGGATTACAACCTCTATTATTTTATCCTTTGGTGGAGAAAGCTTAACGTAAGTTGGAAATGCTGCGCCGCCTTGACCAACTATTCCGGCTTCAGCAACTCTTGCTCGGATTTCATCTGGAGTGATTGTTTCCGGATCAAGCGGAGAAAGACGGAATCTTTCGCCTTCTAATGTTCCGTTAGTTTTAATAACAATCGCGTCTTTCGGAAATCCGGTTGGAGTTATTTCTTTACCAAGGCTTAAAACTTTTCCTGCAACCGAAGTGTGAACCGGGGCAGAAATAAATCCTTCTGCTTTTGCGACCAGCTGTCCTGTAATTACGTCATCACCTTTTTTAACTTGAGGCGTAGCGTCTTTTCCCAGATGCTGAGAAACGGGAAGAATAATTTCTTCGGGGTTTGGTATTGTTTCAAACGCACAATTTTCTGTCAGCTCTTTAAATTCCGGCGGATGAACACCTCCGCGAAAAGTTCCTATACTCACTTTATCTCTTATTTTTAAGTTAAAATTGCTGTGATACAGACAGAAAATATGCCATCGGGGGGGTTTGAATTCACTAATTAAACACATAATTACCTGTGTTTTCGACTATGTTTTTTTCAAAAACAGGAAAGCGAAAAATCCATTTTCAGATTTGAAAAGAGCTTGTTTATTATCAATCATTTGAGGTTAAGCACTAATAGCAAAAAAATTTTGTTACTCTTTTACTGCTTGCCTAAATTTCGCTTCAAAATTTTGAAAGGATACTCTGTGGAAAAAACTAGTTTGTTTGCTCAGTTTAAAACCGGCTTTCAGCCTTCCTTCTGGGTTGCAAACGGAATGGAACTTTTTGAACGGCTCGCTTATTACGGACAAGCAACCATTCTAAGTGTTTTTCTCAGAGATCATCTCCGGTTTGATGAAGTTGAAGCCGGACAACTTTCTTCGATCTTCGGTGGGCTGATTTACTTCCTACCGATTTTTGCCGGCGCATTAGCAGATAAATTTGGTTTTAAAAAAGCATTCTCATTTGCCTTCTTTATTCTTGCAATTGGATATTTTCTTATCGGATCGACAGGTATTTCAGGGTTTGAGAAATATTATTCGGAAACAAATCTCTTCGTTATTCTAAGTTTTATTTTGATCTTTACTGCAATCGGCGGTTCGTTCATAAAGCCAAGTGTTCTTGGAACAGTTGCATTAACAACCACAAAAGAAACCAAATCACTCGGTTATGCAATTTATTACTGGCTTGTAAATATGGGTGCAGCGATTGGACCTTTTCTTGCATACCTTGTAAGAGACTCTTTCGGAATTCAGTTTGTATATCTTGTTTCTGCAATCAGCTGCGCATTGATGTTCTTAGTAACACTGTTTTTCTTTAAAGAGCCGCAAGCCAAGCTTGATGAACAGCGTGACAGTCTTATCCAGGTAATTAAAAATCTCTGGACTGTTGTAAAGAATATAAAGTTCATGATTTTCCTTATGATATTTGCTTTATACTGGATCGTGTTCTGGGAATTCTTCATTGTTATTCCTTTTTACATTTCTGATTATATAAGTCCCGAAGCACCGATTGAATTAATTCTTTCTGTTGGTGCATGGACAATTATTCTGCTGCAGATTCCTATCAACAGACTGACTAAAAATATTCCAACTCCAACTGCAATAATGATTGGTTTTGTTTTTGCAGCGCTGAGCTGGTTCCTGCTTTACTTCTCTGCTGCTGCAGGAATAACAGTTGGTCTTGGATTAATCATTGCTACAATTTTCATCTTCTCAGTTGGCGAGCAGACACAGGCTCCAAGATTTTACGAATATCTTGCTGACCTTGCACCAAAAGGACAAGCAGCTCTCTTTCAGGGATTTGCATTTCTGCCGATTGCAATTGCGTGGACACTCGGCGGAACCTTCGGCGGCTGGATTTACCACAGCTTTGGAAGGAAGGAAGTTGGTCAGCCAGAAATTGTATTTCTTATAATTGGTTTGGTTGGTGTAGCCGCAGCAATAATGATGTTTCTTTACAATGCCTATATGAAGAGGGTAAAGTAACGTCTCCACTATTTCATCTTTAAATGGGATTCCTGGCTTCTTAATCATTCTTGATTGGTTTGCCTTGAATCCTTTTCTGATTTGATTTATCAAACCTTCCGTAAACAATAAATTTATATTATGACAACCGAACAAATATTTCTATACGCACTAATTGCTTTGATTGCGATTTATATAATCAGAAAAATTCTGATGATAAAATCAATAAAACACTATTCTGCACAGGAAGCATCACAGAAAATAAAAAAGGAACGAAACGTTGTTCTGCTTGATGTAAGAACCGATACGGAAAGAAAACAGGGTTCGATAAGGGGATCTTATCACATTCCAATAACATCAATAGCAACTAGCGAGAATGAGCTAAAGAAGTTCAAAGATGCGGAAATTATTTGCTACTGCAGAACGGGGAACAGAAGTCTGAACGCAGCAGCAAAACTTAAAAAGCTTGGATTTAATGCTGCGAATCTTCGTGGCGGAATTTTACGATGGAACTCGGCAGGTTTAAAATGATCTGGAAAAAAGTGAAATTATTTCTGCCTGTGATTCTCGGTGCATTGGGTGGATTTCTCTACTACAATTTTATCGGATGTAACGGAAGCTGTGCAATTACAAGCAGTCCGCTCAACAGCACTCTTTACGGATCTTTGATGGGCTTAATCCTAACAGATTGGAAAAAAGTTAAATTATTATTTATTAAAAGGGAGAACTAAAAATGTTGAACGAAGAGAAATCCCGTTTTGCGGGAAAAAAGAATATGGGCTCAATGGATAAAGGAATAAGAATACTTCTCGCGGTGCTGATTGCAATTCTCTATTTCACAAACCAGATAACCGGAGTTGCAGCTATTGTTTTGGGAATCTTTGCAATTGTATTTCTGTTGACAAGCCTCGTTGGCTTTTGTCCACTTTATGCACCATTGAAACTTTCTACTCTTAAGAAAGAAGAGAAAAAATAATTTAAGCGAAAGGAAAGAATAAAATGCAATATGGATTTTCTAAAACGGTTGATATGTCTTACGAACAGGCAATTGAAAAGGTAACTGCCGAATTGAAGAAAGAGGGCTTTGGAGTATTAACTTCGATTGATGTAAAAGAAACGCTGAAACAGAAAATTAATGTGGATTTTAAAAAGTATGCGATACTCGGCGCCTGCAATCCTCCGATAGCGCACAAGGCTTTACAGACAGAAGAAGAGCTTGGCTTGCTTCTTCCATGCAACGTTATTGTTTATGAAAAAGAAGGGAAGACCCAGGTTTCAATTTTCGATCCGATGGTGATGACCTGGATTTTGGAAAACGACCAGATGAAACCAATAGCAACAGAAGTTCAGGAAAGACTTCAAAGAGTTTTAAAAGCAATATAAATAATTCAAAAAAGAGAAAAACAATGGCTGAACATTTAACGAAACAAACTTTTTTAGAAAAAGTTTTTAACTATGAAAAGAATCAGGATTGGAAGTTTGAAGGAGACATTCCTGCGGTGGTAGATTTCTGGGCGCCATGGTGCGGTCCGTGCAGAATGGTAGGTCCGATAATTGACGAACTCTCCACCGAGTACAAAGGAAAAGTAAATTTTTATAAAGTTAATACAGATGAAGAGCAGGAACTCGGTGCTGTCTTTGGAATACGAAGCATACCTTCTTTATTATTCATTCCAAAGGACGGACAGCCGAAACTTGCCGTTGGCGCGCTTCCGAAGGAGTCATTTAAATCTGCAATAGAAAAAGAACTCCTCACAACCGAACCAAGTCAAAATTAGTACTTAAATATGTAGAACAGATTAATTATCTGTTCTACATTTCTTAAATCTCTTCTGTTAAATCTTTTCTCTTACTACCGATTTTGCTTTTGAAGTCAGATAATAAATTGCTGGTATCACAAATAGTGTTAGCACAGTTGCGGCAATCAATCCGCCAATAGCAACAATACCGAGCGGCATCCTGATTTCTTTTCCTGCATCACCAATGCCAAGTGCAAGAGGAAGCATGCCAAGCACAATCGCTATCGATGCCATTAATTGTGGTTTTAATTTTGTTGGGCATGCTTCCATCAAAGCATCTTTCGGCAGATAGCCCTGTTCTCTTCTTAACTGGTTTGTATAATCGAGAATAAGTATTGCATTATTAACCACAATTCCTATCAACATAATTATCGACATAAGCGATGTAATGCTGAAAGCTGTGTTCGTAATAAATAGAGCAAGAATAACTCCAAGCAAGCCAAGAACGACAGTGATCATAATAATAATCGGCTGCCAGAAACTTTCAAGTATCGCTGACAGCAGCATGTAGGTTAACAATACTGCAAGGAAAAATGCGAATATCATATCCTGGATCATATCGTTCATCATCTTGACATTTCCACCCCAACGGAAATAGTAACCCGGGGGAAGTTCAATTGTGTTGAATCTTTTCTCGAGCTCACCAGTTACGTTACCGAGCGGAACTCCCGGTGCAGCCGCTCCAGTGAACATTATGGAAGTAAACTTATCCCGGTGTAAAATCTTTGTGAAGCCGGTTGTAAACCTGACATCCGCAAGTTGAGCAAGACGGAAAGAACCCCGCGGTGATGCAACAGTAATGTTGCCTGCTTTTTCAGGAGAGTTAACTGACTCATCATCCAATGTAACTGTTATATCATATTCATTTCCCACTTCACGATATTTTGCAGATTGAATTCCTTCTATTCCTGCACGAAGAGTGAAAGCAAGATCTGTAATTGTGAGTCCTGCTTCTGTAAGTTTTTCTCTTTTCGGGTAAACTGTGATTTCGGGTTTCCCCGCACGTGAGCTGTTATCGAAGTTTATCAACCCGGGAACATCCTTAAATTTATTAATTGCTTCGTCTTTTAATCTCTCAAGTTCATCAAGATCCTGTCCAAGTAAAAAGAATTGAATTGGTGCTTCCTCGCCGCCCATTCGTGAGCCAACATCAACTTTTATTTTTGCATTTGGTATATCCGCTAAATCAGAAGTTAATAAAGAAATCATATCAAGCAGTTTTGCGTCTCGCTCTTTTACGTCAACAAGCTGAACGTCAATGCTTGCCATATTTGTACCGACATCTAGATCGCTGATCTTGCCAAGGTTTGTAAGTATGTGTTTAACTTCATTATGACTTTTTACTCTTTCCTCAACCTGCCGAACTGTTCTTGCGGTTTCGTCAAGATTATACCCGGAAGGAAGCTCCACTGTAATATTAATTTTACCGTCGTCTGTCTGGGGGATAAACTCGAAGCCAAGCTTTGGTCCGAATATCATCATAACCAGAATGAATATTACAATTGAGCCGGCAAATGTTAGTGCACTACTTAATTTATTACGAAGAACTATAGCTAGCAGCTTTTTATAAAGTTCTGTTTGCTTTACTTCAAAACGATTGAACCAGGAAGCAAGCTTTCCGGTTGCATGTTCCTTCGAAAGAATAATTGATGAAAGAAGCGGTGTTAAAGTAAATGACATTATTAGCGAAAATATCGTTGCAAAAACCGCAGCGAGCGCGAGCTCTCTCAGCCACATACCAACCATCGACGACATATTGGCAATTGGCAGAAACACAACGATGTTTGTTAATGTTGATGCAAGAACAGCAACTCCAACTTCTGATGTTCCTTTGAAAGCTGCCTGTCTGATTGTCTCTCCCATTTTTTTATAACGGAAGATATTTTCAAGCACAACCACAGAGTTTGCAACCAATACACCAACCGAAACCGAAAGCCCCATCAATGTCATCATATTAAGTGAGAGACCAAACGCCTGCAGCAAAAGGAATGTTGAAATAATTGATGTGGGCATTGACATTGCGACTACGAGTGTAGATCGCCAATCGTGCAAAAATAAAAACAGAACTATCGCCGTAAATATCACGCCGAGATAAATGTTGCTCATTGTGTCATCAAAGCTGCTCTGCACAAATTCTGAAGCGTCGTTTACTACTTCGAGCTTTGATCCTTCGGGAAGTATGCTTTGAATCTCCGGAAGCTGATTACGCACTGCTTCTGCAACTTTAACAACATTTCCTTCGCTACTTTTAATAATGCCGAGACGGATAACGTTCTCGTTTCTGAAATTTTCCTTCACATTAAAAAATGTTGCCCGCTGTCTTATATCTTTTCCGGAATCATAAACATCCGCGATCTGTCTTATCTTTTTCGGACCGTAAGCAGTTGGGATTTCAAGCTCACTTATTGCATCTGGATTTTGAAATTGGCCCACAAGTCTGACAGTATATTCCTGACTTCCGATCTGAAAATATCCTCCCGGAATATCCATATTCGCTGCCTGAAGAATCTGCGTTAATTGAGGAAGAGAAATATTATTTTCATATACAACTCTGTTATCCAGCACAACGCGGATTTCTCTTTCCTGTCCTCCGGTAATATTAACTTTAGCAACGCCATCAATTTGTGAGAACCTATCCTTCAGGGTTTTGTCTGCGACTTCATAAAGCTGTCGAGGACTAAGATTTCCGCTCAACACAACATCTACGACAGGGAATAGTCTTATATCAACTTTTTGCACGACTGGTTTTTTTGCATCGGTCGGAAGATCGTTAATGATTTCGTCAACTTTGTCTTTTGTTTCCTGGTTAGCAACGTTTACGTTTTTGCCAAGCTGAAACTCGATGATAATAATTGACACACCATCGAGAGAATAAGACTCTATTCTTTCTATCTGACTTATTGTTGAAACGGCGTCCTCAATCCTTTTTGTGATCAAC
This sequence comes from bacterium, assembly GCA_016716565.1. Lineage (NCBI taxonomy): Bacteria > bacterium. The sequence continues at coordinate 258,689 of JADJWC010000001.1, forward strand.
GTTTCGATTTCCTTTGGTCCTGCGCCGGGATAGATTGTTTGAACTGTTACAAAGGGAATTTCAACATCCGGCTGGAGGTTAAGGTTAAGTCCGAAATATGCAATCAATCCGAAAATCAGGAAAATTACAATTCCAACTGTTGTAAGAACGGGGCGATTAATAGAAACTTTTGCGAGAAACATATTTCTTTCCTTATTGAATCACTTTTACTTTGGCGCCGTCGGTTAACTGTAAACCGCCATGAGTTACCAGCTTATCGCCAACCTGCAAACCGCCGGAAACCTCGTAGTATATTCCGCTGTCTTGTCCGTTTGATATATATCTCTTCTCCGCTTTACCATCTTTCTCTACAAAAACATACGGACCACCATCATCATTCATAACAAGATTACGTGGAATTATCAGCGCCTTTGTATTTTTATAAACGAGAACTTTTATTTCGACTGTAACGCCGCTTTTTAATTCTTTGCGGGAATTATCAAACTCAACATCTGCGAAGAATGCCTGTCTTGTCGGATCGACTGCCATAGAGATCTCAACTATTCTTCCCTTATAAATTTTTCCGCCAAGCTCCATTTCAGCTTCCATGCCTTTTTTTATGTCGCCTATTTCTTTTTCTGTGATCCATATTTTTGCTCTCATTTTGTGAAGCTTTGCAATCGTAAACAGTTGAGCTTCGCTCTTCACATTATCACCGACTTTAACCTTAACATCAACGAGTGTTCCGCTGAACGGGGCTTCTATAAAAATTAATTTTCGTGCAACTTCGTAGTTTCTTTTATGAACCAAATATTGTGCTTCCACAGCATCAAAGTTTGCCTGTGATGTTTCGCCGGATTCAAGAAGCACTTTGGTTCGTTCATAAGTTCTTTTGGAATTTTCAAATGTGGCTCTTGCTGTTTCATAAACCGATCCGGGTTCATCAGAAGGGAATTCAACAATGATCTGGCCTTCTTCAACATAATCTCCAACGTTGAAATTAATTTTTTCTATTTTGCCGCCGATGGCAGCGCCTTTGGTGGCTTCCTCCCAGCCGGCAAGCTTTGCAAAGTAATTCATATATTTTTCAAATGGTTTGTATTCCACAGTTTCTACCTGAATAGGAACGCCATCCTCTTTTTGAATCTGATCCATACTCTTTGCTGAGTCTTCATCGCCTCCGCATCCATTAATCATCAGGATTGAAAGCATTACTGAGATTGCGAGTGAAAATTTTAATTTTAGTTTAAAGTTCATTTTTTAATTCTCCTGATAAGGTCAATTGTTTTTAATCTTCTGGCATATATGGTTCTATATATTCTTCGTTCAGCTTGCCCATAAGTTGTTCAAGTTCAAATTTGGTTATTATATAACTTTGCACTGACTGAAGCCTGTTTATGCGGGCTTGTCTTAGCTCAACGTCGGCATTCTGCACTTCCAGCTGGCTGCCTGTTCCTTCCTGATATCTTACCGATGACAAATCATATGCTTTCTCGGCAAGAGTAACGTTCCGTTCCTGCGCTTCGACAAGACTTTGAACTCGCTTGAGTTCCAGATATTTTGCTTTAACCTGGTTTATTACGTACTCTTTCATTAATTCATATTGTTCGGCGGTTTGTTTATAGGTAATCGTTGACTGCTCAACTCTGTTTTTTGTTTGATTCCCACGCCAAAGGTTCATAGAAAAACTCAGCCCAACTGTCGTAGCATTATAGTTCTGGAAGTTCCAATTGTCCGACGAACCAGCATAAGAGAAATTTCCAAAAGCAGCAAGAGAAGGCCAGTATTCAGAAAGGTCCAAATCAATAAACGCTTCGTCCAGATCCATTTTTAATTTCATTGTCTGCAAACCATAATTATTAGCGATTGCAAAATCAATTATGTCTTCTTCCGCTGGAAGATCTTCGGGATTATAAATAATCTTGCCGCTGACATCGATATCCATCGACTGATCAACTCCGATAACCAACTTCAAATCATTTAGCGTTGTCTTCAACATATTTTCCATCTGCATTAATACCGGGCGAATGTTTTCTGTTCGTACTTCTGCCTGCATCTTATCAAAATCAGATACAAATCCCTGCTTGTGCAGTGCATTCACGTTCCGAAGATTTTCCTGTGCATTTTCATAACTGGCACGGGTAATTTCCAAGAGTTCTTTTGTAACCAGCGAGCCATAAAATGCTCTTTCAACATTCAGTTTTGTTTTGCTGATCGTATTACGAAGTTCAGAAAGCGATAAATCATAATAAACCTGGGACGCACCTATCCCTCTGAACACTGCTGAGTTAAAGAGAATCTGAGTTAGTGTGAGAGAAGCTTCATAATTATTCGTTTGAACAAATGATTGCAATTTGGTTTCGACTGGAACGTATTTGTTATTGTCCCTGGGTATCACATTTTCATCAAAAAGAATACTGTAAGTAGCGTTTGTAAGAAGCGCCTCGAAATCCGGAAATGGCATTTTGGGTTTTTTCAGAAACCGTGAGAAACTTGCTGATGCATCAAGGCTTGGCAGAGCATAGCCAAATGCTTCTCTAACAGCGGCACGTGATTTATCAGAGTTCATTCTGGAAACTTTAATCTCCGTATTGTTTTCAAGCGCCATCTGGATAGCTTCTTCAAGTGTCAGAACACGTGTTTGAGCATTCGTCGTATTAAAAAATATCGGAATTAGTATAGAGATTAATAAAAAAACCTTTTTCATCGGCAGCTCATAATTGGTTTAATTTATTGGACAGATAGAATGAAATGATAACTTGGTTCATGGTTTTTAATCAAGAAAAATGTTAGCTGTAAAACTAATCAATACTCCCATAAAAGGAGTGCAAAACGCCGGCATAATTTCAAAAATATTTATAATGCCTTGACAATATTAGCAGGCTGTCAAATATTTCAGCTTGATAAGTATCACATACCAATAACAAAGATTTGAAAGCTTCGGCATCGGCAACAATTGCATAATGCGAAATTTTACTTATAAAATTTTTTGTAAAAGGGCGAGCAGTCTTACAAGTCCTGATGCTTTTGAAATTGATTTAATCGGCGGTTCGTTCAAATACTTTTTTCTTACATCATTCACGGATTCGGTATCAATGGTAGAAACAGCATTTAGTTTGTGAAGAGCTATGACCATAATTACTGTTTTCAGTGTTGCGGCTTTTACTCGTACTGTGTGCGGAGAATACCTTCCCGGGTGAATGTGAACATAATTATTGCTGGACTCGCTTAAACGGAGAGTCCAGATTGAATTGTCTCTTAACTTAATCAATTGATAATCTTTGTTTCCTTTACCAAGCCAGTTTTTATATTCTTTCAATGAATTAATACTTTTTTGATGAAGCTGTTCCAGAAGTTGTTGGGCTATCTCTTCAACGGTGTGTTTTCCCAGATATAAATCCATCTGTGATTCACCTATTCTGAGCAAATACCCTTTGAGCTTCTCGATATCGCCAAACCGTCTCACAGAATTAATCTGTTCGGCAATAAATCCCGCATGGTGTTTCCAGCAATTAAAAATTATTGGCGGGGGAGTGTGGCAGTTAGCTTCCACGACAAGGTCACATAACAAATTTAATTGAAGGATGTCCGGATAACTTTTGGAAAATCAAATCGCGCACGATTTCTGACGGGACCGTGACAATTACGTTGAGGCTGAAATATTTTTCCTTTGCGACTGATATTAGAAGGAGTAAGTTCGTACTCAAGATCAATAACAACTTCTTCAACGGCGGTTATCATCTGTTCGATATTTTCCCCAATAATTTTGTATGGCCAATTGTAAGGGTATTCTATTTGTGGCTTTTTATTTTCTTCGTTGAAGATCATTTGATTTTGCTGTCACATATTTATAATAATATCAAGTTATAAATCTTTTAACTTAAAAGAAATCAATCGCTTAATCGGCAACTATTCTTTGTTAACTATGAACACGCCAGCAGTAATTAGTAATCCGCTGAATATCATTAATAATGTAATTTCTTCATGAAGTAAAAACCAAGCTGCTATTACTGTAACAAGCGGTTCGAAATAAAGAAAAGCGCCAACCTTTGCTGACTCCATGTCGCGTAAAGCTTGTGCCCAGATCACATACGCTACTCCGGAACAAAAAATACCAAGGAATAAAACTGATACCCAGCCTGTTAAAGAAAGACTGATCACCGAATTTATGACTGCCGAATTCATATTAAATGGAATGATTATAATCGCCATCATCAAAAACAAGTAAAGAATTGTCATGAGCGGCGAGTACGTCAGTGAAATTTTTTTATTGACCATAGAATAAACGCCCCATGTAAAAGCACTTCCAAGAACAAGCAAGTCACCTTTATTTTGAATTAAGCTGATGTTGGTGATGTCGCCCTTCCCGATCAGCAACAACAAACCTGCAAGAGCAATAATGATTCCTGATATTTGAAGAACGGTAATTCTTTCCCGATAAAACATAAATCCTAAAACAGCCATAAAAATTGGTGCTGTGCCTATTATCCATCCGGTGTTCGATGCTGTTGTGAATTGAAGCCCGGTAACTTGAATCCATAGATGAAAGACTGCAACCAGTGCAAGAATAAAAATCCAGCCGTGACTTTTAAGATTAATTGAAAATGATCTTCTTGAATAAACGGCGATTGCTGTTAGAAGTATACTCGCCAATATCAGCCGAAGGATGATTATGGTGACCGGCTTAATTTCTTCAAGCAATACTTTTGTGGCTACAAACGAGGTTCCCCAAAAAATTATAGCGAGTAGAAGCTGGAGATAGCGGAATGCTCTTGTGCTTTTCAAGCTTTTCTATTTAGATTTTTCGGTTTTCTTTGCAGAAGAATAATTTTCTAGATCGTACTTGATAAGCTTATCGGGCATTGCAACCTTTGCTATTTCTACTCCTGCATCATTAAAGAATTTTGTGGCAAGAGTATCGTGATAATCTGAAAAGACCACGACTCGTTTAATGCCTGCTGCTATAAGAGCTTTTGCACAGGTAGTGCAGGACATGTTGGTTATATATGCTGTGGCTCCTTTTATATTTATACCATGAGTTGTTGCCTGTACAAGTGCGTTTATCTCTGCATGGTTGGTCCGCACACAATGGTTTTCAACGACGAGACATCCAACATCATCACAGTGCGGCTGACCCGGAAGCGAACCGTTGTACCCGGTTGCAAGCACAAATCTATCCTTTACAAGAACACATCCACAGTGCATTCTCGGGCAAGTTGCTCTTTCAGAAGCAAGCATTGCAAGTTTTAGGAAATATTCATCCCAGGCTGGCCGTCCATTTGAGCTCATTATAACATATCTCTTTGAAAGTTATTAGATAAGTAAATTGTTGTGTCGAAAGTTAAAGTATTTTAGGCGCTTTTCAAGCGGTTGGAAAATTCGTTAGGGTACATTAATTCCCCTCGAACAAAATTTTCTTAAATAAGCTTAGGTGTTGGGCAACTTGATCTTGGCTGAGTTAATGAGCAAACTTATTATTGATAAATTGTTCTCTCATATATAATCTTACTGCATCCTTTGCGGAAGTCTTAAATGTAATAAATACATCTTTTCCTCCCTGCTTTAGAACATCAAGGCTTCCTCTGTCCATTCCTCTGGAAATTATTGTTGAGCAATCGTTCAGCAGGGAACTAATATAGGTTGGAGCGCTGGCTTTCTGACCGAAGGATTTTATCTCCTTTGAATTGCTCTCTCTGTATTCGGTTCCAACAATACCTGAATCTTTCACATCATATACAACATAACCTCTTGTTGGAATGAACGGCGATTTGATGGTCTGACCATCATTCGATTCTATTGCTATTTTCATTATTCCCTCCTTAATTTGGTTTTCAAATATTTACATCAGCCCATACGAGTAATATAGGCTCTTCTCACATTAACGCGAGATTTTTTTGCAAACCGTTTGTGTCTGGTTGATCTGTGTATCCTGCTGCTGGAACAAACAGGACAGTTTTGGGGAAACTGACCGACAGAATTATTCTCCCAATAGTATCCGCATTCTTCGCATTGGTATTTTCTGTTTTTTATCATGCAAACCTCCGTAACTAATCAATAGCATCGTTAATTAAAAGAACAGACAGTAAGATTCAGAAGGGGTTTCGGGAAATATCAGTTATTAAAATATTCTCACTTATAAAATAGCATTTTAAAATTAATTGTCAATAGCAATTGTGATGAGCGTGGAAATATTATGAAAAATTAACCAATAAAAATTTTTGCCTGAAAGAAATTATTCAGATCATTTCTGAAAGAAGCTCTTGCCGAGGATTGGCAATGATCACTTTGTTCACAAGCAACCCTTTTTCTGAAACAACTCTTGCCCCGGCATCAACAGCACTCGTAACGGCTGCAACATCTCCGGTGACACTGAAAAAGGCTTTCCCGCCAAGAGCCATTGCAAGCCGCAGTTCAACGAGTTGAACTTTTGCGGCCTTCACTGCTGCGTCTGCAGCCTCAATAAGCGAGGCAACCGAATAAGATTCAACTATTCCGAGTGATTCGAGCATCTGAACGTTGTTGTGACCAACTATCGCAGGGAAAATTGTCGGATGAACATTTGGAATTACAAATTGATCAATCACTCCAAATCCAATCGTGTTAACTGCATTATCAACAGCAGAAGTAACGGCAGCTACATCTCCTGCAATGAGTGTCATATATTTTCCCGAGCAAATTGTTCTTGAGATCATTAATTCTACTTCGGAAGTTTTAAGCATTATATCAGCAGCCTGAATTCCGGAAGCAATACTTCCCATTTCAATTAATCCGATTGAATTTTTTGTGATCATTTAAACTCCTTTATGACTCAATAGAAATACTTGTTGGGGTCACTTCTTTAACTTTTCCGGTTATTGATGAGTGAATATTAGCTCCCAATTCACCTTCGGGTACTTTACCGATCAATTGTCCGGTTTTTACCAATTCTCCTTTTTTCACGACAGCTTGTGCTGGTTTGCCAATATGCTGCTGGAGAGGAATTCTAACACTATTTACTTTTATCTCGTTCGGATTGAACGGCGCTTCAACATCATAATCATGTAATTTAAGTTTCATAATTAATTGTGAAAGCGGAACTCTTCTTCCATCTTTAATCGGATGAACTTTAACCGGTTTCTGCTGAACGAATGTTATTCCTTCTGCTCTCATTTCAACTTTAGCTTTATCGCAGGCTTCTTTCGGATAAAGATCTTCGGGACAGGCATACAGCGTACACAATCCGCAGGAACAGCAAAGCTCAGCCATTTGATTCCAAACTGATGAGCCGGTTTTTGTGAATCCGAGTGAACGCATAACTTTATGCGGCTCAACCTGGTAGCCGAGTAAATATCTTGGACAAAATTCTGTACAGTAGCTACATTGGTCACAAGCTGATTTTCCAATGCGGTGCCAGTTTTGTTCGGGTTGGTTTTTTCTTTTTATTAAATAATGATCGGTTGGAAGAACAATAATTCCGGCTGTTGTTTTTGTGATGACTTCGTTTAAATCGAAAGTAAGATGTCCCATCATCACACCGCCAACAAAAACTCCAAACTCTTTTACCTTTGCTCCTTCAACAAACTCAATTACATCTTTAAAGCTCGTTCCCACCGGAACAAAAAAGGAAGATGGTTTTCTTACGGCACCAGCAACACAAATAAATTTCTTTGTAACGGGAATATCTTTTTCGGCAAGAGATATGTTGTAAAGTGTTTCGACATTGTTGACAACGCAGCCAATATCCAATGGAATGCCTGCCGGCGGAATTAGTCTGCCTGTTGCAGCATACACCAACTCAAATTCGTCTCCGGAAGGATAAAAATCACCTAGCTTTGTTAATTCCGTTTTTCCATTGAGATATTTGTTAATTGCTGAAATTGCTTTTGTATTTTTTTCTTTGATCCCGAAGTATCCTTTTTTTGCCGAGGTGGTTTCAATAAGCAGTTCCAGTCCGCGGGAAATTTCTTTCGGAAAATGAAGCATCAACTCATAATCTTTGTGAATGAGAGGTTCGCACTCGGCTCCATTTGCAAGCACAAATTCAATTTTTGATTTTGTTTTAACGTGAGATGGAAATCCCGCACCGCCAGCACCAACAACTCCTGCGTTAAATATTTTTTCCGTGAATGTCATTCGTTGTTAAGAACCATTTCCTTTAAAGTTTCAATCCACATTGGGTGATCGTTCAGACTTTCAACAAGCTGAACTTTTTTGCCGCCATGCTCTTCGAATAATTTCTGATACTCAACACCTATCTCGATTAATGTTTCAAGACAATCTGCAACAAATGCCGGGCTGAAAACTAACAATTTCTTTGCGCCTTTCTTGGCCTGTTCAATTATTGTTTTATCAGCGAATGGTTCAAGCCATTTTTTATCCAGCCGCGACTGAAAACAAACAGTATACTTTTCTTTTGGAAGATTCAGCTTTTGTGCAATGAGTCTTGTTGTTGCATAACAGGTAGCTTTGTAGCAAAACTTATTTGTTTCATTAATTTCCGTTTCACAACTATGCTCTTCGCAGAGAGTTCCATCCTTGTAAACTTTATCAACCTGTCTGACCGGCAATCCGTGATAACTGAAAAGAACGTGATCATATTCAACAAGATTATATTTTTTCGATTGCTCAACAACCGTATTGATGTACCCTTCATTATCATAAAACTGGCTGATGAAACTCACTTCGGGAATTACCCACCACTTGCTAATAATCTTCATTACTTTATCAATCACAGAACCTGTTGTTGCGGATGCGTATTGCGGAAAGAGGGGAATGACGACCATCTTCTCATAATTTTTTCTATATATCTCCGCAAGGACATCATCAATAGATGGGTTTTTGTATCTCATTGCAAGATGAACATCAAATTCGTTCTCAAGTGCCTTCTGCAATTTTTCCTGAACTGACTTGCCGTAATAAAGAATCGGTGAGCCCTTAATTCCATTTGGCAATCCAATGTGTGTCCAAAGTTCATGATAAACTTTTGCAGATTTCGGTGCACGGAACGGAACGATAATCAAATTTACAAGCAGAAATCTTGCAAGTGCTGGAATATCAATCACGCGCGGATCATTTAAAAATTCAAAAAGATATTTTCTTACATCGCTCACAGAAGGACTATCGGGCGTGCCCAAGTTTATAAGTAGAACCGCTGTTTTTAATTTCATAAGTTAATTGTGGATCATAAGTATAAGTTTCAATCTGAAATTTAATAAGTCTTTAAGTTATTAATAAATGTTTTTTGGACTATGCTAAGTTTGACTCTTGGGTTATTTACGCTTAAGTTTCTGCGAGAATATATCAGTCTGTAATAATTATTATCCCAAATATGGAACCAATAAAATTTCCGCCATTAATTTTGAGTTCATGGGAAGAAACACGTGACCGCATTCATAAATATTGCCGTTTGGTTGGTGCAATCCGGGAGGTTTTATCCGAGCCATTGTCAAACGCTCTTCACACAAATTTACTTCTTTGTAGAAAAGGAATAACAACATCAGCTCTTCCACGAGGCGAAAGATCCGCAGGACAAACTTTTGAAGTGATTATAGAGATGAACCGCACCAGGTTATGCATAGAATCTAACTACCGCGAACCCCTGCATATCGCATTGACCGGTCAATCATTAAACGCCCTTTGCGATGAAACCTGCAGCTTGTTGACTGATATTGGAATTAAACCTCCGCTTGATAGGCCAAGTTTTCTTGAAGGAACGCGGGGCAAGTTCGACAAAGATCATGTTAAAGCATACTGGCGAGCTTTGAAATCAACAAATAGAATTTTCAAACAAATCAAATCGCAGCTTCCCGGGGATTCGAGTCCTATTCAACTTCACGTTGATACATTGGTGGTTTCTTTAACATGGTATTGTAAAGATTTCTTTCAGAGCAGTACAATCGAGGAAATCGATTTTGGGTTTTCAACCGGCGATGGACTTTTTCCGGAAGCGCATTTTTTTATTCAATCTTTCCCCGATAAACGAGAGCTGAAAAATGTTCTTGCTCACGAACCCTCCGATTTTGTTGTCAAGTGTAATTCAAAATTGATTCTACCTTATTCAGAAGTGAGTAAATCTAGCAACGGAGACGATTTGCTTTACAATTTTTTCAAATCTGCTTACAGCAGTATAGCTACCAGATAACCCTTTTCTCCGAAGATTCTTCGCCCCAATAAAATATCTCCTGGGAAGCTAAAAACGCAGAAAAATGATTTTTATTTGTCTATTGCCTTGAAAAAAAGCCAGATTATTTTAAATTGGTTTTGTCATCTGTGATTTTCTGAAGCGACTGTAGTTACCACAAGAATTAATAAAAAACCGAGGTGAACATGACTTACAAATCTTATATGCTGCACAATTATAAAACTATTCCGCAGGTTGCAAATCTTCCCGAAGATTTAATAGAGGCAATAGACGTTGTCGGGTCGGTCCTGCCATTCAAAACCAACAATTATGTCGTTGAAAATCTTATTGATTGGAATAATGTTCCGGAGGATCCGATTTATACATTGACATTCCCGCGTAAAAACATGCTTCGCGAGCATCATTACAATAAAATAAAGAGCGTTGTATCGAATGGCGCATCAAAAAGCGAGATAAAGGAAGCGGCTAACCAAATCAGGCTCGAGCTCAATCCGCATCCTGCAGGACAGCTGGATCATAACGTACCGCAAATTAATGGAGAGAAAATATTTGGGATGCAGCATAAGTACAGAGAAACTGTTCTGTTTTTTCCCGGACAGGGGCAAACATGTCATGCTTACTGTACGTTTTGTTTCAGATGGCCTCAGTTTGTTGGGATGGACGAATTAAAATTTGCCTCAAAGCAGGCGGAACATCTCACAGAATATATTTCTCACAATGAGGATGTAACTGATGTTCTTTTTACCGGCGGCGATCCGCTAATCATGAAAACCAAAATTCTTGAAACTTACATCCGCCCGCTACTAGAAAGTAACGTAGAAAATCTTCGCCACATCCGAATAGGAACAAAAGCACTTGCTTACTGGCCTTTCCGTTTCCTTACAGACGATGATGCTGATGATTTATTACGGCTTTTCAGCGATGTGAAAAAGGCTGGTAAGCATCTTGCATTTATGGCGCATTTCAATCACCCTGTTGAGCTGAAACATCCGGCAGTTAAACAAGCAGTTGACCGAATTCTGGAAACAGGAGCCGTAATAAGAACACAGTCTCCAGTATTAAAACATATTAATGATTCTCCCGCTGTCTGGGCGGAAATGTGGCAGAAGCAAGTTGCGCTCGGATGCATTCCTTATTATATGTTTGTTGCCAGGAATACCGGGGCTGATCATTATTTTTCACTTCCGCTGGTGGACGTCTGGAAATTGTTCAGAGAAGCTTATCAATCAGTGAGCGGAATTTGCAGAACTGTGCGCGGACCAAGTATGTCATGTTTGCCCGGCAAGATGCAGATTCTTGGAGTAAATGAAATTGGTGATGAAAAGGTTTTTACATTGCGCTTTATTCAGGGAAGGGGTCCTGATTGGGTTGCAAAATCTTTTTTTGCAAAATTTGATGACAAAGCAACATGGTATACCGATTTGAAACCTGCTTTTGAAGAAGATAAATTTTTCTTTACAGATGAGCTTGACAAAATCCTGAAACCTGATGAAGTTGAGGTAGACTTCGAATAATTTTATGCAGAATAACAATAACTCTTCTTTTGATCTCAGCCTCAACCTGAATGTGCGAGGTATGCCGTTATCGGCAACGCTTCACATCAATGAACTGTCCAACAAGCTTAAGCAGCAGGGTAAAAAAGTTTACAAGTTTGGGCTGGGACAATCACCTTTTCCGGTTCCAAAAATTATCGTCGAAGAGCTCCGTGTTAATGCTTTTCAGAAAGACTATCTTCAGGTTAAGGGATTACTGCCTTTAAGAGAGGCAGTCGCTGATTATCATTCGAGGAGGAACGATCTGCACTGCAGTGCTGATGATGTTTTAATAGGTCCCGGTTCCAAAGAGCTAATGTTTATTTTACAGTTTGTTTATTATGGTGAAATACTAATTCCCACACCAAGCTGGGTTTCATATGCGCCGCAGGCAAAAATTATCGGACGTCAGACTGTTTGGGTCGATAAAAAAGAATCGTACAGATGGCTGTTGAGACCGGAAGACATTCAGAGGATTTGTGAAGAAGATCCATCAAGACCTCGTTTGATAATAATGAACTATCCCTCCAACCCAACCGGCGTTACTTACAGTTGGGAAGAGCTGGAAGAAATTGCTTCTGTTGCAAAGAAATACCGCGTGATTATTCTCTCCGACGAAATTTACGGCGAACTTAATTTTAACGGAACTCACACTTCCATCGCAAGATTTTATCCCGAAGGAACTATAATTTCCGGTGGATTAAGCAAGTGGTGCGGAGCCGGTGGCTGGAGACTGGGAACATTTACTTTCCCGAAATCACTTTCTGCCTTATCAAATGCTATGGCAACAGTTGCAAGCGAAACGTTCACTGCTACAAGCGCACCTATACAATACGCCGCGGTAAAAGCTTTCAAGGGCGGAATGGAAATTGAAAGATACCTGTGGAATGCAAGAAAGATTTTAAAAGCGCTCGGCATTAAAATTCACGGCTTGTTATCAGATTCGGGGATTGAATGTCCGCTTCCCGAAGGTGCGTTTTACCTTTTCCCAAATTTCAAAAATTACGCTGACAAACTCAGGGCAAAGAGTATCCGAACAAGCATGGAACTGACAACAAAGCTGCTTGAGGAAACCGGAGCCGCGCTTCTGCCCGGAAATGTTTTTGGCAGACCAGCAGAAGAATTTACTGCCCGTTTAGCTTATGTAGATTTTGATGGTTCAAGGGCGCTGGCTGCTGCAGAAACTATTTCTCCCGAAGATCCGCTGCCCGAAGACTTTATTAATTTATATTGTTCTCACATGTTGGAAGGGGCTAAAAGAATCGTTGATTGGGTAAAATTTCTTTAAAGATTCTGCCTGCACAAAATATCATTCCTCAAAAAAGTAAAAATTATTAACTTTCCCGGCAAATTTTTTTCTAAATTGAATTTTTCATATGAGATTAAAACCAAGTTTATATTTACTTCTAACCGTATCAGCATCTTTAATTTTGCATGGCTACGCATCGGCTCAAAAAGTCAACATTAAAATTATTGAAACAAGCGATGTGCATGGTGCTTTGGTTCCTTTTGATTTAATTTATGATACCTCAACCACAAGCTCACTTGCACAGGTTCACACTTACGTGGTATCTCAAAGGAATAAAAAAAACCAGGAAGTGATTCTACTTGATAACGGTGATTTAATACAGGGAGACCCTCTTTCTTATTACTACAACTTTGTAAACACAACCGGAAGTAATGCGTTTGCCGAAGCGCTAAACTTTATGGGTTATGATGCGGCAACAATTGGAAATCATGATATAGAAGCAGGTCACGATGTCTACGACAATTTCAGATACGAAATTAAACTGCCGTGGCTGGCGGCGAATGCAATTAATATTAATAGCGGTGAGCCATACTTTGAACCTTATACGATTATTGAGAGAAGTGGTATTCGCATCGCTGTGCTCGGGCTTACAACGCCCGGTGTAACAGGCTGGCTTCCTGAAAAACTTTGGTCAGGAATAGAGTTCGAAGATATGATCGAGTCTGCTGAGAAGTGGGTTGAAATAATAAAAGCGAAAGAAAATCCTGATCTTCTCGTGGGATTATTTCATGCGGGTGTTGATTATACTTATAGCGGTGAAAACGAAGATACCTATAAAAATGAAAATGCTTCTCGGCTCGTAGCCGAGAGGGTCCCGGGCTTTGACGTTGTTTTTGTAGGTCATGATCACGCCGGCTGGAATTTCAAAATAGTAAATGAAGATGGCGACAGCGTGCTGATTCTTGGGCCTCTTTCAAGAGCGAGAACTATTGCTGTTGCTAATATTCAGCTGGAATTCGATAGCTCTTTATCAAAATGGAATAAAAAGAGTATCTCGGGCAAAATCGTCGAAACAAAAAACTACAAGCCTGATGATCATTTCATGAGTATGTTTCTGTATGATCTGAACGTAGTAAAAAATTATGTGAACAGACCGATTGGTCAACTAAAGAGTAAGATTTCTTCCAAAGAATCGTTGTTTGGTCCGTCAACGTTTGTCGATTTAATTCACAACATTCAATTAGATATTACGAATGCTGATATTTCTTTTACGTCTCCTTTGTCTTTTAATGCCGAAATTGATTCCGGCTGGATTTATGTGAAAGATATCTTCAAACTATATCACTACGAAAATTATCTTTACACGATGAGTCTAACCGGCGAAGAAATTAAAAACTATCTCGAGTTCTCTTACGGAAACTGGTTTAACGAAATGAAAGACGAGAACAACCACCTTCTTCTATTTAAAAAAGACAATGACGGAAACATCAAATATTCTTCGCGATACGGAACTCCGGAAACCGAAGAAAGATTTTACAACTACTCTTCCGCAGCAGGAATAAATTATTTTGTGGATGTTTCGAAACCTGCTGGAGAACGGATAATAATAAGTTCATTCTCTGATGGGAGATTGTTTTATTCTGATTCCTCTTATCTGGTTGCAATAAATTCTTACCGGGGCAGTGGCGGCGGCGGACATTTAACAAGGGGCGCAGGCATTCCACAGGAAGATTTAAAAGAAAGAATTGTTTCTTCAACCGACAAAGAGTTCCGTCACTCAATAATTAACTGGATAGAAGAAAAAAAAGTAATTACTCCTGAAATAATCAGCACCTGGAAAGCTGTTCCGGAAGATTGGTGGAGGAGGGGGAGAGATAAAGATTACATGCTTCTCTTCGATGAGGCAGCCCCATTACAAGAAATCAAAAGCATTGGAAATAAATCACAATAAAATAAATTGGCATGACTATGAAAACCGAGATAAGTAAAAAACTTTTTGAAGAAGCTAAAAAATATATTCCCGGAGGAGTTAATTCTCCGGTGCGAGCTTTTAAATCAGTCGGCGGAGACCCGCTGTTCATTAAAAAGGGGATCGGTTCAAAATTTTGGGACGTCGATGGAAACGAGTTTATAGATTACATCGGAAGCTGGGGACCGCATCTGTTTGGACACAACCCACCCTTCATTATTGATGCCTTGAAATCAGCAATTGAAGATGGAACTGGTTTCGGAGCGCCGACTTCAATGGAAGTAGAAATGGCTAAACTAATAACTGATTTAGTTCCTTCAATTGAAATGGTACGAATGGTGAACAGTGGAACCGAAGCAACAATGAGCGCTATTCGTGCTGCGCGTGGTTACACCGGAAGAGAAAAATTCATAAAGTTTGAAGGGTGCTATCATGGACACGCAGACTACTTTTTAATTAAGGCCGGATCAGGAGCTCTGACACTCGGGATTCCCACTTCTCCCGGAGTTACAAAAGGAAATGCTGCGGATACTTTGCTTGCGGGTTACAATGATATCAACTCAGTTAAGAAACTTGTCTCAGCAAACAAAAATGAAATTGCCGCAATAATTATTGAACCAATTGCCGGGAATATGGGGGTTGTAAAAGGAAAAGACGATTTTTTAAAAGAGCTTCGTTCAATTTGTGATGAAGAAAAAATAGTTTTGATTTTTGATGAAGTGATGACCGGGTTCCGCGTCGCTTCCGGCGGGGCGCAAGAAGTACTTGGTATAAAGCCAGACCTTTCAACATTTGGAAAAATTATTGGCGGAGGCCTGCCTGTCGGGGCTTTCGGTGGGAAAAGAGAAATAATGGAAAAGATTGCGCCAAGTGGTCCTGTTTACCAGGCGGGAACATTAAGTGGAAACCCTCTTGCTATGTCTGCCGGTTACGCTGCATTAAAACATATCAAAGAAAATCCCGGCATTTACAAAGAGCTTGAGGAAAAATCTTCTTATCTTGAAAATGGATTTAAAGAAAACCTGAATTCTGTTGGGAAGAATTATGCGATGAATCGTGTTGGTTCGATGATGTGTATGTTTTTCACGGAACAACCAGTTGATGATTTTAAATCTGCTGTAAGTTCTGATACGAATCTTTACGGAAAATATTTTCACGAGATGCTGGAACGGGGAATTTATCTTGCGCCCGCACAATTTGAAGCTCTGTTTGTTTCGACTGCACATAGCAAAGAGGATTTAGATAAGACTATTGCGGCGCACAAAGAAAGTTTAGGAAAACTTTAAATAATTATTACGAAGTAAAAGTAGTTTTTAACGAAGATTATACACAGTATTGCATAAAGACTTATGTTAGTAGACATTAAACCAACAGTGATGCGGAGACTTCTAAAATCAATCCTTGTTACTCTTCTTTTGTTGACGAGTTCTTTCAGTTCGGCTCAAAGTATAAAGTCTGACTTTAGCCACATTGAAATAATCGTTGATTCAGCATCATTTGAAAAATTGGCTGCAAACGACTTTATACAAAGTGAACTTGCTAGTTGTGTCTATGACACCATGCTGGTTTCCCCTTTGGTGCTTAGTTATTACCTTTATGGACAAAGCAACTTCATTCATTTCAACCCCAACAGAGGCTATTTTGCCACCCAACAAGGTACCGCTTATCTAATTTTTCAAACAAGACGACCTGGGCAGGGAAAGCTATTAGAAGAACAGTGGCGAAAGGTTGCGACTGATTCGATTGTTAGCTATGATTTTGAAGGTCCAGGTTTTACATTAACAGAAATTGTCTATAATCATCACGACCGTCTTAGTAAAAAGCAGACCAATAATCTTATACCGATGTTGAGTTCATACTCAGTCGAGACTTATCGGGAATGGGGTTTTGGTGATTCGGTAGAAGTTAGCATGGAGCAGTTTTTGTCGCAGGATTCTATAAATAAGAATAAACTGTTTGAAAGAATCATCTCAATCGAACTGGCAATTACGGAAAAAGAATTACAGGATCTCATTCCTGTTCTGCAGCTTGCAGGATACCAGAAAAAGAAAAATGCGTTCACTAAGAGTAGCGAGCCAACAATTTCTTATGTGGTAAACAATAATTTAAACATATCTAAAGTTGAAAAACTAACATTCAGTTTAACAGAAGATACTGGTAAAAAAAGTTTCAACTTTGGTACTATTCAATTGAAAATAAATAAAAAAAGTGGGGAATTTTCCTTTTGACCAAACTGTGGCTAACAAGATATTTGCAAAAAGGCTGGCGGATGCAATTGAACACTTGTCATTCTGTTGAACTTTGGTG
Source organism: bacterium (assembly GCA_016716565.1). NCBI lineage: Bacteria > bacterium. Next base: position 275,845 of record JADJWC010000001.1, read on the forward strand.
CTAAAAATCACCCTCTGCGCCAAGCGGTAAACTGTTGGCGAGGAGCTAGAGATTATTTCTGAAATAGCCTTTGGTAAAAGATATAATCTGTCTTGGCAGGTTCTCCTCCTGCATGCCTGACTAACATTGCAATCTGCGCCCGGTGGTAAGTTGAATGATTAATTACGTGGATTAAAATATCTTTTATCGTATTAGAAAATTGTTCTCCTTTTGTGTTCGTGTACTCCGCTCTTTTTTCAAAATCAATTTCGTGTAATCCTTCAAGAAAATTTATCCACTCCGCTGTCAGCGGTGTCGATTTAGAAATCCATTCTGTCTCGGTCAGTCTTTTCCAGGGATCGGTAATTATATCTTTCCCCAGAACTCTGCTTAGCCAGACCTCTTGGGCTGAAATGATGTGAGATAGTAATTCCTCTGCCCGGATATTCTTTTTCTTTAGTTTCATAACTGATTCGGCACAATGCTGTGTTGCCCAATCATTGTATTTGAACAGATGAATAAAATAGTCTTTAAACATTATCGACCCCTTTAATTAATTACTTTTTCTCTTTTATAATTTCCATCAACAATGTTTCTGGCAGAAAGGTAGGCGAGTTTAACTATGCTTTCAAACAAAACGGGATTAAGTGTTTCCGGTGTGTCTGTTGGGAGATGCAGATGATCATAGCTGTATTTTGAAACGAAGTACAACCCCGGGATTCCTTTTTCGTGAAATGCTGTTAAGTCAGCACCTCCGCCTTTCCGGGTATCATTTACCATTAAGTTTGAATTAAATTCGTCTATTTCGTTTACAATTCTCCATAATTCCGGTGCGCTTTTCCCATTGCCTATCTGTATACTGTCACCATATCCGACACAGTCAAGATTTATCATTGCTACTATTTTATTAGAATCAATATTCAAATTTTCAGCAAAATGTTTTGAACCAAAAAGTCCTTGCTCCTCACTGGCAAAGAGAACAAATATTATGCTTCTTCTTGGTTTGGTTTCGCTTTTCTGAAAAGCTTTTGCTAATTCAATAACCGCAGCAGAGCCCGATGCATTATCATTTGCCCCGGGAAATAACAGCCCGGCTTGCGAGCCCACGTGATCGAGGTGCGCTCCTATTATGAGATACTCGTCTTTTAGCTCGTGGTCGTTTCCTCCTATCATTCCAGCAATATTCATCGTGTGTGCGTACTTATTATAGCTGGCTTTTACCAGAACTTCTGCTTTATTATTAGTAAGAAAAGAATTTGGTGATTTATTGTTGTCAATTTTGGTTTGGCAATCGGAGAGAGAATATGGGCTGCCTTCTAGCAGTTTATTCGATGCTTCGATGGAGATATGTAGCTGCGGAAAATCTTTCGGTTGCTCTCCTTCGCCATGCATAACACTTCCAATGAGAGGTTGTGGGTTATCATCATTCGGGCGGGAGACAAATAAGATTCCTCTGGCACCGTGCTTTTTTGCAACTATCGATTTTTCTCTCGGATATTCCTGCCCCCAGACATCGCCATCAATTTTCCATGAAGGATTCTGTTTAAAGACCATTACGGTTTTATCTTTAACATCAATGCCTGCATAATCATCATATCCAATATCGGGTCTTGATATTCCATAACCGCAGAACGCCACCGGCAAAGCAAAATCACCCGAACCCGAAAACCCTCTCAATACAAAATCTTTTCCGTGTTCATAACTTATCTTTTCTTCTTTCAGAATAACATTAAATACTGCTGGCGAGTCTATCCTGTTGTATTCAACATCTAAATACTGGAAATAATTTTCATCACCCGCGGGTATGAGCCCGATCTGCTCAAACTTTTCAGATACAAACGCAGCTGCTTTATCATAACCTTCGCTTCCGGGAAGACGACCATCAAATTCTGAAGAGGTAAGAATCTTAACTGTTTGTAAAAGATCATCACTATTAATGCTCTCCAATCCGGGATCCACTGTCTGCGGAAATATATTAACAGTAAATATTATTAAAAGAAATATGGCGGATAATTTTTTCATTGTGTTTCTAAGATGTATTTGATAGTGCCCCGGGTTTTTCACTTGTTCAATTTAATAAAAAAGGGACTTGGTCAGGTCCCTTTTAAATAAATATTTTACTTTTTTATTCCTCTTCTTCTCCATTTTCCTCGGGTACAACTTTAGCGATGTCTGCTATCGAATCTCCATCTTTAAGCCTGATTACTCTTACGCCCTGGGTTGCTCTTCCCATGATGCGAATGTCTTTCATGCTTTGTCTGATAACCATTCCTTTTGTAGAGATAATAACAAGCTCATCATTATCATTGGCCTCCATCATCGCTATCATTTTTCCAATCTTATCGCTGGTTTTAACAGTAATAACTCCCTTCCCGCCGCGATGTGTCAATCTATAATCATTTACGTCAGATCGTTTGCCGAATCCTTTTTCTGTTACAACTAGAACACTCATTCCCTGACGCTTGATTACCAATAATCCAACCGCTTTGTCGCCCTTGCCTAAACGAACGCCTCTTACGCCGGTAGCTGTTCTGCCCATATCACGAGCATCTTTTTCGTGGAAACGAACAGCAAATCCATTTCGTGTTCCTATCATTATGTCGTTTGTTCCGTCTGTCATCTTGACTTCGATAAGTCTGTCATTCTTCTTTAAGTTGATTGCGTTGATTCCGCCTTTGCGAACATTTCCGTATGCGGAGAGCACTGTTTTCTTTACTGTTCCTTGCTCCGTTGCCATTATTAAAAACTTATCATCGTTGAATTCTTTAACAGCAACAAATGCTGTTATCATTTCTTCTTTTTCTTTTTGAAGAATATTCAGAATAGATCTGCCTCGAGCAGCCCTGCCGCCTTCGGGAATTTCATGAACCTTGAGCCAGTAAACACGCCCTTGGTCAGTAAAGAAAAGAATATATTGATGTGTTGACGCAATGAACATGTGTTCAATGAAGTCATCTTCTTTTGTGCCTGCGCCTGTAACACCCTTTCCACCACGTCCTTGTTTTCTGTATCCGCTGACAGGGAATCGCTTGATGAATCCGCTGTGAGAAATTGTAACAACTACGTCTTCCTCTGCAATTATATCTTCAAGCGAAAAGTCTTCGTAGTCATATACTATTTCTGTTCTTCTTGCGTCTGCATATTTTTTCTTCAACTCGAGAAGTTCTTCGGTAATAATAATATTTCTACGTTCTTCGCTCTTTAGAATTCCTTTTAGTTTTTCAATCAGCTTTATTGTCTCTTTGTATTCGTCTTCTATCTTTTGTCTTTCAAGACCCGTTAAACGTTGTAACCGCATGTCAAGAATAGCTTTTGCCTGAATCTCGCTAAGCTTGAACTTCTTCATCAGGTTTTGTTTTGCGGTCTCAACATCTTTTGATTTTTTAATCGTTTGAATAACCGCATCTATGTTATCGAGAGCAATTATATATCCTTCTAGTATGTGTGCTCTTTTTTCTGCGGCATCAAGTTCAAACTTTGTTCTGCGGATCAGCACATCCATTCTGTGTTCGAGAAAATGCTGAAGCATCTCTTTAAGATTAAGAACTTTCGGAACGCCTTTAACAAGCGCCAGCATTATTACACCAAATGTTGTCTGCATTTGCGTGTGAACAAAAAGCTGGTTAAGAACTATCGGCGGCTGAGCATCCTTCTTTAATTCGATTACAACACGCAGTCCATCTCTGTCTGATTCATCACGGATATTACTTATGTCATCAAGTTTTCCGGCACGAACGAGCTCGGCCATCTTCTCAATCAGATTTGCTTTGTTGACCTGATAAGGAAGCTCTGTAATTATAATATGTTCACGACCGTTCTTTTGAGTTTCAATGTTTGCTTTTGCGCGAACAATCAGTCGTCCTCTTCCGGTCATGAAAGCTTCTTTAACTCCAGCATAACCGTATATAATCCCGCCCGTTGGAAAATCGGGAGCGATGATGTTCTTCATCAGCTTTTCTATGGTTATGTTTGGGTTCTTTATTAGATTTATCAGGCCCTCAACAACTTCACCAAGATTGTGAGGTGGAATGTTTGTGGCCATTCCAACAGCTATTCCGCTTGATCCGTTTATTAATAAGTTTGGTAGATATGACGGCAGCACTGTTGGTTCTTGCAGAGAATCATCAAAGTTCGGTACGAAATCGACAGTGTTTTTGTCAAGATCCCGATACATTTCTTCAGAAATTCTCGCAAGCCGAGCTTCGGTGTATCTCATTGCTGCGGGTGAGTCGCCATCGACAGAGCCAAAATTTCCTTGTCCATCTACAAGAGGATAACGCAAAGAAAAATCCTGAACCATTCTCACCATCGTATCATAAACCGCCGTATCACCATGAGGATGATATTTACCAAGAACTTCTCCGACGATCCTTGCGGATTTTTTATATGGTTTGTTATGGAACATTCCGAGCTCATGCATTCCATAAAGAACTCTTCTGTGAACAGGTTTCAACCCATCTCTCACGTCCGGCAATGCTCGTGCGACAATTACGGACATTGCATAATCTATATAAGAGGATTTCATCTCCTCTTCTAGGGTTCTTGGTACTATCTTTTCAAAAATTGTTGCCATAAAATTTTATTTCTTCTTTTTTATTTGCTTTCTGATTTCTTTCAGGAATTCTAGATCCGCCAAGTCTTTTTTTCGTCCGGCAGCCTTTTTCATTTTTATTAAATGTTCAAGTGAAGGAACATAAACCTTTATTTTTTCTATCTCGACCCTTTTTTTTGATTTCCATAGTTCTTCAAATGAAACCCCCTTAACGAACGGGTGAATATCAGTATCCATAATATATTGTCTGAAGAGTGTTTTTTTATTTAAAAGCTCTACCTTCGATAGCTCCTCAATGCCATCATATCCAAATTCAGCAAGTGCCTTAACTATGCGGCTTACATTTGCTCTAGTAGGTTCAAAGAAAATATCGATGTCAATGGTGTTTCTTGTATATCCATATGCTGGGAATGCCCAAGCTCCAATTACAATGAATTTTACTTTATGTTCTGCTAATAATTGAAGGAGCTTTTTTACGTTCATTTGAATTTAAGAGATTTTGATTTTGCTTGATCAGTTCCATTAATCTTTTGTACCGCTGCGAAACCGTTAGACTTAGCTGAAAAGCGATTTCAAACTCAAGTTCTTTCTCTGGATCATCATCTTCAACAATCAGAATATGTGTTTTCTTCTTCTTTGTCTGTTTCATTTTTAAATATCAAGATTTGCATACTTCGCGTGCTTTTCAATGAACTCTTTTCTTGGTTCTACCTCGTCGCCCATAAGGGTTTCAAAAATTTTATCTGCATTTGCGGCGCTTTCAAGTGTAACCTGGAGAATTGTTCTTGTTTCCGGATTCATTGTTGTTTCCCATAGCTGTTCCGGATTCATTTCTCCGAGACCTTTATAACGTGAAATCACAACGCCTTTTATTTCTTTTTCCTCTGTCGTTTCTTCTGATTCCGCTTCTTTCTCCTCGACTTCCTTTTTTTCTTTACCGTTTATTTTTAGTCTTTTTAGAATTTGGTCTCTTTCTTTCTCGTCGTAAGCATAAAATTCTTCTTTTCCTTTTTTAATTTTATAAAGCGGAGGTTGAGCAATATATACCTTTCCGGACGTTATAAGCTCTTTCATGTGTCTGTAAAGGAAAGTTAGAAGAAGCGTTCTGATATGACTTCCATCAACGTCGGCATCGGTCATTAAAATTATTTTTCCATATCTTGATTGCGAATGATCGAACTCTGCACCAAGTCCAGCACCTACCGCAGAGATGATCGCTCTAATTTCATTATTCTCGAGAATCTTGTTCAGCTTTGCTTTTTCAACATTCAGTATTTTTCCTCTCAAAGGAAGAATTGCCTGAAACTTCCTGTCTCTTCCTTGTTTTGCGGAGCCACCGGCGGAATCACCTTCTACGATATAAATTTCACAATGCTCTGGATCAGTTATGCTGCAATCGGCAAGCTTTCCGGGTAGATTCATATTGTCGAGTGCATTTTTTCTTCTGGCAAGGTCGCGTGCTTTTCTTGCTGCTTCACGAGCTTCTGCGGCACGCATACACTTTTCAATAATTTTTCTTCCGACGGGAGGATTTTCTTCTAAAAACTCGGCGAGTTTTTCCCCGACCAGTGTTTCGACTGCAGATTTTGTTTCGCTGTTTCCTAGTTTTGTTTTTGTTTGCCCCTCAAACTGCGGCTCAGCAACTTTAACTGAAATGACCCCTGTTAATCCTTCTCTGAAATCATCGCCTGTTAAAGAAATCTTCCCTTCTTTTATTAGTCCGTTTTTATAAGCATAATTATTGAGTGTTCTTGTAAGTGCGGTTTTAAAACCAACCAGGTGCGTTCCGCCTTCGTGGGTGTTGATATTGTTGACATAAGAGAAAATGTTTTCCGAGTATCCGTCGGTATATTGAAAAGCTATTTCGACCGGTGTGTTGTCCTTTTCTCCCTCGATATACACTGTTTTATGAAGCGCCTGTCTTGATGAGTCAAGATACTTAACGAATTCTATCAGCCCGCCTTTAAAGTGAAACGTTTCTTCTTCGCCCCCGTTTCTCTCATCTTTAATTTTTATACTGATGTTCTTGTTCAGATACGCAAGCTCTCGCATTCTTTCTGCAAGAATATCAAAACGAAACTCTGTTACCTTAAATATTTCGGGATCCGGGAAGAAAGTTGTTTTTGTTCCTCGTTCCCCGCGTTTAGTTTTTCCAATTTCCTTTACGGGTTTAACCGGAATTCCTCTTTTGTATTCCTGAAAATATGTTTTGCCATCTCTCATAACTTCAACTTTCAGCCATTCTGATAAAGCGTTAACAACCGAAACGCCAACGCCGTGTAACCCTCCCGATACTTTGTATGAGCTTTTATCAAATTTGCCGCCGGCATGAAGAACCGTCATTACAACTTCCAGTGCTGACCGTTTTTCAACCGGGTGCATATCAACAGGAATTCCTCTTCCGTTATCGGTAACAGACGCTGATCCGTCTTTATTTATTGTAACTTCGATCATATCACAGTATCCTGCCAATGCTTCATCAATACTATTATCAACAACTTCGTTCACGAGATGATGAAGTCCGCGGCTGCTGACATCACCGATATACATTGCGGGTCTTTTTCGAACGGCTTCGAGACCCTTGAGAACATTTATGTTTTTAGCGCTGTATTCAACTTGCTTGCTTGCTTTGGTCATATATTATCCGATAAATCTTATTTGAATTACTCTTTGTTCTTTAAAATGTTTATTAATGCTTTCTACTATTTCGCTTTCCTTGAACTTTAGCTCGTTTCTCCATGCTGGATTTTCTATTTTTAATTTCAGGATTTTTTTTTCGCAAGATAATGGAACGGCAATCTTTTCCAAATTTGGAAAAATTTCAAAGAAATGTACAATCACATCTGAAGAATGAACTATCTCCCGAACATTTGCGAGTGATCTTTCCTTCATAAAAACATCTTTTAAACTTCTGAATCCACTACGCATAAGAAACGCTTCCAGTTTCAGACAGTTTAATAATTTTGCTGCCCGTTCCCATTTTCAAAAAAGAAAAATTTCCGAAGTCTGTTAAGGTTATAAACGCCTGCCCGACATCTTCCAGATATCTACTTATTTTTGCAGCCCGTTCCGCATCTAACTCTCCGAAAACATCATCGAGGAGAAACAGGGGGGATTTTCCTGTTTTCTTTTTTAAGTAAAAATATTCGGCAAATCTTAATATCGTTTGAAATGTTTTATGCTGGCCTTGTGATCCATAGCTTCTGAGACTGATTCCATTAATGGTAAAAATGAAATCGTCTTTGTGCGGACCAACAAGGTTCATGCCCCTGCGTAATTCTTCATCTCTTCTTTGTGCCAGCAAATCTGAAAAATATCTTTGTTCTATCTCGGTATATTTTCCATCAAGATAAAAATATTGAATTTCCGGTTCTTCTTTTCCGGGAAGAATTTTCTTATATGATGATTTCACGTACGATTCAAAATCTTTAACAAACTCTGCCCTGTGCTTAATAATTTCAATACCGGTTGATATGAGGTTTTCGTTCCAGGCGTTAAGTTCCTCAAAATCATTCTTGCTTCCTTCTCTAATTCTATTTAAAAGAAAAGCGCGTTGTTTAAGTGTTCTATTATACTCAATCAGCAGGTTTAGATACGTTCGACTTGATTGCGAAATAACAGAGTCAACAAACTTTCTTCTATCGGCAGAATATCCTTGTGTTATAAAATGATCTACAGGAGAGAGCAAAACCACGGGAAATTTTCCAATGACATCTGAAAATTTATTAATTTGCTTTTCGTTCAACATATAATTTTTTTTGTTCTCGCCTATAGAAAAAGATACTCTGGTCTTATCTTCTGTAATACCGGTAAAGTGGCCCTCTATTAAAAATCCGGGCTCTCCTAATCTTACGGATTCTGAGTCAGATGATGTAACACAGCTTTTCGTCGTACACAAATAATGAATTGCTTCCAGAATTGTTGTTTTACCAACACCGTTTCCACCAACTATGTAGTTAAGTTTATCAGAAAATTCAATTTTGGTTTCGGTGTGCTTTCTAATATTTCTCAGGCTAATAGAGGATAAAGGCATTTTAAGTATTTAATCGAACCGGCATCAAAAGCAACATTAGATCTTCATTTTCCTGTTTTTTCCCTGGTTCAATAATACATGCTTTAGTTGGTGAATGCAGTTTAAAAATCACCTCATCGTCATCAACATGAGATAAAATATCGTTTACATACTGTGTGTTGAAGCCTATGTCCATTTGTTCACCACTGTATTCACAAGGAATTTTCTCAACCGCATTGGAGCCTAAATCTATATCTTCGGCAGACACAACAATATTGTTCTTGCCGATAGAAAACTTCACCTGCTTGGAATTTGAAGATGAAAAGAGCATCATTCTTTTTATAGTAGATTGTAACTCATGTCTTTTAATTTTTAGAGTGTTTTCGTTTTCAAGCGGAATAACACTGCTATATGCCGGATATTTTTCAGCAATAAGTCTTGAGCTGAATTCAACATCCCCAATAATAAATGAGATGTGTGATTTACCAGGATATATTTTAACATCTGATTCGCCTAAAAGTTTTGACAGAACGGATATTGCTCTTTCGGGAACGATATACTGTTCTTCAGATCCTGATTTAATATTTTTGTAGATTAATCTTACCAGACGATGCCCGTCTGTCGTAACAAACTTGAGCCCCTCTGAAGTAAACTCGAAAAGTGTTCCTGTCATCGCGGGCCGCATATCTTCCTTACTCATAGCAAATGATGTTTGATCTATTGCCTTCTTTAAATCTTTTCCGTTTAAAATTAACTCTTTGCTTTTTGATATTGCCGGAGTTTCCGGAAAATCTTCTGACGGTGAATAACCAATATTGTATACTCCATTATCGGTAGTCAGTTTAAGCTTGCTGTTACCATCAGTACTAAAATTTATTTGAACATCATCCATTGATCTTACAACATCATACATAAGCCTGGCAGGAATGACAATACTTATGTTCTCTGAAGCGGCTACATTTATTGATGATTTGAGCGAGATTTCCAGATCTGTTGCATAAATAAGAAGTTGTCCGCTCTTTATTTCGAATAAGAAGTTCTCCAAAATTGGCATTGGTGTTCTGGCAGGAACGGCAGGTATAATCTTGGAAAGTATCTTTTCTAGTATTTTACTGTTTACTTTGAATTCCATTAATTGCTCTCCTATTAAAGCACAGAAAAATACTAAATTTGGAAGGGAATAACAACGATTACAAGCACACAATAGTGTGCTTGCAATCTGTATAAAAACTATAACGTGGGATTAAATTATTTTCTTTCTCGACTATGGGCCAATCGGATCAGGAAGTATTCCTTCTTCCGATACATCATCTGAGCTGGTAACACTTGCATATATTGTATAGGCGCCTTCTTGACTAAGGACACTGGAATAAATAACAAGTATTTTTGTTCCGGATCCAAGAGTTAATGTGCCTGACATTTCTCCTTCGGCGCTAAAACTAGTTGCCCCGGCAGGAATAGAATACACTGTTTCATATTCATATTCTCCTTTATCAATGTCTTGTAGCTCAACTGTTTGACCACTCGGAACATTAACCTGTGTACCGCGGAAGTTTAAATATACATCACCCGCAGCTATGTTCTGCAGGGTAATTTTATTTATTGGTCCATCTGAGCAGCTAAGTAAGCTGATTGATAGTATAACCAAAGCAATATAAATAACTTTTTGTTTCATAACTTTTCTATGGATTGTTATTAGTTTTATTGGCTTTTAGACTCAAAAAACAGACCAAAAAGCATACGAAAATACCAAAATAATTCACCCCAATTTACTATATATGAACACACAATTAATATATATGAGATTATATTTTTACTTAATAATAGTAAATATTACCATGTTAGTATGTTAATTATACAATAACTGCTGTATTTCTAAACACTTAGAAGAGAATCAAAATAGGTATTGATGTTCATTAATTATTAAAAAGAGAGACTTACAATTATTACTGTTAATATCTTCATTTTATTAACAAAGTAACCTCAACATTAGAACAAATTACTAACAACTACGAAGCAAGCTCAACTTTATTTCTAATTTCATCTATTACGTTATTTAAGCTAGGATCCTTAATCTTCATATCCTCAATGCTGTTACAAGCATGAATTACTGTAGAGTGGTCTCTTCCACCGAAATGAAGTCCAATTGTTTTTAAAGAGGACAATGTTAATTCTTTTGCAAGATACATTGCTATTTGTCTTGCAAGAACAATTTCTTTTTTTCTGGTTTTATCACGTATTTTGTTTTCGGCAACACCAAGATGCTCACAAACAACTTTTGTGATGGTTTCAATTGTCAATGTACTCGTTTTTCTGTCGGTAGCAATTTCTTTAACAGTCTTTTTAGCCAGATCGAAAGTAATTTCTTTAGAGCTGAGCGAGACACTTGCTAAAAGTTTAATAAGACAACCCTCAAGCTCTCTTATGTTAGAGGTAATGTTTGAAGCGATGTACTCCAAGATTTCATTGGAAACAACCATTCCATAAGACTCAGCTTTTCGTTTGAGGATAGCTATTCTTGTTTCAAGTTCCGGTGGTTGAATATCGGCGGTTAGTCCCCATTGAAACCTGGAAATTAATCGTTCATCAAGACCCTTCAGATCTTTTGGCGGTTTATCGCTGGATAAGATAATTTGTTTTCTTGATTGATGAAGGGTATTGAAAATGTGGAAAAAAAGATCTTGTGTTTTTTCTTTTCCTATTAAAAACTGAATATCATCTATAATAAGAACGTCCATGCTTCTATAAAAATTTGAAAACTCATTTACTCTGTTAGTTTGAATAGATTCTACAAACTCAACAGTGAAAATATCAGATGACAGGTAAATAACTTTTTTCTCGGGAAAATTTTTTACAATCTGATTTCCAATTGCCTGAATCAGATGGGTTTTCCCAAGCCCCACCCCGCCATATAAAAACAGAGGATTAAAGGAAGTACCTCCCGGGTTATCACTAATTGCACCGGCAGCAGCTCGTGCAAGCTGGTTTCCTTCTCCCTTTATGAAATTATCGAAAGTATATCTGGGATTAAGATTTGATTCAAACGAGTGTTTAATTTTAGGTTTTTCCAAAGTGTTGCTGGAAATATCTCCATTACCTTTGTTTTGTGTTTCGACAACCGGAATATCTTCTGAAATAACATATGTTAGCTTTGCATCATTGCCCAAAACATCTGTAATTGATCTAGAAATTAATCCATTAAAATGCTCATCTATCCACTCCCAAAAAAACTGACTTGGAATTTGAACTTTTAAAGTGCTTTCATTTAATTCAATCGGCTTAATAGGTAAAAACCACGTGTTGTAGGTCATCATAGAAACGTTTTCTTTGATCTTTAAAAGACAGGATTTCCACACGCTAAGGTGGTCGTTAACAGTCATATTTTCTTTAATATCAAGCTGTTCCAATGTTACTTATCCACAGGTTTGGGTTATAATATAGACACTATTATGAGGGCGAAATTAAAAAATGATCAACCTTAAAGTTTAGCTAAGCACAAGTTATGAACATCAGATAATACGGCGTAAATCATAATAAACAAACAACTTCCGGCGCTTTGTAAAAAACTATCACACATGGATGACACCATCAAACAAGAAATTTGCATAGCTGAATTTGTGAAACGTTTCCACAAGAAAGAGAAACTCACAAGTTATCAACATTTTGAAAAGATAGCCGCTCGGTCAAAAAATAATACTTGATTGTGTTCAGAACAAATTAATTTTTACTTTCTTTTGGAAGATAATCGTATCCCTCAACGATGAAAAATAAACTTCTTGATAATAAGGCAGCATCGGGTTATTTTTGTGCTCTTTTTTAATGAAAATGGAGTAGAAAAATGAAAAGAACATATCAGCCGAGCAATAGAAAAAGAAAGAACAAGCATGGATTCCGTGAGAGGATGAAAACTAAAAACGGAAGAACAGTTCTATCGCGAAGAAGATCAAAGGGAAGAAAAAAGCTGACAGTTAGCGATGAATAGTCTTTAGTTTAAAGAAGTGGAAAGGCAAACAAACAATTTTGAAACGCTGAAAAAAGAACTTGATTTCAATCTTGTTTTTAAGAAGGGAAAAACCATAAAATCTGAAGCAGGCTATGTTAAAGCTGCATATTTGTTTGTTGATAACGGAGAGAATTGGAAAGTTAAAACGGCAATCGCAATACCTTCAAAATCTGGAAACAGTGTCTGGCGAAATAGATTTAAAAGACTGATAAGGGAATCTGTAAGACGCGAATTAAAAAAATTAACTGAGATTATTTCTAAAAAAGACTTGTGCCTGCTGATAGTTTTCTCTCCAAACAGGACAAACCAAAGAAACAAAAAAAAATTATTTCTTTATGAAGTCCATTCGGGCGTAACTGACATTCTAAAAAGTATTTCATCGGAAAACAACCACAACTGATTATACAGTGGTTTTCATAATAGTATATAAAATAAATGGAACATCTTGGATAAGAATACAACAATAGCATTTGTACTTATTGGTGCCATATTAATAATCTGGCTTTTTATTAATACCCCTGACCAAGAAAAGCTACAGCCACCAGCAAAGGACACAACATCAGTTGTTGAAAACAAGCCCGGGGAGCTAAAAGAAGAACAGCAGATAGAAGAAAACAAAGCGCTCCAGACCGAATCGGTTCAAGAAGAAACATCTCTTGGATTATTTTCAAGTGTCGCGGTGGACTCGGGACGTATAATAACAATAGAAACAGATCTTGCTATTTATGAGCTGTCAACAAAGGGCGCAAATTTTCACAAGGTTTATTTAAAGAAATTTAACAACTGGTATTCTGCCGATGATAATGATGGAAATTATTATAGCAACTCCGTACAGTTAATTAATTATTCTGTAAGCAACACATATAACATTTCGTTTATAAGTTCAGAAGGAAAAGCAATAAACACAGCTGACCTGAACTTCAGCTCCTCTACTGGAAGCAAACAAACGTTAACAGGGACCGACTCTTTGACCCTAATCTTCAGAATGGAACTTGGTCCGACAAAAGCAATTGAAAAAAAATATTTATTTCGTGCCGGGAGCTACTTAATAAGCAGCGATATTTCTTTTTATGACTTCAATGGAATTATAACCGATAATACTTACGACATTTCCTGGGAATCTGGTATTAGACCTGTGGAAAAAAACATTGTAAACGAAGCGACCTTTTCAAGCGCGGATGTTTTTTACGGTGACGAAAAGGTTGTAGTTGATGCACCCGGAGACGGCGAAAAGATTACTCGGGACTTTAATGGCAGGGTTGATTGGCTGGCAGTGAGAAACAAATACTTTGCCGCGATAATGATTCCTTCTGACCCCAGCCAAATAGAGGGAGCTTATGTTGAGGGGCAAACATTTCCAACCAAAAATCTTGGACTTAAAGAAATTTATAATGTCCGGCTTGTTGTTCCATTTAAAGGTTCGAACCCCGAAAAGCGATCGGTAGATATATACATCGGCCCGGTTGACTATGATCAGCTGAAAGAAATAAACAACAATCTTACTGCGCTGGTGGACTTTGGAACATTTTTCGGATTAAAATTTATTGTCAGACCCATTGCAGAATACCTCTTGCTTCCGTTGTTTAAATTTTTGAATAATTTTATTCCAAACTATGGATTTGTAATAATTGTATTTTCGTTGATAATAAAGATTGTGGTATATCCTCTCACGCGGAAGAGCTTCCAGTCGATGAAAAAAATGCAGTTGCTTCAACCGAAGATCACAGAACTTAAAGAAAAGTTTAAAGACGATCCGCAGAAGATGAATAAAGAAACCATGAAGCTCTATCAAACATACGGCGTAAATCCTGCAGGTGGATGTTTGCCGATACTTTTGCAGATGCCAATATTTATTGCATTGTGGGGACTATTCCAGGCGGCGATTGAGCTGCGACAGCAGCCGTTTATTTTTTGGATAAATGATCTTTCCGTACCGGATGTGATTTTTGATCTCGGTTTTAAGCTTCCTCTTTTTGGCATTCAGGAAATTAGCGGGCTTGCATTATTGATGGGCGTTACGACTTTCTTTCAACAAAAGATGTCTATTAAAGACCCAAAACAACAGGCTCTTGTATATATGATGCCGATTATGCTGACGATTTTATTTATGACATTCCCTTCCGGGCTGAACCTCTATTATTTTATGTTCAACGTTTTTTCAATTGCACAGCAATATTATATAAATCAAAAGAAGGACGATGTTGAACTGGTTCCTGTCGATCCATCAAAAAGAAAAAAGGGATTCATGCAAAGACTTATGGATGCAGCAGAACAACAGGCAAAACAACAACAGAAAAATAAAAAGTAAAAAAGAACCAGAAGAGACTCCCAAAGTCACGCCGACTTTAAAATCCTTTTCATAACTTTGAATCGTGAACTTTTTTAAGAAAATATTTTTAATCATTTTCTTAATGCTTCTTACTAATTTGAATGCGCAGGAAGCAAGGGTTATTTCTATTCAAACAAAGACAAAACACCTTCCTTACGGACTTCACCATAAAATTCTATCGGCTTACCCAGAAGTAGGAATAGCAATGAGCGGCGGTGGTGCCCGGGGTTTGGCTCAAATTGGCGTTCTTAAAGCCTTTCAGGAAGAAGGCATAGACATATCAATGATTGCAGGAACTAGCATTGGAAGCATTATTGGCGGCGCATTCGCTTCGGGATACTCTATTGAAGAATTAGACTCAATAGTTAAAAGTACTGACTGGGACCGGCTTCTCTCAATAAACAATCCATCGGAGAGAAGAGAGCTTTTTATTGATCAAAAAATAGGTGAAGACCGTTCGCTTTTCACATTAAGACTCGATGGATTTAGTCCGGTACTTCCAACATCTTTTAATGAAGGGCTGCGACTTTCTAATTATCTGGCGCTTCTTTGCTTATCTGCGCCCGTCGTTCCGGAAAATAATTTTGATGATTTATTAGTAAGATACAGAGCTGTGTGTACTAACCTGATTGATGGACAGCTGGTTATACTTTCAGACGGTTCTTTGTCGCGAGCAATGAGAGCCAGCTCAAGCGTATCTTTTTTGCTTGCACCGGTTGTGGTTGATACCCTTACCCTTGTTGACGGCGGACTTGTTTCAAACATTCCCATAAACACAGTAATGGATATGGGCGCAGATTACGTAATAGCAATTAACACAACCAGCAACCTTAGGGAAAAAGACGATCTGGAAGTTCCATGGAACATTGCTGATCAAACAGTTAGCATTCCCATGAAGAAACTTGAGCAGGCAGAACTATCAAATGCTGATTTTCTTATAAAGCCCGATATTGACGAATGGACATCGACCGATTTTACAAATATTGACTCGTTGATTTTAACAGGTTACACGTATACAAAAAAACTTACACGAGAGATCGAACGACAGATAGACTCCATTATGATTTTTAACTCGGGGATAGAAATATTCTGGGTGAAAAATCCGGGGACGCCCAAAAACCCGGGTGAATTTGAAAAAGAATATTTGGAGAAATACGCACAGATGGATTCTGTTTCGAGCTACGAGATATTTAAAGATGCAGCAGAACTTTACAACAAAGGATATTTCGACTCGTTATCAGTAATGGTTGAAGAGAAAAAGGACACAAACCAAATAATTTTTCAATATTCACTTAATCCCAAAATTAACGAAGTTGAGATCATCTCAAATGGAATCATGGATTCATCCGGCGCAATATCTCTGATTAATTCGCTCAGCGGAAAACCATATTCAGGCAAATTTATTTATGATGTCGTAAGAAAACAGATTGTTGATTATAAAAGAAAAGGCTTCATATTATTCAAACTAAAAAGTCATAACTTCGATGAAAATACTGGCAAGCTCGTTCTTGAATTTGATGGCGGCTTAATCTCTAAGGTGAACATTAATAGTGAAACAAGCAAAACGGTTATCAACCGGGAGTTAAATATTAAGGCGGGGGGAGTATCTTGTTTATTCTGATCTTGAAAATGGTTTGATGAGACTCAGAGCCAGCGGGCTTTTTGATGATATTAATTTAACGGTAGAACAAAATGATTCCGGCACGTTTCTAAATCTGGATGTCAATGAAAAAATCTCAAGCCTGTTAAAAATAGGATTTTTAGTAGATAACGCTTATAACGCACAGCTTGGTGTTGATATAAGAGATGTTAATCTTCTTCATTCAGGCACCGAACTTGGACTTTTTCTTTTCGGTGGTGCCAGCAACAGAGCATATATTCTTGAGCACATCTCATACAGGATTCTTAACACATATTTTACTTATAAATTGAGCGCATATTATAAATTCAGCGATATAGATGTTTACACTCAAAACACCTCGGAATCCGGCAACACATTCTCGAGTGATTACAGAGGAAAATACCGGCAAATTTTTTATGGTGGATCTTTTTCGATTGGTTCGCAGCTCGAAAAGTTTGGGAAGTTGATCTTCACAGGAAAATACCAGCATGACGAGATTAAAAATAAAGAAGGCACCACAGTAGCTCCTTATGAAACTAAAATCGTAAGCTTAAAGATCGACGCAATTGTTGATAATCAAAACAGATATCCATATCCCGATGACGGTCTTTTGTTTAATGGTATTTATGAAACTGCTCAAAGTTTTCTCGGCGGCGATGAAAGCTATCTTTTGTTCAGCGCGGATCTGAGATATTATTTTAAATTGTCTCCACGCCAGGTTCTTTCACCAAGGATTCAGATTGGTTTTGGAGATAAAACCCTTCCGCTTAGCGAACAGTTTATGCTTGGTGGATTATATTCCTTCTTCGGCGCACACCAGAACGAGTTCAGAGGAAGGCAGATATTTTTAACCTCTGTTATGTATCAATACAAGCTTCCGTTTAAAATATTTTTTGATACTTATACATGGTTCAGGTATGATGTTGGTTCTACGTGGGAACAACAAGAACAAATAAGATTTAAGGATTTACGGCATGGCATAGGCGGAGCGATTTCATTTGATACACCGGTCGGCCCGGCGGACTTTTCAATTGGCAGAAGCCTTATAATTAGTCAGGGATTGACGGAAGATTCCTTTGTGTGGGGTGACGTATTGTTTTATTTTTCCATTGGGCACGCAATCAATTTTTAGCTAAGAGCAAATCACTGTACGAAGTAGTTATCAGATCTTCTTTAGTTAATCCAAACAAATCAAGATAATAACTACATTGCTTATACAGTTTCTTTTCTCCTATGCTGCCATCCAGGTCAATTGCCTCGATTTCAACAAAGCTGCCCAGCCCGCGAACAACATCAAGGTGAAACTTTACGTTTTCTATAAAATATATTTCCCGATTCTTATCGACAACAACCCTAATTCCCAAAGATCCTGTTAATATTTCTTTTAAATTTGAACCGGGAAGGTTTTTGTAGAGGATAACTACGGATTTTTTGGGCTCGGCAATATCTTCTCTTTCATAATAGATGAGGTGGTTCTCAATATTTCCTTCTCTTAATTTTAATCTGCCTTGGTTAACTTTGAAATATGTATCTACCTGATTATCTGTTCCCCTAAAATCGGCACCGCACTTTTTTAATGTTTCTCTTATTTCTTCAATACGGGATGTTCTTGCCTTTATTTCTATATTGATGTGAGCCATAGAAGTTTAAAAATGTGACCGCAAAAGGAAAACTATTTACCTGTCCTTTTATCGACAGCGAGTTTATAAAGTTCGACGTACTTTTCAGCGGACCGGGTCCAGCTAAAGTCTAACGCCATTCCGTTTGCTTGAATTTTTTTCCAGATTTTCGGTTGCTTGAAAGTATTGACAGCTCGCTCAACAGATTTGTATAATGCATAACCGGAATAGTCATAAAACGAAAAACCGTTCCCGTCTTTAAATCCAAAATGACTTTGTTCATCCCAGTCTTTTACTGTGTCTGCGAGACCTCCGGTTTTTCTTACAATCGGAACCGTTCCATATTTAAGACTGTAAATTTGATTAAGTCCGCAAGGCTCATATCTTGAAGGCATTAAAAACATATCGGCGCCAGCCTCGATCAAATGAGAAAGCTCGTTGTTATAACCAATGTATGCGCCAACTTTTCCCGGAAACTCAGTTGAAAGCCATCTGAACAGATCTTCGAATTTATCTTCTCCGCTTCCAAGAATAATCCATTGAGCTTCAAGATTCATAAGTTCATTTATTGAATCAGCAAAGATATCAAATCCTTTTTGCGTCACCATTCTGGATACGATTCCAATCAGCGGAATATTTACATCTGGCTTGATACCAAAATGATTAAGCAAATATTTTTTATTTAGATATTTTCCGCCCATATCGTTTATCGAATATTTATATGGAATATGCTTGTCTGTTTCGGGGTTCCAGATATTATAATCAACACCGTTCAGTATTCCATACAAATCTTCCTTTCGCTGCCGCAGTGTTGATTCAAGCCCGGCACCGTATTCTGCGGTTAGTATCTCGTGAGAGTAAGTGTTGCTTACTGTATTAATGATATCAGAAAAAGACACGCCGGCTTTTAAAAACGACACACCGCCTGTTTGCTCGATTGGGCTTCCTGAATAAAATAAATCGCCGCGTATCTCTGCGCCGAACAAAACTGATTTTGAAAACAATCCCTGGTAGCCAATATTGTGAATTGTAAGCAATGTTGCGGTCTTATCGAAAAATCTATCCCAGCTATAATTATCTTTGATGAACAACGGAAGTAAGCCTGTTTGCCAATCATTGCAATGAATAACGTCCGGCGCCCACTGAAGTCGCTGCAGCGTTTCAATTACTGCCTTGGAGAAGAGGATAAATCTTTCATCTTCATCATGATCGTTTGTATAAATAATGTGACGATAGAAGTAATGTGGACAATCAACAAAATAAACATCAACTTCGGTTCCTGGCAATTTACTCTGGTGAACATGAACTGAACGGATTATGCCATTAATTCTTATTGGCATTTCTCCAATATTCCAATTGTACTTTAATCCATGTCTGTTTTCATCAATCAGGGAGTATTTGGGAACAAATATTTTGACATCACATCCAAGTTTTGCAAGTTCAGCAGGGAGCGAACCGGCAACGTCGGCTAGTCCGCCGGTTTTTGCGTAAGGAACACATTCGGTTGAAACAAAGGCAATTTTCATGAAGGCACTTTCTATTATCAGCGAAAATTTGAAACAATAAAAATATTAATTTTAATGTGAATAATAAGACATAATGGATTAAATTTCATTCGGGTTTATCAAAATTTTTAACGGATAATGATGGAAAAAAACATTAATGATCTAAAGGTTTTCCTATCGGGCAGCAACAACTTAAAACCAATAGTGTTTATTCATGGGTTCCCTTATGACCACCTAATGTGGAAAGACCAAATTGAGTATTTCGGCAAATACTATCTCTGCGTTTCTTATGATATCCGTGGACTAGGCAATTCTCCCGCAGGCGACGGACAATTTACTATGGAGGCGTTTGTTGATGACCTGGAAAAAATAGTTGACGAATTAAATTTAGAAAAACCCATTCTCTGCGGACTATCAATGGGTGGCTATATTTCATTAAGGGCCATGGAGAGATTTCAAAGTAAATTTAGCGCGTTGATTTTATGCGATACCAAATCTGAAGCAGATAATAACGAGGGAAAATTAAAAAGAGTTACGGCTATAAAGCAGATAAACTCAGGCGGGTTTGATGAATTTATCGAAGCTTTCGTCCTGAACTGCTTTGGCGAAATGTTTGTAAAAGACAATAATACAGAATATAAAAAAGTTGTTGATCGATCTAAAAAGAATAATCAGATTGGAGTTAAAGGCTGTTTGCTAGCAATGCTTGGCAGAACGGACACTACCGCAACTCTTCCAAATATAAAAATTCCTACTCTCATGATTGGCGGAAGCGAAGACAATCTTACACCACCGGACGTAATGATGTCAATGGCAGACAAAATTCCCAACGCGAAATTTGTTTTAGTTGAAAAGGCCGGACATATGACGCCCATCGAAAATCCTAATGCTGTTAATAAAGCGATTAAAGATTTTCTAACAAAGAACAATCTTTAACATCGATTACAAATATGCACAATCATCAGCACTCAGGAATTTTTGAGATAATACTTGGTTCGTTAGCAGATACCTATCTGATGATACCGGTTCTATTTCTTTTGTATTTTCTTCTTGAATATTTCTCTCACACTAAACAACTAGATCTAATTTCTAAATTAAAAATTTCAGGACCACTTGGCCCGCTTGCTGGAACACTACTTGGAATAATTCCCCAATGCGGGATGTCAGTATTTGTAACAACACTTTTTCTTTCACGTCGCGTAACTCTAGGAACTCTTATAGCAACATATCTTGCTACATCTGACGAAGCTTTACCGGTTCTGATTGCTCATCTTGAGCAATCAGAAATGATATTTTATATAATCGGATTGAAGTTATTAATAGGCGTTGTTTCGGGTTATGCTATTGATTTTGCATTGGGTAATAAACTTTATGATGGTCCTTTGCCCGAAGTCAAGTCATCGCATGCAGTAGAAATAAAACACGAGTTGGAAAAAACCATTTATAAGGAAATTACCCTGCATGCAATTAAAAGAACACTTAGAATTTATTTCTGGGTGCTGCTGATAACGATAGGAATATTATTAATTTTATCTTTATTTGATTCTGAGCAGCTTGTTAAATCAATTCAAGCTCATCCGAACATTCAGATTTTTGCAGCCGCACTATTTGGGTTAATTCCAAATTGTGCTGCATCAATAGCAATTGCAGAAGCTTTTTTGCATACAGGATTATCGATTGGGGCCACTATTGCTGGACTCAGCACGGGGGCAGGCTTTGGCCCGATCGTATTATTTAAAGATGGAAATATGAAAACCGCGTTCCGCGCTCTGATAATTGCTCTTTTAGTTTCAATTATCTGGGGATATCTTATAAATTATTTCGCTTAAATCAATTATTGTATAAAATTCTCATGTCTTCTGAATCAAGCCGTTTCTTTACCCACTCATTTACTTTTTCTTTGTCTTTATTAAGCAAGCCCTTTCTGTTTGTTTCGAATACAACCAGTTTTATTTTTTTGGGAACCGAGGCCGTATCCTGGAAAACAAAGGAGTCAGAGATTGAACATCCGGTGATTTGAGGAAAAACAGCCCGGATCTCTTCTAAAACTTGCTTGCCGATCATTCCTTTATTCATCAAACTGTCAACCTGTTTTTCTTTATTTATCAACGCCATCTTCAAAGTATTAATTTCGAGCTGAAGTTTTTCAGCCTCACTCGTTTTTGTTCTCAATGCTTCTAGGGTAAAACCCTGTTGAATTTCAATTGATGATTCATCTATTAAGAAGTCGTTGGCTCTCTGCTTTATCTGATTTTTCTGGTCTTCGGTGAGGGCAGATCCACCATAGATTAATTTTATATCTCTCTTTTCGGGAGAAACCTCTGACTTTAAAAGATAGTTTCCCCCAAAGAAGCTTACGCTTTCGATAAACATAGATGCCATTTCTTTAAACTTTTCGTTCTGGATAAGCTTGTAACCAAAAAATATACTGGGTATTAACACAATAATTATAACAACCGTTATCCACCCGTTAACTTTTTTTCTTTGATCTTCATCCACGATAGTCCTTATGGGAAACTTCAATAGTTGCGAGATTAAAACGGATGAAAGAGCTATAAAAACAGTATTTATTGTAAACAAGTAAATAGCACCAAAAAAGAAATTCATTTTGCCGGTTGCAAGTCCATATCCGGCGGTACACAATGGAGGCATCAGCGCGGTTGCAATAGCAACACCAGGAATTACATTTCCCTTTTGCTTGCTTGTTATTGCTACGATTCCTGCAAGCCCACCAAACAAAGCAATAAGCACATCGTAAATAGTTGGACTTGTTCTTGCGAGCAGCTCAGAGTGTTCCGTTGATATTGGAGTAACAGCAAAATAAAGTGTTGAAGCAGCAAGGCTGGCAAATACCGCGAACGTGAAATTCTTCACTGAAAATCTGAACAAACGCAAATTGTATGTTGCGATGCTGTATCCCATTCCGTTTATCGGGCCCATCAACGGAGAAATTAACATGGCGCCGATAATTACCGCGGTTGAATTCATATTTAAACCAACCGAGGCGACTATAATTGCAAACATTAATATCCAGAGATTTGTGCCTTTGAAAACAACATCGCGCTGGATGGTTTCATGAATTTTCTCATAATCATCAACCTCGCCCTCAAGGTTTAGATAATGTAAAATTTTATGCAGCAGGTTATTCCGTGTCATGTTTTTTCCGATACTATAGTTA
Source organism: bacterium (assembly GCA_016716565.1). Taxonomy (NCBI): domain Bacteria; species bacterium. Next base: position 298,643 of record JADJWC010000001.1, read on the forward strand.
ATTGATGTAAGGAATGTTTACGAAAGAAATATATTAAACTTCCTCTCTAAAATATATCCCGAAAAATTCAATTTCCTGATGATGGTCTCAAGAAATAACACTAGGGCAACATTATAAAGGCGGAAATTAATTTTTTGTTGCGTTTATAATTACAAAAGGAATCGTAAGCGTTAGAAAACGAGCGTTATTTGAATGTTCATTATGTCGTTTTTCGATCTCCGAAAATATTTCCACGCGTAAAGATTCAGGAATTATATTTTTCCAGCTTTCAATAAAAGCCAGCTTTATAAGGAAATGATTCAGCATCGTTGTTCCGTCGACAAACCTGTAATCAAATTTATGTTCAGATGTGTCGTCAACACCATAACCGTATTTCTTCAGAAGACAGACATATTCGTCTACGGGTTTTCTCTTTTGATAGATGTGCTTTTTCATCATGTCCAATTCAGCTTGCATATTTTTTTTAAGAAGAACTTCTTCCAACACCGAATAAAACTCAAACATCGTTTTATCCGTATTATAAGAGAATACGAGCTGGGCGCCGGGCCTACAAATTCTTTTACATTCCATCATAACTGTTTCGATATCATTGACATTGTTTAACCCATTGTTGCTAAATATCAGATCAACCGACATATCAGGCAGAGGAATTTTTTCCGCAACGCCGCAAAACAACTCACAATTGTGAATGCCATAAATTTTAATTTTATTTTTAGCTCGTTCCAATGCGGCTTCCCAGGGATCTAATCCGTAAACCTTGCAGGAATTTCCAAGACGCATTGCAACTTCAAGTAAAGGAAAACCAGTTCCGGAACCGATATCAAGCGCGACAAGGTTTTTTCTATAATTGATTTTTTCAAGAAGACGCAGACCGAATGGTGCCGACCAGAGAGGAAGCTCATCAATTACAGAAACCAAGTCAACACTATTTAAATCATAATTTGTTGTAAGATAATTGTTCATACTGTTTTATCGGGTGATTGCTGAAATATATTTGTCTATGTATTTATCAACCAGCTTTAAGCGATACTGCATTATGTATCTTGGATGTTCCAATACCACAATTTTTCTGAAAAATTTTTGCTCGTCGTTGAGTGCCGAAAAATATTCTGCATTCTTCTTTCCAAGAAGGACAGCAACATCTCTTCTGGCACCGAAATCGATTTGTGCTTTGATATTCTGAATTATCTCCAATCTCAGCCTTTCAGCCAGTGATTTTTCATCATAATAATTATAGTTCTTTCCGTTCTTGATTACAGCAAACGGGTACAAAGCCGTAAGGAAAACATTTGAGAAAAATTTATTTGTTCCCCCATATTTTTCTGCTACCGAGTAAACAAATTTGCTGGAGAGTTCTTTTCTATTTCCGAGATTATTTTCAATACCGCATTGTTCACGTAAAGCAACCGGATCGGTGAAAGAAATACCCGTTAAGCCCCCACCGAATCTTCCGGGGTTTATACCAATAATGAAGAGACGTTCAGATTGGTCAGTGTAAAATTTTGTATAGAAATTCTCGACGACCTTTCTTACCTCATGATTTTCGTAGGGATTTATAAGGGCGACACCGCGCACGTTTAATCCATATGATTTTAAGCTGGCGAAGTATTTTTTTGCTTTGGAGGAAAAACTCATTTTTATTTAATGGAAGATCACAGAATAATCGACAAACTTTCCGTTTTCATAATTAAACTTCGCACTAAAAAACTTATCTTCGAATAACCAGGGAATAAAAATCTTATCTCCATCCCACAATCCGATTTCAGTTAACTTTTCATTTGGAATCCATTCAAGCCTCCCCTCGGGAGAGTCGATCAAATCACCCGCAAACTCTTCAGAAGTGAAAAGAAAGACATACCAATCGTCTTTTCCATCAAACAAAGGAAAGGTTATAAATCCTTTCATTTTAACCGAGTTAACTTTTAATCCGCTCTCTTCTTCAATTTCTCTGATTGCGCATTCTTCGGGAGATTCGCCCGGCTCAAATTTTCCTCCGAGACCATTCCATTTTCCTTCGTGATAATCGTTTTGTTTTTTATTCCGATAAATCATTAAGGTTGAATTGTCCTTTTTATCAATTACATAACAAAGTGTTGCAAGTTTCATATTTTCCTAAAATAATATTTTGATTGTCCCAAAATAATGCTTTGACCGAAATAAGTATTTGTAGATTATTTAGGAAATTATATTTTAAGCCGTAGCAAAAAAATCATTTGTAAATAAAATTATTATTGTAAATATTAAAACGTATTTTTGAAAAAAATCTGAAGGAACACACATAAAATGTGGGAAAATAGTTCGATGGAAATAAACGAAAGCGATTTAACCGAGAACGCTGTTGACTTTAATGAAATCAGCAGACAGCTTAGTTTTGAGGAAGATCAATACACGCTTAATGCTGCCAAGAAAAAGAAAAAAGACGAAGACGAAGATGATGACTTTGATGAAGAAGACGACTATTATGAAGAAGAGGAGGAAGAGGATAACCCTTTCGATGCCGAGCCTTCCGAAGACGATTTAATAGAAGATGACTTTCCGGATGATGAAGATGATCTGTTTGAAGAAGAAGATGACGAGGATTCTTACCGATAGTATTTAAGCTCCCAGATACTGTTTCCCGAGCAAATAATTTTTAACATAGTCGGCAACACCATCTTCCAAAGCAGTGATAGATGAGTTGTAGCCGACTTTTTTTATTTTGTTCATATTCGCTTCGGTAAAGTATTGATATTTTTCCCGCAGATGTGAAGGCAAATCGATGTACTCGATGTTTGCTGGTTTGTTCGTTGCTATGAAAATTGATTTTACAAGATCATTCCAGGTTCTTGATTTTCCCGTCCCGAGATTAAATAATCCATTCACAGCCGGCTTATCTAAGAAGTACAAAGTCATCTCAACGGCATCTTTAATATAAATGAAATCACGAAGCTGCTCACCATCTTTATACTTTGGATTTAGCGATTTGAACAATTTCACTTTTCCTGTATCCCGAATTTGTTCAAAGGCTTTGTGAACAACTGAACGCATATCTCCTTTGTGATATTCGTTCGGACCGTAAACGTTGAAATATTTGAGTCCAACAATTTTGTCGAAAGCACGGTTTTGTTTTGCCCAAAGATCGAATAATTGTTTTGAGTAACCGTACATATTCAAGGGGCGAAGCGTTTCGAGTTTGTTTTCATCATCATCAAAACCAAGTGAACCGTTACCATAGGTTGCCGCAGATGATGCATAGATAAAACGGAGATTCTTTTCGAGACAGTATTTAGCAAGTTCTTTTGTATACAGATAATTATTTGAGAATAGATGATCTGCGTCTTTTTCTGTTGTTGAAGAATTTGCGCCCATATGAATGATTGCCTCGATCTCAAATGGAATGTCTCTATCAACCACCATCGAAATGAAGTCATCTTTGTGGACAAAATCATCAAATTTCAATGAGACAAGATTTTTCCATTTTTCGTCTGTGCCTAGTTCGTCAACTATTATAATTTTATTTTCGCCGAGCTGATTTAGCCGCCAGACAATTGCGCTTCCGATAAATCCTGCGCCGCCGGTTACTATGATCATGTTTGAAAGTCCTTTGTTTTTAACTTGGGCAATTTAGCCATATTTGAATGTGTTTTAAAGGTAGTTGACAGTTTAAAATTAATAGATTGATCAATTATTTTATTGACAAAGAAAGTATAATTCATATATTTGAAGCGGGTTTTATTAGTTCTTTATAAATACAATTCTTATCAAGAACGGCGTAGGGAACAGGCCCGTTGATGCCGTAGCAGCCGGTTCGGATTTTTCCGGATGTCGGGTGCTAAATCCTGCCTTTCACAATTGTGGAGGGAAAGATGAGATGAAGATATGTTTTACGCCTCTTCATATCATCTGAAGAGGTTTTTCATTTTAAATAACTAATGCTGTCATTACGAGGAGCGAGAGCGACGAAGTAATCTTTATAGATTGCTTCATCCCGCTAAAGCGGAATTCACAATGACAAATAATAGAAAGTTTATGAAACTAACAGTTGAAAATTTTAGAAAATTATTAGAAGAGAGAATTCTTGTTATCGATGGCGCAATGGGCACGATGATCCAGCGCCACAATTTGACGGAAGAAGATTTTCGTGGTGAGCGATTCAAGGATCATCCGCATGATCTTAAGGGCAATAATGATCTGCTTTCAATTACCCAGCCGGAAATTATAAAAGGAATTCATCGTGCATATTTTGAAGCCGGCGCGGATATCATTGAAACGAATACTTTTAACGCAAACGGATTTTCTCAAGCTGATTATCACACAGAAGAATTTGTCTACGAAATAAATTTTGAAGCATCAAAAATAGCAAAAGAAGTTACAAAAGAGTTCAACAGAAAATATCCAAATAAAAATCATTTAGTTGCAGGAGCATTAGGACCAACAAATAAATCTCTTTCACTTTCTCCCAACGTTAACGATCCTGGATACCGCGCAGTAACTTTTGACCAGACAGTGTTTGCATATTATGAACAAGCAAGAGGTCTTATTGATGGCGGTGTTGATATAATCCTAATTGAAACGATTTTCGATACCCTTAATTCAAAGGCTGCAATTTTAGCAGTTCAAAATTATTTGAATGAAAAAAATCTTGAAATTCCTTTAATGATCTCCGGGACGATAGTTGACCAAAGCGGAAGAACATTATCAGGACAAACAGTTGAAGCTTTTTATATTTCTGTTTCTCACGTAAAAAACCTTGTTAGTGTCGGTTTGAATTGTGCACTCGGTGCAAAACAAATGCGACCCTTTGTTGAAGACCTTTCGAATGTGTCAGATAAATTTTTATCGGTTTATCCTAATGCGGGGCTTCCAAACGAAATGGGTGGTTATGATGAAACACCCCAAATAATGGCAAGCGTGCTCGATGACTTTTTGAAAAGCGGATTTGTAAATATTGTCGGCGGATGCTGCGGAACAACACCAGATCACGTTAATGAAATAGCCGGCTTGGTAAAAAATTACAAACCAAGAATTCCGAAAAAGCAGGAGCCTTATTTAAGATTGAGCGGACTTGAGCCTGTTATTCTTCGACCCGACTCTAATTTTATGAATATAGGAGAAAGAACGAACGTTACTGGTTCAAAAAAGTTTGCTCGTCTCATCAGAGAAAACAAATATGATGAAGCACTTTCTGTTGCGCGCGATCAGGTAGAGGGCGGGGCGCAGGTTCTTGATATCAATATGGACGAGGGAATGCTTGACTCAGAAGCTGCGATGACTAAGTTTTTGAATCTTCTTGAAGCAGAGCCGGATATTGCGAAGCTTCCTATAATGATTGATTCATCAAAGTGGACAGTAATAGAAGCGGGATTAAAATGTCTTCAAGGCAAAGGAATTGTAAACTCAATTTCTTTGAAAGAAGGCGAAGAGGTTTTTAAAGAACATGCCAGAAAAGTATTAAGCTACGGTGCGGCAGTAATTGTGATGGCATTCGATGAAAAAGGTCAGGCAGATACTTTTCAAAGACGAATACAAATATGCAAACGTGCTTATGATATTCTAACAAAAGAAATTGGTTTTCCTCCACAGGATGTAATTTTCGATCCCAATATTCTTGCAATCGCAACAGGAATCGAAGAACACAATAATTATGCTGTTGATTATATAGATGCAACAAGATGGATAAAGCAAAATCTTCCACTTGCAAAAGTGAGCGGAGGAGTAAGCAATCTTTCATTTTCATTCCGCGGTAACGATGTCGTTCGTGAAGCAATGCATTCGGCATTTCTATTCCATGCTATCAAAGCTGGAATGGATATGGGAATTGTTAATGCCGGTCAGCTCGAAGTTTATGAAGAAATTCCAAAAGATCTTCTTGAAAAAGTTGAAGATGTAATTTTGAATAGAAGACCAGATGCGACCGAAAGATTAATAGAGTTTGCCGAAACAATTAAGAAGAAAGATAAGGCAGAAGAGAAAAAAGACGAATGGCGCACTCTTCCTGTTGAAGAAAGGCTGAAACATGCGCTGATCAAAGGAATTGTTTATCACATTGATGGAGACGTGGAAGAAGCCAGACTAAAATATTCTCAGCCTCTTGAAATTATTGAGGGACCGCTGATGGCGGGAATGAATGTCGTCGGTGATTTGTTTGGTGCTGGCAAAATGTTTTTGCCGCAGGTTGTTAAGAGTGCAAGAGTGATGAAAAAAGCGGTAGCGATACTTGAACCCTACATCAATGCCCATCCCCCGTCCCCTTCCCGAAGGGAAGAGGCAGAAATGAAGAAACCCGCAACGTATAATGAGTATGGGTATCAAACGGCTGATCCAATTTTATATTCTATGCTGAAGAAGTTTGCCGAATCTCATCGAGAAAAACCAACAACTTCTGAATTAATTCTATGGGAACAGCTTAAATCAAAAACTCTTAATAATTATAAATTCCGAAGACAGCATATTATTGGACAATACATAGCAGATTTTGTCTGCCTTTCGAAAAAACTGATAATTGAATTGGATGGGTTAATTCATCAATTACCAGAGAATCGGGAATCAGATGAGATAAGAACTAATTGGCTAAATGGTCAAGGATTTAAAGTAATCAGGTTTAAAAATGAAGAAGTGATAAATGAGATTGATAAAGTATTAGAAAAAATTCAGAATGCTTTTAATTCAAACGATTTAGAATTAAAAATGAGTTCCACCCTCTCCTTCGGAGAGGGACGGGGAGAGGCCGGTAGGATTTTATTAGCCACCGTTAAAGGCGACGTCCACGATATAGGCAAAAACATTGTCGGCGTTGTGCTTGGTTGCAACAACTATGAAGTTATTGATATGGGAGTGATGGTTCATTCGGATAAAATATTACAGACAGCACTTGATGAAAAAGTAGACATTATCGGACTCAGCGGATTAATAACTCCTTCACTTGATGAAATGGTGCATGTTGCAAAGGAAATGGATAGAAGGGAAATGAATCTTCCATTGCTGATAGGAGGCGCAACAACATCGCGAGTTCATACTGCAGTAAAGATCGCACCGAATTATAGCGGCACGGTTATTCATGTGCTGGATGCTTCGCGAAGCGTTCCGGTTGTCTCTAATCTGCTGAGCGAAAACGAAGAAGAGAGAAAGAAATTTATTCTATCATTCAAAGAAGAATACTCAAAGCTGAGAGAAGATTATGCTAAAAAACAGTCAGATAAAAATTTCATTTCGCTTGAGGAAGCTAGAAACAACAGACTAAAAGTTGATTGGGGAAAAACAAAGATCAAAAAACCAAATAAGCTCGGCGTAACAACCCTGAAAGATTATACTCTCTCGACACTAAGAAACTATATTGACTGGACGCCTTTTTTTATGACCTGGGAATTGAAAGGAAAGTATCCTTCAATTTTTGAAGATAAGTCGGTTGGAACAGAAGCAAAAAAACTTTTTGAAGATGCGAATAATCTTTTAGACAAAGTAATAAACGAAAAGCTTCTTGCTGCAAACGGAGTTGTTGGGTTATTTCCCGCAAACTCTGTCGGAGTTGATGATATAGAAGTTTATACCGATGAATCAAGAAGCGGAGTAAAAAGAGTTCTTCATACAATAAGACAGCAGATGCAAAAATCTTCCGGCGAACCAAATATTGCCCTTTCTGATTTTGTTGCTCCAAAAGAAACTCAAGTTAAAGATTATATTGGAATGTTTGCCGTTACAGCCGGAATCGGAATTGAGAGGCTTGTTGAAAAATTTGAAAAAGAACACGACGATTATAATAGCATAATGATTAAGGCAATTGCTGACAGACTAGCCGAAGCATTTGCCGAACATCTTCACGAAGTCGTTAGAAAAGAGTACTGGGGATATGCAGAAGATGAAAATTTTTCAAACGAAGATCTGATAAAAGAAAAGTATGCCGGTATTCGTCCGGCACCCGGCTATCCGGCTCAACCCGATCATACAGAAAAGCCAATTATCTTTTCTTTGCTTGATATTGAAAAGAACACGGGAATAAAACTAACAGAAAGCCTTGCAATGTATCCTGCCGCAAGTGTGTGTGGTCTTTACTTCTCTCATCCGGAAGCAAAATATTTTACAGTTGGTAAGATTGGAAAAGACCAGGTTCTCGATTATCATCGCCGCAAAGGAATGAGCGTTGAAGAAATTGAAAGATGGCTGAGTCCAATATTGAATTATTAAATGTCGGAACCGAAGATTTCTTTTGGCAAAATCGCTTTTCGCATCTAACTTTCGCTCCAAAAACTCTTCAATTTTAAATCCGGAGAAACCAAATGACAGAGAACATCCCCGCTAAAAAGCCTGGCATATCATCCTTCTCAAAAAATTACTGGATAGTAATATTAATGGAATTTTTTGAAAGAGGATCCTATTATGGAATGATGAGTATTCTCTCTGTTTATATGACAGATCAGCTTGAATTTTCTAAAGAAAGTGTTGGAGTTATTAAAAGCACAATTCAGCCGCTGCTTTATATTCTGCCGATTTTATCCGGTGCAATCGGTGAGAGGTTTGGTTACAGGAAGACATTGATTTTTGCTTTTATCTTTTTAGGGCTTGGATATTTTCTGACAAGTCAGACAACTGAATATGCAATGGTTTTTGCAAGCTTAATTGTTATGGCAGTCGGTGCCGGCGCATTTAAACCTATGATCTCTGGAACAATTGCAAGAGAAACCAACGAAACCAACAGCACGCTGGGATTTGGAATTTTTTATTGGTCAATAAATTTGGGTGCGTTTTTATTTCCGCTTATTCTGGTTCCTTATATTATAAGTACATTCGGCTGGCAATACGTAATGTTAGCCTCCGCAATAGGAACAGCATCAATGTTGATTCCCACACTTCTTGTTTACAAAGAACCCAAAAAACCGGAGAACACAAAAACCATAGGCGAGGTTTTAAAAGGCGCCGTGATGGTTTTAACTGATGTCCGCTTTATCGGGCTGATAGTTATTTACTCCGGATTCTGGATTCTTTATTTCCAGATGTTTGATTCTGTGTTATGGTATGTTCAGAAATATGTCGATGCTACATCGGTGAACAATTTTGTGAATGGGCTCTTCAGTGGTGTTGGGATTGATTTAAACTGGAAGTTTGACATTGAACATGTTACCGTAATTAATGCAGGAACAATTATTTTGCTGCAAATAGTTGTTTCAAACATTGTTAAACATACCAAGGCGCTTCCAACAATGATTGCAGGAATTGGAATGGGAACTATTGGAATGGCAATACTTGCAATCAACACGAACATCTGGGTTTTCATGCTTGGGATAGTAATATTCTCGATAGGTGAAATGACAGCACATCCCAAATTTATCAGCTACGTTGGACTCATCGCTCCCGAAGATAAAAAAGCTCTTTATCTCGGTTACGCATTTCTTTATGGTGTGCTCGGAAGTTTTATCGGCGGAATTCTTGGCGCAAATCTTTATGTGCACTTTGTTGATAATCTAAACCAACCAAGCACATTGTGGATTATCTTTTCAATGATCGGCGTTGTTACTATTATCGGACTGATTTTATATAATAAATTTCTTGCGCCAAAGAAATATTAATCGCGTAGTTCTCGAAGGTACTTTAAAGCAGAGGAAAAATCGGGTTAATAGTATTTCGGTTGCTTGTTCTGGATATTAATTCGATCTTTATCTTGGTGTCGGCTGACTATTAACTAAATTTTTCTTTTGGGCCAAACAATTATATCGGGAATTTTCTTTTAGATGTTTATCAGCTTTTTATTGCCAAACGGATCTTCTCTGTCTTCCTGGAAATAAGGTCGGTAAAAATCATGACTTTCCATTTCCTGAATCCAGCCGTTTTCCAAACCATATTTATCAAGCAATTGTGTTACGCGTTCGAACTCTGAGTATCGTACGGATCTGTTTAAAAGTATATTTCTTTCAGCGCGATTAGTTGGATAATACTGAGCCATTAATGAAATATGAATTTTCGGATCGAGCTCAGAAATAAACTTGAAGACTTCTTCTGAATCAGCCAGACCGTTTGGCAGCACAAGATGGCGAATGATCAGCCCTCTAGCGACAACTTCGTTATTATAAATTAATTCACTGCCAACCTGTTCATACATTTCAGTGATTGCAAGTTTTACTTTGTCAAAATAGTCGGGCACTTTTGAGTAACGTCGTCCATAATCATTATTGCCGTATTTGAAATCCGGAAGGTAGATATCAATCACATCTTTGTAAAGTTTTAAAACTTCAACCGAATCATAACCGTTTGTGTTATAAATGATCGGAAGATTTAAACCTTTGTCAGAAGCGATCTTTATTGATTTGAGAATTGGTACCGCAAAATGAGTTGGAGAAACCAATCCAATATTGTGGCAATTTCTATTTTGTAGCTCAATCATAATTTCAGAGAGTCTCTCAATTGAAACTTCATTTTTAATCTCCGCTTTGGAATTTTGGCTGATTACAAAATTCTGGCAATAGTCACAGTGAAGATTACAGTTGCCGAAGAAAATATTTCCTGCGCCGTTAGTTCCTGAAAGAACCGGTTCTTCTCCAAAGTGAGAAGTGTAAGAAGAAACAATCGGTAAATCTCTGCTCTGACAGGTTCCAAGTTCGCCTTTGCTTCTGTCGGCGAGACAATTTCGCGGACAACTGGTGCAGCTTTTAATAATTTCATCTGCGCGAGCTAAACGTCGGGCAAAATCTTCTTCAGAAATATTTTTGTAAGATGGAATAAAGCTCATCCGATTATAAATTAATAATCAGCAGTAATTTTTCAATGCTAAATTAACATTCTGCACAGATAATTTAAGCGATCAATTTTATACTCAAAGTTGAATTTTAATCAAATAATGGTTATGATTGAAAAAAATAACAATCTCAAGGGAATATTATGCAGACAATTTTAGGCTCGACAGGAGTTATTGGCAAAGAGCTTGCTAAAGCATTGCCCGAATACACAAATGAAATCAGGTTGGTGAGCCGCAACCCCCAAAAAGTTAATAATAGCGACGTGCTGGTTAGTGCAAATCTGCTAAATTCTGAAGAAATCATTAAAGCCGTTGAGGGATCTGAAGTAGTCTATTTAACTGCCGGAATACAGTACGATATAAAAGTATGGAGGAAAGACTGGCCCATAATAATGAAGAACGTTATTGAAGCGTGTAAGAAAAACAAAAGCAAATTTATTTTCTTTGATAATGTTTATTCTTATGGAAAAGTTGATGGATGGATGACGGAAGAAACTTCGGTAAAACCCGACAGTGAAAAAGGAAAAGTAAGAGCAAAGCTAAATGAAATGATAATGAACGAAGTAAAGCAGGGAAACCTTAAAGCGATAATAGCAAAAGCCGCAGACTTTTATGGACCTAATACACCGCTAAGTTTTGTAAACATTATGGTTTTCGAGAATTATAAAAAAGGAAAGAAAGCACAGTGGATGCTTGATGTTAACAAAAAGCATTCATTTACTTATACTCCGGATGCGGGAAGGGGAACAGCAATTCTTGGTAATACAGATTCTGCCTACAATCAAATCTGGCATTTACCAACAAACAAAAACGTACTAAACGGAAAAGAGTTTGTTGAACTTGCTGCAAAAGCGATGAAAGTTAAGCCTGAATATATGGTCGTTAAAAAGTGGATGCTTTCAATGCTCGGATTGTTTAACAAGGTAATAAAAGAAAACAACGAAATGCTTTACCAAAATGAATTCGATTATCTTTTTGACAGTACAAAATTTGAAAAAGCATTTAATTATAAGCCAATTAGTTATGAAGAGGGAATTATCGAAACTGTCAAACAGATAAAATAGAATTTTTGGTTTAACGAAGAGAGCAATGAAATCTAAAAAACCAAAATTAGTTATAGTTCTAATTGTTTCTGTTTTCTTTCAAGCATTAAGCGGATTGGGAGGTGGTGTTTTTCTTATTACTGATTCAACCGGGGAAACATTAAAATTACCCTTGAGCTTTTTAAAAAACTCTCCTTTTTCCGATTATCTTATTCCGGGAATAATTTTATTTACAGTGCTGGGCGTTTATCCACTTATCGTTACAGCGGGATTGTGGAAAAGAAAATATTGGGGCTGGTTAGGAAGCTTACTGTTGGGTGCAGCTCTTTTAATTTGGATAATAGTTGAAATTATAATTATAGGGTGTCAGCCTAATCCTCCGCTGCAATTGATTTATGGAATACTTGGCATTGTTATTTTAGTAATGACTAGTTTATCGAGTGTGAAAAAGTTTTACTCTGCAAGAAAATAAAACAAAAAGTTTGCCGCTGGTTTTTTAATATTACGGCAATTAAATTCAAAAAGTTAATAGGCTTACCATTATCTGTTAATTAAAACGATATCGATATGAAATTACTTAAAGAAGATATTTTAGTTTTTGAAAAACTCTATCGTGCAGCTTTCGTTAATTCACTTTCGGGATTTAAGAGTGCCAATCTTATCGGAACAATTTCCAAAGAAGGAAAAACAAATCTGGCAATTTTCAATTCCGTAATTCACGTTGGAGCAAATCCTCCGTTGATGGGATTTTTAATGCGTCCGGTTTCTGTTGAAAGACATACCTACACCAATATCAAAGAGACAAATTACTTTACTATAAATCATATTAACAAAGAAATATTCAAACAAGCTCACCAAACATCTGCACGATACGAGAAAGATATTTCCGAGTTCGATGCTTGCGGACTTACTCAGGAATACACAGAGACTTTTAAAGCTCCGTTCGTTAAAGAATCAAAAATAAAAATCGGCTTAAAGTTTTTAGAAGAGCAGGAAATTAAATCTAATGGAACAATTTTTATAGTTGGAGAAATTCTTGAAGTAATTATTCCCGATGATATTGTTTTGACGGATGGATTTGTTGATATTGAAAAAACCGGGACAATTGCAATCAGCGGATTAGATAGTTACCATGAAACAAAAAAGCTATCACGATTATCGTACGCAAAACCGGGAATCGAACCTAAAGAGACATAAAAATTTTACTTAAAGCTCTTTTCTACTCTTTCAATTTTATTGAGAACATCAGTCTTAAGTTTCTCTTTGTATAAAATCATTTTATCTCTAAGCTTTTTATCATTCACAGAAAGAATTTGAACCGCGAGTAATCCCGCATTCTTTGCATTATTAAGTGCTACAGTTGCAACCGGAACACCACCCGGCATCTGCAGTATTGAAAGTACCGAATCCCATCCATCAAGAGAGTTTGAAGATTTTACAGGGACTCCGATTACAGGCAGTGGAGAAATAGCAGCTGCCATCCCCGGTAAATGTGCTGCACCTCCGGCACCAGCGATAATAACCTGAATGCCGCGCTCATGTGCTTTTTCTGAAAACTCAAACAATCTTTTGGGTGTGCGGTGCGCTGAGACAACTGTTATCTCAAATGGAACTTTAAATTCCTTTAAAACTTTTCCTGCTTCCTGCATTACGTTTAAATCTGAATCTGAGCCCATTATGATGCTGACTAGTGGTTTTACCATGACACAACCTTCATTTTTTGTTTTACAAAATCTGCTTTTGTTTTGGCTTCTTCTATTGTTGGAGCCAAAACAGTTACGTGTCCCATTTTTCTAAACGGCTTTGTTATCTTTTTTCCATAAAGATGAATTTTAACTCCTTCAATTGCCATACACTCTGTTAATCCTTCATATCTAACCTTACCTTCGTATCCCGGTTCTCCTAAAAGGTTTATCATAACGGCCGGTAGTTTCAGTTTTGTACTACCAAGAGGCAAATTAAAGATTGCTCTAAGCTGTTGTTCAAATTGCGAAGTTATAGCGCTTTCAATTGTGTGATGACCGCTGTTATGGGGTCGCGGGGCGATTTCATTTACCCAGATTTTTTTATTCTTATCAACAAACATTTCAACAGCGAGCAAACCGCACAGATTTAGCTCGGTAATAATTTTTATAGCAATATCTTCAGCTTGGTTTTCGATTTCTGCGGGTAATGTGGATGGGCAAATAAGCCTTTCAACCAGATTTGCCGTTGGATTAAATTCCATTTCTACTGTTGGATGACATTTAACTTCTCCGCTTTGGTTGCGTGCAACTATTGCTGAAATTTCTTTGTCTATTTCAATGTACTTTTCAACTTCAGAAGCACCATCGAGCAGAATATCCAAATCATCTTTTGAATGAATAATTGAAACTCCTCGTCCATCGTAACCACCCTTGCGTAGTTTTTGAATAAAAGGATAAGAAAGTTTTTCACTGTTGATAGAATTAATAATATCCTGTTTTTTGTCGAACAATGTGAACGAAGAGGAAGAAACATTTATCTTATCATAAAACTGCTTTTGCAATCCCTTGTCTTGTATGATCTCAAGTTTATCGGGATCAGGTATAATCTTCTTTCCCTCAGATTTTAATTTTTTGAGAGCTTCGACGTTTACATTTTCCAGCTCAAGAGTAACAACATCTACAAGATGTCCGAATTCATAAACATCATCAAAGTTTAGCGGATCCCCATTGAAAAAAAATGAGCATGATGCTGAAGCAGGACAATGTTCATCTTTGTCCATTATGTACGTATTCACGTTCCAGTTGCTTGCTGCGAGAACAAGCATTTTTCCCAGTTGTCCGCCGGCAATAATGCCAAGCTTAATTTCTGACGTTACAAGTTTTTCCATCAGGCAAAAAAGTTTACTGCGGCAAAATAAACTGGAATTCCGACAGTAATATTTACGGGGAAGGTTATACCCAGCGCCATCGGAATATAAAGGCCCGGGTCCGCCTCTGGTGCCGCAATTCGCATAGCGGCAGGCACAGCGATATATGATGCACTTGCAGAAAGAATTGCAAGAATAAATCTATTACCAACATCTGCGGTTACGAATTGACTTAAGTATGCAACTATACAACCATTTACAAGTGGAATAAATATGGCAAATAATGAAACATATAAACCATATTTTGTAAACGCAGAAAATCTTTTCGCGGCAACCATTCCCATTTCCAAAAGAAAGATTGCAAGAAATCCTTTGAAAATATCGTTGGTAAAGGGCTTAATCCCTTCAGCCTGTTTTGTATCTGCAATAATCCCAATTATCAGGCTTCCCATAATCATTACAACACTTCCGTTGCTAAAAGAATGTTGAAAGATTGATTTCCAATTAACAGTTTTTTCCGAACCTCTGCCAAATTGCATCATCATGATTACCCCAATAATAATGGCAGGAGATTCCATTAAGGCCATTACAGCGACCATATGACCACCGTAAGCAATTTGCTGCATTTCAAGAAATGAAACAGCGGCAACAAAAGTAACTGCACTTACCGAACCGTAGGCAGCAGCAATCGCTCCCGAATCACTTGGGCTGAGCTTTCTCTTAAGTATAAAAAATGTATAGACAGGAATAACCGATGCCATTACAACACCAAATATAAGAGTGTAAGTTATTTCAGAGCTGTATTGACTGTTTGCCAATTCCTGCCCGCCCTTAAATCCTATTGCGAATAAGAGGTAAAGAGAAATAAACTTGCTTGAGGATTCGGGGATTTGTAAATTCACTTTTTATGGTAACAGCGACAATTCCAAGAAGAAAAAATAAAAGAGTTGGATTAGTAATATTTGAGATAAGTATTTGAAAATCCATAATGAATTTTTTTGCTCTGTGCTTTGTGTAAAATGATAAAATCTTAAAGATGTTTGAATTAAGATATAAAAAGTTAGCTAATTATAAGAAGCCGTTTTGATTTAATTATATAGACAGTTTGCAGTAAATTATTTTGGGGCATAATGGGACAGGAATTCTTATCGATCATTCTTCACCCGATAAACCCAGAAGCGGAGAGGCCTGATATAGAATGGTCTAAGCTTCCAATTATTCCGCCAATATAATATTTTTAATTCAATATTAATTGTCTTACTAAATCCAGCTCTGTATTTGTTATTTGATTATCAAGCAATGAATTTTTTACGGTTGTGATAAAATTCTGGAAGTTTTGAAAATCTATTGCCGGGTTGCTGCCAAGCTGATTAAAATATTGTGTAACAAGATTTTTCATCTCACTTACATTAGCTCCGCCGGCAAGTGGATTCAGAATAGCAGTTATATCTTCAAGCATAAATGAACTTGCAAAATCACGCACATAATTAAAACCTAATTCATAAACTGCGGGCGTGTTGGTATATAAGAAGGAAATTATAGCGGAAGAGAAAAATACTATTCCGACTACACCTAGAACAGCTATTAAAACTAACCCAACCCCGCCAATAAGCACAAGTTTTCTAAGTTTCTTTTTAAACTGATTATCAGTTCTTATTCGATAATGAATTTCATCTAAATTAAGTCTCATATTTTCTTCCCGCTTTATGCTGATTGAAAAACAGAATCGTTCACTTTTATTTTATTGAGAAACTCCTCACATTTTTCCCAAAGTTTCTTTTCATCTGCAGGATTATTGAATTTACATTTTTCTTCTTTTCTTTGATTATAAAAGCCGCCGTTACTTCCGTTTATATTTTCAGATGAAGCTAACCAAACAATTGTGTCGGCACCTTCCGGGATAGTTCTTCCTTCAATTAAAGCGAACATTTTCAGAAGAAGTTTTCCGGCTGAGTTTTGTTCTCTGAATAATTCTGTGTCCGGAATAAATCCGGGAGTCATTGAATAAAACGAAATATTATCCTTCTCTAATCTTCTTGCCCACTCGCGCGTGAGCATTCTGTTTGCTTGCTTGGTTTGTTTGTAAGCAAGAGTCTCGTTGTAATTTCTTTTATCGAAGTTGATGTCATCAATATCGAGTCCTCCCGCAAAATGTGAAGCCACATTTATGATTCTTGATGGAGCGGCATTCTTCAATTCATTAATAAGAAGTTGAGTTAAAAGCTGATGACCGAGAACATTTACAGCAAATGTCTGCTCAACATTTATATCAGTTAACTTTTTAGTTTTTGTCCATAGTCCTGCGTTGTTAATAAACACATCAAGCCTGCTTTCATTTTGTTTGAATGATTTCGCAAATTTTTTAATTGAATCAACACTAGCAAGATCAAGATGCTTTACAAAAACATTTGGATTGCCGGATTCTTTTATAATTTCATCCTTCGCATGCTCAGCAGAATCAAGTGATCTGCACGCCATATAAATCTTAGCTCCAAGCTTAGCGATTTCTTTAGTTGCTTCTTTACCGATGCCTTTATTGGCACCTGTTATTATTACTACTTTTTCTTTCAATTTTATCCTCGTTTTCTTAAGTGTTTGTTAGAATTTAGAACAAAAAAAGAGGTAATTTTGTTCCTTTATAAAGGATGAATTTGGAAAGCAAAATCAATAAAAAAGCCGCAGTGTTTTTACCGCGGCTCAACAATCAGAGATTCTGATTCAATTACTTTTTGCCCAGCAGTCCGCCAAGTATGTCCATTCCTTTGCTCATAATATCACCCTCGGGAACTTTGCCTTCAGGAGTAAGTTTATCAACTACATCCGGAAGGAGATTAGTAAGCTGAGAAGTCAGAGCACCATTGTCCATTCCAAGTTTTGATGCAAGGTTACTAATGGTATCCTTGCCGAGAACATTTTGGAGCTGATCTCCGGAGACGGGAAGATTTTTTCCTGTGCTAACCCAAGAACCGACAACATCTCCCAAACCCTTTGATGTAAATTGACTTATTAGATTATTTAAACCACCTTGCCCGCCAAGCAGACCCATAACAGTAGACATCAGATCATCTTTTTTATTCCCACCGCCAAGCGCTGATTGAATTGTGTTTAGTATGTCCATTTTATTCCTCCTTCTGATTAGTGAAACATAAAACGCAGCTAAATTTTAACACTAAAATTTTAAAAATCAAATGACTCGTTTAGGAATGATTAACAGAGATCTAAAATATTACAGAGAGCTGATTTTTTTAGAAAGCTTTTCTTCCATTTTTATGATTTGTTCTTTCAGATTTCTGATATCGTTTCTGAGCTCTTCGTTTTCATCCTGAATTATATCTTCTATTTTGCTTGCTTCCTGAATGCTGATCTTCTGCTGGATTTCAGACATTGTATTAACAACGATGGCAATAAAAATGTTTAGTGTTGTGTATGAAGCAATTAGTATAAAAGAAATGAAAAAAGCATTTGAAAAAGGATATCTCGCGCTTATTGTTCTGGCAATGTCTGCCCAGCCTTCAAGCGTCATTATCTGAAACAGCGAAAACATCGACGCCCAGATGGTTCCAAACCACTCTGGATAGGAGGCGCCGAACAATTTTGTGCCGATAACTGAAAAAACATAGAACACAAGAGTAAGCAAAACAAAAATCCACCCGATACTCGGAAGAGAAAGAAGTAAAGATTCAACTATAAACCGTAATCTCGGAAGGTTTTTAATTAGTCTCAGCGACCTGAATATTCTCAGCGATCGAAGAACTGCAAGCGCTCCCGAAGCCGGAAGCAGGGCAATTGCCACAATTGTGAAATCAAAAATATTCCAGCCGTTTTTAAAGAAATTTAGTCTATAAGCATAAAGCTTTAATAATATTTCAATAACAAAAATTGCAAGTATAATTTTATCAATGAACAGAAGCGTTCTTCCAAACGCATTCATAATGGCACCGGAAGTTTCCATGCCAATTGTAATCGAATTAAAAATTATTAATATTATTATAAAATTCTGTACTGAACTTTTCTCTACAAATTGTTTAACTTTTTCTCTCTTCATAAAATTAAATTGTTAATAGCGGTGTCAAAATTATATGATTTATAATATCCAGACAATCAGGATTTATGTAATCTCTCAAGCAAATTCTTCAATTATTAAGTGTGTTTAAGTATTTTTAGTTACTGAGTTAATTTATTTTTCTAAATAAAAAGTGGACATAAAAATGAGTTTTAAAATAAACTGGACTAAAATAGATGAAGCACCTCTTTTAGCAAGTTATTCCCTACTTCCTATACTTAAATCTTTTACAAAAGGCTCCGGAATAGAAATTGTTGAAAAAGACATTTCTCTGGCCGGGAGAATAATCGCAAACTTTCCTGATAATCTTTCCCAAGAACAAAAAATCCCGGATTACCTAGCAGAACTTGGTGAACTTACCCAAAAATCGGAAGCTAATATTATTAAGCTGCCAAATATCAGCGCAACAATTCCCCAGTTAAAAGCAGCAATAAAGGAGTTGCAGGAAAAGGGGTATAAGATTCCCGATTATCCCGAGGAACCAAAGACAGAAGATGAAAAAAAATTAAAAGAAAGATTTGCAAAAGTGCTTGGCTCTGCCGTAAATCCAGTACTAAGAGAAGGTAATTCTGATCGTCGTGCAGCGGCTTCTGTTAAAAAGTTTGCGCAGAAGCATCCGCACAAAATGATGAAATCATGGCCCGAATCAGGTTCAAAATGTCGCGTTGCTCATATGAGTCAAAAGGATTTTTTCGGTTCTGAAAAATCTATGACATTGCAAAAGGACGATGTCGTAAAAATTGAATTCGTCGATGCAAATGGAAATTTAACCGTGCTAAAAGAAAATCTTAAGCTTCTAAAAGATGAAGTAATTGATGCGGCGGTTATGAACGTTAAGGAGCTAAGAAAGTTTTATGCTGAGCAAATTGAAGAGGCAAAAAAAGATAATATTCTTCTTTCGCTTCATCTTAAAGCAACTATGATGAAGGTTTCCGATCCGATAATGTTTGGTCACGCTGTTTCTGTTTATTTCAAAGAGCCATTAGGGAAACATACACAAACTCTCAAGGAAATTGGTGCGAATGTAAACTATGGTATGATGGATATACTCGAAAAGCTGAAAAAACTTCCCGATGAAAAAAGAAAAGAAATAGAAGCGGCCATCAACAAAGTATATGAGTATCAGCCCGAACTTGCGATGGTTGATTCGAGAATAGGAAAGACAAATCTTCACGTTCCGAATGATGTGATTGTTGATGCATCAATGCCTAATGTCGTGCGTGACGGAGGAAAAATGTGGAACAGAAAAGATGAACTGCAGGATTGTATCGCAATGATTCCCGACCGCAGTTATGCAACCATGTATAAAACAATTATTGAAGACGCAAAAGAGAATGGTCAATTTGATCCCTCAACGATGGGTGCCGTTTCCAACGTTGGATTGATGGCAAAGAAAGCAGAAGAGTACGGCTCACACGACAAAACATTTGAAGCGAAGTCTAACGGTGTCATCCGCATAGTTAATGGTGAAGGCAAAATTTTATTAGAACAGCAGGTTGAAACCGGCGATATTTTCAGAATGTGCCAGGCTAAAGACGAAGCGATAAAAGACTGGGTAAAACTTGCTGTCAACAGAGCAAGAGCTTCTTCTTCGCCGGCGATTTTCTGGCTGGATGAAAACAGAGCACATGACAGAGAAATAATCGCGAAGGTAAAAAAGTATTTACCAGAACACGACACAACAGGACTTGAAATTAAAATCCTGAAACCTGTTGAAGCTATGAAATACACTCTTGAAAGAACGAGGAAAGGGCTAGATACAATTTCAGTAACAGGGAATGTTCTTCGTGATTACTTAACAGACCTCTTCCCAATTCTCGAGTTAGGCACTAGTGCGAGAATGCTTTCAATAGTCCCGCTACTTAAAGGCGGCGGATTGTTTGAAACAGGTGCCGGCGGTTCAGCGCCGAAACACGTTGAGCAATTACTGAAAGAAAATCATATCAGATGGGATTCGCTCGGTGAATATTGTGCACTTGTTCCATCTTTTGAAATGATAGCGGAGAAATCCGGAAATGAAAAAGCAAAACTGTTTGCCGAAACTCTTGACAAAGCAATACTTAAGTATCTTGAGAACGGAAGAATGCCATCACGAAAAGCAGGAGAGATTGATAACCGGGGAAGTTCATTCTATCTTTCTTTGTATTGGGCAGAAGCATTATCACAGCAAAATAAGAATGCTGAAATCAAATCTCGTTTTGAAAAAATTTATAAAGAGCTTTCTTCCAATGAAGAAAACATTATCAAGGATTTAATTTCTGTTCAGGGCAAACCGGTTGATATTGGCGGCTACTATTTGCCCGATGAGAAAAAAGCAACTGATGTTATGCGTCCGAGCACAACGTTTAACAAGATAATTGATGGGATGTAGTTAAAAGATTTAGATGACGTTTTGCAGCTTTTTGTTCAGGCGGATTTCAGAGCACAAAGTTCCAATCTTTGCGTCAACCCGCCAGAACACAAAACTCGTGTAATAGCTAGCTTATTTTGTTTATATAATTAATTGCCCATTAAAGTCAATTTTATACTTCCGGTTTTCCCAGTCGGTCGCCAAAATACAATTGTCAGTTATTATAAAATTCTCTTTGCCGTCTGATGTTGTAAAAATATCTGCACCACTAAATTGCCATATAATTTTTCCGTCCTTGTCGAGTCGGCTTATTTGAAGCTCTCCGTGAACTAAATAGTCACTTTGCAGTTTGAAAATTTGAAAGCAAGTTGCTTGGTCAGCCCGTGTTCGCCATAATAATGTCAAGTCGGGAATCGATAAGCAAAAAATAGTATTTGAGCAGCAAACTAAAAGTCTGTCATTTTCAATTATGGTCGAAGTTTCGTGAATACCTGTTCCACCACCAATAGAACCAATAACGGCACTTTTTATTAGCGTATCATTCAGAAAGGTTTTTACTCCCCAAATTGTTGGAAAATAATATTCAGATTTGTCGAAGTAAACAAAATCGTATTTGTTTACATTATCAGCCGAACTTTCTGTAAAAGCTTGGTCTGCATAAATGTCAATGCGATATTTTTCTGTCGTATATTGTTTCATCTAAAATTGATCTCAACCAGTTATTTACTGCAATAATAAACAACCAAACCAAAATTAGTAATTTTAATGAGGTGAAGCTACCCATAAAGGAGTTTAAGTGTATGGGCTCTGATGAAGTTAAGTAGTTGTGGGAAGTTTCAAAATATTAAAATCATTTGTGCTTAACAATATTCTCCGCCATCCCATCAAACACAAAGTAATGAAACGGTAAAACAGAATACCAGTACAATCTTCCTAACAAACCCTTGGGACGGAAGGTTGCGGTTTGCTGAAGAAAGTTTTTGCCTGCTTTATTTATGATTTTGAACTCAAGCCAGGCTTCTCCGGGCAATTTCATCTCAGCGTAAAGAAGCAGTCTTTTATTTGATTTGTCTGCAACGAGCACACGCCAGAAATCTAAAGTGTCTC
This sequence comes from bacterium, assembly GCA_016716565.1. NCBI lineage: Bacteria > bacterium. The sequence continues at coordinate 320,741 of JADJWC010000001.1, forward strand.
CCGAATAAATTTCTAGTTTGTTTGTTCTTCCGCGTCTTAAGCCAACGCCGCCAATAAGTTTATCCAAAAAACCACGAATGTGCCACAGCCAGTCAGCATAATACCATCCGCGCTCACCCCCTATTGACCAGATGTTTTTTATCACTTGTTCAATACTCGTTGTAATTTCCTTTTCACGTTTGTCGGTAAAGCATCCGAAGGTTGGAACATTGATGTGTTCAAGCAGATCATCATTATTTGAACTTGAAACCAAAGAATCTTTCCAGCTCGAAACCACCTCGTTCTGTTCAATTCTTGTAAAAGCAAGACTAACTGCTTCCTTGTATGAGATTGATTTTATCTTCAGCATTTTTTCAAGATCATTCGGTTTGCCAATAATCTCGATTTTCATGCTGTCCACAAGATTAACTGCTAATTTGTATGATGTTGCAGTCACAAAGTAAAGCCAGTAAGATGATAATCGTGGTGTCATAACTGGAATGGTAAAAATAAAACGTTTTAGTTTTCGTACTTCTGCAAACTGCAGAAGCATTTCTTTGTAAGTAAGAATGTCTGGTCCGCCGATATCAAATGATTTGTTGTAAATCTCTTCACGAAGCAAAACTCCTGTCAGATATTGGATAACAGTTCTTATTGCAATCGGATGGTGTTTTGTATTCAGCCATTTCGGTGTGATCATTACAGGAAGCTTTTCAACAAGGTCGCGGATAATTTCGAAGGATGCACTTCCCGAGCCGACGATTATTCCTGCTCTTAGCACAGTAACAGGTATCCCAGAACCGAAAAGGATTTCTTCAACATTTTTTCTTGAAGAAAGATGTTTTGAAAGCTTTTGCTTGTTCGTAATTCCACCGAGATAAATTATCTGCTTGATATTCGTTCCGGTTACAAGTTTAATAAAATTTTTCGCCGATGCTTCTTCAAGTTTAGCGAATTCTGAAATGTTTGAGCTCATCGAGTGAATTAGATAATAAGCAGCATCGATATCTTTAATCGGAAAGTTATCGGGAGGATCTTTCAGAAAATCAATTTCAAATAAAGTTATCTTGCTCGTCTCAGGATCAAAATCCGAATGAAACCTCTTTTTGTCTCTTACACAGCACACCACTTCGTGTCCATCTTTCAACAGGGAAGAAAGCAACCTTTTGCCAATGTAGCCGGTAGCGCCGGTTAGTAGTATCTTCATAAATCCTCAATAATTACCTTTAATAACAGCAATCTATTGTAAATAATTCAAAAACAGGGAAAATCTCAATTTTTTTAATATCAGGATACCATTATTAAAATAGCACTTGATTTTTTGCTATCAATATGATATCATTACAATAGCATTTTCAAAAAGGAGTACAAAAATGGAAAAAATAGCAGAAAAACCAGCAAATAAACTGAATGGTTTTCTAATGTTGTTCTTAACAATTGCCATCATGGCGTTAAGCATATATTTATTAATAATAGGTATTAACACCGAAGAACCTCAAATTCTGTGGGTTGTCATTCCCCTGATGATAATTTCGTTTTTAATGCTGTCGGGTTTTATCGTAGTTCAACCAAACGATTCACGTGTTATAATATTATTTGGGAAATATACAGGAACAGTTCGGCAATCAGGTTTCTACTGGGTAAATCCATTCACAGTAAGGAAAAAGGTTTCGTTGAGAATCAGAAATTTCAACAGCCAGAAAATTAAAGTAAATGATCTTCACGGAAATCCGATAGAGATCGGCGCGGTCATTGTGTGGAAAGTTATTGATTCGGCAAAAGCAGTATTTGATGTTGAGAACTATGAACAGTTTGTCGACATACAAAGCGAAACAGCAATACGAACCCTCGCATCAGAGTATCCGTACGATGTTGAAGAGGAAGATAAATCATCTCTGCGTGGAAGTCCGCAGGAGATAGCAGAGAGTCTGAAGAACACAGTGCAATCAAGATTAGAGGTTGCGGGTGTTGATATAATCGAAGCAAGAATATCACATCTTGCATACGCACAGGAAATTGCTCAGGCAATGCTGCGCAGACAGCAGGCACAGGCAATCATTGCAGCAAGAACTAAAATAGTTGAAGGTGCAGTTGGAATGGTTCAAATGGCGTTGAATGCTTTGAGCGAACAGAAAATCGTTACGCTTGATGAAGATAAAAAAGCGACAATGGTAAACAACCTGATGGTTGCACTTGTTTCTGAAACAGAAGCGCAGCCGGTAATCAATACAGGCACATTGTATCAATAACAATAGCACAATGAAAAAATTATCTGATTATCTAGGTGAAGAGCTAAAGATATTTCAATCCAGTATCTGGAAAAGAGAATTTGACCTTTTATCCGGTGATGAACTAATTGCAAAATTATCTTATCCAAAATTTTTTAGCGATCTGGCCGAATTAAAAACGGGTGACGAAGAGTTAGAATTCTACAGACCCAAATTTTTCAAGCGAGATGTTGATATAAGAAAAAAAGGATATCAGAATCCTTTTGCTCACTTTAAAAATAATTTCTGGGGAAGGAAAGGCGTGCTGGAACTTCCACGCGGAGCCAGGCTAACAATGAAATTTGGTTTTTTCAAAAAGCAAGCGGAGATATATCTTGGTGAAAACGAATTACTCGTTTCAATGTTCAGTCGCTTTTCCCTGAAAGAAAGAAGTCAGATAATCATCGAAAAACGATCAGACATAATTGATGAAAATCCATGGATTATTATGCTTGGATTTTATCTAGCCCAGTTGATGAAAAGAAACTCAGCAGCGGGGAGCTAATGATTAGAAAGAAGGAAAACGATGGCTGAAAAGAAAAAATTTCTGTTAAGAATTGATGAAAATGTTCATGCCGCCCTAGAAAAATGGGCGGCAGATGATTTACGAAGTATCAATGCGCAAATTGAATACTTACTTACCCAGGCACTTAAAAATTCAGTTAGATTAAAAAGTACCGACAATACCGAACCAATCAATCCTCCACCAGCTGAACCCGGTGGAAATTAGTTTTTATTTTCGCCTTCTGGTTGAGCCGCCCAATCCAAGTACGCCCAAAATTCCTCTCGCAAGTTCTCTAACCACAGTGTTGCCAATCTGTCTTGTTGTTGAGCTCGTAAGAACTTTTTCAAAAGTACTTTTTTCTTCTTTTGGTCGTCCGCGAGGTTGTTTTGGAATTTCATACTTCGGTAATGTAAACTCTTTTTCCCTTGCCGAAACTTCCAGCTTTCGATTTAACAGTTCATAAGCACTTTCTCTGTCGATCGCCTCATTATATTTTGGAACTAGTCGTGAATTTATAACTAATTCATCTATTTCCTCATTGGAAATAATATCCATTCTCGATTGGGGAGCTCTGAGTAAAGTTGCTGCAAGCGGAGTTGGAGAACCTTTTTCGTTTAAAGCAGTTATCGCTGCCTCACCAATTCCGAGAGAAGTTAACATTTCTTCTGTTTTATAATATTCTGATAACGGATAATTCTCAGCGGTAAGTTTTATCATTTGTCTGTCTTTTGCAGTGAATGCTCTCAATGCGTGCTGAACCTTCAATCCAAGTTGAGAAAGAACACTTGCAGGCACATCTGTTGGATTTTGTGTGCAGAAGAATATTCCAACCCCTTTCGAACGAATTAATTTTATTATGGTCTCAATCTGTTCGAGCAATGCCTTTGAAGCTTCTTTGAAAATCAAGTGAGCCTCATCAATAAAAATTACCAGTTTCGGTTGCGGCAGATCTCCTTCTTCCGGGAAAGAAGAATAAATTTCAGCAAGAAGCGAAAGCATAAACGTGGAAAAAAGTTTTGGCCTGTCTTGCAAATCAACAAGACGAATAATTGAGATAACTCCTCGGCCTTGTTCGTCGATCCTTACAAGATCATCAACTTCAAAAGATTTTTCACCAAAGAATTTTTCCGCGTCCTGCTGCTCAAGCTCAATCACTTTGCGAAGTATTGTTCCAACCGATGTGGTTGATATTGATCCATACTGTTTTTCAACTTCCTGTTTTCCTTCGTTGGAAATGAATTGGAGAACACGCTTGAAATCTTTTAAATCCAGCAGAGGCAAATGTGAATCATCACAGAATTTAAAAATGAGAGACACGAAACTCGACTGTGTATCATTAAGCTCAAGAATTTTGGAAAGAAGCACCGGTCCAAATTCAGAAACAGTTGCACGTAAACGAACTCCGTTCTCTTCTGAAAGCGAAAGTAGTTCTACCGGGAAACCGCTGGCAGCATACTGTAAACCTATTTTATTGTGTCGCTCTTCAATTTTCGGATTTATGGCTCCGGGTTTAGCGATTCCGCTGAAGTCTCCTTTGACATCCATCACCAGAACCGGGATACTTTTGGACGACATCTGTTCTGCAATTACCTGCAGAGTTTTGGTCTTCCCTGTGCCGGTTGCACCGGCAATCAATCCGTGCCGATTCAGTGTTTTTAGAGGGATATTTATAAATAAGTTGTTTACACATTCGCCCTCAAAGATTGCCCCGCCGAGAGTAAAGTAATCATCTTTGAACGAATAAGCGTTTTTCATTTCTTCAATAAATTTTTCTTTTGTGCTCATTGGCTGTACAATAATTATATATAAAAATTATTTGCTTAAATTTATCAAATAAAAATTTGTCATTCGAATGAACTGGTATATTGAATTAGTTACTGCTCACCCAATATTAACAGCAGTGTTACAGTTTGCAATTCTCGGCACACTTGGAGATGCTGTTTCTCACTGGATTGTTAAAAGGAAAATATTCTCTCCATATGATGTTAAAACACTGATTCTGAAAATTATTGAATGGTCAACTCTTGCAGTGATGATAAAATATGCATTCGTCGGATTTCAGGGTTTTGTTGATTCACTGATAGATCAAAATTATCTTCCACCGCTCAGCGGAATCGGCAGATCATTTGCCGTATCAACGCTGATGAATTTACAATTTGGTCCGTTCCTGGTACTAATGCACAGACTTTTAGATAACCTGATTGCAGGAAATCCAAACTGGAAAAATCTCGACAAAGGATTTTATTCCCTGTTATGGTTCTGGATTCCCGCACACACGATTACATTTATACTTCCAAAAGAATTTCAAATTGGATTAGCCGCGCTTTGGTCGCTTGCATTGGGGATAATACTCGGCTTTTATAATAGGAAAACAACTTAGACTAAAAAATTTAAAGGTAAAGAATGAAGAACATTAAACGCTGTCCCTGGCCTTCTGATGATCAATTGATGATCAAGTATCATGATAAAGAATGGGGCGTCCCGCTGCACAACGACAGGAAGCTTTTCGAATTTCTAATACTTGAAGGATTTCAGGCAGGATTAAGCTGGCGAACAATTCTTTATAAAAGAAAAAATTTCAGAAAAGCATTTGATAATTTTGATTTCAATAAAGTGGCAAAGTACGACAGAAAAAAAATCAATTCACTTTTGAAGGATGCTGGAATCGTCAGGAACAGATTAAAGGTTGAAGGGGCCATTATAAACGCCAAAGCCTTCCTGCAGGTAAGGAAAGAATTTGGAACATTTGATAAATACATCTGGGGCTTTGTTGATGGGGAACCAATTCAGAACAAATTCAAATCACTAAAAGAGCTTCCGGCGAGAACAGAACTGTCAGATAAAATTAGTGATGATTTGAGAAAGCGAGGCTTCAAATTCGTAGGCTCGACAATTGTATATGCTCATATGCAGGCCACAGGAATGGTGAATGATCACATTATTGAATGTTTCAGAAATAGGGAAGTTAAAAATTTGGAATGAAATTTTATTAGTTACTTTCATCCGTTAGACACGCCGAAATTCATACAGAATAATTTCCGCTCAACACAAAATTATATTTATTGTTTTTCCGGAAGTTTATATTTTCACCCTAAAAAATTGATCAAATAGAAACATGAACAACTGTACAGATGGGGAGTAAATAAATATCTCAGGTAACTTATAAATATCAAAAAGGAGTAGATAGTATGAAAGTAAAATTCTCTCTTCCAATCTTTCTGGTTTTATTCATTTCGACAATAATATTCAGTCAACCCGGCTGGGTATCTTTGAATTCCGGTGCAACCGTAAATTTAAACTCAGTTTACTTTGTTGATGAAAACAACGGGTTCGTTGTAGGAGAATCCGGAACTGTTCTCAAAACTACCAACGGAGGCATGAGCTGGAATTCAACAACGACATCTCCTGCGGAAAATCTGAATGCTGTTCACTTTTTCAATGTTAACGAAGGTGTTATTGCAGCAAGCGGCGGGGTTATTTTCAGGACAACAAATGGAGGAACAACCTGGAATACAGTAACAACCGGAGTTTCGGACAATTTATTTTCGCTGTCATTCAGCGGGGCAACAGGATTGTGCGGCGGTTCATCACAAACAATTCTTAAATCTACAAATTCAGGTGCTTCGTGGAGTATAATTCAGAATGGATTTTTCGGGGGCGGATTTTGGGGAACTCATATGATTAACGCAACTACAGGTTTTGTAGCAGGAGAGAACAGCATCTTCCAGCCAATGCTTGGTAAAACAACTAACGGCGGAACCACATGGGATTTTTTCCCCTTCTATCTTAACAGCAACGAAGGGAAATTGTACGCTGTCCACTTCTTTGATGCAAATAATGGAATTACAGCCGCTGCAGTTTGGGAAGGCTCGGGCGCAGTTTCAAGAACTACTGATGGAGGCAGTAACTGGAGTACTTCAATATTCGGGCAAGCCTTCTTCGGAATGCATTTTCCCACAAGCACAGTCGGCTATGTAGTTGGGATGGGCGGTGGTATTTACAAAACAACAAACAGCGGTCTTAGCTGGACGAGCCAAAACAGCGGGACCAGTCAAACTCTCAACGATGTCTTTTTTATTAATGATTTCACCGGATTTGTAACAGGAGAAAACGGAGTAATACTAAAAACAACAGACGGAGGCGTTCCAGTTGAACTCACTTCTTTCACAGCAAATGCACAAGAAGGCATGGTAGTATTAAACTGGACAACAGCAACAGAAACAAACAATCAAGGATTTGAGATTGAAAGGGCTTCGTCTTTGACTTCGCCCGTTCAAGAATGGCAGAAGATAGGATTTGTTCCGGGATTTGGAACAACAACAGAACCAAAAAGCTACAGTTACACGGATCAGTCAGTTACCGGCGGGAAATATTATTACAGGCTGAAGCAAATTGATTTTGACGGGAGCTTCACATATTCAGGAGTTATTGAAGCGGAGGTATTGGTGCCAACAGAATACTTGCTGAAACAGAATTACCCGAACCCATTTAACCCGGCAACAACGATAGAGTTCTCACTACCGGTAGATGCACAGGTAAAAATAGGTGTATATAATCTGGTAGGAGAAAAAGTAGCAGAGGTCATTGACAAAGATTTTACAGCAGGAAATCACAGAATAGATTACAACGCATCACAGCTAACGAGCGGTGTATACTTGTATAAGCTGGATGCTGTAGATATATCAGGAAAGAATTATACTTCAGTAAAGAAGATGACATTACTGAAGTAAGAAGGTAAACTTACCAATTAGAAAAGCCCCGCATATCCGGGGCTTTTCTATTTTTAAACAAACAAAAGCACAACTAATTTAAAATGAATGTTGGACTTAATTAATTTTACTTTATATTTTAGCATAGTCAGAGTAAGTTTTTCAAAGCACAACTATGTTAATTCACATTTCACAACTTTTCAAGGGAGTAATTATGAATAAATACATCTTACTATCGCTTCTATTAATTATCACCTCGTCTCTAAATTCATCTTTTTCTCAACAGTATTCATTTGAGGAATTGATAATAGCGAAAGAGACTAATCCTCAAATATATATTGAAGCAAAGAGGGCGGCGATAAATCAGGAATTGCCGGTAAGCATAAAAATTCCTGGCGGCATTTTGATAGACGTTATTAAAGTTGAAAACGATGAGATACTGTATAGTGTTATTAAGAATCTGTTAAATCCATTTTCAAACGGCGAAATTCTAACGTACAATCAGGTCATGCAGAAATATGATCTTACAGATGCAGAAATTAATTGGGGAGGAATGATTAATAATGAGCAGCCAGAGAACGTAGCAACACAACTTTTACTTATACCCGATTGGACCAATGATAATGTTTTGTCCTTTGATCCAATAACCGGAAATCTGGTAAATGCAAACTATATTCCACCAAATCCGGGAAATCTAGCTTCACCCAAGCACGCGTTGTTAAATGTAAATGGTTTTATTAGCGTTTCAGATCAAATTACAGATCTTGTCCAAAAATTTGACACCTCCGGAAATTATCTTGGAATTTATGCTCCTGCTGGCGGAGTGAATAATAATATATTGGATAACTTACGTGGTCATGCGTACAGACCAAATGGAAATTTACTTGTAACTGTGGGCAGCGGGGCCAATACAAATGCTGTACCTGAATTCGATCTTGCAGGCAATTATCTTGGCAATTTTATAGCAATCGGTGCCGGCGGACTGAACAGTCCTTTCTGTGTTTTATTCAGAACGAGTGATGTTTTGGTCACCGGTTCAAGTAGCGATGCGGCACACAGGTACGATTTAAATGGAACTTATATTAATAATCTTATAACAGGTGTTCAGTTCCCGCAGCAAATAATCGAACTACCAAATGGTAATCTTGCCTTAGCAATTTTTTCAACTCCATCCGGATTGGGAATATATGACTCTAATGGTAATCAACTAAACTTTTTTACAGCAGTAACAGGATTGAGAGGAGTCTATCAACTTCCAAGTGGAAACTTTGTGGTAACAAATGGAGCCGGACTTCACGAAATAGATGGAACCAATGGCAGCCTGATAAGAACAATCTATGCTTCAGCCAATTTGCAATACATATCATTGGTTGATTACTCAACAATTCCAGTTGAGTTAGTCTCTTTTTCTGCCAATGTCAATGGAAGTGGTGTTGAGTTAAATTGGGCAACAGCAACAGAAACAAACAATCAAGGATTTGAGATTGAAAGAAGTGCAGATGGTTTTAACTTTAGTCAAATAGGTTATGTTCCGGGTTTCGGAACAACAACAGAACCGAAGAGCTACAGCTACACAGATCAATCAGTAACCAGCGGAACATATTATTACAGACTAAAGCAGATAGACTTTGATGGAAGCTTTACATATTCAGGAGTTGTTGAAGCAGAAGTAGCCTTGCCAACAGAATTCTCACTTGAACAGAACTACCCGAATCCATTCAACCCGGCAACAAAAATAGAATTCTCACTGCCAGTTGATGCACAAGTAAAGATAAGCGTATATAATCTTGTTGGAGAAAAAGTAGCAGAAGTCGTTAACGAAGATTTTACAGCAGGAAATCACAGAATAGATTACAACGCATCACAGCTAACGAGTGGAGTATACCTTTATAAGCTGGAAGCAGTAGATGTAACAGGGAATAATTATACTTCAGTAAAGAAGATGACATTACTGAAGTAAGAAGGTAAACTTATCAATTAGAAAGCCCCGGATATCCGGGGCTTTTCAATTTTGAAAATAGGAAATCAATTTTTAAAATAAATTTTTCACCAGCCACTTATGCAACGGAAGCATGTCCTTGAATATTTTGTAAATAATGTCTACCGCTTTCCCGCCGCCGATTATTTTCAAATTAGAACTTTCAAACCATGCATAAATTCCTTCATACAACAAATAGCCGGGATAAAGTGTATTTGCACCGTAGCCCTTCGGAGTTTTCTTAAATTTTTTTCCGCCGATTGTATATCCTTTCTTCTCCAGCGTTCTTACAATTTGGTGAAGCTCCTTTGCCGAAACGGAATTTGAAACAACATCACGATATTTTTTAAGAAGGTGAGGCGGAAACATATAAATTCCAAGTCCGACCCCAAAAAGTTTCGGCTCAAGATGAAAGTAAAATCCACTGGCATCCATCTTTTTCATTTTGCCGTTCCAGAAATACAAACCCGCATTTGTTTTATACGGTGTTTTATCTTTGCTGAACCGGACATCTCTGTGCAAACGGAAAATAGATTTATCAACTTTCGGGATTGCTACAATATCAGGATCAATATCCTGAAGCTTATCACCCATTTCAACAACAAACTGAATGCAAGGTTCAAGAAAATCAGAATTGTAAAGATCACGGTTGGCTTCAAACCATTCACGGTTATTGTTCTTAGAAAGTTTGTTTAGGAAGGCAGTAGTTTTTTTAGGAAAATCCTTTGGCCCTTTTTTCATTATAGCTCCTTAGTGAGAATCAACGTAAAAATTAAAATGACTATTAAATTTAAGCGGCAAGCAATAACAATTACAATTTTTAATGAGTACCTGCAAATAATATTTTGATATAAACAATGAAACCGGATAAAATATTTTGTATTTGCTTAGAAAAAGATCCCTCCAATTTTTAAATAAAGAGCACATATATGAATAGCATTTGTTAACCATTAAAAATTTACAGTATAAATTAACCATGTTTTGAATTAAGCTTTTTCTTGCTAATTTAAAGCCAGCCTAACTAAATAAATACTTCTTGTAATTTTCTTTCTAGAAGGTTAGTCAAATTTTATATAGTTATCAGGTGCCGCCCTAGAAATCAATTCCCTCTCATCTGATAAAAATCCCTCCGGATAAACTTTCCGGCTTAATAGTAAGTCGATAGTTTTAATATAAACACTTAATGAAGCGGAAACACTATGAAAATTATTTACCTCATTTTACTAATGATTTTATTTACGAATCCTGTTTTATCACAATGGGAATCTATTGGTCCATATGGCGGGTACATTCGCTGCTTAATAAAAGATAACCAAGGCAGAATTATATCGGGTAATGCATATGGGGGGATATTTAGAACTTCTGATGCTGGGCAAAATTGGGAACAGTTATTTACTGGTTATAGAAATGAAGATGTCAGGTCATTAGCTGTCAACTCAAACAATCACATTTTTGCCGGAACAGATTTACGAGGACTTTATCTTTCCACAAATGATGGATTATCATGGGAGAGACTCGTAAATTCAGTTTCCACACGCACCATTAATGATATTCTAATTAAAAGCAACGGAGATATTTTTATAGGAACTTTCAATGGGGTATATCGATCAACGGATAATGGGAACACATTTACCTCGGCAAACAACGGAATTACGAACACATCAATTTATTCACTTGGTTTATCGGGAGATTACATCTTTGCAGGGACAAATGGTGCAGGTGTATTTCGTTCAAGTGATGACGGTGCAAACTGGGAAGCTGCGAACAGTGGAATTAATTTGAATGATGGTATCGTTTGGGACTTTGCGTCTGCGGAAGAAACTGAAAATGTTGGGGCGGCAGAAATTCACGCACTTACACAAAATGAATTGTATCGCTCCTTAAATTCGGGTGCAAGCTGGGTTGAGCTTTCACTGCCAAGCGGGCTTTATGTTGATGTGCTGTTGAAGAATAATGGTGACATTTATGTAGTGGGCGATAAAATATTAAACTCCACTGACCAAGGTAATAGCTGGAACACTTATAACTCACCAACCAGCGCATTAATTTCTTCAGTTGTAGAAATCGATCCAAATTCATTAATGATCGGAACTCAGGGTCCGGGGAATTACGTCTCAACCGATAATGGTTTTAATTGGAACCTGGAAGTTACCGGTATGCCGGCAACAGCAATTACTAATATTAGCACAACCGCTGGAGTCATCAACGTATCTACACGGCATAGTGGAGTTTTCAGTTCGAACGATGGCGGCTTGAATTGGTTCAATCTCAGTTTATCTATTCCAAACGGCTGGTTTTACGGCTTATACCAGCATCCAATAACTAACACATTTTTCGCTTTGCATCAAAATGGCGTTTACAGATCAATAAATGGTGGAGCAGATTGGAACTTGACATCTGCTTTTGGAAAAACAATGGTAGTTAATTCACTTGGAAATATTTTCCTGGGTGGCGGCTCCTTCATTTCCAAATCAACAGACGACGGTGTTTCTTATCAATCAATACAAATTGGCGCAAATGTTTTTTATTCTCTTGATATTGCAGTTGACCTGGAAGATAATATATATGTAGCAACAGCTAACGAAAATGGACTTCAGGGCCAAGGAGTATATAAATCTTCAGACTTAGGTATATCCTATTTTCCGTACAATGTCGGATTACCAAATGACATTACCTCTGTAGAAACCGTAGATAGAACCGGGTTTCCAAGTGTTTTTGATTGCATTAAAGAGATGCTTGCTGCTGATGCAAATGGCAACTTTTATTCAAACAATCAAGATGGGAGCTGGAATCCATTTAACATTGGATTTCAGCAAGGCGGATTAGTAAAAGACATAGCCGCATTAAATTATACAGACGGCATTTCAATCTCAGTAATTACTGAGCGGGAAATGTTTAAAATAAATGATGAATCAAACTGCATTTTTGAAGAAGAAGAGAATCTTCCTGACGATGCTTTTTTCTTAGAAATGGGCAGGCGATTTGGCCTCGGTGATACTACGGCAACTAATTACGTTGGTACTTTAGGCTCGGGAATATTTAAAAGGGATGTTTCAACAGGTGTAGAAAAAGAAGAAAAAACTTTCCCCAATACTTTTAGACTTGAACAAAACTATCCCAATCCATTCAATCCAACCACAACAATTCAGTTCTCACTTCCGGAACGATCATTTGTAAAACTTGAAGTGTTTAACACACTTGGAGAAAAAGTTTCAACGCTTGTTGCCGAGGAGTTGAACGCAGGGGTATATAATTATGAATGGAGCGCAGAAGATCTGCCGAGTGGAATATATTTCTACAGACTTAGCACAAATAAATTTTTTGAAATGATGAAAATGATTCTATTAAAGTAAAAAGAAATAAAAATATTAAGGAGACAATATGAAAACTTTGGTAAAGTTTTTTTATAATTATTTTTTCAACCTACCTGCCGGTAAAAGAAAAATCTATCTGCCAATCATTATCATTCTGGCAATGCTACATTGCATTACCATGGATGCACAACAAAATTTTATGTATCATCCTGATGATGTTTACTGGAGCTATCAGTTTGGATATCCAGGCCTGTTTAACAGAGCAAGAGTTGTTGCTCCTTATAATTCCACAACCATGGTATTTGCTGGAAATTTTGAGCTGCCAAATGAACAAGGCGAATTTGAATCTTATCTGCTTGCATTTTGGGACGGTGTTGGCTGGCGTCTCGAAGGTCCCGGTCATATAAATGATTTTAATTCTGAATTCATTTTAGATATGTGTGTGGTCGGGACTGATATTTATATTGGAGGCAACTTTACTACACTTAACACTGCTAATATTCAATATCTTGCCAGATGGGACGGTTCACAATGGAGTGCAGTAGGCACAGGTGTTAATGGTGCTGTCTATGCTTTGGAAACCGACGGAAATTTTAATTTATATGCCGGAGGTGATTTAACAATGGCCGGAGGCATTACAGCGTATCATATTGCTAAATGGGATGGAAACAACTGGTCTGCACTGTTAGGATCAGGAGGAGGAAATGGTGTTAATGGCAGAGTTCGATCAATTGCAATTGGAAATACGGGAGTTTATGTCGGTGGAGATTTTACAATTGCCGGCGGAACGATTGCTTACTTTGCGGCTCTTTATAATACCGCTGCAACTCCAGATGATTGGCAGGATCTTGATATTATCTGGACAATTGGGAATGTAAGCACAATCGATGTGGTGGGTGAAAAAATTTTTATAGGAGGTGGGTTTCACTCAGTTAATGGTTGGCCCGGAGATTATATTGTTCAGAAGGATGGCGCTGGTAGCTGGGAAGCTATGGGCAGCGGTTCTGATCTGGCAGTTCAGAAGCTTATTGCAACTACTAATGCTGAAGTTTTTGCAATAGGAGATTTTAGAACCGACGCCGGACCAGCCGCCAGCCTTATTGCCAAATGGAATGGTTCTGCCTGGGAAGCTTTAGGTGACGAGCCATTTTATCAATCAGGGGATACTTATGATATTGCCATGCACGACCCGTATGTTCTTTATACTACAAGGTTTGAATTTCAAAATCCAAATTACCTCCTCGGTAATGGAATTTATGAATGGGATGGAACATCATGGTCGGGACTAGGAAATGGAATGGGCGATCACTACTGGACAACAACTATGTTTGTAAGTAACCTTGAATGGTATGATTCGAAACTTTTTGTTGCAGGGAATTTTTCTACGGCCGGGGATAAAAGAATACAGGGATTGGCACAATTCGATGGGGATACCTGGTCAGATGTTGGAGGAGGATCTCAAACTCCATTCTTTTTTGTTAATGATTTGTTGGTTAACGATAATAAGCTTTATGCCGGCGGATATTTTACCAGTATGGGCGGATCGAATGCAAATTATATTGCGGCCTGGGACGGGAATTCATGGTCAGCACTTGGAACGAGTCCAGATAATACTGTGCAGACAATTCATGCGATAGGAACGGATATTTATGCCAGCGGTAATTTTTTTAATGCCGGCGGAGTTCCCGCTACTTTTATTGCAAGATGGGATGGTGTATCCTGGCATCCGCTCGCAAATGGAGGTGTCTTGTGCAATGCGATGGCAAACATAGGAAATGATTTATATGCCGGTGGTTCATTTACATTAATTAACGGAGGAACCGTTTCGGTTAATGGTCTGGCAAGATGGGATGGAAGTAATTGGTTCGATGTTGGAGGTGGTGTCAGCGTAAGTTCTGGAAGTTCTGCTGTGTATGCACTGGCAGTTAGAAACAATGAATTAATTGTCGGAGGAAATTTTACAATGGCAGGCTCAATCCCTGCAAATAATATTGCAATATGGAATGGTTCACAGTGGTCTGCATTAGGTGATGGACTGAATGGACAGGTAAGAGCAATTCTGGTTAATGGTGATGATATTTATGCCGGTGGACAATTTACAATTGCTGGAGGAGACGCGGCATTTTCAATTGCAAAGTGGGATGGTTCTGATTGGCAGCCATTGGGAAAAGGAATTCACCAGGCAAATAATTTTATAGCCACTGCGACGGTCTATTCACTCAAAGCCACTCCTGAAGGATTATTTGTGGGAGGACAGTTTACTCACGCTGGTGATAAGTACTCGAATATGATAGCACTTTACACAGACTTTACAACGGATATTAAGGAAGTCGAAAATCAAGTTCCTTTAGAATGTCGACTTGAACAAAACTATCCCAATCCATTTAACCCAAGTACAACAATTCAGTTCTCAATTCCTGAACAATCATTTGTAAAGCTTGAAGTGTTTAATACACTGGGAGAAAAAATATCAACGCTTGTTTCGGAGGAACTGAATGCGGGAAATTATACGTATGAGTGGAATGCCGAGAAACTATCAAGCGGGATTTATTATTATAAATTATCCGCCAATGAATTTTCTAAAGCGAATAAAATGATTTTGCTTAAGTGAAAATTTATAAGGAGGTCCAATCCCCGTTTCTTTAATTGAAGAGGCGGGAATTTTTATTTTAAATACACCATCTTTTTTGTTTGCACGAATTCTCCGACTCTCATTTGATAAAAATAGATTCCGGATGCCAGACCTTGCCTACCGGCAGGCAGGTTCCGGACATCGCCGGAATGACTGTGGGCGTCGAATTCAATTTCATATTTACCAGCTGGCTTGTAATCATTAACGAGCACGGCAACTTCCTTCCCGAGAATATCAAAGATCTTCAAAATTATTTCTCCATTTTCAGGGAGTTCATAACTTATTAATGTTTTGGAATGAAACGGGTTTGGAAAATTCTGATTGAGCACAATTTCATTGGGAGTATAGATTGAGGTATCAGGTGGAGAAGTGTATTTTATAATGGTCCCGTTCTCTCCGGCAGCAAAACCGTTTCTCGCATCAGTAAATTGCAAATCATAGATAGTGGTGCTATCGGGAGTTTCAAATTCATTCCAGGAATTGCCATGATCAGTTGTACGTAAAAATTTATAACCGGAAGCTGACCATCCTTCGTTGTAAGTTCTGAAATCAATTGCAAATGAGAGTCCGAAAAATGAAAGTTCCTGAAAATTCCAGGTTTCCCCGGCATCAGTGGTTTTAATATTTGCGATGGGGAAGAATCCTTCGGGATCTCCTGAAAGTGTTATTGCGTTCAGTGAATCAAGTATGAAAATGTCGAAGATTTCGTCAACACTAATTCCCCTCGCAACCCAGTTCAATCCGTAATTTGTTGTTTTCCAGACAACCCCGGCTACATCAATTCGCCCACCGCAGGCATAACCAAACTGACGGTTAAAAAACTTAAACTTGTGAATTGGGAAATCTGAAACCATATTCGAATCAATTTCTACTTCTGTCCACGTGTCTCCACCATCAGATGTGTACAAAATATCAGAACCGCCGGCGAAACCACTGAGCGAATCAAAGAAAAAAATTGTTCTAACTATTCCCAGCGAATCGGGAAGGTTGTTTGCTACCCACTCATTACCACCATCCGTAGTTTTCAGCAAAACTGAATTAAAGGGGAACACATCACGAATAGTTAATGCCCAGCCGTAATTTTTATCAGCGAAGAAAATATCCATTATAAAAGTTTGGAGGGTACTGTTTTGAATTTCCCAGCTATCTCCACCATCCGCTGTTCGAATAATAGTTCCGGCTTCGCCGGCAGCCCATCCGTTGAGGCTATCTGCAAATGAGAGAAACCGCAGAGTTCCGGTTACAGGTGACTGCAACTTTTTCCACGGCTGTGTCTGCGCAAAAGAAAAACACAACAGTCCCAAAAGAGTATAACTGAATACTATCGATAAAATCTTTTTAATCATTCTTCAGAAAATTCCGGCTAAAAAAATCAAACAAAACTTAGCCAGAATATCTGAAAGAAAATATGTTATTTTGCTGCCACCAGCATTTCGGACGCAACATTATTTTGTAAATACGCCCGGTAGAATTTTTCACATAATCGACTGACTCTTTCGCTCTCATCAAAACGTATTGCCTGCTTGATTGCATATATTCCGCGGGAGTCTCCGATCTTGTAAAGAGATAATGCAGCGAGGATTCTTAATTCCTCAGACGGGGAACTGCGCAATAATTTCAATAAACAAACAACACTTCTCTGACAGCATAGTTCGCCAACCATATATGCACAACCCGCCTGCACTCCAAGATTGTCAGAAGCCAGTCCTTGTTGAAGCGTTTTAAAACAAGCTTCCATTTCGGAAGAATTCGGATTTGCTGTTTCCTGTGGGAGAATCTGGAAAGAGAAAAGCAGGAACAAGAAAACCGCGAAAAGTATAGTATGCCTTTTCATGGTGCACTCCTTTTGTTTTTATTTTTGTTACGAAGGAAAGATAATCCCCAAAATGCCTCGGTGGAATTGAATTTGGACAAAAGGATAATATTAGATTTGAGTATCCGTTTTCAATGTTAAAAATTTGTAAAAGAAACTGATCTGCATTTTGTTGTCAACCAGGATTTTGCAAATCAAAATACTTTTATGAATTTTTCATCAGGAAGAAAAATTTTTATTATCAATAAACGGAGGTTGTGTGAAAAAGTACTTTTTTATCCTTTCATTGCTTATTCTTGCTTCAGTCTTTTATGCAGGTAAATTAATCGACGACAGAGCAAAAACTCTCTTGCAAACAATAAAACTTTCTGAAGACAATGCAAAGAACACCATCTTTTCTGATATATCTTCTGCATCGTTCTATCTTCCAGGAATAAAAGAATTAAAAAGTGTAGCATTGAATGACAGAGCTTCGAAGGTTGAAGTCGTTGGCAATTACGTAAAGGATTTTACCAAAACCGAGGAATTCAAGAAACGATATAATGAATATCGTGAGCAAAGAAAACCAACTCCGCCCGAAAAGCCCAAAACAGCTGCGGAGCTTAAAAAAGAATATAAAGCGGATATGCAAAAAAGTTTAGAAGAAATGAAAGTCTCCAAATCCCAGGCCCCGGCAGATCAACAGGCAATGTTTGATGAAACAATCAAAATGCTTGAACAACAGCTGAAGGATATTGATAATCCGGATAACCCGATGTTCAGTCCTCAAATGGATGAGTATTCAAAAATGGCTTACGATCAGCAGATGGAAGCGCATAAAAAAGATATCGCCGACTGGGAAGCAAAATATCCAGCGAACAATCCAAAGCCATTAATCAAAAACTGGCTCGAATCGTTTCTTGACCAAACAAAAGATCTAGATTTTAGTGCTCAGACAGCAATAGATAAGAACAGAACTCTTTTTGTTAAACAAGAATACGAGAGAAAAAATAATCTCTGGAAATTATGTTACAGGGCAGGCAAAGAAACAACCAATGCCGGAAGAACATTTGCACAGAATTGGTTGAAAGAACTTAACTGATATACCAACAATTTTTAGTAAAAAATAAAAAGGGGAATTACCTTCTTTGGAATGGATAGTTCTAATTGTATGGCTGCTAATTATTAACGGTGGTCTTGGAGGGCAATATCTTCTTAACTGGATGGGGAACCAGCCGGATTTCACCGGAGGTAAAAAAATTGATATCTCTCCCGGCGTAATGACATGGTGGAGGGAGATTTCAAAACTTGCCTGGGCGACCGTTGCAATTATAATTGAAGTAATTCGCGGGAAAAAGGTTAAGTTCCTGTGGCCAGGTTCGGTGTCGCTGGTAACAATTATAATCTGTGCATTCACCGGTGTAATTGAGAATATCGGATTCTTTTATTTACCAAGATATTATCCTCCGCATGTTTACGCACCATATGTAAGCCTTTATCTTGCTTTACTACCGTTTTGGGGAAAACTTTTATTCAATGCACCAATCAGAAAAGAACATTGGTTCGGAATTTTTCTTGTGATAACCGGACTTTCAATTCCTTACTTTCCATTTATTCTTGGAATGAGTGGAAATTCAAAAAATATTTTTGATGACACTGCGATAATCTGGATATTGATTATTAATGGATGTCTCCTATCTCAACACATTTTAAATAATAAAACTGTTCAGACAGCTTTACCCGGAGTGGGACCCAATGCACTTGTTTTCTGGAGAGAAATTTGGAAGATGATCTTTATTACTTCTGCGCTATTTATAATGCCTTTGATTGCAAATGTTATGGATGCAAATATGCCGGCAAGAATTGAAGCAAAAGAATTTGAGGGCAGAATTCTGGAAAAAACAGATGCAGGCAGCAAAGAAACACTTCTCGATTTCTATAAAATTGAAAAAGATGAATACGTTCTCAAAAATAATATTTCTCCCGAAGAGGAAGAAACAATTAAGTCAATAATTAAATCTTCGGAGTACCACAGGTTCTTTTCTTTATTTGAAGGAAATATATTACCCGGCAACTGGCTGCCGATTTTATTTGTAATAGCAGCTGGATTAACAGGATATGTATACAGTTTTGGCTTCTTTAATTTATCTAGATTCGCCGCTCATTTTTGGGTTCCATATACAAACGTCTACCTGGCGATACTTCCATTCATCATGCTATTATTCGGAAGAGAAGTAACGGTTTACCAAATTATTGGAGCCGCAATCACTACAGCCGGGTTAATGATTGGGGTAATGGATTACAGCCGGAATAAAGTTGTAGAAATCGAGAAGAAGAATAAATCAAAATGAAGTTACTAATAATCTAAAAACAACAAGTCAGAATCACCTTCAAATAGAAAGCAGCCGGATAAACATCCCGGCCGCATCAGCTTTAAAAAAATCTTTTCCTGCAAATCAGAGACTTACTAAATATTCAGTCCCGTGTAGTTTGTGATAAGTAACGTATAGATTTTTACAGATGTTCGCAACTCTTTCGTTGTCATCAAAAACAGCAACGCCGCGCAATTTGTAAATACCGATTGGATTACCAAGCTGGTAAAGTGCAACAGCTGCTGCGATTCTTTCTTCGTCTGTTTTTCCTTCTTTTAATAATTTTAGAAGAGGAATCATTGCACCCGTTGCATCGCTGCTTTGAAGATATGACTCGTTAATCAGATCAAATATTACCAATGCTGAACTGGTATGGAGACCTGTGTTTTCTGATTTGATCCCGACGGTAAGATTATCAACAATAACAGATTTTTTCTCAGCGGGGAACTCAGTTACTTGTGCTTTTGGAATATTCACAACAAGAAGCGCAAATAACAATGTCAATAATGTTTTCATTGTTTGCTCCTTTTAATGTGAGGTTATTTTTTTCAACAGTAATTTAATTTGTGTTCATACATTTTGCTATTTATTAGTGAAGAGAGGAAGGAAAAATTAAAGAAAGGAAAATTTTAGTGCCCGAAAAATTTAAAGAGAAAATCCCCGCCTTAACGGGGATTTTTACTAACTAACATATTCTCTGACTGAGTAATTATTGCGTAAAAATTTATCTTATAAAATCATTCAGATCCAGCTTATCGGATACAGAAAGAGTTCCGTCGCTCGACTTTAATGTGAAGGATAAATTATCTGTTTTTTCGCGAAGATATCTTTTCATAATTCTGAGCATACTGCCAGGGAAGATTTTATAGGTTGCAAAAAGTGCAGTTTTAATCCCATTAAGGGTTGGCAGACGCTTTACAAAGTTCACCCATTCATTATCTGTTCGTGAAAATAAAATTCCGTTGCTCCAGCCGCTCAATAACAGATAATCAGCCCCTTCAAGCTTTTTTGGCTCAAAGCTGTTGATTGGAATAAGCTCGGCAGCTAGACCTCTGTTAAGCAGAAAATCTGCAATCTCCTGTCCGAATTTTCTGGTCGTATTGTCTTTGTTCTGTACTATTATCAATGCCTTTTTCATTTTATAATTCCTTTCTAATTGCTGGGAGAAAACTAATTATCAGTACGGCGCGATACCATTATTATATTATATTCGGATTTTTTTAATGATGGGCAGACAATTTTAGCTTTTGGGGGAAGTGCTTATAGAGTCTTGTCGAACTCATTTCCCTGGTCGGTCAGAGAATTTAAATTAGAATCATTCATCAAAGCTGTCAAAGTAAAACTAAATTTTTGCAGCAATTCTTCTGTAATGATATCCATATACAGCCATCGTCATCGCAATTGGGAATTTATTGGGATGTCTGAACAGACTGAAAGCAACCAACTTCCAGAAATACTTTTTCCCTTTTTCCAGAGTTCCCAGAAGCCATAGTAGCATCATAAATGCACGCACTTCTTTCAGCTTGATTTTATTCTTGTTCCATGACGGGAGCCTGTAATTATTCAGAAAGTGTCTGACGCGGAGATAATATTCTTTTTGTGAATAAATTGTCTTTATAATTTTAGAGTAACCATTCATAAGCTCCCGGTAATTCATCTTCGGGATAAAATTCATTTGACCATCCATATTGTTTCCACTGAAGACATCGAGAAGCCTGTTTTCATTCTGAAGTTTTTTGAAAAGTTTTGTTCCGCTTGGAGCGTTTAGCAATCCGACCATCGCTGAAACGATTCCACTTTTTTGAATAAAGTCAATCTGATCCTGGAAAACATTCGGGGTATCGCTGTCGAAACCGACAATAAAACCACCGGAAACAATAAATCCTTTTTCCTGAAGTTTTAAAACAGATTCAACAAGATTTCGTTTCAGATTGTGTGACTTTCCGCATTCTATCAGGCTCTCACTGCTTGGTGTTTCTATCCCAACAAAGATGCTGTTGAATCCTGCTTCAGTCATCATATCCATTAACACTTCATCATCAGCGAGATTTACTGTTACTTCTGTAATAAAACTGAACGGATACTTTTTCTTCTTTGACCATTCAATTAGTTGCGGAAGAAGATCATCCTTTAATTTTCTTTTGTTGCCAATAAAGTTATCGTCAACCACAGAAATTGGTCCGCGGTAACCAAGCTCGTAAATTCTTTCAAGCTCACCAATGAATTGCACTTCTGTTTTAGTTCTCGGATTTCTGCCATTGAGCATTGTTATACTGCAGAAATCGCAATCGTACGGACACCCTCTTGAATACTGCAATGATAGCGAAGCATATTTTTTTATGTTGAGCAATTCCCACAATGGCGCCGGTGATTTAGTTATATCAGGAAATTCTTGAGAGGAGTAAACGTGTTTCGGATTTCCGTTCTTTAAATCTTCCAGAAAAAGAGGAAGAGTAATTTCGGCTTCATTTAAAATAAAATGATCAACTCCCTGAAAATCCTGATGCTGGGTAGTTGCAAGCGGGCCGCCGACCACAATTTTTACTCCGAGAGAATTGCAACGTCGTATAACTTCTCTGAATGATTTTATCTGAATATTCATCCCGCTGAGAAAAACATAATCTGCCCAGAGAACTTGCTTATCTTCAAGTTTTGAAATATTCATATCGATAAGTTTTTTCTCCCAATCCTCCGGCAGCAATGCTGCAACCGTAATTAAACCAAGAGGTGGCTCAGCAACTTTTTTTGCTACAAACTTTAGGGCATCTTTAAAGCTCCAGAATGACGATGGTGTTTCAGGGTAAACTAAAAGTATTTTCATAAGGCGCTCTGATTTATTTTTATTAAACCACAAACGAATTATGCATAAAATTTTTAAGCGATACTGTAAAAGAATTGTAAATGTTGAGTCCGCTGATTTGAACTTCTATTACAAATGAATGATATTTACTTCAGGTATAATTAATTATGTAGTACCAAAGGTATTGCTATTATGAGAGGGAAACACTCTCTTTTTTATCACATCCTGATTTTTATAATCGCACAGCTTGTCTGGCTGTCTTTATTAGGAATATGGATTTACTGGTATGTTTCAAACTATATTGTCTTTGAAAAAGTCGGCGACCAGGTTTCACCGCAGCTGATATACGACGTTCAAAATGCACTTCCATTCATACTCGGATTAGTACTTCTCATCGGTTTATCTTTTACAACATCATTAATATTCCGGCATCTTAATGTCCAACTGAGAATAACAGAACTCTATGACAACTTTATCGGCAACGTCACGCACGAACTTAAATCACCTCTTTCTTCCATTCAATTATATCTTGAAACATTGAAGCACAGAAATGTTTCGCCAGAAAAAGCCAAACAGTTTGTTGATCTTATGATAAAGGATACTGATCGCCTGCAGCGACTCATTAATTCAATCCTTGAAATATCGGCACAGGAAAAGAAAAAACTTGCGCAGGATTTCCAGGTGTTTAAGGCATTTGTAGTTGTGAAGGAACTAATAGAAGAAGCCTGTGAAAAATTTCGTGTTGAGAAAGAATCCTGCATCATTACCGGAGACACAAACTGTCAGATAGCTGCATCGGGAGAGGCATTAAAAGTTGTGTTCGATAATCTTGTTGACAATGCTGTGAAGTATTCGACAAAGACAACAAAAATCGATGTGTCAATAAACTGCAACAGCAAAAAAGTTTTAATTGATTTTACTGATAACGGCATAGGAATAACTTCAAAAGAGCAGAAAAAAATATTCAACAAGTTTTACAGAATTTACAACAAAGAGATCCCCAATGTAAAAGGCACCGGACTCGGGCTTTACAGAGTCAGAGAAATTATTAAAGCACATGGCGGGAAAATCTCAGTTTCGAGTGAGGGGGAAAACAAAGGTTCAACGTTTAAAATTGAATTACCAGCGTACGATGCGCTCAGCAAAAGGCAATTAAAGAGATTTTTAGTTACTGAAAAATAAAGCAGAGTATGGAATGCTATGACAGATGATTTTAAAGGCAGCAGAATTTTACTGGTTGAAGATGAAGAAACTCTTGCAGTCGGATTAGAATATAATTTATCTGAAGAAGGATACATTGTTCAGTGGGCAAAGAACGGAAGAGAAGCGGTTGAACTATTTAAAAAAGAAAAATTCGATTTGATAATTCTCGATATAATGCTTCCGTATCTTAATGGTTTTGAAGTTTCCGCAACAATTCGTAAATCCGACCCGCAAATACCAATTCTGATGCTTACAGCAAAAACTGAATCCGGTGATAAAGTGAAGGGACTTGAGAAAGGCGCAGATGATTATATGACAAAGCCTTTCCATTTGCAGGAACTTTTACTTCGGGTGAAGGGAATGTTAAAGCGTAAAGCCTGGTACAAGCACTCATACGAAAACCAATCTGTTTATAACTTCGGTTCAAATAAAATCAATTTTGAATCTTTGATTTGCCATAACGGAAAAGAGGAAATACGACTTACACCTCAGGAAGCGATGCTCTTAAAATATCTGATTGAGAGAAAAGGACAAATTGTTACAAGGAAAGAACTATTGGAGAATGTATGGCATCTCAATGCCGATATTGAAACCCGAACAGTAGATATTTTTATTGCAAGACTGAGAAAGTATTTTGAAGTCGATCCTGCAAATCCGGTTTATTTCAAAAGTATCCGTGGTGCGGGATACATGTTCGAGGAAAATTGATAAACAATTGAGAATGAATTAATAAATTATCACCTTCTGCCAAAATTTTTTCCGCCGCCCGCACTATTTCTATCGCGCCCCTGTTTTGCTTCGTTAACAATTATTCTCTTTCCCCTGAGTTCAAAATCATTCAGGGATTTTAACGCCTTTTTACCCTCAACCTTTCGAACCATTTCCACAAAAGCAAATCCCCTGGACATCTGGTTAGAAATATCCCGAGCTATACGGACATTACTAACACTTCCATGCTCTGCAAATAGTGTTGTGAGTTCCTGTTCATTTACATCGCGAGATAAATTTCCGACAAATATTTTCATTATCAACTCCTGGTTTTGTTTAAGGGTAATTACGATTGCGGGTATTGAAACAATAAATAAAAAGCCGCAGTAGAACCGCAGCTTAAATTCCTCACAGAAAATTAGTAATTATCTTCTTCTACCGCCGCCGCCTCTTTCTCTCTGCGGCCTTGCTTCGTTAACAATAATTTTCTTCCCTTTAAATTCAAATGTGTTTAATTCGGTCAAAGCTTTTTGAGCCTCTGCTTTTCCGGGCATTTCAACAAACCCAAAGCCTTTGGATGTCTGTGTGAACATATCACGGATAATTTTTACACTATCAACTCTTCCGTGCTGAGCGAAAAGATCTTTTAATTCTTCATCTTTAACATCTTGTGCTAGATTGCCTACGTAGATATTCATTTTATACTCCTTTAAATTGAATGGTAATAAGTTTTACTCCGGCATCAGACAATGAATAAATCCCTGCCGGTATTTTTGAATCTGTAAATAAATATAGGAATAAAAGAGGGGGACTGTGAGAAGTATTTCTCTTATCTTAGTTTTATTTCGCAGAACGACCGCAACATAGGTTTATTATCATAGAGTTGCAAGGCGAATGCGCTCATAAAATGATATTAAAAGAATCTTTATTTCGGTATATTGCAACGAGAAGAAATTAAACAGCGCACTATTGACTTACCGTTGAATATTTCCTCAATAATCCATTTGTGAATTAATTCAGAAAAGAAAAATCGTATTGAAATTAACGCGTCAATTAACAAACCGAGAAAACAAATCATTAGACCAGTATTTTCAGGAAATAGGGAAATATGAACTCATTTCATCTGAAGAAGAAGTTGAACTAGCCATCAAAATACGCAATGGTGATATGGAAGCTAAAGACAGATTAGTGAGAGCTAATCTTCGTTTTGTAGTTTCAGTTGCAAAAATGTACCAGAACCAAGGTCTCTCTCTTGGTGATTTGATTAATGAAGGCAACATTGGTCTTGTGAAAGCCGCCCAGCGTTTTGATGAGACAAGAGGATTTAAGTTTATTTCTTATGCAGTCTGGTGGGTAAGACAGGGAATAATGTCCGCCATAGCTGATCAGTCAAGGGTGGTTCGGCTTCCGCTTAACCGTGTTGGAAATTTAAGCAGGCTCAGCAAAGTTTACAGAGATCTTGAACAGGAACTTGAGAGAAAGCCAACTACGGAAGAACTGGCTAAAATTCTTGAAATCTCCGCTGATGAAGTTGCGTACATTCTTCAGATTGCAAGCAGACAGGTTTCAGTTGATGCCCCCCTAAGCAGCGGCGATGAGAACAAATCCACACTGATGGATGTTTTATATAACGAAGAGCTTCCGATGCCGGACGCAGAATTGATGCACGACTCTCTTAAAAAAGAAGTTGAAAATATGTTATCAATGCTTGACACACGGGAAGCAGAAGTAATACGGCTTTCATTCGGAATTGGAAGCAACCAGAAAGCAACATTGGAAGAAATTGGAGAGAGATTCAATCTGACAAGGGAACGAATAAGACAAATCAAAGAGAAAGCCCTCAGAAAACTCAGGTCCTCCAAAAGAAGCCACAAGCTCAAAGAATATCTTGGTTAAGAATTCATTACTCTCTAACTGCCTCTAATCATAATAAATTCCTTTTCATCCAACAATGCTGGAAACTTTAGCCTCAGCCTTGACAAATGCCAATTCGGTTTGCCTAATTCTTTCCAGTCTCATTGAATTTGTGCGGTGTTTGGGAATGAAGACTGATAAAAAATAACTTCTAAAAATATACCACCAAAAGCTTCTTTCAAGAAGAAGAGGGTTTATGTTTTTTTCAATTTCTTTGTGTGCAGCAGGAGATTTGTACCAGTGAAGTCCTGCTTTGTGATGGTGGATAGTGTGGTATCCGTTATTGAATAATAGAAAATTTAAGAAGCCTGTAAAATTTCTGGAATGATTCCACTCGGATTCTTCATCAGCGTGAACGTGCTGCACATAATTAAATATCAGAACGCTGAAAAGAGATACTTGCTGAGGAATTATTACAAAGAGTAATGCTTTCTCCCAATCGATTAAAAGTGTGGCCGCGATCCATATACCAAGAACAAAATATTGTGAAATACTTATCCAGAATTTTTCTCTGTTGTTAGCTTTCATCTCCTTTAGATAAGCCATTATCGCCCTTTGCTGGTAATACCCGCTGATAGTTGGATATGAAATAAGAGTTAGAAAATTATTTTTTTCACTAACCCTGTACGTAATGGAGTCATCGCCTTCGCGGTTGTTATAACGATGGTGATTTTTATTGTGAGTCGGGATCCATGCAAAAATCGGGAAACCATAAAAAACGGTCAGCCACCAATCTGTAAGCACGTTCATTATTTTTGATCGCCACATTGGAAGATGGTTATGGTTGTGAGTCATAACTGCAACCGAAACTGACATAAATAAAAACCAGGTGTATAGAAACGGATTAACCCCAATCCACACCCACTGTACAATAAACAAAGTTGTTGTAATTAAAATATAAATAAGGCTTTTAATATCAGCCTTTTCTTTGAGCCTTAGATTCATTTCGATCAACCCTCTACTTTATAAATGAACAAATCATCACAGCAGATCAGATAAATGCAATTAGTCTGAATTGTCAGGCCATAATAGAGATGTTGAGCTTCAGATAAAAGATTATTAATACATCCGGAAGAGGTTTTACACTTATTTTACAATTCGCTAAGATCAAAAAATATGGATGTGATACTTATACATCACTTACATATATTGCACCTGTTAATAAAGGAATTGACAAAACAGCAGGTACAGATATGAAGAAAAAAACTTATACAAAGGAAATATTCATCCCCGAGCTTAAAGAATTTTCAGCAGCTTACCCCCAGTTCGCCGGACTTGCGACAGGAGAAGGAAAATTTCTTTTCGATATTGTGATGAAGCCAGAAACATTTATACAGGCAATGGTTCTAACAGAATACAGAATGCCGGCAGTTACAAGCGTTGCTGAACTATGCTATAATGAAGCCAGAAAGAAAAAGGGATTTCAGTTCACAGCTAGAGTTAAACAATTAATCGGTGCTATGATTGCCTCTTTGATGACTGCTAACGGCTATAAAAAATCGGGGAAGAAAATGTCAATAATTCACCGGGCATATACGCGCGGCGAGTTTTACGTGAAGAAGTAAAACAATAAATGTAAAGTATCAGACTACTGAGACACACGCTTAACATCAAAGAATTTGATGAAAAAAACATGTTTTTTATATATTTAACCCAATAATTGAAAAGCATTTTTTACTATTTATAATTTTGATGATTTATAGTTTGACAATTGTTATCAGCACACAGAGGCAAGTCTTATTTAAATGAAAAAAATAAGAATACTGCTTATAGAAGATAATCGTCTGCTACGTGAGGGGCTTGCAGTTATGCTTAAAAAACAGCCAGATATGCAAGTTGTTGAGACTGTTGGAAACGGCGAAAACATTTTGGCAATTATGGGAAAATATAAGCCCGATGTTTTACTACTTGATCTTGGACTCCGGAGCCGAAGCAGTTTGAATTTAGTAAAATTAATCAAGAAGAATTCTTTCTCTTCCAAAATTATTGTTATGGATCTTATCCCCCTGCAAGCCGATGTTCTTGAATTTGTACAAGCCGGTGTTTCCGGATTTATATTAAAAGATGCCACAGTTAATGAATTTCTTAAGACAATCCGGTCTGTTATAAAAGGCAATCAGGTTTTGCCGCCCAATTTAACAGGGTCACTTTTTTCGCAGATAGTTGAAAATGCAATAAATGGATCAAAACCTTCCGAGATTATAGAGTCTGTTAGAATGACAAAGCGCGAGAAACAAGTAATAGAATTGATTTCGGAAGGTTATACGAATAAAGAGATTGCCCAGGAGCTTCATCTTTCCACGTACACGGTAAAAAGTCATGTTCATAATATTCTTGAAAAACTTGCGCTGAGCACGCGAGTTCAGATTGCAAAGTATCTGCATGATTCAAAAAAGATAGACTCTGCAACAAAAGCCATCTCTCTATTCGAAGAATAGCTTTTCCCAACCAAAAGAAGTAATCCTTTTTTCATCCTTTCGGGCTATTGATTACAGTGCATAAATTGTTGTAATCTATAGTGCACTTAAAAAGGAAAAACAAATGAAAAATCTAATTCTATTCGCGCTACTTCTTTCATTTCCATTATCTGCTCAAGTTCAGGTGGACAACCGAAAAGCATCAATGATTGAGCAGGCTGATGACTGGATGGTTAAGATATCTTCAGATTCAGAATTGCGTATTCAAATTATGGATATGATCGTCGAGAAGACAAAGGGCAATGTTGGAGAGATGAAAAAACTTGCTCAGTCAATTTCAAACAGTACCGAGCTGCATAAAATTATTGTTGATACTTACCCCGAAAGAGCAGTCAGTGATAACTTCTCAGTAGAACCCCGTAGTTTTTCAAAGGATAGTATTAAAGTCGGGAAAACAACTGGAACCCAGCCTGTTTCTAAACCAAAGCAATAGTGAAAAGATATAATATGAACAGATAATCAATCTCAATTTACTAAAGATTAATACTTGAGAAATCAATCATGAAAAAGATTAGATTACTACTTATTGAAGATAACAAATTACTGCGGGATGGAATAAATTCAATTCTTAAAGCACACAAAGATATTGTTATAATTGCTGCTTCGGGAGATGGGAAGCACACCCTTGTCAAAATAAAAGAGCTGAAGCCAAATGTAATTCTTCTTGATCTGGGCTTGAGGAGCCAGAACAGTCTGCACGTCGTGGAAATTGTTAAAAAAGATTTTCCAGATGCTAAAATCATTATTATGGATCTCGCCCCTGTTCAAGCAGATATCCTGCAGTTCGTAAAAGCCGGGGCAAATGGTTTCATCCTGAAAGATGCATCGCTCAATGACTTTCTAATTACAATACGAACAGTAGCAGAAGGATCAACCGTTCTTCCCCCGCCGCTGGTTGACTCGCTTTTTTCCCAGATAGTTGATCATGCAGTTAGGGAAGGTAAAACTAAACTTAAGAAAGCAGTCCGTATGACTGCGAGAGAACGTGAGGTCATAGTATTACTTGGTGGGGGTTTGACTAACAAAGAAATAGCACAAAAAATTCATGTGTCGACGTATACTGTAAAAAGTCATATCCACAATATTATGGAAAAGCTTGCTTTACACACACGCCTGGAAATTGCAAACTATTCTTACACAGGTGAGACTCTGAAGACAATTGCAAAAAGTATTTCAACAATAAACAATTAATTTTCCAGATTCATATCCTTCAAAAGGATTAATCCCTTTTCTATTCTTTAGATTCATTTTTTGTGTCAATTGTTTTAATATCTTTTTATAGCAGCGAATAAGGACGAACGGAATCTGAACAGCGTAATTATTTTTATATAAAAATATAGTTATACCTATGATAAAGTTATTGCAAAAAAGTACCAGGTGTCTTTTAATACATCCGAAATTTTCACCATATAGTTTTTGGAACTTTGTTGAAGTAAGTAAGATAGTCGGTGCGAAATATCAGGCAGCACCACTTGGCCTAATGACAGTCGCTGCACTTCTGCCCGACGAATGGGAAATAAAATTAATTGATACTAATGTCGAACCTCTTCTGGATGAACATTTTGAATGGGCCGATATTGTTTTTACAGGTGGAATGTTACCGCAGCAAATTGGTATACTGGATATCATTAATTTATCTCACCAAAAAAATAAACCTGTCGTAGTTGGTGGACCCGATCCAACATCTCAGCCGCACCTGTATCAATCTGCTGATTACCTTGTATTAGGAGAAGGTGAGATTACAATACCAATGTTTTTGGATGATCTGGGGAAAGGATGTAAAAGCGGTGAATATGTATCAGAAGATTTTGCTGATATGACCAATGCTGTTGTTCCAAGATTTGATCTGATAAAGTTTAACAACTACATACATCTAAATATTCAATTTACACGAGGTTGTCCCTTTAATTGTGAATTTTGTGACATAATAGAATTGTATGGCAGAAAGCCGCGCTCTAAAACACCCGAACAGATGGTCAAAGAACTTCAAGCTTTGTATGACCTGAATTACAGAGGACATATAGATATCGTTGATGATAATTTTATCGGGAACAAAAAGCAGGTAAAAGAAACCTTGCGGGCTATAAAAGTTTGGTCTAAAAAAAATAAATATCCCTTCTACTTTGGAACTGAAGCTTCTATCAATCTAGCAGATGATGACGAACTTCTGCAATTGATGAGTGACGTTGATTTTCGGCTTGTATTTACCGGACTTGAAACTCCCGAAGATGAAGTATTAGAAAAAGCAAACAAGAAAACAAATATGAATAGATCAATTGTTGAAGCAACAAAGAAAATCAGTTCATATGGAATGGTAGTCAATGCAGGATTTATTATCGGCTTTGATAATGAAAACGGTCAAACAGCAAAAAGGATGAATGAGTTTATACAGGATACAGGAATATGCGTAGCAATGCTTGGTCTAATGTATGCTTTGCCCAACACAAAATTGACTAAAAGATTGGCATTGGAAGGAAGATTGTTTGAAGAATCTTCTATTTTTACTGATACGACAACTCAAATTGACCAGGCTTCAAGTGGTTTGAATTTTATAACTCTGAGACCGAGAATAAATATTTTAAGGGATTTCGTTGATGTTTTAAGTTATATATATAATCCTGAAAATTATTATGAAAGAATAATCCGCACCTGTCTTAATCTAAAAGTAACTAATAAACATAAATATAATTTTAAAAAGATCTTGAAAAACCTGAGATCTTTTTCAAGGATTCTTAGAAAAGTTGGATTTAATAGAATAACTGGGAGGTCATTCTGGAAAATGTTTTTTACTGTTCTTATCAAAAATCCAAAAGCAATTGAATGGGGTATAAGTCTCTCTGCAATGTTTATACACTTTTACAAACACTCGGATTTTGTGATCGAACTTACAAATCAACAGATTGGTTATATAGACAAATACGGAGAAGAGGTTTACAATCAGAACAGGCTAAATATGAACGAAGCGAAAGTTGTAAACTATTCCGAATGAAATTATCATATTGGTTCTATAGCGTTATTAGTGTCGTTCTTTTTCTATTTATTATGATGCGGTTTGTTTAAGTGAAAACACAAGGAACATGAAAATCGTTGTTATATTTATCATACCATTTCTTTTGATATTTGCTGCCGATAGTAATCCCTCATTAACAGAAAAGAAAGCAGCCTCATACTTTCCTTCCAATGACAAAATAACATTGGTTTATAATTCCTCATTTGGTGAGACCGTAACAAAATATTTTCAGGAAGGTGAATTTACCATTAGTTCCAGCGAAGCTGATGACTTCAAGTACAGGCAAGCTTTAATAATAAAAACGGATGGTATTTATGTAATAGAAACATACCAGTTCGTAAAAATATTTTTATTCATTAATAAAGAAGCAAAATCCACTTATGGAAAACCCTTGTTACGATTTCCGCTGCCTTTATTTTCAGGCAAGGAGTGGCAATGGGAAGGAGATGAATATTCAGATGGCGAAACGAATAAAGTAATGGTTACTGGTAAGGTTATAGGAAATGAGTTCCTTTCTACTGATGCAGGAATATTCGAAGCCGTGAGAATAGAATCTCTTGTTGAAGGTTCCTCCAATCTCAAAAATAGAGTAACTGAATGGTATGTAGAAGGTATCGGACTAATCAAAGCAAAAGTAATTATTGAAGGCGGAGGAATAATGGGATTTGTAAGGGATATTCTTGGATATGGAACAATTGAATTTGAATTGAAAGAAATTAGAATGGAATAAATGGAAACAGAATTTAATTCTGCTAACTAATCTCATCTTTAATAAGTGTAAAGTAAACCTACCCAAAAGCTATGGTTCCTTTTTCATTCTTTGACACTTTCCTTAGTACATATTCCAACCCGCACCATCCGTACTTTTTTAAACTGAGTTAAAAGTAAATTTGGAAATTATTAGGTAGTTTTAGGTTGTTAAAAAAACAGAATCTAATAATAGGAGAAAAAGCAATGAGTAAAGAACTGATCCAGAAAAAAGATGCAAAGAAAAAACCGCAACGATCAAAAGCAGAAAAGAAAGCAGCTAAAAGAGCAAAGCAGGAAGAAAAAAACAGGCAAAGTTTAGTTAAATAGGGTTAAAGATGTCACGACTGTTGTCGTGACATCAAATGAGTTCAACTTTTTGCTTTAAACTTTCGGAAGCTTCTTCCGGAACGGTTTCTACCGCCCCTTCCAAATCCGAAAGATCCTTTCCTTCTTACAAATTTATTTTGATCAGCCGGATTCTCACCAGCTTTAATATCAACCAATTTATAAGGATGGTCATCTATAACTGAAATAGGCTGTTTGATGAGTTTGTTGATTGCGCTTAAATATGAAATTTCTTCTGGATCACAGAATGAAAGTGCAGTTCCTCCCAAACCCGCTCTTGCTGTACGCCCGATACGGTGAACATAAGCCTCGGCAAATTCAGGAATATCATAATTAAATACGTGCGACAATCTATCGATATCAATTCCGCGTGCTGCTATGTCTGTTGCAACAAGCACTTTTGTTTTATTCGATTTGAAGTTAGTAAGTGCACGCTGTCTTGCCTGCTGCGATTTGTTCCCGTGAATAGAATCGGTGTGAATACCGGCATCATTTAATAATTTAGTAATTATGTCCGCACCACGCTTTGTTCTTGTAAATACAATTGCTGATGGGATGCTTTCGTTTTTAAGAATATATAGAAGCAGTTTCTTTTTCTCAGTCTTTTGAACAAAGTAAACTCCCTGCTTAACAGATTCAACCGTTTTTGATTCCGGTGAAACCTCAATCATTACCGGATGAGTTAAAATTGTATTTGCGAGCTTTATAATTTCCGTCGGCATTGTTGCTGAGAATAACAGGGACTGTCTTTTCTCGGGCAACTTTTCAATTATCTTCTTAACATCATTTATAAAACCCATATCGAGCATACGGTCAGCTTCATCGAGCACAAATATTTTAATATTGTCCAGTCTAATATGCCCTTGGTTGATGAGATCTAGAAGCCTTCCCGGTGTAGCAATCAGAATATCGACTCCTTCTCTAAGCTTCATTGTTTGTGCTCTTTGAGAAACTCCACCGAACACAACAGCCTTCTTTAAGCCGGCATGTCTTCCATAAGCATCAAAGCTCTCGCCAATCTGAACGGCCAACTCTCTTGTCGGAGTAAGTATCAAAGACTTAATTATTCTTCTTTTGTGATGTGAAGGTTTTTCCGCACTTAGTAACTGAAGTATGGGGATGGCGAATGCTGCGGTTTTGCCGGTTCCGGTTTGCGCACAGCCGATGAGATCCTTTCTTTCCAGTATTACAGGAATCGCCTGTACTTGTATTGGTGTCGGTATTGTGTAACCTTCAGTAGTGAGTGCCGTTAATAACGGCTTAATGAGATTCAATTTTTCGAATGACATAAAACTTTCTGTTTAATTTGCCGTAAGAAAACTATTTCACGGTCTAATCAGAACAGAAATGTCTTTACAGCGGGTTAATAAATTAGATTTGTAAAAAAGTGCTATCAGATATGTAAGAATGAAGGCATATTTTAGAAATCAACCGGCCAAAGTTACGCTAAATAACTCAGACTGCAAACTAATGTATTGTACATTGATAGTTGCTCGGGTGAACCAAAACAGGGATATTCTTTGTATATTTTTACAAGATTAAGAGATAATTTTTTAGGGGAACGATTATGAATAAAATGAACGAGATGATATCTGCCGCATCCGGGGCACTTGAACATCTGTTCAAAATTTCTACCGATGACAAAGTTCTAATTCTTACTGACAGCTATACTTCAACGGTAGCTGATGCTTTTAGAGATGTATTGGTAAAAAAGGGATGTGCTGTAAATGACTACGAAATAAAAAATAATGAACGGCCCCTGACGGAAATTCCTTTGGCACTTGAAAAAATGCTGCCCGGTAAAACAATTGTGTTGAACATAATAAAAGCATTCCCCGAAGAAATAGCTTTCCGTATTAAATGGATATTCAAAGTAAAAGAAAATAAGCTGGCTAAGCTCGGACATATGCCCGGCATTAACGAAGAGATGATGCTGAATTCTGTTAATGTTGATTTCGGGGAGATGAAATTAACTGCCGGGAAAATTATTAATATACTCAATGGAGCCGCACGTCTACACATAACAACGAAAAAAGGAACTGATCTAATGCTGGGAATTGAGGGCAGAATTTTTATTGAAGATATAGGTGTAGAACCGGGTGGGGATTGCAACTTACCTTGCGGCGAAGTGTATTGTGCACCACTTGAAACAGGTGCTGACGGGCTAATCATTTTCGATGCAAGCATAGGAGATATTGGTGTGCTGGAGCACCCTTTAAAAGTTTACTTGAGCAAAGGAAGGATAATAAAATTTGAAAGCGAAGACGATAAACTGATAAAAAGAATTACCTCACTTCAATCAGTTGATGAGGATGCAATGGTAATTGGTGAGCTGGGGATCGGGGTCAATCCTGGTGCGCGTATAACAGGGAATATGCTTGAAGATGAAAAGGCAATTCGCACAGCTCATATTGCTTTTGGTAATAATGCTGACTTTCAGGGTGGAGGAAATAATAATTCAAAAGTTCACAGGGATTATTTATTTCACAGACCAACAATCGAAGCTGTTTTTGCCGATGGATCAAGAAAGCTTGTGATGAAAAACGGAGAGTTGTTTTTCAATCGATCACTTCAATAGTATCATCTTCCTTGATTGAACAAATTCTCCGGCTTTCAGCTGATAGAAATATATTCCGCTCGAAAGTTCCGATGCATCAAAACTAATTTCATAAGCTCCTGCGGGCTTAAATTCATTCACTAATATTGCTATTTCATTTCCCAGAATATCATAAACTTTAAGCGTAACAGTACCGTTCACAGGTAACCGATAACTGATTACAGTACTTGGGTTAAATGGATTCGGATAATTCTGTGACAAACTAACTTCAGCCGGAACAAATTTATTTTTACTTTCATCCTCGACATTTACTATCAAAATATTTGCTTGAGCCCATGACGGATCATTTGCATCAGGATTTGGTGTCGTGCCGAGTGTTGCAGTATTTGAATAAAATGATAAATCCTCTGCAGTTTGTCCGATGCCCTCATCTAATCTCCAGTAACCAGCAAGTCCGCTATCGGGTGTTGAGTAATACTCTGGAGTTAAAATCGTATTCATTGTATTTTGAATCTGAGACTGAGAACGCGCAACATTCCAAACACGCACCTCATCTATTTTTCCGTTGAAGACTCTTCCTGGAAAACCCGGAGATTCACCAATAAGCAGATTGCTGTTATTAGCATTACCGATTGTAAATATGCTATTCAATTGCGCCGACAGTTCTCCATCAACATAAATTTTCATCGCGATTCCATTGTAAGTTGCCGAAACATGATGCCAGCTGTTCAACTGAACAGAATTTGCTGGAGTATTAATTTCATGCCAGCTGCCGTTGCCAATGTTAAAATTGATTACTCCGTTTCCTCCGCAGCGAATCATATAACCGGAACTATTTGATCCCTGATCTTTTACAATTACACTTCCGGCAAACGGCTGACTTTTAAACTCATTTATGTTAATCCAGGCTTCAAGTGTAATTTTATTTCCGGTTATCTGTAACGAACTTCCATTGCCGCAATCAAGGCGGTCATCAGTTCCATCAAACTGAAGTGCGTAACCGTTTGTATCTGCAATAGAAAATCCGGTTGTAAAAGTCCAGACATCTCCTTCAGTTGTATAGTATTGATTTTTACAATCGATTCGCCAGTAATAAATTGTGTTTGAATTTAGTATCGCTGTTTGAAAAGAATTTGAACTTGTGCTTTCGAGAAATGATGGCGGGTTTGTTGTTCCGAGATAAATATCAAATGAAGATGCGCCATTTCCCGGTGTCCATCCAAGAGTAGGATTACGGACCAGTATTGTGTCACCATTTTCCGGTGAAGGATTAGTGGCAATTCCTGGGGGAGAAAACCATTCAAACGTGGTTTCTGCAAAGGAAGATTCACCAAACTCGTCACCTACTGTCTGAACTAAAATCGTAACCACACTATCTCCCGGTTCGTATTTTACATAAGGAACGAAATAAGCGTTGTTTGCTGTTCCTCCGAGATAAGTAATTGAGTTATCCTGGTTTCTTCTAAAAATATTATAATAGTAAACTTCACTTGTTGAATGATTCCATCTCAATCTTAGAGTTACAAATTCCTGCTCATCAACTTTATTTTCAACAAAAAGATTTGCTGGCGGATTCGGAATATCTATTGAGCCATTATAGATACTTAACTTACCAACTTTCATTTCATAATTACTTCCGAATCCGCCGGCGAAAAAGAGTGCAATCACAGAAATTTTTTGTCCGCTGTAAGAACCAATGTCTATCGTTTTTAAATTCCAATCCGCCGAGGCTGTATTTCCGACATCAAAGTAAGTAAAGGTTGATGGGTCACCTTCAAAAGCTAAACCGACTTGCATATTGGTTGATCCGACACTTCCTGTTTTGAATGCGATATCAATTTTTGAATCTGAAGAGATAAGACAGTTTGCTTTATAAAGTTTTATAAGATTGTCACTGGTTAGTTCTCCTGAAATATTCAAACAGTTGCCTCCGTAATAAGCATCTGTAAAATCAAATGATGGAGTGAGTTTTGTTCCGCTGCTCTGCACAATCCATCGCCACGTTGGCAGTACATCCTGCAGCGAAAGATTATTCCATCCTGTTGTTGATAATTCAGGATACGATAACTTCTCTCCGTTGATGTAAAAATCATATCCCTGTCCGGTGCAGAAATTTGTTGCGAAAGGAATTTCAGTTATTGGTGTGAAAGCCGGAATGTAGTTGGCAATTCCTTTCCAGCTATTGGCAGTAGTAGTGTTGCTCGGATCGTGATTCCATCCCACCCAGAAAATGCTTGAGCGGTTGTAATAATCTGCAAGACTTGCTGATGAATTATAACACCAATCGGGTCGATAAATTCCGAGCGATGTTACATGCGGAAGTCCGACGGGGAACGGTGCAGACCAGTTGATGCTTGAATTGTAACCGTTGGCTTCAACATCTATTCCTGCGAATAACTCATATTCACTTCTTCCTAAACTTTGAGCCAGAGTTCTGGAATTATTCAACCCTGTAGAATTCCACCAGAAGTTTAAAAACATCGTTTCAGAAACTAGTGTATCACCCCACTGAAAATACCAATCGTTCTGCGAGTTAAGCTGGTTCTGCCATGATACAACACCGCTTTCAGTCATTGCGTCGTACCATTCAATTTCAAGATTGGAATATTCCTGGAAGTAGATCATGAAGTCTCTCATATTTGCAGCTGTCTGTGAATTTCCCCCAGCTGTTTCCTGATTGATGAACCATCCATCGAATCCATAATACTCAGCAGCTTCAATTAATTTATCTGCAACCGGAAATGTGTTCCCATCCTTCTGAAGAAAATCATTCACCCACTGGAATTGTCCGCCGTAAACTGTTGGCGGAAAGAAAACGTTTCCTAAAATTTTCACTCCGTTTCTATGCGCGGCATCTATAAGTGTCGGGTTTGGTGCGAGTATAATTCCTTCACCAGCAGATCCACCCCAGAAAACCAACAGGTCAACATACTGCCAGTAACTGAAAGAATAATAGTTGACATTTAAAGAACCCTGAGAAGGATTATCGCTCGTTGGTGCAAATGCTGATAACGGATTTACCTTTGCTTCGTTTACTCTTGCGTTAGAATTTACGACAGTGATGCTATCAACATACTTATTTTTCAATGAAACCCCCGAACGATTGTAAGGTGCATCAGGATCTGTTGCGGGAGTCCAGCTTAGAATTTCCAGCGGGAACCAGTAAGACGCAAAGGGCTGATCGGAAGAATATAAGTTTGTATTACTATTTACAAGAAAATCTGAAGATTTTATTTGTGCAGTCAGTTTACAATTAAACAATCCAATTAGTAAAATTGCTGACAAAACTGAAATCCGAAATAAGATCAGCGGGTTCATATTGTTTCATTCAATCTGTTTATGATGCCGAAAACTTAATAATATTTTTTATAACCTTCTATATGACCCGTTCGGTCACTTAGCCAAAGTATTATAACTCAAGGTTAAAACATTATTTCAATAGCACCATCTTCTTTGATTCAACAAAGCTACCCGCCTGCAGTTTATAAAAATATATCCCGCTTGGTAATTCCCTGATTCCGGACAAGCCGGAATGACTGCTCGTGTTGAACTCAACTTCATAATTTCCTGCGGGTTTGTATTCATCAACGAGTACAGCGATTTCATTGCCAAGAACATCATAAACCTTTAATGTGACCTTACCGTTTATCGGTAACTGATAACTGATTACCGTATTTGGGTTAAATGGGTTAGGATAATTCTGGTATAAAACGTAATCGAATAAATGGTCCTTTCCAGGCTCAACTTCAAGAGTGCTTTCTGCGCTGTATGTATATGACGCAAATTGATTTTCACCCATCGATACATCAATATTCATTACAACCATGATAATCTTTTTAATGATCGCACCAAGCGAATCAAAGTAAAAACTGGCAGAGCTAATGGAATCCGGCAGCATTGATTCAACCGAGTAAATTTGTGAATTTGATGTTCCAAGTTTTAGAAATGCTAGCCTGAATTTGGAGGTATCAGCTCCGTTAAAATGAATAGAAATATCGCGAGGCGTGCTTGAAGAAAACTGAATATAGTCAGCAGCATATGAACTTATTGAGCCGGTCTTAATTCCTGTTGGGAACTGACTGTGAGCTGCCGAAATTAAGCAAGCCGGGAAATTATAGTGAAAGTAACCGTATTTACCTCCGAGGTAATTTTTATTATCAAGATAATTTGCAATTATCCATTGCTCAAAAGTCTCGTCAAAAGTTTCCTCATAATTCAGAGAGTTAAGAGTGTTAACAACACCCTCAATACCATTTGCCTGATCATTTATCAGTGTGCTTATAAAATTTTCGTTTCCAAAATGTTCCCACATAAAAATCATCCACAGCTTTACCTGGTTGTAACTGGCTCCGCCGGTAAAATATATAAGGCTTAAATCAGGATTGTATGAAAAAAAAGCCTGGTTATCATAAACATCTTGCTGATTAATATCTTCCAGTAAGTAAACCGGAGCGAATGTAGCAAATCCCTCATCAATCCATGCATCTTCCCAATACTTAACAGGATTTCCGGGAGGCTCCGGCGAATGATCTCTTCCCCAATGCAGCATATGCCCGAATTCGTGTGCAAGAACTAAATCGGCAGAGTAGGGAAAAGCATCAGGTGTAATGTATATCATTTCCTTTTGATTGCTGTGCTTTGTCCAGGTCTGCCAGACGAATGAGTCTGCCATCTGATGAGCTGGATCAAAATATCCAGTCCAGCCTTCGTTCGGAATAATAAGAATATAAATTCTTGGATCGTTATCGAACTCATCGGGCACCGGTCCATAAAGAGAGGTAAGGTTCGGAACAAAATCCGTATCAAAATTATTTACGAGTGAATTTATCTGCTGTTCAGTCGGCGGATTATATACTTCAATATCAATGAACACATAACATTCATTCCCAATAGATTTGCATACGGCATTTATCATTCTTTGTTCAATTGGCGGGCTGGGCTGCCAGTCAATATATGCAGTTGACCAGAACAGGAGAGTGTCGCCAATGTTTATCTGGCAAAACAGATTGTGAGTTGATGCAAGGATTAAAAATAATATCAGACTGGCTATCTTTTTCATCTTAATGCCCCCATAGAAATAATCTTTAAATCAAAATTTATCTTTTATAGCTTTAATTTATTCCAGTGAAGATAAAAGTCAAGCAAGTAAAATAGTTTTTATTTTGCCAGTATCATCTTTTTAGTTTGAATAAACAAATCAGTTTCGAACTTGTATATGTAAACACCGCTCGAAAGTTTTGTCCCGTCAAAATTAACCTCATAACTACCTGCGGGTTTGTATTCATCAACGAGCACAACGATTTCATTGCCAAGAACATCATAAACCTTTAATGTGACCTTACCGTTTACCGGCATCTGATAACTGATTACGGTGCACGGGTTAAATGGATTAGGATAGTTTTGCGCGAGTTCGTATATCTCCGGTAGTTTATCTTGACTATCCACGGATGTAACTCCGCTGCTTGTCATTTTATGAATAGTCCCTCCATATCCAACAGCCCAGCCCATCTGACATCCAGTTAAATTATCCGGGAAATCCATATGAGTTAAAGTTAACGTAGCAGTATATTCATCTGTCCAGCTTATTCCATCATCGGTGCTGTGAAATATTTTTTCTCCACGGATATACCAAAAATTATTACCGGCACTTTCTATTCCATTTATGTTTCCAGCGCCGGGTACGGAGTGAGATTGGAAGGTTACTCCTCCATCCGTTGATCTGCTCATTGCAGTTGCTGCTGCCAGACCGATACCGCTGGAATTAATAAATAGTGCGAAAATATAAATACCTGCACCAGTTGTTTCATGCTCGCTGTATGTTAATCCTCCGTCGGTAGAACGGAAGATGGATGTAAAACTCGTTCCCCAGTAAATATTCGGCATAGAGACCTGGAAAGAATTGTGAACTGCCTGGTGAATATTGTTAGCCGGTGGTTGGTTTTGGGAAGGCTGCCAGGTGTTCCCGCCATCAGTTGTTAACAAAACATTCCAGATGTTGGAAATAGGACTGCCCACTGCAATGCCGTTCAACGAATCAATCATTCTGATTCCTTTTATGAATCCCTCGTTGTTTGAATAAACCTGAAACCACGAATCGCCACCGTCTGTTGTTTTGTAAACAGCAGTGCTTGTCTGACTTTCTGTAGTAACCAGTGCGGTAGTTTCATCGATCGCTTCCATATTACGAATATCACCAGCAATTATTCCGGGATTGGGGTTAGCATTAAGCCAGTTTACTCCGCCATTTGTGGTGCGCAGCACCGTAGCATTTGCGCCTGCTGTCCAGCATACAAGTTCATTAACGGCTTTGCAGGTATATAAAATTCTTGTTGTTCC
The DNA here is from genome assembly GCA_016716565.1 of bacterium. Classification (NCBI taxonomy): domain Bacteria; species bacterium. The sequence continues at coordinate 362,389 of JADJWC010000001.1, forward strand.
CGAAGTTTGTGCCGACCAGCTATATTCGCAGTTTTGCGGAAGCGACGGCGGACTGATTAAGCAAAGAGCTAATAAGGTTAATGAAACTGTTAAATGCTTTTTCATAATATTTATAGTTTTAATTAATAATTGACAACCGGCAATTAAGCTAAAAATTTTCAATAAGAATTAAAAACGTTTTGATTTTTATTGATATAAACTTTAAACAGGACTCACTCTTTTTGCGAACAAATAATTGTGCTGACATCAATAAGTCTTCCCTTCCAAAAAATTACAATCCTTTTACATTATTCTGATAACTTTATGACATAATCACTCCCGCCGTTGCATAGATTTTGAACAAGTTTCACAAATAAAAGGAGTACAAAAATGAAATATGTTAGCTTGTTAACCGCATTGTTTTTAATTTTCTTGCTTTCCGGATGCAGTGAGGACGAAGCACCAACCAATCCAAATATACCGGAGAATGAAAAACTTAACAGCAAATCGGTAGAACTTTATAAGCAGGGGGTGGATGTTGTTGAAGCCGCTAAAACAATCAAAAGAGAATTTTCTTTTGAAGACAATATTTTGCTGAAATCGTTATACAGCGCCGGTTACTCAGCTGGTGATGTGACCGAAGCAATTCATCTTGCTTACGATTACAATCCAAGACTGGCTGAGCCAATATTAATAGAAATACTTAACAACAAAACCGTTTCTGAGGTCGAAGAATTAATTCTTGCAGAGTACACAGCAGAACTAAAATTAAAAACCGCCGATCTTAAATATTTTATACAAAAGGTAGAAGGGCTCGAAAGCAGATTAGTAATTCTCAAAGATCTTTATGACAAGCTGCCTGCGGAAATACTTGAGATTCTAAAAGGTCCCGGCGCAGATGTTACGGAAATCATAAGACTCTTGAAAAATCATTTTTCTTTGACCGAGGAAGATATTAAAGAAATTATGCTTAATGCAGAACTCACCGCTGCCGAAATCGCTGGAGTGCTAAAATCAATTTATAACCGGACAGCAGCCGAAGTAATGCAGTTCCTTGTTGAAAACGGTTATCCTGTTAATGAAGCATTGGACGTGCTCAAAGAACTATACAACCTTACTGTTTTTCAGGCGTCAGCACTGCTTGAAGAACTGAACTTCCAGGTAAGCCAGATCGCCGCAGAGCTGATTAATCTAAATTACACCTTTGAAGAAGTTGCCGCTCTTTTAAAAGAACATTTTAATTATTCTGCCGAAGAAACAATTGCTCTTTTGAAAACTCTGAATGCTAATGCTGAAAAATCTGCCGATGTGCTTAAGAATATTTACAACTTTACTGTACAACAGATAGTTACTGCTCTATATAACACGGGCTACAGCATTGATGAAATATTAAGCGTATTAAGAAATCATTTAAGCCTGGGAATCCAGGAAATCATAGACCTTATGGTATCCCTCGGATTTGACTACTGCGAGATACTTCATTATTTCAACATACCCTGCTAACTATTGTTTTTCTTGCACCCTGCTGCTCTTCACCGTGCAGCAGGGCGAATGATTTCTCAACAATAAAGATACGTCGAAGAAAGTGATATTACCATCCCAAATTTACTTGTTTGGCTAATCCCGGTTTATCAAGAGAAGTTAGATCGTACCTACCTATCTATCCTTCCCGAATAGCTAAATAAAAAGTAGAATACCATTCATCATCATATCATAAAACCTTTCATACAAATTACTTTGTCAATCTTCCTTCCCATCAATAAATTTTATATAAAAAAAGGAGCATCAATGAATTACTTCACAAAACCATTAGCGTCCGCTATTCTTTTTATACTTTTTTCTTCTTCAATCATTCTGCAAGCACAGGAAATCACCGACGAACAAAAGACAGAAGCTGTTAATAATATTTCACAACTATTAATTGATCATTATGTGTTCCCGGATGTGGGAAAAAATTGTGGCGATCATCTTAAAGCCCGGTTGGAAGAAGGCATCTTTGATAATATCTCAGATAAAAAAGAATTTTCGGAAATGCTGACTAAAGAACTGCAAAGCGTAAGTAAGGATAAGCATATGAGAGTAAGACCCGAAGGCGGGATGATGGTAATGGATGAATCCGGAGATCAGCTTTTTCAGCAGTTTAAGTTCAAAATGTTTAATCGGGAAAATAATTTTGGTTTCAAAAAAGTTGAAATGCTTGATGGCGGTATTGGCTACATAGATTTAAGAGGATTTTCCCAAGCACCCGAAGCGTTTGGTGTTGCTGTTACTTCAATGAAATTCATTTCAAATTCCAGTGCGGTGATTTTCGATTTAAGAAAAAATAATGGCGGAAGCCCGGAGATGATAAAATTTATTCTCAGCTATTTCTTCGATAAGCCGACTCACCTGAACGATTTATACTGGAGGGATCAGGATAGAACGGAAGAATTCTGGACGAATGAAAAAATTGAAGGCAAAAGAATGTCCGATATTCCCGTCTATGTTCTTACAAGCAATAAAACTTTTTCCGGAGGAGAGGAGTTTGCATATAATGTCCAGACACAGAAACGCGGAACTATCATCGGCGAAGTTACGGGCGGAGGAGCTAATCCCGGTGGAATGTTTCCTGCAGGAAACGGGCTTGCTGTTTTTATTCCTACGGGGAGAGCAATCAATCCAATTACAAAAACTAATTGGGAGGGTGTTGGCGTAAAACCGGATATTGAAGTACCCGCAGATGATGCGTTGGATAAGGCGTTAGAGCTGGCTAAACCGGAAGCGGAAAATTATAAGCAGAGAATTCTTTCAGACGCAGAGAATAATTTCATCGAATTCAGGAACGGGCTTGAGAAAGCAGAAGAGCTTTATAAGACCGATAATATCGCGGCCAAGGAACAGGTTTACAATGCGCTGGATATATTGTTAAAGAATAACCTTGCCGGCGAAATAGATTTTAATTTTCTGGGTTATCAGTATCTTGGTGAAAAAAAATACGATATCGCAGTTGCCATTTTCTCCTTTAATGCAGAAAAATTTCCTGGATCTTCGAATGTGTGGGATAGTCTCGGAGAAGCATATATGAACAGCGGCAATAGCGAACTTGCTGTAAAGAACTATGAAAAATCTCTTCAGCTTGATCCCGGGAATGATAATGCAAAGCAAATGATTGCAAAAATGAAAAATGATAACTGAAGATTTTCTTACGCTTGATCTGAGCTTAAGCAAAACCCAACTTGTCATCCTGAGGGAGTGAAACGACCGAAAGAATCTTATTCCCTTTATTATAAAAATACCGGTGTAAATAAAATGCTGTTTCTGTCCGGATTTCTGATTTCATTTGTCCGTATTTTAATTTGTTAATTAATCGGAGACAGGTATGTTCTACAAAAAAAATTTAAGCAATTACAGACAGCCGCTTGACGGTGTTACATACAAGGCACTTACATACGGAGCCAAAACTTTGCTCAGCGAGTTCCATCTTCAAAAAGGTTATTCAATCCCTATTCACAAACATCCGCACGAACAAACAGGTTACCTGGTTTCCGGAAGAATGACTTTTACACTTGATGGTAAAGACTACGAAGCTGAGGCAGGAGACAGCTGGAATATCCCCGGCAATGTTGAGCATGGTGTAATTGTACACGAAGACTCGGTTGTCATCGAAGTTTTCTCTCCTGTGAGAGAAGATTATTTACCTTAATATTAAACGTTTCGATAAAACTGTCTTCCTGGTTTTGTCATTGCGAGTCCATCGTTACTCTCGGGATAAACTCCGCAAAGTAACCTCTCGCCTTCACGAGCTATTTTTAATATTATTTATTTTCATTGACTCTCCCGGTATGTAAGTGTAGAAACATTCATTTTATTATTTTAGAACAGCCACTAACAAATCTTTAAAGCAATGAAAGAACTTATAAAACTTTCTTCTCTACCCGTGCTCATTTTGTTGAGCATAGGTTCAATCTATCCGCAGGAAATCCGCCCGGTCCGTGATGATGTAGGTTATTGCTGGCAAGGCGATCAATTCAACTTGTTCATTAAATGGTTAGATAAAAATTGTCCGGACGAAAAGATTGAGTCCAAAAATCTGATAGCTGGAATCTCCCCGCACGACGATTACCTTTACGCGGGGAAAATTTATTATCCGCTTTATAAACTTATTAAAGCTAAAGAGGTTGTGATCTTTGGTGTTACTCATGGTACAGTACGAAAAGAAATTGGTGACCCGAAGAACATTATTATTTTTGATGATTTTGACAAATGGAAGGGGCCGTATAAGGATGTGGCAATCTCTTCATTAAGGGATAAATTAATTCAGAAGCTGGATTCACAAAATTATATGGTAAGTAATAAAGCGCACAGTTTAGAACATTCAATAGAGGGACTGATTCCATTCCTTCAGCATTACAATATTGATGTGAAAATAACCCCGATAATGATAACGGCAATGTCATTTGACAAAATGGATTCATTAAGTGCACAGGTTGCAGAAGTAATTTTGGATTATGTAAAAGAGAATAATTTAAAATTGAACGAAGATATTTTCTTCCTGATATCAAACGACGCTAACCATTACGGTGAGGATTTTGACAATCATCCCTATGGAATGAATGAAATGGCTCACAACGTTGCCACCGCTAATGATCAAAGAATTATCGGACAGAATATTAATGGAGTTGTGGCTAAAGAAAAATTAAAAACTCTTTCAAATGAACTCTGGCCAGAAGCTGGTTACAGTAAAGACTGTCCTCTCTGGTGCGGAAAATATTCAGTTGTGTTTGGTTTGCTTACAGTTAACAAGGTTGTAAACAAATCCGGCAAAATACTGCTGGGTGAATTGTTTAAGTATTCAGATACCTGGACCGAAGGTGTGCTTCCCGTTAAAGGAACAAAGATGGGAATAACCGCTCCTTTCTCACTAAAGCATTGGGTAGGATTTTTCTCTGCCGGGTTTTATATACAATGATTGAATCATAATTAACAAAGCCGCAAAAGAAAAATTTATCTGCTAACGTTCGCCCGCCCAGATCATGCCTGAGCTATCCCGGATTGTTTACCCCAGCGAATCCGGCAGTTGCTGGAGAAGACGGATATGACTTCTGAAGGCCTGCTCGCCGAATAATTTTTGTATATCAGTCCAGTTTAAAGATTATAGGTATTGCAACCTCAACTTTGACAGGAACACCATCTTGTTTTGCTTTTGTAAATTTAGTCTGAAGTACAGCATCACCAGCAATTTCATCTAATCCGTAACCAAGTCCCTGCAAAATCTTTGTGCTGTCGACAGCGCCTTCTTCATTTACATATGCAAGCACATATACCTTCCCCTCGATATTATTCTTCTGTGCTTCTTTAGTATAATAAAGCCTGGACGATATTTCCGTAATGCCGCCGATTGGTTCTGGCATTACTTCGACTGCTATAAAGTAGGTTGTATCATCTGTTGCACGCGTAGGAATTTCCGGCTGGCAAAAGATTGTTATTGGGCAATTCAAGACTATAAAACACAAGAATATTTTATTCATACTTTCCTCTTAATTTAATTTTCCTTATATGAAAATTTCTCTTTTAAAGCTGCGATCATAACAGCTAAATCACCTTTTAATAATATACCCCAGCCAGATGATAACTTTGTCATAGATATCACCTCGATAGTACGAAACGGTACACCTTTCACCGTTGTTTCAATCCTGCAGAGTACGTGGCAGGTGTCCTCTCCCTCAAATATTTTTCCTAAAATTTCAGTTTCAGTGTTCTCCATACTTTCACTTAATCCTTTGGCTTGATCAGCGAACCTCATAAATCTTGCAAAAATCTCCTCGTCTGATAATGCTTCTGCCTGTTCTTTGTTGTTTACACTCCAAATCATTTTAAATGCTTTTTGAGATTCCTCTGCGTCAGGAATAACCTCCATGAAACCGCGAATTGAAGCCTTAGCCTCTGGGTGCATTAATGAAGCAATATAATTCCAATCTCCGGATTCCACCGCAGCCATATACTCTGATGCAATATTTTCTGGCAATTTTTCAGTCGTGGCTTGTGGATATATAAAAATACATAAAGAAATGTTTAAGATACTTTGTAACAGGAACTGTTTCATTCAATCACCTTGCTATTATTTTAATGTGAAAATATGAAAACAAAACAAAAAAGTTGTCATAGAAAAGTAAAAAAGATTGAACCCACACGATTATAACTGGCGAAGACTTGGAGTCTATGAAAGGAACACTGGCGGGAAACTTAAAATCTTACTTGTCCGGCGAATCCGGCAGTTGCCGGAGAAGACGGAATCCGGAATCTCCCGGTCCGTCATTCTGATCCGCCACTGGCGGAGAAGAATCTAAGACGGGAGTGCCGGCGAGAAAAAAACTTCGTAACATTTTTAGCAGTTAGAGAAATGCCGTTTTTAATTCCCATTCGAAATATTTTCGGAGGCGGTTAATAATAATCTTGAAAAATTGCTTGTAACATTACCAGGAATAGTAATATTATTACCGGTAGAATTATGAGTGATGTAGCAAGACAAATACTTTTAGAAATGAATAAAGCACTGGCCGAAAATTTAAGAGACCAGTTTATCGCTTTTCTCGATCAGACAGATCAAAAAGCATTCATTGCTATAGCGCAAAAAATTAATTGGAGTAAAGCAGCCGAGGCTTTCCAGATTGAGTTCGGCAAATTATGGAACAATATGGCCGTACCGAGGACAACGAAAAAAACCGATGATGTAAAAAATGATTTTGCCGACCTGGTACTGCAAAACATCAAACAAAAACTATTTTACGATTTATTCGTTCATCTAAAATCATTGGGCCCGGAGAAAGGATTGAAAGGTAAAGATATTAGTCTGGAACTGAACGAGTTTTTTTATTCCGCTATGTATGATTTATTCCTGGTGTTTGATTATCAGCATACACTTACTTCGTTAAGCAAGAATACTGATGCAAAATTTATGCTGCGGAAATTAGAGGATTTGAGAAAAAGGAGTCAGCGCGGGGGAAAGGTTACGGATGAAGAAAATCAAGCGTTAAACGAATTAAAAGTCTTTCAGAAAATTGATAAAGAACTGGAAAGAAGAGAAAGAGCAGGCCAGAGATGGAGTATAAGAGCCGCCTGTGATTATTTTGGAAATAATGAACTGGGTTACGGAGGAGATAGTAAAAATCAATCTGAGCTGGACAATTTCTATGCAAGGTATCAAATCTATAAACGTAAAAATAATCCAGCCAAATAAATCAAAAACCGTTGTCCAAAGGACTCCTTCGGAGAAACGGTTAATAAATTCATTCTAATCTTATTAACCCACGACTTAAGTCGTGGGCTAACGAAATCCATATCTGTAAAAACCATTTCAATGGTTTATATCTAAGAAAGAAAAATACTCATTGTCTTGTCATTCCGAACTCCGCCTGTCCCGTCTTGCGGGAATCCGGAATCTACGAAAAGAAAATTGGCGGGAAGCTTGATATCTTATTTGCAAGTTGTCATTCCTGCGGAAGCAGAAATCTATGAGGGAAATATCGGCGGGAAAGAAAGCGTTTTGTCCTGCTATTTGAAATTTTGCCGCGTACGATTTGATTTTACATACTAATGACATTTTAATATTCTATTTTTTATATTATCGCTTCCAGTCATTCACTTATTAAAGGATATCATACTTTGTTAGAGAAAGAAAAGCGCAGATACATAGTCCACTTTGTTGGTGATGTTTATAATGGAAAGCCAGATATTGAGTATATCGTTGCTGAAAGTGTAAGAGAAGCAGCAAAACTATTTTTCCTGAATTATGCAAAAGACTACGATTGCAGAATACAAGCAGATGAAGAAGTATTTTCTGCATCAGAACTTTTCCCCGAGAGAAACCTTATTCCTCTTGAGAAAGAGATTTTCAGATCAGGTTCAAAGCTAAATTTCGATAAACTGGATCAGCACTCAAAAGATATTTTGTTCGAAATCTATAAGCAATTTCCTGATTGGTTAGCTCTTGCTGAGAATGAGAAAGAATGGGAAGAAAGATTCACGATTGAGTGGCCGTCTCCTTATCCGGGAAATCCTACCATGTGGGTCTCGACAGCCTGGGGAGACTATGAAGATTTTGTAGTTGGCTTTGGTGGTGAACACAGACATATGCAGTATGATCACAAAGAGCTGGTAACTTTTGAAGGATGGGTGAAGAAGGCGAACGAATATCTTGAAAAGATTAAATCCGAAGAATTAATTTGTTATGAAACGGGAGGTTTTTGGGGTGGTACGGATTTAAACAATCTGGAATTTGTTAAAGAAATTTTGAATAAAGGCAAATTAAAAAAAGCATATTCCTGGCTTGGAACGTATAACTATCCAAAATAAGAATTATAACCAGGCGCAATTCTAGGAAAGGAATATTGGCGGAAAGCTTAGAATCTTGTCCGACTTCTTCAAATTATGTTTCATACAAAGTATGCGTACGTTTTCAGCAGTTAAACTCGTCCCACCTTTTGAGTAGGGAAGATCGTGATCAAAGTGTAAATTTTCTCTTGAGCCGCAGAGAACACACTGTCCTTTGTCTCTTGCCCAAACTTCCAGCTTGACTGTTGTGGGAATTAATCTTGAATGCGGAAGTGAAATTTCTTTTCTCTTTGTGATGAATTGAACAGGGGAGAGGTAAAACTTAAAAACATTTCTTACGCCTGTGTTTACAATTTTTGCGTCTACAAGATTGAAGAAACCTTTGTAACACCAAATACCGTCTTTTATTTTTTCATAGACTTTTATTTTGTGTGGCTCTTCTATTAATCTCATTTTGTAGGATTGAGCCGCAGTAAAAAATTTTCCATTCTCCGTTAATGTTCCTTTGGGTGTTGTTAAAGGTTGATCTACCTCTTTTGGTTCTTTAGCTAAGTTGCTTGGTGCATCGTGACCTTCATATATGAGAGTGTTTGTTGCTTTGTCCCACTCGTCTGCGTAAGGTGCGTTTTTACGCACAGACATTAGAAAGATCGAATACTCCGGCTTGATCTGAAAGTTCATTCCCTTTTGCACGTTTGCATTTTCTGCAGCAACTAATTCTGCATAAGAAATTATATCATCAACTTTAAATGTTGGTTTTGGGAAGAAGGATTTCATAAAAATTATAAAGTTTCCTTGCTATTGGCTGCATACTTTATATCAGTCAACTCGGATTTTAAATAATCATCATTTAAAACTTTAACTAATAACTTTGCTTGAGCTTTATTTAAAACAATAAATTTTTTATTCTTAATATTTACTTTCACACCGACATTATAATCTTTTATTATTTTGTAATAATCATTAAAGGTTTTCTCACTAAAGTACTTTTTTTGTTTGAGCTTATTAAGTTTTCGTATTGAATGTTTATCGTCGCCCAGCATATCCTTTAATTCCTCAAAATTCTCAACTAGGTTGATTTTTTTTATCTCTTCAAGTGTTTCACTTGCCGATTCTTGTAAGATTATGTCATATAGTAAAACGGTTTCAAATTTTTGTTTATTCTCAAAGATCAAAGTGTTTTCACAGCTTAATACATCAAAAGTACCATCCAGCGTAAGAACATCATCCTCTAATCTTCGAAATGCATTACCACTAAAAACCCAAGCTAAACTACCACCCGAGGTTATTACTTTAGAGGGAGTAATTTTCTTTAAAATGTAAATGTTTTTTTTTCGAATTCGTATTTTTATCCATATCGCCCAAATATTCTCATAGGATAATGTTTCATCATCATAATAATTATCTTCGTTTTCATCTATTTGATCAATTATAAAATTATAGAATGGAACCTCACTACTGGGGTATTGCCATATCACATCCCGATCTGGTAAAAGGGATGGGTTGTAGTTCTGGAGGATATAATCTTTGTTAATAAGAACTCTTTTTATTTTAGGATAAAATGTCTCAAGAATTTGTCTTGGCATATCCTTATGCATGCGACCCCCATAAACATTGCAGAATATCATTCCCGATTCGTACTTAAGCGGTTGATCCAAAATAAAAATTTCAACACTCGGAATTTCATTTTGTTCGAAAGATTCCAAGCTCTTTAAAAGGTTTTCTTTTGTCATTTTAAAATGTATATGTTTTTTGTTAGGTGGATAAAAAGTTGTTCTTGATCTATTTTCAATTCACTTTTATGTATTACTATTTTGGAATTATTCTTCTCGTCTGAAATTTTTGAAATGGAAAACCCCAAAAACGTTAAAGTAGGATTTGTTAAGATTAGGTTTGTTTTTATATAGATATGACCAAGAACATAAAATAGTGATATGGTTGAAACAATATTTTGCCAACTATCAAAGTTTAGGCCTACAAAAGGAAGTATATATGTTGCTAAATATGAAAGGTGCTCATCATGATTGTCTTGAATTTGAACCACAATAATTGGGATACTTGAGCTTTTTAATACTATACGGTAAAGGACGAAATATAAACTAATTGAAATTATTATTAGTAATAATAATGTGAATGAGATTTTGTTTTGTTGAAGGACAGCAGTCCATCCAACAAAATTGCCATCTTGATTTATAAAACTATCATCAAGATTTTGAAAAAATAAAATTAAATAGAGTGGCACATAGGAAATTATAAAAAGCAATATTTGTATCGTTTTACGCACAACTAAAACACTTTCCCTTTTTGTACATCAATAGTTCTTTCTTCGATTAATTCTACATAAGAAATTATATCATCAACTTTAAATGTGGTTTTTGGAAAGAAGGAATTCATGAATATTTAAGGAGTTAAAATGATGTCTATTTCACCGGATTTTTTCGTTTTGTTTCCAAATAGCTCTGTTTGAGTTTTCTTGCGAAAAGGTTTTCTTTTAATGTTTATCTGATGTCTGGGAAAATATTTTGTTAAAATTTCTTTTGTTGTACTTAGAGTAAAACTACGAGAATCTGTTCGTACATATATAACGCTATTTTTTTTCATCAATTTGGACGTTTGAAAAAACACATCATCTAAAAGCTTTCTATAGTTTGCTTTTGAAACAAATCGTCCCTTGTATTTATTCTTATTTGTTTTTGGCTTTAAATCATAGCCAAGAAGCCACAATCTTAACCACTGATCAACATGATAATCAGTTAATGACCAGTAGGGTGGAGAAGTAAATAATAGGTTAAACTTTTTATCTATACTTTTAAGAATTTTCGATGAATCACCCAAATGAACTTCATTATGATTTAAATTTAGCCTGCCTTTTTCATATCTCCACTCAACTCTTGATTTAATAAATTCATAAGGATTTATTTTGGGTGGATTGTTTAATTTGTGTTCTCTCCACCATTTAATAGAATAGTTGTCACCCATTGATTTCGTCATCATCATTTGATTAGAAAGACCTTCTCCGATTTTCCCGTGAAGATAAACAAGAAGAAAACTCATTAAAGTTCTATCAACTGGCGAAAATTTCCAATTTAATTCATTTCTAGCAGTAATTAAAAATGTTAATACCTCGCCACAAAAACACATTTTATAAAACTTTGGATATCCTTTTATTTCAGATCGGTTTTTATGAGATAATTTATAAATTGAATCTAATCTATTTATTACTCTGTTTTTGCTTGAAGGGTTAAGTTTAACCTTAGTATAAATCCAACCAAGAGGATTAATTTCAATTCCCACACTTTTTCTATTGAGTAAACTTGCAGCAATAATACTTGTACCACGACCGGAAAAAGGATCAAGTATAAAATCGCCCTCATTACTGTAATTATTAATGACTTTAAATGCGAACTTCATCGGAAACATTGCATAGTAAGGACCAAACCTAAGCCACCTTGACTCAGCAGAGCTACGACCGTTTAATATTTTAATATAATTCTGCATTTAATTTTTATTTCTGATTTCTCTGGCAATGTCTTCAAAGATTTTTTTACCCAGATTTAGTGGTATTGATGCTTCGGCGTGAGCAGATATCAATGGGATTACTGAATGAGGAAACCTACTTGATACTAATTGATCAAGAATACTCATAACGTCGGCAAGTCGAGGAAATTGATCCGGGGTTGCAGTACGTATATTTTGTTGATGAGAATTATAAAATGCAAGGCTAGGAACTATTCTATATCCGTTTGAAGTTTTATAAAAAAACTTCCTGCCAAAATATGTATCCTGACCATAGGTTTTATTACTTTCTGAAAAAATTATATTCTTTCGAATGTAATCCTCAAATAATAGTAAAGCAGTTTGGTGTGGGAATATATCCTTCTCCCCAGTATTTGAAATATCTATTTCTTCAAAATGATTAAAAAAGGTTCCTGTTTTCTCTATACCAATAATTATTAAATCTTGTCTGTTTATTTTATTAGCTACTTCATTTATTCGCTTTAGTTCATGAATAATAGACTTAGCTAACCAAGATGCAGTACTAAATGCAGCCAACGGTCCGTCTAAAAAAAAGGCTACTCTTTTAAGAGTCCCAATCCAATTAAGTTTTTCAAAAGATCTTAAAACATGTATTAATATAACTCTCTCTAATGCAGACATAATTTGCCCAAACATTTCTCCATTAGAACTTACGCTGCTCATAAGTTCATGAAGTCTTAATGCATCTGTTGAATACAATTTACCTTTGCAAACCGGACAAGTGTATTCTCCAAAATTATAAGTGTAGTCAGCATCGCAATCTTCATTTGGACATTTGGCCGGTCTTCCTCCGCTATCCTTTTCTATCTTTATCTTCAATAATTGTTCATATGTATTTAGAAGCGTTTCTGAACCATCAAACACAGAATAATTATTTAACTCCTCAAACAAGGTTTTTCGCATCGAAGCCTTTGCTGAACCCTCATCATCAATAATAACATTACATCCTGGAAAAACAGTATCTATGGTTGCGGCTTTTTCTGTTTCACGAAATTTTTTAGGATCAATAAATTCTTCTTTAGAATGAACTCTAATTTTATCTAAGAAGAGTAAAACTGAAGCAACAGTTATGTACCCAATGGTTGCGCCAGGAAACCCATTTTCAACTTTTACTTCTTGATAACTGCCATCAATTGCTAAAACCATATCTGGTTGAAAATCACTTGGCCTCACTTTTTCTTTTTCAATAATCTTTTCTTTTATATCTTTTTCTCTTGCATCTTTCTTTCTAACCCTTAGTCTATTTTGTAATGCTTTTACTTTGGGACTTTCTAATATTCTTCTTAGTGGTTCATAACCAGCAAATTCATTTTCAAAAGGCATTATTCCTCCGTTACATCAAATAATTTTATCTGTACCGGAATAACAAATGGATTACTTAATGTTTTAACTCTCAAAAATCCTTTGTCCTGTGCTCTTCTGATGGATGGTTCAAAATCTATAAAATCGTAGTATTTACACAATTCTTTAGTTTCGTCAGTATTGTTCAAATGTCCTATAAACCAATTTGCAGTATTTTTAAGAATGTTTCTTTGAATACTACTAACTTCTTGTGTTGCGTATACTAATCCAATTCTTAGTTTAGCACCCTCTTTTGCTGTTCGAACCCAAGTATCCTTTAAATCTAAATCTGAGCCTGCAGGAAGGATATTGTGTGCCTCTTCAATATATACAATTATTTCTGGAGGCACTTCTCCGTTTCTAAATCTCTCGAGATTTTTTTGAAATACTAAACCCATAACTCTATCAGCTGTAGACTTATTGAGGATTGGGTCACCAATTGATTGATCTATAATTACTAATTTCCCATTTATGAGGTCATTATAAATGTCTTCTGCGTAGTCGGAGGTTGTTGAGGGAGAATGATTATCACTTACTTTACCAATTTGTTTCGCACCATTTGGTCTGTATAACATTTCTAAAATTTTCAATAAATCTTGATCTGCCCAATTATCTCCTGACGAGCTTTGCCCAATATACCACCTGTCAAATGCTTGGTATTCAGCAGTTTTCATAAAGTCATATAGAATTTCAAATGCATTTGCTAAACTTGTCAAAGAGGGAGATGCGGATTGGAAAATCCTTGAAGCAGATTGGTACCTAGAAGCATTATTCGGATCACTAGTTGCATTTAACATTCCATTAAATCTCTCTTGAACATCACGCGCACGCGGCCTCCCCTCGAAAAGTTCATTAGCAAATAACCCTCGAGTTGAAACTTGAAGATTATTGGGAATGCTAAACTGTGCCTTAGCAAGTAATGCCCTATATGCTAGCACTTTACGATTATATCTTGTAATTGCGCTTCTGTCAGTCTCTTCTGGTTTATCAAATATTACTTGTTTGAAATTTTCAATAAACTTCGCTTCATCTCGTTTAAATGAATTGTCAATAATTTCTTTTCCGATTTGAAGATTTTCACCTAAATAAAAATTCAGGAGCATTAGTTTTCTGTCTAAGTCATTTGGATGATTCGAAATACCATATGTAACGACTTCATTGTCTTTGTACTTTTTTCTTTCTTCCTCATCCTCAGTTTGACATCTTATTTGCCAAATATTCTTAAGAGCATTGCTGTTATCCTGAACATTTTCATTTGCATATTCACCATTTGGATCAAACACAAGTTGCCCAATACGAAGAGCTTTTTCCTCTTTATTTATTGGGTATCGCAACTTATAAATTGCCTTGGCAATTATTTTTGTAGTGTTTGACTTTCCAGTTCTGGTCATTCCAAACAATGCAGTTTTTTGTGATAATAAATCTGCAGGGTACATTGAAACAGGCACATTACCAATAGCTTGATATTTTCGATTCGTAGAAGCATATCGTATATGACCTAATTCTACAGTTGAACGATTATTATATTTTTCCCAATGGTCTTGAATATTTTTAGGATCAACATAGCTTACTATTCTCTCGAGAGATTTCGCATTCGGCTTATAAACTTTTAGTCCTCGGTTTGGATAATAGTTAGAAATATCACTTCCAAACTTAATTTGTAAAGGAGCCTCTGGATTCGTTTCATCATCTTCAAGAAAAAAAATACCTATAATTCGACATTGAACAGCAGCATAACCTAAATATACTCTAGTTTTAGTATCCATCGCCCCATCTGAATCCCAATGTTTTTCTATCTCTCCACTGATTCTTTGTGCAGCTTCAACTCGTATCCTTTCTGCTTCAGCACTATTAGGTAATTGAGCAGCATCCATTACCCTTAGAAGAATAACCGATGTGTCTTCTTCCTTAAAATCATTTTCGATCGAAGGATTAACTCGTGTAGCAATTAAAAAACATAAACTGGGAATTCCACCAACATTCCTCCTTTCATTATCATGAATTTGAACTCTTGCAGTTTCGTAATTTATCGAGAATAATTCTCCTACATATTGGTTGGATTGTATTAGCTCAGAAAAAATCTTTTTAGTATCTACAAATTTTATCTTGGCTTGTTCTTCTTGGATAGACGATTTGAGATCTGTAGCCATTAATTTCATTCCTCTCAATTATGTTTATTAGTATACAAACTTAACCACTCCTTTTCATTTCATCAATAATTAATTTGTAATCCTTCGACCCTTCGATCCTTCGGCAAGCTCAGGTTAAGCTTACTCGGGGCAGGCAGGCTCAGGATGACAAGATGAAAAGCAAGAATTGAGACGCGAGAATTAAGACGGAAATTGTTTGACCTGTCCGGCGAAGCTTTAGCGAAGACGGATGGTAGATGGAAAACTAAAGAAGTAAGAAGCGAGACGAGAGATGAAAGACGAGTAGAACTTCGAAATTCAATATTCCTTGTTCGATGCCTGTCCGCCGAATAGGCGGATTGGATATTCTATTCGACGTCAGATTCCGGATCGGAGTTTACCCCGAAGAAAATCGAGGCCGGTATGACGAAACGTACAAATGATGAAGTTATAGTTCGGGATTAAAGATTGCTTCGTCGTTCTACTCCTCGCAATGACACGGTCATCCAGTATCAAAGATTGCTTCTCCCGGTGAAGTCGGGGCGCAATGACATCAGCATCCTGTTGCAATTCGCAACTTTTATTCTTTGTCAAATATTAATGTAGTCGCTATATTTAGAGAAAACCTGGACTAAGAATAAACTAATGACACTATTAGAACGAGAGGAATATCTGTCTGGATTAACCAGTCAATTCCGGAATGCTGTTTCCGGTAAAGGACAGGCAGCAGTGATTTGCGGTGATGCGGGTATAGGAAAAACGTCACTCGTGGAAACATTTACACAGCTTCAGGCAGATAAAGCAAAAATTTATTGGGGAGCCTGCGATGCTTTGTTCACTCCGCGTCCTCTTGCACCCTTATACGATATTGCCGGCAAGATGAAAAGCAAAATTATTGATAAGCTTGAACAGGAAGCACCGCGCCCGTCCATTTTTAATGAATTCCTTAATGAGATACACAAGGAAGAACCAAACATTATTGTAATAGAAGATGTGCACTGGGCTGATGAATCAACATTTGATTTTATAATATTTTTAGCAAAAAGAATTAATAAGTACAAAAGTCTTTTGATAATAACTTACCGGAATGATGAGATCGGTCCCACACACCCGTTAAGATTGTCTTTAAGCAACATCCCGACTAAATATTTAAAACGTTTCGAGCTCCCTCCTCTTTCAATTAATGCAGTAAATGATCTTGCAAAAAGTTTCGGCAGGGATGGAGGCTCAATATTTAAAAGGACCAGCGGCAATCCTTTCCTTATAACAGAATTATTAATGAACGACGAGGAAAACATTCCTGCAACAGTTAAAGATCTTATGATATTCCGGTTGAGCCGTTTATCTCCAGAGGCGCGTTCTGCTGTTGAAACTTTTTCAGTCATACCGGGTTCGGTTGATAAGTGGCTGATCAATCTTCTTATAAAAAATTATAATGTGATTGATGAAGCAGTTGATTCCGGGATCCTTAAAGTTGAAAATGATTCTGTGTCATTCAGGCATGAGCTGCTGCAAATTGCAGTTGAAGAATCATTATCAGAATCAAAAAGATTTGAAAAAAATACTGCTGTATTGAACATCCTGCTTGGTCAAAAAAACATCGCTCCATTTCTTGCCCGGATAATGCATCATGCAGCAAAGACGGCTAACACGGATGTTATTCTTAAGTATGCACCGCTTGCTGCAAAACAAGCCGCAAGGCTTGGTGCTCATGAGCAGGCATTAAAACATTATATGACTGCGCTTCAGTTTTCAGAGCATCTTTCTTCTAACGAACGGCTTGATATACTGGAAGGCTATGCTCATGAATGTTACCTTACAGCAAGAATTGAAGAAGGTATTCAGTCATGCAAATCGGCAATAGAAATTCTTAAAGATCATCATGATCCTATACGTGAAGGAGAGAATTTCAGAAGATTATCAAGATTATTATGGTACTATGGTAAAGATAAGAAAGGAGAAGAATATATATTAAAAGCCATTGAGACTCTTGAGAAATTTCCTCCAGGCAAGCAGCTTGCGATGTCATATAGCAATTTCTCCCAAATATATATGCTAAGGGAAAAAACAAGCGAAGCAGTTAAGTGGGGAGAAAAAGCAGTAGAGATCGCTAAAAGTATTAATGATGTTGAGATTGAAGCACACGCACTTAATAATATAGGCGCGTCAAAAATGTTTGCGTCTGATGATCCCGGAGAAAAATATCTCAGGAAAAGTCTTGAGCTTTCTCTTCAGAATGATTTGCATGAACATGTCTGCAGGGCTTATGTAAATCTTGGGACAGCCTATATGTACAAGAGGCATCTTTCTAAAGCTGACAAGTTTTTCTCAGATGCCGTTGACTATGCAAATGAAAAGGATATTAAACTTGCAAGCTTATGCGTTGCCGGGGAAGTAGCACAAATAAAATTACACATGGGCAACTGGGATGAAGCATTTGAAGTATCCTACGAAGTTTATGAGAATAAAAATGCACCGGTTATGGACAAACTATTACCTGTAACGGTAATCGGATTAATAAGAGCAAGAAGAAATGACCCCGGCGCATTTCAGCTTCTTGATGAAGCGGATGAAATGGTTTACGATACAGGCGAGCTGATGAAAATTGTCAAAGTTAAAGCCGCACGTGCTGAAGCCTTCTGGTTAAAGAACGAACTTCAGACCAATGTTGAGGAATTAATTACAGCATATGATCTGGTAAAAGTCAGCAATAATCCATGGGCAATTGGTGAGATAGCCTTCTGGTTATGGAAGGGAGGAAAACTTCAGAAGATACCGGAACCAATTGCAGAACCGTACTTATTGCAGATCGAAGGGAAATGGGCTGAAGCATCTGAACTATGGGAAAATTTAAAATGTCCGTATGAACAGGCACTTGCGCTATCAGATGGAAACGAAAAGACAATGAAAAAAGCAGTTGAGATATTTGAAAAGCTTGGTGCTTCGGCAGCATCTCAGCTTATAAAACAGAAGATGAGGAAATCGGGGATTAAAAATATTCCAAAAGGTCCGAGGAAATCGACAAAAGAAAATCCGTCGGGACTTACAGGCCGTCAGGTAGAAATACTTGAGCTGGTAGCAAACGGATTAAGTAATTCAGAGATCGGAAATAAATTATACATTTCTGCAAGAACAGTTGAAAATCATATCTCCACAATATTCTCCAAATTAAATATTCATACCCGCACTGAAGCAGCCGCACTGGTACATCAGAACCATATTAAAATATAAGCAGGCTCACAAAATAAATTAGGTAATTCTACTCATTTCTTTCTTCTCTCTTCATCCCATATTTACATCAGAAATTAACAACGGAAAAATAAGGTGACAGTATGCCGCGTTATTTAATTGAAAGAACTTTTATTGGGAATCTGAAGCTCCCTGCAAATGGTGAAAAAGATCGGGCGAGCTTTATCAACAATAATTTCGAATGCAATGTTACCTGGCTGTATTCTTTTGTGAGTGATGACAGGAAGAAGTCTTACTGCATATATGAAGCACTAACACCTGAAGCGGTACGCAAAGCAGCTGGAAGAAATAATATCCCGGTTGATAGGATTATCGAAGTGAATGTGCTCGATCCTTATATCTGTAAATAATCAGGCAGATGTTTTTCTTAAACAATATCTAATCAAAAATAAATGGAGGATATAATGCAAAATCAAAACAGAAGCGGTCTGGGCAAATTTCTTGCATTGGTTTATGGGGCGGTGAGCTATTTTATTTTTCTGGGAACTTTTCTTTATGCAATAGGATTTGTCGGAAACTTATTGGTTCCCAAATCAATTGATTCCGGAACCCAGGGCGGGACAGACAATGCTTGGCTGATAAATATTTTACTGCTTTCACTTTTTGCCGCTCAGCATAGTGTTATGGCAAGGCAGGGTTTTAAAAAGTGGTGGACAAAAATAGTTCCTAAATCAATTGAGAGAAGTACGTTTGTTTTGATCTCCAGTTTAGTGCTTATACTTCTTTTTTATTACTGGAGACCAATGACGGGCACAATATGGAATGTGGAAAATGAATTATTCGTACTGTTTATGAACACACTTTATTTTGCAGGCTGGTTTATTGTTCTGATCGGAACATTTCTCATAAATCATTTCAACCTTTTCGGACTTCAGCAGGTTTATTTGAATATGAAAAACAGTGAACCAAAACCGCCTCAGTTTGTAAAGCCTCTGTTCTATAAAGTTGTAAGACATCCGCTTATGCTTGGATTCATAATTGCTTTCTGGGCAACTCCTCATATGACAGCCGGGCATCTTCTTTTTGCATTAGCAACTACAGGATATATTCTTGTTGCAATCCAGCTCGAAGAACGCGATATGGTAAGATTCCATGGTGAAGAATATAAAAGATACCAGCAGGAAGTATCTCAGATAATTCCACTGCCGCCTAAAAAACAAGTTGGTGTGATAGAAAAGAATTATTAACCGGAGAGCTTGTTTTATGATGAAAGAGATTTCAAATGTAGCGGATAAATTTATTCTGGTAAGATTTTATAAATACTATATAATCGATAGTATAATAATTGTAAAAGATCATGGTTTAAAAGAGCTGTTCAAAAGAAGAGGATGGAAGTTCCTGCTGATAATTATTTCTTATTATGCTGTAAGAGATACATTAATTTATCTTATCATTCCTTACCTGGCAGCAAAAGGAATAATAAGTTTCTGGTAAGTTGTAGAAATGATATCCGCCCTATCCGGGGCGGATATCTAAATAACGCCGAGTTTGTGATAACATTTCCGACCCGGCATCTGTTATCCGGCATCCGGCATTTAGTATCCCCGTATTCGTCCTTCGGACTACGTCGAGGTATCTGCCATCAGATTCTGCTTATGGTTATCTTATAACTCTCTGCCAACCGATTCAGACCAGCGCAGTATATTACCATTTGCATCTTCGGTAACAGCGGCAAGGAAGACCGTACTCTTGTTATACAGATCTGCAATCTGCTTATCAGTGGAGTTAAGATTAAAGGTAAGCTTTAGTTCATCCAGGTCGTAGCTTGTAATATGCTTAAGGCTAAAGTAGGGGAGCTCTTGTTTCTTCGGTTCGTAAAAGCTAGCCAGCAAAATAAAGACAACTCTCTTTTCATTTGGCAGTATATCAAACGGCATCAGCTCGGCTTCAATTTTACCCGGGAGGAAGGTTATGCTTTCCACGGGCAGCGGAAATCCGTCCGGTGTTATTAAGTTCTTATCGGTAGGACGCTCGGTGCCGCAAAGTTTAAAGTTCACCTTGCAGATTTTATTGTAGGCGCTGGATGCAGGTGCTTTCTTCAGATCCCATATCCTGTATAGGACATCCCTCTCCTTAATTGCTTTTGCAAAAAGTCCGTTTACCTTAAAGCGGTTCCTTTTATCAACTTCGTGAGGAGCTTTACTCATTCTGTATTTGGCAGGGCGGGCTGAAATATAATACTTACCGTATCTTGTTCTACCGACAATATCTCCAATCCTGCCGCTTAATTCCCCCAATACTTTTTTCTCTAATCTTGCCATGCTCTTTATAATTTGTTCTGAATAATATAAATAAATACTGTCTAACGGCCTACAAACAGCCTACAAACGGCCTATAAACAGCCTATCATTGTTAAAATCTTATTCGTTGCTTTTAGTTTACTAAACCCCAAACAGAGGCGGGATTATTTTTTTAGGCAGAATTTCGATATTCAAAATTCGTTAATCGATTTTCGATATTCAGTTTTCGAATGATGAAGTCACAATCTGGTGTCTGGTATCCGGAATCTGACATCCAGTCTCCAATATCAGAGTTTGCAATCCAGTTCCTATCCGGAATAATTAAACGCGGTTATAACAGAACAATGACTACCGTTATTATTCCAATCAAAATCACAAAGAATATTGCATAGCATAGTACACTGAGAAGAACTGCTTTTATTCTTTTAACTTTATTAAAGAATTGTGTGTAGCTCCAGACCATTAATATTATATCTGCAAGGATAAGCATATCTCTGAAAAGGAAAATGTTTTCAGTTCCATCTAAAATAACAAGCAGCGGGAATGTTGCAATCCTTATCAGCAGTCTCTGGCTGGCAAGAAAAGTATTTAGGTAAATGTGCTCATAAAAATTATAACCCTGTTTCCGGAACGATAAATACGAACCTATCGAATAAACCGGAACGAATAGAAGATTAACTATGGCAAAATGATCAGCGATCCAGTTGCCCACGCTTCTAAGATCGAGCTTTCCATCCACAGCACTATCAGAAATTCCTGAAAACAGATTGATACCGAATGTATGATACAGCACACCATAAAATGCGGCAAATGCTAATAACAGAGCTATGGGCTCAAAATGATTTACTCGTTTACCTTCAATGTATTCGCGGATAGATTGTCCGGGTCTTGTAAACAGCTGACGGGAAGTATAGAAAATTCCTTTATGAAAATAATGAAGAAAATTTTTACGCAGATTTTTCAGCAGGAATTTAAAATCCAGTCGTTGTGTATCTGCGCTTTGTCCGCAGTTGTTGCAGAAGTTTCCCTCGAATTGATTATTACAGTTTTTACAGGTTATCATATTTGTTTAATTGCTCCCCGGTCGTATAAATATTTTTACCGGAAATTGTGTTTGCCAAAGTTAGCAACCCCATTCAACTTATCCATAATTATTTTGGATTAGCTCATAGCAACAGGAGAGATCAGTAGCTGGCGGGTTGTATGTCGTTAGTAAAAAGCCGGTATTAATTCTTACTCTTACTCATAATCTTACTCTTAATCCAGCATCTAGAATCTAGATTGCTTTGCTCTGCTTTCAGTGTCCGGGAATTGTTTACCAATAAGTAGCCGAATAACTATAGTTGATTTAAAGCAAATAAATTTTATTTTCAACCTATACGGATTGAGTTAAATGTCCGTCAATTAAAATCATCAACAAACTTTTGGAGGCTTGTTATGTACAAATATCTTTTTACTCTACTGTTATTCCTTTCAATTACCGCATTTGTTTATACACAGGATATGGACAATGTGTCAATGGACGCAAAATACAAGATGATCTATAACGAAGTATTGAATGCGCTAACCACGGGAAAGACCGATGTGCTGGATAAATATATTGCCTCGGACTTTACCGAACACGATCCAAGTCCTGTGATGTCAACCAAAACTGGTCTTGAGCGCATCAAAGAGGACTTTGCTGCGTATCATAAAATTTTCCCCGATATGAAGGCGAAAGTTCACAGCATAGCCGTTTCGGGTGATATGCTTTTTGCTCACCTGACTTTCACGGGCACCACTTCTGAACCCGCAATGGGAATGCCGGCTGGTCACAAAATGACAATGAACTCAGTAGATGTTATCCGCTTCAAAGGTGATAAAGCTGTTGAGCACTGGGGATTTACTTCCAACTCAGATATTATGAAAATGATGCCGCAGGATAAAATGATGCACGAAGGAATGGATAAGAAGTAGAAAAGTTTTCAATCACATTTAATGTTGTAGAGACGTCCCGTCGGGACGTCTCCCAGGGTTCTCTCGATACATTGCATTACTCGAGAACCTTTACCCTTCCCGGTTTTCGAGTGTTTTCTGATGGAATCAGAAAAATTATCGAGAAAACATTACGTGTTAGCAAACCTAAAAGTAGCAAGAGACGGGTCACCGACCCGTCTCTACGAAATAAATAAATGGCAATGATTTTATTTAAAAATAAATTTAGGATTGACTCTTCTCGATTAAAGGATTGGGATTACTCAACTCCGTGGTGGTATTATGTAACCATCTGCACAAAGAAAATGAAGTGTTGGTTTGGAGATGTTAAGGACGGTAAAATGATATTGAACGATGTGGGGAAAATTGTAGACGAAGAATGGAATAAAACAAAAGAGATTAGAGGAAATGTTGATTTGGATTATTATGTGATAATGCCAAACCATTTTCACGGCAATATAATTATCAATGGTCCGGAAAAAATCGACAATACTGTAGAGACGTCCCGGTGGGACGTCTCAAAGAAGCCCGAGACGGGTCACCGACCCGTCTCTACAAATCTTAAACCGGATTCTTTAGGATCGGTAATTGGTCAATTCAAATCAATTTGTACAAAACGAATCAGAAAATCCGGCTATGAAAATTTCCAATGGCAGCCGCGTTTTTATGATTACATTATCCGGAATGAAAATGATTTAAGAAGAATAAGAGAATACATTAAAAACAATCCGCTCAAGTGGGAACTTGATGAATATTATAACTCCTCAATCGAATAATAATTTATTTCAATAAAATTCCCGCAAAGGCGGGATTTCTGATTAATTGAGTACGTCACTTAATCACCAACATCTTTTTTGTTTCGCTGAACCCGGATGCAGATAAAGTGTAGAAATACAAACCGCTTGGTAGTCCATTAGCATCAAAGTTGACTTCGTAAGTTCCTGCAAGCTTTTCTTCGTTGACAAGTGTTGCGATTTCATTTCCCAAAACATCATAAACTTTCAATGTTGTAAAGACGTCCCGCCGGGACGTCTCTACTGATGGAATAGCGAATATTATTTTAGTAACCGGATTAAACGGGTTCGGAAAATTCTGGTAAAGTGTAAAACTGCCGGGGGTGTTTTCGTTAGAGTTTTCTTGAACAGAAACAACACTTCCTGAATTTAGCTTCGCAAGAAAAATATTCAGGTAGTTGCCGGTGAAGGTAATTGTATCGAAGACTGAGTTTTCACCAACAAATCCGACGACATAAATATTTCCATCGGCATCGCCTGTAATGCTGCTTCCGTTATCGTAATTATTACTGCCCGCAGCTTTCGCCCACTGAATAATGCCGTCAGCATTGTAGCTAAGAACATAGAGATCATTGTTTGCTACAACCGGGCTAAGTATTACTCCATTGCCAAAATTAATTGTACCTCTGAAGAAACCAGTCAGGTATGTGTCCCCGTTTGAATTACAGAAAAGAAAATTTGAATTGCCGGTAGTTGCATCGCCAAGTGTATTCCCTTGCGGAATTTCATTCAGCCAGATAAAATTTCCATCGGGGCTGATTTTAGTTACGAAGAAATCGTAAACCCACTGCGGACCGTGTGCAACAAGATTACCGAAGTTTGTTTCAATAAAAATATTTCCGCTTAAGTACCCATTGCCAAAAGCATCCGTTTCAATATTGAAATCCTGGACCGTGATATCCTCTATGAAGTTTACCCACTGAGCAGTTCCGGCAGAGTTGTATTTAACAACGTATTCGTTGTAGGCAAAAGGGGCTATCGTATCCAAACCATTAAATGAAGTCAGGCCGCTGAAAGCAAAACCAGTAACCCAGACATTTTCCGAATTATCAACACTGATATCGCTTACTGTTCCAACATTAGTCTGCAGGATTGTAGAAATCAGATTTCCGTCCGGATTGAATTCATAAATGTTTGCATTGACGTTGTAATTTGTGGCCCCGATCAAAATATTATTTAAAGACTTTAATTCCATCGCAGTAAGAATGCTGTGTTGTGGTGCAAATGACGTTGCGTCCAGTACCCAGAGAAAGTTACCAGAGACATCTGTTTTAAATACAAAACTGTTCTGGTTAATTTCGGTTTGATAAAGAGTTGTATTACCAAGTACTACTGAATCTCTGAAAGTGCCTATACAGACCACATTGTTATCTGCATCAATATTTATTTCAGAAATATCTGTTTTACCATAGATTGTTCTCTCCCAGATTAATATACCGGAAGAATTTCGTTTCTCTAATTTTGTATCGCCGTAAATAGTGGAGCCATAGACCTGATGATAGTTTACAAGTCTTGCACAAACGGGATTCCCTGAATTATCAATTGCAACCGCAGTATGTAAATAGGTTGGATTAAGCTGATAATTAAGCGGCTTAATATCAACCCATTCGAAAGATTGAGCCCGGATAAAAGTAAACGATAAAATTATTATAAGCGGTAATAATCTTTTCATTGCAGCCTTCCTTTAGTTTATTTAAAACATAAGCAATAAATGGAAAGACTTCAACCCCATTGATAAGTAAGAGAGCAACCTGAAAACTTTAGTTGAAATATATCATCAATTAAAAGCAAAATTTGATTAACGCAGGCAGGGTCGTTCATATCGGGTCCGGCACTAGTTGATTTCAAGACTTAAGGTAAGTGTTGAGACAAAAAAGAAGACCAATGTAATTCTACTTTAAATTAGATCGCTGTTCCAGCATTCCGCCGATTCCGGCGCCGATGGCAATACCGCATCCGACACCAACGGCTAACCACACGGCAATATCTTTTGTAAGCAGTCCGATAATAATTCCAGCTATTGCTCCACCGGTGAAACCGAAAGAAACACCAAAAGCCAGCTTGTTCATTTTTTGTTTCATAAAATTTTTCAAAGGATTAATTATTTATTTTAATTCAAATCAAAGCATTCAGGGTTTATTTTATCTTTTCAACTATGAGCAGAAAATCAATCTTGGCACTCCCGCCTAAAATCAATAATGCGGGTGCAACGTTCGGAATAATTGATACAACCTCGCCTTCCAGTTTATTTAGAAATAGTTCGAGCTTTGCCTGATCTTCTTTCATATTGATCTGGAAGCGATGAATTCTGTATTTCATTTTTGATCTCCTTATTTTTAGGACAGGTTCGATATGTTATTAAAGACACATCAATCATAAAAATAAAAAATCTGTTGTGATTTTTATTTTTCAATTAAACAAAGAAGCGGTGATATTTATTCTACTTTAATCACGTGTAACAATAAAGCTCAAAGACGATTATTATTTTAGCAGAACCATTTTCTTTATTTGAAACATATCACCCGCTGACAGCTTATAGAGATACAACCCGCTTGGTAGTCCTGCCGCATCAAAATTGACCTCGTAAGTTCCTGCAAGCTTTTCTTCGTTGACAAGTGTTGCAATTTCGTTTCCCAGAACATCGTAAACTTTCAGCGTTACATTACTGATCACAGATAACTGATAACCGATTACCGTATTTGGATTAAACGGGTTCGGATAATTCTGAAAAAGTTTATAGTTCAATACTTCGATTTGCTCGGGATATTCTTCTACTGAAGTTACACTATCCACAAGTGCTGTCCACAAACTGTTAAGGTTGTTATCAATCCTGGTCCAGACAGGGCGCACAATATTATTATGTGCACTAACGCCGTTATAATGACCTAAAAAATTATATTGAGATGGTGTGAATGGGGTTTCGCTTACTTTAAAATTTATGAACGAATCGCCTCCATCACTTGATAACGCCATGTAAACATCTGTTTGAAGATTTGTATAGTTGCGGCGATCATAAAATAAAAAATATAAATTGCCATTTGTCTGATCAATTGTCATCCATGCAAAAAACTGGTGTTTTCCCGGGGGATCGTTGTTAACCCGTATTGGATCAGACCAGCTTGTACCACTATCAGTGGACTTGACTAACCACACATCAGTATCCTGGTAACCGCTTCGCGAATCTGTCCAGCATATATAAATATTTCCATTATCTTCACCAGAACTAAGATCACAATTAATTATTGGAAAACCGGGGGCAATTTGAACGCCCGGGACGTTGAATACCAGCCAGTCAATATGAAATCCCGAAACGTTGACATCATCTTCCGGCCATGTAACTCCGCCATCAGTGGATTTGTCAAACATAAGACCGTATGGACTCCACCAGGTAACATATACCTCATTGTTTGGTCCGATTGCTGGCATTGGAGAATGATCACTATAATTTCCTGCCTGTGCATTTCCTTTTCTATCACTTATAACAACCGGAGTATCCCAGTTTATGCCTCCATCTGTTGAACGAGATAATTGAATTTCTGAACTATCTTCCGGATTTATACTTCCGTGATCATCAAACTGAGCCCATGTAACGTAAATGCTTCCATTCTCCTGGTTTACTGCAGCCCATTCTTTATCATTTTCTTTAGTTCCATTTAAACCAGTGTATGAGCCATTTGACCAGGTACCGGGTAATGATGAAGTTTTTTGACACACTATCCGACTTCCATATGGTACGAGGTGGAAATAGTAATAACCATTCTGATCAGCTAAAACACAGGGATCACCATTGACACCGTATGTCGAAGCAAGAATACCATGTTGCCAGCTCATCCCACCATCAATTGAGTAGTAATAATTATCAGTATTTGACCCAACCAGTATATGATTTGTATTATATGGATTAATAACAATTGAAGGCTCATTTGGCTCATATTGTTGTATTGCGTTTCCGACCATAACATTTTGATACTGAGCAAAAATGGAGATACGGAAACAATAAAATCCAAATGTAAAATAGAAAAGTATTCTGTATATCATTACAAACCTCCGTTAAATTATTATTATTGGATGCTATTTCATCAGCAGCATCTTCCTGGTTTCAACAAAACTTTGCCCCGAACTTGTCGAAGAATTTCTTGCTTGAAGTCTGTAGAGATATACTCCGCTTGGCAATCCCGAAGCATCAAAAGTAGCTTCATAAGTTCCAGCTGGTTTTATTTCGTCAACTAATGTTGCGATTTCATTTCCCAAAATATCAGAAACTTTCAGTGTTACATTACTGATCACAGATAACTGATAACCGATTACCGTATTTGGATTAAACGGGTTCGGATAATTCTGCGTAAGCTCAAATTTAGCTGGTGAGTAATACGGGTTTTCGTCTACTGGAAGCGGGACATTGGTTAAAGTAATCGATGCATCACCTCTGCCATTCCCACCCAGATATTGAGCCTGGACTAAACATGGAACTATGAGTAATAATACCAAATAAATTTTAGTTGATCTCATTTCACTTCTCTTTTCATCAGTTAATAAAATTTTATTAATCTTTTTATTGTTTAAGATGAGCACACCTTATACAAATCACTGTTATGGAGCTGTACGTCCGCCGCGACCGCCATCCGAGTTGTAACGATAAGCATCAGTTCCTGCGGCACCACTTCTTTCGGAAACTCGTAAATACCATGCATAATAGAACCAATATCCTCCCCGGAAACCAGCACCAAGTGAAGAAGCAGGCGGCCAGTTAACTACATCTGCGTATCCCGAAGTGCTGAGTTCACCATTTCCATGTTCACCCGTAAACAATCTGCCTGTAGGATTACCCACAGTTACAAAATGTTCAAGCAAATTGCCGCTCATTTCCATGATACCGTAAATAGTTGAACCCGCCGTTACCCGATCAAGGTTACTTGCGTTGCCAGCAAAAATACCTGTGCGCAGCGGCCCATTGATGTTTCCACTAGTAGGTGTAGTTAAACTATACGCAGCATTTCCTTGTGTTGTGCTATAGTTAGTCGAGATATTTTCGTTGTATGCGCCGCTATTAATTAGAGTGTATGGATTAGTTGTTATTCCTGTTGTACCCCATGCATATTCGTTGGGTACAGGCGTCAAAGTTCCCCGGCAGGATTTCTCAAATTCCAATTCTGTGAGCGGGCGTAATCCACTCCAATCAAGATATGCGACCAGATCAGACCAATTTATGTAGCTGCAAGCAACAAAAGGATTCGTGGTGCTGTAAACTCCACTTGATACCGAAATACCATACCTGTTTGATGAACCAAAATTTTGAAAATGTTGGGAAGCCTGAGGCGACGTAAGACTATTTAAAAAATCTACATATCCTTGTTGGCTTATTTCATACTTCATACAATAGAATGCACGATAACCTTTTGGAAAATCTGCCGGAATAGGTCCAAGTCTGTCACCCCCGTAAGTTGAATTTGAATAGTAGAGGTTATCGTTTGCAGTTCCTATAATTATTTCAGCTTCGCTGGTTATTAAGTATGGATCATTTGTAACAGGGTATTTGTAAAACGCACTGGTTTCATTACCGCCGCTGCCGATATAAAAATTTCCCTCAGGTACATAAACCATCTCAATGGCATGCACTCTAATATCAACAATATCATTTTCAGTTAATCCGTTTGCGCCGTAATTCCAGCGCAGTTGCAAATCTGTAGCTGAAAATAAACCTGCGCCGTCTGCATTACGATAGATAAATGCTCCAAGTCCCGGGTTAGTATTTTGGTTAAATGCTGAATCAGGTTTGAGCAAGCCAGTAGATATCGTACATCCCCCTGGATTGACGTGCCCAACATTATTGAGCCAAGTTTGTTTCCAGGCACCAGTTACTATCCGGTATTTTATAAAAACCCATGCAGCATCCCAATTATTTGGCGATGCCGATGTTCTCCATGAGTTTTCCCAGCTGATATCAAACTTTACCATGATATAATGTTCTGATGTATTCTGATCGACAAGGCTAACGTTGGTCACAGTTATATTGTTGGCAAATGAAGTCAAGCCGGAAAACAAAAACGTGCAGAACAGACATAACACTTTAATATTGTATTTTATATTCATATTAATATTTGTGCCCCTTTCAATTTGTTTTTTATTTATCAATTTATTCTATGCTGATTTTGCATAATGAATTAATTAATAATTTGAGAATCTTCTCTATTTGAACTTTTCCTTGAAATATTTATTCGGCTTAACATAGAGCGTCTTATTTTCGTAATTAAAAATCAGGTTAAATCTTCTTAATGCATCGTTGCCAATAATTGCATCAGCACCTTTTTGCTTTGAGCGAATTTCAGCCGGAGCTACCATTGCAGTGACTTCATCCAATTCATATGAACCGATAATTAATTTTGATATACTTCCTTTTTCACCATAAATGTCACCGCTTAAACCGCGACCCAGATGAACAGGTTCTAAATTATCCGGCAGAGTGAATTTCATTTCCTGTCTTTTGAGCAATAAAATTGCATCGCCAGCTGCACAGTCAATATAGGTCGAAAGTTTAATTGGGTCTTCACCTTTTACAGATATTGAAATATCTATCCATGGGATAGTATTGTTTTTGAAATACAGAGGGATTCTTTCCCAGCTGTTATCCGGGTTTATTTTTTTTGAATCATGAAGAATCATTATGTTTTTATCAAAATCAAGCTCTGTTGCATAGTGACCTAATATTGAATAACCAATTATGCCATCAGTTGGGAATCCTTTGTAAATATCATTTTGCAGAACGATAACTTTTTGATTTTTGAATTCAAGATCACCAACGAAAAAACTTGCGGAATCATCCATTAATGCTGTTGATGGTTCGCCACCGCCAGCACCGGGCATTTTGACTTCTATCATCTTCCTCAATTTAATTGAATCCCTAAGATCAGGATTATAAATCATCAGACCGTCGAACGACATTCCAGAGTCAAATAGTATATTTAACGGACCGATGCCCTCAATGGTTACCGGAAGTATTGTTTTATTTCGTTCAAGCTTTATCGGAATTGTTTGTGATAAGATATCTGCACAAGAAAGGAAAAGTAAAATTATTATAAAGTAACAGACCGCTTTTTTAAGAGATAGTGTTTTCAATTTATTTCCACCTCAAATTATTTTATTAAAAGCATTTTTTGGTTTCCAGATAGTTCTTAGTTTTTAATTGATAGAAATATATTTCGCTCATTAATCCTTCGGCACCCACCTCGATTTGTAATAAAGACAAATCGGTTATTAGAAATAAAAGCGAAGAAGACCGCCAGTTTCTTCTTGTCATCTTTAATAAAAATGGTCATTTTCTGGTCAGCAATTCTTTGATGCCATCTACTTCTTTTTTAATTGTTTTTGTGTATGCGATAAGATAGGCTATCTGAGTCATAACGATGAAAATGTAGCCGGCGATAATTACAATTTTATTATTGGTCGCGATCCCGACAATAAAAGCAGCAACTGTACAAACTGCATAAAGGGTTAAGCCCACGTAATCTTTCGCTTCCATTTCACTCCTCCTGAGATTTATGTTTTTTTAATTCATATAAAAATATAATGTGATTTAGCGCAAGCACTTCTTTAATATTTTGCACGGTAGAAATATTATATGGCAGGCAGGATTCTGAACAACAATTAGTGTTTGGCAATTAAAAATTTGGAATCGGGTATCCGGTATCCCTGGCTTCGTCTTTCAGACAATGCTGAGCCGGGCAGCATCCAGAATCTGAGATTGCTTTTCTGTAAGTAGCAGTATGCTCGCAATCACAAATCTCAACTCTTCCCGATTGAACGAACCTTTCTGCGGTTCTACCCCATCGATAAGAACGATTTGGCCCATAATACAAGATACTTTTGCCTTGTAATTTTTAATTAAAAAAAGGAGACACACAATGTTTAGAAATTTTGTATTTGCGGTATTTGTCACATTTATCTCTGTTCAATTATCAGCACAGGATATTTCCTTCACACCGCAAGGAAATAATAGCTTTAACCATTTTTACGCTGATCTGATTGCTAAAACAGCTACCTTAAATGGCGGCTGGGGGCTTTTCGGCGGAATGAGAGCCGGATATAATATTAATAATAGTGTAAGCATCGGGTTAGTCGGCCATGGATTAATTCCAGACAAATTAGGCGGTTCATACATCAATCAGGAAGGCCAAGATGAACTTCACTTTGGTTATGGCGGTGCAGAAGTAATGTACAAATATGATTTATCGGACAGGTTTTTTTTAACAGGAATGATGATGATCGGTGCGGGACGAACTGATTATGAAAATCTTGGCGGTCACGATTATTTCTTTATGATGGAACCGGGTGCTTCGATTAATTATCGTATCATAGATTGGTTCGGGCTTGGTTTGTCCGGTGGATACCGTATTGCTGCAGGTGTTAAATACGCCGACTTATCGGATGCAAGTTTCAGTGGATGGTCGTCGAGTCTTGATTTTAAGTTTGGGTTTTAAGTAATTGTAGAGAATCATTCTCACGTTAATGTGATCATTAAAGATATAGAGACGTCCTTGTGGGACATTTCAAAAGAATATGAGACGGGTCACCGACCCGTCTCTACACTAGCTAAGGATAAAGAAGAAAAAATCTCATGCAACCTTTTCTTTACGGGCATTGCTTCTGTATTGTGCGGGGGTGATCCCCGTTGCTTTTTTAAATGCAGAGTAGAAAGCTGTTTTTGAACTAAAGCCGGCTTCAAAACCGAGAGCAAGTATGCTGAATTTATTCTCCACATCTTTCTCAATTAACCCTTTCACTTCTTCAACACGATAACCATTTACAAAGTCATAAAAATTTTTGTTGAGTTTTGTATTAATGATTTCCGAGAGATTATGAGTCGAAATTTTTAGCATCGAAGCAAGCTCGGAAAGATTCAAATCATTTTTTAGATAGGGCTTTTCGGTTTGCATTATATTCTGAAGTTTTTCAATAGCCTCCAAAGCAAATTCGTTTGTTAATCCTGATTTTTTATAAGATGTACTTTTTTCTGTGACTTCACTTGATGCCTTTGCATCTGTTTCTATCAAAACAACTTCGGGCTGGCGGAGACTCCTGTAACCAATAAGGAACACAAACACAGACATACCGATGTAAATCAAAACATTAGCTTTAATATCCTCTCCATAAACAATGTCTGTCGCATAAGTTAAAAGAACAATGAACCAGATTGCTGCTGAGCCGATCACAAAATACATAAGCCAGCGCAGATTAATTTTATCAATGTTCGAAAAAGATTCTTTAATTCTGCTGTTGTATTTGATTGCTTCTCTTACAGTGAGATAAGTATAAATGACACCCGAAACAGGAATTAATTGTCCAGCCAAAGCAAAATGCCAGGGAACTTCAGCGCCGGGCATAAGAAGATTTTCATAGAATGATTGGGACTTGAAATAAAAAAAGATCAAGCCGTAAATATGTACAAGAACAAATGGAATATAGTTGAGTAAATAAACCGGCTTAAAAACTTTCTCATTCTTTGTTAGTAATAAAACATAAATAAAAATGTTTGGCCCGTAGAGATAAGGGAAAGTGCTGTTCACAGCCATCAGCTGTGGTGCCTTTAAAATATCGCCCGTGATAAACAATGCACCCGCAACCAGGTCTATTGCAAACAGGAACATTGTAATTGAAAGAACTTTGTTTGCGAGCCGGTTCTCTTTTTTACGAAACAGTACAATAGAAAGCTGCACAGCTTGCGCAGCACCAATAATAAAGATGTAAGTAATTATTTGTTTTAGTTGAAGCATTTTGAATTACTCAGACAAACTTAGCTATGTGATTTCTCTTACTCAAGCGAGTGGATTTGAAATGGTTGGTAATAATTTCGAGATTCGAAATTGAATATTCAATCTTAATCTGATTGATGATTAACGATTTTAGATTTACTAAGTCAAAATCCGGTATCTGGAATCCTGTATCCAGCATCTAGTAACCTGCAGCAAGTCCGCCACCGCGAGGATCAGAAGCACCGTATATGATTTCGTTTTCATGATCAATCATTATTCCCTCGGCGATTCCGATTAATCTTGTTTCGTAACTATCATCCCAGAAGTGATAGCCCATATCCGTCAGTTTTTTTCGTACATCGGGACTTAAAGTGTCTTTCTCATAGAATATTGAATCGGGCATCCATTGATGATGTATTCTCGGTGCTTCGATTGCTTCGCGGATGTTCATACTGAAATCAATGCAGTTTAAAACTACTTGCAGAACAGTTGTTATAATCTGCGAGCCTCCCGGCGAACCGATGACAATGTAAGGCTCATCATTTTTGAGAATAATCGTTGGTGTCATCGAGCTGAGCATTCTCTTTTCTGGTTGAATAGAGTTTGCTTCTGTTCCAAGTAATCCGAACTGATTCATTACACCGGGCTTTCCGCTGAAATCATCCATTTCATTATTAAGCAGAAAGCCGGCACCTTCAACAACAATCCCCGAGCCGAAAGAAGAATTAATGGTTGTGGTTGTGCTCACCGCATTTCCATACGAGTCATAAACTGAGTAGTGGGTTGTTTCTGTACTTTCGTAAACCTGTTCAGCATCCAGACTTTTTATTTCTGAAGAAGGGACAGCTTTGTTTTTTTCTTTTTCGATTCTATCAAAAATTGTTTTTGCATATTCTTTTGAAACAAGCTGGTCAGTTGGAACGGGATAAAAGTCTGCATCTCCGAGATGGTTGGTCCGATCAGCATAGGCATACTTCATAGCTTCAACGATGTGATGAATGTAATGAGCGCTTCCCCAATTTTCTTCCGATAAATTATAATTTTCTAAAATGTTTAGCATCTGCACAAGCGCAATTCCACCGGAGCTTGGCGGTGGCATTGAAACAATTTCATATCCGCGGTAATTTCCAAGTATCGGTTCTCTTTCAATTGGCTGATATTTTTCAAGATCTTCAAGAGTAATATATCCGCCGAGCGATCTTACCTGATTAACAAGAAGTTCAGCCACTTTGCCTTTGTAAAATCCTTCTCTGCCTTTTTCTTTTATCTGTTCAAGTGTTTTAGCAAGATCAAGTTGGATAAATAATTCTCCCGTTGAGTATGGCACTCCATCTTTTGTAAATATTTTCATTGATGATGGATACTGTGAGAACAATGGTATTGTATTGCTGAAATAAATAGAGTCTCTTTTTTCAAGTCGGAATCCATTCTTTGCAAGTTCAATTGCAGGCTGGATTACGTCTGCTAACGTCATCGTTCCATATATCTCTAATACATAAATTAATCCCGCGACGCTTCCCGGAACACCAGCTGATGTCGCACCGTACATACTAAGTTCAGAAACAAATTCTCCGCTTTCATTTAAGTACATCTCTCTGTGAGCAGAGAGCGGAGCTTTTTCACGATAGTCGATAGTTATATTGTTTCCATCAGCAAGATGAATAACCATAAAACCGCCGCCGCCAAGATTTCCGGCTGAAGGATATGTAACAGCAAGTGCAAATCCAATAGCAACAGCCGCATCAATTGCATTACCGCCTTTCTTCAGAATTTCAACACCGACTTTTGAAGCATACGAACTTGTTGTAACCACCATTCCATTTTCAGCAGATATCGGTTGTGGTTTTTCGGAACAAGCTGTTAGCAGGAACAAATAAATTAACGGGAGAAGAACAATAAATAGTTTTTTCACATTTGTCAGGTTAATTATCAGAGCTATTCTTTATAATAATTCAAACTTAGTTACGGACAAAATCATTTTAAAATTAAAAAGTGCTGCGGAAATTAATTCGCAGCACTTGGGCAATTAATTTATAGCAGGACTATTTTCTTGTATCTGATACAACTCTGTAAATTTCGTCAGAATGCTGTCCGACGTATTTATTCCACAGTGCATTATCTGCATCCAGTTGTTCTTTTGAAAAAGCTTTTTCGAAAATTGAATCAAGATCATTAAAGAATGAGAAGAGATTTTCCTCCGATTCAAACTCTGCTATTAGTACGAGATCACGGCTGTCTGCACCCCAGTAATGTCTTAGCACGTAGGAACGAAGTACGCGTGAATCTGAATTAATGACACCAGCCTGTCGCTTTAAAGTTTCGCTGAAAGCTTCAGCATCATCACCCATCACGCCGTGCATTTTGAAAGTCTGCACGTGAACAACATGGAAATCATTTCCATCCTGTGCAAAAGAAGATGTAGTAAAAAAGAATAGAATAGTGAAAAGAAAAGCCGCCAAAGATAGCTTAGACATTATGCCTCCTGATAGAAGTAATGTGTTATTGAATGTAGTTAATTAAATGGACACCGAAATAATACAAGAATAATTAACAACCAGCAAATATTTGGCATTATTAAAAATCCGCAGTGAATTCTGTTTGATTTTCCTACCCTGATGAATCGGTTTTTGCTATCTTCACACCAACATTTCTAAAAATATTAACAGGTTGAGCTATGATAAACAAACTAATTTTCACAATAATAATATTTGCAGCTAACTATCAGAGCAATTTTGCCTGCACAAACTTTATTGTAACCAAAGGTGCAAGTGCTGATGGTTCAGTTATGATTTCGTACACTGCCGACTCATATGGATTCTACGGAGAGCTTTATCATTTTCCTGCCGCAGTTTATAATAACGGAGCCTGGCTGGAAATTTATGAATGGGATTCCGGCAAATATCTTGGAAGAATTCCGCAGGCAGAAGTCACATACAATGTTGTCGGCAATATGAATGAGCACCAGGTAGTAATTGGTGAAACAAGTTTCGGCGGAAGAGAAGAGCTTGTTGATCCGAAAGGATTAATTGACTACGGCAGTTTGATGTATATCGCTCTTCAAAGATCAAAATCCGCTCGCGAAGCAATCAAAATAATGACTGATCTAGTCAACGAATATGGCTATCACAGTTCAGGCGAATCTTTTTCAATTGGTGATGCAAACGAAGCATGGATACTTGAAATGATTGGCAAAGGCGAAGGCAACACAGGGACAGTTTGGGTAGCGGTTAAAATTCCGGATGGATATGTATCGGGACACGCAAACCAGTCCCGTATTACAACTTTTCCTTTGAACGATCCGGAGAACTGTATTTATTCACCTGATGTAATTTCTTTTGCAAGAGAGAAAGGCTACTTCAATGGTGAAGATTCGGAGTTTAATTTTTCAGATGCTTACGCTCCGCTAGATTTCGGAGCAATAAGATTCTGCGATGCACGTGTGTGGTCTTTGTTCAGAAGATGTAATGCTGATATGGATAAATATGCTTCATATATAAAAGGAGAATCTCTTGAAAGAATGCCGCTTTATATAAAGCCAGAAAAAAAATTATCAGTTCACGATGTTATGTATTTAATGCGTGACCATTACCAAGGAACAGAGCTTGACATGACAGTTGGTGTTGCTGCCGGACCCTACGAAATGCCTTACAGGTGGCGTCCGCTAACGTGGAAGTATGCAGAAGAAGAATATTTCCATGAAAGACCCATCTCAACACCACAGACAGGATTTTCTTTTATATCGCAGGCGAGATCTCATCTGCCAAATGAAGTCGGAGGAGTTTTATGGTTTGGTGTTGACGATACATACTTTACTGTGTACACCCCTATGTATTCATCAATAACAAGAATACCGTATAATTTTTCGGAGGGAGTTGGTTCTCTTTCAAAGTTTACGTGGGACGCAGCGTTCTGGGTATTTAATTTTGTCTCCAACTTTTCTTATCCCAGATTTTCTGTTGTTATTGACGATGTAAAGAAAGTTCAGGGCGAGCTTGAAGGTTATTATCTCGCACAGCAAAAAACTGTTGATGAAACCGCTCTTTCTCTGCTGAAGAATTCGAGAGGAGAGGCGATTGAATATCTCACCAATTACTCTGTTGCTTCCGGAGAAAAAACATACGAGCGATGGAAACAGCTTGGCGAGGAGCTTCTTCAGAAAAATATTGACGGCATTTCCAAAACAGAATTCTTTCAGCCAAAAAACATCGGCTATCCCGATCACTTTAAAAAACGTATCATTGAAGAATCGGGTGATAAGTTTAAAATGAAGGAAATCATTACTGATCCAGAACTCACTTACACTCAGAATATAAGTAAAGCAGATCAGCTTGTTGTTGAAAAGAAATATAGCGAGGCAAAATCATTTTATCAGAAAGCACTGGAGATAAAGCCGAATGAGGTATATCCAAAACAAAAGATAGAAAAAATTGAATCTATACTTGGTGCAATAGACCAGATTCACAACAGCACTTTTTAGTAATTGATCTGGATTTGTTCGGGGTGATAGAAAAAATCATCCCGAGCAAAAAATTTTTTTCCTGCTTCCTTCAATATCCCCATTTTGAGAATTTCATTCTCTGAATCAACATAATCACCTTGCATAATAAGAGATATGGGTTAAAATCTGATTTTTCCTGTCGGCATCAACTTTGAAAAAATATTTTTAAAGCGTGCAACTCTGTTAACACTTAGCAACAGTTGCCCGATAGATAGGGATGTGAAATTAATTCACTTTAAGTTTGTTAAATAAAATTTTTAACCTATTTGTCCGTTAATCAGTGTCTGCTATTTATTAAACATTTCTCAATGGGGTTCCAATGAAACACTTATACAGCACACCAGTATTTTTCATCATTTTTATCTTCTCAGTTTCCAGCATAGTTCTGGCTTCTGTTCCTGATGGAGTTAGCCTTACAAAAACACAGCAAGGCTATCATATAGATTTTACATTACCGGGGTATCAGTTCGAGCAAATTACTGCAGAAGGGAAAGAATATCTTCAGCTCACAATCCCGGAGTACGGAGTTATTGCGAATGTCGGACTTCCTGCATTGCCGATAATTTCTTTTAATCTTTTCATCGCACAGAATGAAAATCAGCCGGGATTTGAATTAAAAAATATTACCTCGTCCGAAAGCACATTAAAAAATAAAATTTATCCGTTCCAGATGCCGTGGGAAAAATCGAAATCACTGGATGAAAGACCGTTCACGATTGATCTTAATTATTATAACTCAACGGGTAATCTGGAGCAGCCCTTTGTTCAAATCTCCGAGCCCTTCATTATCGCGGGTGTTAAAGGAGTTACGATTACAATCTTCCCATTTAGATATAATCCAGGCGAGGATATACTTTACGTAACCAATACAGGATCGGTTGATATATTAATTAATAATCCGGTTTCTCCGGTAACAGATAAATCCCCGGTCTTCAATCAGTACTTAAGCAGAGTATTTTTGAACTATGAGTGGAGTTCGCCAAAGTTAGCTTCGAAGTATTTGATCATAACCGATCCTGCATTCGAAGCCGGAATGCAGCAATTTGTTACTCACAAAGTCAGCAAAGGTTTTCAGGTTGATATGTTCAACACAACCATCACTGGAACGACAACAACCGCAATAAAGAACTTTATTCAGGCAAGATACAACGACCCGTCAACTAAGCCAGAATATATTTTATTAGTTGGTGATGTTGCTCAGATTCCCGCATGGACAGGTACAGGTGAAGGCTCTCCCAAAACAGATGTCAATTATGCACAGTTAGAAGGTGGTGATTATTTCGCAGATGCTTTTCTGGGAAGATTTTCGATTGCAACCACAACGGAGCTTCAGAATGCAATTAATAAATCCGTTTTCATGGAAAATCAGATTGGATCGTTATTGAAGAAAAATATTTACATGGCTTCATCGGATAACTATCAGATAACCGAAGGAACACACAATTATGTTATCAGCACATACTTTGAGCCTGCTTTTTATACAAATCTGAAATTATACACTCATACCTACGGTGCAACAACACAGCAGCTAATAAATGCTTTAAATGATAATCAGATATTTGCTATCTACTCTGGTCACGGCTCAGAAACTTCCTGGGCTGATGGACCTGTTTTAACTCAGCCGCAGGTTAGAGCATTAACAAACTCATGGTATCCGTACGTTTATTCTTTTGCGTGCGTAACCGGTTCATATCACCTGACTGAATGTTTTGGTGAAACCTGGCTGCGGACAACAAATGGCGGCTCAACTTTTTATGGTTCGTCTGTTAACTCATACTGGGATGAAGATGATATTCTTGAAAGACGATTGATCAAAGCAATGTTTGAAGATGGACTGACCAGGGTTACACCAATGTTTGATATGGCGAAGATATATCTTGTAAATCATTACGGCGGTATAATTGGAACCGGAACAACAACATTACGTTATGTTGAGATGTACAACCTGATGGGAGATCCATCAATGCCTGTTGTGGAAATGGGACCGCCGTGTCCGATCGATCCACCGGCTAATCCAAATCCTGTAAACGGAGCTACTAATATTCCAATTGCCGGTAACACTGCAACCTGGACAAACGGTGCAGGCGCAACTCAGATTGAAGTTTGGTTTGGAGAAACCGGAAATCTTGTTCAGGTTTATAACGGGGTGCCGATTACATCTTTATCATTGGCATCATTTGAACCGCTTGATTACAGTACAACTTATGGCTGGCAGGTAAAAGGTAAGAACGATACTTGCACAGTTCCCGGACAAGTCTGGACATTCACTACAATGCAGGATCCGAATTTGTTTCAGTGGGTTGAACCATTTCCAAATATGAATAACTGGACAATTGTAGGTCCGCTGGGTACAACTAACTGGTCAGCGAACAGTTCTGCAAGTGCAGGAGGATCGCCACCAGAACTAAGAATGAGCTGGACACCTTCATTCAACGGTGAAACAAAAATTAGATCTGTCGTTATCTCATTACCAGGAAATAAAGAAATAACATATTCGTTCAATTATTACTTTGACTGGTACGCAAATCCAAGCGGAACAGTTACAGTTTCTGTTACTTATGACGGCGGAACTACAACCACACCTCTTTACAGCCAGGTTGATGCAACAGGAAATGTTGGACCAAGTGTAATCTCAGGAACATTCACAACTCCTGCGTCCGGTTCACAGAACACACAGATAGAGATTAAATTTGTCGGCAACTCATTCAACAACGATAACATTTACTGGGATAACCTGACTCTCGGCTACATCGTGCCTGTTGAACTTACTTCGTTTACTGCAACATCGGAGAATGATGAAGTTCATTTGAAGTGGATAACTGCAACCGAAACGAATAATCAGGGATTTGAAATTCTTCGCTCTGTTGCAAATGACAAAGAATGGCAGAATGCCGGATACGTTGCAGGGTTCGGAACAACAACTGAACCGAAATCATATTCATTTGTTGATTCAAAACTTGATGCGGGAAATTACACCTACAGACTGAAACAGATTGATTTTGATGGAACAGTTACTTATTCGGAAGAAGTAAATGTTGAAGTTGAAATACCTCTGGTATATTCTCTCGAACAGAACTATCCGAATCCGTTCAATCCGTCAACAACAATAAAGTATTCTCTATCTGAAGATGGATTCGTTAAGCTGGCAGTTTACAATCTTCTTGGTGAGGAAGTAACAACACTTGTAAACACCGAACAGAAAGCTGGCAGATACGAAGTAAACTTCGACGCATCGAAACTATCGAGTGGAGTTTATATGTATCGACTGGAATCAAACAACTTTTTATCAATTAAGAAGATGATATTAATAAAATAGTGGCCTCCCTAAATCCCTCCAAAGGAGGGACTTTAGGAATCAAGTTACAGCTAATGGGTAGTGTAAAAAAAGGCAGTTCAATTTTTAGTAATTAAAACCAGGTGAGATAAATGAAATATTTCAGCAGAGAAAAAGCAAAAAATTATTTTTTACTTTTATCTTTAATCTTTGTTCTTGTTGTTCCACCGAACGTATTTGCTCAGTGGTTGAACGATGGCGGAATAAAAACTAATATCCTGAGTGTCACTTCTCAGAGCACAAGAGTTGAATACATTCTTACTCAGTATGATGAACGCATCGTTGATGTTAACGGGGCAGAATGTTCTCAATATCAGATTCCCGGCAGCATTGTTTTGATGGAAAGAGGATTACCTCAGCTTCCGGCTGACAGGAGAAGCATTGTCATTCCCGATCTTGCGGTAACGAACTATACAATTATTGATTCTGAATATGAAACGATAGAAACTCTCCCTATCATATGCCTTCGAAAGGACATTTCACAAGGAATATCGATCCTGATTCAGTACCGTTTGAGTTCAGCGAATTTTATACAACAAACAACTGGTATCCTGCAGAGAATATTCAGCTTGATGTTCCTTACATTGTTCGGGATTTGCGTGGGCAGACAATTCAGTTCAACCCGATGCAGTACAATCCGGCAGAAAGAAAACTAAAAATATGTAAACGAATTGTTGTAGAAGTTTTTAATAATTACAGTTTGCAGGCTGTAAATCCATTCATCAGGAATAACCCTCTTGATGCTGTCGATAGAGATTTCAACGATATTTATAAATCGCTATTTATTAATTATGGTCTCGGCGAATTTGATTACACTCCTCTTGAAGAAACAGGAAGACTCCTGATAATTTATCCGACTGCATTTGCAGGCAACGTGACTCCTTTTTACAACTGGAAAGTTGAAAGAGGTATTACAACTTTACTGGCAGAATATCCAACACAAACCGGAACTGGTTCAGCAGCGATTAAAAATTATATTCAAAATCTTTATAACTCACCCGAAGGATTAACTTTTATAATCCTCGTTGGAGAAGCAAACCAGATCCCAACAATAAACGGACAATACGAAGGCGCACCTTCTGATCCCTGTTATGTTAAACTTGCAGGAAGTGATGCTTATCCGGATGCATTCATTTCAAGAATATCTCCGACATCAGCAGCAAACCTTGATTATGTTTTATGGAAGCTGATCAGATATGAAAAATATCCTGACACAGGTCCCGATGCTGCATGGTATCTAAAAGGAACCGGTGTTGCAAGCAATGAAGGTAGCCCGCCGGACTGGCAGCGCGCAAACCTTCTTCGAGATATGTTAATTAATAATATGTATTTCACACAGGTTGATCAGATTTACGATCCGGGCGCAACATCATCGCAGGTCACAAATGCACTTAACGATGGAAGAAGTATTCTTAATTATATCGGGCACGGTTCAGGAACATCGTGGAGTACAACAGGATTTGGTAATTCAGCTATTCATCAACTTTCTAACGGATATAAAAATCCTTTTATTATCGATGTTGCTTGTTTGAATGGTGATTTTACTATGAGCGAATGTATGGAAGAAGCATGGATAAGAACAGGAAGTATGACAACACCGAGAGGCGCAATTGCAGTATATGGTTCTTCAACAAATGCAAGCTGGGTTCCTCCTTGTGATATGCAGAATCACGGGATGATGCTTTTGACAACAAGACAGAAACAAACAGTCGGCGGAGTTAGCTTTAACGGATTAATGCACGCAATGGATCTTTGGGGCGGAAGCACCGGCGAAGGTCTAAAGCTGATGGAACAGTATAATATTTTTGGTGACTGCACGATG
The DNA here is from genome assembly GCA_016716565.1 of bacterium. Lineage (NCBI taxonomy): Bacteria > bacterium. The sequence goes on from JADJWC010000001.1 coordinate 405,342, forward strand.
CTTCTTACAATGGGCGTAACTCCTGATACAGTTGCACCTGCACAAATAACAGATCTCGTAGCACATGATCCGACTTCGAATTCTGTTACTTTAAACTGGACAGCACCATTGGATTCTTCATTTCTTGGAATAGTCAGTTATGATTTGCGTTATTCAACAACACCGATTGTAACTAATAACGATTTTGAAAATGCACCGCAGGTTATGGTTGCTGGCGGACCGGATACTTCAGGAACACCAAAGAGTTATGTTCTTCGCAACCTTAACTTTAGCACTCAATACTATTTTGCGATAAAAGCGTTTGATCTTTGGGGAAATAAATCCGTTATGTCAAATGTTCCGGTGATGACAACGTGGGGAGCTCCGCAAATTGTAGTTACTCCCGACTCGATGTATTGTCCTATTATGCCGAATACATCTCACACAGATTCGGTGATGATATTTAACACAACAACCAGTAATTCGACACTTGATTACGAGATTGAGTTAACCAATAATACTTTCCCCGGACAGATAATCACAAGAGTTATTCAACTGAATGAATCAAATTCAGTGAACGCAACAAAAGAGAATCCTGATTTGAATAACGGAACAAGTTCGCGTGGTTCCGGCGGTCCGGATCTTTTCGGATATGAATGGATAGACAGTAACGAACCCAATGGACCGGATTATGTTTGGAATGATATTTCAACAACAGGAACGCTTGTTACTAATTGGGTTCCAACCGGAACATATGATGCTAAAGATGAAGGGTATGCCGGTCCTTTCCCGCTGGGATTTGATTTCAAATATTATGGAAATACAAAAACGCAAGTCTATGTCAGCTCAAATGGTATAATAATGTTCAGCACATTAAGCACGAATATTATTACTAACGCGAGCATACCTAACAGTGCGATTCCAAATGAATATATCTCACCATTCTGGGATGATCTGGATGGACGAACTCAGGGAACCGTTCATTATAAGCAGGATGGTAATAAATTCGTCATCCAGTTCACAAACTGGCAGAAGTATTCAGCAACAGGTTCTCTTACATTCCAGGTTGTTCTGCATTCAAATGGTAAGATTATGTTCTATTATAATAATATGAACGCAACACTTAATTCAGCAACTGTTGGAATTGAAAACCAAACTGGAACCGATGGACTTCAGGTAGCTTACAATGCAAATTATGTACAAAATAATCTTGCTGTCCAGTTTTCAGCAGAACCGGAATGGCTGATTACAGAAAATATGCAGGGAACAGTTTACAATGGTAACTCAATAGCTGTTCTCCTTAACTTTATTACTGAAGGACTCGACAGCGGTGATTACTCAATGGATATGGTGATCACAAGTAACGATCCGTTTAATCCGGAAATAATCGTTCCGATTGCAATGAAGATTACAAGCATAGTTCCCGTTGAGCTTTCTTCTTTTACAGCAGAAAATGTTGATGGAGAAGTTGTATTGAAATGGCAGACGGTGACTGAAACGAATAATAGTGGATTTGAAGTAGAACGAAGTCAAATGTCAAACGTCAAAGGTCAAATGGATTGGACAAAGATTTCTTTTGTTGAAGGAAGAGGAACAACAACTGAATTAACAGAATATAGTTACAAAGATAAAATTATAGCTCCGGGAAAATATGTTTACAGGTTAAAGCAAATTGATTTTGATGGAACAGTTTCATACAGCAATGAAGTTGAAATTGATGTAACTGGCCCGAAAGATTTTGCTTTGTATCAGAACTATCCGAATCCATTCAACCCGACAACTATAATTAAATTTGCATTACCTGTTGACAGCAAAGTAAAAATAAATGTTTACAACTCACTCGGTCAGTTGGTTGAAACATTAGTTGATAAAGAAATGCAGTCAGGCTATCACGAAATTAACTTCGACGCATCAAGGTTAGCAAGCGGAGTTTATTTATATCAGCTAAAGGCAGGAGAATACGTTTCAGTAAAGAAAATGCTTCTAATTAAATAAATTATCTGGTAGCACAGATTAATAATCTGTGCTACTGTAATATTATTGTGGGCAGGTCGTTGACTTGTCCTTTTAATTTGTAAATGTTGGTCTGTAAAATAAGACTTGACAGATAAAATATTTTTTCTGACGTTTCTCTTAAACAAAAAGAGGAGTTCGCACATCAAATAATTTTACCTTTCTTCATCAATCAATAATAGAGGTAAAAAAATGAAAGGGATAAAATTTTTTCTTCTGCTCGTCAGTTTTTCTTCATTGACCTTTTCACAAACAACACATTATTTTTACACACATAAAAATGATAGCAAAAATGTGTTAAAAGAAAATACTCGTTCTATTCAAAATTTATTTTCTAAGGAAAAAGTTTTAATAAAACAATTAGAAGGTAAACCAGGTTACCTTGCTGCTATCAACCTGAACGACACATTTGATAGCCAAAATTCAAGAGAAGATTCCGCTACATTTTTTATAAGATTTGATAACTATTGTTTTGCCTTTGTTTTATTTAATGAAAACTTTTGGATTAGTGATAGCGACGTTATTTGGAACCAGGACAGAACATTAGCTGAGTTTACGGTACCTTTAGCAACCTACCAGTTTTTTAGTTATAGCGAAATTCAAAGCCAAACTATATTTGTGATGAAAGAAGACATTTTAATTACACAAACAGACACACTTGAAATAAATTACAACGAGGCTCAAAATGCAGTGGTATTAGAGAATTTGGATGAAAATGGTAATGTTCTCCCTGTAATCCAGCAATATTATCTCAATCCGACTGAAATTTATTTTTCAAGAACTGGTTTTCTATTTGTTTTCTGGGGATTTACTTTTTTTAATATATATTGTTCAGATTTTTCGGAAGAAGTACATTTTTCATGCGGACTATCCTGGACAGATTTTTTAGATACAAAGAAAAATTACGTAATTAACCATCAACTAATAAAGGGATTAAATAATTCGGTAACATTAATAAACAATCCAGAAGATTTTATTGAACATGATATTGATGTTTTTTGCTCAAGTAAGGAAGATTCTATTTATATGGGGCATTTCGATAGCATGAGATTTGGCGGAGACACTTTGTTTGGTTTTGGTGGAGCTGTAAAAATCGCAGGCAACGATTGGAAAGGAAAGTTATTTTCAACACCATTCAATAGCAATCATACTGGTTTTTGTACTGGTCTTTTCTCTATGGATCTCCAGAGAAACTTTATCTTTGCCACTAATCCAATCCAAACTGAAAGCGGCTATACATTTACATACTGGATTGCAGGATTAAATAATACACCTCCGAACATCATTAAATATCCGGATAAAAGTGAAATTAGTCTTGGATACATAGCCTCTTATACCGATGCATTTTTATTCAATACCGAAAATTCAATCTTCTTTGGGAGTAGCTATTTCGGTTTAACTAATGAGACTAGGTATGACGATTTGCATAATTCTTATTTTCAACTTTTTGATTTCCAGAATAGTCTGATTGCAGAAGGTATAGTTGAGAATTTTCCCCCACTCTTTCTAAATCCAAATAAATACATTTTAAAAACGACAAATAACAATTTTAAAATTTCAGGAGAAGCAGCTGAATTACTATCAAACCAATATTTTGACCTAAGAAGCAATGATAAAACCCCACCATTTATTTCATCATTGAACATAATTGATGAACAGGGCGTTCCTTCTCGTCGATTTGAAAAAAATAGTTTGGGCAAACTTTCATTTTCTGCGAATGATATTGAAATTAATGGTTTCATTGTTGATTCAACACAGGTATTATTTAGGCTAAGTGGTACCAATGATTGGCAAAAAATCCCGCTAAACTATATTCTTTATGATGAACGAATCGGATATTTATATGAATCTGATTTAGCCCCATATACAAATTACGATTCTGCTTCAATTGATCTTAAATTTATTTTCACTGATTTATCCAATAATATAACGGAACTTGTACTTCAACCTGCAATTGGAATAGGTAAGTATGGTACGATTACAAGTGTTATTCCAGATTTAGAATCTCAGTTAAATTCTCCCAAAAATTTTAATCTGTATCAGAATTATCCCAACCCATTCAACCCGACAACAACAATTAAGTTTGCATTGCCGGTTGAGAGTACTGTGAAGGTAAATGTTTACAACTCTCTCGGACAGTTAGTTGAAACCTTAGTAGACAAAGAAATGCAATCAGGTTATCATGAAGTAAGCTTTGATGCATCAAGGTTGGCAAGCGGAGTTTATTTGTATCAACTGCAAGCCGGAGAATATATATCAGTAAAGAAGATGTTATTGTTGAAATAAAGTCCAATATTTCAAATCTAACTTTTCATCCCACTCAACGAACATTGAGTGGGATTTTTTATTATAACACACATTTTTAATCCACACAGAATATCATTTAACATCTTATCTCCATTATGATTAATTTTGAGCGCAATTTGATTTTAATAAACGAGAGGAATCAGAAATGAAAAAATTAATTATACTATTCATTTTATTATCATCACAGCTTTTTGCGCAATACATCACGCCGAATACAGGTGTAAACTGGAATCTCGATGATCTTGTAACAAATTCCGGTGGAACTGTAACTGGAACATTCCCTAACTATGCAATCAATAATAAAGTAACCGTATCTGCACAGGACAGAATTTATATACTTCCTGGCTCGGCAGTTACATTTTCGGGATCTGCATCCGGTTTTGAAATTTTTGGAAAATTTCTGGCTGTTGGCACACCAGCGGACACGATACGATTTTCTGCTTCAGTTCATGATTCGCTTGGTGGTTCGTTTAACGGATTTTATTTCAGGGAATCTTCTGTTGATTCTGCATGCATTATCAGCTATACAAGAATTGAATACGCTTACTACGGCCTCAGATGTCTTGGTGCAAGCCCGACTTTAAGTCATTCTTATCTCTGGAAATGCAGAAGAGGGGCAAACTTATCCAGCGATTCTCATCCTGTTATAACTAATAACCGGATTGAAAGAAGTTATGAGTACGGAATAACTATGACGACTGGCTGCTCTCCATTGATAGAATACAACGAGCTGATAAATAACAATTCACAGAACACCAGTCCCAAAAATCAAATTTCCATTGGAACACAGGGCAACAACTCACCGACCATTCGCTACAATATAATTCAGGGAGGAATGTTCAACAGAACCGGCGGAATAAGTATCTCAACTTTGATTTCCGGTTCATCATCATCGTCTGAAATTGCTCACAATGAAATTTACGACAACAGTTTTGGAATTGCATTGCAAGGTTCAAATCCAATCACGAGTTATATCCACAACAATTTAATTTATGATAACAACATCAACCCTGACGTAATGACTTCCGGAAGCGGAATAAATGCTTATGGCACTGCTGTTGTCGCACCGATAATTACACGGAACAAAATTTCCGGAAACTGGTGGGGAATTACAATACAGATTGGTATTGCGGGACAGCCGGGTCCGCAGGTAAATCTTGGCAACATCGAAAACACAGACACAACCGACGACGGAAGAAATATAATTTCTGGAAATATTCAGGGGACAGATGTGTACGATCTATACAATAATACTCTAGAAACAGTATACGCACAGAATAATGATTGGGAAGTTTATGATTCATTATCTATAGAAAATCATATATATCATTTTAAAGATGACAGCACATTAGGATTAGTAATCTTTATTCCGTTTTCAAGTTCAATTCCTGTTGAACTCACTTCATTCACCGCAGAATACATAAATGACGAAGTTGTTTTAAATTGGCGTACAGCAACGGAAACAAATAATAGTGGATTTGAGGTTGAAAGAATCTCACCCCGTCTCTCTCCTTACCAAGGAGAGGGTGGCGAAGCCGGGAGAGGTTGGGAAATGATTTCTTTTGTTGAAGGAAGAGGAACAACAACCGAGTTGACAGAATATTACTACAAAGATAAAATCATAAATCCGGGAAAATATGTTTACAGATTAAAACAAATAGATTTCGATGGAAGTTTTTCTTACAGTAATGAAGTAGAAATTGATGTGGCCGGACCAAAAGATTTTGCTTTGTATCAGAATTATCCCAACCCGTTCAATCCAACAACAACAATAAAGTTCGCTTTGCCGGTTGACAGCAGGGTAAAAATAAATGTTTACAACTCACTCGGTCAGTTGGTTGAAACTTTAGTTGATAAAGAAATGGAATCAGGATATCACGAAGTAAACTTTTCCGCCAAAGGCGGATCCGCCTCCGGCGGAGATGCGTTAAATCTTGCAAGTGGAGTATATCTGTATCAATTGCTGGCAAGTGAACACGTTGCAGTTAAGAAAATGCTATTGTTAAAGTAAGTTTTTTATAGTAGCACAGATTATTGGCGTAGCCATTCCCTCGGAATAATCTGTGCTACATCTTTAACTCAATAAAAAAATAACAAACAACACGCCAACAACTCCCCACGCAATTTTGGTAGCATATTTCGGAAACTTCAATTTTGTCCAGCCCCAAAGTTTTGCAACGATTACCATTAATACCATCAACAGCAAAGTTATTCCTGTGCATTCAATTGCATTTAGGTTCGGACCGAGAGAATTTGCCAGACTTTTTCCGAATGTAGAACTGTAAATTACCAGCAGGTGAAGCCAATAAATTAAAAGCGATTCACGGCTTGCATCGATTACAAATGATTGTTTGGTTTGTTTCCAGTTAGCATAGTACCAGCAAAGTGCTGCAGAGAACAAAACGTAGCCAAGTCTTTCAATGAAAAAGACCGGGTTGGGAAGAATTGACGTCAGAGATCCGGGGAACAAACCGGAATAAAACAAGTGACCGGAAAGCAGCATAATTATTCCGGTGATAGTTGTTGCCTTAATAAATTTTGACTCTTTGTTGTTTGCAGCAGAATTCAAAAAATATTTTGAGAAGATTGCTCCAACAAGAATAAAATTTAACCACGGAAAAACAGGAAAGAGAGAACCATTCAGCCTGTTGAAGTAATTTGCAAACACTGGATGAAGATAGTGCGTAAATTCTGTCTTCCAGAAAATCGGCGACACCGCCGTTACAATAATTGTTAGCACAATCAAAGTATAATGATAAATTTTATCTGAACGGACAATTAATCTCAAAACAAATAAAACCAGTAATCCAACACCGATACACTGAAGCACATCAACCGCATAAAATTGCTGAAGCTGTTCCGGTGTTGCTTTATTAATAATTTTTGAAAGTGATTTGTACGGAAGATGGAGTGCATAACCGATAAGTATAATTGAGATTATTCTCCACAGCTTTTTCCAGAACGGAAGCTTGAACTTGCGCATATCATCCAGTTTGCTGCCCGAAGAAATTTCGAATACAAAACCGGATACAAAAAGAAATGCAGGTGCGATTAGTCCGTTTATAAAAGTTACAACACTGAACCATCCTGTCAGCTTTAATTCGGGAAGCAGGAAAGTATTGAACACGTGTGGCTCAATCATAAGTATTATTGCCCAGCCGCGCAGCAAATCAATAAATGTGTAACGGACTTTTTCTTTCATACGGAAATTTTTTATCAAAAAATTAAGACAAAATATTATTAATCAACTTATTCTAACTTAGCAAGTTCATGTAATTTCACAATCGTTAACACTTTGTAAATACAAAATAATTTTTGCAAAAAACTTTTCTCTTTTGAGAAATAAACCTTCCAACAATTAAGAAAACACCAGCAAATCAAACATAAATTAAAGTAATAAAATCACTTTAAATCACTTAAAGCAATATTGAAAATTAGCTGAATATGGCATTTAATATGCGTATCTGCAGTAGCTTATATCGAACACAATTATTAACAATGGGGCAATATTATGGCACTAATAGCAGTAATTGATGATGATCATGATATTCTCGATGCAAGCAGTCTTGTGCTTTCGGCAAAAGGATATGAAGTGATCACAGCAGATAATCCGGATGACGGATATAAAATCGTTAAAGAAAAAAAACCAGACCTCATCATTCTTGATGTTATGATGAATGAACCGGACGATGGTTTTTTCCTTGCGCAGAAATTCAGAAAAGAAAAATTCGAGATACCGATAATTATGTACACATCTGTATCAAAAGCATTGGGACTTGAATTTGCAGCAGGCGAAATGGTTCCCGTAGATGAGTTTATCGAGAAACCGATTTCTCCCGACACCTTGATTGACAAAGTAGAAAAACTTTTACAATTACATTTTAAGGAGTGAGCAGATGTTAGTAGTTGAAAAAAATGCTCTCTCCGAAGAAATAGAGAGCTATGTAAATAAATACGGGAATGACCGCTCAGCATTGCTGATGATACTTCACGAGATTCAGAAAAAGCATAGACACATATCTGAATTTGCACAGCAGGAAGTCGCGAGACTTTTAAATATTCATCCTGTAGAAGTTTACAGTGTTATTTCCTTCTTTGCATTTCTTAATTCAAATCCAAAGGGAAGAAACCTCGTACGCATTTGCCAGACAATTTCCTGCGATATGAAAGGGAAGAGTGGATTAGTAAAAGCGATCGAACGTGAGCTTGGAATTAAAATTGGCGAGACAACCAAAGACAACAAATTTACTGTTGAGTACGCAAACTGTCTCGGTTTGTGTGACATGGGCCCCGCGATGGCAATCAATGATCAGGTTTTTCTTCAGCTTACTCCTGAAAAAGCAGTTGAACTTTTGGGAAAGGTGAAATGATTATGGAAACAACAATAAAGAAAAGAACAGGTCCCGTAATCTTCTCTGAATACAAAAGAGGAGATGCAATTAAAAAAGCATTATCAATGACCCGCGAAGATATTTTATTCGAACTAAAAGATTCAAAGTTGAAAGGAAGAGGCGGTGCAGGATTTCCAACTTCAACAAAATGGATGTTGACTGCAGCGGCAAAGTCGAACGAAAAGTTTCTTGTATGCAATGCTGACGAAGGAGAGCCAGGAACATTCAAGGACAGAGTTCTCTTAATGGAATATCCTGAATTAGTATTTGATGGAATGGTTGTTGGCGGTTACACCATTGGCGCACAAAAAGGAATTGTTTATCTGCGCGGCGAATATGAGTATCTTTTAAAACCGCTTGAAGATTATCTCGAGGTTATGAGAAAAGACAATCTTCTCGGAAAAAATATTTTAGGCAAAAAAGATTTCAGTTTTGATATCGAAGTATTTCTTGGTTCAGGCGCTTATGTGTGCGGTGAAGAAACAGCGCTGATTGAATCGCTCGAAGGCCATCGCGGAGAACCACGCAACAGACCACCATATCCAATCAACACAGGTTATCTTGGAAGACCAACTTCAGTTAATAACGTTGAGACACTTGCAGCAGTAAGTCACATAGTTATGAAAGGCGGAAGCTGGTTTGCAAAATTCGGAACAGACAAATCATCAGGTTCAAAATTATTTTCTGTTTCGGGTGATTGTGAAAAGCCGGGAGTATATGAACTGCCGTGGGGAATAAAAATTTCAGAGCTGCTTGAGATTGTTGGCGCAAAGAATACAAAAGCTGTTCAGATTGGCGGCGCTTCAGGTCATTGCGTACCGAAATCTCAGTTTGACCGGACAGTTGCTTATGAAGACGTTGCAACCGGCGGATCTGTGATGGTATTCAATGAAAGCAGAAATATGCTACATGTCTTGAAAAACTTTATGGAATTTTTTGTTGATGAATCCTGCGGACAGTGCACTCCCTGCAGAATGGGAAACGTTAAGCTGCTCGAAGGGGTAGAAATGATAGAGAAAGGCGAATACACTTTCGCGCATATAAATAAATTGAAAGATCTTGGCAGAACAATGCAGATTGCTTCAAAGTGCGGATTAGGTCAGTCGAGTCCAAATCCGTTTATATCTATACTCGAAAACTTTAAAGATGAAATATTCAATGCTGGTAACGGAGGAAGAAATGGAAAATAAGAAAACGTTAAGAGCCCCGGTAAGTCAGAAACCGTTGATAATTGAGAAACCCGAAAATCCCGAATACATTGGCGGATCAGTATCGATAGAGATAAATGAAAAGAAATTTTCCGTTCCTCTGGGTACAACAATTCTTGAAGCATGCAGACAAAACCAGATTCACATTCCAACTCTTTGTCATCATGAAGATTTGTGTGTTGCCGGTGTATGCCGCATTTGTGTTGTTGAGGTTGAAGGAATGAGAACATTGCAGGCATCGTGTGCGTTCCCGATTACAGCGCCGATAAAAATAAAAACCACAAGTAATGCAGTTAGAAGAGCAAGAAAACACATTCTCGATTTGCTTCTTAGCGAGCATTATGGTGAATGTTATTCCTGTTTCAGAAATAACAACTGTGAATTACAGTCGCTTGCAAAAGAGTATGGTATTGACCATTATAACTTTGGTCATGTTAAAACACCAAGATATGAGGTTGATAATTCTTCATATTCTGTTGTCAGAGATATGGACAAGTGTGTTCTTTGTAAGCGATGTGTAAGAACCTGTATTGATCTTCAGGAAGTTGGTGTGCTTGAAGCAATAGACAGAGGACATAATACTCATATCGGAACATTCTGGGATAAACCATTAGCCGAAGTTATTTGTATAAACTGCGGTCAGTGTATAAACCGTTGTCCTACCGGTGCGCTCCGTGCAAACGATCCGCGGGATGAAATATGGGCTGCAATTGATGATCCGAAAAAGCATGTAGTAATTCAAACAGCTCCTTCACCAAGAGCAGCAATTTGTGAAGAATTCGGAATGGAAGCCGGAACATCATTAACCGGAGAAATGAATACAGCTTTAAGAAGAATCGGTTTTGATGTTGTGTTCGATACAAACTTCACAGCCGACTTAACAATTTTTGAAGAAGGAACTGAACTTGTTCAAAGACTATTTAAAGCTCTCGTTAAAAAAGAGAAGGTTGCACTTCCTCAGTTTACTTCCTGCTCGCCCGGCTGGGTAAAATATCTTGAACATTTTTATCCGGAATATGTTGATAATCTAAGCTCTGCAAAATCACCTCAGCAGATGTTTGGCGCACTTATCAAAACTTACTATGCGAAGAAGAAAGGTGTCGATCCAAAGGATATAGTTTCGGTTGCGTTGATGCCTTGCTCAGCTAAAAAGTTCGAATGTAACAGACCGGAAATGGTTGATTCAGGATTTAAAGACGTTGATTACGGATTAACCACAAGAGAACTTGCCCAGATGATAAAGGAAGCCGGAATCTATCTGCCCGAAATGCCAAGATCGCATTTCGATGATCCGTTCGGCGAAGCTTCGGGTGCCGGATTAATTTTCGGCGCAACCGGCGGTGTGATGGAAGCCGCATTAAGAACAGTTATTGAATTCGTAACCGGAAAAAAAGTTGAAGATGTGTTCGCAAATGCAGACATCACTCCGGTTAGAGGATTCGAAGGAATAAAATATGCTGAGCTTCCTATAAAAGAAGTCGGACCTGTTCCAAAACTCATCGCTCATCTTGTGCCTGACTGGAACTGGCTGAAAGGCGCAACCTTGAAGATTGCAGTTGTCCACGGTACGGCCAATGCAAAAAAGGTAATGGATGACATTAAAGCTGGCGGCAAATTCAGTGAATGTCATTTCATTGAGTTTATGGCTTGTCCAGGTGGATGTATCGGAGGAGGTGGTCAGCCGATTCCTACAACACCGGAAATTCGCAAGCTGAGAGCAAAAGCAATTTACGATGAGGATAGTTCATTGCCGGTTAGGAAGTCGCACGAGAATCGTCACGTTGTTGAAATATATAATGAGTTTTTAACAGACGGACCTTGCGGACACCTTTCGCACAAGCTTCTTCATACTCACTATGTTAAACGTGGTAAGTATATTGCATAAAAGAATGTTATAATTTATGCCGGCGGCAATATTCGATGTTGCCGGCAAATTAATTCGGAGTATGATTGTTTAATAAACTGATGATGAGCATGGTACCCGAGTGGGCGCGGGACCAGAAAGAATTCTGGGAAGCTATCCGCAGAAGAAATCTCTGGTTCATTAAATTGCGATACGGTATTGTGTTTTTGCTCACTGTATTTTTATTTCTCACAACGTTCATTTTTAAAATAAATTATTCCGAAACACAGCTTATTGCCGGAGTAATCATTATTGCTTCAATACTCTTTTATAATTTTATTTTACATCGTGCGAGAAAATATGTAAGATTTGATGTGACACAATTCAATCCGCTGTACGTTTCTCTTTTTCAAATGGCTCTTGATTTGATTGCCTTGCTGATGCTGGTTTATTTTACCGGCGGAATAGAATCACCGCTGTATATGCAGTTTGTATTTCTTGTGATTATCGGAAGCCTGATATTACCCGGAACATTGGTATATGTTATGGCGGCGGTTTTTATTTTAGCATTTACGGCACTAACTGCTCTTGAACATTACCAGGCGATTGCTCATCATTCTATTGATGGTCTTTTAAATTTTCCGCTTTATAATAATCCTTATTACGTTGGCGCATTTCTTTTCACTTTTGCGTTTATGACTTTTACGAGTGTTTACCTTGCTAACGGAATGGCACGTCAGCTTTATAAGCGCGAAAAGGATCTTGTTGACTCAATGAAAAAGATTAATGCCGCTGAAAAGGAAAAACAGAAATACATAATGGGCATCGTTCACGAAATCAAAACACCAATTGTAGCAGTTGCTTCGTATATCGATATCATCCTCCAGAAATTTCTCGGTCCAATTGACGAAACGATAGAAGAGAAACTGGTAAGAGCTAAAAACAGAACAGATGAAGGCATCCAGATGATAAATGATGTGCTGAACGTTTCAAAGCTAACACTTTATGACGAGTACGATGAAGAGGATCTGGATATCCATGAAATAATTTCAGGAGTAATGAAAAGGAGAAAAGCCTCAGCGGATGCACATCTCATCAAGTTACATCTGTTTGATAAAAGAGAGCAAAAAGAAAATATAAAGGGAGATAAATTTTTACTCGATATTGCTATCTCAAATCTTATCGGCAATTCAATTAAGTATGGCGTTGACGGTGGTAATGTAGAGGTAACGATTACAAGTGAAAAGAAAAGTCTTGTTATTGAGGTCTGTGATGACGGCGTAGGTATCCCGGCGGAGGAGCTTCCAAAAATATTTAAAGAATTTTATCGCGCTAATAATGTAAAGAAGATTGTTTCGGAAGGATCAGGTCTGGGTCTCTCAGTAGTTAAAAGAATTGTTGAAAGACACGGCGGAACTATCAAGGCTGTCAGTCCTTCAAGAATGGCAACAAGAGATCATTCAGGCAGCTGCTTTACGATAGAGTTACCCTTCCAGAGAAAAGAAGAAGACGAATCTCTGCAAGAGTTCAAAGCAAAAGCCTGACAAATAATGTCTGTTTAATTAAAAATTTTAATCAGATGGAATAGCAAGTTCAACCAGCCGTGACGATACTCCCGGTATTAAAGCGACTTTGCGTGCAATTTCTTTATTGTCTTCAGGCTTACCAACCAGCTCTAAGATCAGCAATCCCGTGTCGGAACAATTTTCCAGAACACCATCATGAATACCAAGACGTGTTTTTATGTTACAGCCCCAGGCAGTTAGTATTTGCTGAACTTTGACAGCGGCGTCTTTTCTTTTGCCGATGAGTATTAAAAGAACGGTCTTCATAATTTTTCCCCGGTAAATATTATTGTATTAACAATGCAAAGTTAATCAATTAAAAAATATCGGACATTCAGGCTGATTGGATCGCCCATTTGGTCGCAGCATTCAACAATTTGGTCGTAATAATCAAAGTATTTTCGTAAAAAAGAAGATTTTCAAAACAGATTCACGGCACAGGCTTTGTCACCTTTCATCGGAGGAAAATAAAATGAAAACATTATTAACATTGGTTGTCGTAAGTTTTTTTAGTACCGCTTTTGCAGCACAACTGCAGGACTCTACCCGGAATCAGAACAGAGAGAAAGAACAATTACAGACACAGGAAAAGAACCAGCAGCAAAACCAAGGCGATGAAAGCCAGATAAGAGACAGAAACAAACTTCAGACAGGGGATCCGCTTCAAAATAAAGATGGTAAAAAAAGAGGGAAGGATGTATTCATAGATAAGGATGGAGATGGAATAGCCGATACCCGTGCAGGCGGAATGAGCTTAAATAAAATTCGTAAACGAACTAGATCAGGCCAGGGAAGCGGAGGACAAGGTGGAAATGGTCCCGGCGGTAACGGCGGCGGGAAGTAAATCCTGAATTATTTTATGAAACTAAAAATTAATTTTCTGTATTTACTTGTTCTCTTGATTACAGTATTCAATTTCAGTTCACAAGCACAGTTTTATTTGATGGCTGATGTTGAAGGTTACTACGATGATAACATATTCAATAATTATTTAAAAGAATCAGATTTTATAAATGCTCTTTCCGGGGAAATAGGTTACGATTTTGAAACCGAGCAAAACATTTTTGAATTATATTACATTGGATTCGCCAATCGTTACTATGAAAACCCAGACAAATCCACCGTTATTCACAAATTTGGTTTGGTTGATACCTATCTCTTTTCAGAGTATGATAATCCGCTTAACGTTGGTCTCAACTACACAATAAGAACAAACAAAGAAGATTATTACATTTATGATTTCAACCAGGTCTCAGCATATGCTAATTATTTGCACTCGATTAGCGAAAGCGACAAGCTTCAGCTCGGAGTGATCGGAAATAGAATTGATTACGAAAACTTCTCTCTTTTTTCCAATTATCAGATAAAAGCTTTTATAAGATCTGTTAATAGCTTCGAAAGCAGAACTTCACTAACCACCGGGGCTGAGATTGATAACAAAATTTATATTGAGAAAATGCAAAACCAGGGGCTAGCTGATAAAATACTTCAGGCTAAATTATTTTTACAGATAGGGCAGGGCATAACTGATGATCTCGGATTAAATGCATATGCTTTCTTCAGAAAAAACCTCAGCGGCGGCAACCGTTATTTCACTTCGAATGAATACATTTATTATGAAGAGGAGCTATTCAACGATATTTACTCGAACGATGGAATTGAAACCGGATTAAATTTCAGTTATTTGTTTCTTCCAAATATAATTGGAAAAATTTCAGGCAGGTATGAGATAAGAAATTACACCGATCTTCCAGCCGCAGATGCAGAAGGCAATGAACTCGATGAGCTAAGGAAAGACGATCAATTATCTGCAGGCGTTTCACTAGAGTTTGGTTTGAGCGAGTTTATTAGCGGACTTTACCTGGCTTTGAATTATAACTTTATCAAAAACATTTCCAACGACTATTATTACGATTACACAAACCAGATTTATGCAATAACCCTGGGGTTTGATTTTTAGCATACCCTCCTGATTAACTATAGCGGTCACGTACAGCCCTCGCGTGGCCGCTTTTATTTTCACTGTCATCTGAGGAGGTCGAAGACTGAGGGTCACACTTCGACGAGCTCAGTGCGACACTAATAGAGAGTTAATGCTTAATGTTATACTTCTTCAGTTTGTAACGCAGATTACGTTCTGTGAGCCCTAGCAATTTTCCGGCTTTGGTTTGATTGCCGCCGCTTTGCTGCAATGCATCGTAGATCAGTCGTTTCTCGAGAGCTTCAACCCGGTCTGTTAGAGTTCCTTCATCCAAGTTACCGAGTAATTTTTCTTCTTCAAATCCTCTTATGTTCATTGGAAGATCAGTCATCGTAATTACTTTCCCTCTTGAAAGCACAACCGCTCGTTCAATAATATTCTCCAGCTCACGAACGTTTCCCGGGTAATTGTATTTCATCAGAACATCAACCGCCTCCTTCGAAATCTCAAGCTTATCTTTCTTATTTTCCTTGCAATACTTGTCAAGAAAACTTTCTATCATCGGGAGTATGTCTTCTTTCCTTTCTCTTAGAGGCGGAATTGTTATAGAGACGACATTCAGTCTGTAAAATAGATCCTCTCTGAAAGTCCCATCCTTAATTTTTTGCCCGAGGTTTTTGTTTGTCGCTGCGATAATTCTAACATCAACTTCAATTTTTTCTGTACCTCCGACTCTTTCAAATTGATGTTCCTGCAGAACCCTCAGAAGTTTTACTTGAATCGATTGCGGTATATCTCCAACCTCATCTAAAAAAAGAGTGCCGCCATCAGCAATTTCAAATCTTCCCTTCTTCGTTTTGTCTGCGCCCGTGAATGCACCTTTTTCATGTCCGAACAATTCACTTTCGAGTAAAGTTTCCGTAAGTGCTGGTACATTTACTGCAACAAATTGTTTTTCCTTTCTCGAACTCATATAATGAATAGCTTTTGCGAGCACCTCTTTACCTGTTCCATTTTCTCCGGTTATTAAAACAGTTGCTTTGCTGTCTGCAACACGCGCTGCAACATTTATAACCCCTTCCATTTTACGAGATTGAGAAACGATAGAAGAGATTTTATATTTATCCTGAAGCTGAGTCTTTAACAACTGATTTTCAGATTTAAGATTTTTGAGATCGACGATCCTTTCAATCATCAAATCGAGTTCATCGAGATCAACCGGTTTTGAAATATAATCAACTGCACCAAGCCGCATTGCTTTTACTGCATTCTCAACGGTTCCGTATGCTGTTACAATCACAAAACTTATTTCGGGATTAATTTTTTTCACTTGTTCAAGAACTTCGATTCCGTTTAAATCCGGCATCTTAAAGTCAGAAAGAATAATATCCACAGGATTATTTTTAACGAAATCAATCCCTTCTCTTCCGGATGATGCCGAAAAGATTTTGTATCCTTTCTTTTTTAAATATCCGGCAAGCACATCTCTTTGAGCGGCTTCATCGTCAATCACTAAAATGTTGTAGTCTTTCATTTTTGTGGTATGGTTATTTTAAATTTTGTGTATTTGTTCACTTCGCTGGAAACTTCAATTGTCCCACCGTGTTCAGCTATAATCTTTTGAACAATGCTTAGCCCCAAACCCGTTCCTTCGGGTTTTGTAGTAAAATAAAGATCAAAAATTTTAGTTTTAATATTTTCCGGAATTCCCTTACCATTATCCGAAACTTCAATTATTAGATCATTTTCCTTTTTAAAATAATTAATTTCGACAATTCCATTATTGTAAACCGCGTCGATGGCATTTTGTAACAAGTTTATCAGAGATTGTTTTAATAATTCAGGATCAACAGTCATTTCAAAAGAGAGGTCGGAATGTTTAATGAGCTTCGCTCCTCTTGATTTTGCCTGGTCAGCGTACAACCGGTAAATATCATCGAAGAAAATTTTAGAATTGATTTTTTTTAGCTGAAGAGAAAATGGTTTAGCGTAGCTGAGAAATTGAGTGATAATTTTATTTATTCTGGTGACTTCACTTCTGAGAAGATTTGTAATTTTATGATATTCTTCAGATTCTTTTTCAACGCTGAATTCTTTATCCAATCGCTGAGCTATCATTCCGATTGCATTTATAGGGTTCCTGATTTCATGTGCAACTCCGGAAGCCAATTCACCCATTGCAGACAATTTTTCTCTGCGCTTCGCTTCTTCTTCGAGCCTTCGTGATTCAGTTAAATCGTTAATAACAATTATATAATTGGTTTTTCCTTCTTCGTCTCTGTTTCTGGTAAAATTCAAATTGAGATATTTTTTCTCATCGCCGATTTTAGTATCGATTGAAACATCAGTACAATTTTCATTGATGTTTTGGCAGTAGTCTGACAATGACAGAAAAATTTCGCCGGATAAATCGGATAAGTCTTTATTAATAATTTCATCTGCTTTGGTTTTAAATAGATTTTCTGAAGCTTTATTAAAAATAGTAATCTTCATTTGTTCGTCTACCACGACAACACATTCGCCCATATTTTCAAGGACTGTTGATGTAAACGTTTTGAATTTTTTAAATTCATTTGAGACTGTCCGAAGGTTCTGGGTTGTAAAAATTATACTAAGGATAATAACACCGATTGCAGCAAGCACAAGAGAAATGATAATTAACCGGCGTATCATTCTATCCTCAACGGCCCTTACTTCATCAAGCGATAAACCGATTCTGAAAATTCCAATCACTTCATTTTCATATATTAATCTTTTTACTGCTTCAAACACTTCCTGGTTTTTATAATTGCGTACTCGTGTGTAAGTGTTGTTGGAATTTATTGCATTAATTAAAAAAGGGTCCGATTCAACAGCATTCATTGTATCGACAGAAGAACCGGCGGCGAGAATACCAATTGAGTCCTGCAAAACAATGTATTCTATTCCGGGGTTATCGGAAATATCTCTGATGATTTTCCCGAGTCCGATTCTTTTTCTAAAATCCAGGAAATCTTGTGCATTCAGATTTAATACAATTGCTCCTTTATTATTTACCCGGGCTACCGCAACCGCGAACCTTTGTTCCTGAACGTACTCTGCATCTTTCAACCCGATTACAAATTCATCTACACTATCCTTTAGAATAGGTTCCAGCTCATCATACCTATTTATATTTTCTTCACCATGAAGATGATCTTTTTCCGGAATACGGTTAGACAGAACTCTCGTTCCTTCTTTGTCGAAAATATTTATTCTGAAGAGGGAATTTTCTTTTCCTATTTCAATAAGTTTTTGCTGGGTCAGGAGATTGAGGCTATCGAGTTTTCTGATAAGGCGGGCGTTATTAAATAATCTTTCAGCTATTAAATTTTCAATCTCTTCGCTTGAGTTTAGAGCATTGATGCTGCTCTGATTAACTGTTTCTATTAATGACGATGACTGTTCAGTAAGTAAATGAAGAATTTCACTTTTACTTTGTCGCAGCTCTATGAAAGCCGAAGCAACCATTAGCGCACCAACAATCAGCGCAACGAAGATTATTATTTTGGGCTGCAGGTTTCTGAGAAAATTCATATTCAAAACTAATCAGATTTAATGCAAGATTGAATTCTTAATAGAGGCATAGGCGGACAAGTAATAATAAAATCATTTAAATCAAATCTCTTTCGTCCACATAGTCGAAGCATTTCGTCCTTAAAGTCGAAGAACATCTTTGCTATAAATAAAAAGTTTATTTAAAGAATAAAATCAAGCAATAATTTGATGGCACAGCCATTGAATAACTTATACAAAATGTAATTCAAAAAAACATCAAACAAAAAAAGGAGTATACAATGAAAACCGCAAAAAAACTTTCGCTAGTTGCTACGCTGATTTTCAGCGTTGTTTTTTTCGCGACATCTGTTTTAGCTCAGGGAGAGCCTGTTCAAAACAAAGAACAGAATAAAATAAAAACGCAAACCCAGGAACAGGAAAAGAATCAAATTAAAAATCAGGAACAGATAAAGTCGCAGGGTGAAACCCAATTAAAAAACCAAAACCAGACTCAGACTAAAGAGCAGAACAAAAATCAGATAAAGAACCAAACTAAAGAACAGAACCAACAGCACGGCAGCGGATTTGTTGATCAAAATGGTGACGGATTTAATGACAATGCTCCAGATGCTGATGGTGATGGGATTCCAAATGGTAGAGACGAGGATTATACAGGCGCACAAAACAGAAAAGGAACGGATGGAAATAATGGTTTTGTTGACCTTGATGGTGATGGCTTAAATGATAACGCTGTTGATTCAGATGGAGATGGAATTCCGAACGGCCAGGATCCTGATTATGTAAAACCAAAAGATGGTAGCGGTCAAAAGAATCAGAATGGAAAGGGAAACAATGGCAATGGTAAGATGTGGGGTCCAAAGGATGGTACCGGTAACAGTGGCGTAGGACCAAAAGATGGAACAGGCTACGGCTCGGGTTCCGGGACTGGTACTGGTAGCGGAACAGGAACTAAAAGAGGCGGAAGAAAATAAACTAACTTAATCATTATAAAAGGACGGCCGTGAATGTCGTCCTTTCTAATTAATAATCACAAAACATAAAAGGTGTCATATGAAAAAAAGCAAAATCATTCTTTTTGCAGCATTGTTGTTCACTTCATTTCTTTTCACATCCTGTCAAAGCGAATCCCCGGTATCAGCAGATAGTTTAACTTTGCTTGCAAAGTATGGTGGAGGTAATGGGAACGGTGGGGGTTCTAGTTATGAATTGTCACAGGAGGAAAGAGACGGACTAATACATATGAGAATCGAAGAGAAACTTGCGAGGGATGTGTATATAGTAGTGGGTGAGTTATGGAACCACAAAGTTTTTCTAAATATTCAGTTGAGTGAGCAGAAACATATGGATGCTGTTAAAAATCTGCTTGATAAATATTCAGTCCAAGATCCGTTAACAACTGATTCAGTCGGTGTTTTTCCTGATCCGCAATTTCAACTTTTGTATGATCAATATATCCAGCAGGGAAGCCAATCATTGCAGGAAGCTTTACTCGTTGGAAAAGCAATTGAGGAATTGGACATTGCAGACCTGACTTTTCAATTGACATTTGTTGATAACCCCGACATAATCAGAGTATATCAGAATCTAAAAGCTGCTTCAGAGAAACATCTTGCTGCTTTTCTAAGATGTCTGAATGTATCAACGGAATTTTGATAATTGTTAAAAACTTTATGACCGGAAGAGGATAAAATCCTTGCTTCCGGTCAATTATTTATAAATGTGTTATTAAATATCAACTCTTGTTAGTACGTTTTGTTAGTAAAGATAAACTAATTTGCGCTCGAACCTAAAACAATTCTCCATAAATCGGAGGTACATATGAAACAAATCTTAACATTAATCATTTCTGTTTTTCTTTTCTCATCTTCTCAAGTTTTATCTCAAATAAAAGCCGGCGATGAAGCGTTGGGCACAAGAACGTACGACGAATATAAGACACCGCAATTCTGCGGAACCTCCTGCCACGTTGACTTCTATCGTCAATGGCAGCAGGCAATGATGTCTCAGGCGTATACTCATCACTGGGATGAGATTGAATATTTTGAGCTTGCAGTTCCGCATGCAGAAAAAGATGAAAAAGTTGCCGGCGTAAAAGCGGGCTGCAACGGCTGTCATGCACCAATTGCATTTCTTGCCGGAGATGTTCCTCCGCCGAAACCCGAAATGAAATCTCGTGCAAACGAATCTGTATCGTGCGATGTTTGTCATACAGTTTCCGGGTTCAAGGGAGACACGCCCCATAATTTTAATTTTATTTCAGATCCGGGCGATGGGAAAACAAAATACGGTCCCCGTGGTACCGGGAATTCTCCGGAACATAAAATCATCCAATCTGAATTTCTAAAAACGGCAGAGTTTTGCGGTACCTGTCACAATGAAATGTCTCCGTATGGGATCTGGGTGAAATCAACTCATCTTGAATGGAAGGATGGCCCTTATTCAAAAGAAGGAGTACAGTGTCAAAACTGTCATATGACACAAGCAGAAGGTTACACTGCATCGATGGGTAATAAATATCCCGATGCATGGCAGCATCTATTTCACGGAGCTCACGATCCCGGAAAAGTAAAAGGAACGATTGAATTAAGAATCCATCCTGATATAAAAGAAGCTGAACCTGGTGAAACCGTTAAGTTTACTGTTGCACTCTTCAACCAGAAAACTGGACACAAATTTCCAACAGGATCTGTTGAAGATAGAATCGTCTGGATGCACGTTGAAGCTGTTGATGCAAAAGGAAATGTTTATCACTTGCCTGTTAATAAAAAAGGTTTTGAAGGTGAAGAATATACAATCGGTGCGGAAGTTTTAGCTTACCAGGATATGGGGATTGCAAAGAATGATCCGAACTTTTTAGGGGTTCAGCGTGATGGAATTCCACTCGGTGACAGAATTTTTAGAATGGCTTATTTCGATCCGCAGGGAAGAATGACAATACAGCAATGGAATACTGCTTCGCTTGGAGTTGATTACAGACTTGGTCCTCGCGAAACTAAGCTGGAACATTTTACGTTCAATCTTCCTAATAAAGTAGCCCCGGGCGAAATGAAAGTCACCGCAGTACTTAACTATCAAAAGTTAGTTAAACCTGTCGCGGATTTTCTGAATGTTCCGGATGATGAAGAAGAAATTATAAAAGTAAACGAGCACTCAACTTATGTAACAATATTACCATAATTACAAACTGTCATTGCGAATCCCGACTTGTCGGGATGAAGCAATCTGATAATTAAATAGATTGCTTCGTCTCCGCATTTGGCGGATCCTCGCAATGACAAAATTAAAATAGAGGACTAAAATGAAAAATACATTTACACTCACGGTTTTATCTTTTATCATAATTGCATTTCTAGCAAATGATATTTTAGCCATCCCGGCTTTTGCGAGAAAATACAACATGACATGTAAAACCTGTCACTCACCTTTTCCGGCGCTCAAACCATACGGTAATGATTTCGCAGGTAATGGCTTTCAGTTGACAGATCAGGAAGCTCCGCGTTATTATGTTGATACTGGTGATCCGGAACTATCACTCATCAGAGACTTCCCGATAGCAGCAAGACTCGAAGGATATGTAACTTATAATAAAGATAAGTCAGAGCAATCTGATTTTTATGCACCACTGCTTTTCAAGATTCTGACCGGCGGAGCTATAACAAATGATATTTCTTATTATGTGTATTACATTCTGGAAACCGGCGAAGTTGGAAAAATTGAAGATGCATGGTTTATGTTTAATAATATGTTTGGTAGCGAGCTGGATTTTACAATCGGTCAATTTCAGGTTTGCGATCCGTTGTTTAAAAGAGAATTAAGATTAACAAGAGATGACTATTACATCTACAAGGTGCGACCGGGCAATTCAATAGTTGATCTTACTTACGACAGAGGAGTAATGCTTGGCTATGGATTTGAATCCGGGACAGATCTCGTTCTTGAAGTTGTGAACGGCAGCGGAATCGGAGAAGAATTTTTCAACGGAACTTTTGATAGTGATAAATACAAAAACTTTTTCGGAAGAATATCACAGGATGCAGGAGAACATTTAAGAATCGGAGCGATGGGTTATTGGGGCAAAGAAGAACAGGAAGTTTCAGAGGCAATAAAATCTCAGAATGAACTCTCCATGCTTGGCGGCGATGCAACGTTTAGTTTTGAGCCGCTGGAATTAAATCTTCAATATATAATCAGGAATGATGACAATCCTTATTTCTCTATTGATGAAAAAGAAAAAATAAAAACACAGGGGGCTTTCGCCGAACTTATCTTAAGACCCGAAGGTGATGACAGCGATTGGTACAGTGTTGCATTATTTAACTGGATTGAATCGGACCAAACCGATTTGAACCTGAAACAGCTTGGAATTCATTTCGGTTATCTGCTGAGAAGAAACATAAGATTGGTTGCAGAGTATTCTCAGAACTTCACAGCAAAATATGGCACAATCGGATTGGGATTTGTAACGGCGTTTTAGACGATAACTTGCGTAAGTCAGGATAATAGTCTAAATTAAGTCCTGAATAAAGACAAATTCAGGACTTAATAAAATGAAAAATATATCCGTATCAAGTGATATAATACCAGTCGGTCAGTTCAAATCTGATCTTGCGAGGTACCTTAAGGAAATTCGTGAGAAAAATAATTCGTTGATAATAACCCAGAATGGAAAACCTGCAGGCGTGCTAATCTCTCCTTCTGAGTTCGATGAATTAAGACAAACAAAACTTTTTTTGGAATCAGTTTCACGAGGATTGATAGATTCCGATAAAGGGGAAGTAATTTCAACCTCACAACTTAGAGCTGAGTTAAAAAAGTCTCGGTCTTCCAGGACAAAGTGAAACTCGTTTGGACAAAGGAAGCTATGCTAAGTCTGATGGAAATTGACGAATATATTTTTAGGGATAATCCAAGTGCGGTATTTGACTTTGCCATAGGTACAATACTGTGATACAGCTAAATTAAAAATGAGTACACTAATTAATATTGACGAATTCGATCAATTTATTGGGCTAAGGTTAATTGGTCGTGATCAAGTTACTAACGAACTTATATCAGTGGTGAAAACTTTCCAAGAAGAAGATAAGCTGGAAAAAATCATTTTATCATTGATCATTGAACCTAACTTAACACCACATGGTCCTACTGAAATAGTAGACATTCTTACTACTCAACTTTCATTTAAAGGTAAATATGGATTAGCGGGGATAATATTAAAAGGGAGCTCTTTTAAGACAATAAAAGCATCAACAATTTCTCATCAGGTTTTTAGATTGAGAAAATTAGCTGATATCAAATTTGCTATCCTTGGTTATGTTGGAAGTATTCTTGATAATGCAAAAGATGAGTTCATCCAAACAGCTCTCGATTTAAATATTAAATATTCATTTATTGATGTTATTGATTTCGCTCGATTAGCCGTTTTAGCAGGTTACTTATGTCCAAGAGATGCTAGGCATATTAAGGATGGTAGATGTTTATGTGGTTATAGGGTTAAAGGTAGTGAGTTAAATTTTCTTCAAACCGATTCATTGACGAGACTTCAAGAGGCACGCACACTCAAACAGTCATCTGGTGTTATTGTATTGCCAACAGGCACTGGTAAAACAAGAGTAGCAGCCATCGATTCTAAAAATTGTAAGGCAAAGAATATATTATATGTAGCTCATACACATGAAATCCTTCAAAATGCTTATAAAGAATTTTCTCATGTATTTGGTAGTAATAATGTCTCATATAATGTCAGCAGAATATCAGATACTACTTCAGTAAAAGTTCATCTTGAAACTATCCAAACTATTTCTAGAAATATTCCTAGAATAAAATCGAATGATTATGATTATGTAATTATAGATGAATTTCATCACGCGGCAGCAAGAAGTTATCGCAATTTAATTGATAACATTTCACCAAACTTTTTATTAGGATTAACAGCAACTCCATTTAGAGGAGATCGACAAGATGTAATAGATTTATGCAATGGTAATATAATTGTTGAATACGAACTAAGAACTGGAATTGACAGTGGAATTCTATCACCGTTTCATTACTATGGTTTGTTCGATAATGTTGACTATACGAATGTTAGACAATTCAACTATGGTTACAGTATAAAGGATTTAGACAAGACATTGATAATAGAATCCCGTGATAATTCAATCCTATCCAAGTGGAAAGAGTATGCTGAAGGATTTCCCACATTAGCATTTTGTTGCAGTGTCAATCATGCAAGACGTATTGCATTATCATTTAATCAAGCGGAAATTCCTGCGGAAATATATGTGGGTACAACTCCTCTTGATAAACGAGACAGACTAATAGAAGCTTTGAGGTATGGTGATTTGAAAATATTATGTGTTGTTGATGTGATGAATGAAGGAATAGATATCCCATTTATAGAATGTTTATTGTTTCTACGGCCAACAGAATCAAAGAGAATATTTTTTCAACAACTAGGTCGGGGGCTAAGAAAATTTCCTGGTAAAGATAAAGTTATTGTTCTCGACTTCATTGGTAATTTCACAAATGCCTATAGAATTGTAGATTATATAGGTTTATTGCCATATGAAGAACCCACATATTCTGATTTAAGGAAAATGAGATCTTCCAAGGATATTTTAAACGTTCCTTCAGGTTGCCAAGTTGAATTTGAAGGTCGGGTAATTGATATTTTTGCAAAGCAAGTGTTTGAACCTTCACGTGCCAATCGTCATAACATTGCCCAAATATTGCTGTATGAATATCATAAATTGTCTATGAGATTAGGTCGTTTTGCAACAAAAAAAGAAGTTGACAGGTATCAAATACTAAATTCGGAGTTGTATGAAATGGTATTTGGTAATTGGAATAATTTTGTTAACCTCATCGTTGATGATGAATTATCCACATAGTTTTTAATTGTCGTATAATAAGCAACCCAACCTTCTAGTTTTTTTATAAAACTATACCCTTACTTTGCCCAGTTGTTCGCAGCTCTCACCAATTTGGTCTCTATTATTATTTGCTACCTGTTATTTGTTCATTCATCATATTTGGTTACGTTTGTAAAGTTAGAAGAATCAACGAGGAATAAAAATGGATTTTCAATATTCAGATCAGCCTGAACCGCACAAAGAGCGAACGAAGCAAATTCTAAAAGCACATCCAGAAGTAAGAAGCCTGATTGGAAGAAATCCAGTCAGTGCGGTGATTACAGTTTTTGTTGTGGCTTTACAATTTGGCATTGCATACTTGCTTGCTGATCAACCTTGGTGGCTGACAATCATCGCAGCATTTTTCATTGGAGCTTTTGCCGATCATAATCTTTTCGTTCTCATTCACGAAGCATCACATAATCTTATTTTCAAAAACAGAACGCTCAACACAATTTTCGGAATTATTGCAGATTTACCAAAAGTTGTTCCCAGTTATGTTTCATTCAAATCATATCATCTGAAACATCATTCATTTCAGGGAGATTATTATCTCGATGCAGATCTTGCGAGCAAGTGGGAAGCGAAACTTATCGGCAATACATTTTTAGGAAAAGCTTTGTGGGAACTTTTCTTCCCTTTCTTCCAGGCATTCAGAACAATGCGTCTTAAGGAAATTGAATTTATGAATTGGTGGGTTATTATAAACTGGATCGTTGTCTTCGCTATTGATGCTTTAGTAATAATTTACTTCGGATGGACTGCATTTCTTTATCTTGTTTTTTCTCTCATCTTTTCGATCGGACTTCATCCTCTTGGTGCGAGATGGATACAGGAACATTTTCTTGTTGCACCACCGCAGGAAACTTACAGCTATTATGGTCCGCTGAATATTCCTTCACTCAATGTCGGCTATCACAACGAGCATCATGATTTTCCATCAGTACCCTGGAACAATCTTCCGCAATTAAAAAAAGCAGCTCCGGAGTTTTATGATAATCTTGTTTATCATAAGTCCTGGTTTAAACTATGGCTTAGATTTTTGTTCGATCCAAAACTTTCTCTCTATTCACGAATGGTCAGAGCTAACAGAGGGGGATTGCAGGTTAATACTGAATAACAGATTGAAATTTTTTCGTCATTCCAGCCCTGCCTGTCCGGCAGGCAGGTTGTCTGGAATCAGACGAGGCCAGATTCTGGACTCATCCTTAAAAGGATTCGCCAGAATGACAGCTTGATGTTTCTACATTCGGCAACAAATTTCAGGTTCTTAATAGTTGCTTAACATATCTATTTTTGCTTCTCGAAAATAGGAATCCGCCATTCTAATATCTTCTTAAATCTGACAATAAAATCAGCTTTTTTAGCTCAAAATCATTTTAAGATAAGGGGTTCCGATGGCATATATGTTGTCAAAACTCTATATAATAATAAACCCAATCTCATCAAAGAGTTTTAAAATGATTAAAGGAACGGTAAAAATTGATGGTGTTATTTGCAAAGGCTGTGAGCTTTGCATTATATCCTGTCCGCAAGATGGACTTCGTCTTTCTCAGCACTTCAACGAAAAAGGATACCGGTTTGTGGAACTGATCGAAGAGAAGTGTACCGGATGCGTTAACTGCGCCCTTGTATGTCCGGAAGCTGCAATTACAGTTTACAGACAGCCCAAGCCGGCAAAGAAAGTTGCAGCTAAAGAATAAGTTCATCTTTAAAGAAAAATATTTAAAGGTTTTATGATGGAAGAGAAAAAAAATAAAAACGGCGAAGCTAAATTGATGAAAGGCAACGAAGCGCTTGCCGAAGCTGCTATTCGTGCTAAGATAGATGCTTACTTCGGTTATCCGATTACTCCGCAGTCGGAGGTTTTAGAATATCTTGAAAGAGAAATACCAAAGCGTTCAGGATTAGTTCTGCAAGCCGAAAGTGAAATTGCTTCGATCAATATGATTTACGGAGCTGCAGGTGCTGGTGCAAGAGTTATGACTTCGTCATCGGGTCCTGGAATAAGTTTGATGCAGGAAGGTCTTTCGTACATTGCTTCCGCACAACTTCCTTGCTTGGTTGTGAATGTTGTTCGCGGCGGCCCTGGTCTGGGAACTATTCAGCCATCGCAGGGAGATTATTTCCAGGCTGTAAAAGGTGGCGGACACGGCGATTATCATTTAATTGTTTTAGCTCCCGCATCAGTTCAGGAAATGGCTGATTTTGTTTTTGAAGGATTTCGTCTTGCAGAAAAGTACCGAAATCCGGCAATGATTTTAACTGATGGTGCACTTGGTCAGATGATGGAAAAAGTTATTCAGCCCGAGGAAGGTTCATTACCAAAAATTAAAACTCCCTGGGCCACAACAGGAAAAACAAAAGACAGAGATCATAATATTATAACTTCTCTCTTCATTAAACCGGAAGAGATGGAATCAGTAAATCACCAGCTTCAGGAAAAGTACAGAAAAATTGAGAGAGATGAAGTAAGGTTTGAAGAAATTAAAACGAATGACGCCGAAATTATTTTAGTTGCTTTTGGCTTGTCTTCACGCATCTGCCAGAAGACAGTTGATCTTGGAAGAGAAAAAGGAATTAAGATTGGATTGCTCAGACCAATTACACTCTATCCATATCCGTACAAGAGATTGAATGAATTAGCTGACCAGGTTGACTTTATGATGTCAGTTGAAATGAATGCGGGTCAAATGGTTGAAGATGTTAAGCTGGCTGTTGAAGGAAAAGTTCCCGTTTATTTCACAGGAAGAATGGGCGGTATGATTCCTTCGCCTGATGACGTGCTTCATGAAATCGAATCTATCATCGAAAAACAAAATGTCCTTCAGGATTAAAAAGAGTTTTATAGGAGATTAAGATATGTCAATTGAAAGACCATCAACTTTAGATTTTCCACCGGATGCCGAAGGAATGGAAATGGTCTATTGCAGACCGGATACTTTAACAGATACTCCGTTTCATTATTGCCCGGGATGCGGACACAGTGTTGTCCACAGAGTTTTGATGGAAGTCGTTGAAGAACTTGGAATACAGGATAAAACAATCGGCGTTGCACCTGTTGGCTGTTCAGTTTTTGCTTATCATTATATGAACGTTGATATGCAGGAAGCTGCACATGGAAGAGCAAGTGCAGTTGCTACAGGAATAAAAAGAGTCTTACCTGATCGGTATGTTTTTTCATACCAGGGAGACGGTGATTTAGCTGCAATCGGTACAGCAGAAACAATTCATACCGTTAACAGAGGAGAGAACATTTTAATGGTGTTCATCAACAACGGTATTTATGGAATGACCGGCGGACAAATGGCTCCAACTTCTTTACTTGGGCAAGTAACTACAACGTCACCATATGGTCGTGATGTTAAAATGGTTGGTCATCCAATAAAAATTGCAGACCTGCTTATTCATTTGCCGGGAGCGTATTATGTCACAAGACAGGCAGTTCATAATCCAAATGCTGTTAGAAAGTTGAAGAAGGCATTTGAGAAATCCTTCCAGTATCAGAAAGAAGGAAAAGGGACCTGTTTTGTTGAAGTAGTTTCAAACTGTCCTTCCGGCTGGAGGATGACACCGGTTGAATCAATCAAGTATCTTGAGGAGACAATGTTCCCCGCTTATCCGCTTGGTGATTTAAAAGTTCCGGAAAAAGTTTAATAGAATTTCTTGAAGAAAGAATAAGGAATTGAAAATGCGACAAGAACATGAAATAATCTGTGCTGGTTTCGGAGGACAGGGAGTGCTTTCTATGGGAAGCATAATTGCTTACTCTGGAATGATTGAAGGAAAAGAAGTAAGCTGGATGCCATCTTACGGACCAGAAATGCGGGGTGGAACAGCCAATTGTATCGTTATTGTTTCTGATGCACGAATCAGTTCTCCCATCATAACAAAATTTGATTCAGCGATTGTACTTAACCAGCCGTCACTCGATAAGTTTGAGAAAGCAGTAAAACCGGGTGGATTACTGCTATATGAACAGTCTACGATTATTCATCCCCCAACGAGAGAAGATATTGATGTTGTAGGTATTTCTGCAATTGAAGAAGCAGATAAGCTAAAAGCAAAACAGGTGGCTAATATGATCATGGTCGGTGCGTTTCTTGAAAAAAGACCGATCGTAAAAATAGAAACAATCGTCAGTGCTCTTAAAAAGGCATTGCCGGAACACAGGCATCATCTGATTCCTGTAAACGAACAGGCTCTTAAAAGAGGGAAAGAGCTGGTTCACCTAAATGAAAAAGTAACAGCATAAAAAAACCTGAGGAATAACAATGTCAGACCCCGGAATAAACTGTCAGCATGCATGTAAAAACACCTGTGCGAGCCTTAACGAAGCTCTGCGTAAGGAAACAGCCATCGTAAAGTACTATGAAAGTGTGCTTGCCGAATGTAATATGCCGGAAGTAAAAACTTTTATGGATGAACTTATTGAAGAAAAGCGCAAAGTTATTCTTCGACTTATTCAGAAGCTGAATGAAATTCACGTCCGTTCGCAGGCAATTGATGGTATTACATCGAGTTTTAATAATATTGATGGATAAATGATACTTGCCTGCTGCAAGCAAGTTCGATTGACATCGCAGGTATTAATGGTTATATTTGCCACCCAAAATTGAAATAGAAAAAGCTAGTTCTTATTAGAAATTATATCGCGGGCCCGTCATTAAAGCAAGTTTTAATGCCGAGATAAAGTGGAACAATTGGAAAGCGAGTCGGGTTTATCCCGCCGAAATGAAATGAAGGCGGACTCATAACCCGAAGTAAAAATTAAAAATATTATATCGCGGGGTGGAGCAATTGGTAGCTCGTCGGGCTCATAACCCGAAGGTTGTAGGTTCAAGTCCTGCCCCCGCTACTAGATAAGGTTGAAAATGAAATGTTTTCAACCTTTTTTGTTTTAAAGCCAGCCAGTTACTTAGTCAGAAATTAACAGATTTCTGACTAATCTATCAGAAATTTAGTCAGAAATTTTCTCACCACTGACCACGCTCTGAATGAATGACTTTTGAAAGGAGTTTCAATGCAAAAGTTGTTCATCTCAAAACATAAAAATGGTTACTACTATATCTATTACATTGATCTCAATGGTAAAAGAAAAAGCATAACCACAAAGACCAAAGTAAAATCAGAAGCATTAAAAGCATTATCAAACTTTGATAAGATGATCAGCAACAAGAAAAATATTGTTGCTAATGATTTGACGCTCAAACAATTCCGATGGAAATTTCTCAAACACTCCGAAAGCTATCACTCTTGGAAGACCACACTAGATTACAAAAGCACATTCAATGAAATGGAAGAATACTTTGGCAATATTTTGCTTACTGAATTTACACAGCGAAGTATTGAAGAGTTTATTCAAATGAAAATTAGAAAGAGATCTTTGCATACAGGAAGAAGACATTTAATAAATATTAAAGCAATGTTCAGCAAAGCAGTTGCATATGGTTTTCTTGAAAGTAATCCAGCGAAGAACATTAAAAGAATTAAACCACCAGAAAGACTACCATTGTTTTTTACTCGAGAAGAATTTGATTCACTGCTAAAAGTAATTGATAATCAGGACTGGAAGGATCTGGTTGAGTTTGCTGTGAACACTGGCTTGCGCCAAATGGAAATTCTGAATCTGCACAAACGACAGTTTAATAAGCAAGATCGTTTGATAATTCTGGATAATCATTATCACACAACAAAGTCCAGGAAGATTCGCAATATGCCAATGAATAATAAAGCGTTTGAGATTGTATCTAGAAGAGTTGATAATGCTAAAAGCGAATTGATCTTTACATTAAAAGGAGAGAGAATTTTACAGGATAATTTGCAAGACAAATTTCGAAAATATGTTGAAGCGGCTGAATTAAATACTAAACTTACTTTTCATTGTCTGAGACATACTTTCGCATCTTGGCTTGTGCAAAAAGGAGTTTCAATTTATGAAGTTAGCAAACTCTTGGGACACGCGGATATTAAAACCACACAGATCTATGCACATTTAAGAAGTGATGACCTACGAAGAGCTGTAGATCTCTTATAGTAATTTCTCTATTCGCTTTCTGATATCTTCTATTGTTGGTAATCCTTTCGGATAGTATCGACAGCTCAAAGAAATTGAAGAGGGTTCTTCCTGCATTTCGAAATCTTCACCATTTATAAGAAGTGTAGGAGAGCCTCTGAATTTTAACTTTTCTGCTAATTCATTAGTCTCAATGAGAATTTCTTTATAGTCGACTTTATCTTCTATATCAGCAATTGCAATTTTTACTCTTTGTATCATTTCAGATGAATGAGGACAGCCGTTAAAATACTGAATGTGGACTGATAGTTTTTTTGAAGTGATCATTTTAATAAGTATAGAATATAATTATTTGATATTATAAGATAATATTTTTCAAAGCTGATGCAAGAACGATGCAGATTTATGAACACTTAAGGTGTGATGACATACGGAATGCGGTGGAGAGACTGGATTAGTCTGGTCTCTCACTCGCTTTCAACTAGATATTTCTTAAAGAACTCATACCTGATTATCCTAAATAGTAAAAACACCCCCTCTTTTTTGCAGTTTAGGGATTTATCAGGTCTTCCGACTTGTTATTGGTGATCAATCAAAAATCAACTCAGACTCGAATTTCCAACTCTCAATATTTTCGACGAAAAATACCCATACTAAAAATATTTTTATTTTTTTCGATGAAAAACTTGACCGTAATAGGGAAAAAAGTCTATAATAAAGTATGGGGTCAATGATCCTAAAAATTAAGATGGAGGGAAAATGGATACATATACAAACCGCGATTTTTACTGTAGCAGCTATCTTATAGCAGCGGGAATGCAGTTGAAATCTTTCCACAAAACAAACGGCATAACAACTTTCGAATTCGACAACTCTGAAAAACTACAAGACTTAGTTCAAGAATATTACAGTATGAATGCTTTCGTAAATGCAATGCAATACGGATCAGCAATCAAGAATCTTAAGAGTGTCATTCACTCAAATACTTATACAAAACCATTTAATAACAATGAAAGACCAACATTATGCACAAGTAAATGAATTAGATAATATTACGGTATCATATTCACACAACACACATAATCCTTACCTTACCCAAACTACCCTGAGAAATATCTTTAACAGAATAAAGGAAGATTCTGAACTTGAAAGAATAGTTAATGCTATTAGATCCGAATCTGATAAAGATAAAAGAAGAAAATTAAAAGAAAAAAATCTACCATATTTTGTCCTCGGAACTTTTGAGGGTAATCATCGAAAATCAGATAAACTTATCAGCACTCAATTCATATCGATTGATTTTGATGACTTGAATGGGAAAGCTATTGAACTTGATGAAATACTTAAAGCAGATGAAAATGTTTTTGCGTTTTTCAAATCACCCAGTAATAACAGGAAAGTAATTTATAAACTTAATAAACCGATAACTGACAGGAAAGAATTCAGTCACATCTATACTCATTTCTTAAATATGTTAAATAGCAGATATGGATTCGAAGCTGACAGCCAGACTTCTGATGCAGCCAGGGCTATATTCTTAAGCTATGATCCGGATATTTATGTTAACATTAATGCCAGACCTCTTGACACTCAACAGGTTCCCGAACCTATACTCGCAGAGTCATTTGATATAGAACTCAATCCTTCTGAAGATAAAGACTTGTATTATCTACCAACAGCGATTGATTTTCTGAAATACGAGAAGCTTAATTATAAAGAGTGGATAATATGTGGTTTAGCCTTGACTCTCCTTGGAGAACACGGGAAAAAATATTTTGTTGATTTGAGCATAAACGATTACTACGATGATTCACTCGAAGAGATCCTTGATAAGTATGATAATTTATTGGAAAACTCACAAGGCGAAATTACTCTCGCTTCTTTATTTAAGATAGCAAAAGATCACGGTTATGAATATCCAGATTTGGGTTATGAGATTCCCATTCAAGAAATAGACTTTGCTGATGAACTTATTTCACAATTTGAATTTGATGATAAAAGAGATCCGAATAAGCTACTTGGTCTACCGCTAACTAAATTCAATACATTAGCAAATAATATTGATGGTATTCAGCCAGGTTTTTATTTTCTTGGTGCTGAATCGAATGTCGGTAAGACAGCACTTCTTACTAATCTTGCTTTAGATGTTCTGGATACAAACTCGGATGCTACTGTTCTATATTTCTCACTCGATGATTCAAGATTATATACAACTTACAGATGCCTGAGCATCCTTACAGGTTTTCATATCAACAGCGTTCGTAAACCTAATGTAAAGCATACAGATTTTCAGACACTTCAGGCGCAGAGAAATGTATTTCTGAAATATGTGAAGAATGAAAGGCTGATACTTAAGGATCTATCAGAGGTCTATCATATGGATCATCTGATGAAATTCATCGAGGCTTATCAGGATAGGGAAAACTTAGTTGTGTTTGTCGATGGACTTTATAATATGGAAGTTGATGCAGGTAAGAATGAAGGAATCAGAGTCCAGAATATAGAGAAGGCTAATAAAATAAAACTGATTACGGATAAATATGGAATACCACTTATCGCAACTGGTGATCTTCGTAAGAAGTTAAAAGGAGAAAGCAAGAAGACTAAACCAACTATGCACGATCTGATGGAAACAGGTAGATATGCTTACAATGCTAATGTTATTTGGCTTTTATATCCGTTAGACCATAAAGAGATGAACGAAACTGATATGATTCTTGAACTTGAATTCGCAAAAAACAAGCTGTCAGATTTCAAGGGTATTCAGCATCTTGATTTCTTTAGATCTACTGGTAAGATGAAAGAAGTAAATGTAAATGTAATTTCAAAGAACAAGGTTCTTATTACAGCCCCAAACAGTGGGGGTGAACTTGAGTGAAAGAATCTGCAATAATTGATCGAACATCACTGGGAGAATTGCTTCCAATATTTATGAACAGAGGAATATTCACAAATTATAAAGCTCTGCCTGAAAAGGCAGGGCTTATTGATTGTGAGTGTAATAGACTTGGAATCACTGAACTACCACTGGAACGGGAAAGAGAATTGCTTTCAGAAATTGGGATGTATAAAACAAATAATTATGTTGTTAGAGATTACGGAGACTATGCAATAGCGTTTTGTTCAAAGATGTATATTGATTACCTGGAAGAAACCGAAACAAGAATCGAAGATGAATTGCTAAGAAATGAATACACTGAGGAAAAAATTCACTCTGCTCTTGAAAAGATTAAACTTTATAAACTCGGGCACAGACTTGCCCTAGTCATACTTTGCGAAGCTTATAAGCAGAGAAGATTACAAGGGGTATACATAACTAAACAAAAAATTCTGGATTATCTGGGATATTCTTCTCAAGAGAAACACATTTACCAAGATATATCTGATGCGATGTTTTCTCTTGCCTGGCTTACATACCAGATCTTTGAGTACAGGACTAAAATTAAGGTTGAAGAGGAAGCAAAAACTATTGGCAATTTTATCTACAATATTAGAGAGGATACGAAATCATATACCTTGTCTATTAACTCACTTTTCTTTGGTTGTGTGGAACACTTAATAGTTGATAAGAAATATTCAAGAGAAGAAAGGAGAGAGCTATTTGCCAGAGGTTTTATTCATTACCCCACTCTACTTTTACAGGCATCCAAAAATTATTCTTCAGCCAGCTATCTTCTTAGCAATTTTCTGGTATCAGAAAAGGGAAATCCTCACTTGAATGGAAATGGATTTAAGGTTATTGCATTCAAAGTATCAAGATTTATGGAGGTAATGGACATTAAGCACTCCAGAACTGCCAACAGAAAGGCAAGTTTTATGAATGAACTACAAAGTGTGGACATCATTGAAAAGACTAGCCCGACAATCGAAGAACTTAACAATCTCACTCCTCGGAAGTTGGAGAATCAGATGCTATATATATCTGTGAGTAGCTCGATGAAACATCTTAATCAAAAAATAAAAAGTGCTCTTTAGGGTGTCAAAATTAGTAAAAAAGTGTTCTTTAGGGTGTCAAATGGTATTCTTTTGGATGCTAAAATATTCTGTAAGTCATTGTATTTAAAGGACTTAAAAATACTAATAGATCTAAAAGATCTTAATAAGTAAATCCCACTCTGCTTACGCGGCGTGGGATTACCCTTGAAACGAAAATCGAAATATTGCACTATGTTAAAATATATCTATACCATAGCTACCCTACTCGACTACAAATCAGAAGTAAGAAATAAATATTCACCAGAGACGATTATCTCTGCTTTGTTTAACGGTAATCTTACTGAAATGGATTGGATACTAACTCTCTCTGAGCTAGAGTTAGTATACGGATTTGAAATACCAGATGAATTATTCGACCGAACAGATATTACACTTGGTGAATTTGCTAATGAACTTTCTGAATTACCGGTAATATCAGCAGAAGCATATCCTGAATTTCTGGAAATAAAGTTTCAGGTAATGGATCTCACGAAAAGGTATATTGAGTTGGAAACTAGAACAGATACAGATTCAATTCGTGAAAAGAAAGAGATAAGTAAAGCATTTGACGAACTTACTATTGAGTTTAATGCTCTCCTGGAATATGAAAGTAAAAATTATTTAATGAATTAGATTCGATCATAATTACACACGCTCTGAATTCAAGAGTTTTTGCCACTTCTTCAGGTTTAAATAAATAAGATTTTTAATAATTTTAGTTTTCATTTCTTGATTAATTGAAAGGGAACAAATGAAAACTATTAAGAGAACAAGAATCGAGTTATTTATACCGTTCATCAGGGGTGGAGTCTCGAAAGAAGTTCTAAATGATTTAATTCAAATTGCTGGTGTATTTTTTAAAGGCTGCACCGTAATAGACAACGTAATTGGATATTATAGGTCTGACGAGCCTCTTGCATCAACAAAGGATAGAATAACAATCTTGATATTTGACGTGAAGTATACAATTAAAAAAGATGGAAAGTATATCAAGAAACTGATCAAAACCTTTTCAGATTTTATCAATAATCAATTTGGCGAGGATGTCATTTACTATTCCTATTATAGTGTTAATTCACCAAATTTTTAATAGTAATTTAAAACACACTTTGCGTAGCTAGTTTGAGTTTACTATTTAACTAAAAGACCTTTTTGAGTTTTCATTCTAAAAAAATCATATGTTCTTGCTGACGAAATATCACGTAAATATTCAAGGTCGGACCCATTGAATTTAGCTTTAGGTGAAAATTTATATTGATGAGGAAAATTTTTACTAATATCAGTTTTTACAAATTCAACTTCCACAAGGAATCCAAATTCAGGTTGATATTGATCTTGACTTTGTTCATCCGAGTAATAGTTAAGTAAGCCTTCGTCTATGTAAAGAAGTTTCTTACCAAATGATGTATAAATAGGTTTATTGTTTCCCAAATCATTAATATCATTCAAGGTTGTTTTATCAGGAACCCCTTTGCGATATTTTAGATGACCAGTTATTTCTGGTAGCCAAAAAAATTTAAGATTTATAATTTTCATTTTATTAAAATATATTGCTTATCTAATAGTTCAAACTCAATCTTGCGGGTTACCGGTACCTTTAAGCACCCCCTGTCAAATATGACATTGACCAATCGAGATTATTTTAAACCTAGGTAAAACTTTTTTTATTTTTCTGGTATAAAAGCCCATTCTGATTTTTTTTGTTCTTTAAATATTTAAGCTATAAAGAGCCAATGGGCTCTCTATATAATATCAGATTTATTTACCTCTGAGTCTTCGAAAGATTACAACTGTTATTAGTTCAAGGGCTATTCTACTTGCCAGCTTTGCGATTTCTGTTACCTTTTTTCTGTTGATTCTCATTGCGTTTCAATTCCTTTCCATTTAGTTCTTCTTTTAATATTTCAATAATTGCTTCTGTCAGGCGCATTGCTATCCGTATCATCTGTTTACTTTCCATTTTATCCTCCGTTTCTTAAAAATTTTTAACTTAAAAATCCTCAACCGCTATTGCGATTAAGGATAAGCGAATTCTTCCAGACGAAAATATTCCAGGAACATTTGTTTCAGTTTGTTGATGATGGTTCTTACGACGTGATATGTGGTGTGAAGGATATCAGCAATGTCTTTCGCTTTGTATCCTTGAATCAGATGGGTCAGTATGGTATGCTCCTGAGTGCTTAAAGTTTCCTGCCAGTCTTTGAAATCCACGTTGAATGAAAATTGTTCTTCTACAGATTCCCTGCTTTTAGGTTTACTCGTCATCCAATCATCGAACTCAACAATTTCTGTATCAACATCCGGTCGCCTTCTGTAGAATGATAGAGCATCAAGAGTTGATGTTCCGCCAAATCCCTTTTTACAAAAACTTCTTTGATCAACTTCCTTTGCTCGTTGAGTGATGAAACACTTGTAATCCTGTTTCTTAATTTCTTTCTCCGCAGCAGTATCGCGAACAAACTTCTCGTACGACTGACAAACTAGTTCCTGCACTTTATCTTTACGTCTGGGATCATATCGCATCACTGCCCAATAAGCCTGATCAGCTACTATTGGATATAGCTCTTCCCAGGACAAATAATTCCTCCTGTGTTAGTTAAAGATTATCTAATAATCTTATACCGAAAAGTGAGGCTAATTCCCGATTAGGTTTTGTTATTATTGTCTTAACTCTAGGTAACTTTGTCTTAGCTTGTCATTAAGGCAGGTAATTCCGACATAGCTAACTATTTGAGATGTAAATACTTAACCCAATTTCAAGTTTCAAAAAGGCACAAAAATTGATAAAAAATAGCCAGCAATACCAATTTATTTGGTTAAAAGTTCTTATAAATTGTGTGTGCCTACTAAAACCCCATATATAAGGAATATAACAATGGGTTTTTTTAGTAAGAAACGCTCCTCCAGCAATGGACCGAGACGCAGTTCCACTCAGCGGAACGAAAGCCTCCTTAATAAACTTAAGGTTGAACTTTCCAAAGTTGATCGCTTGGACTCTAAAATCTCTAATATTGATAAGCAGGTTGCTGCAATCCCTAAAGAGAAGTTCACGCGTGCAAAAAAAGAATTGCTATCAGCTCGTAAATTGAATTTGGTTGGACAACGTGACGAGTTGCTCGTTAAGGTGGACGGTCTCAAAGCCGCCATTGAGCAAAGCAATCAAAAAAATCTCGCAATTGTTCAATCCAAATTTGGAAGGAAGAGCAAGTAGTAAGAAACTCAAGTTAAAAAGAGTATAACATTTTAACACTGAGCCGGAAGCAATTCCGGCTTCGGTGTTTTAAAGCTCGCCGATAATATTTCAATTAAAAACCCTTCACATAGATAAGACAATTCTTTATTTTTACTTATAAAATTTAAGACACGCATTGTTACATTTCGATTACGGACCTTTCTTAGAGATGAGTTGGTGAGAAAATTCATTAAAAAAACGAATTTACTCTCTTAATTCTTTTTCATAGGTAACATTATGGAAGAAAACAATAACGAACTTAGTATTGAACAAACCACAGCGGAATTAGATGAAGTAGTTGAAAGCAACAAACGTAACGTATTTACTGATCAGGGTGATCCGGAGGTTACCTCTCTCCATCAAAAATGGAAAAGAGGAAGACTGGATGTTCAGCCAGATTTCCAAAGAGGATTTGTTTGGGATATTGGAAGAGCAAGCAGGTTGATAGAATCTGTTTTGCTGGATATTCCTCTTCCGATAATTTATTTATCCCAGGAACAAGACGGCAAAGAATATGTTATTGATGGCCAACAGAGATTAACTTCATTTTTTTCATTTATCGATGGAACACTTCCTGACCCGCAGTTACCTTTTGGTAAAGAGTTTCGATTAGCCGGACTGAATGTATTCACTGAACTTTCAGGTAAATACTTCAAAGATTTACCCGAGGAATTACAAGAAAAAATTCTCTACTACAAAATCAGAACAATCACCTTTAGAAAAGAATCCGACCAAGAATTGAAGTTTGAAGTCTTTGAAAGACTTAACACAGGATC
Organism: bacterium; assembly: GCA_016716565.1. NCBI lineage: Bacteria > bacterium. Next base: position 445,013 of record JADJWC010000001.1, read on the forward strand.
CGTGTCATTAAATGATCAGGAATTAAGAAACTGTATTTATAGAGGGAAGTACAATGATCTGCTTTGGGAATTATCGCAGGAAAAAATATTTCAGGAATTGTTGGGAATAAAAAAGCCAGAAAAAAGAATGAGGGATGTTGAACTAGTCCTACGTTTTGCTTCTTTTTATCATAACACTTACTTTAATTACAAATCTCCTATTAAAAAGTTTCTAAACACTGAGATGGAGAAGAATAGAAACATCTCTGATAAAGAGGCCGCTGAGTTGAGAATTGTTTTTAAGAATGCAATAACAACTATAAAATCAATGCTGGGTGAGCACGCTTTCAAAAGATTTTATCCGGGAGACTCTCGTTCGATTAACGGATATTGGGAACCAAAGAAATTTAATGCATCGCTATATGATATTCTTATGGATTCATTTGCAAGAAGGGATAAAAATAAAGTATATCAGAATCTGGATGCTATCAGAGAAGCATATATAAATTTAATGACTTCCGACCAGGGGTTTGTAGATTCGATTGAATTATCAACAAGCTCAAAGCAAGCAATAACTGCAAGGTTTTCAAAATGGAATATGGTACTTGATGAGATTGTAAACATTTCTGAGAGGGAGCCTCGCTTATTTTCATTAAAACTTAAAGAAAAATTATTTAAGGCTAATCCATATTGTGCCTTATGTAATAATAAAATTAGTTCGTTAGATGATGCTGCGGTAGATCATATTCAACAGTATTGGAAAGGTGGGCAAACTATTCCAGAGAATGCGAGATTAACTCATAGATTTTGTAATAATGCGAGAGAGCGTGGACAGGAAATACCAACTGGTGTGCATCCCACAGGCGGGACAGTAGTTAGGCGAACAAGAAGGCACGTTGAACGAATAATTACAATTGATGGTGACAGAATTCATTGTAAAAATTCATTAGGTGTTCTTGTTGAAACTGCTAACTGGTTAATAAGAAAAGGAAAATTAAAACCTTCAATGTGTCCCATAAGATTCTGGACTAAAGGACAGGGTTATTTGATAAATACTACACCATATCACGGCGATGGAAGAAAGTTTCACAAGGGTGGAGAAAAGTTGTTGAATAATCTTTACTTGGATAAAAATTGGCCTCAAGAAAAATGTATTAGGTGGTCGAAAGAACTTCTAAACTATTGTGGGATGATACCCTCATCCTATGACCTTGATGAATAAATAAAATTAAGGAAAATATTATTGTGAATTCATTTGCAAACTATAAAGACGAGTTCGATAAAAAATTCGGTAATAGCAAAGATTTTGATTGTTTTTTACCAGTGGATATCTCACTAAACAAAAAGGTAATTATAAAAGGAGTTAATGGTAAACCAAATGAAGAATACTATAAATGGCAATTCCTATCTGCACTAGTGAATTCTGGAATGTTTATTAAAGATTTTATAGGCACTGAAGTATACTTTCCTAAAGGTAATAAAAACTCAGCACCTATAAAATTTGATGGAGCCATCTTTGATGATAAAGAATGGTTTGATTACTATCAAAGTTGGAGAACTAAGAAGGACCAGAAAGATCTAGATTGGCTTCGATCACATTTAATTGTTGTTATGGAGTTTAAGAAGGAGGATGGAAAAGATATTGAAACAGTTTACAACCAACAGTTAAAACCTGCAATAAAAGAAAGTGAAAGAGATTTCTGTCTTGGAGTCTTATATGACACTGGGCGACTTTTTCTATTTAGAAAACAGAATAACAAATTTTTAAGACTGAGTGATGAGTATAATCTAAAGGGAGAAAGTAGCGGGACAAAGGATCTCTCATTACATCTTCCTGATCCTTATCGCAACATCCCTACTTTTGAAGAATTAGAAAATTGGATAAGTCCTAAAACAATTGACCGCTCTAACAGAACAATTTATGATTTGGACATTGTGTCTGGTATTTATTCAAAGCAGGTAAATGACGTAATGTCAAATGTATTGCGAAGAATGGATAAACATGGTTTAGTGAATCAAAAGGGATATGAAATTCTCATACAGATTTTAGCACTAAAAATATTTGATGAAAAACGAAACGAAAGATATCCAAACAAACTGCTTACTTTTTACATATCCAATGAAGAAAGAAATTATAAATCTCTTAATGATAAAAATGCCCAGGAGTTTATCAAGAGAATTTTAAAACTTCGCGAGGAGTCAGAAAGTAAATACACTAGAATTTTACAAGACAACCCACTGAATGTAATGAATGAAAATCATGTTCGTGTATTAGTGGAAGTGGTTTATCAGTTTCAAGATTATTCTTTTGTCCTTTCTAGTAAAACGGATCTTTATCAATTAGTTTTTCATCGTTTTGCTGCTGAGTTTTCAAAGCAGCAAAATGCACAGTTTGTTACTCCACTTCCAATTATTGATTTTCTTGTCAATATAATTAATCCACGAAATGGCGAGACTATAATTGATCCAACAGTTGGAATCGCAGATTTTCTTTCAGTTGCCTATGTAAATTCTCAAAGCAAACTTGATGATAAAAATATTTATGGATTAGAAATAGATCCACAAATGATAATGTTAGCGACTCTCAATATGCTATTAAATGGAGATGGGAATGCGACACTTGAAGCTAAACCAGGTTATGGCTCAATTAATACTAAATTTGATATTCAGGGGAATCTGATTGAATTGATTCCACATTTAAACAAAGGTGGTAACTGGGACAAAAGGGCAGACGGAAAAAAAATGATGAAATTTGATGTTGTATTGACTAATCCACCTTTTGGTGAAGACAGAGCATACAGGCCCGAAAGTCAGCAGGATTTTGAAGTGATAGAATGCTTTGAGTTGTGGGAAAAAATTAAGCAAAGAGGATTTGATAAAGATAAGGATGTAACAAAAGGTAAAGGGAAGAATGCTGAAGGACCAAAATGGATTGACCTAGGAGTAGTATTTCTTGAAAATGCATATCGAATTCTCAATGACAATGGGAGAGTTGGTATAGTATTATCAAATTCAATTGCTTCTATCGATCGTTGGTAGGTTGCTAGAGAGTGGCTTATGGATAAAATGAGGATTGTTGCTTTATTTGATCTACCGGCGAATGTGTTTGCAGAAACAGGAGTAAACACAACTCTAATTATTGCCTACAAAGCCAGTAAAAAGGAACTTGAAAAGTTAAAAGCTAATGATTATGAAATCTTCTTTAAAGATATAAATCGGGTAGGCTACGAAATAAAAACCGTAAAGCGAGTTAAAAAATTCGAAAATATCTATAAAATGAATTTTGAGACCTTTGAAATTGAAATTGATAAAGAAGGCAATCCATTACTGGATGAAGAGTTTACGGAAACGCTTCAAGAATTTAAAGAGTGGTGTAAACGTCAAGAAAAAACATTACAAGAATTATTTATAAAGCAGAAGTAAAAATGGGTGTTGTGAAATATAAAGATATTTGTAAAGACAACTTTTTTCTAGCCCCATCTTCATATAAGTGGTTGGTCATCGAATCATTTGTAAATAAGCTGTCAAACAAATATGAAAATGTTTTTAATTCCTTAAAGAGTATTGATGGTTTCGCATTTCCATCTTCTACTTATGTTACTAGATATAAAGATTTAAAAAGGAAAATTCCATTAATTCAAATTGGAAATGTTAATGATAGTGGGTGGGTAATAACAGATAAGATACAGTATGAATATTTACCTGATATTGAAAGAATATCTAGACCGAAGTTTCTATTGAATAATGAATATGTTCTTGTGTCACTTACGGGCGGTGCAGAGTCAGCAAAAAATATCTCAACTTTTTATGCTAATGATTTTGCTGCCTTTTTAAATCAAAGAGTAAGTGCAATTACTACTAAAAAACCAGATGAAAGAAATCTATTATTATATTTTTATGCACTTACAAAACATCATGCATTTCGCTATCAATGGTTAGGGAGAGGAGGTGTCCAAAAAAATACTGTTGCAGATGAAAGAAAAAAAATTTACTTGCCACTAGTTAATTCTCAAGTTGTTGTAAGATATATTGCCGCACTTGTAGAATCATTAATCAACAAAGAAAAAACTATACGCCTTAAATATCATTCAATCTCTAACCTTATATTTAATGAATTAAAATTAAATCAGAAGAGAAATATTTTCGAATACAATTATCCTAAATATAGTGAAGTAAAAAAAATGAATAGAATTGATACAGGAATTTACTCATTATCATTTAAGGAAATTGATTTTCTGATTAAAAATTATCGAAACGGATATTACTGCATTGATAGTTCTAAAATTAAAAGTGGTAATACACCGGATGTTCGCTTTATAGGAAAAAATAAAGAATTAAAATATAGATGGGTAACACCTACGACATGTTCGGATTTTGGATTTCTAACGGATGAAGAAAGAATTAACTTAAAAGGTAATAATAATATCAATCAAGATTGCCTGCTAATCATTAATAGAACTTCAAGAGGTGGAAGAGGGGAGTATGTAGGTATCTCTGTCTTTTATGATGTCGAGGAATACGGGTTGGGACATCACAATCAAGGAATTTACCAAGTATTTAATTATTCCCAAGAGGAATTAATTTTAATGACTGCATTTTTGAATTCTAAAATAATGCGCGAATATTGTGCTTGTCTTTCGGTTGGATCTAAAATGAAAGAAATTAAATCGAACCAATTTCTAAATATTCCATTTCCTAATTTCCCTGATAGCGTAAGAGAAGAAATTGTAGCCCTTTTTCGCAATCCTAAAGCAATGTTTCCAAAATCAGAGAACTCCATTAATACTTTTACACAACTCGATAAGGAGTTTGATAATCAAGCTGGTATAGTAGAACTAGATAAAATGGCAAGAAAAATAAATAAACAATTAGAAAAAGTATTAGACCAAGTTATGAGTGATGATATTATCAAAACAAATTTTGATTTTATGGAAGATTAATAATCAATAACTATGAAGGTTCCAAAACCGACATATATTTTCAGAATTATCCATAGAGAAAATTTGCAAATTCTAATTGAGGAAAATAAACTACTTGCTCCAAATTTTGCAGCTAATCCAAAATACATATCAATTAGTGAAACAAATCTAATTAGACAAAGAGGAGACAAATCTATAAAAGTAGAGCCTTTCGGAACCATGAAAGATTATATTTCATTTTATTTTGGGGTAAGATCTCCGATGTTATATTGTATCTGGCGCGGATATGATGTTAAACAACAACCTCAGAAGGATATAATTTATTTGGTTAGTTCAGTTGAGAGATTGGAGGAATTAGGAGCCAATTACGTTTTTACCGATGGTCATTCATTTGCTGAGTTTACTCAATTCTTTAAGGATAAAAAATATCTTGAACAGGTTGATTGGAGAACTGTAAGACTTCAACAATGGAAAGACACTGCCGAAGATCCTGACAGAAAAAGAAGAAAATCAGCGGAATGTTTAGTTCATAAAGAGTTGAAATTTGGTGCTATCATTGCGATAGTTGTTTACAATCAGGAGGCTTATGATTATATTTCAAGCGTACTCGAAAAAAATAAAATAAAAATCCCACTTGAAATAAGACCCGATTGGTATTACTGATATGCTGTCATTTGAAACAAATAATATCTTAAATGTAAAAGCAGAAGTATTGGTAAACTCTGTTAATTTGTTTGGTGTTATGGGTAAAGGGATAGCTCTAGCTATGAAACAAGCATTCCCAGAAAATTATAAATTATATAAAAAAGCTTGTGAAGATAAAGAAATTGATATCGGTAAAATATTTGTTACACAAACCGGCCAATTTTTTCCCAGGTATATTGTAAATTTTCCCACCAAAAAGCACTGGCGACATCCATCAAAATATGAATGGATACAAGCTGGGCTGAAATCCTTAAAAAACTGGTTGAATGAAAATAAAGTAAGTTCAATTGCAATTCCTCCACTTGGAAGTGGCAATGGTAAACTCGAATGGGCAGTTGTAAAAAAAATGATTGTAAGTGAATTATCAGAATTCGAGAATTCCATTGACATCATTGTATTAGAACCCTCTAACCAATTTACTCAATACAAACAAACAGTTAAGAAAGAGTCAAAATTAACACCTTCAAGAGCAATGTTACTTTATATCTTAAGCAGATATCAAGTAATGGGTTATGGAATTAATTTATTAGTTGTTCAGAAGATTGCTTATTTCTTACAACGAATGGGAGAACCATTAAGACTCAGATTTGAAAAAGGATATTACGGACCCTTCGCATATAATCTTATCCCCGTTCTGAAAGCACTGAGCAATGATTATATCTCATACAAATCATTGGATGATGCAAAACCATCGACAGTTATATATCAGAATCAGAACAAAATTAAAGAAATTAACGAATATTATAATATGTTTCTTGATGAAGATCAAAAAAGTAGAGTTGAAAGAACTTTAGATTTAATTCGAGATTTTGAAACTCCATTTGGGCTGGAATTATTAGGGACAATAGATTATATATTTGATCAAAAGAAGAAGCAAATTGATTCGCAAAGCGTTCTTAAGGAACTTAAAGACTGGACTGAGCGTAAAGAAAAGTTATTTAAGAAGTATCATATTGATGTTGCCAAAGACAGATTATTAAACTACTTCAATTACAATTGATAATCTTTGCTCTTCTATTCATTTTCTTATCTAAAAACTTCTTCATCTAATATTAAAGAAAGGTAGTATAACCATGAGTCCACTTTATTCCGATGAAATGACCAAAGAAGAAGTAATGAAAGAAGCCGCGAGAATATTAGCACCCACACTTAGGCGAATGTATTTTGAACGATTCGGAAATGAAGCAGTTGAAAAAGATGAGAAAAAAGAGAAAGAGCAAAAAGAAAAAGGGAAGCAAAATGTTGAAGATGATAAATTAAAGAATCCTTAGAGAGGGTATAAGAATTTTAATATAAAATATCCATTAAACATTAAATTCATTCAGAAATTAAGTCAGAAGTGTGAGTTAAGTAATTGGCAGGTATAGTTAAAATAATAGCTCATAACCCGAAGGTTGTAGGTTCAAGTCCTGCCCCCGCTACAAAGAAAAATCCTCACTTAGTTGAGGATTTTTTATTTTAATCCTATGAAATATTTCGTGTATGTTATAAAAAGCGGCGAAGGTTTTATCTATACGGGAATGACAGATAATCTTGAGAGGAGATTAGTTGAACATAATGATAAGACTCTATCCTTTTGGACGAAGAGAGGAACAAATTGGAAGTTAGTTTATACAGAAGAGTTTGAAAGTAAGACCGAAGCACTTAAAAGGGAAAAGTGGTTAAAAACGGGAGTTGGCAGAGAATTTTTGAAAAAGCTGATCGACGAAAGGTTGTAGGTTCAATCCGCCGCGGCGGACTGCCCCCGCTACTAAAACAAAAAGCCAGTCAAAGACTGGCATTTTTGTTTTAAATAGTAACAGGAAAGGATTTGTCAGTAAGTTGAGCGAAGCGAAATCCCGACGAAAGTCGGGATCAGCCCCCGCCACTTGATAAGGTTGAAAATGAAATGTTTTCAACCTTTTTTGTTTTAAAGGGATTTTTAAAAAAAGAGTTAAGAAAACGTAAATATTAATAATTCCTTATTTCAAGTAGTAAAAATTAATCAGTGAGTCAAATTATTTCAGAAACTTAAACGTAATTTATAATTTAGTTAGTAAGCAAAAAATCATCCTCGCTTATATCCTTTATAAATTGTTCTCTGGCAGCTTCAAGTTCTGACTTAAGTGTGTCTTTTAGTTCTTTTAGTAATTTTGTTTTTGTAACAATTGCGTCCTCAGATTCACTGTAAAGTATACAGTATGCATATGCTTTAATGAAGGGTGTTGAGAAAAAGAATGTATCCGAAGCATCGTCATATCTTAAAATCTCTCCTCGTTCTGAAGTTGTTAATTCTTCTAGATATTTTCTTAAATTCGTTTCCTTATACCCTTTGAACTTTTGTTTCATAGTTGTAGCAATATCTCTAACGGTTTGACTGTCTTTTTTATTTTTCAACATTGCTGTTAAAATTTCAGTTGGGGATTCATGCTTGCGAACTTTAACAACTTTGGTGGCATTATCATAAATTGATTTAAGAGTGTCAGAGTTCTCACCCACATAGTCTTCAATAGCTTTTTTCAAAACTTTTTTATCTAAGATTCGTTTTGATTTTAAAGTGTGCTTTATATCTTCTTCCTCACATATTAGAAGTGCTAATTGATGAGTTACCGAAGCCAAACCGCTCGAATAAATTGCAATTTTTTCAATTACATCCACAGGTAGGACGAAGTTAAGAAGTGAACATCCTTTTCTTATAATTTCTTCTAGTTCGCTCACTTGCATTAATGGCACTTCTATTTCAGAAACACGATTTCTCATTTCTTGATCGTAATGAACAACATCTCGAGCCTTATTTACTGCACCAATGGCGATAATTTTTAAGGATTTATACTTGTCAGCCATATCCATAAATACTTTCATAATTTGGGATAGCTTAACTTTTCATCTTGATCAATCTTATGAAAATCTTCTATTATCCATATACTCTTAGCTTCTCCAAAAAATTTAGCTAATGTTTGTGGGGTAATCGGCAATTCAACAGCTCTTTTATTATGGCTTTTAACTCCACTATCTTTTCCTGCACTCAAACTTGCTTTAATACCTAAGTAGCTAGCAGAAAGACCGCCACCTATTTTATTTCCACGTGTCGATTCAGAGCTGTTTTCATAGTATATGTCAAGTTGATCGAATGCATCAACAATAATTTCATTAAGTGTCATTCCTTTCATGCAACGAGTAGTTATTTTATTTGATTTTAATTCTTCGAGCTGTTGTTTCAGTAGAGTAGTCTTGCCTGAACCCGAATGACCGTACAGAATTATTTGTTTTCCAGGGGTTTCTAAAGCTCTTGTTAGCTTTTGTGAGACAGAAATTCTTTCTATGTAAGTAAGGCTAGCAGGCTGTGCAGGAGTGAAAACATCAAATAATTTATAATTGGCCATATAAAAATTCCCCAATGTGAGGTTAATTATTTTTTTATTTTTAGAAAAATAATGTTTTTAAAGAATACAGACTAATTATTTATAAAACATAAATTCCCAAATACCATATATCAACGATTCGATTCCTTATGTGTAATACAACATTATACACATCACTTTCGCAAAGAAGAACATTCCAAATCAATCATTAAGTTGCTTACTATATCAAATGATTGTCCTTTTTCTTCAGTCTCATTTATGTAAATTATAGTAGTATCTTCAAAATTATAGTCAGTTGGTGCAAGACTGTTAAGTGTATATCACTTTTGGAGTATTAATATTCGTTTCCATTCATTTTATTAAGAAGATATTCAAAGGAAGTTAATCCCTTTTATTTAAAACTTCCTGAACACCACAATCCTGTTCGTATTAGTTCCGACTTCATTATTATTTATTCCCCAAATATTTGCAGTCTTCGTAAATTTCTGCTGATTGATAACAATACCAAGACATTTGAATCCAGCTTTGATACCAAGCGGGACAATGTGTTCATCAAGCTTTATCTTGCCACGTCTTACTTCGCCAACTTCGAATGCAATGTGACCACCACGTTTTGTAATCCGGTAAAGTTCTTTGAAAACATCAAGCATAACATTTTCCCAATCGTACAGTTTTTTTGTGGCAGTAATGTTCTGCGCAACTTGTAAAGCATCAATATTATTGAACCAGCAACGCAGCCAATTATCTTCTGCATAATTTACTATGTCTAAAAATGGAGGCGAAGTAATGGTTAAGTGAATCGAATTGTTTTTAATTGCAGAAGTTTGGCGCGCATCTTCATTAAAAAATTTTGCCTTTTTGCTGATTTGTTTTAGCTGGTTGACAAGATTTTCATTTGTGCGCGAAGTTAAATCGCTGGTCTTTTTAAGTATTATAAATTTAACATCTTTATAAACAGGCATTTGATTTCTCTGCTTATTAATTCTTTTCTGTCTTTCCGGCGTTACCGCCTGATTTGGTGGGAGAGTGTATACAGAGAAAAAGTTTTTCGAGTGACCTGTCAACCGGTTGGTTGCAACCATCCGGATCCATTCATCAATAAAATCTTCATCACCGTTTTCCCTTCTTTTAATTAAATAATTTCGAAGAGATACGATTTCCGATTCAGTGTCTTCGTGATAGAACATCGAAAGATCAAAATCTGCTTTCAATCCGCTATTGAATCTTATTTTCTTTAATCTGTTTTCGACATCACCGAATGATGGAACTGATAATCGTGGTTTTGAAAGTATTGTGCTTAATGGATTGATATCGTTAGCAATAACATTTCTGTTCAGTAATGCCGCTTCAACAATTGTTGTTCCTCTTCCTGCAAACGGATCGTAAACAAAATCCTTTTCTCTCGTTAATAATGAGATGAAGAAACGCGGCAATTCAGCTTTAAAGCAAGCCCGGTATGAAATTTCGTGAAGAGAATTATTCTGTCTTTGTTTTGATGTCCAGAATTCATTTGTAAATCTTATTACTCTCTCGCCGTTTATTTCAACAATATCCACATTAGTTTTATTTGGACTACGCAGAGAATGTTCAGATTTAAAATCTTCCAGATACTTTTGAAGATCATTATTATTCATTAATGATAAGATAGTACTAAAATTATTTTTAACATAGTTAAACTTGGAATTATTAGAGAACATCGGATACGTTTAGCTCAAGAGAAGCAGAGGGAATGGGGAAATTGTTGGTTTTTAATCTAAAAACACAGCTTTCTCATCAATCTATGTGATCTGTTTAGAACCACAAATAATTGCTAAGGTGACGAAGTGTTAATGCAAGAGCAAATCAAATATTGCGGGAGTTATAATTAAGTGATAAGAAGAAAAATTTATTGAATGAAAATATATTAAGAGTGTCTTTTAGCTTTTCACGATTTCAATTATCGGGCGGCGTTCCCATGCAAGTTCTTTCCGAAGAGAAGATATATCAGATTTAGGTGTGTGTATTTCAATGGGAATGCTTGTGCTAAAATCGAAACTTAATTGGTTAGATTCTATCGTGACCGGGTTTCTTTTTCTTTTCTTCTTCATCAAGCAAAAAATCGAGGAGTAAAAATTTTTGGTTAGCAGAATTAGTAATTAAAATTTCTACTACAAAAGTGGATATAAAAATTCACTTAATCAAATTAAATGAAAAAAAATTTTTATTTAAAATAAAAAGCCGGGATAAAAATCCCGGACCGTGGAGAAGAGATGAAGAATAATTTTTATTTAAGTGCTGTTTTTGCAGCAACTAGACTTATTTCTTCATCTGTAATTCTGTTTTTTGAAAAATCATTATAAAAACTTGCACAATGTTTGCTTACTCTTTCGCTTTCATCAAATGTTATTGCCTGCTTTACAGCATTTATTGCAAGGGGTGTTCCTATTTTATACAATGCTAATGCGGCGGAAATTCTTAAATCCTCATTTTCACTTGTACGAAGCATTTTCATTAGTGGTATTACGGCTTTAGTGATTTGCAATTCACCGATCATATAAGCACAGCTGCTTTTTAGACCAATGTTATCTGAATTTAGTCCTTCTAATAAACTCTCAACAGTGTTTTGCTTTACATGGGTAATTGTTTTTGGTCGAGAGTGAGCAAAATTTGCTTCGAAAGTAAGAAATACTAAAAGTAGTATAGTAATTGTAAATTTCATTTCGTTCTCCTTAGATTATTAATTTCTTGTATGAAATATAGACTGATTGTTTGCCGACGGGTTAACCATTTAGGTAGAGTGGCGGATTGATGTTATAAACGGTGCAAATCACACGTTTGCAGATTTAAAGATTATTTAACAAAGGAATCAAGTTTACATTTATATTTATTAATTAAGTTTGAGTTGTAAATGTTTCATTGTTTATGAATATCAGTAAAAAAACAATTTCAGGTTCATTTTGGTTTATTCTAGAAGTTATCGGAATATTTCTGATCATCCAGCTGATCAGATTTGTAATTGGCAATTTTGATGCTTTTTACAGCGGGCTCTCGCTAGTTCTAATTGCATTAGTACTATTTCTGACAGCATTTTTAATTGCAAGAAAAAAAGACAAACATCAAAATAACATCCGGGAAAATTCCTTTTCAGATTTGATCTAGCCGAAACGCTTCTTTTCGTCTATTTTGAGAGATTTTCCCCATTTAATACCGAATTTTTCACCGACCATTCATCAATAATTACTTGAATTTTATCGGATTTATCTGATGTTTTCATATGCATTTTAAAAATTTTTTATGGTTTTTTCGGAGGAAAAATGAAATACAAATTAATTCTTTTTTTAACCTTTCTGATTTCTATTTTATTCATTAGTTGTGGCCCCCAGTCGTCTGAATTGAAAATAGAAAATGAAAAATACACACTCGAAAATGGATTGCAGGTTATTCTTCACGAAGATAAATCTGATCCGATAGTTGCTGTAGCAGTTCTTTATCACGTTGGTTCAAACAGGGAAGTGAGGGGAAGAACAGGATTCGCTCATCTCTTTGAACATATTATGTTCCAGGAATCCCAGCACGTTCCTCAGGATCAGTTTTTCAAGAAAATTCAAAACGCAGGAGGAACTTTAAACGGCGGCACGTGGAATGACGGAACAATTTATTTTCAGGTTGTCCCTAACAACTCACTTGAAATGGTGCTTTGGATGGAATCGGACAGAATGGGATTTCTGCTAAGCACAGTTACACAGGAAGCATTTATGAATCAGCAATCTGTTGTTCAAAATGAAAAACGGCAGAGAGTTGATAACGAGCCTTATGGTCATACAAGTTATGTAATTAACAAGCTGTTGTATCCTGAAAATCATCCATATAACTGGCAGACAATCGGTGAAATGGAGGACTTGAGAAACGCAACCTTGGCGGATGTACACGAGTTCTTTAAAAAATGGTATGGACCAAATAATGCAACTTTAGTAATTGCCGGAGATTTTAATAAAGAACAAACAAAAAATTTAATTGAAAAATATTTTGGAGAGATCAAAGAAAGAGAAGAAGTCAAACCACTCGATCCAATGCCGGTTCAGATTGATAACACGAAAAAAGCTTTTCACGAAGACAATTTTGCCAAATCTCCTGAATTGAACATTGTCTTTCCAACGCCGCAGCAATTCACGAAAGATGATTATGCACTTAAATTTTTCGGAGAACTATTTGCTCAAAGTAAAAAATCTCCACTTTATAAAGTTGTAGTTGAGGAAAAGAAACTGGCTCCGTCTGTAATTGCTAACCAGAATTCTCAGGAACTTGCAGGAGAATTTACAATTACAATCAGAGCCTTCCCGGATAAAAGTCTTGATGATGTTGAAAAAACCGTGATGGAAGCATTTGAAAGATTTGACAAAGAAGGATTCACCGAAAAGGATCTTAGTCGTGTGAAAGCAAAAATTGAAACACAATTCTATAACCAGATTTCAAGTGTGCTTGGCAAATCTTTTCAGCTGGCAAGCTACAATACCTTTGCCGGTTCACCTGATTTCGTTACAACCGACCTTCAAAATCTGCTTGGTGTGACGAAGGAAGATATAATGAATGCTTACGAAAAGTACATCAAAGGAAAACCGTACGTTGCTACGAGCTTTGTACCAAAAGGAAGCGTTAATCTGATTGCATCAAACTCTGAGCAATATCCTGTAGTAGAAGAAAAACTTGAAGAACAAAGTGTAATAAGCACTTCGACTGCAGGCTCGGAGGAAATTAAAGTTGACAAGATAGAATCATCTTTTGACAGAACAATTGAACCTCCGGCCGGTCCCGATCCCTTGTTAAATCTCCCTGCAATATGGAAAGACGAACTATCAAACGGAGTGAAAATATACGGTATCGAACAGAATGAACTTCCGCTTATCAACTTTTCAATAACAATGAAAGGCGGACTGCTGCTTGATGATATTAATAAAGTAGGCGTAGCCAATTTGATGTCAGACATAATGATGGAAGGAACAAAGAATAAAACTCCAATTGAGCTGGAGGAAGCAATCGACGAGCTTGGCGCAAACATTAATATGTACACTACAAAAGAATCTATTGTAATTGATGCAAATTGTCTCTCAACAAAATTTTATGATGTTTATTCCCTCATAGAAGAAATTCTTTTTGAACCCCGATGGGATGAAACTGAATTTGAACGAATAAAGAGAGAAACAATTGAAAGAATCAATCGCAGCAAAGCTGATCCTTCGGCAGTAGCTTCGGACGTATTTAACAAACTGATATACGGCAATCAAAATATTTTAGCGAAGAATATTTCCGGGACAGAAGAGTCTGTCAGCGCTATTTCAATGGATGATTTAAAAGCATTTTACAAAAATTTCTTTGTACCTAATCTTACAGCAATTACAATTGTCGGTGATATAAGTAATGATAAAGCAGTCTCAACGTTCCAATCACTTGAGCTAAAGTGGAAAAAGAAAGATGTTGAGTTGAAAGAATATCCTCTTCCAGAAAAGCAGGAAAAAGCAAAAATTTATTTTGTTGATTTCCCGGATGCAAAGCAATCAGTTATAAGAATTGGAAACCTTTCTATGAAGTACAACGACCCGGATTATTATCCTGCGACGGTGATGAATTACAAGCTTGGCGGAAGTTTCACAGGAAATGTTAATCTGATATTAAGAGAAGAAAAAGGTTACACTTACGGAGCCAGAACCTCTTTCAACGGCTCGCTATATCCGGGTTACTTTGTCGCAACGGCAAGTGTCGGTTCAAATTCAACACTTGAGTCTGTTCAAATCTTTGTGGATGAAATGAACAAATACCGCGACGGTATTCCTGAATCAGATCTGGAGTTCACAAAAAATTCTCTTGTCCGTTCAAATGCAAGATCATTTGAAACACTTGGTGCTCTGCGCGGAATGCTGAACAGTATCGCGACTTACAATCTTGCATTCGACTATATTAAACAGAGAGAAGAATATGTCAGGAAGTTCAACCAGGATCAGCTAAAAGAACTCGCTCAAAAATATATTGAGCCAAACACAATGACTTATCTGATTGTAGGTGATGCAAAAACCCAGCTTCAACCGTTAAAGACTCTCGGACTTGGTGAACCTATTTTGTTGGATAGAGATGGAAATCTATTGTAATTATTAAAAGATATTTCTGAAATAAGGCTGTCTCACAAGAAATGTTTTCTCGATAATTTTTCTGTCCCAATAGATTGGGACAGAAAAAACCTGCTTGCAGCAGGCAAGCTCGAAAACCTATTAGAATAAAAGGTTCTCGAGTAAAGAAATATATCGAGAAAACCTTATGAGACAGCCTTTTTTATTGATAAAAATGATTGAATATGAAGGATTTGCTACTTAATTTAATTTCAGATTCTTTAAAAGCTTTGTAGGAAACAATAAAAGTGCCGCAATGAAAGAATTTTTTAGTGTTCAGGAAGTATCAAAGCTGTTGAACGTAAGTCACTCTGCAGTGTTATATCACATTCGTTCAGGAAAACTTAAAGCTCAGCAGGTCGGGAAAATTTATATTATCTCTAAAGAAGATTTTGGGGATTTTCTGAAACGCCATCGTGAACCGAAGAAAAAACAAAAAGTTATTCAAACAAAGCTTGATTTATAGTCGGCTCACTCTTTACAAAACTCCATCACCTGTTTTTCATACTCAGCTAACTCTGCTTTGCTCGCTCCGGATAATTTTTTAATTGTATAACAATAAGCGAAAATTATTGGCACAGTCATTTTATTTTCGTCTGAATAATAGTCATCTATTTTCCTAACAATGTCACTCATTGATATCTCGCCGGATTTCCCATCTTCATATAGTTTTTTAATCTCTTCCTTACAGCCCAATGATGCGATCTCCGGATACTTTTCTCCTGTTAGACGAATACGTTCAAGAATCGAACTTAAATAGGTGTCCTTTGAAGTGCTGTAATACTGTGCGGGTGCTTCCATTCTAATCCAGGTGTAACCGTTTTCCAGATCCTTTGTTAAACGTTCTGACTGAGAGAAAATATTTATCGCAGAGATTATTGTTAAAATGATAAATGATTTCATCATTCAATCGGAGCGAGTAAAAGTTCAAAATGTTTAAGCAGATGTTTGATATCGCTTTGAATCCAGTCTTCATCTTTCTGAGTTGGTTCAATATCAACAACGCGGAGTATTTCATACCTGATCTGCAGCGTGACCCTGTTGCCTTTGATGAATACTTTACTATTTCTGTTGACGGTTGTTCTTTGCACCGTTCCCAGTACGCTCGTATTAAATCCTTTGTTTTCAAAGATCGGGCTGTTATTGATTACATCATTCAGCATTGCGGCATCGACGTCACTGTCGAGCTCGTAGATTGCAGTGCAATAAGTAACCATTTCTTTAAGGCTTCCGCTTAATTCTATTTTCTTTTTCATATGATTCTTGTAAAAGTTGATATCCAAAATTTATGATTTAATCCTCAAAACTCAATTCATTTAAAAGGATTATTTTCACATGTAGCAGTATATTTTGATTAAACAAACAAATAAATCTTATGGCATCACATCTTCTCAGTAAATCATCTTACATAAAAGGACTTCAGTGCGAAAAGCATCTCTACCTTTATAAATATCATTATAATGAGATGGATGAACTTTCTGATATGCAGAAGTCGATATTTAAAAGAGGGACAAATGTTGGAGTACTTGCACAGAAACTTTTTCCAGACGGTGTAATAGCTGCGGAAGGAGATCCGCCCAATTATGAAAAAGCGATATTAAAGACGAACGAATTAATTAAAAGCGGGATCAAAGTAATTTATGAGGCTGCATTTCTATCAGACGAAGTTCTTTCTATTGCTGATATTGTTGTGATAGAGAATGATGGCATAAAAGTTTACGAAGTTAAAAGCTCTACTTCGATATCTGAAACATATTTGAACGATGCTGCTCTTCAGTATTATGTTATCTCAAGTCTCGGGATGAAGATAAAAGACTTTTCTATTATCTATATCAATAATCAGTATAAGAAAAGGTGAATTAAACCTAAAAGAATTATTTCTTACTGAATCGGTTCTTCAATCAATTCTTGAATTGCAGAAATCCGTAAAGGAAAACGTCGAAAGATTTAAGAAGATGTTGGTAAAAAGAAAGATGCCTTCGATTGATATCGGCGAGCATTGTCATAATCCATATACTTGCAGCTTTTTTGACTATTGCAGGAAGCATATTCCGGACAATTCCATATTCGACTTTACCGGAATGCGTCTATCTAAAAAATATGAACTTTACAGAAATAATATTATCAGGCTTGATGATGTTCCAGTTGATTATCCACTCGGCGAAAGCAACCGACTGCAGCTTGATACTTACAAAAGCGGAAAACAGGTTGTCAATAAAAAAGCGATAAAAGCATTCATTAGTGATTTGAATTACCCATTATATTTTATGGACTTTGAAAGTTTTCAGCCGGCTGTTCCGTTGTTTGATGAATCAAGACCATATCAGCAAATTCCCTTTCAATATTCTGTATATCTAAAGAAAACGAAAAACAGCGAAGCAAATCATTTTGAGTTCCTTGCTGAACCAGGAGATGACCCAAGAAAAAAATTCATTGAAAACTTATTAAAGATAACGAATGATTCCGGTGATGTTCTTGTTTACAACAGGACATTTGAAATCACCAGGCTGAATGAAATATCAAGAGATTTTCCGGACTATGCAGAAGATATTGAAAAGCTGATTTCAAGGATTAAAGATCTGATGTTACCATTTCAAAAGAAATATTACTATTCACCGGAGATGAAAGGTTCTTATTCAATTAAAGCGGTACTTCCCGCACTCGTTCCCGAGCTGAGTTATGATGATCTGGAAATTAATGAAGGTGGGCTTGCTTCAATTGCGTATGAAAGTCTGCTAACCGAAACAGACTTAATGGTTATAGCTGAAGTTAAGCAACAGCTGCTTGCATATTGTAAGCTTGACACTCTGGCGATGGTGAAAATTTTGGAGAGATTAGAATTAATATCTGATGGAAAATAAAAAAACGCACCGGAGTGCGTTTTCATTTGATCAAAAAATAATGCTTAATTATTTCCCGAATACGTATCTAATATTCAAACCAAACCAGCCTGCTTCAAAATCGGTATCTTCAATTATTATAAAAGTTGGACGCCAGTCGGCACCGATTGCCAATGGAATATCAAAGTGATATTCTATTCCGATTTCACCGCTAACACCAAGTGCGAAAGGATCGCCAAGATATGCTGATGGTCCAACGCCAAGATACCAATCAAAGCCAGAACCTAATGGCTGGTGTATAAAGTCCCAGAGCGCATCTACTCCGACGCCGTCATCACCGAAGGAAACATCAGCATGAATCCTGCTAAAACTGCCCAGACCGAAAACACCGTCAATTGCAAAGTGACCGCCAAATGCATCACCGAATCGAATACCAACTTCCTGAGCCTGTGTAAATTGGACAAGACCCGCTAAAACAAAAATGGTGAATAAGATTTTTTTCATTTTTTTCCCTTTATTATTTATTATTTGTTTAGTTGATTTTTACTGCAAAAGATATTTCTTCAGAATAAAATTATAGTCCTAATTTCACACCAGCGTTAATAAAAATTGATCTTGATTTACCAACATCAAAAGATGCAACGCTAGATACATCAGTTAGCGACCACTCATATTTTAAATCGACAAAGAACATCGAGATATCGACACCAGCACCGAGAAATACTCCCCAGCTTGCATCATTGAAATCATCTTTTGTTAATTCGAATGCATTAACAGTAGTAACGATCAGCACAGAAGCGCCGCCAAAAGCACG
Organism: bacterium; assembly: GCA_016716565.1. Lineage (NCBI taxonomy): Bacteria > bacterium. Next base: position 463,748 of record JADJWC010000001.1, read on the forward strand.
CAGCCCGATCAAGGTAGCTTCTTCTTTTAATAGATAATATCCAATCATTGCCGGAATACGTATGCCGCTTATTTCGGTATTGAATGTTATTTGGTCATCGTTAGAGTTGTATTCATTGCTTTTGTAAGTCCAGAATATTCCGCCCTCGCCATAAAATTTATCGCCCATCAATACTGTTCCTCCAATCTGCCAGCCGACTTTAGCGGAGGTTTCTCCCGATACGGGATCTTCAGAAAAATCCGTGAAGTTGATACCTATCGCAGGCTTTATTTTTAGCTGTGCAAATGAAAAGCTTGTTAAAAAAAGTAAACACAGAAATAAAGCAACAGCAAATATTTTTTTCATTTTAAAGATCCTTTCAATAAATGAGATGGTAACAGATTCAATTGATGTTTAATTTATTTACGTTGATCATCAACGACGTTCGTAATTAAACGATACAAATATAAATGAGTTGTAGCTAATTGAATGGTTAAAAATAATGTCTCCAATCGAAGATTAATCTAAGACCAAGATTCCAAATCGTTTTAAGTTCGGGTATTGAAGCAGTATCACCAGTTGACTCTAAAACTGCAACATTGCTTGGGATATCAATGCCGCCATAGAGCGGAATGAACATTGAGGATCGCTGACCAACATCGAATGTTTTAAATGGACGGTATTCAACAATCGGAAATTCAAATAGAGTCGAGCGATATGATAAAATATATAATTGCTCTAGTCCTTGCGCATCTGCTGAAACATTAAATAATGCGTCACGTTCTTTAGTCCTTCCGTAAAAATAAACGGCTACTTCTCTACCAAGTACAAATTGGAAGCGACCAAAAGATGTTTCAATACCAGACTGCCAGGGAATTAGTCCCCCATTAACAGCAGTGACTCCGACCTTTGTCATGGCTTCCTGATCGATAAAGTATAGAATGGGTGCAAGAATTAATAAATCACCAGGCAATAGATAAAATGGAAGCCTGAGCCGGCCATTGTAAGCAGATCTTCCGGGAATGGCTGCTAATAAGTTTCCATAATTTTGAAGCTCTTCGGTACTAACAACACCAGTTGAGGAAGAACCATCCTGTCGCCAACCTGCAGCTAAAAAGATAAGACCATCACCGGCTTCATTTAATACACCGTCAAGTCCAACACCAAATCGAAAAGCAATTTCAAGTCCACCAACAACACCTGCAGTTTCTTGATTCAATCCGAATCCACCATTAATTATTGATCCTTTCATTGCGGGAGAGAAACCGACAAATGTTCCTATCTCTGCTCTGAATCTTGGCAGCTCACCCAATCCTTGTACAAGAGCCGGAACGGGAGTTTTAATGAATACATCTGTCAATAACTTTTCAAATGCGGGATTAGATCCGTGCGGCGGCATATAATTATTTTGACAAACACTGAAATTTTCAGGACCCGGAATTTTATCATCTCTTTTATAGATTATTTCAGGGTAATTGCCAAGAGCTGCATCTAGAAATTGTTCCAGACTTGTCACAACTACATTTGCTGCTCTGTCTGCGTCTTCGTATCTCATCCAGGCATCACCGGTGAGAACAACATTTTCACCCCCCCAGGTGCTTGCTTTCAATCCAATTTCATTATAATAATCATGCGTTCCTTTTCTTTGAGAAGCATCTCCCCAAGTGCCCGCTGCGTGGCCGGAAGCAAAAACATCCTGTAAAAAGTGAATCGCAAAAGCTTCATCAGCAAGCGCCGATAATATTATAACGGATCGTTCCTCCTGAGTAAAATTATTGTTTGACAGTAGTGATGCTTTTGATATTGCAGAATAGTGATACCAGGCATAAGCTGCGATTGCATTTAGCTCAGCACCTTCTTTGGTACAGGATAGAATGTAAGAAGTAGCATCTATGTTAACATCTGGAAGCGAAAGAAGAAAGTGTACATTATTACTACCTGCTCTTGTTGCGTATTCAGGATCAGCACTTTGCAATCTTAAATCAGAAACTCTGAGTCCGTTTATACGCCCAACTCTATCCTCAGCCATTTGTAAATCAATTTTTAACTGGGCAGTAATGTCTGCTACTTTTAATATCCAGTCTGCTTGAAGAATATTAAACAACATATTTTCAGCGGAACAGGAATGGTCTCCGGCAATTGCCGGCCATGCAGCATAATCAATTTTTTCCGGCTTGGTAAGTTGCTGGAGATCTATGACTGACTCGGTTAACCTGAACTCATATCCGATTCTGGCTTGTTGCCCAAAGCCCGTCTAACGTCGAGGTATGGTCAGCAGATAGTTTTGAGATTGCCAGAAGCATTATGTCCCTGTGCTCAGGATAAACCCAGGCATTAGATTTACCCAATCCCAATATCATAGTAAGGAACAGGCTAATAAAAATGCTTTTCATTGAAACCCCCTGATTTGAGAAAACGAGAAATTTTAATCGTAAATATCCTTTAATTCTTTTATACTGCCAATGGCTTCATTAACAACAACTAAAGGTATTCCAAAGTTCAACTCAATTTCTGATGAGAGATCTGCCGCAGTAATTTTCCTCGTTCTATGTTCGATTCCAGCTATTTCAGTAAATGAGAAGTTTTTTAACACTTTTGACCCATTTACCGAATAGCGGGTTAACCGGACAGCATTCATAAAAACCGCATTGTCGGAATAGGATTCTTCAATTACTTTTCTGAAATCTTCAATCTTGCGCTCGTGAGCGAGTGTTGTGTACCAATGCTGAAGTTTTCCGTCAGAGTATTGTTCGATTTTTATTTTTCCTGTCTCATCTTTTGGCTGTACGATGTATTTCTCATTACCAAATTCAATAACATAATCTTCAGTCAGAAACGTTGGCAATGGTTCAAAAAATGGTGCTGCGTTACCTGCGTCGATCAGGTATTCCTTATTATCTATATTAACAATACTGATAATGTGGACATCAGGATTTTTCATATCGGCACCGCAAAGCCGAATATCGTAACCAAGATATTTCAGTAAAGAAAAGAGATAATAGTTATTTGTGTAGCAAGTTCCGCCAAAATTATATTTTTCAATCCCCTCAAGAAATAATCCGAGATCGGGGATGTAATTCATTCCTCGTTTTTTATAAATCAGCTTGGAAATGTTTTCAAATGGAACTTTAATAAGATGAGCTTTTACAATCCGGTTGAGCAAATCAAGACTCGGATTTGATTTATCAATTTCCAGCAGATGAAGATATTTGGTAAATAATTTTTCTTGATTTGACATTTTGAAAATCATCTATGATAAAGAGAAGATCGTTCAAAAATCCGGCATCTGGAATCAGGTATCATTCATTCTTTTTTTCTTCATTTCTTTCAGAAGATCATTCCCTTTATCCCAAACACGAATATCAATTCTTTTCATTGCGTGAAGCTTCATCGCAGTGGTAAAATCATATTTTAGTGCGAGTGATCTGCAATCAGCGCTTCTGCATAATGATGGTGCATGGTCGTGAATGCTGCAGCCGTTTTCATCAAGGTAAACACAGTCACCATTTGGTTTGTGTGCAAGCATCAGTGCATCAGCAATATAAGGATGAGGTTCGGTTAAATATTCTTCGGGATTATCTTCTTCAGTTAACCTGATTGCATCTCCCTGGCAACAGAGAGTGCAGCCGTTGCAGGGAACGAAAGTATATTTTTGTTTGGTTGCCAATTCGTTTTTTAAGATGGAATATTTATTCATTATTAAATTACTATTTTTCATCACCTTTAAAAACAAACTAGGAATAATATTTTGGTTAGAGTAAAAATTTGTTGTATCTCCTCTCTTGAAGAAGCAAGACTCGCAATAAGATATGGCGCTTCTGCTCTTGGGCTTGTATCTGAAATGCCAAGCGGGCCCGGAGTAATTGATGAAGAATCTATTGCCCGAATTGCTGAAAGTGTTTCTCCCCCAATCGCAACATTTCTGCTGACAAGCAAGCAGAACGCCGGAGTAATAATTGAACAGCACCGGAGAACAAAAACAAACACGCTTCAGCTTGTTGATCACCTTCCTGATGAAGAATTATTGGTCCTCAGAGATAAACTTCCGGCAATTAAACTGGTTCAGGTAATTCACGTTCTGGATGAATCATCAATCGAAGAAGCCAAGAAAGTTCAGCATCTCGTTGATGCACTTTTGCTCGATTCGGGCAATCCCAAACTGAAAGTAAAAGAACTCGGCGGAACCGGACGAATACACAATTGGGAGATAAGCAGAAGCATTGTTGAATCAGTAACTGTTCCTGTTTTTCTCGCTGGCGGATTAAATGCAGAGAATGTTGATGAAGCTATTGAAGCTGTGCAACCTTTTGGATTGGATATTTGCAGCGGGGTGAGAACTAATGGTTTACTTGATGAAGAGAAATTGAAAATGTTTCTCGATAAGGTTCAAATGTTCAATTTGAAAAACATTTACCGAACCACAAAAAATTAAAAAATTACTTGGTTTATGTTTAGAAAATTTGACTTAGAGTTTACAAGTGCTATTTTTCTTCAGCATAAAAATATTCATCTGTACAAATAGTTTTAGTTCTTAACTATTCCAATTAACTAATTATTCATTCACATAATAAGAGAGGGCATATGCGAGTAAATTTTTTACTGTTGTGTGTTCTGGTTTCTATTCTTATGATTTTACCAGAATCAACTTTTGCTCAAGGTGTTACTACTGCATCTCTAAACGGTATTGTTCAGGATGCTGACGGTAATCCATTACCTGGCGCAAATGTAATGGCCGAACATATTCCGAGTGGAAGCCAGTATGGTGCTGCTACAAGAGACAATGGATTTTTTAACCTGCCGAACCTTAGAGTTGGCGGGCCGTATAAAGTGACAGTCTCCTATGTTGGATTTAATCCACAGGTTAAGGATAGTATCTTTTTAAGTCTGGGACAGAATTTTAGACTTGAGTTTATTCTGGAAAGCCAGGCTGTTACGGTTGGGGAAATTGTTGTTACTGCAGAACAGGATGCAGTATTAAATAGTAACAGAACCGGTGCAGCAACTTATGTTGACGTAGAACAAATACAAACTCTTCCAACTGTTAAAAGAAGTATCAGGGACTTAACAAGACTTGACCCCAGAAGTGATGGTAACTATAGTTTTGGGGGAAAGAACTGGCTTTACAATAACATTTCTCTTGATGGTTCTTACTTCAATAATCCATTTGGTCTGGATGATCCTGCCCCTGGTGGTCAAACAAACTCGGAACCTGTTCCTTTCGATGCAGTTGAACAGGTTCAGGTATCCATAGCTCCATTTGATGTTCGTCAGGGCGGTTTCACCGGAGCCGGAGTTAACGTGGTTACCAAAAGTGGGACCAACCGATTTCAGGGATCATTATATAGCTTTTTAAGAAACGAATCTCTCCTTGGCAACACTGTGAGTGGTAATGAAGTAATTGCCAATCCCGATTTGTTTTTTAATCAAAGCGGATTTTCGTTAAGCGGTCCAATTGTTCAGGATAAATTATTCTTCTTTCTGAATGGTGAGTTGGAACGAAGAGAAGATCCCGGAACAAACTTCGTGGCTGATGATGACGGCACAATTGATTTTGGTGAGTCAAGAGTTAGAGCGAGCGTGATGGATTCGATAAGAACAAGAATGAAAGAAGTCTATAACTATGAAACAGGCGAATATGAAGGATTTGTTCACGACACAGAAAATGAAAAGATTTTATTAAAGCTGGATTGGAACATAAATGAAAGCAATAATCTTTCATTCCGCTATAACCGGCTTGATGCAAGAAGAGATTTGCCGCCGCATCCATTTGTGCTAAGTTCAGGCGGACGAGGACCCAACGAGACTAGTTTACCTTTCCAGAATTCGGGTTATCAAATAAATAACAAGCTTAATTCATATGCAGTTGAGCTGAACTCAAGATCAGAAACTTTTGCTAATCGTTTCTTTGCAAGCTATAATGTATTCAGAGATAACAGAGATCCGTTCAGCGAACCATTTCCTACTATCCAAATTGACGTTGATGGTGTTAACTATACTACAATAGGTCACGAGCCTTTCTCAATACACAATATTCTGGATCAGGATGTTTTGCAGATTACGGATAACTTTAGTTACTTCCTCGGAAATCACGTTCTCACTGCGGGAAGCACATTTGAATACTTCAGTTTCTTTAATGCGTTTAACATTTTCAGGTATGGACTGTTCATGGTTCCGGCACAATTTGGAGGAACAACTTTCGGGTCACTTGAAGAGTTTTTTGATGCAACCGATCCGAATTCTGCCAACTTTATTGATTTCAGATCAGCATTTGTAAATCCAGTTTCTTCGAGTCCATTCAAAGGTGAAAACATCGAAGTGGGGCAGTTGTCATTTTATGTTCAGGATGAATTCAGTGTTTCACCTGTATTTAATTTAACAGCCGGCATCAGAGTAGATTTGCCGATGTACTTTACTGATCCTGTTGATAATCCGTTTTCAAGAAGCCTGAACCTTCTTGATGAGAATGACCAAATGGAAACAATTGATCAGAGTAGTTTACCAGGTGTAAAAACGCTATTCTCGCCAAGAGTTGGATTTAACTGGGATGTTACCGGTGATAGAACTACACAATTACGCGGAGGAACTGGAATTTTTACCGGACGTCTTCCATTTGTTTGGGTAGGTAACGTAATTTCGAATCCTGGTCCCAATCCAAATCTATATCCAAATGCTGATCCGGTTACTTCAAAGGACGACGCTGTTTTACAGCAGTCATTTGATTTAAACGGAATGGTTGATGACTTTGTATGGCCGCAAGTCTGGAATTCCAATATTGCTGTTGATCATATGTTGCCTGGCGGAATATTGGGAACTGTTGAATTCATTTATGGTAAGGATATTAATTCTATCTATGTTAGAAACGCAAACCTCACGGAGCCCGTCAGATACTTAAGTGATGGCAGACCGTATTTCACAGATGCGAGCGGAAGTAACCGCCTGAATACTTTCGTTCCGGTCGATGGTGATACTATTGGATTCTTTGGCGGCGTTTATGTTATAGATAACTCTGATGAAGGATATCATTACAGCGGAACAATTCAATTGCGCAAACAATTTGACTTTGGCCTTCAGACAGGATTAGCTTACGCATATCAGGAAGCAAAGAGCTTGCTTAAGTCAACTGAAATCGCAAGTGTTTTGTTTGCAGAGAATCCTGTACAGGGCGATCCGAATAAGCCAGAATTAAGCTATTCAGAATTTGGTATCCGCCACAGGGTAACTGGTAACGCTATCTATTCGCATGTTTGGAATGACAATTTCGAATCTCACTTTGGATTATTCTTTGAAGTTTCTGAAGGTAATAGATTTGCAGGTGCTGGTGGAAACAGATATTCGTTTGTTTATGCAGGTGATGTGAACGGTGATGGACAAGCAGGAAATGACCTGATTTATATTCCAGAGAGTCAGGATGATATCGTTCTCGTACCATATATGGATGAGGGCGGCAATACAATTTCACCCGAGGAACAATGGAACAAACTCAATGCATTTATTGAGCAAGATGATTATTTGAAGGAACACAGAGGTGAAATTGCCGAAAGATTTGGTGCTGTTAATCCGTGGTGGTGGAATATCGATTTCAAATTTATGCAGGACTTTGCATTTTTCCTCGGTGGTATGAGGCATACTTTCCAGCTTAGTGTTGATATATTAAACCTTCCCAATATGCTCAGCTCGGAATGGGGAGTAAGAAAAATTGCGAGCTCTGCTGCTACAACTCCGCTTGAACTGGTTGGGTTTGACGGAAACGGCGAACCAAATTTTAATTATAAAGGAACTGCAACAACAACTTACGTTGATGATCCAAGTGTAAATTCACGCTGGCAAATGCAAGTTGGACTACGCTACTTCTTTCAATAATTAGTTTCAGGTTGATAATAACCCCCGCATCGGCGGGGGTTTTTTGTTTTTGATTTAGTATACAAACAAAAAAGGCGTTCATTTGAACGCCTTTCAGAATTTATTATCGAATAGAATTTTTAGTTACGAGATTTAGCTTCATTAACTACGATATTTCTACCGCCTAATTCCGAATCATTCAAAGCCTTGATGGCTTTGTTAGCTTCGTCGGAACTTCCCATCTCAACAAATCCGAATCCTCTTGATCTGCCGGTGGTGCGATCCATTACCACTTTAGCAGAAACAACGTTTCCGTGTGCTTCAAATGTTGACTTTAACTTGTCGTCGTTAACCGACCATGGGAGAGAACCCACAAATAACTTAGTACTCACTAGAACTCCAAAAAAATGTTAAATAAAAAACTGGTCTATTACCAGAGGGTTCAAAACTATAGAAAATAGTTGCTATTACCTAATTATTAATTCAGTCTTTGGACATTCTCTCCCTCAAAAAAAGTTATATTTTACGGTTCTTTACATAACCCGCGAGGAGATAAGCTTAATATCCGCATGTTTCCATGCTTCGTTAAATCTCTTTTCAACTTCAACTGCCTCATCAGATTTGCCTTGTTTAAGCAAAGCCTGTTGAAGTCCAAACAATCCCCAGCCATTATCAGGAATTTCTTCAAGATTTTCTTTGTAAACTTTTTCTGCTTCAGCATACTTTCCGGCTTCAAGCAAAACTGCACCGAGGTTTTGTCTGCAAGGGTAAAACCATGTCGGTGGCTCATCATATCTTAACTGACTTTCATACTCAACAGCTTTTGTAAGATGACTGATTGCTTTTTCATAATTTTTCTTTTTTGCTTCTAGTTCACCATTAGTAACTTCATAAGCAATTTTGACCAGTAGCCCTGCCGAGTTAATTCCCCAAATGGATAATTCTTCAATGGATTTATTGTTAGTCAGCGGACTTAATTTTGTAATTTCATCGGATGCTTTATCAATTTCATCTTTTGCTATAAATGCCATTGCTCTTGCATAATGCCATACAGCCTGCATATAGGGTCTTTCATCTTGTGGTTGTGGGTAATCAAGAATCTCATCCCACTTTCCGAATGTTACATAAGCATAAAGAGGAATTGTTGCAAAGTGCTGAAGTGTCTGGTAACCGCAAACTTCCATCAAAGAATCCGGCGGTTTCTGCGAAGTTTTCAGTGCTGCGTCGATAGCTGTTTTACTGTCTCCTTCCAGAGTTGCAGTTGCCCAGAGAAAATGATAATTGTGCGGGTAATAGGAAATAGGATAAAACCCCTGCTGATTGCATTGGTTAATATATTCCTCATCAGATTTCACTGCACGAATATTTGCAAGCGAGCCCTCGTGATATTTTCCTGTTCTTATATAGATATGCGCGGGCATATGAACCAGATGCCCAGCCCCAGGTGCAAGAAATCTGAGTTTGTCGGCACTTGACAAACCTCTATGCGGTTTCTTTGACGCCTCAACTGCGTGAATGTAAAGATGATTTGCACCATGATGATCAGGATTTCTTTCAATAACACTTTCAAGCACAGCTAGCAGTTCCGGCGTCCACGGTTGTGCTGTTCCATCCTTCAACCAGTAATCCCATGGATGACAATCCATAATTGATTCAGCAAACATTGTTGCAGCATCGAGGTCATCCGGGTATTTGCTGGAGAGATTTCGCATTGCATCTGAATAAGCCTGATCAAGAGGAGTTCTGTCTTCAAGCACTTCAGCAGAGTATCTTTCGGATAAAGCCATAACAAAATCTTTTTCTTTTTGTGTTTCGTTGTCCAGCAGCGAAATTGCTTTTTGAATTGCTTCGTGTGCCGTATGGACAACACCGGCATCCATTGGCAGATTTATATTTGGCCCAAGAACATAAGCCATTCCCCAATATGCCATTGCGCAATTTGAATCAAGTCTAGCGACCTCTTCAAAAGAACGGAAAGCTTCCTCGTGATTAAAACCATATGCAAGTATTACTCCCTGATCAAAATACTTTTGTGCAAGCTCAGAGCTGGTTGTTACTGGGAAATGAAGCGTTCCAAGATTATTGAATAACGGAGCCTTTCCTGTTTCTTCCTTATTACAGCTCAGGAAAAGCACTGACACTAAAAAAAAGATTATGCTAATACGCATAACTATACCTCCTTATAATTATGATTAAATTTAGCCGAGTATAAACTGTGAGATGAAGATTAAACTGAAACTCAAATCCAAATTAATTTCTTGATTGTCAAATAGCAACAATTTTTTGATGGGAATTGAACGTCTGTGATTCAGTTAACAATTTTATGTGAGATGCCCTAATCTTTTTTTATTACCATAATTGTAACATCATCAAAAGAAGATGAATTATTCAGAAATTGTTTCTGATCAGTTAGAATTTTGTTGATAATATTTTGTGGAGATTGTTCAGCCGAATGGATCAGTTGATTCTTCAATCTTTCATCTCCATACTCCGTTTCATTGAAGGATGCTTCAGTAAGCCCGTCAGTATATAAAACAAGAGTATCACCTGAATGCATATTAAAATTTATGAGCTCATATTCAGACTGGTTAAATAAACCAACAGGAACACCAGTTGCATTCAGTGAAATAATTTCGTCTTTTCGGATGACAAGCGGTGGATTATGACCCGCAACACACAATTCAATGTTTCCATTCTGGTTAGCTTTGCCGAAAACCATCGTTGCATAATGCGTGAACATCGTACTTTCACAAAATAATCTGTTAGAACGTGTAACAATTTCATTTACCGGAAGATTGAAAGAAAGCAGACTTCTGATTAATGCATTAAGGTGTGACATCATCAGCGATGCTGAAATTCCTTTTCCTGAAACATCACCAAGTGCAAATAGCAATGAGTCATCATTTGTCTTTATAAGATCACAAAAATCACCGCTGACCGTTCCTGCGGGACTGTAGTGATAACAAATCTCCCATCCGTTTGCTTTCAGGTTATTCTGCGGAAGAAGATTACGCTGAATTTTTATTGCCAGCTCGAGATCCTGCTCAAGTGCCTTGCGCTGAGGATGACTGAGATGATCAAGACAAACAGTTAATAATGGATCAGCAAGCAGTCTTTCAGGTTCAACCGGATCGTGACACACTTCGCAAAGACCATAGGACCCGTTATCAATTCTCTCGAGTGCAGCATCAACTTGTTGAAGAAGATTATAAAGTTTTGATGCGTCAGGAACATATTTTATGTTTTCCTGAAGTCTTCCTCTTCTCTCAATTAAATGATTTTTTATCGATGGTATGTTTAAGCCAGTCATTAATAGCCTCCGAATTTTATACAAATCGAATATAGACTAATTCTAATCTCAACACAATTAGCTAAAATAACCCATTGATTTAAATCACCAGCAGAAAGGTAGAATTTCAATTTAGTGCAAAATCGACTGCGGCTTTTGCATGGATTTCAAGAGTATTAAAAACTGGCAGTCGAATATCTTCTTGTTTAATTAAAAGCGGAATTTCGGTACAACCCAAAACAATTCCCTGAGCTCCATTTTGTTCAAGCTCATCAATTATCCGTAGAAATTTTTCTTTTGTTTCATCCTTGAAAATTTCTATCAGGAGCTCACTCATTATTGCATTATGAATAAATTCCCGCTCCGGTTTTTCAGGGATTATACTTTCTATTCCTTGTTCTTTCAGACGCTTGGTATAAAAATCCATTTCCATTGTAAATCTGGTTCCAAGCAATCCGATTGTGGAAATGTTATCCTTTTTTATTTCTCTTGCAGTTGCATCGGCGATATGAACTACCGGCACATTAATTTCTTTTTCTAAAGCTTCCACATATTGATGCAAAGTATTTGCACATAGTACAAGGCAATCAACGGAACATTTTTTGAGTTTATTTGCAGATTCAAGGACCAGTTTATAGACTCCAGCATGATCATCAGATTTGTTCAACTTATCGATTTCAGCATAATTAAACGATGTCATAATTATCTTTGCTGAATTTAAACCACCAAGTCTTCTGTTAGTTTCCTGGTTGATTATACGGTAATATTCGAGAGTTGAAGTCCAGCCTGTTCCACCGATCAAACCGATTGTTTTCATAGAAAATTGTTTGTGATGAAAAATGAATAAATAATTTATAAGTTACGGTCAAAATTAAAAGGAGTTTTATTATGAAAACAATAATTGTAGTCATTTCATTTTTCCTTTCATCATTTATTTTAGGTCAGGAATCTGGCAGAGTTTCAATTACCGGAGATGCTGATCTGGATAATTTTGTTGCAGAGATTAATACCAAAGCAACAGATGATTATGATGGCTTTAAGAAAGATATGAACATTAAATTTGAAATGTCATCGACTGAAGTTGACAGATATGTTAAACAGGAAAAGATAAATCCTGGTGATTTGTACTATGGTAGCTCACTTTCCCGTGAAATTAATAAGCCGATTTCGGATGTAATGAAAAGCTACAAAAAAAATAAAGCCTGGGGTAAAGTTGCTCAGGATTTTGGTATCAAGCCGGGATCAGAACAATTTCATAATTTCAAAAGCCATACCTTGAAGGGTAAAAATCCAGACGCAGGAAATAATTCTAAAGATGTAAATAAGAATCAGAATAAAATTCAAAAACAGAACAAGAATAACTCCGATAATAGTCAGGAAAATATTAACAAGGGCAAAAAGTAAAAATTTCTGTTACATTATCGGCTGGAATGCGAAAAAATCACCCAGATAGTATGGCCAAAGCAATAATGCCAGTAATCCTTTAAAGAAACTTAATTTTAGAAATCCAATTGTAAAGAGCCAGCCGATAAACCAAATTGGTCCCATTATACCTGCTACTTCAACTTTTCTACTCATGACTTTTTCCTTTCAGATTTAATGATAAAAGTGTGCGGTCAAAATTAAAAAAATTAATTTAAGATATTCGTGATTAATACAATATTTACTAAATTGAATTTTACTAACTAATAATATCTTAAACTTAAGGAGGAATAATGGGAAGGAAGATAATCGGAGTAATTGTTGGATATGTCGCAATGGCTACGTTTGTATTTATCTCTTTTACAATTCTGTATATGATTCTTGGACCAGAAGGCTCATTTCAACCTGGAACATATCAGGTCTCCGCAATCTGGCTTGTGTTGAGTCTGGTTCTTGGATTGTTTGCTGCAATAATTGGTGGTCTGGTCTGTGTGCTTATTGCGAAAGATAAGAGTGCTGCACTATGGCTTGCCGGGCTGGTTCTTGTACTCGGATTAGTTCTTGCAATTCCACAGTTTGGTATATCGGAAGAAGAGATGAATAAAATTCGCGAAGGTAATGTCGATAATATGGAAGCTATGCAAAATGCAAAGCAGCCGCCATTAACATTAATTCTTAATCCAATTATTGGAGCGGTTGGTGTTATCGCAGGATCCAGGTTGAAAAAGGTGAAGCAGGCGTAGTAAGAAATTATTAATTAATAATTTTCTCAAAGCATCTGCTGTCCGGATCATCGGCGTGGCTACCATAACATTTAATCGGGGTGTAACCGAAGGTTCTGTAAAGATTCATAGCTTCAGGCTGCTTTAAACCTGTTTCAAGAATTAATCTTTGATAATGAAGCTCTTTAGCATGTTGCTCAAGTTTGGTCAATATGGACTTCGAAATTCCCAGGCCGCGGGAATCTTTTTTTACATACATTCTTTTTATTTCGGCTGTTGTCTCATCGAAATGCTTTAGTGCACCACAGGCAACAGCAGAGTCTCTTTCATTGTAAGCCACGAAAAAAACCAGCATTTCTTTGTTTTCTTCATAAAAGCTTTCAATTACTCCTTTTCCATAAAATTGTTCGAGCTCATTATGCAGTTCATCCGAAAGAAGTGTTACCTCCTTCGATGTGGGTTTTGCAGTTTTGAATTTGATATTCATCAGCAGTTTATTTAAGAAAATTTTCCGGATGCTTTTTATGAAAGTCTGTTGCATCCTGATATTTTTTTGCGAATGCAATTAATCTGCCTTCATCAAATAATCTTCCAATGAAGGTAATGCTTGTGGGGGTTCCATTTTCTGAAAACCCATTTGGCAATACAACACAGGGATGTCCTGTCAAATTTGTGAGTAGTAGATTATCACCTTCCCAGGATGGGGCAACATATAAATCGATTTTTTCCATAAGTTCCTGCATTTGCTGTATGAGAAGAAAACGGATTCTGTTTGCATTGATGTATTCAACGGCAGGAATGAATCGTGAAGCCCTAAAAACATTTGGCCAGGCATTTTTTATTTGTCTTACTAAAAGATCATCCCTGTTGCTGCGGGTAAGTTCATCAAAAGCGGCACCTGCTTCTGCTGAAAGAATAATTGAAAGATCATTTAGAGGAATTTCAGGCAGTTCAATTGGAATCAATTCAGCACCAAGTTCTTTTAGCTTTGCAAGTGTAACAGAATCCTGTGAATGAAAATCGTATTGCTTTTCAAAATCATTCTTTAAATAACCGATTTTTAATTTGCTGAAATCCATTTCCGGTTCGTAATTGAAAAGAATATCGTATAAAGTTTGATCAGTACCATCAGGACCAATAATTGCATCGAACACAATCACAAGGTCTTCAGTAGTTCTACAAATCGGTCCAATCTTGTCCATACTCCAGCTTAAAGCCATAGCACCTGCTCGGCTGACTCTTCCGTAAGTTGGACGAAGACCAGTTGTTCCGCACACTGTTGATGGAGATACAATTGATCCCCAGGTTTCAGTTCCAATAGCAAAGGGGAGAAGCCCGGCAGAAACAGCCGAAGCAGAACCAGCTGATGAACCGCTTGAACCTTTTGTTGTATCCCAGGGATTTCTGGTCATACCGCCGAACCAGACATCACCCCATGCGAGTTCACCCATTGTTAACTTTGCACAAAGAACCGCACCTGCCTCTTCAAGTTTTTGTATTACCGTTGCATCTTTATTTATTATTTGGTCTTTATATGGAACAGATCCCCAGGTAGTTCTATATTCTCTTGTTGCTAAAAGATCTTTTGCACCGAATGGAATTCCGTGAAGCATTCCGCGGTATTTACCTTCAGCAATTTCATCGTCCAATAATTTTGCTTGCTTTAGTGCTCTTTCTTCAGTTAAAGAAATTACACAATGAAGCTCGGGATCATATTTCTTTAGTCGATTAAGAAAAAATTTTGTTAGCTCGGTCGAGGTAATTTGTTTTGTCCTGATCAACTCGGCAAGTTCACCGATTGAGTAAAATGCAAGATCACGTTCATCTTCGGGCAATTTAGCATATGAATAATCGCTCAACTTTATAGGTGATTGCTCTTCAGGAAATTTGAAATCCACAGGAATCGGATTAAATAGTATTGCAGGCGGAATGCTGTTTTCAAGATTAAATTTGTGAATGCTTTCATAATTCACTAATTGTTCATTTAATGTGGTTTGCATAGAGTCTCTCTCAGCATCAGTAAACTCAAGTCCGATTATCTTTTCAGCATTTTCAATATTTTCTTTCGATATCGTTTGTGGGAAGATTATTGAATTTATAGAAGTGAGAATCAAAAAAGTAAGGAGTATTAATATTTTGTGCATAATTTCACCTTTTGCATACTTGATTATAAAAGTTCTATTTTATCTCCAACTCTAATCTGTCCCATCGAATCGCAGACCAAATTCATCCCGAACAGAACCTTATTATTAAAATTTCTGAACTTTGATAATGTTAAAAGCGGTTCTTTAAATCTTTCTGCAGTCTCTTGATCGGTCGTTGTAATTACACATCGTGCACATGGTTTAACAGCTTCAAAAATCACATTACCGATTTTAAACTTTCCCCAGTTATCTTCTTCAAATGATTCTCCACCGGTAAAAACAAAATTTGTGCGAAACCTGTTCATTGGAATTGGTTTTTCCATTCTTGAATTTAAATCATCAAGTGATGATTGACCTATTATCATAAAAGGATAACCATCAGCAAAGCTTACAATTTTATTCTTTGCATAAGATTCGTCAACTACTCGTTTTGTTGATTCCGGCATTTTTACAAGATGGCATTTAATACCAAGTAATTCAGAGAACCAATTATCAATCAGTGAGTTATAAAATTCTCCAGTCACAGTATCATCCCAAATAACAACTTTATCTTTTTTTGAATGATCAAAATTAAATGGTACAAGCAGCGTTTCAGTCAGTTTATCTTTATGTTGAAGTTGCAATCCGTCTTCAAGAACAGAAACTTTTATCAAAGCCATTTCAGGGAAATCACGTTGAGTAAAAAATGTGTTCATTTCATCAACCAAAACCCATCTGCGGTCGTATTTCAAACCTCTTTCCTCGACTTCAGCCGATTGCAGACTGATTCCACCAAGGGATTTAATGGGATAAATATTTATTTCTGTAAGTGTAAGCATAAAAGCAGATTTATTTTCTAATTAAGTTAATTAAAGTTATTTCCGGAGTAGAATTATATCTTATTGGAGCCAACGACATTCCTAATCCTCTGTTAATGATCATCAACATGTCTCCAAACCAGAAATCCCCACGGATATAATTAGTTTCTATCATAGTTGGAGTAAGCTGAATAAAAGGGAACACAAGCGTAATTTGTCCACCGTGAGTATGACCTGCAAGAAATAAATTAAAATTGTTTTTCCTGGCAGTTTCAATAAGTTCAGGCTGCGGCTGATGCGTTAGGAAAATCTTGAAATTGCCAACGTTGTTTTTTGAAAGGCTATCAAGAATTGTTTTCGGAACATCTTCAACGTATGTAGCCGTGATAAATGTAATGGCAATTTCAGCACTATCGACACTTATAATTCTAATGTCGTTATCAATCATTTCAACACCATTATAATTCAAAGCTGATTTTACTTCACGCAGACTTTTTTCATAATCATTTCTGTATGCCCAGTTATCGTGGTCGCCAACGCAGGAGTAAACTCCATACTTGGATTTAAGTTTTCCAACCTCTCGGGCACTGAGTTGAATATAATCAGGACCGGTAGTAATTAAATCACCTGAAATCAAAATCAAATCCGGATTAAGCGAGTTTATTTTGTTGATATAATTGCCGAGTCTTTTCTCATCGGTAAAATGATCTGCCTGGATATCTGAAATAAATACCAGCCTAAAGTTTTCGAGAGAAGGGACAAGATTTTCTTTTTTGTATTCTACAGTTCTAACGGAAACGGAGTTATAGTCATAAATAATTCTTATCGGCACGTAGAATAAAAAGAATCCGATTATAAGAAATAAAAGTGCCGAATGAATACGGTTGGTGCCAAGTCTGTTTGCTCTGAATACAAACATTGCTAACAGTTTTAGTATATCCAGCGGTATGAAAAACACAGAACATTGAATCATCAAAAGAAAGTTTATCCAGAAAGGATAGATCAGAAAGTAATCAATAATTTTATTTTCCGGAGAACTTAAGTAAGATCCTGTGATTGCAAAGTATGTGAAAATAAAAAGCAAGACCAACGGATAGAGATTAACCCAGATGAGATAAATTCTTCTTATCAGGTGAAACTTATTCTCATAAAACTTCGGGAAAAAATGTTTTAGGGCGAGGTTTAATCGTTTAACAAAGTAAAATTCTACAATTAATAGTATCGATATACCAATCAGAAGGCGAAGGATTATCCACATATAGAGTGATTTCAGAAAATTATGATTAAGTATTTAAACAAAAATACATCAATTAAAAATCATAATCTTTTATTGATTTGATGAAGTCCATCATTTTTTGGTGATGAGTTCCTTTCCAATATATTTTTTTGCAGGAAGGACATTCATAAAACTCAACTTGCTGCTTGGCGACTTTATGTGGAAGCTGACTGATTATTAATTCCTTTTTGACGGGCTTCAATAATTCATTGCACTCAACACATCGGGAAAATTCTTTTATTTCTTTATGGAGACTGAATCGATTAAGGATTTCTTTTACTTGTTCTTCAACTTTTATGCTTCGAACCCAGTAACCATGAGTAACATCGTTTCTCTTTAATATTCCTCTGTCTTTGGTAAGTATTGCTCTTCTCTCTGTTGATGATAATTGAACAATCTCATCATCATCAAAATTATTTTTATACAAAACGTCAAGTCCTATCATTCTTAAATACCTTGCCAATCTTCCAAGATGAACATCTGCAACGAACTTTGGTTTGCGAAGCGGCTTCGGTCGAAGGCGCTGAACTTCTGAAATGTCGAATGATTCAAACACAGGATAAACAGAAATATCGTCACCATCATTAATTAAATATTTGAAGTTCACTGATTTATCATTAATTAAAATCAAATCAACTTCTGTGTGAGGAACACCTAGAGATTCTATTAAATCTTTTACT
This sequence comes from bacterium, assembly GCA_016716565.1. Lineage (NCBI taxonomy): Bacteria > bacterium. The sequence goes on from JADJWC010000001.1 coordinate 481,896, forward strand.
GAAGTTCTGTCTATGTAATTATGTGTGAATCGTTTTTTCCTTTTTGCTTCGGGAAGAAATTCATTGAGCTCTTCGTAAAAACGTAAATAAACTTTGTGCATAAATTGTTATCAGATAGTCATTCAAAAATAATCTTATTATTAACATAAAATTTTCTAATTTTTGATATATGCTTCCCGAATTTGTTCAGCAGACGTTAAGAGCACTGCGTCATAAAAACTACAGACTTTTTTTTACCGGTCAGAGTATTTCGCTCATCGGTACGTGGATGCAGCAGGTTGCGCTCGGATGGCTTGTTTACCGCTTGACTGATTCTGCGTTTCTTCTGGGGCTTGTTGGATTTTCATCTCAGATACCAACGTTTATTCTGGCTTCTATCGCGGGTGTTTTGGCTGATAGGTACAGCAAACACAAAATAATTATTGCAACACAAATTCTTGCAATGATTCAGGCATCAATTCTTGCTTATCTTACTTTGTCTGACACTATTCAGATATGGCATATTCTACTTCTCAGTTTATTCTCCGGTTTGATAAATGCTTTTGATATGCCGACAAGACAGAGTTTTGTAATTGAAATGGTTGATGACAGAAATGATTTACCGAATGCGATAGCACTGAACTCATCTGTTTTTAATGCAGCCCGGTTAGTCGGACCAACATTAGCAGGTTTATTGATTACTGTTGTCGGCGAAGGGATTTGTTTTTTGGTGAATGCGATTAGCTATATTACAGTTATAGTTTCCTTATTGCTGATGAACATTCAGCCGCAAATTAATAACCAGCAGAATGGTAAGGTGCTTGAAGGATTGAAAGAAGGAATTAAGTACGCATATAACTTCAAACCGATCCGAACACTATTATTATTAATTGGATTGGTTAGTCTTACAGGAATGCCCTACACAGTTTTGATGCCAGTTTTTGCGCGTGATATTTTACATGGAGATGCTCATACGCTTGGTTTCCTTTTTGGTGCGGTTGGATTTGGAGCTTTTACGGGTGCGATTTATCTTGCTTCAAGAAAAACAGTTTTAGGACTTGCGAGATGGATTGCAGCCACAACAAGTATTTTTTCGCTCGGACTTTTATTCTTTTCTTTCTCAAGAAATGTTTATCTGTCAATTGGGCTAATGTATTTTACAGGTTTTGGAATGATGATGCAGATGGCATCCACAAACACTTTACTTCAAACTCTCGTTGATGATGATAAGCGCGGAAGAGTGATGAGTCTTTATGTTATGGCATTTATGGGAACCGCACCTTTCGGAAGTTTTATGGCCGGAACTCTGGCGAGCACTATCGGTGCGCCGTTTACAATTTTATCGAGTGGAATAATTTGTCTTACAGGAGCTTTGGTTTATTATAAAAATTTACCATCGTTAAGAAAAAGCATAAGACCAATTTACATCCAGAAAGGAATTCTGCCGGAAGTATCCAAAGGATTGCAATCATCCACTCATTTGAAAATGCCGCCGAATTGATTTTTCTGTATTAAAATCTCCACTTATAAATTTCTTGGTTTGATTGATCTTATCTATTGAATTGAACGGTTTAAAAACTTAACTTGTGACAACTATTTACAATCATCTAATAATTTTAGCGAATGGTCAAATCAAAAATATTTATCACTTTAATGATCCTCTGGACTGCTACTAATTTTGCTCAATGGTTTGTACTTGATGCAGGAACAGATGAAAAACTGCACTCGGTATTCTTTGTAGATGAAAACAACGGTTGGGTAGCAGGGAAGAATATTATTTTAAAAACCTCTGATAGTGGAAACGACTGGACTCAAATCCAAATTGCTGGAAATAATAACTCAATTCATTTCATTAATAATAATGTAGGATGGGTTTGTAGTAGTGATGGAAATATATTGAAAACTACTGACGGGGGATATAACTGGAATTTGAAACATAGTGAATCGGGTAAAGAACTTACCTCACTTACTTTTTATGACGAAAATTTTGGAATAGTTTCGGGCTATAATCGTACAATCCTCATTACAACAGACGGTGGTGAAAATTGGGAAAATGTTTTGCCAGAGAGCTATGATCATTTATTAAAAACTTTTATCTACTCTCCGAATCAAATGTATGTAATTGGCGGCAATGGATTAGTTTATCGCAGTTCCGATAATGGAGAAAGTTGGGATTCATTAAATGTTGGCATGCCAAATGCATTGTATGGAATTTCTTTTATCAGTTCAACAACCGGTTTTGCATTTGGCTGTTGTGGTGCTTATTTCAAAACTACAGACGGCGGTGATACCTGGCAGAACCACAATTATATTACTCCCGGCGACATAATTTATTCAAGCGATTTCGTGGATGAGAACACTGGCTGGGCAGTTGGTGAACTCGGCTGGCTTTTAAAGACAACTGACAGCGGAGAAACATGGTATCAAAATGGTCCGCAAATACAAGCGGAATTCAGATCAGTATTTTTTGTGAACGAAGAAATTGGTTTTGTCGTTGGTTCAAACGGAACAATTTTGAAAACAGTCAATGGCGGCGGATCATCGACGAGTGTTTCTGAGAATGGAGATTTAACTCCTGTTGCTTTTCGATTAAATCAAAATTATCCGAATCCATTTAATCCCAATACGGTAATAGGTTATCAGTTGCTGATGAGCAGTAATGTGTCTTTGAAAGTGTATAATTTGCTTGGTAATGAAGTTGCAATTCTGGTTAATGAATACAAACCAGCAGGCAGTTACGAATTTGAATACGACGCATCAGCACTTGCAAGCGGAATTTATTATTATCAGCTGATTACAGAATCCTTCAGTGAAACTAAAAAAATGGTCCTGATGAAATAAAATTTTGCTTTCTGCTTATTCCGCAAAAACACTTTTTATAAAATCAAACTCATCATTAGTTAATGGCTTATCCATCGCTGACAAATTAACTTTTACTTGATGAAGGTTTCTGAAGCCGGGAATTACAGCACCAACAAATTTATAATGTAGCAAATACTGCTGGGCAACTCTTGCCAGTTCTTCAGTTGAAGCACCAAATCTTGCTTTTATCTTGCTCAACTGAACTTCAAGCTTTACGAGATTTTCATATGAGAATCTTGATAATCCTTTCCTGTGGTCTCCATTTTCAAACTGCGGCGGATTTTCTTTTTTGTATTTATCGAGAAGCAACCCTTCATACAAAGGTCTGAATGCGACAAAAGAAATCTGATTTTCTTCCATCAATTTTCTTGTTGGATTTCCATCATCGATGAAAGCTCTTTCAACAGGGTTAGCAAAACTTTGTAGCACATCCGGCTTCACTTTTGGAATTAATTTAACAAAATCTTTGTGTGAATAAGCTGATTGTCCTATTAGTCTGATCTTTCCTTCTTCTTTAAGTTTGTACATTACTTCAACTGCATCATCAAGATATTCACCTTTGTCGCCAAACCATCCATGATGGAAATAGTAAAGATCAATATAATCTCTTTTCAGATTGATGAGCGATTGCTCACATTGATGACGGATATGTGACGGTTCGTAAGCGTTTGCTGCTGTTCCCGGGAACCACCCGATTTTTGTAGCGATTATAAAATTATTTGTTCTGTTACCTAGAATTCTTGCGAGCATTCTTTCCGCGCGACCGTTTCCATAAACATCTGCATTGTCGAAGTGATTAACTCCGTGATCGATCGCATAATTTATTGCTTCGGCAACTTCTCTTTCATCCACATTTGCCCAGCCATTTGGATCGCCGTTAACCCAATTAAGTCCGCCCATCGTCCAGCAGCCGAGAGATATTTCTGAAACTTCAATATTTGATTTTCCTAGTTTTCTGTATTTCATTTTTCTTCCTCTAATATTTTTTTACTGAGATTATAAACTTCATCTATAGTAATATCATTAATATTTTCTGTTTTTGATTTGATATAGTATTTATTTTCTCCACGCGGTGCCCATTCTGCAGGATTAGTTGGACCAAATAAAGAAATGATCTTTGCATGAGCAAAACCTGCGATGTGCATCGAACCCGTATCGTTAGTTATATAAAGATCAATCAACGATAGAGTCGCACCCAGCTTTTTTATCGGTAAGTCTATTAATGTGTGGCAATTAAGTTTAACTCCGCGTAATTCATTTTCAATTTCCTTAATCTGTTCGGCATCAACTTTTCCTGCTGTTAGCAGAATGTTGCAATTAAATTGTGAGTGTAATTTTTTTATTAGTTCAACAAAATTCTTTGTCGGCCACATATTTTCTTTTTTTCCTGCCCCAGGATGAATGCCAACTATCTTTCGGTTTTTGTCAGGGAAAATATTTTCAAAAAGGTTCTTTGCATCGCTTATTTCTTCGGCCGAAAAATTGAATCTGATAGTTCGCCTTTCTTCTTCAGTCAAATCACATCCAATTTGTCTAACGATGTCAAGATTCCTTTCTAACTGATGTAAGTTCTTCCAGACAAAATCGGATTTAACATTTAAGAATTTATGTGATTTGTTTTCAATGCCATCAACAGATTTCACCCCAACTCTAATTTTTGCTCCCGAAATGGAATTAATTATATGTGAAGTTCTGGATACCTTAATTGTTGATGGAACAATTCCAAGCTGGTATTTCCTTTCACGAAGTTTTCGGAAAAACTTAAGAATAGAGGTAAAATTTTGCTTATCAAAAATTATTACACGATCAAGAAATGGATTCAATTCAAATAAGGGAATTTCATAACTTGTTTTTGCAGCAACGAGAGTGATTTTTGAATCGGGATATTTTTTTTTCAATGCAGCATACAAAGTAAGCGAACAGAGCATATCACCAATATGATTATGCTGACGGACAACAAGAATATTTTTAACTTTTTCTCCCTCTGAATTTTTTGACTGTTGAGGAATGGAATTAAGAATCGAGCTCATTAAGATCGTCCAGATCTTTTTTTCTTCCGGAAGCTCTTTTATTCTTTATTAAATCTTCTTTGCTGATAAAATAAAGATCCTGATCTCCATATTTACCTGTAACCTTTCTCTGCCAGGCGTCATCAAAATTTACTCCATCAATTGATGTCAGAATATCGATTCTATATGGTGGTTCACCAAGCTGTATCACCTTATCCTTTTTCAATAAGTCTTCAGCGCTGATGGCTGAAATATCAAATCCAAATTCTTTCAGACCAGCAATAATTTTATCAACATTTATTTTTGTAGAAAGGGTGAAGATGTCGATAGCATTTGTAAATCTTGGGAAGGCATGGATTGCAAAAGCATAACCACCAACTACGAGATACTTAACTTCGTTTTTGTTCAGTAACTCTATAAAATCTTCGAAGTCTTTTACTAATTTCATCTTTATTAATATTGAATAATTTAAAGTAAGATTCCCTGATTGTCTCTAGAGCGCTGAGTTTAAATTCTATAGTTGCATCGCTCCAAAATTTTTTTTCTTCTTTATACTGATTCAGATCTTTCAAATCGAATATTTTTATTTTATTCTTCATTTTAATGTTACAACTTCGTTGAATCTAATAAATTAACTTACACATTATTAAATCTTAGAAAAAGAAACTCTACTTCCTAATATCAAGCCACTTAGCAACGTCTTTTGCAAAATAAGTTAATATCATATCAGCACCGGCACGTTTTATAGCCGTCAAAGATTCAATCATAACTCTTTCTTCATCTATCCAGCCGTTTTGTCCTGCCGCTTTTATCATAGAAAATTCACCACTTACCTGGTATGCTGCTGTGGGCATTCCGAATTTTTCTTTTACTTTTCTTATTACGTCGAGATATGGACCTGCTGGTTTCACCATAACTATATCTGCACCTTCTTCGATATCGGTTTCAACTTCACGAAGCGCTTCGTTGATATTTCCAATATCCATTTGATGAGATCTCCTATCACCAAATGCCGGAGTTGATTCGGCTGCATCTCTGAATGGTCCGTAATATCCGGAAGCATATTTGGCCGCATAACTCATTATCGGGATTCTGGTGTATCCTTTGTAATCAAGCGCTTTGCGAATTGCAAGAACTCTTCCATCCATCATATCGGATGGAGCGACCATATCAGCGCCGGCTTCAACGTGCGAAACAGCTTCTTTAGCCAGCACTGCAATTGTTTCATCATTCAGAATATCTTCGCCTGCTAAAATTCCGCAATGCCCGTGAGAGGTGTATTCACAAAGACAAACATCAGTAATAATTAATAGATCATTAATTTCCTTTTTGATTGCTTTAATTGCTTGCTGAATAATTCCATTTGGATTGTACGCATCGCTGCCTTGTTCATCTTTATGTTCAGGAATACCAAATAGGATTACAGCGGGAATTCCGAGATCACGAACTTCTTTGCACTCTTTAACAAGGTTCTCTACAGAAAGTTGAAAAACTCCGGGCATTGATTTAACCGGTTTTTTCACGTTATTTCCGGGTACGATGAAGAGGGGATAAATCAAATCGTTTTTAGTCAGAACGGTTTCTCTAACCATATCTCTGACAATCGGATTATAGCGTAATCTTCTGAAACGTTTGAAGTTAAAGTTTTTTTCTGACATTTTCTTCTCCGGAATGTATAATGTAAAATTTATAATGTATAATTGATCAAATATTATTTTTTGAACTTTTAATAATCGTGGTTAATAGTTTAATTAATTCTTCGCAATCAATTTGAATACTTTCCGATTCTTTTTTATCCAAATGATTTGTTGCAGTCAAAAGTCTAATCCAATATTCTGATTCGCGAGCCTCTTTTAATGAAATTCCAAGCTTATTTATAAAATCCTTTTTGGTGTATGCACTTTGTGCCTCGGTAATATTAGCGCCAATAGACGTTCCTGATCTTAATAGTTGCTTTAATAATGGTTCAAAATTCCGATTTTTATTAATCAAATACTCATACAATTTCACAATTCGAATTGAAAATTTAAAACTCTTCTCCAGCACAACATTCCCATATTTCACTTCCTTTTCGAAAACAAACATAATTCTACATTCTACATTATAAATTATACATTCAATAGCTGTTTAATTTTATTTGCTATTAATTCTGAGTTCTTAATGCAATCTCCAACAGAAATTCCCCCACGGTAATTTCCTCCAAGAACAATTCCTTTATTTTGCTTCTCGAAGTGATCGAAGAAATTTTCGTGCTCAACATAACCAAGATTGTACTGAGGGATTGCTTTAGGCCAAAGTCTTTTCGAGATCAAAACCGGCTCGGCACTTATTTTCATTATCAGCTCAAACTCTCTTCGCGCACGATCGATAACCATCTGTTCGACATCATCAACAAAGCCAGCATCACGAGATCCACCAATAAATAAAGTAAAAGCTGCCGTGTTCTCATCCGAACGATTTGGGAATATGACAGAGCTCCAGATGGCACCGAGAAAAGATTTTTCTTCTTTTTCGGGGATTAAAAATCCAAAACCATCAAGCGGTTGTCCAACATTCTTTCTTTCATAGACAAGATAAAGAACCAGCACCGGCGGATAATAAATTTCATTTAAGTGTTTAGCTAAATTTTCATCAAAATGTCCGAACAATTCGGCTGCCTTGTAAGCCGGAACAGTTGAAAGAACAACATCCGCAAGCAATGTTAGGTTCTGATTGCCGTCTCTGAAAGTCACACCGTAATTTCCTTCGGCGGTACTGCGTATAGAAGTAACTTCGACTCCCGTACTAACACGATTACCAAGTGTTTCTGTAATTGCATCAGGCAGCACTTTCATTCCATCTTTGAATGAAAACATTTTTGCACTTTGCTTGGACACCTCCTTGCTTTTCTTTCTTTTGCGGATGCTTCTGATTGTTCCAAGAATCAATCCACCATATTCTTCTTCAAGAGCATAAAGTTTTGGAAAAGCTGATTTGACGCTTAATTCCTCGGGACGTCCGGCATATACTCCCGCAACAAACGGGTTGATTGCATAATCTAAAAATTCTTTTCCTAGTCTACGTGTAACAAATTCAGCAATGCTTTGATAATAGCCATCTTTCGATCTTCCGATAAACGGCTCAGCTAGCAACCTCAATTTTGCTTTACCGGAAAAAAGTTTTGTTTTCAAAAATGATGGTGGTGACATTGGAAGTGCGTGAAGTTGTCCGTTCCGCAAAATGTATCTTTTATTTCCTTCACGGTTGGCATAAACAAACTGATCTTGGAGATTTAAATCTTTTATAAGCTGCTGGATAAGAGGAGTAGTTTCAAGTCCGCTGTTCGGCCCTCTGTCAAAAAGAAATCCATCTGCAGAAACAGTTTCAATCGAACCGCCGACTTTATCTTTCTGCTCAAGCACAATTACATCGTATCCTTCTTTAAATAGAAGGTAAGCAGTGGTTAAGCCTGAAATACCGGCGCCGATTATTACTATTTTTTTGTTAGAAGGCATTAAAGTTTTTGCGTTAATCAGGTGCAAATTTAACAATTTAGTCTATACTTTGAGAAGTAAAAAACCAGTCTAAAACGTTTCGAACAACTATTTCTTTTTACTTCAGTTTGATTCTTTCCCTTATTAAAACTAAACTTGCTGAAAGCAATAACGCTTTCTCGGAATTATTAAAGGAATATTTATGAGCACCCGCAAACCTATCACCGTACTATGTGTTTCATCTTATGAAAAAGGCCACGACTTTATGCGCGAGTGTAAAGAACAGGGCTGTCGTGTTCTTTTGCTCACATCAAAAAGTCTGGAAACAGCTCCATGGCCAAAGGAAGTTATCGACGATATTTTTTATATGCCGGATAAAAATAAAGAATGGAATATGCGCGATGTTATTTACGGCGTGAGTTTTCTTGCTAGAAAAGAAAAAATTGATCGCATAGTTGCGCTTGATGATTTTGATGTTGAAAAAGCTGCTGCATTGAGAGAGCATCTTCGCATTCCCGGAATGGGAGATACAACTGCACGATATTTCAGAGATAAGCTTGCAATGAGAATGAGAGCTCAGGAAATGGAAATTCCTGTTCCCGAATTCATTCACGTTTTGAATCATAATGAAATAAATGAATTTGCAGAGAAAGTTTCCTTTCCTTATATGATAAAGCCGAGACTGCTTGCAGGTGCGCACGGATTGAAAAAAGTTCACAACAAAGAAGAAATGTGGAACCGCATAAATCATCTTGGTGATGAACAGTCTTTCTTCTTGATGGAAAGATTTGTTCCCGGGAACATCTATCATGTTGATTCGATTATTTATGAGCACGAAGTTCGATTTGCAATTGCGAGTCAGTACGGTAAACCTCCGTTTGAAGTCGCACACGAAGGAAGAGTTTTCACCAGCAGAACAATTGAAAGAGGAAGCAAAAAAGAACAGCAGCTTCTTGATACGAATGAAAAATTAATGAAAGCACTTGGTATGCTTCGTGGAGTTTCTCACACGGAATTTATTGAGTCTGATAAAGATGGCAAGTTATATTTTCTTGAAACATCTGCACGAGTCGGCGGAGCGAATCTTTCCGAGCTTGTGCTTGCTGCATCGGGAATTAATTTGTGGCGTGAGTGGGCAAAGATAGAAATTTTAAGAGGGGAAGGAGAGTATCAGTACCCAGAAGTTAAAAATGATTATGCCGGAATTATTACTTCACTTTCAAAACAGGAATGGCCGGATCTCTCTTCTTACAACGATCCGGAAATTGTTTGGCGATTGGACAAGGCATACCATGCAGGATTTGTAATTCGATCAAAGCATTACAAGGTTGTTGAAGAGATGCTGGAGAAATACACCGAGAGATTCTATAAAGATTTCTTCACTACTGCGCCGATGAAGGAAAGACCGAGCGATTGATCAGAAAGAGTAGTTAAAGTTGGTAGGCATTTCGTCCCAGGTTCTTCCTTCGAGTTCTCTTCCATTTCTCTTTTTCTGAACGCCGCCCCATTGTTTAAAGAAGAAGGGAACATTTTGCTTCAAACATTTATTTCTAATTGAAATAACCCACTCCTCTTTCATTGGTCTAGCTTTTGGACCCGACTCTCCACCAACGATGACCCAGTCAATATTTTTTAAGCTGAATCTGTAAACGGGACCAATAAGAGGTTCAATGGATAAAAATTTTATTGTTGCGTCTGTTTCACTTAGGTCTTTTATTCTAAATGTATAGTCCTGATTCTCAACACTCACACCCATCCAAATGTTTTTACTCCAGGAAGATATTTATCAAGTTCTATTAATCGATCAGATCTTTTTGTTAGGACTTGAAAAATATGCCAATGAGCTTTGTTCATTGTTTCAAATACTTTAAGTATAAAATCGAGAGGAACATTTTTATGAAACAGATCGCTCATTGAGTTAACGAAAATTACCTGTGGTTTTCTCCATTGGAGTGGAAGGTTTACAACATGATCATGCGTAGCCAATTTGAATCCATTCTCATAATTTTCCGAACCCATAGCTTTAAGTCTTTTAGCCATTCTCTCAGCATAACAATTTTTACAGCCCGGACTTATCTTGTTACATCCAGTAACAGGATTCCAGGTTGATTCTGTCCATTCTATTGAAGATTTTAGTGCCATATTTATTTTTTAAGAATATAGTTCGCGATGTTTAAAGCTGCCTTTGCTCCTCTTTCATTTGCTGCCGCAAAACATAATAGATACAACGGATTATTACGAGAATTAAATAAAGGTAAAGGATTATCAGCAACACCCGCAAAAATTGTTTTCAATCTATTAGTAAAATACTTAGAAATTTTATTGAAGTCACCAATTTTTCTAGTCTTCTGTTCAGAGCCAAATAAGGATTCTGATTCCTCTTCCATATAAAATTCACTCATCCAATCATCAGATCCAAATATTTTATCCAATCTTTCCTTTATTTTAGGATTAATTACACCATCCTTCCGCAAAAGTCGATTAACTGCAACACCAAGAGGAAAAAGAATCCAAACGTCGATAGCTTTTGTTGCTGCCAACGCTTTAATAGTATTCCACTCAACTTGCATTCCATATGGGTCAAGAAAGACAACGGCCCGAAATTTTTTCCAATCTACTCGATTACATACTTTGAGCAAATATTTATTTGCATCTTCATTTTTAATTAATATATCCTTAGTTAATTCAGGAAATTCAGATTTTAATTCATTTAAACTTTCAATTCTTTCCTTATCTTGCTCAATGAAAATATATCTATTGAATTGCGGTGAATTTTGAAGTGCAATTTTAGCGGATCCATCATAAAATTCTTGAACTTCGATCTCTTCAAAAAAGGGCAGTAGCAGTAAATCAGCCTCCTCTTCTTTTCCCTTACGATATCCAGTACCAGCAAAGGCATCGATATAAATTGTTTTATAAAACTTTGCTCTTGGATTAGTTGTGAAAATTTTAGTGTATGCTGAAAGGTATTTTTTCAAATTTTCTAACTTCTTATCAGTCCAAGAGCCTCCAAATTCGTGAACCTTTTGAGTCATATAATATTTTTCCCATTAAATTTTAGTTTTGAGAAAGCCACAAAACTTTTTTAAACCGTCCTCGAATATTTTGCTTTATCTTCTTTTCTTTCAATATATCCGTCAAAGTTCATTGCGATATTTCGGATGAGAAGTCTGCCCATATCTTTTACTTTAAAGCCATCATTATTCATCACAATTAATTCATCGGCTTCAAATTCTTTTAGATTGTTCAATCCCCATTTAAAGTAATCCTTAAACTTAATCTTAAACTTATCCTCGATTGATTTGAAGTTCAGCTCGAAGTCGCACATAATTCTCATTATCACTTCGTGACGGATATGGTCGTCTTCGTTCAGCTTGTAGCCCTTTGTTGTGGGGATGGTTTCGTTGTCCAATGCAGTATAATATTCTTTTTCTGTCTTGAAATTCTGCGCGTAAATATTTTTCAACTGACTGATCGCGGTAATTCCAAATGCATAAAGATCAGCTCCTGCGTTTGTGCTGTATCCCTGGAAGTTTCTGTAAAGTTTTTTTTCCTTCATTGCAATAGTCAATTCATCATCCGGTTTTGCAAAATGATCCATTCCAATAAATTCATATCCAGCACTTGTGAGTTTTTCAATGCTCATCTTCAGGATTTCCAGCTTCTCTTCGGGCTTTGGCAGATCTTCTTCGTGAATTAGCGCCATATGTTTTTTCATCCATGGAACGTGTGCATAGTTGAACAGCGCAATCCTGTCGGGAGAAATATCAATTATCTTTTCAACTGTATCTTCAAACGATTTTGTTGTTTGGAAGGGGAGTCCGTATATAAGATCAAGATTTATGCTGTGATATTTTAATTCTCTTACCCAGTTAACAACTTTTCTCGTCAAATCTTCCGGCTGAATTCTGTTAACTGCCTTCTGAACTAGCTCATTAAAATCTTGCACGCCCATACTTATTCTGTTAAATCCATTTTTTCTTAAAGCTTCAAGATGTTCTTTTGTCAGTTCACGAGGATCAATCTCGCAACTGTTCTCAGAATCTTCATTAAACTCAAAAGATTGATTGATGTATGATGCAAGCTTTTCAATTTCTTCCGGCTTGAGATGAGTTGGGGTTCCACCACCCCAATGATGCTGTGCAACTTTTCTATCAGGAAGCAAATATGTTCTGAGAAGATCAATTTCTTTTTGAACGTACTTTATATATTCATCAATTCTTTCTCTGTTTCGAGTAACAAGCATATTACATCCGCAGAAAAAGCAGAGTGTATCGCAGTAGGGAATATGAAAGTAGAGTGAAAGGTCGGGAAGATTTTTTCCGTAATTGGTTTTTACTATTTCATCAACAAACTCAGCGTGAGTGAATTGCTCGTTGAATTGCGGAGCCGTCGGGTAGCTTGTGTACCGCGGTCCGGGTTTATCGTACTTCTTGAATTTTTTTAAGTCAACTGTAAACATATCTGTTCCAGAAATTAACAATTAAAAATTAACAATGAATAATTATGTTTTTAACTTAATGTTTTTAATAATAGATGTAAGCAGTTTAATTAATTCCAAACAATCATTTAAAAGACTTTCAAATTCTTTCTTGTCAAGAATTTCTGATTTGTAAAATAATTTTAACCAAAATTCTGTTTCGTATGCTTCCTTTAAACTTATTCTTAATTTATTTCTGAAATCTGCTTTGCTTGCCGCAGCTTGTGATTCTGAAATATTTGCACCTATTGATGTCCCCGAATCAAGTAATTGATTATATAAAGAGAGTAGGTATTTATCTTTTTTAACTAAATATTTATAGCATTTAACAATTCGGACAGCAAAGGAAAAACTCTTTTTAACTACTGGATTTTCTACATTTCTCATTGGCCACCCTAATTGTTAATTATAAATTGTTCATTGTTAATTATGGTAATGTCCACTTTCCTCCTTCACATAATTAACTAATACTTTGACGTTCGCAGGATCAATATCCGGCAGAATACCATGCCCCAGATTAAAAATGTGTCCGTGTCCTTTATCAAATGATTCGAGAACTTTCCTTGCTTCTCTCTTTATGAAATTAGGATCAGCATAAAGAACAGTCGGATCGAGGTTTCCCTGGATAGCAACTTTATCTCCAATTTTTCTTTTTACTTTTTCAAGTTCAAGAGTCCAGTCAACGCTGATAGCATCAGCACCAACTTCTTTAAGCTCATGCATCAGATAATGAACACCCTTTGGAAAATAAATTATCGGCTCATCTTTTCGTTTTATTTCGGAAATTAATTGATGAACATATCTTAATGCAAAAACCTGGTAATCTCTTGGTGAAAGCATTCCCGCCCAAGTATCAAATATCTGAACAAGATTTGCACCGGCTTCAATCTGTGCAGACAAATAAGCTGCCGTTGTTTTTGTAATTTTATCCAGAAGAGTATGTGCAAGCTCAGGATTTCCGTATATAAGTTTTTTTACTTTTGAAAATGATTTTGATCCTTGACCTTCAACCATGTATGTGAGAATTGTCCACGGTGCACCTGCAAACCCAATTACGGGAACTCTTCCGTTCAATTCTTTTTTAGTGAGAGAGATCGCATCCAAAACATATTTTAATTCTTTTGATGGATCCGGGGTTTTCAGATTATCAACATCATCTTTTGATTGAATGGCTGCAGAAAAAACAGGACCTTTTCCTTCGTGAATTTCAAGATGCATTCCCATGGCTTCTGGAATTACAAGTATATCCGAAAAAATAATTGCAGCATCAACTCCAATAATTTCCACAGGTTGAATTGTAACTTCTGCTGCAAGCTCCGGGGTTTTACACATTGTTAGAAAGTCATGCTTTGCACGGACTGCCCGATATTCAGGTAAATATCTTCCGGCCTGGCGCATAATCCAGATCGGTGTTCGTTCTGTAGGTAAACGTTTAGCGGCTCTTATAATTAGATCATTCTGTAATTTCAAACTTTCTCCTTGTGATTATTGTAGTATTCTACAATTTTTTTTGTTAACCCGTTTATTGTGAATTCATCCGGAAGAATTTTCACTTTGACTTTTTTTGATTCGATGGCATCTTTTGTTGTCGGTCCAATTGCAGCGATATCAAATTTATTGAAGTACTGAAATGGATTTTTCACATCAGCAATCTGTAAAAAATTTTCGAATGTTGACGGACTTGTGAAAATGAACAAGTCAACTTGAGTAGAATCTAATTGCTGAAGACTCGTTCTTACATTTTCTCCCGAAGGAATTGCAACATTGTAAACAGGAACTGATTTAATAATTGCACCGAGATCTTTTAGTCCCATAGGCAATTCTTCTCTTCCAATTGCTGAACGAGGTATGAAAACAACCTTGTTCTTCAAATTATATTTTGATAAAGCCTCAATAACACCTGCCGCACTAAATTTATCAGGAATGATGTTAACGTTAATATTGTTTTTGTGACAGTATGATGAAGTTTTATTCCCGACAGCAACAACTTTCGTCCTGTTATAATTAATTAAAGCTCCGATTTCTTTGCATCTTTTGGAGAACATTTGAACAGCGTGGACAGAAGTAAAAATTATGAAATCAATTTTTTCGGGATGAGCAACAACCGAATCAAACTTACTCCAATCAGATGGTGGAACAATATCGAGTGTAGGAACGATAATAACATTTGCACCAAGACTTGTTAGTGCAGTCGCTGATTCTTTTGACTGCTCAATTGTTCTTGTGATAACAATTGTTTTTCCTTTTAGCGGAAGCTCTTTGATATTGTTGAAACCGGAATAAAGTCCGTGCAAAATAAAATCAAAAATTTCCTCTCTTTCTTTAGAAACTTTTTCATCAGGAATGTTTTCATTAATTCCCCGCTGAACGGCACCATAAATACTTCCAAATATGAGGCTGATAGCAAATTCTTCATCAACTTTTCTAAAAACACCTTCGGCCTCACCTCTCGAAATGATCTGCATTATCATCTGCTTCATCTGCTTTTCGAGAGAAAGCATATCTTCGCAAAATGAATTTTGCTTGTTAAGAGTTTCTCTTTGATAGATCAGAAAAAATTTGCGATGCTTCATCATGAACATATAAAGATGAACTACGAAGGCACGGAGAGAATCGATACTGTTTTGTTCCGATTCAATTTTTTGTCTGAGAATTGAAAGCAGACTTTCCATCCTCGTATGCATTATCGTAAAGTAAAGCTCTTCCTTCGAAGTGAAATAATTATAGACAGTTCCTTTTGCAACTGAAATTAATTTTGCAACATCATCCATCATTACTTCGTGATAATGTTTCGTAGAAAACAGTTCGGCGGCTGCTTCAAGTATTCTTTCGCGCTTCTTTTCTCTTTTTATTTCACGCTTTTCTTTTAGCATTACAATTAATTGATTCTCCAGTCGTTCAAAGCCAAAACCTCGCCGTTGTTCGGATCGATTAACATTTCCTGACCGGTTGCCTTATAATTTTCTTCGTTTCCAAGTTCAGTAAGAGTTGATAAAATTCGCCAGACATATCTGTTCAATTTAAAATCCCACATAAATCCGGCATCCCAATCTTTCACTCCTTCCTTCAATCCCATACTAGCGGCTATTTGCCTTGCAGTTTGTTCATCGATATTGAAGTCACATTCTTCAGGAAAATTCAGACATCTAGGAATTCCAACTATGTCACGGTTCTTTAAAACATTTCCGATGGAATCAACAGTAAATTTTATTATGGCATCCACATAGGGTTTCTCCGGCATAAAAAATTTATAAGCCATTTCGTAGTAGGGCGGAGTGTGTTTAGTTCTTGCAAAATCAGGTTTAATGTATTGATTACAAAATTCCCTGCCGGTGGAAGCAATGATAAAAGAATCTGCTTTTGCAAGTACTTCAACAGGAACAGTTCCTTTCTCCTCATCATCGCAAGCTCTACATTTGCATCCAGTCAATACTGCGACTAATAATATCATGAATACAGAAAGTGATAATGATAGTCTGAATAAGTTTGATTTGCTCATTTTGCCCTCGCTGTTTTGTAGATTTCTTCAAGAATAGATTTCGCGCCTGCTTTTATGAGATCATCGGCTAATTTCTTTCCGAGTTTTTCCGGATTACTTTTGCCGCCACGAATTCTTTTTCTGAATGTTAAGGTGCCATCAAGAGAACCAACTAATGCGTCAATGTGTAATCCATTTTGTTTCACTTCTGCAAAAGCTCCGATTGGGACCTGACAACCGCCTTCAAGAGTTTTTAACAAGGAGCGTTCAGCTAAGACAGCCCTGTAAGTATTTTCGTGGTGAATTGACTTCACAATTTCGTTTACAATTATATTGTCCGCTCTCGTTTCAATTCCAAGTGCGCCCTGTCCTACGGCAGGAAGCATCGCATCTGTTTTTATTATTGAAGAAATATGTTTGTTTAACTTAAGTCTCTCAACACCGGCTCTTGCGAGAATGATTGCATCCCAATCAGATTCAAGAAATTTTTTTATTCGTGAAGGAACGTTTCCTCTCAATTCAACTATATTCAAATCAGGTCTGAGATGAAGAAGCTGGCATCTTCTTCTCAGTGATCCAGTTGCAACAGTTGCATTTTCAGGAAGGTTGAAAATAGTTGTTCCTTTTTTTCTTGAGATCAGAACATCCTGAACGTTGTGGCGTTTTGTCACCGCAGACAACTTTAATCCTTTTGGAATTTCGGTTTGCAAATCTTTCAGACTGTGGACTGCGAGATCAATTTTTTTATTAAGAAGTTCTATCTCCAATTCCTTTGTGAACAAGCTGCGGTCACCGATTTTCGAAAGAGCAACATCGAGAATTTTATCTCCTTTTGTTTTAATGATCTTTATTTCAACCGAAATATTTTTGTTTCTCTTCTCAACTTCTCTCTTAACAAAATTTGCCTGCCATAGAGCGAGTTCACTTCCTCTTGAACCGATAATGATTTTATGCTTCAAATTTTTTCCTATTCTTTTTCTGATTTTTTCCCGGGATGGATTCCAAAAAGGTCTCTTATTATTCCAATTTTAGTTGAAGAGTCTACTGATGAAGAAACCTCGTCAGCTTTACGTAATTCAATTGTTGGATGGTGAAGAATTTTATTGATAATTCTTTTAGTTACAATATCAAGCTTTTCCTGGTCTTCCACAGAAAATTTGTTTTTATTTTTTTCGACTTCTTCATTTCTTATTTCTTCAAAGTAATCACGAAGGTCTTTTATTGCAGGTGCAGCTTGAAGCGAGTTGTACCACTCCCAGAAATTATCAAGTTCTTCTTCAATTATTTTTTCAACTTTTGGGATTTCTGATTTTCTTTTAGTGAGATTCTGATCGACGATTATATTCAGCGAATCAAGATCGTGGTAGAAAACGTAGTCAATCTCTTTTGTTGCAGGATCGATGTCGCGTGGAACAGCAATATCCATTAATATCATCGGATTGTTGCTTCTTTTCTTCAAAGCATTTTTAACGTCGTCTTTTCGAAGAAGAATATCAGGTGCGGCGGTTGCACTGATAATTATATCAAACTTATAAATTAATTCCTTGTAATCACTGAATGGAATTACTTTCGCTTTTAGTTTCTCAGCAAGTTTTTCAGCCTTCTCTTGAGTTCTGTTGGTAACAGCAAGACTTCCAATTCCTCTTTCTGAAAGATGTTTTGCTGCGATCTCACCTGTCTCACCGGTTCCAATTACCAATGCCGATTTCTTACTAAGGTTTGAAAATATCTTTTCTGTTAGCTGAACTGCAGCGTAACTGACTGTTACTGCCCCTTCGCTTATCGAGGTTTCGGAAATTGCTCTTTTTCCGGTTCGGATTGCAGCATCAAAAATCCTATGCATAATGTAACCGGCAAAGTTTGTCTCTTCGGCAATCTGGAATGAATCCTTTACTTGTTTAAAAACCTGGTTGTCCCCAATCAGAAGCGAATCAATTCCGGTTGCTACACTGAACAAATGTTTTATTGCATCTCTGGAAATAAATTTTTGAAAATGATGCTCTGAAATATTTTGTGACGGTTTAAAATTCAGAAGAAGATTCTGAAAATTTTCATGGCTGGCGTCAGTGCTGACCGGTATTCCAAATATTTCAGTACGGTTACAGGTTGATAAAATTAATCCTTCTTTTATCTGATGTTCTTTTGCAAGATTAATGAAAGGACGGATTTCATCTTCTTTAAGATAAACTGCTTCTCTTAACTCAACAGGAGCAGTTCTGTGATTTATCGATATGGCAAATAAATTCATATCTTAATAGAAAGAATGAAAGCTCTGTGCTAAAAAGTTTGAAAGAATTGTAGAAATGATTGCAAGCATGAATCCTGCAATTGAAAGTGTAACCAATCGTTTACCTCTCCATTTACCAAAAGCTTTGCTAGTTATCCCAATCGCGTACAGCAGCCAAACTAGCATCGTACCAATTAATTTCGGATCGAGATATGAGAATTTTGGAAAAGCAATCGGCAGCCAGATGACGCCAATTATTATTGCGATGGTCAATGCAATAAAACCGATGATTGCAGAATATAAGCTTAGTCTCTCAAGCACTTCCAGGTTCGGGAGACGATTGAATATCAAACCAAACTTATTAAGCTTAATGTCCTTATAGAGAACCAAGTAAAGAAATCCATACACTGCTGAAATAGTAAAACCAGAATAACCGAGCAGTGCGCTAATTACATGAATACCCAGCAAATTACTTCTAAGTACATCTTTAACTTCAGTTAAATCTTGTATGAAAAGGGAAGAGATCAACTGGAAAAGAAAAGGAAGAATTATAATAAATGGACCGGTTCCTCTTATATCAGAAACAAGCTCGACAAGAAAATAAGAGAAGCTGATAGTAATTGCGAGTATCGTGAATATTTCAAAGACATTTGTTATTGGTGGATGATCAAAAGCTATCGTCCGTAGTACTATGTAAATTAAATGAAGGAAAAGAGTTATAAAAAGAAAAACTCTTTTGATGTTTGCAAGCTTTTTTTCCCCTTTTAGGAAATCGTAGAAATAAACCACTAATGTGGTAAAATAGAAGATTGGCAGTAATATATTAATAGTATGGATGCCTGATAGCATATTGGTTTATTCGTTTTCTGACTTATGAGTTCAAAAATACGGATTGATAGCTATCAGAACAAAGTAATATTAGCTGCCCGGCGAATCTATTTGTCAGAACCGAGTATTATTGGCAAACCATCTTTTGGCGAACCGATTATGACAACTTTCGAATTTGACGAATTTGCAAGCTTTTCAGTTGCTTCAATGCCTTTCCATTTAAGAAGCTGCTCACTAATTCCTTTTGATACTATCTCCTGGAAATCCGCAATTCCCTTTGCTTCAATTCGTTTCCTGTCAGCTTCCTGCTCTTCTTTTAATAAGATGAATGCCATCCTCTGGCTTTCCTGCTCTGCCTGCAGTTTTTCTTCTATTGACTGGGTTAAACGTGGTGGAAGTTTAATCTGTCTTAAAGCTGCTTGCTCGACTGTTATTCCTCTTGGTCCAACCAATTTCTCCAGTTCACTTACAATTTCTCCGGCAAGCTTTTCTCTGGAAGCCGTGTATAATGCTTTCGCTTCATACCGTGCAGTAACTCCTCTTACTACAGATCGGAATTGTGGTGTCAGAATTATCTCAACATAATTTGGCCCGACGGTTTTATATATCTGATTTGCTTTCTCTGAATCAAGTTTATACAATAAGCTTATCTCGAGCTCAACACTTAGTCCTTCCTGCGACGGAACATTCATCATCTCCTTTAATTCCTGAGTTTTGATGCTCATCTTTTCAACATTTGCCATCGGGTTGACTAGATTTACTCCGGGCTTTAAAGTGTTATCACTTACATAACCAAGAAAATCGATGACACCAGTATGACCAGCAGGGATCACGGTAAAGGACTGCAGCAGAGCGATAAATAATGCAACTATAAATCCAAGCATTGCAAATGTAGATTCATTTTTTTGAAATCTTTTCTTTGCATTTTTATAAACGAAGAATGCAACAATTGCCGCCAGAATAGCTATTATGAATAACATAGGTTCTCTCCTTATTTGATTAATTTTAATTTCATTTATTAACGAATTATTTTTTTGATAAGCTTTGGTGAACTCACTTTGGATTTTGAAAACAGTATTGAATCATTGATCAGAGCTTCAGCTATTTTTATTTTTGTTTTAGAATCAGAATACAGATCACAAATTTTTTCTCCCTTGTTCACAAGGTCCCCAATTTTAACATAAAAAATAATTCCGGCTTTTGGATCAATTTTGTCCTCTTTTGTTTTTCTGCCGGCACCAAGTTCAAGTGATGCCATTCCAATATTATAATTATTTATTTTTTGTATGAAACCACTTTTAGTTGATTTCACAGTTGATTTATACCTTGATTTGGGATATCGATCAGGATGATTAAAATAAATTGTATCACCGCCCTGGAGTTCCACAATCTCCAAAAACTTGTTGAATGCTTCACCGCTTTCGATTTTTTGTTTTGCGATGAGTTCACCTTCTTTTAATGACTTTGATTTCTTCCCAAGAAAAATCATAGCGCCGGCAAGTTTTATTGAAAGCTGGTAAAGATCATTCTTCATTTTACCCTTCAACACCTGAATAGACTCATAAACTTCCAGCCAGTTTCCGATATAGTTTCCCAAAGGCTGATTCATATCGGTGATAAACGCAATCACTTTTTTATCAAATGACTTGGCAGTATTAATTAATGATTTTGCCAGATTGATTGAATCCTGTTGACTTTTCATGAACGCACCGCTGCCGGTTTTAACATCCAGCACCAAACCATCAATTCCTTCTGCTAATTTTTTGCTCATTATGCTGGCAGTAATTAATGGAATAGACTCAACGGTGGCACTAACATCACGAAGTGCGTAGATCATTTTATCTGCGGGTGCAATTTCCTTGGTTTGGCCAATAAGCACTGCGCCATATTTTTTCAAAACTCTCATCGATTCTGATAAACTCAAATCGGTTCTGAAACCAGGGATTGATTCAAGTTTGTCGAGAGTTCCGCCGGTATGTCCGAGTCCTCTTCCTGAAATCATCGGGACATAAACTCCGGCAGATGCTACAATTGGTGCTATGATTAAAGATGTTTTATCGCCAACTCCTCCTGTTGAATGCTTGTCAATCTTGTTTCCTTTTAAAGGAGAAAGATTAATTATCTTTCCACTATTTAACATCGATTTGGTAAGGGATGCGGTTTCGGTTTTGTTCATTCCTTTCAGCAAAACAGCCATCAGAAGTGCGGAGAACTGGTAATCGGGAATTTTACCTTTTGTATAATTTGATATGAGACAACCTATTTCATCATCATTTAAAATCTTGCCATCACGCTTCTTTTTTATCAATTCCACTGTGTTCATAACTGAAAATTACAAATAAATGAATTGGCAGTGAAGTCAGTATACATTATATAAACATTAAATAAAGAAATGATAGATCAACAAGTTATTTGTTTACCCTTTCCGTATTGATTAATTTTCGCCCTCAACTAATGAATATTGGAGATAAAGTATAAATGAAATTTAATATTCGCACACATACGTGCGGCGAACTCAGAGAGAAAAATATTGGTGAAAAAGTTGTTCTTAACGGCTGGGTGGACAGAAGAAGAGACCTTGGCGGGTTGATATTTATCTGGTTGAGAGATCGTTATGGAATTTCGCAAGTCGTCTTCGAGCCCGACATTAATAAAGATTCATATGAACTTGCAAAAAAATTACGGAGCGAGTTTGTAGTTTCTGTAGAAGGAAAAGTGCGAAAGAGACCGGACGACGCAATTAATAAAGATTTAGTTACAGGAACGGTTGACGTACTTGCTGATAATCTTATTATTCTCAACGAAGCGGAAACACCCCCTTTTGCAATTAAGGATGAAACAGATGCATTTGAAGATTTAAGGTTGAAATACAGGTATCTTGATTTACGCAGACCGGCTCTTCAAAAAGTTTTGCTGCTAAGGCATCGAATGTATCAGCTGGTCCGGAAATACTTCGATGAAAACAATTTTGTTGAAGTTGAAACACCAATTTTGATGAAAAGCACTCCTGAAGGTGCTCGTGACTATCTGGTTCCAAGCAGAGTTCACAAAGGAAAATTTTATGCACTCCCGCAGTCACCACAGCAGTATAAACAATTATTAATGGTGTCGGGATTCGACAGATATTTTCAGATTGTAAAATGTTTCAGAGATGAAGATCTCCGTGCTGATCGTCAACCTGAGTTTACTCAGATAGATGTTGAGATGTCTTTCATAACCCAGGAACAGATTTTTGCAGTGGTAGAAGGACTAATGAAATTACTTTTTAAGAAAATCTGGGACCTCGATTTATCTCTTCCGCTGAAAAGATTATCGTATGAAGACGCAATGATGAAATACGGCAGCGATAAACCCGACCTAAGATTTGGAATGGAACTTCAATATTTAAATGACCTTTTTCAGAAATCGGAATTTAAAGTGTTCCGGGATGTAATTGATTCGAATGGTATCGTAAGTGGAATAGTTGCGACTGGTTGTGCATCCTTCAGCCGTAATCAGATTGATGGATTGACTAATTTTGTAAAAAATCTTGGTGCAAAAGGACTTGTCTGGTTTAAGGTGCAGGAGAATGGCGTTGATTCTCCGACAGCGAAATTTTTAAGTGAAGCAGAAATCAACAAACTTCTCTCAGTAACGAATGCTAAACCAAATGATTTAATTCTTGTTCTTGCTGGTGAGAAAAATTCAACGCTTAATCAATTAGGTGCATTAAGACTTGAATTAGCCAGAAAATTGGAATTGATTAAACCAGAAACACCGCCACAACTTTTATGGGTTACTGAGTTTCCGTTATTTGAATGGGACGAAGAATCAAAAAGATTTTTTGCAATGCATCATCCGTTCACTTCTCCAAAATTGGAAGAAATTGACTTGTTGGAAAAAAATCCCGGTAAAATTAAGGCACAAGCATACGATCTGGTATTAAATGGAAATGAAATAGCAGGGGGAAGCGTCAGGATTCACAATTCGGAATTGCAAAGCAGAATGTTCAAAGCTCTTGGAATAAGCGATAAGGAAGCAAAGCAAAAGTTTGGATTTTTAATGAATGCATTTAAATATGGCGCACCACCACATGGTGGAATTGCTTTCGGATTTGACCGGATGACAATGCTTTTTGCCGGAGTTGATTCCATTCGTGATACGATTGCCTTTCCTAAAACCGCAAGCGCAGTGTCGCTGATGGATGAATGTCCCTCTGAAGTAAGCAAAGATCAATTGAAAGAATTGCATATAAAAATGTTATAAAGACGTATAGTTGTAAGTACTACTTATCGCTTCTTCTGATTCATGTAAAACTGTCAAATAAGCTGATACTTATTTGCAAAATTTTTCCTGAATTTCAATTCGATTAAATGCCTAAGAGTGGTATAATAAGTGTTATTCGATTAGCAATAATCAAATATTAAACACATTAAATAAAAATGAAGAGATTTTTTAATAAAAACTACCCGCAAATAATACTTTTTGGATTAATAATATTTTCCTACACTCACAATCTTTGGTTTGATTTTACCTACATCGATGATAATCTTATTGTATTTGATGAATATGAGAACATTAATAGTCTCTCCAAGATTCCTTCATCGTTTGTTAATGGATATCTTTTTGATAATTATTATCGTCCGATTGTGATGATAAGTTTTATCATTGATACTGCTATTGCCGGTCAGTCTTCCGTAATGTATCATCTAACTAATATTATTTTACATATTATTGTAACGCTTCTGCTCTTCAAAATTTTATTACTTCTTGGAATTAAGGAGACAATTTCGCTGATAACAGTAGCTCTTTTTGCTGTTCATCCAATTAATGTAAGTGCTGCTTCCTGGATTGTTGGGAGGAACGACCTTCTTCTGGCACTTTTCAGTGTAGGTAGTATATATTTCTATATACGTTTCAAAGAAGACAATAGGAAATTATATTTAATTCTATGCCTGATAGCGTATCTGTTCGCTATGCTATCCAAGGAAGCAGGAGCTCTTGTTCCAATGCTGATATTATTTTATGAATTACTTATTCGAACAAAGAGTGGTTTTAAGCTAAGCCAAATCTACTCGCTAATATATTTTGCTGTTCCAGCTTTGATCTATCTTTCCTTAAGAAAATTTGTTGCCCACGTAATTGTGAGAGAAGAAATTGGAATAACCTCATTTTTTCAGAACATTTATATCCTTTTTGAATATTTAGCAAAGACGGTCTATTTCTTTTACATTGATCCATTACCAGTTAAAAATAATATCTTATTAATAATTGGGATTGTAACATTCATTGGAATTATTTTATTCCTTTTAGTTAACAGAAAAGAAAAAATAATTAACACCTTTTTATTCGGTCTTTTGATATTTTTAATTTTTGTATTACCAACTCTGTTTGTAAGAGTAAATGCTGATGATGGAGTATTCAATTATATTGATTGCAGAATGTATCTGCCCTTAATTGGATTAACAATATCCATCGCGGTAATTATTGAAAAGTTTTCTGTTGTATTTAAAAAACCATATAAGGTTGTTTTGGTAACCACTTTATTTGTCTACCTATTATCGTTTACATTTGTACATAGTATGGTTTATAAAAATGGTTTGAGTTATTGGATGACCGCGCTTGAAAAGAATCCCGAAAGAGCTACTTATTGGATGGGATTGGGTTTTTATTACTTGGATAATAAAATGTATTCAGAAGCTCTGATGTGTGCTGAGAAAGCGATTAATTTAAAACCAGATATTGGCCAATATTACCTTAAAGCAGCTTTTGCAAGTGAAGCAGCTGGAGATTTAGAGAAAGCAATAGAGTTTTTAGAGATGGGAATAAATACCGAAGCAGATAAACCGGTTAATTTAGTTAATCTTATCAAAAATTATCTAAGACTTGGGAATAAGGAAAAAGCTGATGAGTTTACAAAACAGTTGATGAGTCTAAATATTTCAGATAATAAAAAGAAATCGAATATATATTCTAATATTGCATACTACTATAGCTTTTCGGATCTTTTTTGTGAGTCAATTTCATTCATGCAAATAGCAATTGAAAACGATCCATCTAATCCTCAATACCTAAATGATCAAGGTGTATTTTACTTCAAAACAGGGCAGATAGATTCTGCAAAACAGTTTATTATCAAGGCTATTCAACTTGATCCAAATAACACTAACTATCAAAAGAATTTAGGAATTGTGACTTCTAGACCTGATATTTGATGACTACTCAATTGTAATTAGTAATAGGTTACGTGTCCAGATCATAAATACGTAATTAAAAACTACTTTTGAATAATAATACTGAGTGTATCACAAAACTATTGATTCAGTAAAAATGCAAGCTCAGAATCACTTATGCATGAATGTCCCTCTTAAGTAAGTGAAGAAAGTTGAAAGAATTGACATAGAGCTTCTCTGAGAAACGACTTAATTTGTTAAATCATTTTAATAGAATACGATCCCTTTTTTTCTTATCAATCCAAATTTCAAAAAAAACGCCTGATCCTTGTGGGAAAGATTTAGTAAGTATATAATTATTTTCCAAAAAAATCTCGAATCCACTCATCATCTCTACTGTAAGTAATCTATATCCATGATCATTAATAACTGCCAAAATATTAGGCCTTCTTTTTATTACAGGATTCTGATTAATATCATTTTTTAGGTTATTCTTTCTTCTGAAACGAGTAACTTCTTTATCAGTTAACCCAAAAGTATCATAAAAAGTCAAATCTTGAGCAGCATAGCTAATTCCACCAAGTCTTAATGTAGCAACAGTAGTTTTCGGCTTAACGTGGTAATTTAGCCATTGGCCAACAGCAAGTTGATCCGTCCCTTTCATGACATTTGCTATGTCATCATGTGAATTGTATTTGAACCACTGATCTTTAAAAAGTAGAAGTTGAGAAATAATGATGGTTACTAAACATAATATTGATAAATATTTGAATGTGAAATTATCCGTCGATATCGCTTCAATAAAATTCAACAGAAGGAAAAAAAATGTTAGTAATAGAAGTGGCCAAATTGGTAGAAAAAAACGTCCAAAAAGCATCCAATCTCCACCAGCATAGATAACAAAAATAAAATTAGCTAACAGCAGACTAGTTACAGTCAATAAGAATTTATTGTTAAGGCCATTAAATTTTAAATAATGATATAAAATAATGATTGTTAATGGGATAGAAATCACAATTAAATAAATAAAAATATCATTCGTACTAAATAAATTTGAATATGTACCAGCCGGCTTTGCATATGCTGTATTCGGTAGTATCTCTCCATAATAAAATATGCGAAATGTAAAATAAATAATGGATGGCAATAGTACGACAATGCTTCTCTTTAAAAACAAAGACCTATTATTATCAAATTTATATGTAAAGAGTAGCCATAAAATTCCGTAAAGTAATCCTTCTGGCCTTGTTATTGCAACCATTCCAACAATACATGCTGCGATTGTCAAATGCTTGTTATTATTCTTAATAGAAAAGTAAGTGGTTGCAACAAGCAAGAGGCTTAGAAAAGGTCCCTCCAAACCTGCAGTACTATAGACATGAAAGCCTGGAGTGAAGAAAACACAAAATAAAGTACAGTAGAATAGAATGAAAGACTTGTTTGGGTTTAAAAGGTTTTTTGCAATTAAATATATAAAGACAAGGAGCAATATTGATGAGAGCAGCCCCAAAATCTTTGCGATTTCTGGAATGCTTATTTGAGTAGCTTTTGAAAAAAATGAAATAGTAAAAATCCAAAGTGGATTCGAAAATCCTTCAACTTTTTCACTATCATTAAAGGTTAGTCCAAGGCCATTCAGAAACCGATCTGCATATCTAAAAGAAATAAATGCATCATCCGAAATATGATTCCATAAGTAGAATTGTGGTAAAATGTTTAGCATTATTATCAAAGAGATTGAAAAAATTAGCTTTTTATCTAACGGGAGAAAATGTTTGATCATAGTTTAGATCTTTGCGTTATTTTACATTTAATATCTTAAACGAATAAAACCATTTTAAAGATTGAAAAATTTATCGTTTTACAACTTAATTACGTTTTAGAGAAATAAAAATTTTTATAAGGTACATTCATTCAATAAATATGAAATGAAGTATTCTAAAATTTTAACTTCGATTTAACAGATTAAATTAATAATACAATAATTGTGGATAATTACGCAATCGTAATGTTATTATTGGAGGAGTATCTATCCAACATGGACCAAGAACAATTCAAATAATTGTAACAAGGGTTAACATAACAGGTACTTTTTCACTACTTTTACAAGAATTTCATATGACAAAATATTTTGAGGAATTATAGACAATTACGTCGGCGTCAGAATCTAAAAGTAAAAATTTAATTCATTTCGATTTTTCCCCTTAGTGTAAGTATTACATTTATTATTGTGTAATTATTGCAAATACTTATTCTCGTACGAATCATCCCGGTAAGAATTATCTCTTGCTTTCCGCAAGATCAGATAAAATTTAATCGGATTAAGAAATCAACAGCGAAAATATTGGCACCGAGACTGCATATTTATTATCTCTACTCAGCACTCAGAGCAGCAAAAGTAATTAGTGCAAACTTTACTTGTAGATATTACCTTGACAACATTGACGGCTTTTAAGGTTGAAAAAATTGTAGAAGAATGAATTTTATATCTGATGGCATAGTTTTTACATATTCTAAACCGTCAATCAATAAATGATAAATAATAAAAAGAAAATTAGGATATGGGTCAACAACAACTTTTAATGATAGTATTAGCACTGATAATAGTAGCAATCGCAATTGCGATTTCTATCTCATTATTCAGAGCAAATGCAATTGAAGGAAAGAGAGACATATTGATTGAAGAAACTACAAGCCTTGGTGTAATGGCATTACAATATTATAAGAAACCTTCTGAACTCGGCGGAGGAGGGAAATCCTTTTTGGGTTTCACTATTCCACAACAAATGGTCCAGACGGTAAATGGAAATTTTTTAACAGCATCAATACAAGCTGCCGAGATTCGAATTACTGGCACAGGAAGTGAAGTAGTAACAGGCGGAGACTCAATCAGAGTTGAAACAGTTGTTACACCTGATGAAATGTATACGACAATTATTAACTAACAACTTATTTAATAACACATAACTAACTAAACACACACAAACAAAGGAGTAAAAAATGGGTCAGCAACAGCTTCTCTTAATCGTTCTTGGCGTTATCATAGTAGGTATCGCAGTTGTTGTAGGTATAAATCTTTTTAATGCTAATGCTGAAGAATCAGCAAAAGACGGCGTAGTATCAGATTGCACAAACCTTGGTGCAATGGCACAGCAGTACTATAAGAAACCTATATCAATGGGTGGCGGTGGAAACAATTTCAATGGATTTACGGTTCCAGCAAGCTTACAAACAACTGCGAATGGAACCTATACTGCAACTCCATCTGGTCAAACTTGTACGATTGTTGGTCTTCCAACAGCTGGACAAGGTTATACTTGGACAGTTACAACATCTGTGACACCAACAACAATCACAACATCAATTGGCTCAGGAACATAAGCTTAAGTTTAAGTGCTCATAAATTTTGAGCATTCAATTTAAGTTCGGCTGCAATAGTAAAATATTGCAGCCTTTTTTATTTTAAAATAATTTCGATCCGACTTGAATATCATCAGTTAAATTATCTACATAACAATATTTTCGAAATTATTACTCATCATCCATACTTTATTTGTATCTCTTTCAAGTACAATTAATATATCTACCCAAAATTTGCAAGCGTATTTTTTACAGTTAAAACTAATTATTACTTGATTTTACTTTATAGTTGAAAATGAAAAGTAAGTATTTGAATTAAAAATCAAGTGTTTTTTCGGAACCAAATTTGACGGCAACTATAAAACTTTTCAATTAAATAAAGTAGAGTCATAAATGGTTGAGTTAAAATTCACTGCACTGAAATCCAATGGACAACCCATCACAGGCACTGTTACAGCAAATTCATCCGTAGAGGGTAAAAAGAAAATTCAAAAGCTTGTGGAAAAGAATAGACTTAAGTTAGCTGATGTTCAAAGAAAGTCCACTTATTTTTATCGAGTACGTAAGGGTAAAGAAAAACCAATAAGAGGTGAGCAGAAAGCTTTTTCCAAAAAAGAAGTAGAAGAAGCTTTAGCAAGGCTTGGATACACAGTTTTATCTGTCAACAAGAAACTACTTGATTTTCAGAGAAAACCCCCAAACAATGAAATAGTAACATTTGTAAAAATTAGTGCAGAGTTGTTAAATCAGAAACTGGGTTATGGCGAAATTCTAACTCTTTTAACCAATGATACTCAAAATGTCACGCTCAGAAATACACTAAAGGAAATAAGTAACGATCTCAAAAAGGGTGCTGACTCAGAGGCAACTTTTTTAAAGTATCAAAACATATTCGGAAAGTTTACCGCTTATATGCTTGGGCTGGCTTCAAAGAGTGGTAATATGGCTGAAATATATAACGCTACTGCGAAGTTCCTTGAAAGACGACAGGAGTTCAGAAAGAGCTTAAGAAGTGCACTTATTACACCGATGGTAACTTTATTCGTGCTATTTCTTGCAGTCGTATTTTATGTGGGGTATATATTTCCGGAAACAGCAAAGTTGTTCGTTCGCTTCGGAATTGAATTGCCTCCGATGACAGCGTTTACACTCAAAGTCAGCGACTTCTTGGTTGCTAATCCAGTCCTTATCGGAGTTCTGCTTTTTCTTCCACCAATTGCTTTGTTCCAATTCAGCCGGACGAAAAAGGGCAGGTTACTCTTCGATGAATATATATTAAAACTTCCTGTTATTGGTCCCCTAATTCACAAAACATTGATTGAAGTGTTCTGCCGTGTGTTTTACACACTTTATCATGGCTCTGCAGAAAGTATTGAGCCAATCAGAATAGCTGCAGAAGCTACCGGTAACAAGTATTTTGAAGAGAGGATAAAAAATATAGCAATACCCCTAATGCTCAAAAAAGGTGTTGGTGTTACCGATGCATTTGAAGCGGCGGGAGTATTTACGGAAACTGCTATATCAAGAATTCACTCCGGTGAAGAGTCTGGTACCATTAAGAGTACAGCTCTTCAATTGGCAAATTATTATGAAAGCGAAACTGTGTTCAGGCTTAAAAACCTTATCGAAATAATCCAGGTAACAATTGCAATGATTATTATGGTGATTATGATTGCATTGACATTGGTATCTGCAGAAACAGCAACAGTTAGACCGAAGACTCCGGGAGTTAGTTAAAAAGGTATAAGGCATTAAATGATTGAGACGAAATTGGAAATTAATGATAAAATAGGGTATCTGCTCTTTAAGAAAGGGATTATTGATGCAGCAACGCTTGACAAAGCACTTAACGCAAAATTCAATGATCGAAATAAGTTAAAGCGTAATCTAGCACAGATCCTGGTAGATGACTTTAAATATGAGCACGATGCAATATTCAGAGAAGTAGCAATTCTCTATGCTTTCAGGGAACTTGATATCGACCTGCAGACAATTCAGCCAAACTACCTCGATTCAATCCGCAATATGATGGAAAGCGGTGGCGAAGAGCTGAAAGAATTAATGCTTAAAGAAAACATCATACCATTTATGTATGATGAGCAGGTAAAGGATAAGTTGATAATTGCTGCGACTGATCCCACAAATAAAAATGTTCAAAAAGTTGCTTTCGGTTTAAATACAAAGAAGCACGAAGTAATTTTTATTAAGAAGAAAGATTACGATCAGCTTATCGAAAAACTATTCCCTCCGGAAAATGAATTCCTGAAAAATATTTCAGAAGATTATGAGAATTTCATCCCGGCCGAGGAAAGGGAAGATCTCGATGAAGAAGAACTTGATGCGGAAATAAATAAAAGTGCTCTTATCAATCTTGTCGAAGGTGCGCTTGTCGAGGCAGTACGAAAAGGAGCGAGTGACATTCACTTTATCCCATGCAGCGGTCACCGCACTGAAATATATATGAGAATTGATGGTACTTTGCGTTTGTGGCATGTCCAGGAAAACACTTTACCGGAAGCAGTGATCGCAGTAGTTAAGGATCGTGGAAAAGGGATGGACAGGTTTGAACGTGAAATGGCACAGGATGGTTTTATCCAAAGAGCAATTGATAATTATATAATCAGGTTCAGAGTTTCAGTTCTTCCTATGGTTGGAACGGAGCTGAAGAATAAGTTCGAAAGTGTTGTAATAAGAATACTGGATGACAGAAAAGTTATTAAAGATCTTGAAAAGCTTGGACTAACAGGAGTTGCAAAACAAAAATTCGTTAAAGCAATCAATCAACCACAAGGAATGGTTATTCTTACCGGACCCACGGGAAGCGGTAAAAGTACAACACTCGTTGCAGCACTATTCCAGGTGATTAATCCTGAAGTGAATGTACTGACTGTTGAAGATCCTGTCGAGTACGTTATTGAAGGTGCGCGTCAGCTTAAGATTGGTTACAAGATGAATTTTGAACAAGCAATCAGATCGATTTTACGACATGACCCTGACATAGTGCTCGTTGGTGAGATGAGAGATAAGGAAACAGCAGAGACCGCTATTAAACTTGCTAATACAGGTCACCTTACATTCTCAACATTACATACTAACGACGCTCCCAGTGCTGTATCAAGATTATTTAAAATGGGAATCGAACCATTCCTGATTGCTTATGCAATTAACTTAATTGTTGCTCAAAGACTCGTTCGCAAGTTATGTCCAAAATGCAAAAAACGAGTAACAGAACATGATGAAGATTATCTGGAAGCTGTGGGAATAAATCCTGAGGAATGGAAGCAATTTGAAACTTATCGTGCTGTCGGCTGCGATGAATGCAGTGGCACAGGATACAAAGGTCGAATGGCAATTCATGAAGCATTCTATTTTTCCAAAGAGATAAGACATCTGATAGTTAAATCGGGTGAAGAAGTAAATGAAGAGGCACTAAAGGCACAAGCAAAGAAAGATGGAACATTAAACTTAAGAGAATCCGGACTTGAAAAGGTTAAACTTGGAATGACTTCGATTGAAGAAGTAATTTCATCAACAACTGAAGATTAATTTTTTCAGGTTTTAAGTAAGTTTTACTAAATGGTTGGGTTGTTTTGGTCGTTAAAAATTTTTACAAGTGGTTATAAATTTATCAGAAATCAGCATTTTTTCTGCTAAGGGGAAGTTTTTATGACCTATTATTATGTTTTCGGTTGGAATAAAACATGTTAGTAACTAAAACTGAGTAGAGAGTTAAAAGCAAAATTAAGGTTGTAAGTTGATAGTCAAAGAAGAAAAAAAGATTTTATCAGATTTTTGTGCACGAATACCCGAATCCGTCTACGGACCAGATCGTGTTGCTTACATTCTTGAAAATAGTGGTAAGCTCAAGGAAGAAGAAATAGTTCTTTTAAGGAAATTCATTAATAAGATCCTCACCTCTATGATTGAACGTGATGCTTCTGACATAGAAATCGGGGGTCATGGTAATGAAGGTTACATCTGGATGAGGATATATGGTAAACTCGAAAGAGTAAAAGACCTTCCGCAATTCACCGAAGATGAGTCAGCGCTACTTATTGCAAATATGTTTAATTCTAATCAGAAGAAATATATCGCTGCAACAAGGAATCTCGACTTCAGTTATACTTTTTTTTATGAGCGAAGAAAAATCAATGTAAGATTCAGAGCAGATGCATATTTTGATCTCGATACTCTTGCGTGTAGTATGAGAGCGATCAATACTACAATACGTCCTCTTGCCTCCTTGGACTTCCATCAGAATGCAATTAAATACCTTAGTCATAATTATATTAAATTTGGTTTAACATTAATCACAGGTATTACCGGTTCAGGTAAGTCGACAACACTTGATTCAATTGTTGATTACCACAATAAGTTTGACCCGGCTCACGTAATTATAATTGCGGCACCTATTGAGTATGTTCACAGTTCCAACTTTTGCATGATTAAACACAGGGAAGTTGGCAGAGATGTTTTATCCTTTAAAGAAGGAGTTGTTCAATCATTAAGACAGGATCCGGATATAATCATAATTGGTGAAATGAGAGACCCGGACACGATAATGGCTGCACTCGAGGTAACAGATACAGGTCATAAAGTCTTCTCAACATTACATACTTCATCGGCCACCGAATCTATCGAAAGAATTATAGCTGAAGTGGATGCACATGAACAGGAAAGAGTACGGAACAGGTTGGCTGATGTGCTGGTTTCTGTTATATCTCAGAAACTTGTTCCAAGCCTTGATGGAAAAGTGATTTTAGCGAAAGAAGTACTAATAATGACGCCCAGCGTTAAAGCCGCTATAAAAAATAACAATCTTAGTGAAATATATATGATGATCAACCAGGGTGGCCCGATGGGTATGGTTACAATGGAACAGGATTTAAAACGTTTATACGATCAGAAAAGAATATCGCTGGAAACTGCGATTACTTATGCAAATAATAAAACAAGAATAAACCAATTATTGACTGCAAAATGAAACCAGTAATTTCAATATATTGTGAAAGCAATGACATCAAGCTGGCCGTCATTAATAAAAGCGCGGCGACCGGAAAGCCGGCCATATTAAAAACGGCCTCGATCAGTCATTCAAAATCTTCAAGCCTGGATAAGCCCGGCGGTGGCTTTAGCGTGGAAGAAGAAACTCTTGATCTGGAAGGACTAGAAGGTTCTCTCTCTACAAAAAGTGATCTTGATTTATCCGGGATGAATGAACTTAATGCTGCACTTAGCGGGCTCAATCTTAACAAGCATCTGTTCCTTCCCGCTCTAACAGAGCCAAGCATTTATTATCACCTTTACGAAGGTGAAAGGCCAGATAACCCTGCCAAGCTCAAACAGGCAATTATCAATGATATTCTTGAGTCCAAAAACATAGCTGTTGATAAAAGCAGCATTGATTATGTTGAGCTTTCCGATAAAGCTTTGCTGGCAGTTTTCGTGACCGAAAACATCCCCTGCGCGAGCATGATAAACTCACTTGCACGTCAAAAGGGAAAACGAGGGTTTAACATCCCAACTATAAAAAGCTCCGACATATCCCTCGCATATTATGTGGCCAAACGTAAAAAGTTTTTCCCCGATGATCATTCTTTGATTGTTTATATAGGTAAAGAATACAGCAAGTTGATTTTCCTTCAGGGAAGAAGAATTAAACATATCGGAACCACTCTTGATATTGGAACGCAAAACCTTCACACTTACGATGTTTATTTTTCGAAGATATTACTTGAGAGGGAAAGTGGTGGAATATCTTCGCTTGATAATATAATCGTCTGCGGTGAAGACGATTCCGAGAATATTATTCTGTCATTCTACGGAACATTTCCGGAAGCAAATGTAAGCCGCCTTGAATTTGATGACCTGGATTTGTCTGCACTCGATGAAGAATCAAAGGAAAAATTTTCAACATTCAGTATTCCGGTTGCAGTAGCACTTGATTATTATGATGAATTAAACAAAGAGCATCAGGGACTGCATATCCTTCCAAAATATATTAAGGAAGAACAGAAGGTATTTCAATTTTCCTGGCATGGATATGCGTTACTTCCACTTTTATTTATTGCCGCATTCTTCATAACTCAAAAAATATTGAACAATAATAAACAGCTCACAGAACTCGATAAAGATATAGAAGCTAAAACAATTTTGATGAGGCAAAATCAGGAGGTGCTGGTAAAGATAGCTAACCTCGAAGGCAAAATTGGAAGTTTCGGACAGACTGTTGCAATCCTTGATTCTGCTGCCGTCGGAACGGGAGTCTGGAAAGAACTTATAAAACAAGTTTCCGGATTTTGCCAGACCAGCAATAATTTGTGGCTGTCTAAAGTGAGTAACGAAGGTGATAGAGTTAATGCCGAAGGTTATTCATTAACAAGAAATTCTCTTACTGATTTTGCATATTCCATTAAAGACGCAGTGTTACAGAGCATGATATACGAAGAGTTAAGGGAAAGGAGTGCATACAGGTTCAATTTAAATTTCCAAATTTCAAATCAGAAGTACCAAAATGAATAAGAAATTGATTAGCACTCTTAGTGTTCTTGCACTACTGATTATCATCCTGGTTGCTGGTGGCATTTATATATTTGTCATTCAGAAGGGAGATATAACAGAAAGACAAGAAAAACTTGATGAGTTGAGTAAGAATGTTTACGATCCGGTTGAGTTAGAGGACAGGTATAACAATCTGCAGAAACAATCTGCCGAACTGGACTCAATACTGGCTAATCGGAAGTTTAACATTCCGCAAAACATCTCTTCAATCAAGTTTTATAATTTCGTTAACAACATAGTTGCTAACTTCCCCCGGGAAACAACTGTTAATATTGAATATATCGGACAGACTCCGGACAAGGAATTTTTCTTCCACGAATATAAACTGACTGGAGCGGGCAACTATAACGACTTCTATAAACTGGTTTATGCGATTGAGCAGAGCAAGGAGCTTAAGAAGATCAGTAAGGTTGCTTTGTCCAATCTGGTTAAAACAGATGAAGAGGTGCCACTGTTCCTTGTAAGTTTTGAGATGATGGCAAAAGTTTATTTCTCATCTGATAACCGTTTTGCTCCGGCTGAATATGCTGAAAATAATCTTGGCACCGGACCGGTTTACGATGCTTTCTATCCACTCATAAGAAACGAAATTCCTCCAAACGTGGATAATTTACTTGATGTTCAGGGAGCCAGATTGCTTGCGCTCATACCTGAAGGGGCTTTTGTGGCCGATAATAAGGGCAATACATATTTGGTTTGGGAGGGTGAACAGGTTTACCTGGGATACCTTACTAAGATTGACTATGATAATAACACGGTCAGCTTCATCCTTAATAAGGGTGGAATCATAGAACAAGTAACTCTCGAATTAGACAGAAATTTAAATAAAAAATAAGAGTATAAGTATGAAAAACATTATAACTTACTTCGTTATATCAATTTTCATCGTCCTTCAGGCGTCTCCTCAGGAATATTGGGAGCGAAGATTTAAAACAAGCCAGAACCCGGACGAGCTGGTGACAATGTCCGAAACACTTCCTTTTGACCAGGCGATTGAATTACTCAGTAAAGTAAGCGAAAGCGTTACTGGTAGAGGAATTGTTGCAACGGTAGATAGGAAGGATCCAATCGGCATTGAAATTATAAATATGCCTTATGATAAAGCTTTACTAATGATAGTAAATTTTGCTGGCCTTCAATATGAAATGAAAGAAGACGTTATTATCGTAAAGTCAAAAGCAAAAGATGAGGTTGAAAAAACTCCGGACACTTATGCACCGCCAACACAAAGAGAAGTAAAAATATCTGCTCTGTTCTGCGAGATAGATGTTGTGGAAGCACGAAAAGTTGGACTTGATTGGAGATTTTTATTATCCGGCGATCAAACCAATCTTGCAGGTGTTTTGAGAAGCGAAACTGAGATTGATCCGAATGCACAACAAGGTGGAGGAGGTCAGCAGCAAAATCAAGGTCTTCAACCAGAATTTAAATTAGGCGTTACATCTGACTTTCAGATAGGTGATTTTTTCGGACAGGCAACTGCTGTATTTAAATTTTTCGAACAAAACAATTTAGGTGAAATTATTTCTAATCCTAGTATCGTAGTCAGAGACCGGAATGAAGGTAAAATTCAGATCGGATCAGATTTCTCAGTTAGAACAAGAGATTTTGCCGGCAATACTACAGAACAATTCTTTCCGACAGGAACGATAATAAACGTAACCCCTTATATACACAAGGAAAATGGATTGGACTATGCATTATTGGATATAGCTGTTGAAAGAAGTTCATTCCAGACAAGTGAGTTAACCACAGAAATTAGAAAAACACAGGCTCAAACTCAGGTTCTCATGCTTGATGGCGAAGAAACAGCTATCGGCGGTTTGTTTCTTAATGAAGAAGCTGTTGTTCGTAATGGAATTCCATTCTTAAAAGATTTACCATGGTGGGTATTTGGTATTCGATATCTCACAGGATATGATCAGACCACAATCAGAAAAAAAGAACTTGTTATACTCCTAAAATTAGAACTTGTGCCCACACTTCAGGAAAGATTTGAAAATCCTCAGTGGGAAAATGTACTTGGAAGAGAAATGGATGGAGGCAGGACCAAAATTAAGTTGTACGAGTTTGAATCCAGTGAAGAAACCCCTTAACAAATGGAATCGATTCTGATTGTTGATGACGATATTAATTTATGCAATTTTCTGTCGGATGAGTTAAATGCAATCGGATACGATACCAGGTATTTAACAGATGGAGAAAGTGCAGTAGAGTACTTAAAAGAGTATAATCCCGATCTCATTCTTCTTGACCTTAACATGCCCGGGAAAAATGGTTTTGATGTTCAGAAAGAAATCAGCAACATCCCGGGCTTCAAATCTAAAGTAATTGTTTTAACCGCTCAGTCAGATGTAAAAAGTGCTATTGAATGTGCACAGCTTGGTGCCTCTGATTTTCTTTGCAAACCATATGATTTAACAGAACTACTTTCAACAATCAATAAAGTAAGTCAAAAATAAGTTCTCACACTTTAAAAGAGTGATAGATGAAGATCAGTTTCAGAATATTGCTAATCAACTTTCTCATAGTCGCTTTGATTCTGGGCTCTTCATTTATTGTATTCTATTCAATCATTTATGATGTTTTAACAAATTATCAAACACGAAATCTGCGTCAATCTGCCAGCAGCCTGGTAAACGTGAATAAGCAGCTTCAGGACGGAATAGAAGATGACTTTATTTCACTTTACACAAAGGGGATAGATGCGGTTTGGTCGGGTCAAAACTTCCAATCGAGAAATCTTGATTTTGTTATTGAACTGAAAAATGATTTAGTTACTCGCTATGTTGTTAAAAACAATATTTACCTTCCTCAGAAAGAACTCAGCAGAAGAGATTTTACAAATTCCAACCCATATATATTGTTAATGTCCTATACTTCACCGGATGGGAAGGAATATTTATATGGAAGGGCAATTAATAATGAAATGGTTGATGATATTGCACAGCGGGTAAATTCAGAAATTGCCCTAGTC
Organism: bacterium; assembly: GCA_016716565.1. Classification (NCBI taxonomy): domain Bacteria; species bacterium. The sequence continues at coordinate 520,282 of JADJWC010000001.1, forward strand.
TGGGATGGTTTTGTTGCTGATTTTTCTAACCAACAAATGAATCAGAAATATCTGCATGTACTGAATTTGGCTGCAGAGGATCTTAAATCGAAAAGCAATTTTGATCTTTATATGCAAGGAACGGAATCAGAAGATATTCTTGCCACTGTTTATAAACCAACAATCGAGGGGAATGAAAGTAATTTTTCTTATTTAATTTTTTCCACATTCGCTGATGCCGGAGAGCTCAGATCCACCCTGAGAAATATATTCATAATTATAGGGTTAGTCGGCATATCGCTCTCATTAATTTTTACGATGGTTTTTACCGACAAGATGAGAAAGCAGTTTACTGCACTGAGTAAAGCTACTGAACAAACATATTCAGGGAAATTCGATAATAAAATTGAAATCAAAAGTAAAGATGAAATTGGCAAACTGGGGATGGCCTTTAATAAAATGCTGGACGAACTGAAAAAGAAAGAAGTGGCAAGAAATGAATACGCCGAGTTTATAACTTTAATAAATCAGAACCCGACATTGAAAGAAATCTCGGATGAAGCATTAAAGAAGATTTTGGATGCCGGTGATTTTATCATTGGAGGCCTTTACAGTGTTGACGAGGAAATTAAATTGATCTCCGCATATGGATTGAACGCGGAATTTACTGAGCGACCTGAAAACTCAGCCTTCTTTAAAAAAGTTCTTGAAACGAAACAAAGTATGGAACTGTTAGACGAAGAAACTCTCCCGGTAGTATCTGCGGGCCTGGTAGAAATAAAATTAAAATATCTTTTATTTCTCCCGATAGTTTACAATAATAAACCAGTAGCTCTGCTGGAACTTGGTTCGCTGACTAAACCACGGGAAGAGGTAAGAGATTATCTTGAAAAAATAAAAGATCAATTAGCCATTGGCATAACCAATGCAAGAGCTTTGTTGCAGCTTGAAAAACTTGTCAATGAGCTAAAGACACTTAATGAAGAGTATCAAAAACAGAACAATCAAATAAAAGAGCAGAATGAAACTCTGTTATATCTCCACAGCGAGTTAACAGCCCAGGCTGAAGAATTAGAAAAGCAAAGACAAAAAGCTATTGAGTTAACTGATGCAAAATCTAAATTCCTTGCGAATATGTCCCATGAACTCAGAACTCCGATGAATTCTATACTGGGATTAACTGAATTGATGCTGGAAAAAGTTGATCTTGAACCGCGTAACAAAGAACGCTTAGAAGTGGTGCTCAGCAGTGGAAAGAGACTGATGATGCTCATAAATGATATCCTGGATCTTTCAAAGATTGAAGCGGGAAAAATTGATTTAAATCTGGAAGATGTTTTGCTTGATGAGATTTTGACCGAAGTCTCTGTAGCAGTAGCCCCTCTCGCAGCCGAAAAAAATATAACTTTTGATGTTATAAGAAATATTGATACTCATACAGTTATAAGTACTGACCGGGGAAAGGTAGTTCAGGTATTAATGAATCTGCTTGGTAATGCAGTCAAGTATACAGATCAGGGTCAGATAACGCTGAGGGTTTCAATCGGAAACCAAATGATTAATTTTGAAGTGATTGATACTGGAATTGGAATTCCGAAAGATGATATAGACCTCATATTCGAAGAATTTCAGCGTGTAAATAATTCTAAAGCAAGGAAACGCGGCGGAACTGGTTTAGGGCTTGCGATCAGCAAAAAACTTGCAGATGTTCTAAGCGGCAGCCTGACTGTAAAAAGTGAAATTAATAAAGGCTCCACATTTACATTCTCAATTCCATTTAACCAGGTTGTTTTACACATAGATAAAAAGCATTACAGGCCAACTAATGTTTTTGTTAATGCGAAGGAGAAAAATTTCATTCTGGTTATTGATCAGGAGAAAAGATTAAGAGCATCTGTAAAACAGGATTTGCTTACAATTGGATATGAACTTGAATTTGCTGAGGAAGAGGCAGGTGCTCTGTCGTTTGAAAGCAACAGAATCCCTCTTGCCATTATGGTTGATGCTACCCTATCATGCAATGATGTTTGGAACACGTTGATAGCTTTGAAGAAAAATATTCATACAAATAACATCCCGGTTATTTTAGTATCAACAATGCTCGAAGCAAACCTTGGATATTGTTTTGATGCCTTTGACTATGTATTAAAACCGGTAACAATAGAAGCCCTTTCGCAACCAATTTCCAGACTGACGAATCTTTTGAAAAAGAAGATTAATAAAATTATTGTGGTTGATGATAATGAGGAGGAGTTCAACAGTTATGCGAATTCGGTGCGGAAAGAGGACATGAGAATTGAATTATTGAAACCAAACGAAAATGTAATATCACGTATTGTTGAAACCCAGCCGGATGTGGTGATAATTAATTTAACGAATTCAGGAAAAGATACTATTAAACTTACTCATCAACTAAAATCAACATCAGTTTCAGGGCATATCCCGGTAATCATTGGTTTAGATAATAAGATAACAGAAGACCAGAAGAGATTACTTAACGAAAGTTTAGAACAAATTATTTTAAAATCCGAATATCATCCTATTGATGCATTTCATTCTGTTAGCAACTGGATTGAAATACAAAGACTGGCGAGCGCTGCCTATGAAAGTGTTTCTGATATTCGGGATGGATCTAATGATAAACAAAAACTAATCCGTGAGCCTTCAGAGAATCAGCAAGCTGATTTGAATATTTTGATTGTGGATGATGATTCGAACACTTTGTTTACTCTTGCCGAAATTGTAAGATCAGCAAACTGTAAACCTATCCTTGCAAATAATGGAAAAGAATGCCTGGAAATTCTCGAAGATAAAATTCCCGACCTGATATTTCTGGATATAATTATGCCTGAAATGGATGGCTTTAAAACGATCAAACAAATTAAGAAGAATGAAAAGTGGTCTGATATTCCGGTATTTGCTGTAACTGCTAAAGCAATGAAAGAAGATAATGAGATAATTATCAGACATGGTTTTTCCGATTACATACCGAAGCCTGTAAATCCTGCACTTGTTACTCACAAGATCCAAACTGTAATTGCTCAGTTAAAGACTACCTGAAATGAAAAAAATTCTTGTAATTGATGACCTACCCGAAAATGTATTCATACTTCAGGACCGGCTTGTTCAGGAAGGATATGATGTAATCACAGCCTGTGATGGAAATGAAGGAATTGAAAAAGCTTATGAAACTTTCCCGGATCTTATTCTGCTTGATGTGATGATGCCGGACATAAGTGGTTTTGAGGTTTGTAAGATTCTCTCAACAAACGAAAAGACTAAGCATATACCGATAATTCTTGTTACAGCAAAAGCAAGTGCTGAAGACACAAAAGAGGGTCTGGAGTCAGGTGCATTTGATTATATAAAAAAACCATTCAACAGAATCGAATTGATGGCAAGGGTAAAATCAGCTCTAAAATTATCTGAAGCAAATAAACAACTCCTCGAGATCGAAAAGAAAACAACTTATATTGCTACTATTGTAACCGCCAATCATAAAATAAAACAACCACTTACCCTGCTAAGTCTTTCATCTGCAGCTCTTAAAAACGAATTAGAAAAAGACTCCATATCTAAGGAAGCCATATTAAGCAGGCTAAAATATATCGATGCAGCTATAAAAGATATTGGCGATGTTCTTAATAAATTAAACTCTATCACCAAACCGGAATTGTCCGACTACGCCAAGGATGTAAAAATGATTAGAGTTGAAGAAGAGGATAAGATTAAATAAATTTTCTTATTGTTGCCAGCATCGATTCGAACTCGTACGGTTTATTTAACTGACCATTAATCTTATAGACTGATAGCTCCGACTCATTACTTGCCCACATACTACCGGATGATAAAATAATCGGAATATCAATATTGAGTTTCCTGATTTCTGCTATAGTTTCAATGCCTGTCATACCCGGCATATTATAATCGATTATTGCAAGATCAACTTTAATTTCTTCGAGAAGAACTGTCAATACCTCCTTTCCTGAAGAAACTTTTATAACTGAATATCCGTTTGTTTCAAGAAGTTCGGCTAACAAATCCCCGAGCATTGGTTCATCATCTGCAAGCAGAATTATTTTTTCCCCGGAATCTGATTCTGATTGTTTTTCTTTGGGAGGTTCAAAAGCCGGAATGTATACATCAAAGGTAGTCCCTGCACCAGGTCTGCTCGTCACATCGATAATTCCATTGTGAGCTTTTATAATTCCATAAGAAACATACAAACCTAATCCCGAGCCTGTGTCTTTAGACTTAGTTGAAAAATATGGATCGAAAATTTTTGTAAGATGCTTTTCATCAATGCCGGTCCCATCATCCATTACAGAAAATTTAACATAGCTGCCAATTTTTAAAAGAGGAAGGAAGGCAATATTGTTCTCATCAATGGAAATGTTCTTTGCGGTGATTTTAATGTGACCTTTCTCATTGGTAGCTTCCTTTGCATTTACGCAAAGATTGAGAAGCACCTGATAAATTTCCGTTCCGTTTCCAATTATATCAAAAAGATGTTCATCGATATCCTCTGTAAGCGTGATGGTTCTTGGGAATGTTTGAGTTACGATTTTAGTTATTTCATTCAACAACTGGTGAGGTTTAACGAGCTCTTTTCTTTTCGGCGTTGGTTTTCCAAACGAAAGCAAACCTTTGGTCAGGTCACGGGCTCTGACTGAGCAGTTTTCAATATTGTCAATCAGCTTTTGAACATTTTCGGATTGATCTACACGCTTCCTGAGTAAATTGACACTCCCAAAAATGCTTGAAAGAAGATTGCCAAAATCATGCGCCATTCCGCTTGAAAGCTTTCCGATCGTTTCCAGCTTCTGTGCCTGCAACAACCTGTTTTCAAGTGCTGTATTTAAGTTCCTCGTACTAATATTGCTTATAACGAATGTTAGTAGAATTGCGAATTGTTCGAGCAGTTTTATCTCATCATTAGTAAAAGTGTTTTTTCTTTTGCCAACAATTAATGATGCAATTAATTTCTTTTCAAAAACACAGGGTGAAATTATCAGGTTATCACAGCCAATTGAAGCAGCTAAATTACTACCAAGATTATTTTTCTGATTAGTCGCTATCAGCGAGGATTTGTTATGCAGCAACCATTTTGAAATGAATTTATAGTCCGAGTTAATAACCTTCTCAACATCGTGTTTCCTATGTATTATATTTTTAGGATCGAGATACTTAAACTCTCTTCCTGAGCTTTCATTTAAGAATGTGATTATCCCGAGATCAGCCTTTATGAGCGAAACGGATTTAGATAAGATTTCCCCCGATAGAATATCAATTGAATTCTCTTTTACAAGTAATGTTAATATATCCTGAAGAGCGCTGCGAAAATCTATATCGCTTGCCTTTAGATCAGGAAAAGAAATCTTCTCTTCTAATTCTGTTGAGGGTTCTGTAAGCTCTATTTTATAGTTATCAGGAGTATCTTTTTTTGATTTATTTAGAAGAGGTGTGATATGCAGGACTTTATTTAATTGAGGTATATGTCTGTAAACGGATTTTGTGTAAGAAGGGTCGATTGATTTTTCTATCCCAAAGGAACTTAATAGGCTAACGAGATCTTTACCTTTTAATCTTATCCCAGTAAAATTTTCTTTAAAGTTTTTGTTGAACCAAATTATTCTCAACTTACTATCAGTTATAGCTACCGGAACATTTTCCCCGAAGATAAGTTCAGGCGAATATTTGGCAATTATGCTCGAAGGCATTAAAGTTTAAACGGGCTTTAATTCATATTTCTTGATTTTTGTGTAGAGAGTCTTTGGGCTTATACCAAGCTGGTTAGCAGTCTGCGTTCTATCCCATCTGTTTTTATCCAGCACCTTCTTGATGTGCCATCGCTCAAGCTCTTCCATGCTCAAAATTTCCTCTGCATGTTCGATGTCAGTATGCTTTCTTGTTTGAACCTGGTATGACTGCGGGAGATTCAGATCTTCAGGATAGATAATATCACCTTCAGCAAATATTAAAGCTCTTTCGATTATGTGTTCCAACTCTCTAATGTTTCCGTTGAATGAATAACCAATCAGAAGATCCTCTGCTTCCTGTGAGAGATGCTTTGGTGAACGAATCGGAGATTTTTCTTTAATGAAATGATTTGCAAGCAGAAGAATGTCTTCTTTTCTATCTCTCAATGGCGGAATGGTAAGTGTAATAACATTCAGTCTGAAAAGTAAATCCTTCCTGAAATTTTTGTTGTCTGCTTCTTCAAGAAGATTTCTGTTTGTAGCACCAATGACTCTTACGTTTGAAGTTAGAGTAGTAATTCCTCCAATTCTTCTGTACTCGCCGTTCTCAAGGAATCGCAATAGCTTTGGCTGGAGGGCAAGACTAAGTTCACCTATTTCATCAAGGAATAAAGTACCGCCATGGGCAATTTCTACCAGACCTTGCTTGGTATTTTTAGCGTCAGTAAAGGCTCCTTTTTCGTGTCCGAAGAGTTCACTTTCGATTAGCTGATCAGGTAAAGAAGCACAGTTTATTACAACAAATGGTTTGTCTTTTCTCGCAGAGTGTTTATGAATGTATTCTGCCAGTAATTCTTTACCGGTTCCTGTTTCTCCTTCAATTAATATGTTTGAATCTGAAATTGCTGCTTTATTTGCAAGGGTTAGTACTCTCTTAAGCTGAGTACTATTTCCTATAATATTTTCAGATCCTTTTTTACTAATTTCTTTTGTTAAAATTTCAGTTTTAACTAGAAGCTCTTTGTGTTCAAGAGCTCTGCCGACTGTGAGCATTAGATCATCGAATTCGTAAGGCTTTGTTATAAAATCATAAGCTCCGGATTTAATGCATTCGATAGCTTTTCTCATTTCTCCCTGTGCGGATAGTATGATTACCTGCAAAGAAGCGCTGTAATCTTTTACGAATTTGAGTACCTCTTCTCCCTGAACCTCTTTCATATTCAAATCGAGGAGAAGAATATCATAGTTTGTCCTTTTTATCGATTCAATTGCATATTTACCATCGTAAACCGCATCAACTTCAAATCCTTCTTCAAGGAGCTGTTCCTTCAATAAGTAACAGAGGGTTTCATCATCATCACATACTAAAATTTTGGAATTTTTAAGGGAAGCCATAATTACCGCCAATCGATTTGGGTGTTAAAAACTTTATTTTGTATTAGATTTATCAACTTGCTATATTTGCATTCCTTTTTGAAAAGGGCGCGTAGCTCAGGGGTAGAGCATCTGCCTTTTAAGCAGAGGGTCGGTGGTTCGAACCCACCCGCGCTCACTCTATTTTATTTCCCCATAATTATTTACAAAGATCAACCACTCTAAAAAATTAGTTAAATAGCATTCAATATTAATACTTATAAGTAAAATTTACAAGCTTAACTAATTCCTTTTATTTTAGCATTATTTTGAATTAATACGGGTTTTTGACATAATTGCTCTGGCACTATTTTAGAAATAATAGTCTTTCTTTCATTATAGCGGATTTTTTATGGGCGAAGTGGTTTTCTGGACAATTATCAGGGCAGCCATTACTATAGCGGGTTTATGGATTTTGAAAGCACAAATTGACTTCCAACTCTGGCTTCTGATAAGTGTTGCAGCGGTTTATGTACTAATTGTTCATCCCGCAATGGTTAGCTACAGATGGTTTGAAGAACACAATAAAAAAGTAATCGAATCAACTCTTTGCTCAAGCTGCAAACATTTCGATCCTTCTGCTGTTTTGTGTATCAAGTATGATAAGCATCCAACCGAAAACTATGTCCCTTGTGAGGGTGTTGATTGGGAACCAAAATAATATTATAAAGTTGCTATTAAATTGTAAAATCTTAATAGCTTAGTAAAAGAGAACATCTATGAAAAAGTATTTCCTCATTCCGGTTTCTATTTTATTTCTGATTATAGCCTGTGATCCGGAAGAATTAATAAGTGAGTTTGGAGATTCAATTATAACGGCAAAGTCCAAAGTCGGTGAAGTGTTGAACAAAGCACAAAGTGATTTTACAGGTGATGCCAGGCTTGCATCAATTTACGGATTAAATGTTAGTAACAAAGGAGAAGTTGATTTACTTAAACCGACTGAGAATGCATTTGTTTATGTGGTTCAATCTGATTCAGAAATGACAAATGAATTTTATATTCCTGTTTATAACTCTGGCCCTGTAAAATCGCCGATAAATTTTAATGATATGCTTTCATTTATAAAAAACCAGCAGGCAAAGGATATTTTAGGTCTCGCGTTAAACAAGCTTTCGGGAATAAATATTTCGGCTTCAGTTTCGTATGATGATAGTCCGCAGATAATTAATACTATGTTGGCAAGAGCAGATGTTACAACTTTTAGATCAGCAAATCCTGACAGCAAAATTGATATGTTTTTGATTCCGAGTAAGTCGATAGACACATTAAATTTAAGGAACGATGCAGACTGGATTGTAAACTTCTATGGAGAATCTTCTTCACTTGTACTTTGGCTTCACCCGGGAACAGTTAATGGTGATATAACAGTTTTATCTAATTAAAAAATTCTTTACACGATAAGCACCAGATAATTATTGTAGCTTATCAGTCTTCTATAATCTCAATACTTCCTTTCGGTGGCAGTTTTATTGTGTAATCTGTTCGTAATTTGTTGGTAAGATAATTATCACGAAGCCACGGGTTGAACATTTTCAAAATAAAATAATTGATTCCAAGGCTTTCAGCATAATCAGCAAGATCTGCAACAGAACTGTCAAGCGTTACTTCAGTAAACTCGATTGGTTCATATTTCTCATCATCTTTTATATCAAAACCGTACTTCTCAGGATTTTGGAGAATGTATTTAAGGGATACTATCCTTGCTACAAACCTGGAAGTTTCAGAGTTCAATACTAAATTGAAATAACTTTTTGCTTTCTGCCTTTCCTGCTGTTTCATAACACCATCTTGACCCATGTTATATGAAGCTGCTGAAGTTATCCAGCTTCCCAACATATTATAGGAGTCCTGCAGATATTTGCACGCAGCTTCGGTGGATTTTTCAACGTGATATCTTTCATCAACCTGTGAATTAATTTCGAGTCCGTACTTTTCACCGGCTTCTTTCATAAACTGCCAGAAACCGGTAGCGCCCGCAGGAGAAACAACATTTTCCAGATTACTTTCTGCAACGGATAGATATTTAAAGTCATCTGGAATATTATTTTTCTTTAAGATTGGCTCAATTACCGGGAACCATCTGTATGCTCTTTTTATAGCAAGTATTGTTGCTGAATGCCAGTATGTATTTGATAAAAACTCTCTTTCCATTCTTTCATAAACTTCAAAGTTATCAGTCGGGATTTTTTCTCCGGCAAATTCAAGATATGTTGGTATTTCAGGTGAAATAATTCTATAGCCCTGCGGAAAAGTTTCATCGGGATTGCCATTAGCGTTAGTAATATTGTTGGAAAGTAAAAATGTAATTATTAAGAATCCCAAACCAATTGTTACTGTAATTCCAAGAAAGAAAAAGTATAAGTTCGATTTATTATTTTTCATATAGAGTTCCGCTGTGTTTTAGTATTTTTGTTATAGTTTTCTGTTGCGATTATATAGATTTTAAATCTAAAAGGAAAAACCAATCGGCATATTTTACCATGGATGAGAACATCAACCTGGAAATAAGATCTTCGAAGCAGTACAATCCTCAGATGCACTCTGCTGAACACATACTTAATCAAACAATGGTAAGAATGTTTAATTGTGGAAGATCATTCAGCAATCATATCGAAAAGAAAAAATCAAAATGTGATTATCATTTTAACAGAAATTTAACTTCGGAAGAAATAGAACAGATCAACTTAAAAGTAAACGAAGTTATTCAAGGGGACTTACTTGTTAAAGAAGAGTTTTATTTGAAAGAAGAAGCGGAGAAAATATTTAATCTTTCAAGGCTTCCCGATGATGCCGGCGATAAAGTTAGAGTAATTAAAATAGGAGACTATGATACCTGTCCCTGCAGTGGTCTGCATGTTGATCGTACAAAAGAAATTGGCAGCTTCAAAATAATTTCCACAAGTTTTGAAGACGGAGTGTTGAGAATCAGATTTAAACTGCTAAACAATATTTAATCTACTTAATAAAGAAAAATTCCTGTTAAATAATTATCTCAGAAAGGAAAAATCAATGAAGATAGGGAAATTACTTCTACTGAATGCACTTTTAATATTTAACTTTAGTACTATAATTTTATCCCAGGAAAATCCGTTTCAGTTGTCACTCTTCGACCCGATTCAAATAGTACCAAACAATGAATCAATAAGCGGCATAAGAATTAATTTTATATACTCAAAGAATGCAAACATAACCGGATTAGATGTTGGACTGGTAAATGTAACCACGGGCAAACAGTTAGGAGTCCAGTGGGGAGCCGTTGATATAACAGAAGGTGGATTTACCGGATGGCAAGGAGGGTGGATTGTAAATATTTCCAAGGGGGATTTCGTGGGTTTACAAACAGCTTTTGTTAATTACCATGGCGCACATTTCAATGGCCTTCAATTGTCCCTGGTGAATTATGCTGCTACTCTTGAAGGGCTTCAGCTTGGATTGATAAATATTATTGGAAGCGGTGGATTCCTTCCGGTGTTTCCGTTTTTTAATTTTGATTTTGATTAAAAAAAATTCGGAGAAGCACTTTGAAATATTTATCTGACATTCTTTCAACCTTTATTCTTGCTATCTCTTTTATTGTCACTGGATGTGATAGTAATATTAATACCATTGAAACAGCCTCCCCTGATGGAAAAATTAAAGTAAAATTTGTACTGTCAGATAAAGGCAGAGCAGGTTATTTCATTGAATTCAATAATCAAAGAGTAATTGATACTTCCAGTGTTGGCTTTGATTTTAACGAAACCGAATCTTTCGACGAAAATCTTGAAATCATAAATTCATATACTTCATCCTTTGACGAAACATGGGAAACTATCTGGGGAGAACAAAGGTTCGTCAGAAATAATTATAAAGAACTGAAAATTGAATTGAATGAAAAAAATGAGACTGGAAGAACCTGCTTTCTCGTTTTCAGAGTTTTTGATGATGGTGTAGGTTTCAGGTTTGAGTTTCCTGAACAGAAAAATTTAACAGACGTTACAATTCTCGATGAAAATACTCAGTTTAAATTAACCGGAGATCATACTACCTGGTGGTCTCCCGGTGATTGGGATATTTATGAGCATCTTTTTAATACAACAAAGTTCAGTGATATTGACGCGCTTTCAAAAAGAGGAAACGAAGCGCTAGCACAAACATATATTCCTGAAAATGCTGTAAATCTTCCTGTTACAATGAAAACCGCCGAAGGAATTTATATCAGTATTCTGGAGGCCAATCTTACTAACTATGCTGATATGACTTTGAAAGTTGGTAAAGAAAATCTTCTCTTCCAGAGTGAGCTTGTTGGAAATGATTCGGGAATAAAAGTAAAAACCAAAACTCCCTTCGTTACTCCCTGGAGATTGATTTTAATTTCTGATAAGGCAACGGATCTTGTATGCTCAAGAACTATATTAAATCTTAATGAACCAAATAAACTTGAAGATGTATCCTGGATCAAGCCGACAAAGTATGTGGGGATATGGTGGGAAATGCATCTTGGTAAAAGTACATGGGATATGAAGAGCGGAAGACACGGTGCAACAACAGAAAATGCAAAAAGATATGTTGACTTTGCCTCTAACAACGGAATTGGAGCAGTGTTAATTGAAGGTTGGAACACGGGTTGGGAAAACTGGTTCGGCACTCACGATCGGGAAGGTATTTTTGATTTCGTTACTCCATATCCCGATTATAATTTGTATGAAGTCGTTCAATACGCAAAAGAAAGAAATGTTCAGATCATTATGCACCATGAAACTTCTGCAGCAATAATGACTTATGAAAAACAAATGGATACTGCGTTTGCACTTTGTAAAAGTTTAGGAATTCACGCTGTCAAAACAGGGTACGTTGGACAAATTCTTCCTGACGGAGAATATCATCACGGACAGTGGATGGTTAATCATTATAGAAAAGTAATGGAGAAAGCAGCAGAGTATCAGATGATGGTCAATGTTCACGAACCAATAAAGCCAACGGGACTTAGAAGAACTTATCCGAACTTGATCAGCGCAGAGGGTTTGAGAGGTCAGGAATTTAATGCCTGGTCACCTGATGGTGGAAATCCGCCTGAGCATTTGACAATAGTTCCTTTTACGAGAATGCTTGCTGGTCCGATTGATTATACGCCCGGGATCTTCGATATAAAATTAGATAAGTATAAAAAAGAAAATCAGGTTAACACAACTCTTGTCCATCAGCTTGCACTTTATGTTGTAATTTATAGTCCGTTGCAAATGGCTGCAGATCTTCCTGAAAATTATGAGGGTCATCCCACATTTCAATTCATCAGGGATGTTGGCGTTGATTGGGATACCTCAATTGTATTGAACGGTGAGATCGGAGATTTTATTACCATTGCGAGAAAAGAACGAAACACAGACAAATGGTTTCTTGGAAGCATCACTGATGAAAATGAAAGAGTGATAAATATTTCACTGAACTTTTTAGATGTTGGGAAAAAATATACGGCCGTAATTTATTCAGATGGAACCGATTCTCACTGGGATAAAAATCCGACTTCATACAAAATCGAAAACAAGATAGTTAACAATTCAGACACATTGAATTTAAAACTTGCACCTGGTGGAGGAACTGCAATTAGTTTTATACCAGAAGAATGAATAGATAAAGTGTGGCTGTCACTCCCGCTTGTCGGGAATTCGAGTGTAGCTGCTCAGATTCCGGACTCGTCCGCTAATCGTAGACTTCGCCGGAATGACAATCCCCGGTAAATAATTATAATTTATAATGGGTTCTTTATGCTTGAATATTTAGATTGGATTTTAATAGCTGCATACTTTGTAATTGTATTTCTTGTTGCTTTCTGGTCATCATTCAGCAAGAAAAGAAAGAGTAAAGATTCATCCGATTACTTTCTAGCAGGAAGAAATGTCGGCTGGTTTATAATTGGTGCTTCACTTTTTGCTTCGAACATTGGAAGCGAACATCTGGTGGGTCTAGCAGGAACTGGAGCTGCAAGCGGAGTTGCAGTTGGACAATTTGAAATTCTCGCATCATTAATTCTTCTAATTCTCGGTTGGTTGTTCGTTCCGTTCTATCTGAAGAGTGGAGTTTTTACTATGCCGGAATTTCTTGAGCGAAGATATTCTTCCGGTGCCCGCTGGTATCTTGCTGTCATTTCAATCGTGGGATATGTTCTCACAAAAATTTCTGTTACAATTGCTGCCGGTGGAATTGTTTTTGAATCACTGATGGGAATTGAATTCTGGACAGGTGCGCTTATCGTTGTAATCATAACCGGGATTTATACTGTGCTTGGAGGGCTTCGAGCTGTTCTTTACACTGATATGGTTCAGATGTTTATTCTTATTGGCGGAGCAATTACTGTAACAGTTGTTGGGTTAATTGAACTAGGTGGATTCAACGAACTTTACAACCACGCTGGTGCAGGATTTTTCAGTCTCTGGAAACCAATAAGCGATCCGAATTTTCCCTGGACGGGAATTATTTTCGGTGCACCGATACTTGGAGTATGGTACTGGTGTACTGACCAGTTCATTGTGCAAAGAGTTCTGTCAGGAAAAAATATTAATGAATCCAGGAGAGGAACAATTTTCGCGGGTTATTTAAAACTTCTTCCGCTTTTTCTTTTTGTAATTCCCGGCGTGATTGCTTATGCTTTAACTCAAAGAGGAGATATAACCTTAAGCAAACCAGATGAAGCATTACCAACATTAATTGGTGCACTATTACCGGTCGGATTAAAAGGGATCGTTGTTGCGGGACTGCTTGCAGCGTTGATGAGTTCGCTTTCTTCTGTATTTAATTCCTGTTCAACGTTAATTACTTGGGATATTTATAAAAAACTTAAGCCTGAGTCCAGTGAGAAAACTTTGGTTCTTGTCGGAAGAATTGCAACAATAGTTTTAGTTGGATTTGGTTTGCTTTGGATACCGATGATGAAATTAATTTCCGGACAGATTTATCAATACCTTCAAAGCGTTCAGGCATATATTTCACCACCAATAGCCGCAATATTTTTAATCGGGGTTCTTTCAAAAAGAGTTAACTCACAGGGAGCGATTGCCGCACTAGCAACAGGATTCGTATTGGGAATTGCAAGATTAATACTTGAATTGAATAAGGGATTATTGAGCGGATTTTTGTTCAATTATGCTGATCTCAATTTTCTTCACTTTGCTTTCATGTTATTTCTGATTTGTACATTGGTTTTGGTGGTGGTCAGTTATTTAACCGCTGTTCCATCATTTCAAAAAGTTGAAGGACTAACAATTCATACAGTAACAGATAAAAGTGGAAATGAAGACAAAGTTTGGAAGAAAAGAGATTTTATTCTCTCGGTGTTGTTAATTCTTTGTGTCGGATTAATCTGGATTTATTTTAGTTAAAATAAGTGCGACTCATTTTAAAGTGAGTCGCACATATATCTACTTCATCAAAATTAATTTTTTTGTTGACGTAAACTCTTCTGCCCATAATCTGTAAAAGTAAACTCCGGTCGTAAGATGACTTGCGTCGAACTTTACTTCATATCTTCCTGCTGGTTTATACTCATCCACCAAAGTAGCAACTTCTCTTCCAAGCAAATCATAAACTTTTAAAGTTTGCCAACTGCTAACTGGTGACTGCCAACTGATCGTTGTGCTTGGATTGAATGGATTGGGGTAGTTTTGAGAAAGTATAAAATCTATTAGCTTGGCAGTTGAATGCTCCACAATAGATGAAGCTATGTCTTTTGTACTTAGGATTGTTCCATTAGCCCCAACTATCCACCCGTTTTTAATATCTGCAAAATAAACATCATTTAGACCTCTTGCTGCACCGCTTGATTGATTTACCCAGGTTGAACCACCATCAGTGGTCTTTATTATTTTTCCATAAGTTGTAGAGCCGACTGCCCATCCAGTCATACTATCAATAAAATGAACTGATCTTAATGGTATTGTTGTTCCGCTTGGCTGAATTATCCAACTTACTCCGCCATCAGAAGTGAGGAGAATTATTCCGTCTTCTCCTACAATTGTACCTGTGCTGGGTTCCGGAAATGACATATCATAAAGTGTCTTACTTGTTACATTCTGCTGACGAATCCAAATATTTCCTCCATCTGATGTTCTATACATATACCCGACAGAGCCAATTGTAATTCCGTTTAGCTCATCAAAGAAGAATACTGAGTAAAGAACACCACCATTCCCTGTGTACTGAACGTTCCAGGTCGTTCCGCCATTCGTGGTGTGAAGAATGCTGCCTTCACCCCCGACTGCCCATCCGTTATTAGTATCAATAAAATAAACTGATTGTAAATGATGAGATGTCCCGCTATTCTGACTTGTCCAAGTATTTCCTCCATCATTTGTTCTTAATATTGTTCCATTTTGACCAACAATTGTACCTGTGATTGCATTTGTAAAATAAACATCATTCAGCAAATTAGTCGTTCCACTCTGCTGAGTTACCCAGGTGACACCGCCATCAGATGTATGAATAATTGTTCCATCACCTCCCACTGCCCATCCGGATTTATCATCAATGAAGAAAACATCTTCAAGTGTGTTAGATGTACCGCTTTGCTGGGGCCACCAGAATATTGGCGGAGTCATGATTATTGGGTAATTACCTCCAATTGAAATATTTGCTAAAGTGAAATAGTAAGAAGTACTTTCTTCCAAATTAGCAGTCTTCCTGATTGAGTACTCTAATTCATATATACCATTTTCTGAAAAGTTAAAATTATATGGGTTAGTTGAATCGAATGTAATCGTTTTAATATAGTTAAGATATGGATCTCCCGGCAGCAACTGGTTATCAAAATACCAGGCCGTATCAACTATAAAATTTGAGGGTGACATTACAAATGCATTCGACTCATCATTGCTGATAGGGGTCCATACTCCATCATTAATATCGTCAGTATAGATTAGTGTAAAAGTTTCAGAAGTATCTCCAGGTATATCGGAAAATAATAATTCTAACCGAAGTCGCACATTTTCATCTTCAGAAAAGATTATTGGTGTTTCTAAAGAATTTTTCCATGTTGCAGTATACACATCTCCATCATCATTTCGCCATCTCCAGGATCCCTGATAATAATTAGGACCAGCAAAAGTCTCCATAACAGTCAAACTGAAAATTAAGAGAGTTAGTAGTAATAGAATCTTTTTCATTTTTTTTTCCTCCTTAAAAAAAGTGATAAGAAGATAATTGATAAATAAAGTATGAAGTCATAAGGATAGATTTTTGAATAATTTGTTTTATATGTAGTTAATTCCGTTTGAAAGTTTATTACCCTAGGTAAACTAGAAGGATTTAGTACTTCAGCTTCGTCCATTCCGCGAATAATTCCAATCATTCCTCTATTATTATTAACAATAACATCAATGCCAAACATTTTTGCATACATTTGGGTTACATAAAAATGGTGCATAATCAACGGTGTATTATCAAACCAGGCATTATTCCCCATAACTATTATCAGATTTGTACCAGCTTTTAAATAATCATTGTATGAAGACATTGAAAGGCTTTCGTTACAAATTAAAATCCCGATCCTTGCATCTCCACTTTTAATTAAATGATTTGTTTTCCCCGGCAGGATGTTATTAAATACACTTGAATTGACAAACGGTAGTGTCAGTGAAGAATTGTTTATTAATGGTTTCTCAAGAAAATCCAATAGTATATTTTTATCATATCTGTCAACTACTCTTCCGTCGTGCAGTATCAGCAGTGCAGAGTTAAACATATGCTCTTCATTAGAGGAAGGAGTCCATATACCCATCAGATGATCAGCTTTTGTTTTGTGTGTTATATTTAATGCTGCAGGAATAAACTGGTCATCCGTATTAAATTTCCAGGGGATAGCCGTTTCAGACCAAACAATAAGATCAGGATTGTATTCTGCGGCTTGTTTATTCAGATCAAAAAAAATATTTGCAATGGAATCTCCGCTTGTTTCATTCCACCGGGTTTCAGAAGAAATATTTTCATTGATAAGTGCAACGTCGTACTTCTTTTCGTTTTGTTCAGATTTAGTAATAGTTAATAAAAATCCACCCGTAAAGAATAATACAATGACAACAATAGCAGTTTTTAGAAAGAATATCTTTTTTGTTATCAAATACTGAGTAAAAAGATATCCAAAGAATACTATAGAGAAATTAATTATACTTAGTCCTCCAACGGCACCCCACTCAACTGTCGGGAAATTTTGTGCTTGGGTAAAAGCAAGATTATAATGCAACCAGGGCAAACCGGGGAACAACTGCATTTTTAAAATATCAATAAGAACAAATGCGGATGCTGTGGATATTCCCAGAAAGATTGTTTTTTTTAATTTGTTATGAAGAGCTTTATAAATTATGCTAAATATGCCAAAGTAAATTGAGAAATAAATAACTGCAGTCAGATAGAAAACAATGGTTAAGATTGTAAACTTACCTGAGTATCTAAAGGAAACAGGTATTATCCAGTAGTATAATATCAAAGCAGCAATTCCACCGAACGAAACGCCATAAATGAACGAGTGCTTCATTGATACTTTTTCGAGCAAGTAGAAAAGCGGTATCAGGCAAAACCATGCGAGATAGAATTGGAAGAACAAATAAGATATTCCTGTAATGATTCCGCCTAATATCAAGATCGGGATTTTATATTTTACTTCAATATCATTTTTCATTTTAAAAGTAAAAGCTTCTTTGAATTTGTGAAATTACCTGCTGTAAGCTTGTATAGATATACCCCGCTTGAAAGCTTTGATGCATCAAACTCAATCTCATAACTTCCTGCGACTACATATTCATCTACTAACGTTGCAACCTCTCTTCCAAGTGAATCATAAACTTTTAAAGTAACATTTCCACTTACTGGCAACTGATAACCAATTACCGTGCTGGGATTGAACGGGTTTGGGTAGTTTTGGGAAAGGTAAAAATTTGCAGGAATTGAATTTGGGTTTTCTGAATAACCCACACCAAATGTAGTTGACATTATTTTGCCTCCAAATTATAATTAAATGTTATTCCGTTTAAAAAGAACTACTTATCTCCTATACTATAAGAGTTCCAATTTTATTGGAAAGTTATTTGGGCATCATTTCGCTGGAAGTTCAATTCTTGGCAAAACCTAAGAATAAAAAACCTGGAGTTGGAAGATTTCTTGCAAGATAGCAATTAATTTTTGGGAATCAAATACGAACAGCAAAATTTTTGTTTGCTTCACCAAAAGACAGTTCTAAAGAAATCACTCTAAATTTTCAAAAAATAAATGTTTTGATAAAATAAAATTTTACCTCAACAGTATTAACTTTTTAGTGTTTGAATAATTATCTGCATTAAGCCTGTAAAAGTAGATTCCACTTGGTAAACCATAAGCATTCCATTCAACCTCATAACTACCTGCTGGTTTAAACTCATCAACCAGAGTTTCAACTTCTCTTCCCAGCAAATCAAAAACTATTAGAGTTTGCCAACTGCCTACTGGTGACTGCCAACTAATTGTAGTACTTGGGTTAAAAGAGTTGGGGTAGTTCTGATTCAGTTCAAATTCGGAAGGAGAAGAATTATCATTCTCTACGTTGGTGACTGTCAATTCATCATAACTAATAGTATCTGACTGATAAACTGTCTTTGATCCCGCGCTTTGAATAAACACAACAACACTCAGGCTGTCAGAATCCCAGATAGGATCAAGTTCAATTGTTTGAGGAATATTTGTTGTTTCATTTATACCGATTGAAAATGAATGTCCTGCGGGTGTTGGCAGCATTTTTCTCATAACGTGTTTGTGATGTGAAATGCTGTTTCTTCCATCAAAAAACAAATCTTCAACAACAATAAAATGAATTACAAGATCATTATCCGATATATTTCCAGTTCTAGTGAGTTCAGCATTTATATAGATCTGGTTTGAACTTTTTGATCCACTCAATAATATTTTTAACGGACTTTGAGTGGCCACAAGATTGTTAAGTGAAGTCGTCCAACCATTCGTGCTTCCCTGATGAGTGCCATCAAACCAACCCTGGGGAGTTGCACTAACCGGATTGTAAAAGTTATCTCTTGCATCTGAACCTTCCTGACTCTCCCAGTAAAGCGGATCATCGCTATACGGATAAATCATATGATAAAAGATGAAACTTATTCTATCACCGTTTGGTCCGTTCAAATAGCTTTCGATTACATTATGCGCTGGCGGACAAAGGGGGCAGTGTGAGTTGGTGAAAACTTCTGCCAGTACTTTTCTCTCTTCCTGTGCAAAAAGAGTAATGCTGAAAAGTGAAAGAATTACTAAGGTGTTTTTCATTTTGCTCATTGCGGCTCCTATGATATACTAATCCCAGAATAACAATTACCGTCAAGATAGGAAATGGAAAAATTTGGTGTATCAAAAAATGATAACTGTACGAATTGCAGGTCTACTTTGTTGAATATCTTACGAATTTGGATTGTGCCAAATAGCTTTCAGCAAAGAATTAAGTTAAACGAACGCTAATCTTATGAATAGTCTGATAATCCTATTTCTTTTAAACACATCATCCTCATTTTTATAGTAACTATTCCGCCAATAAGCTCCCAGTCCCAAGCCAACTGCCAAATAATCTACAAATGGGTACATAACATCAAACCAAACAACATGTAAATGGTGTCGGGAATCAGAAGGCTCACTTTGTGTCCAGGTCCATTTTGATGAATAATATACTCGTGCAAGATTCCAGTTATCATTAATGAGAGAGCCCCCTATGTTAATGCCTATACCCGGTCCAAAATCGTAATTTCTTCCTTCAACATCAACATAATAATCGGTTGGAACTGCTCCCATCGCAATCAGCTCGATATCAACATTCGATAAGATGTCAAGTGAGGATTTAAGATTATAAAATGAAACAAGATGTACATTAACTGAAGTACCTCCATAGGTAAAACCGGGATTGTTGAAATAATTATAGTTAAGAGTTGCATTTATGGTATGTCTTAAATCTTTTTGTTTTTTGATATGCCAGCCGTACAAATTTCCAAAAGATTGCAAGTTTGTCAGCAGAGGATCCCTTGTAGAGATTGCAGCACCAACTCCGAACCAGGAAAAGGGCTTTTTAATATTTCCGTGAAAAAGATTTCCATATGAAATTTCCGCTGATAAAACTCCTTCATTGATATCCTCTGTTTTATTTACATCGCCATTTTTATCTAATCTTCTTAATCCGACATCAAGCTTAAATCCAAAGCTGGTTGGATTTCCTTCCTCAGGATTTGGAAAGACCTTGTAAGTCTCACCGGTCATTAGTCTATTAAAACCTCTTACAGGATTAAGCAAAGCACCACCGATTTCCTGAAAAACCCTGGTAGTTCCTGTTTCAGTGTTATCTGTAACTACAGCAGAAAGCCTGAAAAGCATTTCGCCAAGATTAATTCCATTCATCGAGGTATTTATCAAATCATTAATAGACGGTCGGAACGTTTCACCAAAGTACTCCCAGAAAGCACTTCCGGCAAATGCCCAGACACTTGATTCCCAAAATGAAAATCCATTAGTTCTTCCTGCATTATAGTATAAATTTCCATGATAAGGGTGTGCAAAGTAGTTTGTTAAAAAAGCATCGCCATCATATTCCCAGCCGTAAGTAATATTTCTCCACCAGGTTTCTGTATTTACATTAGCCCAATTGTCTTCCGGATCCTTCCATTCTCGTCCCCATTTTGCAAGAGCCCACGGAACAAACTCAATGATTGCAAGTTCAGTAAAAGCAATCCAAAAATGTTCTTCTGATTCCCAGGGGATATAGGTATAATCGATACTGTCGGTATTGTTTAACGGGTAAGAATTTTTTATTGGAGATAAAAGATCTCTTTTTTCATAATTCATCGTAGGCATATAGCTGTGAAACGGTCGATCTCTCTCTAGCATAATTTCAGCATTTGGATTATTATAATTAAGCGAGAGGATCAGTTTACTTTTTGATTGTGGAAATACTGTCAGCAGGTTTAAAAACGAGACGAAAATTGCGGCACTCAAAATCAGTTTAATATATTGTTTAGATGATTTCAAATTTGAATCCTCTAATTACAATCAGGATTTGAACATCCTATCTATTTAAAATTCAAAGCAAGACCCATAAAGAAGGCACACTAAAAAATTTATGGAAAATTCTCGAGTCTGATTTAATATATTTTATAGGGGGAACAGAGTTAGCCTTCCTTTTCAGTATTAAACCTAATAATTATAAATTTTATTCACAAATGATGTGTGCATTTTCATTTCTTGTGCTATTGGATGGATACTACTCATTCATTACAAACCTATTACAATTCTATGACAATTGAGTCAAATTAAGAAGAAGTTTTACTCATCAATTACAATACAATGACATTCTCCCACCTTGTTTTAACTACGTTTCTATCGAGAGATAAACAGAATGTATAATTAAAATAAAAGAGGTGTTGAAATGAAAAAGTTATTCGTTTGTTTAGTTGTTAGTGTTGTAACAGTAAATGTATACTCAGCAATTTATCCAGGATATATTAATAATTCTAATACTATTGAGGTTGAGCAGGTGATAATTAGCGATAACGATTATTCAAATTATCAAGTAGAGCAGTTTGATTTGAAAAGTAATATCGAGGAGGTTGTAACAGAAGTTAATAATGAAACTGATGTTCAAAATGAAGATGAATTAATTGATAACTCTGCAAGCGCAATGGGAATTGGAATTTTTTAATTGAAATGTTCAGACTTTGTCAATTGGAAAAGAAGAAGGCAGAGATACGTATCAACACTTCTCTGCCTTTAATTTTTATTTACCCATTTTTTTCAAAATTTCTTCCATCTGATCCATCACTTTGTTCATTTTTTGCATTGTGAGTTCAACAGGCTCGGGCGACATTGGATCAATACCGGCTTCCTTTATTAAATCAGCAGGATATTTTGAACCACCGCCTTTCAGGATTTTATAGTAATCATCAACCGCAATTTGTCCTTTGTTAAGCATCTTCTCTACAAATGCAGTTCCGTAAATGAGTGAAGTAGCGTACTGATATACATAATAATTATATCCGAGGAAGTGAGGAATGTAAGACCATTCATACTGAATGTAATCATCCACAACACAATGACCTTTATCGTGTCCGTAGTATCTCTTAACTATTTCAAAATAAATTGCGCACATATCTTCACCAGTTAAAGGTTCGCCGGCTTCAGCTCTTTTATGAATTTCCCATTCAAACTCTGCAAATGATGTTTGACGGAAAATCGTTGTTCTCAATAATTCAAGATAGCTTCCAAGCAGATAAAGTTTTTCTTCATCACTCTTTGCATTCAGCACCATGTAATTGTTGAGAAAATTTTCATTCACTGTTGAAGCAATTTCAGCAACAAAAATTGCATAATTTGCTTTTGAGAAGGGCTGAGTTTTATTCGAGAAGTAACTGTGCATTGTGTGCCCGAGTTCGTGTGCAAGTGTGGAAACCGATTCATAATCATCTGTCCAGTTCATTAATATATAAGGATGAATATCATAAGCTCCGCCGGTTGAATAAGCTCCGCTTCGTTTACCAACAGTTGGGATATAATCAATCCATCTTTCATTGAAAGATTTTTGGAGAACAGAAACATATTCTTCGCCAAGAGGTTTTAAAGCGTCGAGAATTGCTTTTTGTCCCTGCTCAACAGAAAAACTCATGTCAACCTTCTCAACAAGCGGAACGTAAAGATCATAATAACGAAGTTCGTCCACACCAAGCATTCTTTTCTTTAAATCGAGTGCACGATGTAACGTTGGAAGATTTTTATTGACTTGTTCAATCAAAGTTGTGTAAACCGAAACAGGAAGATTATTTGCATTTAAAGCTGCATGTAAAGATGATTCATATTTTCTATTCTTTGCATAAACCCAATCCTTTTTAACCTTGCCGCCGAGGTTTGCACCGAGAGTGTTTTTATATCTTCCATAATCATTAAAGAAAGCATCGAAAACTTTTGAGCGGTCGTCACGGTTTGGAAGAGTTCGGTATCTTGTATAAGAAGCAGGAGTCAGCTCAATTTCTTCACCGGTAGAAATTGTAACTTTTTGAAAAGGTTTCTCCGCGTTTGTGAAAATATCATACACATCTCCCGGAACATCCGAAATTAATCCGAAACTGGCGAGTATTGTTTCTTCCGCTTCGCTCAGAGTGTGTTCCCGAAGTCTCTGAATATTATCAATATAAATATCATACTCAGCAGCAAGCACGGGTTTTTCTTTAAGGAACTGATCAATTTTCTCTTTCGGGATTTGAAGGATTTCCGGTTCCATGTACGCTGTAACTTCGCCAAACTTTGTTCCAAGTGCACCCATCTGCTGCATCATTGCCTGATTCTCGGATATGTTCAGATTTTCGTTACTTAGATTGCTCGCATAAGTCCATGCTTTCGAGAGTGTTTTTACAAGATCCGAGGAAGTTTTCAATGCATTGTAAAGAACATCGGCACTTTGACCAAGTGTTCCTTTAAATGCTGCGAGCTTTTCTACTTCTGATTTTAACAGATCAACATCTGCCTGCCAGTCAGCAGTAGTCGGATAAATTTCAGAAAGGTTCCATTTATATTTATCAGGCACATCGCTGCGTTCGGGTGATTGTGCAATCACCGAGCTGATAATTATAAATGAAAGGAGAACGAATGAAACAGATTTATAAATATTATTCATTACTTTACCTTTTATTATTTGTATTGATGAATTTTAAGCGGCTAAAATTACATATAATCAGAAAGAGTTGCCGAAAAAAGTTTTCACAAATTTCTTTGTCTTTTTTATTGTATGCTTTATTTTCCCGTGTAATTTCAGGAACATCTTAAATCATTAAAGACTAATGAGGCGGCAAATCAGGACAAATATATACCTTCTACTTTTTATATCACTCTTAACAGTAGAGTTGCTGTTTCCGCAGGTAAATAATGGAAGAGTAAGTCATTATGGCATTGAAGACGGTCTGTCACAAAACCAGGTTCAATACATCACTCAGGACAGTAAGGGATTTATCTGGATTGGAACGCAGAACGGTTTAAACCGTTTCGATGGTTACAATTTCAAAGTTTATCGTCATAATCCCAAAGATTTAAATAGCCTCAGTGATTATCCAGTCCATTGTATCGCAGAAGACAAAGAAGGATCTCTCTGGATAGGAACGCGTGATGGATTAAATCGCTTTGATCCGAAGACTGAAAAATTCTTTCACTATCATCATAATCCTGAAGATGAAACAAGTATCAGCAGCAGCACAATCTGGTTAGTTCTTGAAGACAGCAAAAATAATTTATGGATAGCAACAAGATCCGGTTTAAACAAATTCATTCCCGAAAAAAATATTTATGAAAGATATTACTTCGGGGGAGATCCATTCGATCCGGTGCAGACAAATATTACATCTGTTGTGGAAGATCATCAGGGATTTTTATGGATTTCAAAGCTGGATGGTTTGGTAAGATTTAATCCACAAACCAAAGAAACCAGAACATATCGTAATGACTTTCAAAATGCTGAACTGCTTCTATCAAACCGGATAGTAAATCTTTATGTGGACAGTAAAAATACTTTATGGATAGGCTCAAACGTCGGTGTAAACAGCATCAATCTTAATTTATACGATGAAGATAATCCGAAATTTGAAAAGCATGTTTTCGAAAAAACTTTCGCAGGAGTTCCTGGATGGATTTATATCCGGAGAATTACAGAAGATCAGTATGGAAATATTCTTTTTGCCACCCTGGAAAATGGATTACTGATGTTCAAGTCATCCACTGGTTTAATAGAACGGTTCTTTTCCGTAGATAGATTTCCAGCTGCAAGTATCATTTCGCTGCTGAAAGACCGAAGCGGTGTACTATGGGCTGGAAGTGATGGTAATGGACTGTTTAAAATCTATAGCGGTGATAATAAGTTCAACAGTGCATTGTTTGACTCTGATGAGTTAAATTCCGGAAAATTGGCTGTTAATTCATTATTAATAAATAAACCCGGGGAAATTTGGATTGGAACAGATAATCTTGGAATAATACAAACCACAATAAAAAGTCTGTTATCAAAATCTATTATCCTCAGTAAAAATATAACTGATCACAAGTTGTATTACTTGACAGATAAAAAAAGCATTACTTCATTATTAAAAGATAGAGACGATAATATTTGGGTAGGCACATACGGAGAAGGGATTCTTATAATCAATCAAAACTCAAACTCTTATCAAGCATATAAAAAATCAGATAAAAATTCATCTGGCATCAAAGGAAATTTTATTCATTCGATTTATGAAGACAGCAAAGGCTATATATGGATCTGTACCGGCGATGCGGGGATTTTTATATTTGACAAAAACACAAATACTTTTGCTGACCTGGAAGCAGAATCGGAAAATTATTCGGTCTTTGGAAAAGAAGTCCATTGCGTTATTGAAGACAGGTTCGGAGATATCTGGTTCGGAACAACATTGGACGGTCTGTTCCGCCTTGACAGAAAAGAAAACATAATTGAACAGTTTAAACATCTTCATTCAAATCCCGGCTCTGTCAGTGCCAACAGAATAAATTCTCTTTACAAAGATTCAAAAGGAAATTTGTGGATTGGAACCTTTGGCGGCGGACTTAACAAATTCAATTATGAAGATGAAACCTTTGAGCATTATACTACCGAAAATGGTCTGTCGAGCAACAGTATACTCGCAATGCAGGAAGACGACAATGGCAATTTATGGATAAGCACAGATAAAGGACTAAACGAGTTCGATCCCGTTAATCTTTCGGCAAAGAGCTTTGATGAGTATGATGGAATTGCTGGCAATGCTTTTTCTCCAAGAACTGTTTTGAAGGATCGTGAGTCGGGTTATCTATTTTTTGGCGGAGTGAATGGAATTTCATTCTTTAATCCATCTGAAATGATTGTCGACAAAACGGTTCCACCGGTTGTGCTTACAGATTTCAAAGTGTTTAATAATTCGATCAATGCCGGTGATAACAAGCAGGATTATCTGCAGAAAAACATCAGCTATGCTGATGAAATTTCGATCGGACATCAGGATAATGTAATCTCATTTGAGTTCTCGGCTCTTCATTTTGTGAATCCCGGGAAAAATCAGTTTGCGTATATGCTGGAAGGCTTTGATAACGATTGGATTTATGCTGGCAACAGAAGGTATGTAACGTACACTAATTTGGATCCGGGCAATTACATTTTTAAAGTGAAAGCGTCAAATAGCGACGGCATCTGGAATGAAAAAGGAATTGCTGTTAAACTGTATGTTGCGCCGCCGTGGTGGCAGACGTGGTGGGCGTATTTATTGTATGCTGCTTTTTTTATTACGATTTTGTACTCGCTCCGGCAATATGAAATGAAACGAGTAAAGCTGCGTAATGAACTTCAGCTAAAAGATTTTGAATCAAAGAAACTGCAGGAAGTTGATCAGTTGAAATCACATTTCTTTGCGAACATTTCTCACGAGTTCAGAACGCCATTAACATTGATTCTCGGACTTCTGCAAAAATTTGAAAGCAAATCTTCTGATAGAAAAGAGCTGGAAGATTATGGCGTAATGAAACGAAACGCTCTTCGGCTATTGCAGCTTATAAATCAACTGCTTGAACTTTCAAAAATTGAATCGGGAAAATCAAAGCTGGTTGCATCCGAAAATGACATCGTGAGCTTTGTGAAAAGAATATTTGTCTCGTTTGCATCTTACGCGGAGCAGAAAAAGATCAAGCTTCAGTTCAATGGTAAAGATATTAATGAAAAATCTGATGAAATAATAAATCTGTTTTTTGATAAAGATAAGATGGAGAAGATAATTTCGAATCTTGTTTCGAATGCGGTTAAATACACACCTGCGGAAAACGAAATCGAAGTAAAAATTTCATCTCAAAATAAATTTGCAGAAGTAAAAGTAGTTAATACAGGCATTACAATTTCCAAAGCCGATCTCGCACATTTGTTCGACAGGTATTACAAAGTACATCGTGCAGAAAGCGAATTGTTTGAAGGAACCGGAATCGGACTGGCACTCGTAAAGGAGCTTGTTGAGCTCCACAAAGGAACAATAACAGCATCAAGTGAGTACGATGTAACAGAGTTTACAGTAAAACTGCCATTGGGAAAAACTCATTTGAAGGAAGATGAAATAATACTAGATTCTGCAGATTTCATCACCGAAAAGTATGAAGCGTTTGGCGAAGAATTATCAAAAGAAATTTCTGATGACTCTGAAGACACTACAATAAATGAGGAAAAAGAATTCATTCTCATCGTGGAAGATCACAGTGATTTGAGAAAATATATCCGGGAAAATCTTTCAGAAATTTACCACATAATTGAATCCCCAAATGGAAAAGATGGACTTAATAAAGCAGTTGAGTTAATTCCGGATTTGATAATTAGTGATGTGATGATGCCGGAGATGGATGGCTATACATTCTGCAAAAAGATAAAGACAGATGCAAAGACAAATCATATTCCTGTTATTCTTCTAACTGCAAAAGCCTCAACAGAGGATAAGCTGGAAGGGCTTGAGCTTGGTGCAGATGATTATTTAATCAAGCCATTCAACCCGGAAGAGCTTAAACTTCGTGTAAGAAATCTTATCAGAACAAGAGAACAGTTACGGCAAAAGTTCACCTCTGAAATGGTTCTTAAGCCTGCTGAGGTTATTGTTCCATCAACACAAATGCAGTTTATGAAGAAGATTCAGGGAGTTATCGAAAACAATCTTGAAGACGAAAGTTTTGGTGTCGATAAATTGGCTGGAGAAGTCGGAATGAGCCGTTCGCAACTTCACAGAAAGCTTAAAGCAATAACAAACCAATCAACCACTGAATTCATACGCAATTTTCGTTTGCAAAGAGCTGCTCAATTGATTCTTCAGGATGCCGGAAGCATGGGAGAAATTGCATACAAAGTAGGATTTAATAGTCAGGCATATTTTAATAAATCATTTCAGGAAGTGTTTGGCTGCTCTCCATCTGAGTACAAAAAAAGCCAAAAAAAGAATTGAAATTAGGCTAAAATCGAAGAGAATTTCTTCTCTGCAACAATACTTAAAACAACTGCAACAGTAGTTAAAGCTGCACAACCACGGCATTTTTATCCGCAACATTTCTTAAAAACATTGACACAATTCTGAAATATTTCGCCCTCCACAAAAACTAAGTTTGCCTCCGAAAAATTTCTGAGTTTCTAAACAAACAGCATAACTCAGGATAGTGTAAACTTAAATCCATTAACTAACTTAAAGGAGGATGAAATGAAATTTCATCTGGTTTTCTTGTATGGAGTGATTAGCTACTTCATATTCTTTGGGGTGTTCTTATATCTGCCCGGTTTTATGGGCAACTTTCTTGTTCCTAAAACAATTGATTCGCTAGCAGCAGGTCCGTTTGGAGAAGCATTATTAATTAATGCCGGACTGCTTGCATTGTTTGCCATTCAACATAGCGTGATGGCACGGAAGCCTTTTAAGAACTTCATAACTCAATTTATTCCGAAGGCTGCTGAGAGAAGTACATATGTTCTATTCTCAAGCATTGCAGTAATCCTACTCTACTGGTTGTGGAAGCCGATGGGTGTTGCAATATGGAATGTTCAAGGTTCTGTTCTGGAACCAGTGCTGAACGGTTTGATGATTGCAGGCTGGCTGATAGTTCTTGTTACAACTTTCTTAATCAATCACTTTGATCTTTTCGGATTAAGACAGGTCTGGCTGTACTGGAGAAAGAAAGAATACAAGCCGCTGGAATTTAAAACACCTGGCCCTTATAAAGTTGTGCGGCATCCGCTTTACTTTGGCTGGCTGATTATGTTCTGGTCAACTCCGGTTATGACGATTGCACATCTTGTATTTGCGATAGCAACAACTGCTTACATTTTCGTTGCAATTATCTTTGAAGAAAAAGATCTGGTAAGAGAACATGGGAAAAAATACATCAACTATCGCAGAAGCGTCCCGATGATATTTCCTTTTGGGAAAAAACAAAAAGAATCAACACCAGCTTATGATAAAGCTGCTTAATTAAATAGTGAAAATAAAAATGTTCAAAAGAGATGACATCCGTCAAAAGCCGGATGTCATCTCTAAAAATTCAGGACGTGAGATAAACAAATACTAAGAAATAATTTTTAGCCAAACATTATCTCACATCCTAAAGGAGATTAAAATGAAAACATTAGAAGCTGCATTAGAAAGATTATCAGCAAAAAATATTCTTATAAGATTTTACAAATACTATATCATAGACAGCATTTTGATAGTAAAACGTGAAGGCTTCAAAGCCTTGCTGAAGAAAAGAGGCTGGAAAGTATTTGCCGTGGTTATAGGTTATTACACTGTCAGAGACACAATACTTTATATCATAATTCCATTCCTGGTAGCAAGAGGAATTTTTTAATAACCTGAATAAACTTGCTTATAAATCTGCCTTCCAATGCACATAACAGCAGTATAAATAAGGAATTAACCGTTCAGAAAATGAATGAGGGCGGTAAAATAAATTATGCTTGTTATTCAACAAATAATTAGTAATTAAGTAATCAGAAAAAAATAGTATATCAACTAAGGAGGTTATAATGTTGACGGAAAATCCCGGACATTTAAAAAATGAAAAGCAAGTATTCTCGCTAATGCAGAATACGGAGTTCAAAAATTTATATCAGGAGCTGAATCTTGATTCTGAGCACAGAAGCAGACTATTAACCAATGCTTCAAAAATGGGGATTCATTTCCTCGATTCTTTGAATGACAGAAGAGCATTCCCCTCCGCAGATGATCTGGAAAAACTTAAAGGCTTTGTCGAACCCATCCCTGAAGAACCAAGCGATCCCGAACTTACACTCTGGATGCTGAACGAAATTGGTTCTAAAGGAACAGTTGCAAATGCAGGGGGAAGATATTTCGGATTTGTTATCGGTGGATCAAATCCTGTCTCTCTTGCGGCAAACTGGCTTGCAGGAGCGTGGGATCAGAATTCCGGGCTTGAGGTTACGAGTCCAATTGGTGCAACCCTTGAAAAAGTTTGTTCTGGATGGCTGACTGAAATACTTCCTGTTTCAAAGAATGCAGTTGCAGGATTTGTAACCGGAGTTACTGTCGCAAACTTTTGCGGACTTGCCGCTGCAAGACATTCGATACTGAAAAAGCAAAGCTGGGATGTTCAGGCTAAAGGATTATTTGGGGCTCCTCCAATTAAAGTAATTGTCAGCGAGGATGCGCACGGAAGTTTATTAAAAGCTTTGAGTCTGGTCGGGTTCGGGAGAGAAAGAGTAATAAAGGTTCCGGTTGATCAGCAAGGGAAAATGATTGTAGGTAAATTCCCAGAAGATATTGATGATAAAACTATTGTTTGTCTCCAGGCAGGAAATGTTAATACTGGTGCTTTTGATCCCGCCGCTGAAATTATTCCTTTTGCAAAAAGTAAAGGAGCCTGGGTTCATGTGGATGGTGCTTTTGGATTATGGGCAGGCGCTTCACCAAACAAAGCATATCTAACAGAAGGATATGAATCAGCCGATTCCTGGGCAACAGATGCGCACAAATGGTTGAATGTCCCTTACGATAGTGGAATAGTTCTTTGCAGTCATCCTGATGATTTGAGAACAGCAATGTCAATGGAAGGAGACTATCTCGATCAATCTGGAAGCAGAATTCCTTATCAATATACTCCTGAACTTTCACGGAGAGCAAGGGCAGTTGAGATCTGGGCGGCGCTTCACTCGCTTGGAAGAAAAGGTGTTGCAGATCTGATTGACAGAACCTGCCGCTATGCACGAAAATTTGCCGACGGAATACGTAAGGAAGGATTTGAGATTCTGAATAACGTAATAATTAATCAGGTTTTGGTTTCATTTGGAAGTGCAGAGATAAATGAAAAAATAATCTCCGAAATTCAACAGGATGGAACATGCTGGGTTGGTGGTTCTAAATGGAAAGGGAAAACTGTAATGCGAATCAGCGTTTCGTCGTGGGCTACTACAGATGAGGACGTTGAAAAAAGTCTGGATGTGATTATCAGAATTGCAAATAAACATGCGCACCAGAAATAATTAATTTTAAAGGGAAACAGAATGACACAAATTTCGACACTAATAAAAGAAGCCGATTTCCAGATGGAAGACTTTATGCTAGTTCAACGGGTGATAAAAAAAATTAATTCCATTTTGGATTTGAAGGACTTGCTCGAACAAATTATTGAAGACGCATCAAAAACTCTTGGCTTTACTAAATGCGGAGTTCTTCTTTATGATGAAATTACGAATCAGTTGGAACTTGTTGCGGCAACTGGCTGGGAAGATAAAACACACAAGGTTGGCGACAGATTTAATCCCGGACAGGGAATTGTTTGGAAAGCTTTCTTTGAAAACAAAATTATTTATTATCCCGATATAAGTGAATACCCGGATATACTTCCATGTGATTTTAAAAGTAGTTCCCATGTAGATATACCTCTGATTTCTAAAGATAAAGTTTTTGGAATTATTAATGCTCAGCATAGTGAGAGGAATGGCTTTTCAGAGCACGATATAAATGTGATAAAAACTCTGGCAGAGCACGTATCAGTTGCGATTCAAAATGCCATGCTTTTTGAAGAGGAAAAAAGAGAAAGAGAAATAATACTTCGGGATATGAGGGAAGCAAGCACAATTCAGAAAAACTTATTTCCAAAGCAATCTCCCGTGATTCAAAATTTTCACGTGACTGGCATGTGCGAACCCTGTCTTGAAGTCGGAGGCGATTGGTTCGATTATATTGAACTCCCATCCGGAAAGTTAGGAGTTGTTCTGGCCGATGTTGCGGGAAAAGGTTTAGCAGCTTCTTTGATGATGGCTTCTGCAAGAACAATAATAAGGATGATCGCTTTGCAGGAAGAATCGCCGGCTAAATTATTGAAAAAAGTAAATGATATTCTGACAGTCGATTTACCCGTAAACAGATTTATAACTCTTATTTATGGAGTCATTGATCCCGTTTCAAAATCTATAACTATAGCCAATGCCGGCCATCATCTCCCGGCAATTTCTTCTAATGATAATGTCAATTTACTTAAGATGGAGTCGGGACTGCCACTTGGAATAAGAGAGCACGATTATAAAGAGTACAATTTTACAATGAATTCCGGAGATAAAATTTTTCTTTACTCGGACGGTGTAACCGAAGCGATGAATATTAAAAAAGAAATGTTTGGAGAGCAAAGGTTAATACAATGCCTGCAAAAGTCTTTCTCTAATATTAATTCTCTTTATAATGATGTTAAAATCTTTACAGGGAATATTCCTTTAAGTGATGATATGACGATTGTAATGATAGAGGCAATTTAACAGTTATAACAACGTTGGCATCAATAACACCAAACTTTTGCCAAATTTGGCTGAGGCATTTTTCTTATATTTCCAGCTACAATAAATCGTAATTATCATTTCATCTATTCAAAATTAACAGGTATCTAAAATGAAATATTTATTACTAACCAGTATAATCTTTTCGCTGATTCTGCTCGGATGTGAACAGAAGAAAGAACAAAACAAAGATGCAGAGGATATCGCAATGCTCAAAGAAAAAATTGAAAAGTTTGCTCCAACGGAACTTAAATATGATTCAAGCACTCTTGATGAGAGAGAGAAAGTAGTTGTCGAAAAATTATACCTCGCATCCAAAATTATGGATGAGCTTTTCCTCGACCAGGTGTATTCAAAAAATTATGAAATAAGAAAAAGTCTGATGGAACAGGCTGCTACTGGTTCAGAGAAAGCAAGACTCGAGCTTGAATTGTTTACAATTATGTTTGGTCCTTTCGACAGACTTGATCACGATGCACCATTCATTGATACTTTGAAGAAACCTCTCGGTGCTAACTTCTATCCCGAAGATATGACAAAAGAAGAGTTTGAAAGCTGGATTAAAAATAATCCCGCAGATGAAAAAGCTTTTACATCTGAGTTTACTGTAATCAGGAGAGTTGATGGCAAATTAACAGCAATTCCATACAGCGAATACTGGAAAGACAAACTAACCGAAGCATCAAAATTATTAAAAGAAGCTGCTGAGTACGCTGACAATCCAACACTGAAAAAATATCTTAGCTCAAGAGCAGATGCATTCCTGAGCAATGACTATTATCAAAGCGATATGGACTGGATGGATATGAAGGATCATAAAATAGAAATAGTAATCGGTCCTTATGAAGTTTATGAAGATGGGATGTTCAACTTTAAAGCTGCCTTTGAAAGTTTTCTAACAATAGAAGATCCTGCCGAAAGTGCAAAGCTTGAAGTTTTCAAAAAATATTTACGTGATATGGAAATTCATCTTCCAATCCCGGATGAACATAAAAATTTTAACCGCGGTTCCGAATCTCCGCTCGCAGTTGTAAATGAAGTATTCACCGGAGGAGATACAAAATCAGGAGTTCAAACATTGGCATTCAATCTGCCGAATGATGAAAGAGTTCGTCAGGCAAAAGGTTCAAAAAAAGTTTTGTTAAAAAATGTTCAGGAAGCCAAGTATAAACAGATTCTCATACCTATTGCCGAACTTGTACTTAATGCTGAGCAGATGAAATATGTTACATTTGAATCATTCTTCACGCATACACTGATGCACGAAATGTCACACGGTATTGGTCCCGGATTCATAAAAGTTGATGGAAGAGATACTGAAGTAAAGAAAGAGTTGAAAGAAACTTACTCAACAATGGAAGAATGTAAAGCGGATATACTCGGAATGTATAACAACATATTTATGATTGAAAAAGGTGTTTTCCCCGAAACATTTGCAAATGAAACCTGGGTAACATTTCTTGCCGGAACTTTCCGCTCAGTAAGATTCGGAATTAACGAAGCTCACGGCGGCGGCAATGCAATTATTTATAATTACCTGCTTGAAAAAGGTGCTTACGAATACAACGAACAAACTCAGAAAGTAAAAGTTAATTTTGAGAAGATTGGTCCTGCTCTTGAAGAGCTTGCAAATATTGTTTTGATGATACAGGCAAAAGGAGATTATCAGGGTGCAAAAGATTTAATTGCAAAGTATGTTGTTAATTCTCCCTCAATGGAAACACTCCGCAATAAGCTTGAACATCTTCCGGTTGATATAAAACCAATTTATGAAATAGAGAAATAGGCCCCACCTAACCCTCCCCAAAGGGGAGGGCTTTAATTATTAAAAAATCAGAAGATAATTGTAGGGGTGTATCACATACACCCAAAATTTTTTGTAGAGATCGGTCTCTGACCGATCCGAAATAATGAGGTGAAATCAATAGAGGAACGGACAGGAGTCCGTTCCCTACGAAATGAAAATTAATTTAATGGATGGGGATGTCTCGCATTTTTTACTTGCCGATTGCTAACTGTTGCTTGCATCTTTAAGCAATTATTTTAATTTACATTCTAGAAAAATAATTTCTACTCCGAGGGAGCGAGAATTGTAGAGATTAAATTCTGATTAACTTGCTGCGACAACACACCTGAATACTCTCCCGAAGCAGAAGTTTTGAAATTAACTATTTTTCAACTTCTAATAGGAGGCACGATATGTCTATTCTAAAACACACCTTGTTTTTCCTTTTGCTGGTAACGCAAATTTGTTTTGGGCAGTGTACCGCAGAACAGCGGCACAACACAAAACCTTAACAAAGTACAATTTGTTGATGCGAATACTGGGTGGGCGGTTGGTGATAGCGGAACAATACTTTACACGACTAATTCTGGAGTTGATTGGGTACAGCAAACAAGCGGCATCAATCTTAATCTTGTAGATATTTCTTTTGTAGATGCTAATACAGGTTGGGTTGTTGGAGAGAATTTCATTTTAAAAACTACAAATGGAGGTATTAGTTGGAGTCAACAAATTCACGACTCACTTTACTTTAATGCAGTATTTTTTATCGATGAAAATATCGGATGGCTTTGCAGCGATGGAATAATTCTAAAAACAACAGATGGTGGAAATATTTGGATACCAAAACCAATTGGGGGTGGAGATATTCAGTTTTTAGATCCAATAAAAGGTTTTCTTGCCAGTTCTTCTATCTACAAATCCACAGATGGTGGAGATAACTGGATCGAATCATTGTGGGGTGGTATGACCGGACATTTTGATAGAATTTCATTTTCAGATTCGGAGAATGGTTTTGTAATTCATCATTATAGTGGGGGATTTGGCCAGAATTTTTTTATAGAGCGTACGACAAATGGAGGTGCTGATTGGATTACAACAAATTATCCTTGGGCTCAGTGTAGGGATGTCCATTCAATAAATTCAAATATTGTGTATGTAGTTGGAATAGGTTCTCAAGCACCAGTAAGAGGCGCGATTCTTAAAACTTCCGACGGGGGAACTACCTGGAATGAGCAATTTTTTGAATTAGATAAAACATTAAATGGCGTACACTTTGTGAATGAAAATATCGGCTGGGTCGTAGGTGACAGCGGCACCGTCCTCCACACAACCAACGGCGGGGTTACTTTCATAGACAACGAACCAACTCAACCAACAGAATTTATTCTTGAACAAAACTTCCCCAATCCCTTTAATCCAAGTACAGTGATCAGTTATCAGTTGCCAGTGAGCAGTGATGTAACGTTAAAAGTTTTTGACGTACTCGGAAATGAGATTGCTACGCTTGTTAATGAATACATACCTGCAGGAAGATATGAAGTTGAGTTCAACGCAGCATCATTGACGAGCGGAGTGTATTTCTATCAATTGCGTACGGAAGATTATATAGCAGTGA
Source organism: bacterium (assembly GCA_016716565.1). Taxonomy (NCBI): domain Bacteria; species bacterium. The sequence goes on from JADJWC010000001.1 coordinate 556,080, forward strand.
AAAAGATGATTCTTTTAAAGTAAAATTATCGGAATGTAGGGGCTCAAAATTTTGAGCCCCTACAAAGGAAATGCAAGAATACAATTGTAAGGATCGATCTCCCGATCGATCCGTCGCCAAAAATGGATTATAAATGCGGAACGGACAGGAGTCCGTTTCCTACTTTAAAAGAACTAATTTTTTTGTTTCAGTGTAGTTAGCGGCAGTCAAAGAATAAAAATAAGTTCCGCTTGGTAACCCCGTCGCATTGAAATTTACTTCATACACTCCTGCATGTTGAACATCGTTCACTAAACTAGCAACTTCGCTTCCGAGTAGATCATAAACCTTCAGTGATACAAAACCGAGTTCACCGATTTCATATTTGATCGTTGTTGTTGGATTAAACGGATTTGGATAAGCATCAGATAATGAATATCCGGAGATTACAGGATCAGGTGTAACATCTGAAGGGCTGTTGCCGGATTCAATTAGTAGAAGACCTGCATCTCCCAATGTTGCATTATTAAAATCTGAGCCTGCGACGAGAAAATATTTATAACCGACGTTTATTACATCATAGCATCTGTCTTCACCGGCATCACCATAAGTTCTTGTTTGAACCGTATCACCGTTTTCATTAGTCCAGATTAAATAATAATTAAACTCACCAGCAATACCCGAATCGGTACCGCCCATTACCAGGTAACCGTTATCTCTTTTTAAAATTCTTCTACCTTCATCGTAGCCGGCTCCGCCATAAGTTTTTTGCCACTGCATATTACCGACGGTATCAGTCTTGACTACATAAACATCTAACTCACCGTTGCCAAACGAAGATGAGTTTCCGCAGACGATATAGCCGTTGTCTTCTGTTTCAATAACCGAGATGCCTTCATCAAAATTGTTTCCACCGAAAACTTTTGTCCAAAGCGTATCTCCATTTTCATCAAGCTTCAACAGCCAGAGAGAACTCCAGTCATATTGACCTGTTATAATATATCCGCCGTCAGAAGTTTTGGTTATACCGTATCCACCATCGTTACCTGCAGTGCCGTATGTTTTAAACCAAAGCGAATCGCCATCAACACTTGTTTTGAAAATAAACAGATCTTCTTCGCCGACACTAAACGACCTTGTTACTCCGGTGATAACCAAGCCGCCGTCATCAGCATTTACGAGTGAAAGAGCAACTTCTTTTTCTGGTCCACCGAAGTTTTTCTCCCATTGAAGATTGCCGTCGATATCTACCTTAAGGAGATAAATATTTTCGAAGTTAAATTCCGTATCTGTTAAACCGGTTGCAACAAACTTGCCGTCTGAAGATTCAACGAGGTCTGCAAAAACATCGTTTCCGTCCCAGCCGTAATTTCGTGTCCATACCGAGTCACCATTTGAATCGGCTTTAAACAAATAAGCATTTCCCCATCTTCCCAGCCCGTAAGATTGAGTGTAACCAGCGACAATGAACTCATTGGTATTAGTATATACAACTGAATTAGCTTCGTCATATTCGGTTCCGCCAAACATTTTGTTCCAGATAACGTCACCGGGATTTTGTGCGAATAAATTAATTCCTGTAAGTAACAAAACAGGAAAAAGTTTTTTAAACATTAGCGCTCCTTATGTAATTAATGAATTATGAATTGATAATTGTGGATGAATTACCGGGCGGCAAATATAGACCCGTCTTCTCTGCAATTCAATCTGCTTTTTTGTAGTGCGTGATACCTGTCACTTAAATGTTAATTGATTAAATTTGCCACTCATTTTTTTAAATAGAATATGGAACTTATTGAGTAATGACAGAAATAAAAGTAAATAACTACAATGAAGATGTTCACTTTGTGAAAAAGGATGGACGGGAGTTTTTAATTGTTGGTACCGCGCACATCTCCCGGCAATCTGCTGATCTTGTGAAGGAGGTAATTGATAAAGAAAAACCTGATGTCGTATGTGTTGAACTTGATGAAAAGAGGATGCAGGCTCTTTCAGAAAAAAACCGATGGGAAAATCTGGATATCCGGAAGATAATCAGGGAAAAGCAGCTCAGCACTTTACTCGTTAATCTTGTCCTTTCATCATATCAAAAAAAGCTTGGGGAAAAACTAGGCGTTACACCGGGCACTGAATTATTAGAAGCAGTGCAGACAGCAAAACAAAATAATATTCCAATTGAACTTTGCGACAGGGAAGTGCGCATTACATTAAGAAGAGCCTGGCACTCGATGAGCTTCTGGCAGAAAATGAAATTGATTGCCGGAGGTTTCGGGGGAATTTTCGAAAAGCAGGAATTAACCGAAGAGAAACTTGCAGAGCTTCGCAGCAAAGATGTTCTTTCTGAAATGATGGACGAACTTGGCAAAGCAATGCCTGTTCTGAAAAAAGTAATTATCGATGAACGTGATAAGTACATCGCTCAAAAGATGAAAGATGCACAAGGAAATAAAATTGTTTCGGTTGTCGGTGCTGGACACGTAAAAGGGATTATTAATTCTTTAAAGAATGATAGTAAAATTGATTTAAAGGAAATTGAAATAATTCCAAAGCCTTCTCCCGTTGCAAAAATTATTGGATGGGGAATCCCGGTGATCATTGTTGGCTCAATTCTTTTCATCGGTTACAGCAAGGGATTAAACGAAGCTGGCGATAACGCGTTGTTCTGGATTCTTGCAAATGGAATTCCCAGTGCAATTGGGGCATTAATTGCACTTGCACATCCGGTTACAATTATTACTTCATTTTTTGCTGCTCCAATAACAAGCTTAACACCACTGATCGGAGCGGGATATGTTGCCGCATTCGTTCAGGCATATTTTCAGCCGCCACTGGTTAAAGATTTTCAGAGTGTTGGAGAAAATGCAAAAAAATTTTCAATGTGGTGGAAAAACAAATTGCTAAAAGTTCTCTTAGTTTTTATTCTTGCAAGTCTTGGCAGTGTGCTGGGAACATATGTTGGGTTGTTTGAGATAGTAAAGAATGTATTTAACTAGTTGAAATAAAAAAGTCCGGCAGTTACCGGACTTCAATATTAAATTAGTTATGTAAAAACTAGCCGAGGTAGGCTTTAAGTCTGCCGCTTCGCTTCGAGTGTCTTAAGTTTCTCAAGGCTTTCTCTTTAATCTGTCTTACTCTTTCGCGGGTGAGATTAAATCTTTCGCCGATCTCTTCAAGCGTTGCAGAATGATCTCCTTCAATTCCGAAGTATAATTTTATTACTTCTGCTTCTCTTTCTGTAAGAGTACCGAGAACATTCTGAACTTCTTTCTTCAGAGATTCTTTCATCAATTCTTTATCCGGCAATGGCTGCTCTTCATTCGGAAGAACATCAATAAGACTGTTTTTATTTTCATCGCCTGTTTTTAATGGTGCATCCATTGAAACGTGACGACCTGAAATCTGAAGTGCATATGCGACTTCATCAGCAGTCATATCAAGAATTTTCGCGAGCTCATCTGTGGTTGGTTTTCTTTCGTATTCCTGCTCAAGATCTCTGTAAGCTTTACTGATCTTTGTAAGGTTACCAACTCTGTTCAGAGGTAAACGAACAACTCTCGATTGATCTGCAATTGCCTGCATAATTGATTGTCTTACCCACCACACTGCGTAAGAGATAAATTTAAATCCACGTGTTTCGTCAAATCGCTGGGCAGCTTTAATCAAACCGATATTTCCTTCGTTGATTAAATCACCGAGTGAAAGTCCCTGGTTTTGAAACTGTTTTGCAACCGAAACAACGAATCTCAAATTAGCTTTTATTAATTTTTCCTGGGCAAGCATATCGCCCTTTTTAATAAGTATAGCTAACTCAATCTCCATATCAGGAGTTAATAGATCAACTTTGCCGATTTCCTGCAAGTATTGATCAAGAGATTTACTTTCGCGATTGGTAAATTGCTTTGTTATTTTCAAGCTTATCGCTCTCCTTCATTGGATTTTTAGTGAATTGAAAACTTGTGGTATTTAACGGATGCTTTTCACATAACCGTCAAATTCAAAGTTGTAAATATAACTCTATAATAAGATGAAAGGAATACTAAAAAGTTCCCTGGATCACAAATTTTTCTCCCGACATGGGGAAATCTGCTTTTTTGTAACCTTTTTGAATAATTTTTTCTCTAAGCGGCAAGGCTTGCTCTTCTTCGCCATGAACTAAAAAGACGTTTTTTAATCGATTTTGCGGATTTAGACTAAGATAGTCTAAAAGTTCATTTTGATCAGCGTGACCACTGAAGTAATCCATGGTTTTTATCTGACATTTTACGGAATGTTCTTCTCCAAGAATGTTCACTTTTTCCATTCCATCCATTATCTTTCTTGCTAAAGTGTGCTCAGCAGCATATCCGACAAATAAAACCAGATTTTTAGGATTGTGAATATTATTCGCAAGGTGATGTAGAATTCTTCCTCCCTCTGCCATACCGGACGCGGAAATTATTATCATCGGCTCATGCATATCATTTAGTTCTTTGGATTGATCAACTGTTGAAATGTATTTGAGTCTGCCAAAACCAAACGGATCATCACCGCTTTCAAGAAAAATTCTGTTGGTCTCTCTGTCGAAACATTCTGGATGATCTCTGAATATGTTTGTGGCATTTACTGCTAATGGACTATCAACATAAATTGGTAGAGAAGGAATTCTATTCTGATCAAATAATTTATGCAGAACGTAAACGAGCAGTTGAGTTCTTCCCACTGCAAATGCAGGGATAATTATTTTTCCTCTTCTTTCATAAACTTCACGTACAACTTTTGCTACTTCCTCTTCCACTTCATCTGAATGAGTGTGAATACGGTTGCCATAAGTGCTTTCCATAATTAAAACATCCAGATCACGCAAGTAATCAGGATCTTTTATAATGGGCATCTCGTGTCTTCCAATATCACCTGAAAAGCCGAAGCGGATTTTCTTTCCTCCTTCTTCAACTTCAAGCAGAATACTTGCTGAGCCAAGAATGTGTCCGGCATCCTGAAAAAAAGCAATTGTGCCGGGAAAAATTTCAGTTGCAGAATTATATTCAACCGGGACAAAATTATTCAGTGAATTTTCGACATCCTCAACAGTATACAATGCCTCAGCGGATTCATGATTATTATTTTTTCTTTTTTTGTTCAGCCACTCCACGTCCCTTTCCTGAAGATAAGCTGAATCCTTTAGCATAATTTTACACAAATCAATTGTGGCTGATGTTGCATATATCGGACCGTCAAAACCATTCTTAACAAGATTGGGAATATTCCCGCTGTGATCAATATGTGCGTGTGAAAGAATTAGTGCATCAATTTCTTTTGGGTCAAAGCCGAAGCTCTTATTCTTATCGTAAGTGTCTTTTCTTCTTCCCTGAAATAATCCGCACTCAAGAAGAATTTTTTTTCCGTTTACTGTAAGAAGATGCTGTGAGCCCGTAACAGTTCTGGCACCGCCGTAGAATTGAATTTTCAAATCGTCCTCCGAATTATACGCCCTTAAAAAGTTGTGTCAGGTTTAAGCTTTTAACTTTCTGTTTGCTAGCAAGCGAAACATAGGCAAGAGCTAATGCTTCTTTTCCTGTTCCGAGCACAGTGCTTATAAGTCCCAGAGATTCAGCAAGTTCTGTAGAATCAATTTCTTTAATAATTGCTTTCCAGATTGTTTCTTCCAAAACATTGTAGGCCGAGTGAACTTCGTGCAAATCAAAACCTGACTCGTATCGTTCTTTAGCTATTTTTTCGGAGTATGTAACCATGTCCACAAGACTTTTAGTTTTAACTCCATTTAAAGTAAGATCGAATAGCTTTGCGAGCCGCTGCCAGTTCTCATCGGCACGGGAAGAGTCATAATGTTTTAAATGAGATCGCTGGAGAGAATAGAAAGCTTCATTAATAATATCTGTTTGGTTGTTGACTAAAATTTCGTGGAGTTTCATTTTACACCCTCAATCAATATTCAAAGTAATAATAAAGTTTACATACAAAAATAACCAATTACTATCTGCTTATTAAACTTATTTGATTTCAAAAAAAGCTTAACTGATCAGATTGAACAATTGAATCGAATGATTCACCAAGTAATATTAATACTGAATCAGCAATTGGTTTAAGTTGCTTTTCGATATAATGCTCATAATCAATATCTGTATGTTTTAGCTCGACTGGAATAGGACCTCGTTTGGTAATTACATAGTAAACTGTTCCACTTGCTTCGGGAAGCATTCTTGCTGCTTTGACGTGCTGGGGAATATTTTTTGTGTATTCATCGACATCTTTTCTTAATCTTTTTCTGTAAACAAGCTTGTCATCGTATTCGCCATCTTTAACTTTTCTCACTACTTCCCGAAGCCAGTTTTCAATTTCTTCATTGTTAAAAATTCTGCTATAAAGTTCTACCTGGAATTCTTTTGCAAGTCGTGGCCAATCAGAGCGGACGAATTCCATTCCGACAAACTCAATTGATTCTTTTTCATTGTCAGATAATAATCCCGCATATCTTTTCTTAGCACCCGTTTCACTTCCTCTTGCTGGGGTTAGAATAAATTTGCGATAATATTTTTCAAATTCAATTTCCAGGTAGGATTCGAGTCCGTGTTCCTTTTTAATTTTTTCAGACCAGTAATTATTTAAATCATCGGCAATTTTATTCCCAACTGTTTCAGCATGTTCACCTTCGCTCTCCTTTAGCTTAACAAAAAGAGAATCGGTATCTCCGTAAATAACTTCATATCCTTTTTCGGCAAGAAACTCTTTGCTACCGAGTAATAATTTGTGTCCTGTTCCCGTAATTGCAGTCGGAAGATTTGGATGATAAAACCTGCAACCGAACGAACCCATAACTCCGTAAAAACTATTCATTAAAATTTTTATTGCCTGCGAAAGCTGTTTGTCCTTCTTTTTTCTTGCGAGATTTCTTTGCTCAATAAGATGATTTATAAACTCTGGCAGGAAATGTTTTGTAGATGAGAACGGGAGATTGTTCAAAGTTTTTATCGTATCAACTTCAGATTTAAGATTTGAGTACGGATCGATCTTGAATGTTTGAATGATTGATGGATACAGACTTTTGAAATCAAGCACAATAACATCATCATAAATTCCAGGGATAGGATCCATCACATATCCGCCTGCAGAATGTTCGGATGCTTCAAGATCTTTAACATTCGGTGCAACATAGCCAACCCGATGAAGTTTTGGAAGAAGAAAATGATCAAATGCTGCGGTCATCATACCAAGTTCATCCATTAGTAAACCCGAAAGCTGCGAACGACGAACAGACAACTCAATCAATCCCGCTTTTTGGAAAATGTTTGTTACAAGCACCGCATCATTCAAATTGTACTCTGCAAGCGCAGCTTTGTCTTCAGCAAACAATCTTTCAATTTCTTCAACTTTGTTTTTTTCTGCTGTTATTGTTTTTCCTTCTGCGAGTAGTTCCTGAGCTACAGTTTCAAGTCTGTAATCCTCAAAAGTAAAAAATGAAGTGCGAAGTGCTTGCGGTCCATCTATGATTACTCTTCCTGTGACTGAGGCAAAATATCCGCTCGGCTTTCTCTGTCGTAATGATACTCTTCCGTCGGCACGAGCAATGTCAAATGAAATATTTAACTCTCTGCACTTATTTTCAAGAAACATCAAATCAAAACCGATTACATGCCAGCCAATAACTATATCAGGATCTTTTTCGTTAAACCATCTTAGAAAATTCTGCAGAAGTTCTTTTTCATCCGGGTAAGTTGATATATGAGCTGGAAGCTTTTCCTTCTTTTCAGAAACTATAAATACTTTTTTCTCGTCAATTTTTCCGGAAAGATGAACGGCAACAGAATACAATTGGTTATTCTGACCGGTTTCAATATCGATCGAAGCAACTAATAATTTAGGCGTGAATTCACATGGTTCAATTTTGGGATTTGTAAATGAAGCAAGATTATTTTTCTGATAAAACACTCCTTCAACTTTTACCTGTGCATTTATAAATCTTTCCATTAAAAATCTTCTCGCAGGATCAACATCTGATTCAAATGTTTTAATTCCCGTCTTCTCCAATTCTTCAACAGCAGTTTTCAAGTCTCTTTGAGTGTTGAAATAAAGGGCATCGACTTTTTTATCATCGAAATTCTTTAGCTCCACTTCTTTTCTGTTGAACGGAACTGACAGTTGTGAAATGACCGATTTACTTTCGATGAAAAAAACGGGACTATTACCAAAACTAATCTCCACTGTTCCTAACTCATCTGAGGTACCAACAAATTTGAGAATATTTCTTCCACGAACATCCTGCCATTCGCCAGTAAGAATAAATACTTTAGCAGATTGTTTACCGGATTCGGGCATCAATAATCCTCAACAATTTTTTTAAAAAGTGACTGAAGTGATAACGTTATTTTCCCTGGTTTTCCATTGTTGATTTTCCAATAATCAATTTCCACGACAGGAGTAATTTCCTTTGTAGTGCTGGTAATAAAAAATTCATCAAAACTTTTCAACTCTTCCTTATTAATGAATTCTTCGCAGTAATCAACTTTGAATTTTTCACACAGTTCCAAAACAAATTTTCTTGTTATTCCTTCAAGAATCAGTCTTGATTTTGGGGCAGTGTAAACAATTTCATTTTTTATAGCGAAAAAGTTTGTATGGGTTCCTTCTGTGATTAGTCCATCCCGTACTAAAATTGCATCAGCAGCATCCTGCTCGGTAGCTTTTTGACTTGCAAGAACAACCGGCAAAAGTGAAATAGATTTAATATCACATCTCAACCAGCGCACATCCTCCCGAAGAATTACTTTGACCCCATTATTTTGTTCTTCACTATTCTCAACTAACTCTCTCACTGAAATAAAAACTGTAGGTTCGGTTTTTTCTTCTGGGAAATGATGAGTTCTTGGGATCGCTGAGCCACGCGTAATCTGAATATATGCTAAAGCTTCGTTCTCAATTTCATTTTTTATCATCAGTTCATAGAGGATATTTTCAATTGCTTCAAGATCTTTAAAATCGATTCTGGTTTCTTTCAGACTTCTTTTTAATCTATCAAGATGATCTCCATATCTGAAAAGCTTTTTATTGTAAGTTCGGATTGATTCATAAACGCCATCGGCAAAGAGGAAGCCTCGATCGAAGGGGGAAATTTTAATATCTGAAATAGAAAGATATTTTTCGTTGATGTAACAAATCATTAGAATTATATAAATTATCGCTAACAATTTAACAATTTAGGGCGTGAGATAAGGCAATTAGATAATTTGTTTTGAATGCAAACGTATATCACGTCCATAAACCATTTATTGTGATAACTTGTGAACATAGAGCAAATAAGAGAATATTGCCTAAAGAAAAAAGGTGTAGCAGAAGATTTTCCCTTTGATGAAGAAACACTAGTATTTAAAGTTTGTGGAAAAATATTTTTACTTGCTTCCCTGGAAAGCGTACCACTGCAAATAAATCTTAAATGCGATCCGGAAAAAGCTATCGATTTGAGGGAAGAATATGATTCTGTTCAACCTGGTTATCATATGAATAAAAAACATTGGAATACCGTAATAATAGACGGGAACATTTCCGAACAAAAAATTAAAGAATGGATTGATGATTCATATTACCTCGTTTCAGCAGGATTGAAAAAATCAGATTTGAAAAAGCTTAAAAAATAAAATTTTTGACAGGGAATTAAATGTTTTTTAATGCATTTAATAATTATATTTCCTCAAGTTTTTTAACAAATATTTGAAACTAATTAACTATCCAATAATAAATCAAATGGAGGTTCGTATGAAAAATCTATTATTAACACTCGGATTATTCTTAATGATATCTGCTGTTGCATTCAGCCAGACACAGGTTCTCAGTGGAACATGGGGTGGTAACAAAGACACAAAATATTATACACTGCATGAAAATACCGGCGAAAGAAAATTCACAGTTGAAGTTAATTTCTTAAAACCTTTTGAAAACAAGCCTGATGTCGTTTGTGGTATCACAATGATTGATGTCGATAAAGGCACTGCTATAAAATACGCTGTTAAACCTATTTCCGTATCGAGAGATGGATTCACAGTTGAAATGAAAACCTGGGGCGATACGAAGATATTAAGTGTTGGTGGTTTTTGGGTAGCTCATGCTGACAACTCAATGGGTTCCGGCGAATAAGGTATCGTTATTAATTAAGTATTTTAGCCGTTATTCTGAAATATGAATAACGGCTTTTTAATTTTAAATCTATTCAAAATTAGCCATCGTGTAGAAAAATGTTTCTTTATTTATTCGGCATTAATGAATAATTTGTTATCCACAATTATTAAAAATGTTTTGCCGAACCGGCAGATACTTTATTACAAGAATGGGAAAAAATTATGTTGAAGAGGTTTAGTTTCCTTTTATCAAGTGTAGTAATTCTAATAAGCTGCAATACGAATCCACCTACTTCTGTGGAAATATTGCCAACAGGGAATATAGTACTGAATTTGAGCATAGATAATTCTACGAACATTACTGCAGTAAACAAGGTTGTTCTGATTGAGGATTTCGCGAATGTGAGCTGCGTTCCCTGTGTTACATCCAATAAAATAATTGAAAGCCTGACTGAAATAACATACGGCAGAAGCAAACTGGTTGCAGTAAAATTTCCAACATACTTTCCAGCACCAAATGATTTATTCTATCTGGCAGCCAAAGAAATTTGTGATACAAGAATAGTCTATTACAATATTTTCTCTGCTCCTACTACGATAATAGATGGAACTTTAAGACCAATTTCCACAGATTCAAATAGTGTCAAATCCGCAATTGACACAAGACTCGCAGTCACTCCGAGATTCGGTATTAATGTTGACGCAGCTCTTGAAGGTGACTATACTGTTAATGTAGCTATCAAATTTGTTGATACCTCTTCAATAAATTTGAGCGATTTGGTAATTCATACAATCCTGACAGAGACTGACATTGAATTCGAGCAAGCGCCAGGATCAAATGGCGAAACAAAATTCTATGACGTAACCCGATTGATGCTGCCAAGCAAAGATGGTATTCCTATCCGCCAATTCATTGATCAGGGAGAACTTTCTTATTCCTTTGAGGATGCATTGCTTTCCTCCTGGAATCTGGAGAAACTGAACTTTGTAATCTTCATTCAGAACAAAAGTACAAAGGAAGTTTACCAAACAGGATCTACTTTCGATTAGAAGATTTTTAGACTTAAATTCCCCGAATATCGCATCTATTCACAATTATTAATAATTTTTGTTGATTAAAAGAAAGTCATTTTGTAGTTTTTACCCCCAGCGGGGTAAAATTATTAATTCTTAACCCCCGTATCAGGTAAATGAATAAAAATCAGGCCTATGGATACATCAAAATATCTTCGATCATTTGTCGAAATCGGACTTACCGAACGAGAGGCAAAAGTATACATGACACTTTTGAGCGGCAAAATGTTTACAGTTTTAGAACTTCAAGAAGCAGTCAATATTCCACGAACAAAAATCTATGAAGTACTGAACAAGCTCGTCAGCAGAAACATCTGCATTGAAAAAAAGCTTGGAAGGAATAAGCTCTATGAAGCAGTAGAACCAAAGATAGCCCTTGAACGTGTTCTTGAATCATATAAAAAAGACCTTGAAAGAAAAGAAGAATTAATAAACCAGGTTTCTCAGGTATTCACGCCGGTTTTTCAAAGCAGCAAATCAATTATTAATCCACTTGAGTTTATTGATGTGATGAAGGAAAAGGGACAGATACATAAACAATATACATCATGTGTGAAAAGCACAAAAAGGGAAATGCTGACTTTTAATAAGGGACCATATGCGTGTGATACTTCAGACAGGCTTGAAGAGCAGGAAGATGAAGAATTTAAACTGTTGAAACGCGGAGGCTCCTGTAAAGATATTTATGAATTACAGGAACTTAAAGAAGTTGATTGGCTGCTAAGTTCAGTGAAAAAATCTTTGAGGCTTGGGCAGCAGGCAAGAGTAGTTAAAAAGCTGCCGATAAAGATGCTTGTTTTCGATCAGGAAAAGGTAATGTTTGCTCTTGAACAACCCGTACCGACTGCGAATGAACTGACTATGATTTATATTGAACACAAACAACTTGCTGAAGCCTGCAGTATGTTGTTCTATTATTTATGGGATCAGGGTATTGATATCAGTGAAATAGGAAAGGATTCCACAAGTAAAATTGAATCGTTTTCATTCGTTTCAAATTAAAATATTTTTAAAAATCTGAAAGCTCGTTACATCCCCAAGTTTATTTGGGTTAATTATTTAATAACTACAAATCATTAAACAAATGGAGCTCTTATGAAAAAATGTATACTTTTTCTTTTTCTTCTGCCCTCTATGGTAATGGCGCAGAACTACTTCAATGTAGATTTTAGTGGAACATTTCCTCCAACAGGCTGGACAATTGACGCTCATTCTGCTAACTGGAGTGCAAACAACAGTAACAATGCTGGTGGTACCGCACCTGAAGCTCGGTTGAACTGGTCACCGCAGTTTACTGGTGATTCAAGATTAATTAGTCCCGCAATTAACACTACTGGTAAAACGGTAGTCACTGTAGAATTCAAATATAACCTCGACCATTATGGTGGACCATACACAATCGGAGTTGCAACCAGATCCGGAGGTGGTTCCTGGAATACAGTGTGGTCCAAAGTAAATCCAACAGGCTCGGTACCTGCAACTACCGAAGTAGTAACAATTAATAATGCAAATGTTGGTGCTTCGGATTTTCAAATATGCTGGTTCTTTTCTGGTGATTCATACAACCTTAATTACTGGTACATCGACGACTTAAAATTGTTCGTACCACTTGCACACGATGTTATGGTAAAAGATATTCTTGTTGATCCCACATATCCGCCGGCAACTAATTTTACGCCGCAGGCAATATTGAAAAACTTCGGATTGAATTCTGAAACTTTTGATGCAACCTGCACAATTAAACTCGGCGGAAGCCAGGTTTATTCACAAAACTGTTCACCGGTAACTTTAGTTGCGGGTGCTGAGCAGACTGTATCATTTCCGTCCTATGTATTGAATGCAGCAAATGATCTTTATGAAATTACAGTGAAGACAAATCTTGCCGGTGACATGGATCCATCGAATGACTTGAGAACCGAATATTTCAATACGTATACGACCGATAGAGAGATGGTAATACTTGAAATCGGAACGGGAACATGGTGTGTTTATTGTCCGGGCGCTCAGATGGGCGGAGAAGATCTTGTCAACAATGGTCATTCAGTTGCGGTGATTGAAAATCATAATGGAGATCCGTTCACAAATTCTTATTCGGATGCAAGGAATGCTTATTATGGAATAAATGGATACCCCACAGCCGTCTTTGATGGAGTAGATTATTTTGTGGGCGGCAGCAATACACAGAGTATGTATCAGAATTATCTCCCAATATATGAAAACAGAAAAGCACTAATGTCAGCATTTTCAGTAGATATTTTTGGAACAAATTCAGGGTTGGATTATAATATTCTTGTGAAGCTTAATAGATTAGCTAACATACCTCCAACATGGAATAATCTTGTTGTTCATTTGGTATTAACAGAAACCGATATTCCATTCAGCTGGCAGGGACAGACACAGGTTGATTACTGTCAGAGATTAATGATTCCGAATGAAAACGGAACTGCTGTTGATTTAATTAATAATTCATATATAGAAGTTCCATTGTCATTCAGCAAAAATTCAGCATGGGTAACTGAAAAGTGTCAGCTCTCTGCATTCATTCAGAATTTGAGCACGAAAGAAATATTGCAGGGAGATAAAGTCTGGTTAACGGAATTACAACCAGTACCGGTCGAGCTGACTTCATTCACTGCTCAAGCCTCTTCTGAAGGTGTGACTCTTAAATGGACCACAGCAACTGAATTGAATAACCACGGATTTGAAATAGAAAAATCTCCAAATGGAACGGAGTTCTATACAATCGCTTTTGTCCCTGGTGCCGGAACTACCACCGAAGCAACAGAATATTCATATATTGATGATGTTGATTACAAAGGTGGAGAAACCTTTTTCTACAGATTAAAACAAGTTGATCTTGATGCAAGAGTTAATTACAGCAGTATTGTTGAAGTTGTGTTTGATGTTCCGAAAGATTTTGTTTTGCATCAAAACTATCCAAACCCGTTTAATCCTTCTACAACAATTAAGTATGCAGTTCCAAGGACAAGCCTCGTAACCATTAAAGTTTACGACTTAACCGGGCAGGAAGTTTCTTCTTTAGTTAACGAAATGAAAGAAGCCGGAACTTACGAAATCAAATTCGATCTGCATAGTCTTGCATCAGGTGTTTATGTATACAGGATGACAGCTGATAATTTCAGCTCGGCAAGAAAATTGAACATTCTGAAATAAATTGATTTAATTAGTTTGATGAGGCACATTTAGTTTGTGCCTCATTTCATAAATAATTTCAGCTCTTTTGGCTAATTATCCAATATTTAACCTAATAGGCGTTGAATTCTGACAAGTTTCATTTTTACTAGTGGAAATCTCGCTTCAGGAGTTTATTTTTATAAAATGATTGCCGGAGATTTTTTATCCGTAAAAAAGATGAACTTATTAAAATAGGTTGAATAATAAAGAGATATTAATTATTAACCATTAAACAATTAACTAATCATTCAATCATAAAGAGGTAGTAATGAACATAAAACTACGTAACCTGGCGATAATCGTGAGCATAGCATTTGCTGCAATCGTACTCTCACAAGATTCATTCGCTCAAACCCAGAGAAATCCTGTACTTGAAGAAGTTACCGGAACCTGGTGTCAATATTGTCCTTGTGGACATGATGTTATGGCTCAAATCAAAGCCAATATTCCAAATGCTATAATGATCGGCTACCACGGCCCAGCAAACATTTCCTCAGATCCATTTTCTTTTTTTTTCGGTAACTCAATAATCTCGACATTTGGATTCACTTCTTACCCTACGGCAGTGATAGATAGAGTTTCTGGAATTCAAAGCAGAGGTGTATGGTCCGGGTTGATGAATAATAGGAACTCAGTTCCCGCAACTGTTGCAATTGATGTAGACCGCAGTTATAATAAATTGACAAGAGAGTTTAGTGCAACAATTGATTTTACTGCATTAGCAAATTTAACAGGCCAATATAATTTCAACGTTATTCTTTTAGAAGATGGATTAGTGTGGAATCAGGTTGGGAATGTTTCTGCGGGTTGTATAGGCGGGCCAAATTATATTCATAAGCATGTTGTTAGAGATATGATGAATGGAGCACTTGGACAGGAAATAATTAATGGTAGTTGGAGCGTAAACGAGGTAATTACTAAAACGGTTAATCGTACCATTCCTCATCCAGGTGGCTCGGGCCCCGATATTACTCCGGATAGCTGTAGAATAGTCGTGCTAGTTTATAAAGTTGGTTCCCCACTTTCAAGTAATGCGGAAATTCAGCAAGCAATAGAAATGGATTTGACATCACCTGATTATGTCATCACACTTACTTCTTCGAGTGAGGACATGATCATTGAAAATAACGGAATAGCCGAGTTTACAGCAGTTGTTAGAAACGAAGGATTATTAAATGATACTTATTATGTTGATGTTACTATGTCAGCACCTGCTGGATGGACTGCTGATTTCACAACTCTGAATGGAACATTTCCAATTGGTGTAAGAGATTCAGTTGATGTATTATCAGGAGATACTTTGGTTGTTGATATGTCAGTTTCACCAAATATTTTAAATGGCTTTGGTGACATCACTGTTCAATTTACATCAAAAAATGATCCCAATATTACCGGGAGTTCAAATTTCAGGGTTGTTACAACAACTGGAGTTCCAGGACTTGTAATTGATGCTAGCGGCGAAGGATATGGAGATCTAGTAACTAACGGACTTGAGCAAGAATTTGAATATCCATTTGGTATTGTCTCTCGCGAGGCACTAACTACTTCCGTAGATTTAACAAATTTTACTCTCATCTGTTGGTCATCTGGAAACGCCTATCCAGTCTTGACTGAAGATAATGTGGATGCACTGATATCTTTTCTTGGCAATGGTGGACGATTACTAATTAATGGTCAAAACATTGGAGAAGATATCTTTGATGCTTCTGGTCAAAGTCAGTTCGCACAAAGTTTTTATAACAATTACTTGCATTCAAATTATTTATCTCAATGGGCTCAATCTTTTTCCTTTAATGGTCTTCCAGGCGACCCCATCAGCGATCAATTGAGTTTTCAATTGAATAGTGTTTACGAGAAAGATCCGGATGAATTCATACCATTTGATGCAAATGCGGCTTCGCTATTTAAAGTAGGTGTTAGTTCACGATACAATTCAATAAGAGCTGATGATGGAGTTAATAGAGTAGTATATCTGGGATTTGGACTGGAACAGATTAATGATCAGGCAACTAAAGATAGTATTGTTGCTCGGTCGGTACGTTGGTTGATGAATGGTATCGTTCTTGATAATTCAGATAAAGGAGCGATTATCACATCATATTCTTTGGATCAGAATTATCCGAATCCATTCAATCCTGCAACGACAATTTCGTACTCAATTCCTGAAGAATCACAAGTAAGTCTGAAAATTTATGATGTGATGGGAAGCGAAGTGGCTGAACTGGTTAACGGTAGACAATTAGCAGGAATGTATAATGTCAATTTCGATGCATCGTCTCTTGCTTCAGGAACATATTTCTACAAACTGACGGCAGGAAATTTTGTTTCAGTTAAGAAAATGGTATTAATCAAATAACCATTTATTTGTTTGAAGGTACACTTTACAGGTGTACCTTCTCTTTTATTTAATTTGAAAAGTATATACAAAAGTAAGGTCTTATATGAAAAATGTTTATATAATTTTAGTAATCTTTGGTTTTTTCCTTGCACCGATTGCTAATGCACAGGAAATCCAGATTATAACTCACGGGATGACCAAGTACGAACCTGTAGGCACGCTGGAAATCGTAATTGACTTTGAAGTGGTTAACATTTCTCAATTTGAACAGACAATATTTGAAGTAAGAACAATAGATAATATGCCTGCTGGTTGGTCCTCATCTTTATGTTTTGGTGATTTATGTTTTGCCCCATTTGTTGATAGTGTTGCAACGACACCGGATTTCCAAACACCACCGGTTGCTCCTGGTGATACACTTAAAACATCCATTCATATTTTTACAGATCAGATTAGTGTCGCCACTGCTCATGTTCAAATTGAAGTCGGGACTTTCAGAAATCCAGATGACAGATTTGTTCTGGATTTTACCGGTACTACGGATCCAACTGTCAGTGTAACCGGAGATAAAATTGTAAATGCATACGAATTATATCAGAATTACCCAAATCCATTCAATCCTTCAACAAGAATTAATTACAAAGTTGGAGAACCCGGTTTGGTTCAATTAAAAGTTTACAATGTCTTAGGAGTAGAGGTAGCTTCGCTTGTTAATGAATTCAGGAATGCCGGTGATTATTTCGCTGATTTTGAAGCACGTGACATTTCCAGTGGAATCTATTTTTACACGCTGTCCATTAATAACTTTACCCAAACCAGAAAAATGATCCTGGAGAAATAAATGAAAATACTAACGATTCTGTTCCTGCTGATAATTTTCTCAATCCCTGTTTTTTCGCAGGGTGGTTCAGAAGGAATCCGCAAAGGACCAAACTTCAAAACAGAATATCTTGATGGAGAATCATTTGAGCTTAATTCTGAACTTGGTGACGGACCTATACTATTAAGTTTCTGGGCAACATGGTGCAAGCCATGTCTTGACGAGCTGAGTGAATACAAAAAACTTTATAAGGAATTTAAAGATAAAGGTTTTAAGATGTACGCAATCGCGACTGATGATGAAAGAACAGTTTCTAAAGTGAAGCCATTGGTCAAATCGAAAGGTTATGATTTTCCTGTACTATTAGACACCAACATGGATATTTCAAGATTGTATTATGCACAATCAGTTCCGTATTCAGTAATTCTTGATAAAAAGGGGATGATAATTTATTCACACCTTGGTTATATGAAAGGTGATGAAATAAAAGTTAGAGAAATTATTTCCTCTGAAGTTAGTAAATAAAATCGAGCCCCGGCTACATACCGGGGTTTTTATCCAATTTGAAAAATGATTTTTTGGGATCAACGCTTGACATCATTTCAATTTTCTTTCAATTCAATTCATCCGGTAAACAGCAAATGAAAAATTTCTTCTCTCTACATCACTATCTGTATTCAATCTATTTTGTTCTAATCTTCTTCTCACCGAATCTTTTTTCACAGGGCGAGACCGGTGGACTTACCTGGCCGCAGGGATTAGGTTTCGCAAACCGTCTTGAATATTCCTACAATGTTGAAGATGAAAAAGAAATATTAGAAAACTGGCTTAACCTCGACTACTCACTTGGAATGTTCTCAACAGGATTGAGGCTTGAAGTCTTTCAACCGAATGATCCGGATCCGTCTATCAGCAGGGGAAAAGAAAAATATGCGGGCGTGGATTTTCTATATTTCAAAGCCGACATCGGTGAACGTGAAGAAGGATTGGAAATTACAGGAGGAAATTTTTATTCTTTATTCGGCAGAGGCATGGTGCTTAAAAGCTATGAAGATCGGGCCATAAGAATTGATAATAATTTATTGGGTTTGAAAGTAGCCGGAAGATATGAAGGTTTTGTCTTAACCGGACTTTCAGGTACTGCAGCGAATGCAAGTAACGAGAGAAATGATATTCTGCACGCTGTTGATCTGGAATACCGAGGATGGAAACCACTGAAAGCCGGGGTAACGGTTGCATCAAATCTTCCGCCTTCAGAAGATATTGCAAATACTACAATGGCTTCACTAAGAGTACTTCCAAGTTTTTGGGATATCGATATCTATGGAGAGTATTCAGTAAAGTTCAATGAAGATATCAAACAAAATATTTTTAACGGCTCGGAAACGATAGTTGGCCAGGGCTTTTACGGGAATCTGAATTTTTATCTCGGCAAACTTTCTCTTCTTGGTGAATACAAATATTATGACAACATAGCTTTCACATCAGAAGATGGGACTATATTTTACAACACGCCGCCTTCTGTAAGACTTGAGTATACATACATTTTACCAAACAGACATCCATCTCCATTAAATCAGGCAAATGAGCAGGGTTTTCAGACAGTCGCAGGATATACTTTAAGCGATGAAACGTATCTGACTGCAGCATACACTCAAACAAAATCACTTCCTTCGGGTTCATATTATCAAAGAGCAAATCAGATAAATATACCTGTAGCAACACAGCTTGAAGAATTTTTTATTACAGGGCAGCAGGATTGGAATGAAGGGTTAACCACAATCGCCGCATTCGCCTACAATGAGGAGCTTGCGACCAACACAAAAAATATAACACCAATACTTGAAAACAGGTTTTATTTTGGGGAAGTGAATACTATAAAAGTAATAATTGAACATCAGCACGTGACTGATAGAACAACTTCCGAAGAATATTACACCGATGTTTTAAATATTGAATATCTAAGATCACCTAATTTCAGTATAGCTCTTGTTTCGGAATTGCAAACAAAGGAGCCTGAACCGGGCAGAACTGTGAGAAAATTCTGGGGCTTTGCACAGATTGGTTACAAAATTGGAGGTCACAGTGATATTAGTTTGCTGGTTGGAACAAGACAGGCGGGGAATATTTGTATTGGTGGGGTCTGCAGATATGAGCCAGCATTCCAGGGTGTCGAACTGAAATTATTGACAAGATTATAAAAAATTTGATGCTTAAAGCATCTCAAAACAATTAACATAGCATAATTATTGTAAGTGTAGATATTTTAAAAATAGTTTGATTTTATTAATTTTTTTTATAAGGTTACTGACGAAAATTTAAATTCTTTAAACAAACGGAGGTTTATTGACCGATTTTTACACTTTCCTTAACACAAATGTGTCATTCTATTTATCAATTCACGGGTTGTAATGAATTTCTCAGGGTTTAGTCCACCCAAAGGAATTCTAATCATTATTAATTTCTTGCTTTTCATCAAGTAAGAATAGTTTAATGAAGGACTTAATTAAATGAAATTTATAATTCAATCAACATTATCCACTAATTTAGGAGAGAGAAATGATTAAACGAATCACCATATGTTGCTGCTGTTTTTATCGTTACCATCTCTGCTGCTGGCCCAAGGAAGGATCAGCGGAAAGGTGACTGACCTTGAAACAGGTGAACCTCTCATAGGTGCGAACGTACTTGTGGTTGGAACATCTTCAGGCGCAGCCACGGATGTTAACGGTGAATACTTAATTATTAACCTTCCGGCAGGAACTGTTGAAGTTAAGTGCTCCTACATCGGTTATCAGACTATCACGATTTCCGATGTCCGGGTGACAACAGGATTAACCAACGAGGTTAATTTTCAATTACCTGCTGAAGGGGTTTCAGTTGCAGATGTTGTAGTAATTGCTGAAAAGCCGCTGATTCAAAAGGATAACACTAATAAAATCAGAACTACAACAAGTGAGGATATAGATATTTTACCTGTTAGAGGCGTTGACAATATAGTATCTCTAACAGCTGGGGTTGTTCAGGAATCGGAAGCACTGTTTATCAGGGGCGGACGTCAGGATGAAGTTGGCTTCTACCTCGAAGGTGCCAACATTAAAAATCCTGAACTAGGTGGCCGCGCTGTAACAATTCCACAGGATGCTCTTGAAGAAATTCAGGTTCAAGCTGGTGGTTATACAGCGGAGTTCGGAGGAGCCAATGCAGGTATTATTCGCCAGCAATTAAAAAGCGGCTCAAATTTGTTCAATGCTAGTTTCGAGTACATAACAGATAACATTACTTTCAAAAGCAAAGACGATATTTTTGATGGAGAGCAAAGGCTTGGAACAACCTGGTATGGCTACAACGAGATGAGTGGTATAATCAGTGGTCCAATTGTAGACCCTCGTTATCGTTTCTTCTTAAACTTAAACTACATTTATAACAGGGATTTAAATCCTCAACCATATCCGGGTATTAATCTTGGAAATGTTGTTGACCCAGTATCTAAAGATTCAGTTATGCTTAATTATGCTGCCGGACCAGTTAATAACAATTCCAGGGACGTTATGTCCTATGCAGGAACATTGACATTTGACTTTAGTCCTGTTTCTCTAAGAATAGCTGGTACTTTTTCAGACTTAAGGCAAGACCTGGTCAATAACGCAGAGTCAAGAAATACAACACCGATTTTAAGTTTTCTAAATCCAAGAGTCGGTCAAAGAGACATTAATAACGGAAGTTTCAGTGCAAAATTAACACACGTTGTTTCACCGCAGGTATTTTATGAATTGCTTGGCGGCTATTACTTGGAAGATCAGGAAGATTATGACAAATATCTTAACGAAGATTACTGGAGTTATGGAGATAGCGTAGCTAATGCAAATGCTGGTTGGGTTTGGGAAAGATCGGTTAAAGATATTACCGGTGGAAAAGTTGGAAGATATCAAACACCAACTATTCGAAACGTCCTCGGTTTTGGATTTAACGGTTACGGTGAAGTACCTGTTAACTATCAGAAAAGAAACAGAACAGGCTTTAACTTTAGCGGTGCCTTAACTTACTTCGCCGGTAAGCACCACACATTCAAATTAGGCGGTGAATTCCAGCAATATAATTTAAAAAGATGGACTGTTGCTGGTCAGGATGATCTGGCAAGTTTGTTAGCCTCAAGACTTGAAGCAGATCCAAGCCTAGATGTCAATCAGGTTAAGAGAGATTTGCTTATTACAGCCGGGATAAATAACTATGGCTATGATGTATTTGGTAATGAAATAGACGATGATTATGATGATCCTTTAACTGATTTTCAGGATGGTGAATACTTTGGAGCTCATCAGCCAGTATTTATCGGAGCTTATATTCAGGATAGGATAGATTTTAATGACATTATTATTAATGCTGGTTTGAGGTTTGACTACTTTGATGTAGACAATTATCAGTTAGTAGATCCGGCATTTCCAGATGCAGGAATGGATCCGACAAGCGGTGAGTTTATAGCTGAAGGTTGGGAAAAAACTCCAACTACACAGTATTTAAGTCCGCGTCTTGGCATTTCGTTCCCGGTAACTGATAACACTGTATTCCATGCACAGTACGGTCAGTTTGTACAGCAGTCAAGACTATTGGATATCTACCAGGGTTATTATAGAACCAGTTTTGAAATTAAAGGTGGTTTCTTTATTCCACAACCTGTTGGTAAAGGAATTAACCCCTCAAGAACAACACAATATGAAATCGGGTTCACCCAAATGATCGCCGATTTTATGTCTGTGGACATTACAATGTATTACAAAGATGTTAAGGATCAGGTCGTATTTATTTCTCAGGATACAGATCCTAATTCATCTTTTCAGTCCTATAGCACCCTTGCAAATGGTGACTTTGCAACAACAAAAGGAATAGAGCTTACATTCAACATGCGTAGATTCGAAAGAATCGCGGCTAATGCATCATTTTCATTTCAGGATGCTCGCGGAACCGGTTCATTCCCGAATTCTAACCGAGGTATTGTAGGAGCACCGCTTGAAAACAGGGCTTTCGTTCCGGCATATGTATCGCCTCTAGTTTACAATAATGCATTAAGAGGCAACTTCAATATAGATTATAGATTTGGTCCCGATGATGGTCCGGCAGTTCTTCATGATTTCGGTGTATCAGTGCTTGCTCTGTTTACAACCGGACATCCATACACAAAGGGAACAGGAGGAGCCGATCTCGAAGGTGATGCTCGAAACAGAACCCCGGTTGAACCATTAAACTCTTCCAGTACTCCTTCTACTTTCCAGGTAGATCTGAGCGTTGATAAAACATTTACAATTTATGACAGGCTTGCTGCAAACATTTATATAAGAGTTACGAATTTATTTGATGCAGCTAATGTTGAGAACGTATTCTTAAGAACCGGCTCAGCTACTGATGATGGATTTATATCTGATCCGCAACTTAGACAGCAGTTGTTAGAAACTTACGGACCTCAATATGAATCAGTTTACCGTGCCATCAACATTGATTATGCAGAACAATGGAGAAATGCAGGTGGTGCAGGTGGCGATGGTGGCGGTATCTATCAGGGATTAAATGCTTATATGTATGGTCCACCGCGGCAGATTGTTCTTGGCTTAAAATTAACATACTAACTTAATATGTTTTATTTATTAAGAAGGAGTTTAGAAATATGAATCTCAAATCAATCAAATACCTGAGTATATTTTTGTTGCTCTTTGCTTTTGCATTCATGGATGCCAGAGCAGAAGGGGGCGACAAAAAGAATAATACTCTGAACAAAATCACAGGATCTCCTGTGTATAAAAAATTCAACATTAACAGAATATCCACCTGGTTTAAAAATGATGGTGAATCTGACATTAACCCGAATGGTAATTCCGGATTTGAATATCCTCGAAGAAGTGGTAAAACTGCTATTTTCCAGGCAGGTTTAGTATGGGGCGGTAAAGTGGGAGGCCAAACCCGTGTTGGTGGTTCTTCATACCGTCAGGGTACAGTTCCTGGTAAAATTCTTAATAGCGGAGTTCCTGCCAGTCAATTAATCGGCGAAGATCCGAATCTCGACAATGTAAGAGCTTTCAGAGTCAGACCCGACTATCTAACTGGAAGCGTACAAGCTGAAATTGACGATGATGAAGGTAGCGAATCCGAAATCCGGGAAGCTTATGAAAGGGATTGGATGGACTGGCCCGCTGCAGACGGAGCCCCTTTTACTGATGTGGATGGTGACGGTGCTTACAATCCTGCTGTTGATATCCCAGGTGTTCCAGGTGCAGATCAAACCATCTGGTTTGTGTGCAATGATACAGATCCAAATCAGACACAATTTATGTATGGTTCTTTACCTATGGGTATTGAAGAGCAGGTTACAGTGTGGGGATATAACTCTGCAGGACCGCTCGGAAGTATGTTATTCAGAAAATTCAAACTTATCAATAAAAGCAGCGATCCAATCACTGATATGTATGTTACCATGTGGAATGACCCAGACCTCGGCGATGCGACAGATGACTTCGCTGGATGCGACACAGTACTTAGTATGACATTTGTTTACAATGCTAATCCTACTGATGCGATTTATGGAAGCAATCCTGCAGCTGCTGGTTTTGACTTTTTCCAGGGACCAATCGTTGACGGTGAGCCGACAGATACTGCAATATTTGATGGAAAATATGTCATTGGAAAGAAAAATCTGCCAATGACAGCACATTATTTCTATATAAATCCTGATGCAATTTATAGAGACCCGACTCAGGGCCAATATCAGGGAACTCAGGAATGGTATAACTTTATGCAGGGAAGAGTTGGAACAACAGGCGATATATTCCCTGATCCCTTCACTGGTGGAACCTCAGTGTTTGCACTGTACGGTGATCCAGTGGCTGGTACCGGCTGGCTTGATGGACAGCAGCATCCGGCAGGAGACAGAAGAGCAGGAATGGCTTCCGGTCCATTCACAATGGCGCCCGGTGACACGCAGGAAGTTGTTGTTGCAGAAATTGCTGCTCAGGGTTCTAACAATATAAATTCTGTTTCATTACTGAAATCATATGATAAAATTGCCCAGGATGCATATGATAAATTCTTCGTTCTTCCATCTCCGCCGAGGACTCCAAATGTTAGTGCAACCGGTCTCGATCAACAAGTTGTATTAAACTGGGGTTTTGATCTAGCAAGAGTGGCTGAGACAGAATCACTTAACAAAGAAAATTTCACTTTCCAGGGTTATAATATATACCAACTTCCGGATCCAACGGCGACAAAAGACGAAGCGGTTCGAATAGCTACTTTTGATCTTGTCGATGGAATCAAAGCAGTTAAGGACAGAACTGTTGATCCTGTTTCAGGCGAAGAAGAAATAGTCGTTGTACAATTTGGCGGTGATTATGGTGTTAAAAGATCGATCACCATTGATAAAAATTATCTGACTAATACACCATTAAACAATGGCTCCAGATACTATTTTGCAGTAACTTCCTATGCTGTATTTAACCAATCAGGCGAGCCTGATCCTGTACAGGTTCCGAACAACCTGGAAAATCCTTTCATCGTAATTACGGTAGTTCCTCAATCCGAAAATCCTGGTGTTACATATGGTGAAGACCCAGGCTCTGAAATAGCAGTTGATCATACAACTGGATTAGCTGATGGTGCCCCTGTTGTTACAGTAGTTGATCCGAGCTCAACTACCGGACATGAATATGAAATGTTCTTTACAGACCGCCAGGAAATAAGAAACGAAACTGGCGAATGGGTTCCGGCTAGCGCAGTCAGTAGGAATTACAATCCAAATGATCCGGATACACTTACAGGTTCTTCAATTGATATTGCTGCTGTTTATGGACCAAAAGCCGGGCAACTTCAGCTCAATTGTTTGTTGGATCTGGTATCGCCAGACGGTAACTGGTCTGATGGTATTTCATTAACTTTCCCCGCAGGAGTAACAGTTTTGGAAGTACCTGGTTTCGATGCTGGCAATGGTCACATTTCTCCTGAAATTATTCAGTATTTGGATAGCACGGTTGTTATTTTGGGAGACGTAAGTCATCCATACACGGAAGATGGACCGTTTATTGGTGGTGAAGAATGGATTATACTCGTTGATGCAGATGTACCAATAACAGTTGATTGGGTTATTTATGATGATGGTTATAGTGGTGGACCTGTCGATGCATCAGGTAGCACGACTGTTACAGATGTTGGTAACTTATCCCGTACAGCATTGTATTGGAACGTAAAAGATCTGGATGCAGGCAGTATTGTTAAACTTGAAAATCAGCCAGTTGTTAGCGGTGTTTCGTTGTTTCCAAAGAGAGATGATGTCTCGTCTGGCTTTGGTACTAACTCCGGTCAGGTTATGGATGGACTAGAGGTGATTTTGAATGGAAGTTATGATGCACCAATAGTTCCGTTCGATTACGAAATTACACCCATCAATCCGGCGAATCCTTCAAGAATTGGAACCGGAAGTGCGGCAAGCGCTACGACAACGGTATTTGCAAACTACACTCTTTACGGATTGCCCACAAGCTGGGCTATTGATGGTTTTGGATTTGGTACTGATGTAGTTGATGATTTGCAGCAGGATTATGAGTTAAGGTACACAGGTATATTAGATACTTCTGTGATAGTTAACGGTCCATATACAGATACCTTGATAACCGTCAGTAGCGGAGGTCAGATGGCGACTATATTCTCAACTGTTGCAGGAGGTGGAGGATTAGCTAGACATCCTTTGAATCCTAATCCAGGCTCAACCACCCCGTTCCTGATTAGAATTCCTTTTGAGGTATGGAACAAAGACACGGGTAAGCAGGTTAATATTATGTTCAGGGATCGCGAACAAGCACTACCCACTGATACAACCTCAGACAAATTCTGGTCCTGGTATCCAAACAACAGAAACTATATGGTAATTGTTAATAATGATTACGATCCTAATACGCCTATTATCGGCGGTCATCCATACCGGGATGATGCAACCTGGATTGTCGTAATATATTCAACTCGATTAGCTGTAGGCGATGTTGTAACAATCACATATGCAAATCCATTCCAGATTGGAGTTGACACCTATAGATTTAAGTCAACTGCATCTGCATATTCAAGTGATCTTGCAGCAGACGATGTAAATAAAATCAATGTTTTCCCGAATCCTTATTACGGTGTTAACCCTCAAGAAATAAATAAATATGAGAGATTTGTAACCATAAATCACTTACCTGATTATGCGAAAATCAGAATATTTAACCTTGCAGGGCAGCTGGTTAGGACAATAGAAAAAACAACTCCTGGTCAATTCCAGAGATGGGATCTTTTAACAGATTCCGGACTTCCTGTAGCAAGTGGTCTTTATATAATTTATGTGGATATGCCTGATCTGGGCAGAACCAAAATTTTAAAGGCCGCCATAATTCAGGAACAGCAGATTCTGGATAGATTCTAAACTAAAAAGTAAGGAGATAAAAAATGAAAAAAATAATATTAAGTGTAGGTTTCATAATCCTAGTATTTCTTCTTGCTGCAAGTGAAATATTTGCCGGCGGCGGCAGAAGAAATGGATCCGGTGGTGCTTCTGAATTATTAATTCCGGTTGGTGCTCGTGGTATCGCCTTGGGCGGTTCAACTTTGGCCAACTCTTATGGATTAGAAGCTCTGTTCTGGAATCCAGCTAACATAGCCAGGCTTGGTGATTATTCAACAAATGTCCTGATTTCTCATATGGAACATATTGCTGATATCGGTGTGGAATATGGTGCAATATCCACTGATATTGAATCATTCGGTTCACTCGCATTCAGTATTAAATCTTTGTCAATTGGTGATATTCCTGTTACTACCGTAAGTAACCCGGATGGGACAGGTGCGCTGTTTTCACCAACATTTCTGACTATGGGATTAACATATGCAAGGATGCTCAGTGATAGAATAGCAGTTGGTTTAACTGCTAACCTCATATCAGAAGAAATAGACAGAGTAAGTGCTACCGGCGTTGCGTTCAATGTTGGTGTATCTTATTCTGATTTCGCCGATATATCAGGTTTAAGCATTGCATTTGTTATGAAAAATATTGGTCCGGAAATGAAATTTGATGGGCCAGGTTTATACGTAGAAGCACAGACCCCTGATTTCACTCGTTCTGGAGAATTGTATAAAATAGATGCAGCACCATTTGAACTTCCATCAATATTGGAACTTGGTGTAAGTTACCAGTATAATATTGATGAGCAAAATATGCTTCAGGTTGGTGGTGTATTTGCAAACAACAATTTCTACGGTGATGAATTAAAAGGTGGTCTTGAGTACGGCTATAATAATCTATTCTTTGTTCGCTTGGGTTACTTTGCTGCTACAAATATGGGTACTGAATTCAGTACTAGCAGCGATTATAATTCATATGGATTAAATGCCGGATTTGGACTTAACTACGATATCGGTGGTATTGAACTTAAGCTGGATTATGCATATCGCGCTGTGCAGTATGATGGCTTAGGCGATAACCATGCTTTCTCACTCGGTTTTGGACTTTAGTAACAGATATCTGATTGAGATAGACTTCTAATTAATCCGTGCAGTTAAATATAACTGCACGGATCTTTTATTTTGACCGAACACCATTTTCATTAAAAATAAACAGACCCCCTTTTAATGTTCCGATCCATTTGTTATCCCGATTATCAACTTCTATCCAGAAAGTATAATCATCAGTAAGTCCGGAGTTTGATTTATTATATATAGTCCAATTCTCTCCATCAAAATTTGCAATACCTGATCCATTAGTGGCCACCCAAAGATTATTTGAAGTATCCACAGCAACTGAATAAACGGTGTTTGATGGAAGATCAGAATTTTCGAAACTGAAATGCTTCCAGGATTTACCATCATATTTTGCAACCCCATCAAATTTATAGCCGACCCAGAGGTTGTTTTCTTTATCTTCTGTTATAGAATAAACAGCCCATCCACCCAGTGGAGAATTGGATTCATCGAACAAAGTCCAGGTTGAATCATTGAATCTGAGAAGTCCTGCAGCAGAGCCAACCCATTTTACATTTTTACTATCAATGAAAATTTCCGGGACTTTCACATTAGGTATAATAGTATTATGCCGATTATAATTAATCCACTCACTTCCATCGAATTTAAGAGCACCACTTCCCCAGGTTCCTATCCACTTGTTATCAAACTTATCTATTGCTATAGAATAAATTGTATTATGAAGAATTCCGGAATTCGAAGTATCATAAACTACCCAGGTTGAGTCATTGTAAACTGCAATTCCACCTCCCTGAGTTGCTATCCATTTCGAATTGTTCTTATCTATTACCACTTCATAAATGATATCATTTGGCAGTTCTGAGTTTCGTTTATTATAAATAGTCCAATTCGAACCATCGAACCTTACTAACCCTCCGCCCCATGTGCCAATCCATATTATACTATCGTTTTCAAAAGTAATCGAATGGATTGAGTTTGTGGGAAGTGGTGAATTTGAGGTGTTTAAAATAAGCCATTGCTCAAATTGGGCATAGGAATTTGTAAAACAGAGAATCGGTATTAGCGTGATAATTTTTAAAAGCATTATTAAATCTGAATTTAATATTAATAAAACTCAGAAATATATATGGAATAGTCAATGAAAAATAAAATATTTTATAATTAAAATATTTAACTTCTTAACGATTTAAAGCTTGCGGAGATTAAATAAATATTTGCAACAATTCTTCCTGCTATTAAAGAGAGCATTGCAGCAACAGCACCTACCGCATCAAATTTATGAATCAAAGATAACATTACAATTATGATGGTTATGAACTCCAATACAGTTGCCATAGTTATTGGCTTTGTATTCTTCGAAGCAACCAATAATCCACGCTGGATGCTGATAAGAACAGTTAATGCCGGAAAGAAAAACATGATCATTAATGGCAATCTTGCGAAATCAGCAAGTGAATCGCTTAAACCTGACACTGTAATAAACCAAAAATCTGCCAGAGGAGTAAATGCAACCAATGCTAATCCGCCAACAAGAAATGAAGCAAGGATAAACGCAAATCGGAGTAATGGCTTCAGCCCTTCATTCCTTTCGCCAAGTAATGCAATAATTACTTCCTGATAAGACAAACCAAGCGACCTGAAAATAAAAATGAACGATGTTACCACCGGCAATACAGCAAGCGATTCAATTGCCATCCGGCTTTGACCAACTAAAAAAGTAACCAGCGGCTGAACACCAAGTCCTATAATTGACGTGAGAGCAAGAGGGTAATAAAAATTTAG
This sequence comes from bacterium, assembly GCA_016716565.1. Lineage (NCBI taxonomy): Bacteria > bacterium. The sequence continues at coordinate 585,859 of JADJWC010000001.1, forward strand.
TATTTGTTTGTAAGTGAGATTCTGCACCGAAGAGAGTTCTTCCGAATTGATTTTTTTCAACGTGCTGCTGACCATTAGTCTTACAGCAATTGCTTCCATAATAACTGCAAACGAAAGAGAAGCCGCACCAATTATGACACCTTCTACGAGACCGGAAAGGTATAAAACCGAACCACAAACCAACATAGCAATTAATCTAACAATAGTTCCATAGGCAACTCTTCTTGTAAGATTGTTGTAGATCAGAATTCCCTGATAAAAACGACGGTAACCAATTGCCCCCGGCCATGGAAGTAAAATAATTGTGGCAATATGCGTTAACCGTGAAATTTCTCCCGGTAAACCTATCAGGGTTTCGGTAATGAAGTAGAAGACAAAGGGTATAATCGCAACAAGCATTATCAACGTAATTAAAACATTTACCGCATAAGTAAAGTTTTTTAGCTTATGGAATGATTGCTTGTTTTTTACTAATGCAATGGCAGCACTCATCATCATTATTATTGGTGCTTCAATTACTAATGCAAATGAGAATGCGATGCCATAAGCGGCGAGATTAAATTTTGGCTCAGATGAGCGAGCTATCAGAGATGCAAGAAAGGGACCTTCGACTGACATCATAATCCAGGTCGCTGCAAGTGGCACCCAGAAATAAAAAATTTTTTTATATGTTAGATTGATGGACGAGTCTGTCACTACAATTGTGAATTTTATTAAAAACAAAATTAAATATAATTGGACAAACAAATTCTGATTTACAGATTGAGTTAAACTAAAACACTGATTATGTTTGCAGAAACAAGTGGAGTACATCATGAAAAAATCATTCTATTTTTTTATAGTATTATTTGGCGTTTTATTGCTCAGCTGCTCTGAGAATAAAGTTGAAGTAAACGAGCATCAGGTTGCAGGAATGAGAAAAACAGCAATGGAGTTTATGAAGGATTTAAAAGGCATTCTCATAAGCCAGATTCAAACAAATGGAATTTTGCAGGCCGTTTCAGTTTGTTCAGATACAGCACAGGTTCTTACAAATAATTTTGGAGTTCAGAAGGGAGTTTATATTAAAAGGGTGTCATTAAAAAACAGAAATGTAAATAACGCCCCGGATGATTTTGAAAAAATGATCCTTAACAAGTTTACAATGATGCAGCAGAATAATGAGTTGAGCGGAGAAACTGAATATGCGGAGATTGTTGAAGAAGGTGAATTTAAATACTTGCGTTACGTTAAACCGATTTTAGTCCAGGCAGAATGTCTTAATTGCCACGGTTCGGAAAACGAAATTATGCCGGAAGTAAAACAGCTAATAAGTCAGGCATATCCTGATGATAAAGCAATTGGATATAAAATTGGTGACCTTCGTGGCGTTGTATCTTTGAAGAAAGCAGTTCAATAAAAAAGCGACCACAATGGATCGCCTTTTCGAAAAATGATTTGAAGCACAGAATAAAAATCTGTGATAAGAAAACTATTACTTTAAAAGCACCATCTTCTTTGTACTGACAAAATTTCCTGCTTGCAAAGTGTAGAAGTAAACTCCGCTCGGCAGGTTTGATGCATCAAACGCAACTTTATATTTTCCTGATGTTTTCTGTTCATTGATCAAAACAGCAACTTCTTTTCCTAATAAATCAAAAACTTTCAGAGTCGTTTGTCCTGCTTCCGGAATCTGAAATTCGATATCAGTTGTTGGATTAAATGGGTTCGGATAATTCTGTTCCAGAGAATATTCACTAACCACATCTGTTAGTTGTTCACTTGATGTTGGTACAAGTTCATAAGCAGTTATCATTATATCATCAATGTACCAGCCATCCTCTGTAACATAGCCATCTGATTTAAGTACAAACCTAAGCTTGATCTGCTGATCAAGATAGCTGCTTAAATCTATTGATTCTTTCACCCAGTTTAGCTGAATACCGTCGTAAAGCGGTTCGCCATTCGGCTGGAATGATCCTGTGCCGGGATTAGTAAACATTCCTTCAAGCGGTGTCCAGGTGCTTCCATTGTTTGTTGATATGAGAACCTGTCCGTAATCCCAATCAGTTTCAATATCCCATTGTGTCTGGAATTCCAGTGTTGCACCTATAAAACCGTTAAGGCTGATATTGTTCGTTAAAGTTAAAATTGCATTGGCATTATTTGTATAGTTACCACCGGGTGAATCTGTAAATGAAAACGGTGCAGAGGTAAACTTTAGATTTGTAGTTGCCCATCCCCCCGAGGCAGTCCAGTTATTTAAATTAAATGTGCTGTCTGAAAATGCAATATTCAAAGGTGCAACATAGAACTGGAAGAATTGAGACGGTGGTGTGCTTCCCGGAGGTGAAAAACCGCTTCCGCCTAACGGTAGAGTTACCGATAAGGTTGAGTTTTCATCCTGAGCTGCCAGATAGTATTGAACTATTGTTCCGAGTGTTTGACCCGGGATCGTAAAATTATAAATTCCGCTTGCATCTAATGGTGTTCCAATGACAGAAGAAAAATCTGACCAGCCTGATCCATTATTTTTTCTGTAATACAATCGCGGTGCATTGTTTCCGGTTCCAATATCAAGTCCTGAAATTATATTTGCAGTAGTCTGAATATCATTTGTATTCTCTCTTGAAGCAATCGGCGTATGATCAATTCTGAGGTCAAGATTAAGTGCAAGAGTAGCGAGTGTAGCAATAGTCAATCTGCTTAGCTTATGAAAATATGGCAAGTTGAAATATAAAAGTTTATCATTCGTAGTATGATAGTAATTGTTGAAATCGCCGTAGTATTGTTCTATTAAAAGAATCGCACTATATCCGTTATTCCAGAAAGAAGCATGATCGCTTGCAGTGAGTCCCGGGTTAATTATACTCAGATTTACTCCGAGGTTGTATGCAACGTTTACCTCAACCATTTTATCTTTGAGGTCCATTGAATTAGCAGTAGGTCTTACGTGTAGTTCAGCAACACTGTCGTTATTTGAATCCCATGCGATCATATCCATATTCAATACTCCAAGAATTGAGTCACCGGCATTGGCAGCCTGTTGAGCATAGTAAGCGCTACCGACTAATCCTTGTTCTTCTTCATCCCAGAGAGCATAGATGATTGTGAAAGGAAAAGAATAATTAGAAAATATTCTCGCAGCTTCAATAACAGCAGCAGTTCCGCTTCCATTGTCATCAGCGCCCGGAGCTAGCGTACCGCTTGGCATGTCATCATAGTGTGCACAAATCATATATTTTTGATTTGGGAATTCTGTCCCCAATTGAACACCATAAACATTTCTTCCCGTGCCGCTGAACCATTGATCAGTTGTGGTTAAGTCATAGCTGTTCAATTTTTGTTTTATATAGTCCGCAGCTTTGTCATTACTTGCATTATTCTTATGTCTTGATACGATTGTATATGGAGAGCCATTTATTATTGTTGGTACCTCCCCGGATAATTCCTTGACAAAGTAAACAAGTGAATCCAAATTCGTTTCATTAATTATTGTCTGGATGATCGGCGATTGTGAGTGTAAAAAGGGCTGTGTCGAAATTATCAACAGCATGGTAAGAATAATTTTCTTCATAACAGAACCGTATGTTTTGTGTTAATTAGTTAAATTAAAATGCAAAGGACTTGAGTAAAAATACAACAAGTCCTTAAATGAATTAAATCTCTGAATATTATTTAACCAGTATCATCTTCATTGTTTTGGAAAATTCACCTGCAGTCATTGCGTAGAAATAAGTTCCGCTAGGCAGTGAAGAAGCATCAAACAGCAGCTCGTAGCTTCCCGTTGCCTTTGTCTCATTAACCAGTTCTGCCACCTCTCTTCCAAGGAAATCATATACTTTTATGTTCACAAAACTTTCCTTCGGTACAAAGTAATTTATCCTCGTTGAAGGATTGAAAGGATTGGGGAAGTTCTGAGAAAGAACGAATTCGGCAGGAACATCATAAGTTACACTTACTACATCACTATAGCTGAAAGAACCATCGAGATCAACCTGCTTGAGACGATAGAATATCTGGTTAACACCAGTAAGCTGTGGATTATCTGTGAATGAATAGTAATTTATTTCAGTTGAATTACCATTACCATCAACAAAAGCTATGGTTGAGAAATTATCCTGATCATTGACAGAGCGTTGAATTTCAAAGCCAAGATTATTGAGTTCAGAAGCAGTAGACCAGAGCAGTTGAACTTGTGAGCCAATAACTGAAGCATTGAAAGCAAGCAGTTCAACTGGGACGATATCGGTTAAGTCAGCAAGAGTGGCAACAGTTCCGATAGCAACTTTACTCATTTTAAGGAAGTAAGGCATATTGAAATACATAATCTTGTCATTGACTGTATGATAATATGCATTAAAATCTCCTCCATAGTACTCCTCAATTAGCAAGAGACCACCATAATTTCTATTCCAGAATGAAGCCTGATCACTTGCAGTAGTTCCGGGATTTATTGTGGTAGTGGTTAGACCGATAGAATAAAGGGTGTTCGTCTCAATAATCTTATCTTTTAGTGTAAGAGAATTTGCTATTGGTCTTACATGTATTTCCAGTACATTATCATTGTCAGAATCATAAGCAATCATATCCATATTGATCACACCCATAATCGAATCACCGGCATTATAAGCCTGCAGAGCATAGTAAGCACTGCCGACTAATCCTTGTTCTTCTTCATCCCACAGCGCATAAATAATTGTGTACTTTGAATTATACTGAGTGAATATTCTAGCAGCTTCAATAACAGCAGCAGTTCCGCTTGCATTATCATCAGCACCCGGGGCAGTTGTTCCTGAAGGCATATCATCGTAGTGGGCACAGATAATGTATTTTTTATTAGGATATTGAGTGCCTAACTGAACAGCATAAACGTTTCTTCCCGTACTGCTGAAAACCTGATCGTAAGCCGGTAGCCCGTAGCTCTGAAGCTTCTGTTTAATATAATCAGCAGCTTTGTCATTGCTTGCGTTGTTCTTATGTCTTGAAACGATTGTGTATGGTGTCCCGCCGATAATTGTCTGAACATCACCGGATAACTCTCTGACAAAATATGTCAACGAATCGATGTTGGTCTTGTTGATGATTGTTTGAATGGTCGGCGATTGAGATTGCAAAAATGATTGTGAAACAGTCAGCAGGAGTAAAATAAGTATAGCTTTCTTCATAAATAACTCTTTTAGTTTATGTTTTATATAAAATGCAAAGGACTTGAGTAAAAATACAACAAGTCCTTAAATGAATTAAATCTCTGAATATTACTTAACCAGTATCATCTTCATAGTTTTAGAAAATTCACCTGCAGTCATTGCGTAGAAATAAGTTCCGCTAGGCAGTGAAGAAGCATCAAACAGCAGCTCGTAGCTTCCCGTTGCCTTTGTCTCATTAACCAGTTCTGCTACCTCTCTTCCAAGGAAATCATATACTTTTATGTTCACAAAACTTTCCTTCGGTACAAAGTAATTTATCCTCGTTGAAGGATTGAAAGGATTGGGGAAGTTCTGAGAAAGAACGAATTCGGCAGGAACATCATAAGTTACACTTACTACATCACTATAGCTGAAAGAACCATCGAGATCAACCTGCTTGAGACGATAGAATATCTGGTTAACACCAGTAAGCTGTGGATTATCTGTGAATGAATAGTAATTTATTTCAGTTGAATTACCATTACCATCAACAAAAGCTATGGTTGAGAAATTATCCTGATCATTGACAGAGCGTTGAATTTCAAAGCCAAGATTATTGAGTTCAGAAGCAGTAGACCAGAGCAGTTGAACTTGTGAGCCAATAACTGAAGCATTGAAAGCAAGCATTTCAACTGGAACGATATCGGTTAACTGAGCCAAAGTTGCTGTAACTCCAAGTGCGAGTTTACTGGATTTCAGGAAGTATGGTAGATTAAAATATTGAATCTTATCATTTGATGAATGATAGTAAGGATTAAAATCATTATCGTACTCAATTAATAAAATAGCGCCATAATTATTATTCCAGAACGAAGCATGGTCGCTGTAAGTTGCACCAGGATTGATTGTCTGCAGTGTTAAGCCAATGCTATATAAATTATTTATTGTCAGCATATCATCCTTTAAGCTGATTGAGTTTGCAATCGGTCTCGTATGGATCTCTGCGATATTGTCGCTGTTAGAATCGTAAGAAATCATATCAAGATTAATTACTCCCATTATGGAATCACCGTTTATAGCAGCTTGTTGCGCGAAGTATGCGCTTCCGTATAATCCTCTTTCTTCTTCATCCCAAAGAGCGTAGATGATCGTGTATTTTGAGTTATAGTTTTTAAATATTCTTGCCGCTTCAATTACTGCTGCGGTGCCGCTTGCATTATCATCCGCACCTGGTACAACGGTACCACTGTATGTAAAATCATCATAGTGAGCACAGATAATATATTTTTTATTTGGATATGTTGTTCCTAACTGCACGGCATAGACATTTCTTCCGGTGCTGCTCCACCATTGATCATAAGTTGGCAATCCATAACTCTGAAGTTTCTGCTTTATGTATGTTGCTGACATATCATTACCAGCATGATTATATCTTCTGGATACAATTGTATATGGTGTGCCGTTAATGATTGTTTGAACTTCGCCGGAAAGTTCTTTAACATATTGTGTCAGAGAATCAAGGTTCGTCTGGTTGATTATTGTTTGTATTACCGGGGTTTGTCCGAATGATACGCTCTGAATACTCAGAAGTAGTATAAAAACAAGAAACAATTTTTTCATATTAGAGCCCTTCTTTTAAATTGAATATTTACTTCAAATGCTGCGAATTTGAAGAATAGCAGCAATAATTATGCTAATAAGTTGAAAAATCTAAAGTTAGATAATGGTTAAAAATCTAAGGCTAAAATGAGAAACGTGCTAATCGGCAAGTAATCTGTGATATTGATTTTCATTATTGATAATCGCTTCTTTGTTTTGAACAAAAGCCTGCGTGAAAACTCAGTTTAAAAGGTGTTCATAAATATTAAACTTTTTTTAATGTTTTATTGTTTTAATATTGTTATTGAAAATTTTGATGATAATAGATGACAACAGAAATAAAATATTTTACTCCTTCTGAAGCGAAAAAAACTTTACCGCTGGTTAGAAAAATTGTAAAGGATATACTTGATACCAGCCGTGAAATGCGAACTATCGCCGATGAAATTGGCGGAGATGTTGAGAAAGATCCGCGCATTCAAAAGCTTGCTGATGATATTGAGGAGTTTATGAAAGAACTTGAAGAGATCGGATGCTTTTTTAAGGACTGGAATTTTGCAATAGGATTAATTGACTTTCCGGCCATCATAGATGGTAAAGAAGTTTTTCTTTGCTGGAGAAGTGATGAAGATGAAATCCTTTATTATCATGAAATTGAAGCAGGCTTTGCAGGCAGAAAATTAATTCCGCCTGAAGAATTTACAGACTGATTTTTACCTTTTTAATTCAAATGTAGCCATTGCAGAAGCAGTTTCCTCTGAATTTTTATCCGCTATATTGAATATTAATTTATATAAACCATCCGGGAAACTGTAATCAAGTTCGAATTGTGCTTCAAGCGGAATATCAATAATCTCATCGCTGGTAATTTCTCTATCATCACTAAAAATGTTTTTTACTTCTATAGTATCCGGACCGATCATATCAACACTGAAAAATATTGATGCCGATAGTTCGTTGCCGGATTCTTTTGTGACGAACCCTTTTACATTTACCATAGCATTTATTTCCCAGCTGTCACCGATATCATAAGCAAACGCTTCGGGACTGAAAGCTTCGAATTTTTCCTCTTCCTTTTTACTGCAGGAAATTGTAATTAGGATGAAAAAAAATAAATATAAAAATTTATTCATAAACTGCTTTCTAACCTCACCCTTTAATCCCTCTCCTTAATAAGGAGAGGGAAATAGGGAGAGGTAATTTTATCCGTTCTTTTTCTGGAAGTCTTTCATAAACGCTACAAGATCTTCAACACCTTTGGTCGGGAAAGCATTATAAATTGATGCACGCAATCCACCAACTGATCTGTGACCTTTCAATCCGTTGAATCCAGCTTTGGTTGCTTCATCAATAAGTTTCTTTTCTAGTTCAGCTGTTGCCAGATTAAATGTAACATTCATTAATGAACGGCTATCTTTATCAGCATGACCTTTATAGTAACCGCCGCTTTCATCAATACACTTGTAAAGCAAATCGGCTTTGTGTTTATTGATCTCATACATCTTATCCAAGCCGCCATTCTTTAACAACCATCTGGTGACAAGCATAATAATATAAATTGCGAAAGTAGTTGGCGTATTGTACAACGAATCATTCTCCGCATGAGTTTTATAATTAAGCATTGTGTGCAGAGAATCCTGGCTTCTTTCAAGCAAATCTTTTCTCATTATAACTAATGTAATGCCAGCTGGTCCCATATTCTTCTGTGCACCGGCGTAAATCATTCCATACTTTTTCACATCAATTTTTTTATGAAGAATATCTGATGATGCATCACAAACAAGCGGAACATTTCCAACTTCTGGTTCTTTATGCCACTGCGTTCCGAAAATTGTGTTGTTGGAAGTGAAATGAACATAAGCTGCATCCGGATCAAGTTTTAATTCGTTTTGTTTCGGAATTCTCTTAAAATATTTTTTATCTCCTTCACCCTCTTCAGTTGTTGCAGCAATATTAACTGTGCCGACTCTTTTTGCTTCTTTAATTGCTTTTTTTGACCAGCTTCCGGTTGAAATATAATCTGCTTTATTCTTTGGTGGCATTAGATTCAACGGAACCATTGAAAACTGCAGACTTGCACCACCCTGTAAAAACAGAATTTGGTAATCATCCGGAATATCAAGCAGTTTTTTCAAACCTTCTTTTGCTTCTGCGTGTATTGCATCGTATGTTTTTGAACGATGACTGATTTCAAGAATTGACATTCCCACACCGGGAAGTGCAAATAAATCTTTTTGTGCTTCCAATAGAACTTCTTCCGGTAATATAGCCGGACCAGCACTGAAGTTATAAATTCTTTTCTCCATTTTATTTTCCTTTTTATAGATTATTTCTTATTAGATTAAATGTGTTAATAGTCCATCTCTAAGTTTTGGTTCGAACCATGTTGATTTTGGCGGCATAACTTCTCCGGCATCCGAAATATTCATTAGATCGTCAAGTCCAACCGGATAAAGTGAAAATGCAACCGCAGCTTTGCCCGAATCAACCAGCTTTTCAAGTTCTTTTGTTCCGCGGATTCCACCAATAAAATCGATACGATTATTAGTTCGTGGATCATCGATTCCAAGAACCGGATTAAGCAAAAAGTTTTGAAGAATACTTACATCAAGCTTTTCTCCAACAGATTTTTCAAGAGATAAACTTGCAAGAACCGAATCTCTTGCTTTCAGATGATACCACTGTTTATCCAAATACATACAGAAATTGTTTTTAGTTTGTGGCTGTTTACTGTTAGTTGGTTTAACCTCAAACTTTTCACTTATCTCGTTCAAAAAATCTTCTTTGCTCAATTTATTCAAGTCAAATACAACACGATTGTACGGGAGTATCTTCAACTGCTCAGCAGGAAAGATAACTGCAACAAAAAAGTTGTACTCCTCATTTCCCGTGTGCTTCGGATTGCTTTTCTTCTTCTCTTCTCTTGCACGACTTGCACTCTTTGCTCTGTGATGTCCATCAGCAATGTACAGCTTATTAATTTTTGCAAACTCATTTATAATTATCTGATTATAATTTTCAGGAACAACCCAGACAGTATGCTGGATTCCATCCGGAGCCGCAAAATCATATTCAGGTTTGATTTCTGTTATTGTCTTATCAACAACGTCATTAACATTTTTGACACCGCGATAGGTTAAAAATACAATTCCTGTTTGAGCTTCAGTTGTGATAATATGATTTGTTCTATCGTCTTCTTTTACTTTTCTGGTCTTTTCGTGTTTTAGAATTACATCGTTGTCATAATCATCAACAGAAAAAGTTGCGCAGATTCCTGTTTGTGATCTTCCGTCCATAATTAATCTATAAAGATAAAATGCGGGCTTATCATCCATCTTCAATGGAGCCTCTTTAATAATTCTATTAAGATTTTCTTTTGCTTTCAGATAAACTTCTTTTGAGTAAACATCTTTAACATCAGGCAGATCGATTTCTGATCTTGTAATGTGCAAATAGCTTAATGGATTTCCTTCCGAATAACTTGCCGCTTCGTCTCTGTTAACAACATCGTAAGGAACACTAGCAACAAGCTGAGATTTTTCTTTTGTAGGTCTTAATGCTTTGAATGGTTTAATAACTGCCATATTTTTTCCGAATAATTTTTAAAACACTACTGCTAAAATCCACAAATTTGAACTAATAATCCATTATTTGTCAGCGTTAATTGCTACGAATTTGTGATAAGATGTTTTTAAGCACATATGGAAATCTTTCAATAATCCATTGATGATGGTTATTTTTACCAATTATTTAAGATGATTTTATAATGTTCGAAAATGGCAATCTTCAGAAGAAAACGTAAATTCCGAAAAAAGATAAGTAAGGGAAAAGTATCTGTAATCGGAAATGTCGAATATCACCGTGAGATTTACTCGCGAATATTAGATAGCAAACGTGATTTTTTTATTTGGCTTCCGGCAAGCTACGATGATAATCCTTCAAGGAGATACCCTGTCCTTTATATGCACGATGGTCAAAATTTAATTGACCCAAAAACGTCTTTTGCAGGAAAGGACTGGCAGGTTGACGAAACAGTTACAAGGTTAATAAGGGAATTCAAAATTAAAGAAATTATAATAGTAGGAATTAATAACTCCAATGAACGTCTCGAAGAATACAGTGATAGCGTAAAAGGGGAGAGATATAGAAAATTTTTAATTGAAGATCTTAAAGCATTTGTCGATTCAAAATACAGAACACTTTCAGATAATAAGAATACCGCAATTATGGGTTCATCAATGGGAGGGCTTGCTTCTTTTCTGATAGCCTGGAATCACCCGGAAGTTTTTTCAATGGCTGGATGTTTGTCAAGTTCTTTTTATTATAATGATGATAAAGTTTTTAAAATGCTCGATGTATATTCCGGACCAAAAAAACAAATTAAGTTTTATATCGATCACGGCGAAGACGGATTGGTTCGTGGGCAAAAAATGTTCTGCAAGCTGACACAAATGGGTTATGTAATCGGAACTGATCTTGATTATTTTTACGCACGCGGAGCCGAACACAATGAATCCGAATGGGCAAAACGGCTTGAACGACCACTCATATTTTTCTTTGGGAAATGACAATTCTTTATTGTCATCCCGAATTTATTTCGGGATCTTGTTTCTATAATTTTAATAAAGACCCTGAAACGAGTTCAGGGTGACAATTGAGGTTTAAATGAAATTATTTCTAACACTTTTTCTTACTCTGTTCCTTCTTTCCTGCGCGACAGAGAAACCCGTTAACCTTTCCGTTGCCAGGGAGGAAGTTAAGCAGTATTATGAGTCAGGTAAGTTTGATGAAGAATTGAATAAAGTAATTAAAGATGCAAAAGAAAAATTCAGCAAGGTAAATTTCAAAAATAATTCAGTTGTGATATTTGATGTTGATGAAACAGCACTAGATAATTATGGATTAGCAAAGGAAATGGGATTCGGTTATGTGTATGAAATGAACAAGAAATGGAATGCCGAACTAAAAGCTCCGGCCATTCCTCAGGTAAAAGAACTTTATGATTTTCTTCTTTCAAAAGGAGCAAAAATAATTTTTCTTACTGGAAGAAACTATTATGAGTACGACGTTACATATAAAAATCTCGTTAAAGAAGGATACACCGTTTTCGATACATTGATTACTCAGATCGGTGATGAAACAAAAATGAAAGCACTGGATTTTAAAAGCAGCAAACGTATTTGGCTTACTGAACAAGGATATGATATTGTTGGTACTGTTGGCGACCAATGGACAGATCTTGAAGGAGAATATCACGGCATTCAAATTAAAATTCCGAATTATCTTTATTTGATAGAAGATTGATCTTTTGCACTGTCATTGCGAGGAGTGAAACGACGAAGCAATCTCTAGTATTAATCCCTCACCAAATCACCTTTCTTCTCTCATCAAGTAAAGCAATGTATTTCTCTTTCATCTCTTTTGACATGAAACTTTTGTTGATGAGTTCAGCCCATCTTTCAAATTTTTCAGTTATGGAATTAAGTGCCTGATCTATAATCTGGTTATTTAATCCTAACCTTTCTTTACCCCAATATTCAACAAGTACATTTCGATTTAAATTATTCTTTTTCCCTTTCAACGGTAAAGCAATTTCCTCTGCAGGATTTGCCAAAGAGAGCGTTGTGTTTATTAAATCATAAAACGGAGTGAATGTTACTTTATTATCTTTTGTTATCAGTGAAAAGTTCTTCAAGTGCTGGTCTTCATTCCCGGTAAGAAAATTAAAAATAGTAAGCTTAAACAATTTGATTTTTTCAATAGCAGGGAATGTGCAGTAACTCTCAATTATTCCTGCGACTTTTTCCATGCTGTAGTTGTATTTAGTATCCCGACTCTTCCCGGAGAGCTGAGCGAAATCTTCCACTGAATATTTTTTCCCTTTACCATAACGGTCAAATCTTTTTATGAAGTATGTCAGCTTCTGATCTTTTGAATAAATCAAACCGTGCAATGGTATTTCTAGATCAATCTCTTCGGCGAGATGCATAGTAAGATCTTCATTCTCAGGCAATTGAGGATAGAGATTATTTTGTGGTTTAAGAATATATTCACCGCCTCTGTCTGTAACTTCAAAAACACTTTCTGTTACTTTCAGCTTCGCAATCAGCTTTGGCTGAACTCCTTGTATCGACATCTTCGGTGCTCTCGATGCTGCTTCACGTAATTGCTCTTCCTGTGTGTACGGAAAATCTTCAAGATGAGTAAGACTTCTCGAAAGAAGTTTCAATCCCTTCTCAGAATATTTCTTATCACCGCATGGTTCGTAAGTTATCGGACAGGTATTCATGGTGCAATCTCTTCAACTGTAACTGAGCCAACTAAATCTTTTCCAACCTGAACCAGTTGAGAGAACAGATCATTTCTATCAATCTTCATTTGACGAATCAAAGCTTCCAATTGTACACCTTCAGGAAGCAATCCATCAAAAAAGGGAGGGAACTCCTCAAATGTAAATTCCTTTTTGTTCACAGGCATTGTTAATGAAATCGGTGAAGCAGTATATTCATCGAAGTAAACAAATTTATATTTATTCCCCGGCTCGATCTCAATTAATTCTCCGGCAGGAATTCCGAAATTATATACTCTGGCTTTTCTCATTTATTCCTCTCTTCTAATCAGAAGCTTTTAATAATTTCATCAACGGACTCTCAAATTTTATTTTGATATTGAGGACAGTTAATATTTTTTTTATTGTGTCCAACTGAACTGTTTCCTTGCCGCTTTCGATATCATAGATTACAGTTTTCCCGACTCCGGCTAAATCAGCTAATCCTTTCTGAGTCAGACCTGCTTGCTTTCTATGAAGTTTGACTATTTCAAATAATGAATCCGTATCCACAATTATTTCCTTCTATAGCAGTAAAATATTTAGTTTATGACAAACATACTCGCCAAATAACTCAAAAGCAAGAGTATTTACTGTTATAGCAGTGAATTATTATAACTTGGATGAAAATAGAATAAAATTGAGTTATAATAATCTAAAATTACTGCTATAGCGGCAATATAATTGGTTTAGTTGATGAGAGATCATAACCTTCCCGCTGGTCTCTTTCCCTCCTTCAAAACCATCACTTGCTCATCAGTAAACGACTGGTTGTAAAGCGGCTTGTGTTCGAAATACGCCCGGAAAAGATCGGCGATGAAATGAATTCTGTCTGATAAATCTCCCCAATCTTTTGCACCACTTTCCTTAAGACTGTCGGAAGTAGGGTCAATTTTATTCAGCAGCTCGCTTAATTTTTGATCAGATATGTGCACTAATTTTTCTGGAAACTTATGCTTCAGATCTTCACCAAGCTTAAGTAATTCACTTGCGGGAATGAAGAGTGTCATCATACAATCCGTGATAACTTCCCGTACTTTTAGTTTAGCCAGATTCAGTAATTGATCAATTACTTCATCGAGCGGAAGTTTTCTCTGCAGAAGTTTTTGAATGTAATAACGTATTCGCAGCCAGAAACCTGGAAGAAGTTCACGAAGCAGATTACTTTTCATTTCATCTTCATTTGTGAATGCGGCATTGAGCGCTTCCACAATCTGAGGCTGGAGTCGTGTCTGCTCGTGGTAACCGATCAGCAGATTTGAATAGAGTATCATCTCTGCTTTTACTTTTTCATCTGACTGCTTTCTCGCTTCGATGTAAGATGTGAATGCATCTTTCAGCATTTGTTGTCCGTCCGGCGGATTGCCAGGTTTGAAAGCTGAGCAGAACTTTGAAATATTTTCATCAGTGAAATCTTCTTCGCTTTTAAAGACAGAAAGAAAACGTGCGAACTCTCCGCCGATCTCTGCAAATACTTTTTGTTTCCTTCAGCGACTGCCCAAGCCGAATGTTCAAACGCAGAATCTGGATTAATGAATTTGATTATGAAAGAAGAAACCGCCTTTACTTCCGGAAGATTTTTTATTACATCCGAGTGCTGTGAAATTGTATTAAGCAGTAAAGTAATTTCAGGTGAGTTGTGAAAGAGGTTCTCGAATGTGCGTGACAAATCTTCTTTGCGGATCGATTGTCCTGCCTGCTTTGATGCCCAGACAGCAAACGTGCACCAGTTCGGATTGCCGTCTGTGTATTTTGACATTGCCTGCGAAAGCTCATAGTAACCTTGAGTAATGTTTAGATTGCGAACAACCGGATCGCCTATACTTACTATTCTCGCTACGTCTTCAACGGTTGGTGCGGTCATTTAATCCTTTCTGAAAAATTTCTCGCCCAATTTAATAATAATCGATGTCATCCTGAGCCTGTCGAAGGATGACAAGGAATCGTGCTGTCATTCTGAACGAAGTGAAGAATCTGTTTACTTCTTACCCCCGAATTTTTTAATTAGGAATTGTCATCCCGAACTTTTTTCGGGATCTGTGTTTATTTCTTACAACGGATTTTTTTAATTTAGAGATGAAATTATCTATTAATCGTTATTATGAGTGTACAATTAAGACTGTTCGAACCAGGAGATTTTGTAACGCTTAAAGAAGCAAGCGAATGGGCATCTGAGCATTTAAAAAAGAAAGTTTCAACTTCAAATATTTCCTACTTAGTTAACTACGGACGAATCCAAAAGTATGGTGAAAACGGGGAAACATTAATTTCAATTAAAGAACTAAAAGAATATTATAAATCTTTTAATGGCAGAAGGGAAGTTCATTATAAAAGTAAGTTGGGAGATGATTTAAACTGGGCTTTATCTTTCGACCAATATAAGGAAGCTGAAACAACTAAACACGTTCATCGACTCCATCCCTATAAGGGTAAGTTCATTCCGCAATTGGTTGAATATTTCTTGGATGATCATAAGGATGAATTCAAAAAAGAAGTCTACTTTCACCCCGAGGATATTGTTCTCGATCCATTTTGTGGAAGCGGGACTACATTGGTTCAGGCGAATGAATTGGGACTGCACGCAATTGGAATAGATATTTCTTATTTCAACTCCTTTATTTCAAATTGTAAAGTTGCAGAATATGATATACAAGAAGTTCTCCATCGTACTAAAGTAATTACTCTTGAATTAAAAAAATATTTGAGACAGCACAGTACGCTAGAATTTGAAGAAGAGCTGCTAAAAGAATTAAATACATTTAATAATAAGTATTTTCCAAGTCCTGAGTTTAAGTACAAACTGAATCGGGGACAAATTAACGAAGAAAAATTATGGTAAGGAAAAAGAAGAACTCTTTCTTCCAATTTATTTGAGGCTTGTAAAAAAATATGATATAGTACTCGATCAGATAGGTTCCGATTCATTTCTCGATAAGTGGTTTTCTCAGCATGTTAGGGATGAGATAGACTTTGTGTATTCAAAGATTAAGAGAATGAGGAACTCTAACACAAAGGATATTCTGAAACTTATTTTAAGTAGAACAATCAGATCTTGTAGAGCGACGACTCATTCAGATTTAGCCACACTTGTTGAGCCAATTAACAAAACATATTATTGCCATAAGCATGGAAAAATATGTAAGCCTTTATTTTCAATTCTGAGATGGTGGGAAACATATACTATAGATACTATTGAAAGGTTAATTGAGTTCAATCAGCTCAGATCGGAAACAAAACAAATTTGTTTGACTGGAGATAGTAAAGAAATTGATCTGATTGAAGAATTAAAGAAGGTTGATAAAAAGTTTGCTACAAAAGTTAAAAAGAAAAAAATCAATGGGATATTTTCAAGTCCACCTTATGTCGGTTTGATCGACTACCATGAACAGCATGCGTATGCTTATGACTTATTCGGTTTTAAAAGAAAAGATGACCTTGAAATAGGAGCAATGTTTAAAGGGAAAGGAAAGGTGGCACAGGAAGCTTATGTTGATGGAATTTCTAAATCATTGTTAAATCTGAAAAAGTATTTGACTGAAGATTATAATGTTTTTCTCGTAGCTAATGATAAATCCAATTTATATCCTTTAATTGCAGAAAAAGCAGGAATGAAAATAGTAAATCAATTCAAACGACCTGTTCTAAACAGAACTGAAAAGGATAAAGGAGCTTATTCGGAAATAATTTTTCATCTAAAGGGGAACTAATGCCAAAATCTGAATCGCGAAAAAAACGTATAGTAGAAACCATCAAGAAGTGCCTGCGAGAAAAATTCAGTAGCTATAAACCTGAAACGGATAATATGCCATTTCATTATAGACTATTAGGAAAAGATAGAATGGCGCTATTCTCTTTTATACAATCTTTAAATACAACCTTTGGCATTTCTATCTATGAACCTGTTGCAAAAGAGTTAGCAAGAGAAACTTTTAAGGAAGTTTATACACAGTACAAGCTTGGAAATCTCATAACTGCGGAAGCACAAAAAGAAATTCAGAGCATAATGAACGATCTTTCGGTTGGTGGTGATGTGGATAAACTTTCAGAAACGGAAAGAGTCAGGAAAGTTGCCAAGAAAGGAACGGTTAATACACTCAAATCTGTCAAAGTAGATTTGTTTCTTATTTCAAAAAATGATGAAGTATTTATGTTTGATTTAAAAACAGTCAAACCAAATAAAGGGGATTTTATCTCTTATAAAAGAAATATGTTGGAATGGTTAGCTGTATATTTTTATCAAAATCCCAGCGTGAAGGTTCATACGCTAATATCCATACCGTATAATCCGTATGAACCCGAACAATATAAAAGATGGACTATGAAAGGAATGTTAGATACTAAAAAGAAGTAATGGTCGCAGATGAGTTTTGGGATTTTCTTGGAGGTAAAAATACATACAATGAGTTACTTGATTGTTTTGAGCAGGCTGGTATTGAACTAAGGCCAGAAATAGATAAATACTTTTTAAGATTTAAATAGTAATTAACAATAATTATCAAATATTTGATTCTTTATATTTATTAGATTAGTTTCGGACAAAGAAATATATATTATTCATCATTATAAAAATTATCAATTAAATGGCTAATAGTTTTGAAGTAAGAGATCCCATTTATGGATTTATTACTTTTGATGAGTGGGAAAAATCTCTAATAGATAGCCAACCCTTCCAAAGATTAAGAAGAATTCAACAGCTTGCATTAACAAATTACATTTATCCAAGTGCTAATCATAGTAGATTTGAACATTCCTTGGGAGTCATGCACTTAGCATCGCTTATGTTTAATTCTATAATAAGTGATGATAGGAATAGAAAATTATTAGAACAAGAATATGGCTATAATGATGCGGGAATACTTAAAAGCGAAAAATTAATTAGATTGGCTGCATTATTACATGACATTGGACATCCTCCTTTTTCTCACGCTGCGGAAGAATTGTTTCCACAAATAGCAGGTAGCAATAAGAATTATAAACATGAACAATATAGTACTGCAATAATTACAGGTCCTCTGAAACATCTAATCGAAGATCACAAGGGAAATAGCAATTATGAATTCACTGCCGAGAAAGTTGCTGCACTTATCGATGGTAACCCTAATATATTGCGTAATTTTCTTTTTTGGAAAGAGTTAATTGCTAGTCAACTCGATGCAGATAAAGGAGATTATCTATTGAGAGATTCACACCATATTGGAGTTAGGTATGGACTATATGATTATAATAGATTGTTAAACACATTAGCTTTAGGTAAAAAACCAAAAGAAGAAGGGGGAGAAATTATCTTAGGAGTTAGAGAAGATGGTTGGCATATTGCAGAATCTGTTATTCTAGCTAGGTACCAAATGTTTACACAAGTTTATTTTCATAAGACTAGACAGATATACGATTATCATTTAAAAGAAGCTATATTAGAAGTATTAGAAGGGAAAAAATTTCCAACACCAGATAAAATAGAAGAATATCTGAAATATGATGATATTAAAATTTGGGATCTTCTTTTGAAAAAAGGTAATAGGCATTCAAAGGCAATTTTAGATAGAGATCATATGAGGGAAATTTATAAAACTAAAGAATACGAAATAGATGAGAAGCATGAACCAATTAAAGGCATTTCTGAAAAATTAACTCAAAACAAAATTGATAACTATATTATACGATCAAGTAGTGCTTGGTATAAAACAGATTTAAATAAAGAGATAATGATAATTTCGAAAGAAGGGGAAGTACGGCCATTAACGGAGTACTCTGAAATTGTTAAAAATATTGGTTACATTAATCAATCTAGACTTTATGTCTGGCCAGATAATAGAAACAAAGCAAAGGAGTTTATCAATGAGAAAAAATAATTTCAATCTTTTCACTGGTAACTATAAAATACTTCTTGGCATTTTAAATTTTTATAAAGAAGAGTATCCTAATAAGCAATTAGGTAAAACAATGATACAAAAATTATGTTATTTATTGACGAGAGAGGATATTCTCGACTATGATTATAGTCTTTACCATTATGGGCCATATTCTGTGGATTTAGAGAGCGATCTAGATATTTTAAATTTTTTTGACGAAGTCAGCATTGGGTGGAACCAATATGGTTATGATATTGAAATTAAAAATCAAGAATTAAAACTAGATAAACTTCAAGCAGAAAAAATTAAAAATGTTATAGAAAATTACGGACATTATACAGCAACAGACTTGTCATTAGTTGCAACAGCTTTATATATTAAGGATAACTATGGAATTGACGATTATGATTTAGTAGATGAGGTTCATAATATAAAGCCTAACTTTAATCCTGAATATATTGAAAACGTTTTACAATCTGCAGAAATAATATAATAGTCGATTGATATTCTTCTATAATCCTGTATTCCTTAGGAACATTTCTCCGCCATTTTTATATCTTACCATTCATCAATTCATGATTCACTTCTGAAAATCCTTATATTTGCACCTCCCGCCTTCGTCGTAATTGTCATCCAATAAATTAAGTGCAGGATGACTTCGGCGGGCAGGCATAATTGATAAACCAGAAGATTAATGACAGAAAACAAACACGAAATCCCCAAAGCATACGATCCTTCAAAGACAGAGGATAAATGGTATAAATACTGGCTCGATAACGGACTCTTTCACTCGGAGCCAAATGACAAACCGCCGTTCACAATTGCAATTCCTCCGCCGAATATTACCGGCATGCTTACGATGGGACACATCCTCAACAACACAATCCAGGATGTTTACATCCGTCTGAAAAGAATGCAGGGTTTCAACTCCTGCTGGGTTCCGGGAACAGACCACGCATCAATCGCCACGGAAACAAAAGTAACAAAGTTTCTTGAAGAGAAGGGAATTGATAAATATAAAATTGGTCGCGAAGAATTTCTTAAGCATTGCCAGGAGTGGAGAAAAGAATACGGCGGAATAATCATCCAGCAGTTGAAGAAGCTTGGCGTTAGCTGCGACTGGCGGCGTGAACGCTTCACAATGGATGACGATTACTACCGCGAAGTGATAAAAGCTTTCGTTGATCTTTACAAGGAAGGAAAAATTTATCGCGGCTACAGGATGGTTAACTGGGATCCTGCAAACAAGTCGGCTATTTCCGATGAAGAAGTTCTTTACAGAACTGTTAACGGGAAACTCTGGTACTTCCGTTACCCGGTTGTGGGAATGGATAAATATATTGTTGTTGCTACGACACGACCGGAAACAATACTCGGCGATACGGGTGTTGCAGTAAATCCGAATGATGAACGATACAAAGATCTCATCGGCAAAAAAGTTAAGCTGCCGACCTTGCCTACCGGCAGGCAGGTTGTCGGAAGAGAGATTCCGATTTTTGCTGATGAATATGTTGATATGGAATTCGGAACAGGTGCAGTAAAGGTAACACCCGCACACGATGTAAATGATTATGCAATGGGTCAGAGACACAAGCTGGAAATTGTTAACATTTTCAATCCTGATGCTACAACAAACAAAAACGTTCCTGATTGGCTCCAAGGTTTGGATCGCTTTGAAGCAAGAAAGAAAGTCGTGGAGTGGTTTGAGAAAAATAATTTGATGGAAAAGATTGAAGATTATCAGAACAAAGTCGGTTACTCGGAAAGAGGCGGCGTTCCGATTGAGCCGTATTTATCTGAACAATGGTTTATGAAAATGTCTGAGCTTGCAAAACCAGCACTCGATGTTGTGCGGGAAGGAAAAGTAAAATTTTATCCAGCACACTGGGAGAAAACTTATTTTCACTGGATGGAAAACATTAGTGACTGGTGCATATCTCGCCAGCTTTGGTGGGGACACAGGATTCCTGTTTGGTATCACAAGCAAACAAAAGAAATTTACTGTGAAGTTCATCCGCCGAAAGATATTGATAATTATACACAGGATGATGATGTGCTAGATACTTGGGCATCAAGCTGGATTTGGGCTCACGCAATTTTCAGAACGGAGGAGGAAAGAAAGTATTATTATCCGACCTCAATTCTTGTAACGGCTCCTGATATAATTTTCTTCTGGGTTGCAAGAATGATTATGTCCGGAATGCATTTTATGAAAGATATTCCTTTCAGTCACGTTTACTTCACAAGTGTCATTCGTGATCTGCAGGGAAGAAAGATGAGCAAGTCACTCGGCAACTCTCCAGATCCACTCGATGTAATTAAAGAATTTGGTGCTGATGCGTTACGGTTTACGGTTCTTTACCTTGCACCGCTTGGACAGGATGTTCTTTTCTCTGCTGACAAATGTGATTTTGGAAGAAACTTTGCAAACAAAATCTGGAATGCCGGAAGATTCCTTCTGATGAATGCTGAGAATATTAAAGTTGATGAAAAACTGAAAGATGCTCATATTGATTTTGCGGACGAATGGATTATTTCACGCTTCAATGAAACACTTGAAGAGTTCAACAATGCAATGGAAAGTTTTGAAATCAACAACGCAACAAAGATCATTTACTCTTTTGTGTGGAATGACTTCTGCGACTGGTATGTTGAAATGATAAAGAATAGATTGTATGCTGATGATGAGGAGGTTAAATCTGCTGTTCTGACAAGAGCATTATCAATCTTTGAAAATATATTGAAGATGGTTCATCCGTTTATGCCGTTTGTGACGGAGGAGATTTATCAATTGATGAAAGAGAGAAAAGATGGAGAGAGCATTTCAACTTCTGAGTTTCCGAAAGTGAAAAAGGAGTCGATAAATGCTCAGGCTGATCGGGAAATGGAAACAGTTGAGCATATTGTTACAGTACTCAGAAATATTCGCGGCGAGATGAATATTCCTCCTTCCAAGAAGATAAATGTTTTACTAAAGTCAAATGAAGTAAAAGAACGACAGATCGATTATATTAAAAAGCTTGCAAAGGTTGAAGACCTGAAAGCAGGTGTAAACATAACGAAGCCCAAAGCCAGTGCATCTGCACTAGTAAAATCTGCTGAGATTTACGTTCCGCTTGAAGGATTGATTGATCTTGATGTTGAAAGGCAAAGATTGCAGAAAGAAATTACACGGCTTGAAGGTTCTCTTGCAGGAATAGAAAAGAAACTATCCAATGAAAAGTTTGTTAGCGGTGCACCGGCAGAAGTCGTTGAAAAAGAAAGAGCAAAGCAAAGAGATTGGCAGGAGAATTTGATGAAGCTAAAAGAAATTTTGGCGAATTTAAATTGAGATAAATAGCCACGAGCTTTAGCTCGTGGATAAAAATTAAATGAACTTGTTTGGTTTTAACCAAAATGGTCTTGGGCTAAAGCCGAGTATTTTTTTATTCTTTTTCCCCCGACCTAAAGGTCGGGGCTATCAGAAAGGGGTTAAAATGTATCACAAAATATCCGACTTCATCGAAGACTGGAAATATGAATCCGAAGCAACCATAAAAGTTCTCAGTAACCTAACCGATGAAGTGCTCACCGTAAAATTCAATAATGAGATTCGTACATCCGGAAGGCTTGCCTGGCATATTGCAGGAGCAATAGCTGAATTAGGTCATCGGATGGGATTGGCTTTTATAGAAATAGATCAAGATTCACCCTTCCCATCAACAGCAAAAGAGATTGTTGATGAATACAAAAGTGCTTCGGATGGATTGATAAAAGAGATAAAAGAAAAATGGAATGATGATACTCTTTCCATTGAAGATGAGATAACAGGTCAGGGAGATATGTGGTTGAGAGGAAAAACATTAGGTGCTTTAGTTACTCATCAAATCCATCATCGTGCACAGCTGACTATTGTAATGAGATTAGCTGGATTAAAGGTTCCCGGTGTTTACGGTCCTGCTAAAGAGGAATGGGTGAATTATGGAATGCAGCCGCAGGAATAATTCTCCTGTGTCATCCTGAATTTATTTCAGGATCTCAGTTTGTATTTAAATATTAATAAAATTTTAAGATGCTGAAACAAGTTCAGCATGACATACTGTTACTCGTTCTGCTCTTTAAACTTTTTCAGAATATTTTCAACCGCATCTTTGTGAACCATAAAATCCATAATCTTCAGCTTAACATAATCTTCGTGATAAAAATAATATCCTTTATCACCAGTGTTTCGCGAACCAGCACCTGAATCTTTAATTAAATACCAATCCTTTCCATCCTTTTCCATATAACCAACAAGATGAATTCCATGATCGTCAGTCGTGGTTTCGTTACTGAAGCGGAACTGTCTCGCGTTCTCATCAATATATTCTGAAGGAATATCGAAAGTTGGAATGACACCGACTTTATGCCACGAATCGTAACCGGCTTCAGATACATCTCCGCCGATTGCCATAGTATAGCCATTTCTTATTGCATTCTTCACAGCGTCCATATAAACATTTAAAGGTACGTTGTAATAGATGTTGCTGTGCCACCAGTTATCCGGCACTTCATATTCAACCTGCTTGTAATATGGCTGCTGCATATATGAAAGAATATCAACATAATCATCAGGGATTATTTTGATGTGATCATTTAAAAATTCTTTTGGTGAATATTTCTTTGCTTCAAAATAAAACTCAGCTGGTGGTTCACCCATGTAGTGATTTAATATTGATTTAATAACCTTGATTGCTTCATCTTCATTCCAGGCGTGAGTTGATTTAATATTTTCAAGGTATGATTTCATTTCCCTGTGCATTGCTGTGTGGTCGTGAAATTTTTGTTCTGGAAGCATTCCTGAGTAAGCTTCTGCCGGAACAACTCCGTACATTTTCCAGATTCTGGGAACTGCATTTGCCTCAGAACCTTCCTCAAATGCCGAGTTTCCTCTTTCTTTAATATATCGTTTCGCTTTCTCAACATACTCCCAGTAAACGGTGTACATTTCTGAAAGTTTTACCTTTTTCTGGTGAAGCCTGTAAACTTCTGATTCAAAAAACGATGTAGTTGAAAAACACCAACAGGTTCCGGTTCTTCCCTGGGAAACAGGATCAGTGTGCCAGAAGCTGGTAAACTCGTCCTTGGATTTTGGCAGATCCATCCCGGTAAAATCAAGTTTAAATTCTTTCTTCTTTTCCTTTTCAGGCACGTTAAAATCATCTAAACTTTTTTCAATTTCATTTTTGTAGAAGCCATCTTTCTCTTCCTGGAAAACTCCTTTGTTTTTTTCTTCTTGTGCTAAAAGTGAGTTCAGCAAAAAGAAAGCTATAAGTATGGTAAGTAGTAATGATGTGGTTTTCATATAAATCCCCGCACTTTTCAATAATATAAAATATTTGTACTGGAAAATTACAGCATTCGTTAGCAAAGGTAAACTATTTTTATTTAGTTTATTTTCATCCGAAAAGCCTTATATTCACTTCAAAATTAAGGAGGTATTGATGAAATCTGTGTTTTTACTTTTTATTCTTTCTGCACTTTGGCTGCAGGTATTCGCTCAGGGAAATTTTGTAGTGAATACAGTTTCACCTCAATCCCAATCATTGAATTTTCTCCCTACGCTTGAGATAACAATTAACTTTTCCAGTGCTGTTGATATTGCTTCTTTCAATGATACTACGTTTAAGGTTTGGGGAAGATGGTCGGGTGTCCACAAAGGAACAATTGTTCCCTTCAATAATAACAACTCAATTCATTTCACACCCGATGAAAACTTTTTCTATGGCGAGCAAGTAACGGTCTCTCTATCAAAAGGAATTAAAGATACTGCTGGTAATTATCTGCAGACTGGATATTCATGGAATTTCTGGACTAGGACGCTTCCCGGTTCAATGGATTTAACAAGAACCTCAATAATAAATGTGCGAGAACCTGGCGAGGGATGGATTCAAACCTATGGAACGTATGCAGGAGATCTTGATAGTGATGGTTGGAGCGACTTTATTGTACCGAATGAAAATGCAAATGACATCAGAGTTTTTATGAATGATCAAAACGGAAGTTATAATGATTTTACTATCTTCAACATTAACGGAGGATCCAGACCAAGTACCAATGAGGGATTCGATTATAACCTCGATGGTAAAATGGATTTTACTGTCGGCAACAGTACAAATAATCTGGTGACAGTTTTTAAAGGAGACGGCACAGGTAGTTTTTCAGATATCCAGAATTACACTGCGGATACAGGTATAAGAGGACTGGTTGTATTAGATGCAGATGGAGACGGTTTTCCAGACATTGTTACAGCAAACAGGGATGCCAGTAATGTTTCTATTATTAAGAATAACACTGACGGAACATTTGCATCAGCAATTAATTTTGAAGGAAATGGAAACGGAGAAACAGCAGCCGCATCTGCTGATGTAAACGGTGATGGTATTATGGATTTATTCCTCGGGGCAATTTATTCAGACGAAGTTATGCTCTGGCTTGGTGATGGAAATGGTGGTTTTATTTTCAAAGATGAAGTAGCCGTTGGTAATGGTCCCTGGATGGTGGTTTCTGGCGATGTGAATAATGATGGAATACCAGATGTTGTTTGTGCCAACTCAAGCGGTTCAAGTTTTTCGGTTGTGCTGTGTGATAGTGCAGGAAATCTTTCTTCTCCAACAAATTATTCTGTTGGAAATTTTCCATTGTCAGTTGATCTTGGCGATGTAGATGGCGATCTCGATCTGGATATTGTTACGAGTAATTTTACCGGCGGTAATTTTACTCTATATGAAAACGATGGAAACGGAATTTTCATCAACCGGAATGATCTTCCATCAAACCAGGCAGGAAGCTGTGCAGTTTTTCACGACAGAGATAATGACGGTGATATGGATATGACAGGCGTTGATGAACTACAGGATTTACTTATCCTTTTTACAAATGGTTCTTTGACAAATGTAAAGAATGAAGATTATATACCAGATGAAATTGTCCTTTATCAAAATTATCCCAATCCGTTTAATCCGGAAACCAGTCTGCAGTATGCAGTCGGCAGTAGGCAATATGTTACGTTAAAAGTCTATGACATTTTAGGAAATGAAATTGCAACATTAGTAAATGAAGAAAAGGCCCCTGGAACATACGAAATGAACTTTAATGGAGGTGGATTATCAAGCGGAATGTATTTTTATACTTTGAGAACTGGAGCTTTTTCCGAAACGAAAAAGATGATCCTGCAAAAATAAGAATAAGAAAAGGTTTCTGATTAAGGGTAAGAAAGTTCCACCTTACTCTTTCTCATACTCTTTATCTTGTAAATCACTTCCGAACATATTTTTCGTCGTTACCTAGATCAATTGCATCTTTTATTGCCTGCTTATCGCCTATGGAAAGTTCGTCATAAGTTTTTTTTGATGTGTGATCGGAACTGATAAATGGATACATAATATCTTTTTCATTCTCAGAATGACCAAGTCCGAATACGTGACCAAGTTCGTGAATAATCGTTGCTTTTATTTCACCCGCGCTAACTTTTTCATCACCAAACTTTATCAGGCTGATCTGAACTGTTGATTGTTCGATTTCATTTTTGCTGTTTACATCGTAGTCAGTCAAACCAAGATAATTTTCCTCATACCTCTTTCCGAGATTTTCAACAAACTTAAACTGAATATCTGCATCCCTGCTGTTATTGGTGAAAGTGTACTGAATCCTCTTGTCAGTTTTTTGCCAGAGTTTAAAAGCATAATAAACATAATCCTTATAATCGGAATGATAATACAGTGAAGAAGATTCTTTAACATAAACTTTCAGTGGATAATCATCCATATCCCAGTGTTTGCCATCCCAGAGTGAATTCCCGGATTTATCAATACGGAAATAATTTTCTGAACTTTTTGTTTTAGATACAAATCTGTCAACTGAATATTTCTTGTTGTTCCGTTGTGAATTGTTAATCTTCTTTTCTTTTCTGTTTATAGAAAAATCTTTTCTTTTATTGTTCGTTATTGTTGAAGGTTTACTGATTGTTGCATCTTGTGACCGGTAAATATTAAAAATTTTCTTGTTGACCGAAGATTGCGGTTTGTTGTTTTTGGATTGTTGTGGGTGGTTTGCTGCAGCGGCAACTAAAAGAATGAATATTAAGATTAAGATGGAACTGATTTTCGTCTTCATTTTATAGGTTCTATTTGCTATAGATTGATGTTTTCTCGCAATAACTATTCCCATCGAAAAAATTTAAAAGGTTCCTTAGATGCTTAAAAATCAAGGGATTTTTGCCATCATTAAAGCCTGATTGTTCAGGATTGGAGACCGACTGTATCTATTTTGAAACAATTATTATTAATGTACTATACTGCTTCCTCCTATAAACTCTCTCAATACAGAATCATGCGGAACAGAAGAATCATCTGCAACCGGAGTAATGTGCTTTAATAATTCAGCCAATCGTGAAGCTCTTTCATAAGAATCTGTTTTCAGCGGATCATCTTTATACTTTTTCTCCCATTCGATAAAATCCTTTCCGAGTTTTTGCGAATAAAAACAAAGTTCGTACGGCATTGCACTGCTGATGATAAAATCTGCCGTATTGCTGTACGGAATAATATTTCTCATTTCACTGGAACGAACGTAATGCCAGTGTTCGAGCGTCTGTGTCGGATTGTATGCACGGTGTGCAAAATCGCGAAGCATTCTTCTTATTAATCTGATATCTGTCCATCGAATATATTTGTTGTCCGGACCTTTCATCTGCAAAAGCGGTTCAAGATACAATTTGAATTTTACTTCAGAAGAAATGTCTTTGCTGAAATCAGGATAAAGTCCGTGTAGACTATCAATTAATAGCAACTCATCTTTTTCAAGTTTCATAGGAGTAACATCGAGAGTCCGGGTCCCGGTTTTGAAATCATAACTTGGAATCAGAACCTTTTCTCCCTGGCTCAGTTTGACAAGGTGCTCATTTATCAATGGAAGATCTAGAGCCTGAGGAGTTTCAAAATCATAATCGCCGAACTCATCTTTTGGATGGAACTCAAGATCGAAAAAGTAATGATCGACTATAAGTGCTTTAAACTTAAATCCTTTTTTAATAAGCTTCTGCTCCAATTTCATTGTTGTGCTGGTCTTTCCGGAAGAAGACGGACCGCTTATCATAACCATCCGTAGATCTTTCAGCCGTTCGATAATTAATTTAGCAGCAAGCTCAACATCATCTTCATACAAAGTTTCCGACTCGTGTACGATCTGTGCAAATTCACCATTTATAACCCGTTCGTTCAATAAATCGACAGTATTAAGTTTATGTTCAACTGCCCAATCCAGATTACGCCAGACTTTTGCCCAGGGAATATTTTCATTCAGCTTTGAATTTATTCTTCCTTCTTCATCTCTTCGTCGTGCAGCTTCTTCCCTGTAAAGAATAAATTCTTTTGCAACTTTAGCGTGTCCGTTTTCAATTAAAACCTTTTCAACAATATCCTGTATGTCCTCGATATGCGGATAAGTTTTTTCATTAAACTTTTCATTTAATATTTTAACTACCTCTTCGGCAAGTTCTTCGGCTTTTTCTTTATCTCTTCCGCCCACAGCAACTGCAGCCCGGTAAATAGCGTTGATAACACGTTCATGTTTGAACGGAACTATCGCGCCGCTTCTTTTAATTACGTGTGTAATTTTATTCTGCATTTTGATTCTCCGGAGGAAATTCTGCTCATCTTTTAAAAAATTCTCTACCAATTTATGCAATTAAAAAGATTTTGTTAAAAAACTGTTATTTATTTGAATAATATGAACGATTTTTTGAGCAATAATGTTAATTTAGCACATTCAAATTCTATTATCTTATCAAACAAAAACAAAGGAGAAAATATGCCAATTAGAAGAGCAAACGCCGAATGGAAAGGCGATTTAAAAGGTGGAAAAGGGGCAATAAGTACTGAAACCAAAGTGTTAAATAGCACCTCTTATGATTTCAGTTCACGTTTCGAAACTGGTTCAACTACAAATCCTGAAGAGTTGATTGGTGCTGCTCACTCAGGCTGTTTTTCAATGGCTCTTGCAAATGGTTTATCGAAGGACGGATTTAAAGTTAATTCGATTAAAACCGATGCAAAAGTTCATCTTGAAAAAACCGATGCTGGTTTCACGATCACAAAAATTGAACTTGATACTGTAGGTGATGTTGAAGGAATCGATAATGAAAAATTTGTTAATTATGCTGAGCAGGCAAAAGCAGGCTGCCCGGTATCAAGAGCTTTAACCGGTCCGATGATAATTCTTCACGCAAAGTTGAAGTAATTAGTCACTGACCAGACTTTTATACTCATCATTCTTTGCGAGGAATGCCTGAGTATAAGAGCACGTTGGAATAACTTTCAAATTATTTTCTTTTACAAATTCCAAAGCGGCTTTGACAACCAGAGCCGCTAAACCTTTCCCGCGCAAAGCTGGATGGGTGTAAGTGTGATACAAATTCATTTCGTTATTTCTCATCGTATACTCAACATATACTTCATTTCCTTCAGTATAAATAACAAAGCGTTCATTTTCTTTTTCGTGAATTACTTTCTGTTCCATATTATACACGCTCCCTTATAAAATAATATTAAAAATGTCTTCTGAATAACAATGATGTTCAAGTGTTTATATAAAGGTCTCGACCTCATCCCAACCCTTCCCCTGAAAGGGGAAGGGCTTATTGAAAATTATGACCTAATAAAAATATTCTGTCAGTGCTTTAGCATTTATTGATTTATTGACAATAATTCTCTCTCCTTTCCGGAGAGAGATAAGAGTGAGGTCCTTTTATTTTGGACAAATGTGATTGCTCAAATATTTTTATTGATAATGAAATTAAAATCTCTGTTTGAATATCTGCCTGTATTTGCAAAGTAAGTCTTCTCAACGAAACGAACTTTATTATCTATATCCACAGTGACGATGGTTGAAGATCTCGTCCCATATTTTTCTGATTTAATAAAGATGGGTGAAAGCATCCTCTCCAGTTCGAGTCCTACACCGGTATCCGGAAGTTCTTCATCTTTTGCGAGCGAGGTGTCATCAAGCAGATTCAGCACTTCCCACGGATGAATATTGCGTTGTTCAATTAAATGCTTAAGATTTCGTTTGCTCTTTTCAACTTTTGGCCAGGGAGTATCGAGAATTGCATTGCTAATTCCGTGAACTCCTGATTCAAGTTTTTCAAACCACCTGTTTTGTTTGAAAAGTAGCAAAGCTCATCAACAGTACCGATGATCAGATTAAAGCCGTTAAATTGATTTAAAGTTTCCTTCAAACTGTTATAGTCATCCAATGGTGAGATATCACTAACTAGAAAATCAAGTGTAAGATTACCCCGCGACGGTGCATCGTTCCGATGATTTGTCAAATCTCTGTAGTTAGTAATAGCAGCAAATCTGCCTTGCCGAGTTATTCCCATCCATGTCCCGCCAGCCTGTAAATCCTTTCCGGCAAGAAGGTCAGGATGTTCAGTCCAAAACTCAGCCTGCTCGCTTGGACGTTCATAAAATTCATCACGGTTAGCAGCAAAAATCAGCTTGTATTTAGAATGAACGTTATTTGCGAAAACTATCAGGCACATGTGGTTATTAGTTTATTAGTTATTGGTTTTAGTTTTTTAGTCTTTTGTTATTGGAATCCTATTGTTTAGCGTTAACCACAAAACTATAACCAGAGACTGATTAACTATGACTAAAAACTAACCAACAAAAAACTAAAATATGTCTCTGTTCTTAAGATCGATTATTAGCCGGTCATAATCAACAAACTGAACTGCATCCCAGCCAATCTTCTTTGCAGCATCGACATATTCCGGAATGTCATCAATATAAAAATGCTCTTTAGATGAAAAACCGGATGCCGCCTCAACTGCACGGTAGATTTCTTCTTCTGGTTTTAGTGATTTTACCTCGTGAGATAAAATCAGCTCATCAAAATATTTCAGGAATTCATATTTCTGCCAGCCGTACTTCTGATGAATTGAGTTTGTATTTGAAAGCAGAAATAATTTGTAATCATTTTTAAGTACCGGCAATAAAGCAACGACATCCTCATTAACGGAAAAAATCTCTGAATAAATTTTGCAAAAAGTTTCCCGGTCAAGTTTATGATTAACAATTGCCAGCATTTTATTTATGAATTCAGATTCGGTTATCATCCCTTTTTCAAATTCCCGATGCAAGTGATAATTGGAATTATAATACTCAATGAATCTGCTGCCGAGATTTTGCTCAATCTGGTTTAATCTTTTTACAGCAATGGTATAATCGAAAGGTATAAGAACCATTCCGAGGTCAAAGACAATAGCAGAGTATTTTTTTACTTTCATCGAGTTAACTTTTTTCAAATGTCATTCCTGTGAAAACAGGAATCCATTTCAGTAAAAGTAGAAAAATTGGATTCCCACTTTCGTGGGAATGACTGCTCGTGGGTAAAAAGTATTTTAACATAGATAAAGGCTGAAGAAATCTATGGCAGCTCAAAAACGCTATCATCCAAACCAGTATTAATTTCGATGCTGTTGACAGTCAGTTCAATTTCCTGCAAGCCAAAATATTGTGTTATGGTGAATGGAAATTTTAAGCCTTTAACTTCACGGTAATCGGAGAAGTAAGTTTCCTGTTCGAATAATCCCTGTTTGGTTTGAATTTCCTTTGTCTCTTTGAACTTCAGATCATTCTGCATGCTGTAATATTGAAACCATCTGATTCCTGACGGCAAGGTTAACTTGATCGCATAACAATCTACACTGTCAATACATTCAATTCCTAAGTATTCAGCTTTCACACCAAAACTATCCGGACTTAGCAGAAGATGCATTGTTGCATCCATCATAAGACGTTCAAGTTCTTTTTTTTCAATCTCGGTTTTTTCTGTACCGATTATCATTGATCCTTTTCCGTTACTGTAATAAAGAAGCTGCCTTACTTCCCCGGCTTTCAGCTCTTGAAATAATTTATCGGGATATTTCTGCATCACAACTATTTCAATCGGCTGACTCATAGCTGTTCCTGTCATAACCGTTGTTCTGTCCATTACGCTTTTAAACTTATCAATTCCGCCGATAGCGTAGATATATTTATTTATAACTCCCTGTGCGGTTATGTTTACCGGGTCAGTCTCGGTTGTGGTTTGTTCTTGTGAGAACAATACTATCGAATTAAAAAAGAGCAGTGTTGCTATTAAAGTTCTGTATTTCATATTCTAACAAATTTATTATTTACTTTAAAAAGATAAATGATTATCCAAACAATTATAACACTAAAATTTCGCTTAATACTAAAACAACTTTTCTTTAGTTTTGAAAAACGATAACAATCTTTTTCTGTATGAACATTAAATACCTTATCATTTTCTTTTTACTGATCCAGGCCAGCATTTTTGCACAGACATTTATAATATCAGGTAAAATAACAGACAGTCAAACCAATGAATCACTACCATATTCCAATGTTCGTGTGCTGAACACAACACTAGGTACAGCTGCAAACCTGAAGGGCGATTATGAAATAAAACTCTCGGCAGGAAATTATCTTTTAGTGGCTTCGTACATTGGCTATTATTCTGACACTATAGAAGTTAATCTTAATAAGAATATTAGTGATGTGGACTTCTTTCTGAAGAAAACAGAAATAATCCTACCGGATATTGTAATTCTTCCCGGAGAAAATCCAGCGCTTGAAATAATCCGCAAAGCAATAGAGAAGAAGAATGAACGGAATGCAAAACTTAATACTTATGAATTCGAAGCTTACACTAAAGGACTAATCAGAACCACAGATGAGATAAGTGCAAGAGGAAGAACTGTTTCTGCGGGAGTTGGAACGGAATCGGATTCCGCTGAACTTAAAATCACAGGTATACTTGAAAACCAGAGCAAAGGATATTTTAAAAAACCGGATCAGTTTAAAGAGACGATAATAGCAAGAAAACAAAGTGCTAACTTTCCGCCGACAATAAACATACTTACGGGTGGCAGACTAATTCAAAATTTTTATGAAGATGATATAAGATTTTTTGGCGGAAGATTACCCGGACCAATTGCTGATGATGCACTTGATTATTATTACTATTATATCGATGGGATGGTGATGAAGAACGACCGGAAAGTTTATAAGCTCTTTTTCAGAGTTGAAAATCCAGACGATCCGGGATTCCAGGGAAGCATTTTTATTAATGACAGTACTTACGAACTTATCCAGGTTGAGCTTGAACTAAATAGATCAGCAAATGTCGGAGGAATATTTGATACGATAAGCATCTTCCAGCAATTCACGAGTTACGACGATATTTATATGCCGGTTGATTACAGGCTTTTTGCGAAAGGAAATGTTCTCGGTCTGGTTGATTTTGGTTTTGAGCTGAATACAATTCTCTACGACTACAAAATCAATCCTGAACTGAGCGATGATACTTTTAACAAAGCTATTGTTACAGTACTTCCTGATGCTGATAAAAAAGATTCGCTATACTGGACAACGACTCAAACAATACCCAACACTAACGAAGAAACCACAGCTTATGAAAGAATTGATAGTTTACAAAAGCTGCCCTTTTCTTTCTGGGATCAGTTTTCGTGGGTAAGTACGCGAACATATTTTTCGGAAAACTTTTCAATTAACGGAACTCTCAACTTCTGGAGATTTAACAGGGTAGAAGGCTTCACTCCCAGACTCGGATTTTATTTCGAAGATTATTTTGATCAGAGGTTAAATTCTGATCTTGATTTTGCGTACGGGTTTTCGGATAAAAGATTTAAAACAGATTTCTCGTTTGAATATCTCCTCGGCGATTACAGGACAACTTCACTTAATCTTAATGCATATAACACAATTAAAATTCTTTTCGGCTCTTCTGATGAGTACGCTGATTTGACAGCTTCTCTTTTAGCGTTGTTAAACAAAGAAGAATTCAGGGATTATTACTATTCTGCAGGATTTGATTTCAAAATTGAAAGTGAAGTTTTCCCAGTGCTTGCCTTGAGTGCAGGATTTCTCAACAGAAAAGATAAAAGTGCACAGAACAACACCGACTTTTCATTCTTCAAAAAAGATAAGCAGTATCCGGTTAATCCGAATATTTATGAAGCAACAATAAATGCATTAACTGCCGGTTTCAAACTTGATTTCAGAAATTACATTGAAGATGGTTATTTCCGGAGAAGAGTTTCCTCAGGAAGTTATTATTCAACTTTTGAAGGCGATGTAACTCATTCAAATAATGACTGGTTAAGCAGCGATCTTAATTTTACAACTTACAAGCTGTACATAAATAACTATATACCGACTTTCCGTTCTTCATTCATTAACCTTGATCTTTTCGGAATGTATAATGTCGGTGCTCTTACGTACCAGGATATGTACGCTTTGCCGGGCAACATAAATCTGCTCTCAAAATCATTTACATTCAGGACTCTGAAAGTGAATGAAATATTCGGAGAAAGAGTCGCGACAATGAATCTTGAATACAACTTTCGTGATGAATTATTCAAACTGTTGAAAGTACCGGGATTTAAGGATTGGGAAATAACTCTTAATGTTTTCTTCAACTCAGCAATTACAGAAATCGTAGATGAGTCTGCAGCCCTTCTTCCTGTTGAAATAAAAACATTTGATAAGCCATTTTATGAAATTGGTTTTGGTTTGGGGCAGGGAATTATTCCATTCCAGCTTGAGTTTGCCTGGAAGCTAAATTACCGGGGAAACAATAATTTTGTGATTAGTTTGAATACGTTTGCGTTTTGATTTAAAATAAAAAAGCGCCCGAAAGATGAGCGCTTCAATAAACAAATTAAGCCGTAAAGGTTTTATTCCTATTCTTTTTCCTTTGGTTTTGCTTCGTTCACAACAATGTTCCTGCCGTTAAGCTCAGAACCATTAAGTGCTTCGATAGCTGCTTTGGCTTCGGAATCATTTTCCATTTCCACGAAACCAAAACCTTTCGAACGTCCGGACCGGCGATCTGTTACAACTGTGGCAGACACAACTTTACCGTATGGAGCGAAAGCTTGTTTTAAACTTTCGTCGTTGACTGCCCATGGGAGACTTCCCACAAAAAGTTTTTTGCTCACAAGAGACCTCAATTAATAATTAAATAACAATATGGCAAAAGCCACACATAAAAATATAAAAACTCCTGAATATCACAATAGCGGTTGGAATTGATAATAAAGCATCTAAAAATATTTACTTAACACTAACAAAAGTTAGAAAACACAAAGGAATATTCTTCAAAATTCGCC
Organism: bacterium; assembly: GCA_016716565.1. Classification (NCBI taxonomy): domain Bacteria; species bacterium. The sequence continues at coordinate 620,962 of JADJWC010000001.1, forward strand.
GGATTAAAAGGTTTTAGCTAATTCTTCCGAATGACAACGAATGTAATATCATCCTCCTGTTTTGCATTTCCTTTCCAGCGCTCGACTTCTGCTAACAGATGTTTTATTACATTATCAGCAGATGAATGTTCGATTGAAGCGAATATTTCTCTTGCAATGTGATAATCAAGAATTTCTTTTTTCTCATTGAACAATTCCGGAAAGCCATCTGACATAAGAAGTAATGTATCTCCTGAAGAGAGAGTTGTTTCTTTTTTAGGATAAGTGAAATCTGCCGGACCACCAAGCGGTATCGCCTGAAGTTTTACTTCTTCAACCTGATTGTTTTTAATTCTGTGAATAAGTGCCGGCGGCATTCCCGCTGACGAGATAGTAACTTTTTCGTTTTCAATCTTTGCAACGAGCATTGCCATATAAATATTACCGAGACGCATATCTCTGATAATTGAATTGCTCTTATTCAAAAAGGTTACAACATCTGTCTGCGAATTTTCAGCGGTGAACAAACCTTTGATAGTTGCGACCATAGTTCCTGCTTTCATTCCGTGACCTGTTGCATCACCGACTGCAACAATAAGTCTTCCATTATTATCATACTTGAAATCATAATAATCACCGCCAACCTCTGAAGCAGTTTTCATATAAACGGCAATTTCAAATCCCGGAACTTCAGGAACATTATTTGGCAGCATAGATAACTGAAGTTTCCGTGCTTCTTCAAGCTCTTTAGTTTTTCTTTGGTTATCAGCCTCAAGAAGTTTTCTTGCGAACTCTTCTTCTTTTGCTCTTCTTTCCTGCTCGATAGTTTTCTGTGAAAGATCTTTTACCTGAACTAATTGTTTTTCAAGATTCAGGTGAGTATCTGCCATTCTCTTTGCAAGATTGATTGAGACAGTAATGGCAAGAAAAACCAATCCATAAACATAAACCAGATAAATTCCGAAAAGCGGTTGAGTAATTACATCTGTAAGTATTAGTACCTGGTATCCGATTAATAAGATTGCCACAATAAAACCAACACCGATAAGCCAGCCCCAACTCCATTCTTGCTTATTTTTAATTGAACGGATTACAGATCTGACAATCTCAGCAGTGATAATGCCGGCAAAAATAAAAAAAGCTATATCAGCAGCTTCGACTATCCAGAGAGGGAAGAAGATTGTATGGATTACAAAGAGTGCGGTGGCAATTATAAAGAAAATGTAATATTTAGGCATTCTACCATACGAACTTGTATAAACAGTAAGTAACCCAAAAAGCAATGAAAGCTGAACCGCAACAGAATTTATTGTTAGTAAGATTATACTCGATAAGATGGAATTGTTAAAATTATTCTGAACTGATGTATAAATGACTGCAGCAAAAGATAACATCGAGATCGAATAAAATAAATTCTCTTTAACTTTCGGGTAGAATACAAATAACAGCAAATGCATTATTGCAAAAGCAAGAATGAATGCACCAAAAGCCATCTGACTTACAGTGAGCTCTCTTACTGCATTTATTCTGTTGTAAGAAAAAACTTCCATATCTCCCAGCATAGCCGTAAAGCCAACCTCGATATTTCTATTTGCTAATTTTTCAGCAGAGTGGTTAGAATATCTTACAGCGAGAACCTGTGTTTCCTTTTTATCGAATAAAATATGCCGCGGATTTCTATCAAGAAATATTTCTTCATTTTGCTTTGAAGTGCCGACCACTCCGTATTTATAAAGAAGTCTTCCGTTTAAATAAACTTCTGCTGCACCCGTGCAGTAAAAGTTAAATCCAAACACGATATTCCACAAAGATGAATCAACCTGAATTTCATTTCTGAACCAGATATTCCCTGTCCAGTCAAGTTTATCAAAATCTTCTTTGCTTAACTGGGGATTTATATTTTTCCAGTCACTGTCATCATAATCAGGATCAGCCCAGGCTGTGTCATCACCGATTTTATATTTCCATCCTTCAAACAGTTCGACAAAGCCGCCTTTATTTAATATACGTTCTTTGGTTAGAATTATTTTTTGTTGAACCTGATCCCGCCATTTTGTGAATCTGAACTTTAGTGTTGTATCATTATTAACGAAATGAGAAAAATTTGGAAATTCCATTCCGTTTGAGTCAACTGCTTCGGTACTCCAGTCACCTCTTGTGAATTTGAAAAACAGTGTGTCACCGGATTTTGCAGATAATTCATAAACCCATTTATTCTCACCCTCACGTTTCATCTTCTGATGCCTTGTCCAATAGCCCAAATCACTTCTTCCGCCAACAATATAAACATCAGCATTATCAGGAAGAGAATCAGATTCAGCGATGATAAGAATTTTTCTATCCTGTGCGAAGAGCAGCATGGGCAGCAGAAGAAACAGCAGAAGGTATGTTCTATTTAGTGAGAATCTCATTAATGTGTATAGTATTCAAATAATCCGAACAAAAATATAGATAAATGATTTCTGAAAAGTAAGCTTAGTGTGATATAAATCAGAGCTGATGAGCTCATTGGAGGAAAAATTTCTTAATGAATTTGAAAAAAGTCGAACTTGAAAATGTAACAGATAGATTTGGCATCTGATTAAAAAGAAAAATAAAATTCCCGGCTAAATCATTTGTTCACCGGGGAAATTTTTAATGCAGTTAAAATTATTTACAACCAGTATGTAATCTTGATCATAAAAATGTTATCGGGTTTTACGCTCATCAGATTATCAAATGAATTTCCAAACTCAAATTCTCCTGTTGGTGTTACATCTTCTCTGCTTTGTGTCCACACAAGATAAAGTGTTGAGCCGGCCATATATTCCCATCTGAGAACAGCATTTCCTCTGAGAGAAATATAATTGAAATTCGGGTTGCCGATAGTTTTTGGTTCCGCCGGTCCTTCTCCGTCAGGATCAAGTGTGTATGAAGTAACATCACCGTTTGAATTGGTGCCTTGCTCGATAGTTGATCCATTCTCACCATAGATTGTATAATCATATGAGCTTGGCTGTTCGAGGAATTTAAAATCGTTGTAATTTCCTGAAGCAATTAGCGGTTGAATATAAACCTGGAAACTCAGTTTTGGACTCATTATCCAGTCTGCACGGATGTTTGCTGAAAAAGTTGTCTGATCAAGGTGAGCAAAAACATAGCGTTTACCATAAGTATCAGTAGCAACCGCATCTGTAAAATTACGAATCCACTGGGTCTCGATAATATCCTTGTAATATTCAGGTCCGAATGAAACAGTTAATGTTGGGAGAACTTTAAATTCCAGATTAGTATAAATACCACGAGAAGTTCCATCTTCACCCGTATTATAATTTCCACCAACCTGTAACACCCACCAAACTCTGTTATCAGTACCTGCATCAAAGTTTATCGAATGTCTCTCGGGATTCACAGTTAAAGGTCCTCCCCGTGTTCTTCTTGAATTCAATGTTGAAGGATTGTATAAGTAAGACACACTGGCTGTATAATAATCGCGTGAAGCATAATAAGCTCCTGCTCTGTAACCCTGCGCGACTTTGTTCCAACCAAAATCATAACTGACAAAAGTAGATGCATTGAAACCGAAATACTGATAAAATTCTGTTGGAACATTCCAGATATAGCTTGTATGAAAATGAGCGTTCATGTAATCGCTGTATGAACCAAAGCCAAGATCATTCAGTTCGAACTTTGGGCTTAAAAAACCTACTGCTGTATTGAATGTCCATCTTCCGCGGTTCTTATTGAGCATGAATCTTCCGCCGTATCCGGTCATGGAAGTTGCCGAGCTGTCAACCGAAACGTGTGTAGCATCTGGTCTCTGAAAATAATGAGTTGGACTCGTCTGAAGAGCCAGTAGTCTTTCAGTTGTACCTGCAATGCTTGAAAGTGCAGCCCAGCCCGTTAAAACATAAGTATTATCTGAATCTAAAAATGTCCAGCCATCGCCACCAACTACAAAAGCATTTTTGTTTATCTGATCTCGAAGTGTCGGATCGTCAAAAAATCGATTAGTTAATGTTGAAAGGATTCCAAAACCCTGCTCTCCGTTATTAAAATCTCTCTGCAGCCGAAGTACTCCATAGTAAGTTAACGGCTCTACTTCAACGCTCGAATTCATTCCATCAACACTTATATCTGCAAATTCTTTTTTGGTTAATGATTGGATTGTCCCAAGCTTCCATCCATCATAAACCTGTCCCGAGATTTTTGCTGCACCAAGAATGTGCGTTCCATTTGGAACATCTGCATAATCATAAGGTGGAAGCCCTCCTTGTGGTGCTCTTCCGATTCTTCTGCTGTAAAAAATATTTGTTGTTGGCCAATTGAAAGAAACAGTATTGTTTGTTCCACCGTAACCAAATCTGTAAATGCTAGCACCTTCTGTAAAGAATGGTCTTTTTTCCTGGAATGTATATTCAACATCTGTGAGGTTTACTATTGCTGGATCGACTTCAACCTGTCCAAAATCAGGATTGATTGTTCCATTAAGTGTGAGGCTGTTGCCAAGACCTGCTCTCACATCAAGACCCAATCCGGGTGAATATTCACTCCCGGAATTAAAAGGATCGCCGGGTGCAGTTTTAATGTATTCTGCTTTGCCGACAACATAAGGTAAATATTCAATACGAGCCGGAGGAGTTATTCCTTCAATACCAACTAAATCAGGGAATCTTGAAGTAAAGCCGCTTTCATTTCTTGGAGTATAAACCAGCATATCGGTTTCAAATCTTCTGCTGATGAATCGTTCAACGTTTATTCCCCAAACCTGATTATCGCCTTCCTGAAATCGTAATTGTGAGTATGGAATTTTCATCTCTGCAGACCAGCCATCATCGTTCAAGCTTGCACTTCCTTCCCAAACGGCATCCCAGGAAATGTCATTCGGCTGTTTCACATCATTCTCTATCAAACCATCGGCAAGTGTTCCCGCAGCTGAAACATAAAAGAAATATCCGCTTCTTTTATCGCGGTAAGAATCAAGATAAAGAACACATCCATCCGAAGGATCACCCCAGATAAAATCACGCCGGACTAATCTTGCTAGAATTGAATCTGGTCGACTATCAAAAAATTTTCCCGCGAAATACAATGCCTCGTCGTCGAACGCGAGCCAGTACTCAGTGTGTTGAGAAGGTTTTGTTCCCTGGTCAGGATCTTGTTGGATTAGATTTGTAAAACCAGGTCTTTGCCAGATTTTTTCATCAAGCTTGCCGTCAATTACTATTTGCTCTTCAGCTCTGACTGCATTGATTTTAAGATTTGAGTTTTGCTCAACGGTTGGAAATAACTGATATGCCTGAATTAAAATAAATAAAAGTGTAGTAAATAAATTCTTCATACTTTAAAACCTCCGGAAAAATTTCTACCGAATTATAGTTCGTATACTGACATTCAGGTATCTTATTTTATTTGTCGGCAAAACCTGCTGATAGAAGGGCAAAAAAAAATTTTGAAGTTGAACCGGATTTGTACCAGATTCAGGACTATAGTGTCAAACAGAATCTATTAGGAAGATATTTTGATGAGAAACAACTATCTTTATTTGAGAATTGAATCTATCGCTTGATGTAGGTTTTCAACAGACTGAATTTTTATCTTTTCGGAATATTTAACTCCCTTTAAATTTCCTGCTGGAATGAGTGCGGTTTTGAATCCAAGCTTTTCAGCTTCCTGGATTCGTTTGTCGATGTGTCCAACGCTTCTTATCTCACCACCCAATCCAACTTCGCCGATAATTATTGTTTGGTTATCAATCACTTTATCTGACAAGCTTGATGCAATAGCTGCGCATACAGCAAGGTCGGCGGCTGGCTCGGTAATTCTGATTCCTCCGGCAATATTCACAAAGACATTTGTAGCAGACACACGAACATTTGCTCTCTTCTCAAGCACCGCAAGAAGTATTGATAACCTTCGCTGATCAAAACCGTTACTTACTCTTTGCGGGTAACCGTAGTTTGAAGGTGTAACAAGTGCTTGAACTTCAAGTAATATAGGTCTGGTTCCTTCAATGCTTGACGTAACAACAGAACCGGGTGTTTGTTTTTCTCTTTCACTTAGGAATAATTCGCTTGGATTTTTTACTTCTCTCAAACCATCTTCATGCATTTCAAAAACACCAATTTCGTTTGTGCTTCCAAACCGATTTTTTTGTGCACGAAGTATCCGGAAAGAATAATTTGATTCGCCTTCAAACTGAATTACTGTATCAACCATATGTTCCAGCAATTTTGGTCCGGCTATCATTCCTTCTTTTGTAACGTGACCAATTATAATAACACTGTAATGCTTTTTCTTAGCTTCTTCCATCAGCAATGCTGTGCATTCTCTTATCTGTGTAATAGTCCCGGGAGAATTATCGAGCTCACTTCTGTACATTGTTTGAATAGAATCGATAACCACAACAGAAGGAGAGAGTTGATTGATAGCTCCGATAATATCTGAAAGATTTGTTTCTGCCTGAACAAAAAAATCCGAAGAAGTGATTTTAAGTCTGCTGGCTCTCAGCTTAATCTGTTTTTCTGATTCTTCTCCTGTTGCATAAAGGACTTTTTGTCCTATGTTTGCAGTTGCCTGCATTGCGAGTGTTGATTTACCAATTCCCGGATCTCCGCCAAGAAGAACAACAGAACCGGGCATTAAACCTCCGCCAAGAACACGATCAAATTCGTTTATGCCTGTTTTGATTCTGTCTTCTTCATTTGCTGATATTGAATCGATTGTATTTACTTCATATTTTGATTTGGAGATTACAGGTTTGCGCTTTGAGGTTTCGATTACTTCTTCTGTAAATGAATTCCAGCTTTCACATTCAGGACATTTCCCAAGCCACCTGAGTGATTCGTAGCCGCAGTGCGAGCAAATATATTTAATTCTTGTTTTAGACATTTTTCAAAGTCAAAAGTAAAAAGTCAAAAATCAAAATATTTTTTCGACTTTTGAAATTTGAATTTTTAATTATTAATAAAAGCATTTATAATCTTTTCAACTTTGCTGATTGCTGACGGAATTCCAGAAATATCTTTTCCGCCGGCAGTTGCAAGATGCGGACGACCACCACCACCGCCGCCAACAAGCTTCGCTAACTCTCCAACAATTTTACCGGCACTAAGTTTCTTTTCTTTAATTAAATCATCGCTTACAACTGCTACAATCCCGACTTTATCTTCAATCTGCGAAATCAAAACACCAACACCGCTGCCCATTTTATTTCTCAGTTCATCGCCGAAAGATTTCAGCTCATCCATATTGTCTGCATGAACTCTTCCTTTAAAAACTTTGATTCCTTTTTCCTCAGAATGCAGAGAGAGAATATGATCAAGTTGCCCAAGCTTCTCTTTTAATTTAAGATCGGAAATTTCCTTTTCCAGTTTCTTTTTCGTGTCGAGTAATTCATCAATTCGGTGGCTGAACTGTTTCATATGTTCAAGCTGTGATTGGATATACTTCTCAACTCCGGCACCAGTTACAGCCTCGATTCTCCTAACTCCGCTTGCGATAGAAGCCTCACTTATTATTTTGAACAATCCTATCTCCGATGAATTCCTAACGTGGGTACCGCCGCAGAACTCCATTGTGAAATCTCCGAATTGAACCACGTTTACTTTATCGCCGTACTTATCCCCAAAGAACATTAATGCACCCATCTTCTTTGCTTCCTCAAATGGAATATTACGATGATGATACATCGGGAGATTTCGACGTAATTGTTCGTTCACAAGGATTTCAATATCGTGCAATTCTTCCGGACTTGGTTTTGTGAAATGAGTAAAATCAAATCTGAGATGATCGGGTCCAACATAAGAACCAGCCTGCTGAACGTGTGTTCCGAGTATTTTTCTTAATGCAGAATGAAGGAAATGAGTTACTGAGTGATTTCGCATTATATCCCAGCGACGTATAGAATCTACTTCGGCAACTAATTCAACTTCGGGTTGAAGATTTTTTTTAGAATCATTTTCAATTACGTGGATAATTTTATTTTCAACTTTCAATAAGTCGACAACATCAAATTTATTTTCATTCATAACCAAGCTTCCTGTATCATCAACCTGTCCGCCTGCTTCAACGTAGAAAGGTGTCTTGTCCAGTATTATCAGTTCTGTATTTTTATCACGTTTGAAACCTACAACTTTCGATGTGGTTTTTAACTCATCGTAGCCTCTGAATTCTGTTGGTGTGTCAATTGAGAAATTAAAATCTTTTGTGTCATTGAGCATAACACTTATTGAAGCAAACTTTTCTTTTGTCGCTTCACGGGCTCTGTCTTTTTGCTGATTCATCAATTCATTGAAACGAACTTCATCAATTGTGAATCCCTTCTCGATTGCCATTATGTTTGTAAGATCAACAGGGAAACCAAATGTATCATAAAGCTTAAAAACATCTTCGCCCGGGATTACTTTTTCTTTTTTCTTATTCAACTTTTCAACTATTTCCTCGAAGAGTTCAATCCCACGGTCAAGTGTTGCGTTAAAACTTTCTTCTTCACCTTTAATTACTTTTTTAACGTATTCTTTTTTCTCTTTTATTTCGGGGAACACATCACCCATTGTTTGAATAAGCGTATCAACAAGAAGATAAAGGAAAGGTTCGTTTAAATTGATTTTTCTTCCATAGCGTGCAGCTCTCCTCAAAATTCTTCTGAGTACATATCCTCTTCCTTCGTTTCCGGGAACAGCACCATCGGCGATTGCAAAAGTTAATGCACGAATATGATCTGCTATTACTCTCGTTGAGATTTTTATTTCTTCGGATTTCCCTTTTGCTTCTGCATAGATATCTTTGTCTATCTTCATTTTACTGAGCTTAATAATTTCTTCAATGATTGGATAGAAAATATCTGTGTCATAATTGGAATAAGTTTTTTGTAATACAGCACAAATCCTTTCAAAGCCCATTCCTGTATCAACATGCTTTGCAGGAAGTTCGTGAAGCTTTCCGTTTTCATCCCGGTTGTACTGGATAAAGACGAGATTCCAGATTTCAATACATTCAGGAGATCCTGCATTCACATACTCGGGATTATCATAATCATCACCTACATTAATATGAATTTCTGAGCAAGGACCACACGGACCTGTTTCACCCATTTCCCAGAAGTTATCTTTTTCACCGAAACGTAAAATGTGTTTTGGATTAATATCTGTTTTAGTTTTCCATAAATTGAAAGCTTCGTCATCATCTTTGTAAACACTAGCCCATAATCTTTCTTTAGGAAGTTTCCATACGTCAGTAAGAAGTTCCCATGCCCATTCGATTGCCTCGGCTTTGTAATAATCGCCAAATGACCAGTTGCCAAGCATTTCAAAAAACGTATGATGATAAGTATCGTGTCCAACTTCTTCGAGATCATTATGCTTGCCGCTCACTCGAATACATTTTTGTGTATCAACGGCACGTGTATAATCTCTCTTTCCTTTTCCAAGAAATACATCTTTAAATTGATTCATTCCGGCATTGGTAAAAAGCAGTGTCGGATCATCGAAGGGAACAACCGGCGATGACTGCACGATTTTATGATTTTTTCCTTTAAAAAAGTTTAAGAATTGATTTCTTATTTCACGAGATGTCATTTTATCCTTTATCATTAAACGTTTCAGCAAAAATAATAAAATGGGCTGTAAGCATGAACCACATATTATATCGTTCATTAAGTATTCGTTTATTAATATTCAGATTTAATAGTCAATTGAAGGTGAAAGTTTAAAAAAATCTGCCGTAGCAGTATCAAACAATTATAACCAATTAGATAAATTGAAGAACTTTCAGCAATTCCGGGCGGTCATTTTTTCTTCAAATCAGTAATAAGAAGATAATTATTCTGAGAATTTTTGCTTTTTGTGTTAAAGCGCAAATAATTCCTGTGGTACCCAAATTGCTTTCAATTCTTGATATTTTGAGCATAATTGAAGGAAGGCCTGACGAATTATTTAGGCTTGTGTATTAGTGAAATCATTTTCAAACGTACTTAAACTGCAAAAAATCACTCTGGGGAAGCATAACTGATGGATGGTAAAAAAAGCATTGAACTAATAATTCTTGAAGTACTTGGATGTCTCGAAAAAGATGACAGAAGTAATCTTCAATTACTTAAAGAGACTGACGAAAACTTTCCGTGGAAAACTCTCGCTGAGTTACAAAACCTATCTGCGCTTCTACCCTCAGTTTTAGAAATACCAGAACATCCATCGTCTGCACCAAAAGAAAGAATAGTAAACAAACTTAATCAGTCTGTTTCTTCTGAAAACAGTTATGATCAACCAGCTAAATTTTCACCCGGAGTAGGAGTAAAATCTGAACATAAAGAACAATTGGGAGAGATTCTTAATAAAAATAAGATTGACTGGGGATCTTTAGCCGTTTCCAATCCATCACCCAAATCAGTAGCTGGGTACGAAGAGGTTAAACCGAAAGCATCTGCTGTCAATAGGGAATCAAAGCATATTGAAGCAACAGAAGAATTAACAGAGGATGAAAAATTTATTGCAGTCACTAATACGGAATCAATTAAGGAAAACGAAATTAACATCGCTTCATCTTCGAAGCTCAAAAAATACGTGATGGTTTCTATATTACTTTTTTTGATTTCTCTTTCTTTATTTGGCTATCTGTTCATCTTCAGGCAAACTAATTCATCAGAAACTTTAGCAGAAAACAAACCTGATAAAAAAGTAGTCACTGAACCTGTCGAAGAGTTCGTTTATAATAATATTCAGGGTTTAGAAAGTATTCAGTCAGCAGCAGATGATCAGCGGGAGGAGATCGAAAATAAATCTGAGAATAATACCGAAACCAAAACTGAAACAAAAAAAGAAAATCCAACTAAAGAAAACAATAAAAATATTCTGCCAAAAGCACCGCCAAAATTACCAGAACCAATTGAAGCACCGTTAATTGAAACTGCTCAAGTTACCTCTACGGAGGAAGAAAAAACCAATGAAGAAATAAAAGCTCCTCCACCAAAAGAGGTAATTAAAGAAAGTGAAGAACCAACCTACTTTGTAGCTGTTGAAGAAATGCCAGAACCTATAGGAGGATTAACAGCAATTCAGCAAAAAATAGTTTACCCTGAACTTGCCCGAAGAGCCGGTGTTCAGGGCAAAGTTTATATTCGTGCTTTTGTTGATGAAAATGGAAATGTGACCAGTGCAGAAGTAGTGAAAGGAATTGGCGGTGGCTGCGATGAAGCTGCACTTGATGCAATACTAAAAACAAAATTCACTCCCGGCAAGCAACGGGGAAAACCTATTAAAGTACAGGTAACTGTTCCAGTCTTATTCAAACTTTGACATAAAATCGGAATAAATTTTACTGTCAGTTATTTTAACAACTCATCGGTCGTTAGTCAATATTTTGTATTGTATTCAAGCCATTTGGCGATTTAATGCGCCATATTAAGTGGTACTTAAATTGCAGGAATTTTTCAACAAATTGAATTTTAGAAACAAACCATTGTAGAAGGGAGATAAAAAGTGTCCGAAGGATATACATTAACAGATGCTGAGATCATGTTGAAAGTTGCCGGTTATGACTCAAAAGCCTTAGAGCAGTTGTATGACCGTTATGCTCCGATTCTTTACTCTTTGATTAAAAAAATAGTTACCGATAAAGAGACTGCGGAAGAATTACTTTCTGATGTGTTTGTGATCATCTGGCGGCAGATAGATCAATTTGATTTCACGACAAATAATATTTATACATGGTTAATAACACTTTCACGGAATAAAGCAATTGATGTGCTGAACAGGAGATTAGGTAAAAGTCTGCCGGAGTATACAGACGATTATGAAAAAGAATTCATTCTACCAAAATTATCTCCGGAAATACAACCGATGGAACTTGAGGACGTAATGAATAATAAAAATAAAATGGAGAAGGCATTAAATAGCTTAACAGATGCTCAGAAATATGTTTTGGAATTAAGCTATTACGGCGGAATGGATCAGGATGAAATTGCCGCAAAGCTGAAAATTCCAACTGTTACTGTAAAATCCAAGTTGCAAGTCGCGATTGGAAATCTAATGCAGAAACATTCAGAGGCAAAATAATTTTATGGAAAGAAAAAAAATTATAGAATTAATAAAGCTTGATGTTCTTGGCTGTCTAAATGAAAAAAACAGAGAAGAACTTCAATCACAGCGGTTAACCGCTGAGGAATTCCCCTTGAGAGAACTGGCTGATTATCAGTTTGTTGTTGCTTTACTTCCAACGGTGCTTGAGATACGTACTCCTGCGACTGAGCTTAAAGATAAAACTGCGATGAAGCTTTATAATTTAAGAGAAGAAATAAAAGCAAAAATTGAGGCTAAAAAGGCTCTGGAAACTGTCGCTGAACCCGTAGAAGTAAAACTTGAGCAAGCAGAAAATGAAGAATTCGGTGAACTAATTGAAGTGAAGGAAAAAGTTGTTGTAGAAGAAGAAGTTGCTGTTGGAGTGGGAGAAGAAATTCAATTAGGTGGATTTAATTCTGCAATTCCAAAGGATGATCCATTTAAAGTAATTAGTAGTCATAAAGAGAAAAGAACACCGGATAATTTTCTGCAGGAAGTGCGCGAGGCTGTTGAATCTATTGTTCCTAAACAGCAGCCGGATAAAGAAATGATTGAGAAAATAACCCGCGATTATATTAATTCGCAACTGAAACGTGAAATAGAATCAATGAATCAATCTTTAAAACAAAGCCGGATGCTGAGTTACATTTTCTTTGCAGTGACTTTGATATTAATAGCCGTACTTTTCTTTATCAAATAGTAATTCTGAAGATCTTTTCTCAGGATAAATTATATTCCTTCATGTCTCGCTATTTCCGAAGCAATAAAATAAACACTGCCAAAATAATTATTATCGGCCAGAGATAATTCAGTACAGGTATTACTGAATGAATAAATGTACTGATGCTCCATCTGCTGTCAAGAATCAACAAAGTCATACCTGATGATAAACAAGCTATTGAAACCAAAAGGAATATTATTCTGGTTGAAGTAATTATGTGAAGAATTAATAAACCAGAGCCTGAGATTATCAGAATTATCGGTACGCTAATCTCCTTGTTAATATTCAGTGTGAAATTTTCAGAAATCAGAGCATAAACTCCAATAAGAAAAATAACAGATCCAAGGAAAACAGATAATCCGTTTTGGCGGATTCCCTCGCTATAAACAAGAGCCATCCCAATTATTAATAGTGAATACGATAAGATATCAATCAGAGTTACCGGAAGCACGCCGAAAATCGTGAGCAAAAATGAAACTATTATAAATATTATTACAATTAGAGCAATTTGGTTTAGCCGCATTAGAGTATTCTCTGTCCCATGCTGGATGCAATAAGTTCTGCAATAAAAGCTGCGCTTTGATTTTTATGATCGAGTATCGGATTTACTTCTGCTATTTCCAGTGAAGACATGCAGCCGCATTCAGCAATTGTTTCCATCAATAGATGAGCTTCCCTGTAACTCAATCCACCAGCTACCGGTGTTCCAACTCCGGGTGCAACTGATGGATCAACACTATCAACATCAAAACTGATGTGAATGTGATCAACTTTTTCCCTGAATTGCTTTAGGACTTTTGCTATAATTCTGTGTATTCCAAGTTTATCGATATCAGTCATTGTGTAAATCGGAACTTTCAACTTCTTTATATTATTTTTTTCCGCTTCATCGACACTTCTTATTCCGATTAGTGCACAATTTTCAGGAAGTATTTTTGGTGAGAAATCAAGAAAGTTGACAAGTTCATCACAGCCTAGACCCAATAATGAAGCAAGCGGCATTCCGTGAATATTTCCCGAGGGACTGGTTTCATCAGTGTTCATATCGCTGTGAGCATCAATCCAGATTACTCCGAGCTTTAATTTTTTTTTCCTGCAGTAATCAGCAATACCGGAAATTGTACCAATAGCCATTGAATGGTCACCTCCGAGACAAAGCGGGAAGTCACCTTTTTCCAAAACCTTTTCAACTTTATCGGCCAGCATTTTTGAAGTTTTAATAATCTCATCAAGATATTTCAATTTTGGATTTCTGATCTTCTGTCTTTCCATAATTTCAATTTTGATATCACCGTTGTCAATCACTTTATATCCGAGTGCTTCAAGCTTTGACTGCAGGCCTGCAATCCGAAGTGCGGAAGGACCCATATCAACTCCACGCCTGTCCGCACCTAGGTCCATCGGGAAACCGATCAAGGAAACATTTTCTTTCGTTATGCTTTTCATTTTAGATTTGAATTTAATTCAATATGCATTGTCAAAATAATTATAAAGACGTTCATAGTCCAAAAATCCCGCTTCAACAGACAAAACTATTCATTATATTTTGTGCGGATAATAAAAAGTTTAACTCAGGCAAGCATCATAAATATTGTATGTTATACAAAGAAGAACCTTTTATAAGTGTTGGTATTCTTACCGATAAAAAAATTAGGTTTGAATTATACGGTGATTTTCAGGTCGTCGGATCGAAAGATTCTTTCAGTGGAATATATACTGCCGAAATAAAGAACGACAGAATATTTTGTAAGAGCAGCAAGCACGAAATAGAAGGTTTCAACCAGATTGAATTTATCCCGGCAGATCCCATTTCCGAATCATTTCTTCTTCGTGATGTTATTATCGGAAACAAATTTCACTGGGAGAGAAAAGAAAAGCAAAGGTTCATATACTCACTACTCCTTGTAAAATCCGGTGACCAGATTGTTGCAATAAACCACATTCCTATTGAAAGATATCTCACAAGCGTTATCTCATCCGAAATGAGTGCAAAAAGCTCAATTGAATTGTTGAAAGCTCAGGCAGTAATTGCGAGAAGTTGGGTGCTTGCACAGATCGATAGAGCAGAAAAATTAAATGAAGATGAGGAAACTCACGAAACCTCTCTAAAATTTGCAGATGAAATGATAAAATGGTATGACAGGGAAGACCATACTTTGTTTGATGTCTGTGCCGATGATCATTGCCAGCGTTTCCAGGGAGTTACAAAAATTATTTCCGATGCATCATTTACTGCTATCGATCAGACAAAAGGAATTGTTCTTCTGAGTGGCGGCAAAGTATGCGATACACGTTATTCAAAATGCTGCGGCGGAGTAACTGAATCATTTGAAAACGTATGGGAGCCGGTCATTCATCCGTATCTAACTTCAGTTGTTGATTACAAATTTGAACCGGAAAATTTTAATCTTGATTTTTCTGATGAAGCAAATGCAGAGAGATGGATTAAATCAAAACCAAATTCTTTTTGTAATACATCTGACCGAAAAATTCTATCTCATATTCTTGTTGATTATGACAGAGAAACAAAAGATTTTTTCAGATGGAAAGTAGAATACTCGCAAGATGAATTATCAGCACTCATAAAACAAAAAAGCGGGATCGATTTTGGAGATATTATTGATTTGATTCCCGTCGAAAGAGGTGAGTCAGCCAGGTTAGTGAAACTTAAAATTGTCGGGACAAATAAAACATTGACTGTTGGTAAAGAACTGGAAATCAGAAGACTGCTGTCAAAAACTCATTTGTACAGTTCTGCTTTTATTGTAAAGAAGATTGGGAAAGACATTCCTGAAAAATTTATTCTGCATGGTGCCGGATGGGGACACGGAGTTGGAATGTGCCAGATAGGTGCCGCTGTTATGGCTGAAATGGGTTATAACTTCGATGAAATACTTTTACATTATTTCAAGAACTCAGAGTTGAAAAAAATTTACTGATAAGTTTTAATGAAGATACTTTATTCCTGCTTATCAAAAAGCTGGGGCGGAATGGAAATGTTTACTCTTACTTCCATTCAGCAGCTGCTCAAGAGAGAAATCAAAGTTGAGCTTGTTTGTGCAGCAGACTCACGCATTCATATTGAAGCGAATAACTTAGGTATAATGCTTCACCCGGTAAAAGCCAGCGGGTATTTTCATCCGTTTACTGTTATCCGACTGGCGCTTCTCATACGACAAAATAATTACAGTCTCGTACACACTCAAGCCTCAAAAGATTTGTGGCTTATTGTTCCTGCATTGAAACTAGCTAATAGAAAAATTCCGTTATTCCTTACAAAGCAGGTCGGTTCATTTATAGTTAAAAAAGATTTTCTCCACAAATTCCTTTACAGAAGAATAAGAAAAATATTTGCCATCAGTACTGTTATTAAAAATAATATTGTTGAAACCACACCCTATAAAACCGATAGTGTTATTATAATTCCAAATGGAATTGACATACAGAAGTTTAATCCGGAAAAGGTTGATGTTCATAAAGTAAGAAATGAATTCAATATAAATAAAGATGAAATAGTGATTGGAATGCTTGCAAGATTCACTCCCGGTAAAGGCCATGAGGAATTTCTTTTCGCAGCAAAAGAATTAAATAAGGAATATTCCAATCTTCGTTTTCTTGTTGTTGGAGAACCAAGCCGTGGTGAATCAGAATATGCTGATAAAATTAAAGGACTTGCTGAAGAATATAAACTGAATAATATAATTTTCACAGGTTATCGCTCGGATACCCCGGAAGTACTTTCTGCTATTGATATATTTGCTTTCCCATCTCACTCGGAAGCTTTTGGTATTGCACTTGTAGAAGCAATGGCAATGAAAAAGTCATCCGTCTGTTCAAGAGCTGATGGTGTACTTGATATTGCAGTAGATGGAGAAACAGCTTATCTGTTCGAAAACAAAAACGCTGACGATCTCAAGAAAAAATTGAAATTGTTAATTGAATCCAAAGAAACACGGATCAGATTTGGTGAAAATGCCCGAGAAAGAGTTTTAAAGAATTTCGATATTGAAAAGATAACAGAAAGAGTTCTTCAAATTTACGGCGAAGAAGCCGAAAGAATTTCCTGAATGAGTAAAGCTAATAGAAAAATATCAGCGGTCATCTTTTCGTTTAACAGAGAGGTTACCGAGCAGCTATTATCTGATCTTGCGGAGATTAATTCAATTGACAAAATATTTGTTGTTTCAAAAGATAAGTTTGAAATACCTGCACATCTTTATCATACTGTTCATCCTTTTGGAAGTAATGTCATCAATCAGATAATTGAAATCGCAGAGGCACCATATTTATTTTTTATTAATGGAAGCCAGCAGGTTGGGATTACAGAAGAGACAATTTCAAATTTTATAGCCGAAACAGAAGGATCAGATTCAGGATGGATTTATTCTGATTATTATGTAAAACAAAACAGCAAACTAGTTATTCACCTGCTGATCGATTATCAGCCTGGAAGTGTCCGAGATGATTTCGATTTTGGTTACTGTTCGTTAGTAAGGACAGATATAGTAAAAAGGCATTTACAAAATTTATTCACCCAGCAAAACGAATTGCTTTACTCGGGATTGTATAATTTAAGACTTTTAGCTTCTCATCAATCTAAAATAGCCAGAGTTGCAAACCCATTATATTCTGTAAATATGGTCAACGATGAAAAATCCGCAAATAATATGTTTGCTTACGTTGATCCGCGCAACAGGGAAGTGCAGATAGAAATGGAAAAAGTTTTCACAAATTATTTGAAAGAAATTGGTGCATATGTTGATCCCGGAATTAAAAAGTCAGTTAACTTTAAGAATAAATTTAATTTTGAAGCATCCGTTATAATTCCAGTTAAAAACAGAGTCAATACCATTGAAGATGCAATACACTCAGCATTGAATCAAAATGCTAAGTTCAGTTTTAATGTTATTGTAGTTAATAATCATTCTACTGACGGCACAACCGAGAAAATAAAAAAAATTGCGGAAAGTGATGACAGAGTTATTCATGTAATTCCCACGAAAACTGATCTTGGAATCGGCGGCTGCTGGAATGAAGCAATCGTTCATCCTGACTGCGGAAAGTTTGCAGTTCAGCTTGACAGTGATGATCTGTATTCAGATGAAAATACATTGCAAAGAATAGTTGATAAATTTTATGAAGGAAATTATGCAATGGTAATCGGCAGTTATAAACTAACCGATTTTAATCTGAATGAAATTCCACCGGGGTTGATTGATCATCGTGAATGGACAGATGACAACGGTCATAACAACGCATTAAGAATAAACGGATTTGGTGCGCCCCGCGCATTTTATACTCCTGTTATCAGAGAAATAAAATTTCCTAATGTAAGTTATGGTGAAGACTATTCTGTTGGATTAGCTATCTCGCGTCAATACAAAGTTGGCAGAATTTATGAGCCCATCTATCTCTGCCGGAGATGGGAAGGGAATACTGATGCTTCATTATCAATTGAGAAGCAGAATGCAAATAATTTTCATAAGGACTCGCTTCGTACCAAGGAAATTCAGTTACGTCAGAAAATAAATCGGAATTTGCAGAAATGAAATTACTTGATGAAAAAATATTGAACGATTCTCAGATTGAATTCTTTATTGATAACAATGACTATTCATCAGCAGCGGAATATTTGTTTAACTCGCAGTTAAAAAGTTGGACACTGCTTAAAAATAATTATGAAGCACTAAAAAATGTTCATTTAAAGTCCTTTTGGTACGAAGGGTTTAAGATAAAAGTGCAGTTTAATCTTGAAAGAATAAAATCTACATCGGCGAAAGTTGATGAGGATTCAATAAAGAATAGAAAATGTTTTCTGTGCGTGGAAAATCTTCCGGATGAACAAAAGGGATTGCTACTTCCAGATGATTTTATGTTGCTGTGCAATCCGTATCCTATTTTTCCCCAGCACTTTACGATTTGTTCTGTGGAGCATAAACCTCAGCGGATTTCAAAAGCATTTGGAGAATTGCTGGAAATGACAAAGTTACTTTCGCCCAAATATTCTCTCATATACAACGGCCCTTCTTGCGGCGCATCCGCTCCTGATCATTTTCATTTTCAAGCTGGATCAAAAAATTTCATCCCGATTGAAAATGATATCCAGCAGATGAAAAATGATTGCGGCAGTATAGTACAGGAAGAAGAACTGATAACTACTTCATTTATTAACGATGGCTTAAGAAAAATAATTTTTATTGAATCGACAGATAAATCGGAAATTGAGAAAACATTTCGGGTGATTTATAAAGTTTATGAAAAGCTTTCTAGTAATACTCAAGAACCAATGTTGAATATTGTAAGTGCGTATGATTTAGCGTTTGGCTGGAGCGTGATCATTTTTTTGAGAAGCAAGCATCGCCCGGAAGTTTTCTATAAAAACGAACCTGATAAATTATTAATCAGTCCCGCGGCAATCGACTTGGGCGGTGTTGTGGTTACTCCAAGAGAAGAAGATTTTCACAAAATTGATAAAGAAATACTCGGACAAATTTTTAACGAAGTCTCACTTGACAAAACAACATTCTCCCGAATTGAGGAAAAACTAAAACAGAAATTAAACTAATCAAGCAATCCCGATGGTGTCTGCGGTGTTGATATCAGTTGATTAAAAATTTCCCACTTCCTTGCGAGGTTGTCTTCCGTTCCGCCGTTTCTTTCCATATAGTCGTTGATTAATATTTCGCCCATATCGTAAGTAACAACGTAGCTTCTGTATGTTTCAATAAAGGAAAGATATTTCTCGGCTCTTTCTTTCGTCATCAATTGATACCTTTGCAGCCAGGCAACAGTTTCTTCTTTCGTCCAATCTTCGTTGAGATATTTTTCAGCAGCGAGAACCGAAGAGCCATCAAGCTTATTCTGAAGTTCAAGTGCTTTGTAGTACAGATAAGCATTTGCTGTATCAAGCTTTGCGATTGGGAATAAAACTTCCTTCTCAAATTTTATTCGTTCATCTCCTGGGAACAGCAGTTTTTCACCAACAACAGCCGTTCCTTCCGCGATAAGAGATTGAGGAGAATAAAGCGGATAAACAGTGTATTCAATCCAGCCTTTATCTTTAACCAGATTTTTTTCGAGCAGGATATTGTATACGTGATGTCCGGGATAACCTTCGTGTGCTGCAAGTCCGACAGCTCGGTCAATATAAACAGGGAAATCTGTTGCCACTTGTATCACGCTGAAGAGATTTCCTTTATACCAGTTGTAAGCTCCCCATGGTTTTTGAGTTACATATTCAACTTTAAATTTTTCGCCTGCAGGAAGATTTACATACTTGCTAGTTCTGCTTTTACATTCCTTAATTGCAGCATCAAGAACCGCATCAATTTTATTTTTAGGGATCTCGAAATTCTTTCTGAGATTAATAAATCTTTCCGCAACATCTCCTTTCCCCGGGAGAATTTTGTCAAGTTCATTAAGTGTGTTCTCAAGTTCTTCTTCGTTTATTTCCGGCGAGGAAACATCATAAAAAGCCCTTGATTCAAGATCGAAAGGAAGTACTGAACCATTTAAAACTATGATTTTAGTTTTAACCGCGAAAAGCTGCTTGTAAAGGTATCGGTATCTAAGCGTTTCAAGTTCAGTAGCACTATAATCGCTGAGCAGTTCAAGCTCATTTAAAAGTGAATCAGCTATATTAATTAGTTTTGTGTTTGCAGTTGAATCGAATGGAAGATTTTCTTCTTTTGGTCTCCATTCTTTAGGACCATAGTATGCATCAACGAAATTCGGATCGTATTTTCCGACTTCGAGAACCAGCTTAACATATCCTTCGGCAACTGCATTCATTTTTATTTCCAGATCACTTTTTGGTTTTTGTTCTTTTTTTTCACCGCAGGATACAACAAGCAATGCAGCTATCAATAAAAAAATTACTTTATTCACTTTTTCCCCTTCTTGCATCAATAAAAGATTTTATAGCAAATATCAGGAACACCAAACACAGCACAGCCATAATAGCCTGAACTATTATCGCGGATGGCCTTTCAAATACTTCACCGCCGAGCAATCTGAAAAATTTTATCAGTCCTCCGACAGTTCCGCCGAATCCAAGAATTACCAAAACCAAAGCACCGTGCATCGCGTGTTTCAAATATTTTTCATTCAGTGCGAGATATCCTAAAATCAGAATTGGAATTCCGAGAAATGTCGGGATGAGTGCGGTTATACTTTCACTGCTGATTCCGAGGTAACTGATGAGTCCAAGTGCGATTAGTATGATTCCTAAAATAATTGAAAACTTTGCCATTGTATTCCCGAATTAATTTTTGTGTGTAAAGTTAACAAAACTGTTTTAATGATTTAATGCAATTTAGTTAACTCAATCAGCGCATAAAGTGTTTTCAGATTTCGTGTTGTTCCGAAGACTTTAAGCTTATTCTCGAAGAAATTATTATTTAACTTAGCTTTACCATAGCCATTCGGGACAAATAAATAGACACAACTCCCATCAATTACAAACTCTTCCGGTAAGTAATCATTCCTATTTAAATTATTAACACTGACTTTAGATGGTATTTCAGAAAGAAAAATAACATAAAGTTTATCTGTGTCTTTTTTCTTCTTAATGAAAGGATTCTTTTTGAGAGCTTGTTCAATCTCTTCCGGAGTTACAACAATTACCTGAACATCGAATCCAAATTGTTTCTTAATTGCTGACGATATTTTCAAAGAAAGCTTTTCTGTTGAAGTTTCTTTAGTTGAAAAAATTACATTACCGCTTTGTATGTAAGTCTCAACATCTTGAAAACCGGTTTTTTCGAACAAAGATTTTAGCTCAGACATTTTGATTTGCTTCTGTCCGCTTACATTTATTCCCCTCAATAATGCAATAAACTTTTTCATCAGTTTAATTTCAGTATCCTATAGCCAATAGCTGTAATTTTCAGTGAAAGTAAGTTTTCGTTTACAGGCATTGTATCATTTGAAATAATATCAACAGCAGTTTTTATATTGTAAACTGATGGGAGTGTAAAATTAACTTGCTGTTCTTTTTCACTCTTATTGAGAATAACTAGGATTCTTTCATTCATATCTGATCTCAGATAAGCATAAATATTTTCATCTGCCTGTAGTGTGAGAAAATCTCCGTGCCGCAGTGCCGGATGATCGCTTCGTGAATGAATTACTTTGCTCACATCTTTGAACATTTGTTTTTCATATTCATTCAAATCGTTATCGAATCTCATCATCCGTCTGTTATCCGGATCGGAAGCACCGGTCATTCCGATTTCATCGCCGTAATAAATTACAGGCACTCCCGGAATTGTTAAAATGTATGCAAGATGGAGCTTGAGCTTGTCATAACTTGATGGATTATCGACTTTCGGTGGATTTGTCCATGCAATTTCGCTCGCTCTTCCATCATTAATTTGAAGATCGCCATCAGCGTAGGCCAAATAACGGATTTTATCGTGACTGCTGACAAGGTTTCCCATCAAATGATTCACACCATAAACCTGAAAAGTTTTTTGCATCTGGTTATCAAGCAGTTCAAATGAATTTTCTTCATCAAGAAAAACAGGAATTGCCGTATCGTACAAATTAAAATTGAACTGTGAGCTAAGCTGTCCGTTACTTACGTACGAACTGATAAGATCATATCCGCCGAAAGTTTCACCAATCTGGTAAACCTGGGTTTGCCGAGGTGCTTCGATTTGTTCTTTAATCTTTTTTGTTAGTAATCTCCAGAACTCATTTGGAACATGTTTTACTGCATCGTGCCTGAATCCATCAGCATCAGTTTCTTTCAGCCACCAGATTGCGTTATCGGTCATTGTTTCAAGAGCATCTTTTGAACCGACATAATCAAAAGACGGCATATATGGTTCAAACCACGTTGTTAAACGGTATTCATCCCAGAGACGAAGATTTTTTCTTCCGTCAGGAAGTTCAAGCACTCCAAACCAATCTCTATGCTCTTTCCATAAAGGATGCTCCTCGTGAACGTGGTTTGCAACAAAATCAAGCAGGACTTTAATATTATTCTGATGCGATTTGCTTACCAGTTCTTTGGCAAGATTCAAATCACCGAAATGTTCTTCAACACCTTGTAGCGAAACAGGCCAGTAGCCGTGATAACCTGTGTAATATCTGTGCGGCGGCGGATATTCACGGTACGCTTTATTTGTATTATCAACAATCGGTGAAATCCAGAAAGTATTTACACCCAGATGGTTGAAATATCCTTCGTTTATTTTATTGATTATTCCACGAAGATCACCACCATTGTAATTGGCAGGTGAGAAGAGCGAATCGTGTTTAACGGGATTATCATTCGAAGGATCACCATTATTAAAACGATCGATCATCAAAGAATAAATTATTGCGTCGTGCCAGCTCCGTGGCGAATCATTATTTACTGGCTGACCATCTATAATTTTTGTTGATTGAATATTAGAATACTTTCCGCCCAGCCTGACAGCAATTCTTATCAATCTTTCACCTTCAATTATATCATCATGGAACATCAAAGTAATTTTATTGCCGTCAATTTTGATTAGAGCCGGATTGATTAACTGATTATCAAGAAGCGCAACGATATTCGATTCATTAATAATTTCAGAAGAATGATTTTCGAGATAGTAATTATATTTTTTCATCTGTTCATCGGATTCAAAATTCAGTGAGTTCAGATACATTTTTTCTTCCTCATCAGAATCAATAATTATTACCGAGTTAAAATCGCCCATACCATTCGGAACCTTCACCGGATTTTGCGGATCGATAAGCTCTTTCCTATCAACAAAAAATTTGTATTCATATCTTCCCGGATCGAGAGGAATGCTTATCTCATAAATTCCATTTTTATCTTCATCACTCATCGGAAGGTTCGATCTATCCCAGCTATTAAACTGTCCGAACAGGTTTACTTGTTTTGGTTTGCCTTTTGGCTTGTAAGTAAACAAATATTTTTTCCTTGGCTGAATTTTGAAAGGGACATAGTACTGCTGGTTCTCATAAGTAAATTGCAGAACATCCAGTCCCGTAAAACCATCTTTTGCTTTTAACTTGAGAATATTATTTACTGTGTCGTGATCAAAGACCAGGTTTTCATTTGGAGAAAAAGTAAGCTTGTAATTTGGTGCATAAAATAAGTCGCTGATGACGATTTCTTTTTCAATTCCTTCTTCAAGATTTATTGGCTGGATGATATCTGTAATTCTGTTTGAATGATTCTGTGAGCAGCTGAAAAAGATTAAAATTACTACTGGGAGATAAAAAATATTTTTCATTTGAACCGGAATTAAGTTGAACAATTAATTATGATTGGCTGGGTAAAGTTAATGATAAGAGAGGAAAATTTCCTCAATCTTCAAAGTGATGATGTTTGGAATAATTTAATCCAAATTAATTTTTTATGAAATAAGCGTTGCTTGTCATTCCGGTCGAGCGAAGCGAAGAACCGGAATCCTACAGAAGTTTTTTACTGGATTCCGTGTCAAGCACGGAATGACAGCGAACTTGTTTTGCAAGCCATTACCTTTGGTTTTGCATATTTACTCACCAGTCGTTTATAGTTTTGATAAGTGTATGTCATCAATCCAGACAGTACCAACACCGTTTACCATAATATTCAACTTTATCTGATCCGGCATTTCACCTTTTTGTAAATTGAAAACTGTTCTGACCGTTTTCCAATCTGATGTACCGGAGATAACAGAATCAAATCCTCTTGAAAAAAATTCACCTTTGTCTCTGAACACACACCACATTTCAAGTAAAGCCTGCCCATTAAGTGATTCTGATTTAACTTTTGCTTCATAAATAATCTGTGTGTCATCAACACGAACATCATTCACGATATAGAGAGGAATAATGACTGGTGCAGTTGCTTCAATTTTTATTGAGCCTTTGCCATCGTTTGAGTTTGTTTTATCCAGCTGAATTCCTGACTGAGCAACTATCCCGTTCAAATCATTAACCGGAAAATATTTTAATTCATTCTTCTCTGTATTAACATTGCACGAGATCCAAAACAAATTCAAAACTAAAATCGCCAGTAAAAAATATTTTTTCATTTTAATAACTCCTACTGATTTTATAACCGTAAGAATCAATATAAAATAAAAAAGCGAAGAACAATCGCTTATTCTTCGCTTTAAAAAATAAAAAGCATTTGATTACTTCAGGATTGCATCCTTGGCAGCTTTTGATACTCTGAATTTCAAAACTTTTCTTGCTGGGATTACAATCGATTCGCCTGTGGCGGGATTTCTTCCCATTCTCTGGTTTCTCTGAGCGACTTTAAGCTTTCCAAGTCCTGGAAATACAAACTCTCTCTTTGCTTCTTTGTATGAGAGTTTTACGAGCTCATCCAAGAACTGAGCCGAAACTTTTTTTGTTGTTTTTGTCTTTGCAGCAAGATGAGCAATAATTTGACTCTTCGTCATTGATTTAGCCATGTTGATCCCTCCGATTAAATGTTAATGATACTTACGGGTGAAAAATACTTAATATTTATTTGAAACAAAATTATTTTTAAAAAATTAATTACGCTCAAACCCTTGTAAATAGGGCTCAGAATGAGAATCGGCTTCGGTAAGGTTTCGGTATATTGCATAGAAGATTTTTTACTCTTTAATAATTCTCTATTTTGTTTATGTTAACAATGAAATTTTTCTGACAGTACAATTAATGTTAAAACTTCTTTCATCGTTCGTACTTTTCTCAGTTTTTACCTTTCCGCAGGAAGTTGATTCGTTATTAAATCAGAACAACCAGACCGTTTCGGATACAAATTTTGTTGAAATAAATGATACAACAGCGGTTTTGGATACAATAGTCACTACCAAAGTCAAGGCTGATACTCTAGCTCCAATCCAGGGAATGCCTTTGACTGATGTGAGTACAATCATCAGTAAAAGAACATTTTTGTTTGAGAATTACCGGTACACCGGAGATTTGCTTCGGTCGTTTAGTCTGAATTTTATAAAAGATTTTGGGTTTGTCGGTTATCCAAATGAAACTTTTATATATGGTGTCGGCAGCAGCGGGATAAGCTATTTGCAGGATGGAGTTTTCTGGAATAACCGGTTCACTAACTCGCTTGACCTCAATCTTATCCAGAGTGAAAATATTGACTCGGTAGAAATTGTCCCTTCGCCGCGGGGATTTTTATACGGACCGTACAACAATCCTGTTACAGTAAACTTTATAACCAAAGATTTCATTCCGCCTCAGCCGTATGCACGAATAAGATATTATGAAGGACCTGACGGTGAAGCAATGATTGACGGAAAGTTTTCTGCGATGGTTGCGAAGAGATGGAATTATTCTTTCCAGTTAACTAACCGATCAAAAGATGAAACTTACGAGAATACCGATTTGAGTCTCTGGCAGTTCAACACAAAGTTGAAATATTTTTTGTCCAACTCAATTAATCTTCAAGCGTATTATTATTATGTTGATAAGCAGCAGGGATTGAACGGCGGAGTTGATTACGATAGTCTCACGAGAAGCTCCGAAGATCCAACTGCCGATCTTTACGATCCGATTTTTGCACCGGTGTTCTCACCAAACCAAAAGCTCGATATAACGCAGCACAATGTTGGATTGAGAACACTCGCAAAACCGTTTGATGATTCTCAGTTGGATTTGTCTATTTATTATAGGTATGGGTTGGATGAATTGAGGGACGAACAAGATAGTATAAGTATTTCAAGGGATTTAGAGGAAAAAGTTTTTGGAGGGCAAATTAATTACTACCAAAGAATCAGTTCTGTTTCATTACAATTGCTTTCATCTTACGAGAGTAACACCAATATGGATAACAATTTAAAAATTCAGAATGGATTTACATTTGATGAAAACAATGAAAATATAGTTTTAGATATATTTAATATAGGAGGACTATTTACTTTATATTTATTTGATGATAACTTTCAAGCCACAGCATTTTATAGATACAACAGTTTAACTGCTGGAGATTATAATTCTGGAAGATCGGGCATCGGAATAGATTTGAATTATAAACTACTTAATAAATTAAAATTTTATCTCGGTACCTCCAGTTATGAAAATTATAATTCTCAGGATGCAGGTTCCTTTGAAGCTGGGGCAATGTTCAACTATTACAATTTATTTATTGACTTCAAGTATTATGATACGGATTATAATTTATATAAGCCCGAAATATTTTATGGTCCAGTACCGTTGGAAGTAACTCAAACTAATAAAGCACAAGGTTTAGGATTATTATTAAAATATAAATTTTGGTTACTTCTTCTGGAGACGAACACCTCGTATTACTTTAAATATTCAAGGAGTATTCCTGAATGGCAGTTCAGTGGTGGACTTTATATAAATGATATGTTTTTCAATGATAATCTGGATTTAAAAGCAGGATTTAAGTTTTATTATACTGGTGAATTTTCTGCAGGTTATTATACATTTGAAGGTGGAAATATACAACCAGCTGGAGGAGTTGATCCCACCAACAAACTCGATTTTAATTTAGCAGGCGAGGTAAAGAATGTTTTCATTTTTTATTTCCAGTGGGAGAATTTGTTCGGCAATCAATACTACATCACACCGTATTACCCAATGCCGGAGAGAAATATCAAGTTCGGTTTAGCGTGGGAGTTGTTTAATTAGCCTTCTGTATTGTCATTGCGAGGATCCGCCAAAGGCGGAGACGAAGCAATCTTCATATGCAAATGAGATTGCTTCAAGACTGTTTTAAAAGGTTCTCTCGATACATTTCATTACTCGAGAACCTTTTATGCTGTTTGGTTTTCGAGTTTTTTTCTGATGAAATCAGAAAAAATTATCGAGAAAACATTGACAAATGCAGATTCCGGATGTCGCTGCGCTCCTCCGGAATGACAAATCATTAAAGACTCAACATATCTTTAAACTTAACAGCTTGTCTTCTGCTAACCTCAACTTTGTGTCCGTCTTTCAATTTAACGAGCAAGCCGCCGTTCAGCCAGGGCTCAATTGAATCCACCCATTTGAGATTGATAATGTGCTTCCTGTTTGCACGGAAGAACACTTTACTGTCAAGTCTTTCATCAAGATAATTTAGTGTGCGAAGAATCAGTGGTTTGTTATCTTCAAAAAATAATCGAACATAATTTCCTTCGGATTCAAGCAGTCTGATTTTCTCAAGTTTAACAAACCAGCAGCGATCACCATCTTTTACAAATACCTGGTCGCTTTCAGTAAGAATTTCTTTGTCGGTCTCGACAGCGGCTTTCTTTCTTCCTTTTTCAATTAACTTGTTGACGGTCTCTTCGAGGCGCTTTGGCTCGATTGGTTTTAGTAAATAATCGAGTGCGTTGTACTCAAAAGCTTTTAATGCGTACTCATCGTAAGCGGTAGTAAATACAACAATTGGTACACTGTCCAGTTCTTCCAGAAGTTCAAATCCCGTTTTGCCCGGCATCTGGATATCCAGAAAAATCAAATCCGGTTTCAGTTCGTTTATTTTTTCGAGTGCATCTTCTGCATTCACTGCTTCACCCACAACCTGCAGATCTTTGAAAGGTGTAAGAAGCCGTTTTAATTCTGCACGAGCTAATCTTTCGTCGTCAACTATTAAAGCTTTCATTTTATTTCCCTCTTAATTGTTTATGCTTGACCCTGTTTGTCAATATATTGTTTAAATGATATTTGAATTCTAACATTTAAAACTAGCTAATTGTAATTAACTAAAATTACGCAGATTACCGTCTTGTCATATTGAGCGAAGCGAAATATCTCAAATTTGTTCTAAATTGTAAGCCTTGAGATTCTTCATCCGGCTGTTGCCGGATTCAGAATGACAGCATTGTATAACCTCTGTAATTAACTAAAATTATTACTTCCGGAAACAGTTGGAATTTCAATTTCTGCGAGAACGGTATTCCCATTCTCATTCATAATAGAAAAATGTGCTTCATCACCAAAGAGAAGATTGAGTCTGTGTTTTGTGTTGCTCACACCAAAACCATTTGAACTTTTTAACTGCTCTTCGTTGAAGTGTCCGCTGTTTCGTATTTCAATTTTTAATTTCGGACCATTTGACGTAGTAACCATTTTTGATTTCAACTGAACTTCACCGCCTTCGGTACGTTTTGCAATTCCGTGCTTTATACCATTCTCCACCAATGTCTGAATCATCATCGGAGGAATTTCAATTTTGTTCGTGATCCTGTCGATATCAATTTTATATTTCAATCTGTCTTCGAATCTGATTCTTTCAAGATCGAGATAGTTCTTTACTGTTTCAACTTCGTCTTCAAGCGGAACTCTTTCCATTCTTTCCATCTGCAATGAGTAACGGAGTATGTTCGAAAGTTTTGTTATCGCAACTTTAGCTGATTCGGGATCTTCTTCAATCAATGCACGGATGCTGTTCATTGCATTGAACATAAAATGAGGATTCAACTGTGACTTGAGAGTTTTCAATTCATAATCTTTGACTGCGGCTTCCCAGATAAGAGATTCAATCTCTTTCTTCTTGTAATTTTCCGTATAGTGAACAACGTAGTAAATCAGGCTCCATAAAAGAATAAGAATTCCTGTGTTTGTAATTCCCGCAATTACTCTCGCAACATTGTATTCATCCTGCTTGAATGTTCCGGCAACATAACTCGCAGCGAGAACAAGCGCATAAATAATTATTCCAGTGATTATACTTGCGATCAGAACTCTCGGAATGGTTTCTTTGAGCGGAAGATTGAGCCAGTTCCTTTTACGGATTATTGAACGAAGTATGTGAGTGAATATGATTCCAAGAATGCCGAGAAAAGCCCACACCAGAACTCTCTGCCAGCTTACTTCTTCGAATGAGGAGATGATGAACAGATTTATCCCGACAAAAAAGTACCAGCCGGTAATCTGGCTGATCCAGTATAATTGTTTACGGTTTAATTTCATTTCTTTTGAAGACTGTTGCCCTTTTAAACTTTCCTGTAAACCTGAAGGTATTTTTTTCTCTTTTCTCATCAAATATAATCTTATTGCTAATCAAGATAAATCCGTCCCGATCATATTCGAACGGGACAAATAAGCCCCGTCTGCTTTACGGGGCTTGTTAATTTTACAGATCAAACTTATTGAGTTAACCGGTGAGCGGCGGATTAATTTTTATAGCAGGTTAAATTAAATGATGGGTGGGGAAATATATTGTAGCACAGATTACTAATCTGTGCTACGAAACTACAAGCTCAATATATCATTATAAAGTATAAACGCCATCAGCAATAACAGGAGAACAAAGCCTGTGTTGTTGATTGCAATTTTAACTTTAACGGGTATTTCTCTTCTTGCAATTGTTTCGATAATTATCATCAAGAGATGTCCGCCATCGAGAACAGGGAACGGAAGAATATTAATAATTGCAAGACTCAGACTTAGCACTGCAAGGAAGAAAAGGAAACTCTCAATACCAACATCAGCAGATTTGGCTGCAAGTTGTGCAATGCGTACCGGTCCGCCGAAAGCTTTCCCAAACTCTACCTGTCCGCCAATAACTTTACCAGCAACACTGAATGTTACTTTAGTAAGATTAACAAGATCAACTCCTGCAACATAAAATGACTCAAAGAATCCAAAAGTTTTATACTCAGATTTTCCCTCAAAGATATCGTTGATTGCAATTCCGATTTTTCCATCGTCGCCCGGAGTAACTGAGATGTTTAGAGTTTCTGTTCCTCTGAGAATTTCGGCATTCAGTTCTACTCCTGCTTTCTGTGAAACTATCTCAATAAACTCAGCGGAACTTCCAAGCGGCTGTCCGTTCAACGCAACGATAATATCACCGGATAGAAGTCCGGCTTTTTCAGCAGGTGAATCTTTCATCACATCAGCAACGTAAGGTTTGAATCCTTCTGGGACAATCATCTCGCCCTGTTTTTCGATATCCGGTATCATCTTGCGCGGAACGAAAATGTTTACTTCAGCACCGCTTCGTAAAACTTTTACATTAAGATCTTCACCGATAGAGTTAATGTAAATTTCATTTCTGATTTCATCCCAGTTATCAACAGATACACCGTTTACTGATTGAATGATATCACCTTTCATAAAACCAATTGAATCGGCGGGACTATCAGTTCTTACATAACCAACAGTTGTTGTGAGCGTAACAGGTTTGCCTTTAAAAAAATTCGCTCCCCAGAAAATGAGAACTGCAAGTAGAAGGTTCATCAAAACACCGGCACTTATTACAAAACTCTTCTGCCAGAAGTTTTTTGAACGGAATTCGTACGGCTGAGGTTCTTTATTTGCAAATTCAGTATCGAAGCTTTCATCAACCATTCCGGCAATTTTAACATAACCGCCGAGCGGAAGGAGAGAAAGTCGGTAATCAGTATTTCCTTCACCATCAAAATCCTTTGGAAGATTTCCAAAGCTGAATCCTGATTTTTTGTTATAGCCGAAAAGTCTTTTCCCGAATCCAATTGCGAAAACATCCGCACGCATTCCGGTCATTTTTGCGGCGAGAAAATGTCCAAGCTCGTGAATAAAAACAAGTATTCCGATTGTAATCGCAAAATAAATTATATAATCCATTAAAAAAGTAACTCCATTTTCTTATTAAAAATTTAACAGAACAATTTTAAGATTGAATAAATTCAATAAAGATACCGGATACCTGATCCCGGATGCACAAATTAATTTTGGAAATAATCCGGTATCTGGTATCAGGCATCGGGTTTGCTAACTTCAGGTTAGCTTCATCACATATTCTCTGGTGACTCTGTCACATTCAAATATCGTTCCCAAATCGGGTGATAAATTATTCTCAACTTTATCCAAAGCTTTGTTTATTAACAAGGGAATATGTGAGAACTTTATTTCTTTTTGTAAAAATTTACTTACTGCCACCTCGTTTGCAGCATTCATAATGCAAGGCGCTGTTCCTCCAGAATTTAAAACTTCGAAGGCAAGTTTCAGGCATTCAAATTTTGTCAAGTCCGGCTCAAAAAAAGTCAGTGAGCTGATTGACGGCAAATCGGTTCTTTCAAAACTATTCTGCATCCTTTCCGGGAAAGTTAGCGCATACTGAATCGGCAGCTTCATATCCGGCAAGCCAAGCTGTGCCTTCATTGAGCCATCAACAAACTGAACCATCGAATGTATAATCGACTGTGGATGAATTACAACCTCAATCTTGTCTGCCGGCAATCCGAATAACCAGTGTGCTTCAATAACTTCAAGACCTTTATTCATCATTGTAGCTGAATCAATTGTAATCTTGCTTCCCATTTTCCAATTGGGATGATTCAGTGCTTCATCAACTGTTGCATTCTCAAAGAAAGACTTATCCTTATTACGGAAAGGTCCACCGGAAGCAGTAAGAATTAATTTTTCGACTTCATTTAAATTTTCGCCAATCAAACATTGGTAAATCGCACTGTGCTCTGAATCAACGGGAATAATTTCAGAACCATTTGCTCTACAGAGATCAGTTACAATTTCACCGGCAACAACAAGAGTTTCTTTGTTAGCAAGCGCAATCCGTTTTCCTCTTTTCACAGCTTCAATAGTTGGAGCTAATCCTGCAAATCCAACCATCGCTCCCATAAAAATATCGTATTCAGCTTCAACAGCAGCTTTGATTAATCCATCCTCCCCAATTAATAATTCGCATCCTATCGGAATTTTAGACGAAATATTTTTTGCGGCTTTTTCATCTCTAACGACAACTACTTTGGGTTTGTAAATTTTTATTTGTTCAAGAAGTAATTCGGTGTTAGAGTTTACACTTAACGCGGCAACTTCAAAATCATTCCTGAGATTGCTGATAACATTTAGACAGTTAATACCAATCGAGCCTGTTGAACCGAGTACAAAAACCTTTTTCATTGGCATCAAAAATACTTAAAAACAGCTTAATATTGAGTTGAATTTTCAAAGGAAGGTTCGTGCCTTATTTCCAAAATGCTTCAATTATAAACCCTAAATTGACCTTGAAAGCGGGCAATAAATTCTTATTTTGCATCAGTATGAAATTGAAAATTGCGATAATAATATTAGTATTACTTGCGGTTTCACTGCAGGCTCAGCAGCGGAACGAACAAAAGTTTTCACTTGCACAAAGCTATGAACAGATCGGGGATTACAATTCCGCAGTGAAGATTTATGAAGAATTGTATCAATCCGATCCCGCAAACTCTCAGTACATTAATGCACTTTACAGGATTTATACCCAGCTAAAAAATTATGCGGCACTTGTAAATATTCTCGATGAAAGAATAAAGCAAAGACCTGACGATATCGAAGCGTACGGAATGCTTGGCTCAACATATTACTTAATGGGAAATGAAGAAAAAGCGGTTGAAGTTTGGAACCAGCCTTTTAAATCCGGCAATGTTAATCCAGTTTTTTACAGAGTAGTAGGTAATTATGTTCTTGAAAGAAGAGCGTTCGAAATAGCAATCGACTTGTACGAAAAAGGGAAAAATACCTCGGAAGATAAACTGGTTTATTCTTTCGATCTTGCACACTTATATTCATTAACAATGCAATTTGAAAAAGCTGCGCGAGAATATTGTCTGATTCTTGCTACTCAGCCAGCACAACGTCAAGTCGTTGAAGCGAAAATTTTTGAAACTATTAACAGACCCGGCGCACTTGATGCAATGATAAAAGGAATTGAGGATTGCTCTGATAAAAATAATCTCAGCTATTCATTTATTCTTGCAAGACTATATTCAGAAAAGAAAAATTATCAGAAAGCTTACGATATTTATCAATCTATTGACGAAGCACAATCAAGCAAAGGAAAAGAACTGTACAATTTTGCGCGACAGATGTTATCTGAAAAGCAATACAAACTAGCTGCTGAAGTGTTTAAGAAAATCACAGATGATTATCCCGATTCACCAATAAATTCACAGGCTTCGCTCGGTTATGCGCGTGCGCTTGAAGCTTCGCTATTTCAGGAATATGAGAAAACCATCCCGGTATGGAAAACATATTTTCCAATCCTGAAATTTGAATCAGCTCAGACAGATGAAGTTCTAAAAGCATTTAATGCTGTCATTGATCTTTATAAACATTCAGAACCGTCTTATGAAAGTCTGCTCAGAAGTGCTGTGATAAAATTTTATCTTTTAAATGATTATGATGATGCAAAGAAACTACTCGATACGATTGTAAAAGAGGCGCCGCTGTCTAAAAATTCAGCAGATGCATATCTTGAACTAGGCAATATTGCAATCATCGAAGGCAATCTGGATGAAGCAGAAAAAGATTTCAATCATTTATTCAAATTGATGAATGCAAATGATGAACAAAAAAATAAAGCAACTTATAAACTGGCAAAAGTGAATTTTTACCAGGGAGATTTTGAAGAAGCGAAAAGGAACTTATCCAAAGTTGTAATGAATCTTAAAGATAATTCAGCCAACGACGCGCTTGAACTTCTGCTTTTATTGAACCCTCAGATGAATGATTCGTCTAATCTAGTAACTTATGCTCAGGCTGAGTTTCTAGCAGAACAGAAGAAGTTTATAGAAGCGTCAGAAATTTATAAAAAGCTGGCAGATAATAAGCAGGCATTTGTTCTTCATACTATTTCATCAATAAAATATGGCGAAATGCTCATTGCTGTCGACAATTTCACTGAAGCCATTACAGTTCTCGAAGGAGTTTCAGCCGAAGGCGAAAAAAATATTTATGCTGACAAAGCAGTATATTTGCTCGCAAAAATCAACCAGTATGGAATTAAAAATTTCAGCAAAGCGGAAGAATATTATCAGAAGCTTTTAGCTGATTATCCAAAATCAATTTATACTGATGATGCAAGAGCACAGATTTTATTATTACAGAATAAACCCGGTACATAAATGAATAAAAAACAAGGACAGAAAATTGTTAAGTGTTCTTTCTGCGGAAGAGAAGGTCATGAAGTTGGTGGTATGATCGCAGGACCTGACGTTTACATTTGCGATATCTGTATTGCAAGCAGTGTAGATATTTTGAAGAACAACCTGGCAACGTATCAAGGAACCAACAAAAAAGAAAAATATCCGCATACTCCCGAATCAATTAAGAAGCAGCTTGATGAATATGTGATAGGACAGGACAGAGCAAAGAAAGTATTATCTGTTGCCGTTTACAATCATTACAAAAGAATAAGTTTGAAATCAACATTCTTTGAGCTTGAAGATGTTGAAATTGAAAAGAGCAATATTATGCTGATCGGTCCAACGGGTGTTGGTAAAACTTTACTTGCACAGACACTCGCAAAAATTCTTGATGTTCCTTTTGCAATAGCGGATGCAACAACATTAACGGAAGCAGGCTATGTTGGTGACGATGTTGAAACAGTTCTTGTGCATTTACTTCAAGCAGCAGATTACAATCTTGATAGAGCACAAAAGGGAATTGTTTACATAGATGAAATAGATAAGATTGCCCGGAAGAGCGAAAGCACATCAATTACTCGTGACGTTTCCGGTGAAGGAGTTCAGCAAGCACTATTAAAAATACTTGAAGGAACAGTTGCGGGAGTTCCCCCAAAAGGAGGAAGAAAGCATCCAGAGCAGAGTTTGATAAATGTCAACACAAAGAATATCCTTTTCATTCTTGGCGGTGCATTTGATGGAATTGATAAGATCATCGCCGCAAGGATCAATAAAAATAAAATGGGCTTTGCCAGAGATGTAAAAGATAAAAGTGAAGAAGAAGAACTGCTCAAGTTCATTCAACCCGAAGATTTACTTAAGTACGGATTGATTCCCGAACTGATTGGAAGAATACCTGTTGTAGCACCACTTCATCATCTAAATGAAGAAGCTATGAGAAGTATTTTAACCGATCCTAAAAATGCAATTCTAAAACAGTATAAAAAATTGTTCTTGATGGAAAACGTGGAGCTTGAATT
Organism: bacterium; assembly: GCA_016716565.1. Classification (NCBI taxonomy): domain Bacteria; species bacterium. Next base: position 656,522 of record JADJWC010000001.1, read on the forward strand.
TGACAAGTTCGCTTTGAATGCAATTGTTGAAAAAGCAATGATAAAGAAAACAGGTGCTCGTGCACTTCGTTCAATAGTTGAAGATTTTATGCTGGATATTATGTATGAACTTCCTAATCGCAAGGATGTTAGTAAATGTGTGATTACGAGTGATGTCGTTGAAAAAGGTGACGAGCCAATTTTCATTAAAGCGGAGAAGAAGTCAGCTTAAAAAAATGTTTTATTGTTGCATTGTTATATTGTTTTGAGCAATAAAACAATAAAGCAATTGAGCAATTCCCAATACATTAGCACTATGAACAGAACCATTTTAAAAACAGCACTTTTCTTTTTCCTCCTGGTAACAATAATTTTTCCCCAATCCAAAATCCTCATCAACATGGATTTAAGCCAAACTGACCACTTAAAGGCTTACGGGATAACTTACCGTGCATTAACAAAAGCTTATAAAGCTGATTGGCTTCTCAACTACAAAGGAGGTTCTTTCCTTATTGATTTCAGTGAAGAGCTTGCTGCTGAATGCAGAGTGAATAATGTAGCATTTGAAACGGTTTCACTTTCTCAGGCAACCGAGATTTACTCGTTCGTGCAAAGCGAAGAGAACAATATGGATGTTGTAAGACTTGAGAAAGCTCCAAAGGTTGCGGTTTATGTTCCACCGGGATTTCAGCCGTGGGATGATGCAGTTACTCTTGCACTGGAATATGCACAGGTTCCTTATGATAAAATCTGGAATGACGAAATATTGAAAGGCGATCTGGATAATTACGATTGGCTTCATCTTCATCACGAAGATTTTACGGGTCAGTACGGAAAGTTTTATGCAAGCTTTGCAAATGCTCAATGGTACATTGATCAGCAGCTTCTATATGAACAAAATGCAAAACAGAACGGATTTAAAAAAGTATCCGAGATGATGAGAGCAGTCGCCGTTGACATAAAGAATTATGTAGGAAAAGGTGGATTTCTTTTTGCGATGTGCTCTGCGACTGATTCGTACGACATCGCACTTTCTGCAGTTGGCGTTGATATCTGTGAACAGATGTACGACGGCGATGCAGCTGATCCGAATGCACAGGACAAGTTGAATTTTGACAATACACTAGCATTTACAAACTTCAGGCTTGAGACGAACCCATACGTTTATGAATACAGCGACATTGATATTCAGCCGATTGAAGTTGGAAATTTTGAAAACGATTACTTTACTTTGTTTGAGTTCTCAGCTAAATATGATCCAGTACCGACAATGCTTACACAGTGTCACGCAAATATTATCCGCGGATTTATGGGACAGACATCAATGTTCAGAAGAAACACAATAAAAAATTCTACAACAATTCTTGCTGAAAGAAAAGGAACCGACCAGGTTAAATACATTCACGGAAATTTTGGAAGAGGAACTTTCACATTCTACGGTGGTCACGATCCTGAAGATTATCAGCATGCTGTCGGTGATCCGCCGACTGATCTCAATCTCTACAAAAATTCTCCCGGTTACAGGTTGATATTAAATAATATTCTTTTTCCTGCGGCAACAAAGAAAAAACAAAAAACATGAAAACAGCACGTGTCAAAAACTCAAAAGAAGAATTCACAATTGGTAAAATTATTTGCGTTGGCAGAAACTATGCTGAACACGCCAAAGAACTTGGCAATGAGATTCCGGAAAAGCCGGTATTGTTTCTCAAACCCGCATCTGGATTGATTTATTCCGGCGAGCAAATTATTCATCCGGATTATGGAAACGAACTTCATCACGAAGTTGAACTTGTGCTTTTAATTGGAGAGACAGTTAAAAAAGCAAGTAAAGCTCAGTCAGAAAAAGCAATCATCGGATACGGAGTCGGTCTTGATATGACCCTTCGTGATGTTCAAGATGGACTGAAGAAAAAAGGTCATCCGTGGACACTTGCAAAATGCTTTGATACTTCTGCGGCCATTTCAGATTTTGTATTGAAGAAAGATTGTCAACTAAAAGCAGATGAAAAACTTGAGTTGAAAGTAAATGGAGTCATCAAACAAAGTGATACTTTGAAAAGTATGCTTTTTAAGCCCGCAGAAATTGTTGAATATATTTCTTCAGTAATGACTCTCGAAAAGGGAGATTTGATTTTTACAGGAACACCAGCCGGTGTCAGCAGAGTAAACAGAGGGGATAGGTTAGAAGCAAAGCTTGGAGAAATTGCGATGCTTTCTTGTACGGTTATTTAGCCACGAATCCGCCAAAGGCGGACAGGTTCACGAATTATTTATTCAATTCCTTCAAAGATTTTTTTATCAATTCTTCCAGACTGCAATCCGGTAATTCAGATAATATTTTATTGACAGCTTTTTCGGATGAAGCAAGATTATAACCAAGTGTAGTTAGTGCTGCAACTGCTTCTTTTTGCAGACTTGGTTTTGCAGGCACAATTCCTTCTTCTTTGATATCTCTCACTTTATTCTTCAGCTCGAGTATTAACCTCTCGGCGGTTTTCCTTCCTATTCCCGGAACAGCAATCATTCTTTCAACATTACTTGTAATAATAGCTTGCTTCAAATCATCAGTTGAAATTCCCGATAGTAAACTTAGTGCAGATTTTGGTCCAACGCCGTTAATAGAAATCAGCAATTCAAACATTTCTTTTTCTGCTTCGGAATAGAATCCAAACAGAATAATTGCATCTTCCTTAACATTGGTGTAAATGAAAAGAGAAACGGATTCCTTCCCACTGATTCTTTCAAAAGTGTTGATTGAAATTCTTACTTCGTAGCCAACTCCGTTTACGTCAAGTAAAATTTGAGTTGGTTTTGCAGCAATTATTTTTCCTGTTAGATACCCTATCATTTTATTATCCGATCCGGATTTACCTCGATAAATTCTTTCCAGCTTTTGCTTTTTTTGAAAGTCGGTGCTTTTAATCTGAAAGCATGGCAGAGAGCAATTGCAAGAGCATCACTTTCGTCAGGTTTAAATTTAATCTTCTTTGAGTTTAAAATTGTCATCACCATATAATTTACCTGCTGCTTTGATGCAGCTCCTTTCCCAACAACTGCTTTCTTTACTTCACGCGGTGAATATTCGTTGGTCGGAACATTGTTGTGAATTGCTGCGAGTAATGAAACTCCACGTGCGTAACCGATCTTTAAAACTGATTGAACATTTTTTCCGTAGAAAGCTGTTTCAATAACAAATTCATCCGGTTTGTAAAGTTTGAGAAGTTTGTCCAGTTCATTGTAAATTATTTCAAGTTTTTGTGTAAGCGATTTGGAGGAAGGCAGTCGAATAATTCCGTGAGCAATTCTTCTGAATTTATTATTGGTGTATTCAATTAATCCGTAGCCGGTTACAATTGTTCCCGGATCAACACCGAGTATGATCATTCTTTAATTCGATAATTATTTAAATCAGGACTGCTGCTTTAGGAATTCCTCGTCAAAGTCAGCATTGGAATAAACATTCTGAACATCGTCGCAATCTTCTAGTCCTTCAATCAGCTTCATCATCTTCTCAGCATTTTCACCAGAAATACTGATGGTATTTTTCGCTATCCACTGTAGCGACGCATTATCCATCGTAAATTTTTTATCTGAGAGAGCTTTCCGTACCGGCTCAAAAGATTCCAGATCGGTTTGAATTTCAAAATATTCATCTTCAGATTTCATGTCCTCTGCACCCGAATTCAATGCGAGTTCCATTATCTCATCTTCTGATTTGCCCTGCTTTGGCAAAGAGATAATTCCTTTTTTCTCAAACATCCATGCAACCGAACCGCTTTCACCCATATTCCCGCCATGTCTGCTGAAAATATGTCTTACTTCAGCAACAGTTCTGTTTTTATTATCAGTAGCAACTTCCACAAGAATTGCAATTCCGCCAGGACCGTAACCTTCGTAGGTTAATTCGCTAATAGTTGTTCCTTCAAGTTCACCGGTAGCTTTTTTTATTGCACGATCAATATTGTCTGCCGGCATATTTGCGGCTTTTGCGTTATCGATTGCAAGCCGGAGTCTTGGATTACCATTAGGATCGCCTCCACCTTCACGTGCAGCAATGGTTAGTTCTTTAATTAATTTTGTAAAGAGTTTTCCTCTTTTTGCATCTAGCGCTCCTTTTTTTCTTCTGATGGTTGCCCACTTTGAATGCCCCGACATTGAATGATCTCCTTTAAGTTCTAGCTTTTATATCTTTTAATTTTAGTTGCGGATAAATTCTGTTTTCTCGAATTGTTTTATCTACTGAAAATACCAAATCAAACTCGTAGTTATTATTTCTAAGCAGATCAAAATGATCACCCATATTGAATCCGATAGAATCGAATATCTTATCAGTGCCGCCCTGTTTAAAGCTAGCGATCAGATGATTGTTCCCGACTATTCTGGGGAGACCTGCGACACGAACATTTTCACTTAGAAAAACCGGTCTCAGATTTCCTGGTCCGAAGGGTGCAAACTGTTCAAGAATCCGTAAAAACTTTGGTGTTATTTCTGAAAATCTGATTTTGGAATCAATTGAAATTTCTTCTGAAAGATCTTCACTTGTAATTGATGATCTTAAAACTTCATTAAGTCTTATTCTGAATTCATCAACTTTGTCAAGTTCCATTGCAAGTCCTGCTGCTGCCTGATGACCTCCAAAATGTAAAAGCAGATCGTCACATTTCTGAAGTGCTTCGTAAATATTAAACCCGTTTATACTTCTTGCAGAACCTTTTGCAATTCCATCGATTGTAGTTAGCAGTACAGAAGGTCTGTAATATTTTTCAACGAGACGTGAAGCTACAATTCCAATTACACCCGGATGCCAGTTTTCATTATGCAAAACGATGGCGAGTTCCTCATCGAGATCAATTTCCGACTCAACAATTTCCTTTGCTGCTTCAAAAGTATCGACGTCAATTTTTCTTCTTTCATAATTTTCGGTCTCAAGCACTTCAGCAAGTTTCAGTGCTTCTTTTTTGTTGGTTGCAACAAGTAGATTTACTGCCCGTTCGGCATCGCCTAATCGTCCTACTGCATTTATTCTTGGTGCAACAGTAAAAACTATTTGGCCGGATGATAATTGACCAGGTTGAAGTCGGCTCATTTCAATAAGTGCTTCAATTCCGGGACGAGGATTGGCATTAACTTGATTTAAACCTTCATTCACAAGAATTCTGTTTTCATCAACAAGAGGAACGATGTCTGCTGCACCAGCTAGTGCAACAAGATCAAGATACTTTAAAGGAAGTCCGCGTTTACCAATTCTTTCACACAAACCTTGTGCAAGTTTAAAAGCAACTCCAGCTCCCGAGAGATATTTGAATGGATAATTACATCCGGGTTTTAAAGGATCAAGAACTGCAAATGCTTTTGGAATCTCATCCTTTGGTTGGTGATGATCACATATAATAACATCGATTCCAAGCTGATTTGCATAATCTGTTTCAACGATTGCTGTGATTCCACAATCAACAGCAATCATCAGCTGCGTTCCTTTTTCTTTAACACTATCTATTGCAGATGTAGAGAGTCCATAACCTTCTTCAAGTCTTCGGGGAATGTAAAACTCAACATTGGCATCAAGTTCCTTTAAAAACATATAGAGCAACGCAGTAGCACATGTGCCATCAACATCATAATCGCCGTAAATGCAAATTTTTTGATTTTCTGTGAGTGCGGTAATAACACGAGTAGTTGCTGATTCCATTTGATCCATGAGGAAAGGATCGTAGAGCGATTCAATTGAAGGACGGAAAAATTGCTTTGCCTGGCCAAAGGTTTTTATATCCCTCAAAACCAACAGTCTTGCCAGAATGGGGGAGATGTTTAGTGAATCTGTAAGCCTTTGCATAGAAAGCTCATCAGACACATCTTTTATTTTCCAGTGTTTTCGTCCCATAGGAATTTTCAATCTTCTGAAAGAACAAATAAAAAGTTCAATCCTGTAAGCCGAGTTCTGTATCCAGCAGTAGCCAGATGGCAATCATTTATCTTGTTCTGCCATTACTGACAGAATCCAGCGATCTACCCGAAGATCTGCGAAGCGAACAACCCCGCTTTTCCAGCAATAACCGGAAAAACGATCTCCCTATTTGATCTTGCTTCGGGTGTGGTTTACCATGCCTCCAATATTACTATTGGAGCGGTGGGCTCTTACCCCGCCTTTTCACCTTTACCCCGTGAGATAATCTTTACAAAATTTTACTCAACTATGAGATTATGATCTCACAGGGAAGTTTGTTTTCTGTGGCACTGTCAATATTCCGTAAAACGGAACTCCGGGCGTTACCCGGCACCCTGTTCTATGAAGCTCGGACTTTCCTCTCACAATAATTATTTAATGTGAGCGATTGCCCGGATTGAACTATTCTATTTTTCTTCAAAACTTTTTTAGACAATTTAAGAATCCGAAAAAATTAACGAACCCTTATTATTAATTAACTGAGACAAATATACAAAATTGATTTTCCGAAATCAGCAAATAACGTTCGGAAATCTGAATTATTTAGCGGCATCTTCAGCGATTTCAGAAGAAACCAGAATGCGTCCGCAATATTCACAAAAGAAAAGCTTGTTATTTCTTCGGATTTCAAGCTGCCTTTGAGAAGGCACAATATTATGACAACCGGAACAAGCCGATCGCTTTATTGTTGCAACAGCCATTCCTTTTTTTGCTTTTCGAATTCTCACATATGAAGATAGATCGTTTTTCTTTACTTGGGCTTCAATCTTTTTCTCTCTTCAAGAAGCTTTGATTCTTCCCGTTCGTTAGCTTTTACTATGTCCTTCAGGTCAGCCTCTTTTTCCTTCAGTTCCTTTTTTAGCTCGTCAACCTTTGGTGTGATTTCCTCAATCTCAAGAGTCAGAACTTTGCTTCTATCAGCAAGAGAATTGTTCTCGGATTCAAGCTTATTTATTTGTTCTTCGGTATGATCAATTTCTTTGGTAAGTGCATCGTATTCTTTGTTATTTCTTACCTGATATAGTTGAGCTTTAAATTTTTTCTGATTCTCTTTCAGTTTTTCAATTTCGTTTTCGTTCTCATCTCTTTTTACGATAGAGTCTTTCTGTTCTTTCTCTTTTGTTTCGATATCAGAAACGAAATCAGCAATTTTTTCTTCAAGCTCTCTTACCATGTTTGGAAGATCACCACGAAGATCTTCAAGCTCATCGAGTTGATTATCAATCTGCTGCAGCTTATAAAGCACTTTTAGTCTGTCGTACAATGTTAATTAGCTCCTGTATTGTTAAAAAAAACTATTGGGTTCGTCGAACCTTTAAACTTTAAAACTTTTATTTTTCTTTCTTCATTTAAAAAAGAATCTAATCTTCTTTTAATTTCATCAAGTATCGGCACTTCTGTTTCATAATGCCCGGCATCGATTAATAATATTTTACCCTCAGCATCATGGAAAGTATGGTACTTCAAATCTGCTGTGATAAAAGCATCGGCATTCTGCTTAATAGCTTCATCAAGCAATTCGCCGCAAGAACCGCCGCACACAGCCACTTTTTTAATTGATTGAGTCTTTCCTGTTGCGTAACGTAAACCGTTTGTTTTTAATTTGGAAGAAACAAATTTTAAAAAATCATTTGACTTTATTGGCGTAGTCAAATCCCCGATCGCACCGATTCCATAGTTAATGTTATCATTCTTTAAAGGATAAACATCGTATGCAACTTCTTCGTACGGATGCTCTTTTTTCATAGAATTAATCACTTGGGAAAGTTTCCATTCATCCACTGAGACTTCCAGCTTTACCTCATCGACAGATTCTGTGCTTCCTCTTTTACCGACAGATGGATTACTCAGCTCCGAGCCTTTAAATGTTCCGGTACCAATAGTTCGGAAACTGCAATGAGAGTATTCACCGATTATTCCAGCGCCAGCCTGATGCATTGCATCCGCAACATTATTAATATGAGTTAATGGCACGAACACACAAAGTTTAAATTGATTTTCCTTGAGGTTTTTTAAGAAGTTTATATTTTTTAAATCAAGTCTCCTGGCAAGTTGATAACTAACACCGTGTTTTGTAAAATCAAGATTTGTATGTGCTGAGTATAATGTGATATTGTTTTTTATCATCAGCTCAATAAGTTTAGCATTTTTACTTCCAGAGAAATCAAGATTTTTAAGAGGATGATAAAGCAGCGGATGGTGTGAAATGACAAAGTTACAGTTTTCTTTTATTGCGTACTTGATTGCCTCATCATTAATATCAAGACTAAGTAAAATATTTTTAACCTTATGATTAGGATTACCAACCTGTAGTCCAACATTATCTTTTTCCCAGGCAATTCCTTTTGGCGCCCAATCTTCCAGATATTTAATTATCTCTTTTCCGGTCATTTCAAAAAAAAATGCACTTCTCTGTTTGAAGTGCATTTCGTTAATTTTTTTATACCCCCGGGATTTTATTATCCCTTATTTCGGCAATATCAAGGTATTTTAAGTTTGTCTTTCTTATTAGTATCATTTTAAGTGTCAAAATATAGTAGAAAAAGTTTGAAGTAACAACCTGCGAAAATCGTCAGTAAACACCATCTTTCACAGGTTCTAACCAGTTTCCATCCTCTTTAATTAATCCAATCAGTTCATCAACCGCTTGAGAAGAAGGGACACTTCTTTTAATTATATCCTTTCCTCTGTAAAGAGTTATTTTATCCACACCGGAACCTACATACCCATAATCAGCATCAGCCATTTCTCCGGGACCATTTACTATGCAGCCCATTATCGCGATCTTAACGCCTTTCAGATGTTCGGTGCGTTTTCTTATCATCTCTGTTGTGTCCTGCAAGTCAAATAATGTTCTACCGCAGGATGGACAAGCGATGTATTCTGTTTTCGAAATTCTAGTTCTTGTTGCCTGTAGAATTCCGAAAAGAGTTCGATTAATAAATTTTTCTTGTGATTCTTTTACAAATGTACGTTTGATTCGATTTTCAATTTCAGATTTTTCTTTGTCAGCAGTAAGCCAAACTCCATCTCCAAAACCATCAATCAACAATCCGCCAAAATCAGTTGAGGAATAAAGCCGTACTTCATCAAGTGAAATATTATCGTAATCTCTTTTAACAATAACTGGATTTTTAATCCCTCGATTGATCAACTCAAAGAAAAATCTTCTTTGTTCTGCCATTCCGTGTTCGTTATCAGTTTCGATAACAAGTATAAGTTTCCTGTCGTTTCTAATTTTCTCTGTAATTTCATCACTGAGTTCATTTAATTTCAACTTTAAAAAGTTAATTTGATCCGACAGTGTTTCATTCTTCAGATATTCATCTTTTGTCAAAATCGGAAATCTCAATTTTTTTGAATCAAGTTTTTGCCAAGCGTTATAGTTAATAATCAGTTTCAGATTTTCCGGCAGTTCAAATTTGATATTTTGTTTGCCAAGATAAATTATATCTGCTGCAGCATCTGCAAGATACCACTTGTCAGATGGCTCATCGTACTTGTAGCCAATATCTACCAATTCCTTTTGATTAGAAATTTCTATTGAGCTGTAATCAGCGATGACAACGGGTACGTTACTGCCTCCGATTCCCATAACTTCAAAGGATTCTCTTCTTTTATAAGTAACCGGATCGATGGGAATTTCAGATACAGGAACGATTAATTTATGATCTGCTCTGTTCTTGTATCGATTAGCTAAAGAAATTGCAACCGGAGCTTCATATTCAGGATCTTCAGTCAGCGAAACTCTGATAGTATCTCCAATTCCATCTTCAAGAAGAGCACCTATTCCAACAGCAGATTTGATTCTTCCATCTTCACCGCCACCAGCTTCTGTAACTCCGAGATGAATTGGATAATTCATTTCTTCTTCTTCCATCTTCTGTATCAACAATCTGTAAGCTTGAACCATAACTTGCGGATTGCTTGCTTTCATTGACAAAACAATGCTGTGATAATTAAGATCTTCGCAAATTCTTACAAACTCTAATGCAGACTCAACCATGCCGAGCGGTGTGTCGCCAAAGCGATTCATTATTCTGTCTGAAAGTGAACCGTGGTTTGTTCCGATTCTCATCGCTGTCCCATATTCTTTACAAACTTTTACAAGCGGAGTGAACCTTTCTCTTATTCTTTCAAGCTCTTCCTGGTATTCCTGATCGGTGTATTCAAATTGCTCAAATTTTTTCTTGTCAACATAATTTCCAGGGTTTACTCTGACTTTCTCAACAATCCTTGCGGCAAGTTCAGCTGCATTTGGTGTAAAATGAATATCTGCAATCAATGGAACTTTATACCCTCTTGCGCGTAATTCCTTTTTTATGTTCTCGAGATTTTTTGCTTCGTTAATGCTTGGTGCAGTTATCCGGACGTATTCACATCCTGCTTCAACCATTCTGATAGTTTGTTCAACGGTTGCAATTGTATTCATAGTGTCTGTTATTGTCATAGATTGAATACGAATAGGATTATTTCCACCGAGCGGAACGTCTCCGATTTTCACTTCACGGGTTTTATATCGGGAGTATTCAGTCAAACTGTTACAGTATTTTTTTATTGTCTCAGACATATTCCTAAAAATTATTTTGTAAGATGTAGAACAGCTTCAGCAAATTGCAGAGCTGAACGTGCATCATTTGCGGTAACTATATTTCCATCAATAACTACATTCTTATCCTGATAATCAATTCCAGCATTAATTAGTTCCATTTTGTCTTCTGCAAAACAAGTTGCCTTTTTATTTTGAAGAATGCCTGCTTTTGCCAGAGTAATTGGCGATGAGCAGATTGCAGCAACAACTTTTTTTGCCTCAAAGAACTTTTTTATGATTTTGTGTAGTGTTTCATTTTTCCAGTAAGCTTTGCTTCCCGACCCACCAATCAAAATAAATGATTCGAAATTATTCACATTCACATTATAAAAACTTGTATCTGATTTAACCTTCATTCCTTTGCTGCCAGCACAAGCAAAATGATCATCAGAAGTAATAAAAATATTATTGCCGGATTTCAATAATCTTCTCTTTACAGTAATGTATTCTTCCTCATTAAAATCTTTTTTAGGAAGGAAAACCAGGAAACTATTTTTAGCGGGATTTATCATTCTTCAATTCAAATTTGCTTACAAATATATGAAATATGATTCGCTGTGAAAAAGTTAGTATAGTATACTTCACAAATGATAAAAATAACGATTATATTTACGATTGAATTGATTAAACAAATATGCGAATACCCGAATCGAAAATAGAAGAAATTCGAAACTCAGTTGATATTGTTGATGTGATATCACAGCAGGTTCAACTGCGTAAACGGGGTAAGAATTTTATCGGACTTTGTCCGTTCCATTCAGAAAAAACTCCTTCATTTACAGTTAGTGAAGAGAAACAGATATTTCATTGTTTTGGGTGTCACACTGGCGGGAATGTTTTCAAGTTTTTAACCGAATTTCATAAAATTTCTTTTGTTGAAGCCGTGCAGGAACTTGCGGAGCAGCAGGGAATTACGATTGAATTTGATAAGCAGGAATTCACTGAGCAGCAATCCGAGCAGGAAGTTCTTTATGATATCAACACAGAAGCAGCAAGATATTTTCTGAATAATCTTTTAAATGATGCCGAGGGAGAAGTTGCACGAAAGTATCTTCACGATAGAAACATAAAAACACAAACACTCCGAACATTTGGTTTGGGTTACACTTTGCGGGGATGGGAAAATTTTATCAACTATGCTAGGAGCAGAAATTTAAATATTGATAAATGCATTCAACTTGGATTGATTGGAAAAAATTCGGAAGGAAAGTTGTTTGATAAACTTCCTGGAAGATTAATCTTTCCGATTTTCTCACCAAATGGAAGAGTAGTCGCGTTTGCAGGCAGAGTTCTCGATCCGAAAGATACAGGTGCAAAATATATAAACTCACCCGAGTCACTCATCTATATTAAAGGAAGAATTCTTTACGGACTTTCATTCGCAAAAGATGATATTCGAAGACTTGACAAAGCGATTATTGTTGAAGGCTATATGGATTTGATTTCACTTTATCAAAGTGGAATTAAAAACGTTGTTGCTGTTTCAGGAACTGCATTGACAGATGATCAGGTCCAGCTATTATCACGATACACAAAAAATGTTGTTCTTCTTTTTGATGCTGACGTTGCCGGAATAAAAGCTTCTATGAGAAGCATCGAAATATTACTTAAGCGTGATATGGAAATAAAGATTGTCTCGCTGCCGAAAGGAGAAGACCCTGATTCATTCGTGAATAAATTCGGCAAAGAAGAATTTGAAGAACTGGTTAAGCAAGCGGAAAACTTTTTAGAATATGAAACAAAGTATTATGAATCACTCGGTAAGTTTGAAGATGCTTCAACAGCAGCAGAAGCAATTCGAGATTTAGTAAAGCCGGTTGCATTGATCGACGATGAACTAAAAAGAAATCTGCTGATTAGAAATATTGCCAAAAAGTTTAATCTGCGGGAAAAGCTTCTCGAATCGGAACTTGATAAACAAATTAAGCAGGTAAAGCGGTTCGAGAAAACTGATGTGAGGGTAATACAGCAAAGAAAATTCGAAGAAACTACTACAACATTTATCGATGCGACAACTGAGATATCACCCGTTATTTACAATCTGGAAAAAGAAATTCTGAAGTTATTATTCGAGGCGGAGAAACCAGTCGCAGAACTTGTTTTTGCTTACTTGCAACCGGAAGATTTCAGCGGTTCAATCAATCGAGAATTATTTGAATTGGTAAAAGGTGAATTTGAGAACGACTCTAATTTTACAACAAGCGACCTGGTTAGTGTGCTTAAAGACGAGAAGAAAGAGGTGTATGTTCGTGAACTTACTTTTGATAAATATTCGGTCAGCAGCAGCTGGGAAGATAGATTCCCAAGTATCACAACCGAAATGACTTTAATGAAATATGCAAAAGACACTGTGATGAAATTTGTAATTGAAAGAATCGAAAAACGGATTCAATCCAATCGCAGAGAGATTGAGCTGACAGAAGATGAATCGAAATTATTAGAGCTGATGAAAAGTAATAACGAGCTTGAAAGAGAAAAAAAGAGAATTAGAGAAGAGTTGAGCAATTGACAATCATTCTACATTATAAATTTTCCATTCTGAATTAATATGTATCGTCAGGCAAAAACAGGCAAGCTAATGATTGAAATACTTCCGGATAAGTGTGACTTTTGCGGCTGTTGTGTCGGCGTTTGTCCTGAAGATGCAATTGAACTTAAGGAAGCAGAGATTTTTATCATTGATCCAAGATGTACTAACTGTGCTAAGTGTGTTTGGTCCTGTCCGATTGAGGTAATCAAGTTTAATAAAGAAGGTGTGGTGGTGAAATGAGTTTTCATTTTAAGCTGGAGGTCTGCAGTCTTCAGTCAGCAGTCTACAAGACAGATTAATTTAGAGTATCGGGATGAGCACGTTCAGAGACTTAAAGGTTTATCAAAAAGCATTCAAACTGGCAATGGATATTTTTGAATTGACTAAATCGTATCCTGATGAAGAAAAATTTGGCTTAATAATTCAAATAAGAAAGTCATCGCGAAGTGTCTGTTCTTCGATAGCCGAAGGATACAGAAAGCGAAAGTATCCGGCTCACTTCGTATCAAAAATGACTGATGCGGATATGGAAAACTCAGAGACACAAGTATGGTTGGATTTTTCATTAAGCTGCAAGTACATCGATAAGATTAAATACAAAAATTTCATCGAAAGATCTGAGGAAATAGGTAGAATGTTGAATCATATGATCGAAAATCCCGAAAAATATTTATAAAGATTTGCAGACTGTAAATTGAAGACTGTAGACTCTAAAGTTAAAATGATAATCAGCATGACAGAAAAAAATGAGTAAAATGAAAAAAGAATACGACATAATAGTAGTTGGTGCTGGACCTGCCGGATCAATGGCTGCACGGTTTGCTGCTGAGCAGGGAGTTTCAGTTTTAATGCTGGAAAAGGACAGAGATGTTGGTTATCCTGTCCGATGCGGTGAAGCAATTAGTAAAGTAGGTGTTGAAGAATTTATTCCTTCCGATGATAAATGGATTGCAACAAAGATAAGTAAATTTTCATTCAACGCTCCCGATGGCACAGAAGTAATTCTTGATTTTGGTGAAGCAGGTTACGTTCTTGAGCGCCGAATATTTGACTACGAACTTGCGCGAACTGCTGCTGATGCAGGAGTTGAAATTCTCACGCGTGCTTATGTTAATAATTTGTTGTTTGATGATGGTAAAGTAGTCGGAGTTAAATATGAGTTTCATGGAGAACAAAAAGAAGTAAAAGCGAAAGTTGTAATTGCTGCTGATGGAGTTGAATCACGTGTTGGTCGTTGGGCAGGACTTGAAACTCATATTGATTTTCGTGATATGGAAAGCGCTGTTCAAATTACTGCTGCTAATATTCCTGTAGATCAAAACACACTTTATTTTTATTTCGGGAAGGATGTTGCGCCAAACGGATACTTCTGGGTTTTTCCAAAAGGACACAACAAAGCAAACATTGGTCTCGGAGTGAGTGGAATTATCGGAAAGAAAAAATCCGCACAATCTTTTCTCGATGACTTTATGAACAAGCATTATCCGAATGCACCGGTGTTAACTAAAATTGCCGGTGGAGTTCCTTGTGCAATCACACTAAAAAAAATTTCTGCACCGGGAATAATGCTTGTTGGAGATGCAGCACGACAGGTTAATCCTTTAAGCGGTGGAGGAATTGCTTCGGGAATGATCGGCGGAAAAATTGCAGGGACCATTGCCGCTGAAGCAATCAAAATGAACAAGCTCGAACATATCTTAAATTACGACAAAGCATGGGCAGATAGACTCGGTAAACGACACGAGACCTTCAACAGAATTAAAGAAGGCATATACAATTTTTCAGATGAAAAGTTTAACAACATTGCACATGCCTTCAACAAAGTTCCTTATGAGAAGAGAACCCTCGGAAGATTATTTACAACTGCACTTATTAACCAACCTTCGCTTTTGGTAGATATTGCAAAAGTTTTTGTAATCTAAAACATTGCACTTATACCAACAGAGGGAAGTATTCCAATCGTTTCATTAAACTCAGGTTCTTGTGTTCGCTGATCCCATCTGATTCCGGTAATGTTTTTTCTATTGTAAATATTCTGAATATCAACATAAGTAATTAAAGTCCATCCGGTAAAGAACCATCGTTTATCAACACGCACATCAAGACTATGATTCACAGGAAAGCGTAAAGTATTTATCTGATCGACGCTCTGTGTTCCATTTGAATTGTAAGGTGTGTAAGGCTTGCCGGTTGAGTAACGGAATTTGGTTGCAACTTCCCACTCTTCATTTATTTTGTAGCCACCGCTAATGTTAAATATCCATGTCTGGTCGTAACTTCCTATTCTCTCCACGTTGTCCAGTGCAGTGAAATTAGCCTCACTGTAAGTTAGACTGAGAATTCCGTAATAAGGAGTTTCCGAAAGTTTTTTCTGAAGCGATACTTCAAATCCTTTTGCAAGGCCGGTTCCTTCTGAGTTTAAAGGATCTAATCCGAATGAAGCAAAGTTTTCATCGGAACCTGCAAATCCTGCACCTGTGTTAGCCATAATCAGATAAGTTCTCCGGAGACTTGTTGGATAATCAAAGTAATCTTTCAGAAATCCTTCAACTCTGAATAATGCATCAGCAGAAAAATATTGATCAACTCCAAGGACATATTGATTAACACGAATGTTTTTTAATTCGAGATTCATTTCATTTCCAACAAGCCAGATGTAAGAAGGTGATTGATGATAAACACCTGTGCTGAACGTAAACGAGGTTATGTCAGTCAATCTGTAAGAAGCAGAAAAACGCGGACTGAAAAATGTTTTTGCAGTTGTAGTGGGACTGAAATAATCAGCACGCACTCCAAGATTTAAGTTTAATCTGTCAATCAACAAGAAATTTAAATTTGTATAAGCCGCGAACTTGCTGTAATTCTCATTTGCATTTATGCTCGTTGTCGGAATACTGTCCCCGAAAGTACTTACAAACTCAGGAACAAAAACATCTGCTTCAAAATTGATGAGCTTTCCTGAAATACCAGCATTTACTTCTGTAATTTTTGAAAGCTTGTAAATGAGATCAGCCTTTAAAGTGTTTTCTTTTTCTAATGAGTTGTTAGTGAATATCGGATTCAGAAGTGAATCGCTTTGCTGAGTGTTATAATCAACATAATTTCTATTCAAAGTAAGATTCAAAAAACCATCTGTGAACAAATGGCGATAAGATAATCCTGTTGCATATTGTGTTTGGTCGCTTCCAAGTATTCTCGAGTTATCGTATCTCTGATCTTCTGTGTCATTAAAATATTTTACATTATCGAAAGCTGAGATTAGTAAAAACGAAATTGAATTTCTGTTATCTATCGTCCAGTCAAATTTTGCAAAGCCATCGTAGTATTCAGGAACGAATGAGAAATCTGCTGCTTTGAATATAAAATCAAGATAACTTCTTCTTGCGGAAAAGATGAAGGTCGAGTTTTGAGTTACGGGTCCTTCCAAATCAAGTCCGAATTGAGTTGCCGAGATAGTTCCTTTCCCACCAATTTTATCTTTTCTTCCCTCACGAAAGTCAATGGTGAGAACAGATGAAAGTTTATCTCCATTCAAAACTGAAAATCCACCTGTTGAAAAAGTTGTAGCATCTACAAAATCAAGATTAATATAACTGAGCGGACCTCCTGTTGCACCCTGTGTTCCGAAGTGATTAATATTCTGAACGGGAATTCCCTCTATTAAATATAAATTTTCTGAAGGACCACCGCCGCGGACAATTAAATCATTTCTTCCCGGATCAGCTTGTGCTACACCGGGTAAAATTGAAACTGCTCTCACCACATCCTCAAATCCTCCGGCACTTCTTCTTATTTCCTCATTGCTGAAACCTTTAATACTTCCGACTTCAATTGGGTTTCTAATAAAATAATCACTTTGAACAACTACTCCTTCCAGTTCAATTGTCGTAACTGTAAGTTCGAAGTTAACGATTGCAGGTCTACCAGGCATAACACTGATGTCAGTTTTTGTAACGCTGTTGTAGCCGATAACTGAGGCCCGAACCTGATAAGTATTTGGCGGAATGTTGTTTATAACAAATTCACCTTGTGCATTAGTAGCAGCACCCAGGTCAGTTCCCAGAATAATTATATTAGCACCGATTAAAGGCTCATTGGAAGTTTTATCAATCACTTTTCCATACATAGAGCCGGTTAATTCCTGTGCAAATGTTGTTATTGCCGAAATTAAAAGGATAATAATGGTTAAAAATTGGTATTTCATAAATTAATTCTTGAATTAAATATCTTTTAAAAACAACTCCAAAGTTATTAAAGTTCTGTGCCAACTTAATTTATATTATAAGTTGGAATTATTTTTTATTATTGAAGTATGTGTTTTAGAAAAGAAAGCAGAGGATAGTCAAAGTTCTTTGAGTAAAAAGAAGAAAAACGCAGGTTTCAGCCTTGATGAAATTCAAAGTCACTTCAATGAGCAGTTTTTCTGGATCGAAGGTGGTGATGATCCGGCTGTTTTATTTTCCGAAAATTTGCAAGCTGTTACAGGATACACCAGCACCGAGTTGAATGAGCTGGGCGGATGGTTATCTTTAATTCTGCAGGATGATTTGACTTACTATCGAAAGACAATTGATCAATGGCTTCAGGATTCGGAGAAAGATATACTTGAATTAAATTACCGGATAACAAGAAAAGACGGCAGAGTCGTTCATCTTTCTGAGAAAATAAAAATAATCCGTGACCAAAACAGAAATATCATAAATAAAATTGGGTTGGTGTCGGATGTTTCAGATCATGCAAAATTAGTGGAGAAATTAAAGAGCAAGAATGAACATCTTGAATCGATGAATTCATCAAAGGATAATTTTCTCTCTATACTCTCACATGACCTTCGGGCACCATTTACAAGTATTCTCGGTTTTTCTGAAATAATACTCAACGAAACTAAGCTACCCGAAAAAGATAAAATCGAATATGTGAAGTTCATTTATGATTCTTCAAACAACCAGCTTCAGCTCATAAATCATCTTTTTGACTGGGCGCAGATCCAAACCGGAAAAATAAAAACAGATATACAAAGACTTCATGCACAGAGTATTGCGTATAGCTGCATATCGTATCTAACGGCTCAGGCTATTCGCAAAAATATTCATACAAATGTCAGCATACCTGACTCGTTTTTTATTGATGCAGATGAACGGCTTGTAACAAAAATATTTATGAATCTCATCAGTAATGCTATAAAGTATTCATATGAAAATGAATCGGTTGAAATATCGGCGAATATTTACAACAACAACTTCACTGAATTTATAGTAAAAGACCGTGGTTTCGGTATTTCAGAAACCAACAAGGAAAAAATTTTTAATATTGGAAGACTTTTTTCTACCGAGGGGACAAAGGGTGAAAAGGGAAGCGGACTTGGGCTTATGTTATCCAGGTTAATAGTTGAGAAGCATGGAGGAGAGATGTGGTATTTTTCAACTGAGGGAAAAGGAAGTGAGTTTCATTTTACTCTTCCTTCAGCAGCAAGCTATATTTTGCTTGTTGTAAATGATCCGACAGATATCAATCAGCTCGAAGAAGGAATTTCAAAATTTTATCCGAACCTCCAGGTGCTTAAAGCCGAAAACGGATTTGAAGCAATCGAAATTATTTCAGCAAAATCCCCGTCGCTTGTTATTATTGAACATGATCTTCCATTGATGGATGGTTTGCAGTTAATAAAATCAGCCAGGAATAAACATAAGAGCATCAGGATTCCTTTTATAGTTTTTGTTGATTCAGCTTCAGATGATGTTGTAAGTTCATATCAGGACCTCAATGTAAAAATAATCAAAGATAAGCCATCGCTTACTGAATTATTGAATGACAAAATTGAATCTTTAATATATACTTAAAGTTTTCACTTAATTAATAACCCAATAGAATATAATTGATGAACCAGCCCGAACTAAATACTCTTGTGAAGAATGATCGCGTGGATCATTTTCTTCTCATAAGAAAACTTGAACTCCGTAGCACTAAAAGCGGCAATGATTTTCTTTCAACTGAGCTCGGCGACAAATCTACTTCAATGAATGCTAATATCTGGGAAGGTTTTTCTGAGATTGCTGCAAGAGGAAAAGTCGGCGATGTTGTTAAAGTAGCAGGGACTATAGAAGAATATCAGGGTTCATTGCAGATCAGAGTAACATCTATCAGGCTGGCGTTAGAAAAAGACAAGGTGAAACCTCAGGATTTCCTTCCAGTATCCAAACGCAATCCGGAGGAAATGAAAAAAGAGTTCACTCAGAAAATAAAAAGTGTTTCCAACAAACATTTAAAAAAATTGTTGTCAGAAATCTTTAATGAAGAAAGGTTTGAACTTTTTGCAACAGCTCCCGCGGGGAAATCATGGCATCACGCCTATATTCATGGATTGATTGAACACACTCTTGAAATCATAAAAATATGTGAACTGATGTGTGAATTTCATCCGGAGCTGAACAGAGATCTTTTGATCTCAGGAGCGATGCTGCATGACCTCGGTAAAATTGAGGAACTTTCTTTTGAGTCAGCATTTGAATACACAGATAAGGGAAAGCTTGTTGGTCATATTGTTATCGCAGCAAATCTCGTTAAGGATGAAATTAAAAAGATTTCAGGATTTCCATCGGAATTGGAAAACAATCTGATTCATTTAATACTAAGTCATCAAGGAAAGCTTGAGCACGCTTCACCGGTTGTTCCAAAAACCGCTGAGGCTATTGCACTTTATCAGGCAGACGAGCTTAGTGCAAAAGTGAACGCTTATAAAAATGCCGTTGAATCGGAACTTAGACCGGATTCCAACTGGACGAAGTTTATTCATCTGGCAGATACAGATCTTTACAAATTTAACTTCAGGGAAAATTCTGAAGAGAATACAAAAAAATCTTTGTTCGATTAAAGCAAAGGAGAGATATGAAAATTTCTACATTTGTTCTAACAATTCTTTTATATGTTTTTTTGAGTCACGATTTTTTTGCTCAAAACTTTGAAGAATTAATTCAGGAAGGCGATAAGTACAACACTGAATTCCAGCATCAGAAATCTTTGGAAGCTTATAAAAAAGCTGATAAACTGAAACCTGCAAATTGGGAAGTCATGTGGCGAATAAGCAGGGCATTAGTAGATATCGCAAACAAAATGCCCGAGGGAAATGATCAGCAGGAAGAAGCAAAATTTAATAAATATAAAGAGTCACTAACTTATGCTGATAGTGCGGTTAAACTTGCCTCGGATCAGTCGGTCACTTACGTTAGACGAGCGATTGTAAAAGGACGCATTGCTTTATTCGAAGGTGTTTTTTCAGCAATCGGAACCGTTAACGATGTTAAAGATGATTGTGAGAGAGCAATTCAATTGAACAATGGAGGAAATTACATTCAGGCACTTTCGCATTATGTTCTTGGAAGAACACATGCAAAAGTTTGTGAAAAATCTTATTTGCTCCGGCTTCCACTTGGACTTGGCTGGGGTGATATGGAAGTTGCAATTAGAGAATTTCAAAATGCTATTAAGCTGAGACCAAATATGAGAATGTTTTATCTCGATCTTGCCAAAGCATATATTGAGGAAGATGAATACGAGCTTGCAAAAGAAAATCTGCTTAAAGTCGAAAGCGCACCGGTAGTGCTTGAAGATGACGAACAATATTTGAAGGAAGCAAAACAACTTCTGAAAGAAGTAAACAAAGAACTCGAGTGATCAGGATAGATGATACCTTAATTGATACTCTGAAAAATTCAGAGTCAATTGTTTTTTTTACAGGGGCTGGAGTTTCAGCCGAAAGCGGGATTCCTACTTTTCGCGGTAAAGAAGGTTTGTGGAATAAATTCAAACCGGAAGAACTCGCAAACTTCGATGCGTTTATGAGAAATCCCGAACTTGTTTGGGAATGGTATAATTACAGAAGAAAAATAGTACACGATGCGCAGCCGAATGCAGCTCACCTGACAATCGCAGAAATGCAAAATCACTTCAAAGATGTTACTGTAGTTACGCAGAACGTCGACAACCTTCATCGTAGAGCTGGCAGTAAAAAGATTTTTGAACTTCACGGCAACATCGAAAAAAATTATTGCATAAACTGTAAAAAAGATTTTAATGAAGAACTTGATTTTTCTTCTGGTGTTCCGAAATGTGAATGCGGTGGATTGATCCGACCGGGTGTCGTTTGGTTTGGTGAATTTCTTCCCGAAGATCAGTTTCGTGGAGGTGAACTTGCAGCGATGAAAGCTGATGCTTTTTTTGTTGTCGGAACTTCAGCAGTTGTTTATCCTGCTGCCGGATTAGTTTATACAGCTAAAGCCAGCGGTGCAGTTATCGTGGAAGTAAATCTGGAAGAAACAGAAATATCGTCTTCGGTGAACTATTCTTATTTTGGAAAAGCTGGGGAAATTCTTCCGAAAATATTTGAACAATACAAACAAAGGACCTAAGTTATTTTCTTACTTGCAAACCAACGACTTTACAGAGGAACTGTAATTCTCTCTGTTCATCTTTACTTAAAATCTCAAAATGCTTTTTAATTTTCTTAGCAATTATCGGTAACGATTCCTTGATTTTAATTTTCCCTTTTGGTGTCAGATGAATGATAAATTCTCTTTTATCCTTTTCACTTCTTCTTCTCTGGACTAACTCACGCTTTTCAAGATTATTAATGACCATTGTAATATTACCGCCGCTTTTAAGAATTTTTTTACCCAATTCTCGATGCTTCAGTGGTCCCAGATGAAAAAGAGCATCCAAAACTCCAAACTGACTTTCACTTAATCTGTAATTGCTTAATTCAAGATTAATTTTGGAATTAATAGTTTCTGCAGACCGAATCAGTTTAATGTAGCTGTTCAAAGCTTCGATTTCTTTTTTAGAACCCTTGTAATAACTGCTCATTGAGTTTTTTACTTATTCTTTCCCGGTGTAATTAAGCTAAGCACTGCTGTGAATATAACTGCACCTATGATCGTCCATAATAAATTATAAGTTGTTCCGCGAATTGTAATAGTAAGCGGATCAGGCAGCTGCAATTCCCGGGCGAGCCAGGTACCTATGATTGCGCCAATAAACCCAACTACAATCGAAATTATGCATCCACCGCGGCTGAATCCTGAAATGGAGCGCGCAATTGAGCCTGCAATTCCCGCAATAATAAGAGAAATAAGAATGTCTATCATTTTATTGAAATATTTATTATTTAATAACAAATGCAAACTAAATTTTATCGAACTCAGAATCAATTAGTTTTGTTAATAATTTGTGACTAGTAAATTGACCGTGCGTCATATTAGAGGATAATAATAAAGTTTTAAATGGACAGAAGAAAATTTTTAAAAAGCAGTGCAATCGCTGCAGCAGGATCATTGATTCTGCCTCCTAAAATTATTAGAGGAATGAATACATCTCCTTCTGTTGCTGATATGATTGTTCCTTCATCAGTACCTAAATTAGAAAAATGGGGAGACGATGAGATTAATATTGCCTGGATAGGTCACGCTACTGTTCTGATTAATTTCTTTGGAAAATATATCCTCACAGACCCGGTCTTCTTTGAAGCAGTTGGAGTTTATATTGAAGGTTTCATTCTTGGACCGAAAAGAGCCAGCCTTCCGGCATTGATGCTTGAAGATATTCCCAAACCAGATATCGTATTGCTTTCGCATGCACATATGGATCATATGGATTATAAAACTTTGAAAGCATTGACAGAGAAATATCCGAACCAACTCGATTGCATAGTTGCATACAATACCAAAGATATTGTTGATGAACTAAAATGGAAATCGATAACTGTTGTTGACTGGGATGAAAAAGTCAGTTTGAATGGAGTGAATTTTAAAGGAATTGAAGTTCAGCATTTCGGATGGCGTTATCCCGGTGAAAAAGATAGATCGGCAGGATACATTAATGATGGCAGAAGCTTTAATGGTTTTATACTTGAAAGATACGGTAAGAAAATTTTGTTCGGCGGTGATACAACTTTTACTGATAAGTTTAAAAAACACCGGGATGAAAATGTTGATATTGCGATCATGCCGATTGGAGCTTACAAACCCTGGAGAAAATATCACTGCACTCCCGAAGAAGCTCTAGTTATGGCTGAATACCATCTCGGTGCAAAATATTTTATTCCTATTCATACTAAAACTTTTGACAGCGGTGAAATGATTTACGAACCGTTGAACTGGTTAGCCCGCACAATCAAGAATTACCAGATAAAAGTCGGGCTTTGGGATATTGGCGAAACATTCACATTAAAAGTATAATTTTCCTCCCGAAGATAAAAAATCTACTTAAATCATTCCGGCGAACCAGACATTAATCGGGTGAGTCCGGAATCAGATTCTGGACAAGCCAGAATGACAGTATCATTATATTTCAGATTAAAATGAATATACTTTAAAATGCAAAGTTCACACCAAATAATTCAGAAATGTATAACTGCAACAAAAGCTAATGTTGAAAGAGCAACAAGTATATTTTCACATCTTTCCGAAAAACAGTTGAACTGGAAGCCAAATCCTGATTCCTGGAGTGTTGGCGAATGTATTTCTCATCTGATCAACTCAAACAGTTTATACTTAAGTAAAATTGAAAATATTTTAGGCGAAGTAAAATCTACCGAGTCCAAAGACTTTTCATATAAGCAGAGCCTAGTTGGAAAAATGATTGTCAAAGGTGTTGATCCGAAGAATGTCAGGAAAAGCAAAACTTTCAAAGTGTTTTTCCCCGATTCGAGCAATATTAAAAAAAGTATTATTGAGGATTATGCCGTATCATCGGATAAATTCATCAGACTGGCAGATAATCTACGTCATCTTGATTTAAAGAAAATAAAACTTAGTTCACCGGTTAATAAATTATTAAGAATGAATTTAGGTGATCCGCTGATTATAATTCCTTTGCACGATGAAAGACATTTGAACCAAGCTGAGAGAGTAATGAATCACAAAGATTTTCCGGGAGAGTAATTAAATGAATAAACTTAAACAGGGTTTTGTCCAGATATATACGGGAAATGGTAAAGGCAAATCAACTGCTGCGATAGGGCAGGCAGTTCGTGCTGCCGGATTTGGTTTGAAGACTTACATTGCACAGTTTATGAAAGAATATCCTTACAACGAATTAGTTAGTCTAAAACTTCTTTCTCAATGGATAACCATAGAACAATTCGGTGGTGATGAGTTTGTTTACAAAAAAGAATTACCCGGTACTGAGGAATTAGACAAAGCAAAAAAGGGATTACAAACAGCCAGAGAGAAAATGTTTAGTGGTAAATACGATATAATAATTCTCGATGAAGCAATCGTTGCAATTTATTTCAAACTTATCGCAACAGAAAATCTTGTTGAGTTCATCAAATCAAAACCTGAAAATGTTGAGCTCATATTAACTGGAAGATATTGTCCCGAAGAATTAATTGAATTAGCAGACCTCGTCACCGAGATGCGGGAAGTTAAGCATTACTATCAAAAAGGAATTACATCGAGAAGGGGAATTGAAAGCTAAGTTACTCCTTAATTAACATCTTCTCTTCTAAGCAAATCCACAATTTCATTTGAATATTAGCAGTAATAGAATTTTTTTACTATTAGACTACCTTGACTTTAATTTTAAGTATGCTTAAAATTGAATCAACAATAAACTTAACTATGAAAAATATATCTAAAGAAGATTACCTGAGTGTAATCTATAAATCGGCAGATGATAAAGGTGAAATAAAAGCAAACCAGATTGCAGAGAGTCTCAACATTTCTGCAGCAGCAGTTACTGACATGCTTCGTAAGCTGTCAAAGGATGGTTACGTTAATTATAAACGCTACAAAGGAACAAAGCTTACAAAAAGCGGTGAAGATTATGCGAGAAGCATGGTAAGACGGCACAGGATCTGGGAATTGTTCTTGCATCAGATAGTTGGTCTTCCGTGGGACAAAGTACACAATGAAGCCCACAATCTTGAGCACAGCGCTTCAGATGAACTAATTAATAAAATGGAAGAGATGCTTGATTTTCCCGAGTATGATCCTCACGGCGATCCAATCCCTGATAAAAATGGTAAACTGCCGAAAACTAAATCCGGTGTTCCATTGAATTCAATTGAACCAGGAAATAAGGTAAAAGTAAATCGGGTTCACGATTTTGACAGCGGCTTTCTTCAATACATATCCAAAATCGGAATTGAGTTAAACAAAGAAATTACAGTTATTGAATCACTTGAATTTGATAATTCAATTTTAGTTAAGATTGATAAAAAAGAAACAAACCTGAGTAGTACAGTTGCAGCAAATATTTTTGTAACGGAGGTAAAGTAAGAAACTATGAATGATCCATTAATAACACTTTTAATTGGTTCGGGGATAATTTTTATTGCTGTAGTGACGTTCCTTCCCCAAAAGGGATTGATAGCAAAAATGAAGCGTACGAAACAAAATTCCAGACGTGTTCTCATTGAAGATGCCTTGAAACATCTCTACAACTGTGAGTACAGCGGAATCAGTTGTACTCTAAACAGCGTTGCAGGAAAGTTGTCCATCTCAGAGGATGAAGCTGCTGAGTTGATTACAAAGCTTGAAGATATGGGATTGTTGAGCTCGTACGAAGAAACTCTCCAGCTTTCAAACGAAGGAAGAAGTTATGCTCTTCGTATCATTAGAGTGCACAGACTATGGGAAAAATATCTCGCTGATGAAACCGGTGTTGATGAAACTCAATGGCATCACTCAGCTGAAGAATTTGAACACAAGCTTACTCCTTCTGATGCGGATGCACTTGCTGCACAAATAGGTAATCCTGTTTTTGATCCGCACGGAGATCCTATCCCATCATCGTCAGGCGATCTTCCAACAAAAACTGGTAGACCATTAACTGAACTAAAATTCGGTGAGTTTGCAAGTATCATTCACATTGAAGATGAACCTGATGCAATCTATCAGCAGCTTGTTGCGGAAGGATTATATCCGGGAATGCAGGTAAGAATGATGGAATCAACAAAAGAACGAGTGCGATTTACAGCAAACGGTGAAGAATGTGTATTAGCTCCACTCTTTGCAAAAAATATAACAGTCGCTCCGATAAAGTTTGAAAAAACCGTCGAAGGGAAATTCAGAAGTCTATCCTCACTAAAGATTGGTGAGAAGGGAACTGTCCTTGGAATTTCTAAAGCATTAAGAGGTCAGCAGAGAAGAAGATTGATGGACCTCGGAGTTGTTCCCGGAACTGAAATTGTTGCTGAAATGAAAAGTGCTTCAGGTGATCCGACGGCTTACAGAATAAAAGGAGCTTCAATTGCACTTCGTAAAAAACTTGCGGATAGAATTTATCTGCTTTCAGAAAATGGAGGAATGAATTAATAATGAATCTGAACACTAATAATTGTGATAATTGTCCTGTTCATAACGCCGGCAATCTGAAAAGACTTGGCATCGATATGAGCACATTCGACTTTGTAGTTGCTCTTGCTGGAAATCCTAATACAGGAAAAAGTACTGTGTTTAATAATCTGACAGGGCTGAAACAGCACACAGGTAACTGGCCAGGAAAAACCGTTACGCGAGCCGAAGGCGGATTCGAATATAACAACGAGAAATTTAAACTTGTTGATCTGCCGGGAACTTATTCGCTTCTTTCAACAAGCACTGATGAAGAAGTCGCAAGAGATTTTATACTTTTTGGTCAACCGGATGTTACTGTTGCAGTTGTTGATGCAACAAGACTTGAAAGAAATTTGAATCTCGTTCTTCAAATTTTAGAAATTACTGAAAGAGTTGTTTTGTGTTTGAATCTTATGGACGAAGCAGAGCGTCATCAAATAAAAATTGACGATCGAATGCTATCAAAGGATTTGGGCATTCCGGTTATCCCGGTTGTTGCAAGGTATAATAAAGGAATGAATGAATTGCTGAATGCAATTTTTGAAGTTGCAACAGGAAAATTTGTTTGTAAACCATATCGTATTAAGAGCAGTTCGAAAGAGCTTAATTATGCTGTGGAAAAATTAAGTAAAATGATTCTGGATGAATTCCCAAATCTTCCAAATGCTAATTGGGTTGCGCTTAGATTACTTGAAGGTGATCAGAGCATTATCGATTCAATCAGAAATGGAGAACTCGGTAATCTTAAAAAACAGGAATTAGTTGAGTTGGCCGTTGGATAAGAATTCAATAATTAAAATGATTAAGTAAAAATAATATGAGTAATGATAAAAGAAATAGCGAAGCGATACTGTCGTCAGCAAACAATTTGCGCTGGGAGATTGGTGAGCAGTTTCACGATACATTAATGGAATCAATTTATTCAAATGCCTCATCGATTGCTAAAAGATCAGTCACTTTACCTGATGAAAAATCAACTCCGAGCTGGGAAAAAACTCTCGACAAAATATTAACGAGTAGGTACACCGGTTTCCCGATTATGTTCCTAATACTTGGAGTAGTTTTCTGGTTGACAATTCAAGGTGCGAATGTTCCTTCAGGAATGATTGCATCTCTACTCCTTGATACTGTTCATCCGGTATTAAAAGGTTTTTCAGCAAGCATTGGTTTACCCTTTTGGCTGGATGGAGTTTTGATTGATGGAGCTTACCTTGCAATGGCATGGGTAATAAGCGTAATGCTTCCACCTATGGCGATATTCTTTCCACTATTTACATTGCTTGAAGACTTCGGCTATTTACCTCGCGTGTCTTTTAATATGGATAGTCTTTACAGAAGAGTTGGCGCACATGGAAAACAGGCTTTAACAATGGCAATGGGATTTGGATGTAATGCTGCAGGAATCATTGCAACAAGAGTTATTGATAGCCCGAGAGAAAGATTAATTGCAATCATCACGAACAACTTTTCGTTATGTAATGGCAGATGGCCGACACAGATTCTGATTGCCACAATTTTTATTGGTGCAACTGTTCCGGCATATCTAGCAGGAATTGTATCAGCAATTGCGGTTGTATTTATTGCTGTGTTGGGAATAGTATTCAGTTTAATCGTATCGTGGGCATTATCAAAATCTGTTTTGAAGGGAGAAGCATCCGCATTTAGTCTTGAACTTCCTCCATACAGACCACCGCGCATTCTTCAGACACTTTATACATCGTTGATAGACAGAACAATCTTCGTTCTATGGCGAGCAATTGTTTTTGCAATTCCTGCAGGCATTATTATATGGCTTGTTGCAAACGTTACAATCAATGGAGAATCAATCGCAAATATTTTCATCAACTGGGTAAATCCGTTTGCGTTTATTTTAGGTTTGAACGGCGTGATATTCCTTGCGTATATAATTGCAATTCCTGCCAATGAAATTGTCATTCCAACTATTCTGATGCTTACGGTTGCGAATCTTGGTTTAGCAGGAGTTGGTGCCGGTACCGGAGTTATGTTTGAGCTTGAATCTGCTGCTGATACAGCAGCAATTCTTCATGCTGGAGGCTGGACTTTGTTAACAGGAATTAATTTGATGTTATTTAGTTTGCTGCATAATCCATGCTCAACAACCATCTATACAATTTACAAGGAAACAAAAAGTATTAAGTGGACGGTTATTTCCACATTTCTTCCGATTGCAATGGGATTAATTGTTACTTTTTTTGTAACACAAATCTGGAGACTTATTGAATTCTAATTTTAAAAAGTTCACAACATTCTTTTTACTAATTATTTCATTCAATCTCTTTCCACAGAATAACCCTGAGCTTGTAACTGACAGACCTGACAGAACCGAATCTGCATCTACAATTCCGGCAGACTGGTTGCAAATTGAAACAGGATATGAATACGTTAGAGAAGCTTCAAATGAAAATTCTGACTTAGCTTCTATTAATGCTGTAGGCACACTAATACGTTTTGGACTTTTTGATGAAGTTGAATTAAGATTGGCAGGTGCTTTTCTCTCTCAAGAACTAAAGTCAATAAACAACGAGTTGAGTTCAGATGGCTTAACAAATTTTATGTTTGGTGCTAAATTCGGATTAGCAAAAGATCATGAAACAATACCAGACATTGCTTTATTAACACATTTATTTCTTCCAGTTGGTGCAGAGTCACACAGACCCGATAAGGTTGAACCACAAGCGATTCTCTCTTTTTCAAAAGCTGTGTTAGATTTTTTAGACTTCGGAGCAAATTTCGGGATGCATTATACCAGTTCTGATGAAAAAGCATTTTATTTTTATACTTTAGCAGCTGGAGTTGATATAACTGAAAAACTGGGAGGTTTCATTGAAATTTTTTCTGAGGTTTTTACAGATACGTCCCCATTCTATTCAGTTGATACCGGACTGACATATTTACTCCTATCTAATCTTCAATTGGATGTTTCAGCCGGTAATGGACTATTCAGTAATTCCAAAGTTTGGTATCTTGGTGCAGGTTTTTCTATCAGATTACCGAGGTAAATATTTAAATGAAAAAAATCCGTCTTATCTCATGGAACGTTAATGGAATCCGTGCGATTCAGAAAAAAGGCTTTCTAGATTGGTTCGAAAAAGAAAATCCCGATATTCTCTGTCTTCAGGAAACGAAAGCTCATCCTGATCAACTCGATGCTGTTTTAAAAAATGTTAATGGCTATGAATCATATTTTTCTTCTGCTGAAAAGAAGGGTTACAGCGGTGTTGTTACTTATACTAAATTAAAACCCATTGAAGTTCAGAATGGCTTGGGAATAAAGAAGTTCGATAGCGAAGGAAGATTTATTATCACTGAGTTTGAAGAATTTACACTCTTTAATATTTATTTCCCGAATGGAAAAGCCTCAGATGAAAGACTTCAGTATAAAATGGATTTTTATGATTCATTCCTCAAGCACTGTAAAAAACTTCTCAAAGATGGAAAGAAAATAGTTGTCTGCGGTGATGTTAATACGGCTCACAAAGAAATTGACCTCGCACGACCTAAAGAAAACTCCGTGATATCCGGATTTCTTCTAGAGGAAAGAGAATGGATTGATAAGTTTCTTGCTGCCGGATTTATTGATACATTCAGAATGTTCAGCCAGGAACCGGAACAATATACCTGGTGGGATATGGTAACACGCGCACGTGAAAGAAATGTCGGCTGGCGTATAGATTATTTTTACATAAGTGAAAATCTTAAAAAGAATATAACCTCAGCAGCTATTCATTCTGATGTAATGGGATCTGATCATTGCCCAATTGAGATTGAACTTAAGTTTTGATGAAGTTCAAAAATAAGCTAGCAAACGAAACAAGCCCTTATCTCCTGCAGCATGCAAACAATCCTGTAGATTGGTATCCGTGGGGAAACGAAGCACTAAATAAAGCTAGAACCGAAAACAAACTAATTATTATAAGTATTGGCTACGCAGCATGTCACTGGTGCCATGTCATGGAACATGAATCTTTCGAAGATATTTCGGTAGCACAAGTGATGAATGATTCTTTTGTTTCAATAAAAGTTGATAGGGAAGAACGACCAGACATCGATCAGATTTATATGGATGCTGCTTATCTGATTACGGGAAGAGGCGGCTGGCCTTTAAATGTTATTGCTTTGCCGGATGAGAGACCTGTCTTCGCTGGCACTTACTTCAGAAAAGATGATTGGATAAGAATTCTTCTTTACTTCAAAGATTTGTACAAAAAAGAACCTGAAACTTTTGATCAGGAAGCCGGTAAACTCACGCAGGCCATCAACCAAATTCGAGTTCCGGGTCTTGATGGAAAAAAATCTGCTTTCACAAAAGATGATTTGGATGAAGCTTTCAAAAAAATAATTTCTGTGATCGATTTTACAAATGGAGGGACAAAGGGCGCACCAAAATTTCCAATGCCGAGCATTTTTCAGTTTCTTATGAATTATCATTTTCATACTAAAGAACCGAAAGCGATAGAAGCAGTAGAATTAACTCTTAATAAAATGGCAAGTGGAGGAATTTATGATCATATTGGCGGTGGATTTGCACGGTATTCAACGGAGGAGATATGGAAAGTTCCTCACTTCGAAAAAATGCTTTATGATAATGGTCAGCTTGTTTCTCTTTACTCAAACGCATTTAAGCTCACAGGAAATCTGGATTATAAAAAGGTGGTTTATGAAACACTGGAATTCATCGAAAGAGAAATGACTGATAATTCCGGTGGATTCTATTCATCTCTGGATGCAGATTCTGAAGGGGAAGAAGGAAAGTATTATGTGTGGACAAAAAAGAAAATTGATGATTTGCTTGGTGAAAACTCAGGACTATTCTGTAATTATTTTTCCGTAACATCTGATGGTAACTGGGAAGGAAATAATATTCTGTTTGTCAATCAGAAGAAAGAAGACTTATTAAATAAATATCAAATTGATGAACAGATATTTGATGTGATAATAAGTGAATCAAAGCAAATTCTTTTTGAGGAAAGAAATAAAAGAATCAGACCTGGACTTGATGATAAAATTTTAACTGGATGGAATGCATTAATGCTCAAAGGATATGTTGATGCATATTCGGCTTTTGGCGACAAGAAATTTCTTGATGCTGCTTTAAAGAATGGCGAATTCATTATTAAAGAGATGATGAGTGAAAATGGAAGATTAAATCGTAACTATAAAAATGACTCGCCCCGGCAAAGCACTTCAGCGAAGCCGGGAAGAAGCACAATCAATGCTTTCCTCGATGATTATGCTTACACCATCGAAGCTTTCATTTCCTTGTATGAAACCACTTTCGATGAAAACTGGATTTACACTGCAAAGAAATTAGCGGATTATGCTATTCAACAATTCAAAGAGAAGAGCCAGGATTTCTTTTTTTATACCTCCAAAATTGATGAACCGCTTATTGCACGAAAAATTGATTTCTCAGATAACGTCACACCGGCATCGAATTCTTCATTGGCTTCGGCAGTATTTAAACTCTCGCACTTTTTTTATTCAGAATCATACGAAGAACTTGCATTCAATATGCTGAATTCAATAAAGCAATATGCCGTCATGAATCCCACATTTCATTCATACTGGCTGATGGCAGCATTAAATGTTGCCTTCCGATACTTTGAGGTTGGAATAATCGGAGATAATTGTGAGCGTGAAAAAGAAAACTTCATCAAAATGTTCTTACCCAATATTATTCTTTTCGGAGGGAGAAGCGAAGGAACGCTTGAGATTCTGAAAAGCCGATATGTTACCGATAAAACATTATTTTATGTTTGTGAAAACCGTGTCTGCCAGCTACCAGTTGAGGACTTACCCCAAGCAGTTAAGCAAATTACGGATGTAGAGTAGATAGGCAAAAATCGAGTGTTTGACTTCAGTTAATTTTCTTTCTTAATTAAACTACCTGTAATAAAAATTTTAAGGTAAGATCGATTGTTAAAGTTCAAGCCAAATTATTTTTTCATTCCTCTTTTTGTGATAATCACTGCATCAGCAGCATCATATTTTGCAGATACAGGTAGAGCATGGTATAAAACGATTAATCTTCCCGAGTGGACACCATCGGGCTCTATGATGGTATTAGCCTGGACGATAATTTTTGTGCTTAGCTCAATATCGCTGCTCATTATCTGGAATAAATATTCCTCCGAGAAAAAATTCAAAGTAATCATCTTACTTTTTATTCTTAATGCGTTCTTCATTGTTGGGTGGAATGTTCTGTTCTTTTCCTATGAGTTAATGACTTTTGCATTTGTTCAGGCTATTCTATTAATAATTAATTTATTCCTGCTGGTGTTTTTTATCTGGGGGTTTTCCCGAATTGCCGCTTTTTTACTGATACCTTATTCTGTCTGGATACTTTTTTCAACCGCACTTACTTACAATGTGCTGGTAATGAATTAATCAAAATAAAAAAGGGCACAGAAAATGTGCCCTTTAATTAGAAGAACCAGATGAGAAGAATTATTTAACTAGGATCATCTTCTTTACATCAGTGAATTCATTTCCGTTAACACCGGTAGCTTCAATCTTGTAGAAATAAACACCACTGTTAATACCAGCAGCATTAAAGTCATAAGTGTGAACTCCCTGTGTCAGGTCCTGATCAATCAACGAAGCAACCTGTTGACCAAGAACATCAAATACTTTCAGACTAACTTTAGAATCAACAGCCAGTGAGAATGTAATCTTTGTGCTTGGGTTGAACGGGTTCGGGTAGTTCTGATCAAGGCTGAAAGAAGCAGGAGCAGCGACATCAACAGCAACTTCATTTGAGTAAGTGAATGTTCCGTCGAAATCAATCTGCTTTAGTCTGTAATTATACTGACCCGAACGAAGATTCTGGTCAGTGAAAGAGTATGACTTTGGTTCAGAAGTAGTACCGAAGCCAGGAACAAAAGCAACTTCCATAAATTCAGATTCACCAATTTTTCTCTCAACACTGAAACCGCTGTTGTTCAGTTCAGAAGCAGTTTCCCAGAGCAGTTTAACATCGCTGCCGATAACAGAAGCAGTGAAAGAAGTCAGTTCGACAGGAACAATAGAAATGTTCCAGGTGGCTGCAACTTCTGCTGCATCAAGTGCTCGGTTGTAGAATCTGAATTCA
The DNA here is from genome assembly GCA_016716565.1 of bacterium. NCBI lineage: Bacteria > bacterium. Next base: position 690,014 of record JADJWC010000001.1, read on the forward strand.
TCAAGTAAAGCGCCGGCAGGAATGCTTGCCGCAGTACCGTAACTGCCGACTTTAAAAGGAACAGCCGCATTTAAATTCAATGCTGACTGGGCAACTGCTGATTGAAATACACCGTTAAGATATGTTCTGATTTCAGGTACTGTTGCATCATACACAAAGTGAACTACACTCGGTCCGGGCAGAACACCATTCACATTTACATTTGCGATTCCGGTTCCTCTTAATGTAATATTACCTGTGCCTGCAGCACCTGCAGTGAAACATCTGAAGCTGGTTGTTATATCATTACCAAACAGGTAACAGAAAGCAGAAGTACCTATATTATTAAGCCATAAAGATATTGTCCAGCTTGAAGTACCCAAATTCATATTCCATCCAGTGTTCACATAGTCTGTAGTTCCGGTTCCGCCCGTACCGTTAAGAGCTGAACCGAATTGACCGGCTGGTGCGATTGTCATCCCACCAATAAGTTGAGCCCAGTCAAAACCGCTTCCTGGTGAAGCAAAGTTCTGAGTAGAATCAGATCCGGTTTCGTCAAATGTGTAATAAAGAATTTCAGGAAAACCGAAGCCCGCACCACCTGTCTCGTATATCCATGTTCCACCACTAAAAGTCTCGGCTGTTGCCCAGGGATTATTTAGAGGTGAGAGATAAGCATTACCTACAAGATCATAGACATATACGCTGCCAGGTTCATCAGTTATCAAATAAGCAATACTGTTATTGCTAACAGCCAAACCATCGATATCGGTCTGACCAGCTGTATATGCTGTTATCAATGTTCCGCTTCCATCGTTATTAATACGGAACAACCCTGAACCAAATGGAGTAGTATCATCATTTGTTGCGTAAATGTTTCCATTGTTGGGGTCAATTGCCAATCCGCCCAAGTCGAAGTCAAGATCGACATAGTCAATATAAACAGTAGCAACGCGAGTGGATATATTTATTTTATAGATAGCTTCGTTGGCGATATTCTTCATGCCATATAGTTCACCATTATAGAAGGCAAGACCAACTAATGATTGATTTGTACCTGCAGTATCAGTGATTAATCCTAACTCCGTAACTGTACCACCTACCGGCCATTCATAAAGAGTTGTACCGCTGTTGAAATATATTTTATTATTTGCAACATCGAAGGCGGCACCCCAAACTTGTGCCCCTATAAATGCCTGCAGCCATTCGTTATTATTAACATTACCAACGTAAGAAGGGATAGTAGCGTCATCAACACCAATGAATAGGGGGTGAGTTACATCCAATTCTTTGTCAAAAGTTTTTACCTGATACTTTGCAGGGTATTTTTCAGCATCTAGAGCCATCGCCTGCTCAAGTAATGTCTCCTCTGAATCGCCTGCAATTTCCTGTGCGAATGCAGAGGTTCCCCAAAAGAGAAATAGAGTGAATAAAATGAAGAGTTGTTTCATAAAGCGTCCTCCTTGATATGTGATTGATATTAAGATAGTTGATTATCTTAAGTTCAAGTTTGAAAAATATTTTGAAAAAGTCAACCGGTTTATAAAAAAAATTCATGATTGAAGCCAGAATAATAATTCTTCAACAAGGGAAGTCAACTAACGGACCTGTCGTTTACTGGATGAGCAGGGATCAGCGGATTCATGATAACTGGGCTTTAATATTTGCTCAAGAACTTGCCATAAAGGAAAGAAAAAGTCTGGTTGTGATATTTAATCTGGTATCGGATTTTCTTGAAGCAACAATACGGCAATACAGTTTTATGATCAAAGGATTGCAGGAGATTGAAAAAGTATTAATCAATTACAAAATTCCATTCTATATATTTCAAGGCAAACCAGAAACTGAAATCCCAAAATTTTTGAGAGAAATAAAAGCTTCAGCAATCATATCTGAATTTGATCCGCTTAAAATAAAACGAAGATGGAAGAGAGACGTAGCCAGGGAAATCGAAATTCCCTTTTATGAAGTTGATGCCCACAATATTGTCCCTTGTTTGCAAGTCTCAAGCAAATTGGAGTTTGCTGCTTATACTATCCGACCGAAAATACATAAACTGCTGCCGGAGTTTATGGATGAGTTTCCGGAAATTAAAAAGATGAGAAAGCAAGATTATCTTGATTCTGAAAAAGTAGAATGGAAGAAAGTAATATCTTCATTAAAAATTAATCAGGAAGTAAAAGAAGTTGACTGGATAAAACCGGGTGAATCTGCAGCTTCAGATGCATTGAAGAATTTTCTGGAGAACAGATTTGAGCGTTACGCAGAGGATAGAAACGATCCAAATAAAAATGCACTTTCAAATCTTTCACCTTACCTGCACTTCGGTCAGATTTCTGCTCAGAGAATCGCGCTAACTGTTCAACAGTTTTACCGTGGTCATCCATCTACAGAAGCTTTTCTCGAAGAGTTGATCGTTCGCAAGGAACTCTCCGATAATTTCTGCTATTTCAATACCGAGTATGATTCATTTAATGGATTTCATAACTGGGCAAAGGAGACGTTGAATCAACATAAAAAAGACAGAAGAGAATTTACTTACTCTTTAAAAGAATTCGAGCAAGCGAAAACCCACGAAGACCTTTGGAACGCAGCACAGAAAGAAATGATTACTTCCGGTAAAATGCATGGTTATATGAGAATGTACTGGGCAAAGAAAATTCTTGAGTGGAGTAAATCACCTGAAGAAGCTTTGCGTATTGCAATCTATTTAAATGATAAATATGAACTTGACGGCAGAGATCCTAATGGCTATACTGGTTGTGCCTGGTCTATTGGTGGAGTGCATGACAGAGCTTGGACAGAGCGACCTGTGTTTGGTAAAATCAGGTATATGAACCGGAATGGAGCAGCGCGCAAATTTGACGTCGGCAGCTATATAAAACGGTTCATTTAGTGATATTTAAGTAAAACTGACTCAAAAATCTCCGCTCAATTCCTCTTTTTTTCCTACTGAACGAAATTTTTTGTCGTTCAAAACATTTTTTCGACAGAATTTTCGGCAAGAATCTTGTCTTTAATCGTAAGTTAAAGTAACAAATACCCTAAGGATAAATGATTCATAAACCGCCAAAACTTCAATTAAGTCTTACAATTCAGTTTGCTGTCTTCTTCATTATTGTGGCTGGATTCATCTACTTTTACTTTAGCCAGAAGTTTGAAGAAGAAGTACTGGATAAATTTATGTTCAAGGCGGAAGTAATAACAAAGTTTATTGAGCAGAATCCGGAATATTTTAATTCAAATAAATTCGGCGAAAAAACTGAAATTATTCAGCTGATGTCTTTGAATGAAATCAACTACCTTGTTCTTGAAAACAATCAGGCGCAATTAGTTGATGCTGTTAACCTGGATCTTGCTGAGTATTACTTATACGTCTCAGCAGATAAGAGAGATTACATATCATATGATGAAAGCATTTATAAAGTTGTGTTGCCTGTCCAACAAGGCGAGACTCAGCTGGGAAAAGTTTATCTGGGTTTTAATGCTAAAAAAATCGCTTCTGAACTAAGAAGTAAGACTCTCTTAACCGCACTTTTCAGCTTAACAATTCTATTGGCGGGAATGATATTCACATACTTCTTGAGTTCAATTTCATTCCGGCCGATTACAAAGCTTATATCAGCGTTAAGTAAATCAGACAGAGAAGAACAAAAACTTCTCTTAAGCAATTTTAAAAATGATGAAATTGGAATACTTGCCCAGCGAATTTATGGTATATTGAATGAGCTAGATAAGTCATCGAATGAAGTAGAAAATTTAAATGAAAAATTAAAAAGTTTATTCAGAGAAAAAATCTATGAGCTTGATGTAGAAATAAGTCACAGAAAAAAGGCGGAAATTTTCTTAAAGAAAACCGAGGAAATGTTCAAAATTCTTTTTGAGAGTGCGCCAATAGGAATGTTAATTGTTTCTAATGAAGGAAAACTTATAAAAGCTAATAAAGCATTTTGTAATACTGTAGGATATGATGAATTTGAAATTACAAGGCTGCACCTTAAAAGTTTTTTTGAGGGAACGACCATTGGTAATATGAAATCAACCTACCACAAAATTATGGAAAGTGAAAGTCTGGACCTTGAAGCTAAGATAACTAAGAGAAGCGGACGAAAATTATATACACTTTTGAAATCAATTAAAATCAGAGATGAAGAGGGTCAACCGATAAATACACTTCTTCAGGTTCTGGATATTTCTGAAATCAAAAGAGTGCAGGGCGAGCTGGAACAGGCACTTGAACAGGCAAAAGAAGCTGACAGACTCAAAAGCGCATTTCTTGCTCAAATGTCACATGAAATCAGAACACCACTAAATGTTATTCTCCCTTCAATTCCGATTCTTGCTGATGAGTTGGGTGAGAAGGATAAGGAAATGGTATCGATTCTTCATGCGGTGGATAACGCAGGGAAACGACTTTATAGAACTATAGATATGATATTATCAATGTCAGCAGTTCAAAGTGGAAACTACAAACCAAAGTTTGAAAAATTTAGTCTTGAGGCTGACCTGAGAAATCTAACACACGAGTTTACCACAATTTGTAAAGAAAAGGGATTGGAAATATTTTTTAGTGCTGATTGTGCGGGTTCAGAAATCTCCGCTGACAGATATACCATAGGTCAGGTTTTCCAGAACTTAATAGGCAACGCTGTAAAGTACACTCAAAAAGGTAACATAAAAGTTTCCATTGAGGACTACGAAGAAAATAAAGTGATTGTGAGAATTGCAGACACAGGAATCGGAATGTCGGAAAAATATTTGAAAAATCTTTTTACACCTTTCTCTCAGGAAGATGCCGGACAAACAAGAAAATACGAGGGCAATGGTCTGGGACTTGCGCTTGTCAAAGAATATGTCACGCTGAACAAAGGACATATTTCTGTCAAAAGTCAAAAGAATAAAGGTTCTGAATTCTCAGTAGTTTTTGAAAAGAAACTCATCAGAGTTACGGCTGAAGATAGAAACCTGATGCTTGACGAAGTATAAATCTCCTCTCCATAAGATTTTCCCTTCAAAACTAAAATAATTTCTTCCACCTATCGATTGGCTTTCAATCTCGTTAAAGCGAAACATCTAATTCTTCCCGGAGAAAAATTTCAGTCTCAATCATATCAATATTTATATTGTAGATTTACTCTGATTATCTTTGTGATAAAAAATTTTTAGGGTATAGAATGAAGAAATTTGAAATCGTACTGATAAAAGGTGATGGTATCGGTCCGGAAATAGCAGATGCTGTTGAACAAATTTTCGATGCGGCAGATATACCAATTAAATGGATTGAAAAAAATGCAGGTCTTTCAGTTCTGGAAAAACATCCGACAGGAATTCCGCAGGAAACATTTGAAGCTATCCGTAAGTACAAGGTTGCACTAAAAGGACCAACAACAACACCAGTGGGGACCGGGCATAAATCAGTCAATGTCACATTGAGAAAATCGCTGGAACTTTATGCAAATATTCGTCCGGCCAAATCTCTTCCCGGAGTCAGAACAAGATTTGATAATGTTGATTTAATTATCGTACGCGAGAATATTGAAGATACTTACGGCGGTATTGAGCATATTCAAACAGGCGATGTTGCTCAATGTTTAAAACTCATTACGAGACCAGGTTCTATGCGTATTGCAAAGTATGCATTTGAAATGGCAAAACTTTATGGCAGAAAAAAAATAACAGCAGTTCACAAAGCAAATATTCATAAACTCACTGACGGTTTGTTCCTTGAATGTTTTAACGAAGTAGCCAGAGAATATCCCGATATTAAGTCTGATGATCTGATTGTAGATAATACCTGTATGCAGCTTGTAACCAATCCCGAAAGATTCGATGTTCTGGTGCTTCCTAATTTATTCGGAGATATTGTTAGTGATCTATCAGCCGGATTAGTGGGTGGACTTGGTGTTGCCCCGGGAGGAAATATCGGGGATGAAGCAGCAATTTTTGAATCAGTGCACGGTTCTGCACCGGATATTGCCGGTCAGGGTGTGGCAAATCCAACAGCACTTCTTTTATCTGCACTACAGATGCTTCAGCATATTGGCTTTCACAAAACTAAAATCAGAATTGAAGAAGCTCTTCTTCAGACTTTAAAAGATGGAATTAAAACCCGTGATCTTGGCGGTAAGGCTAACACCGCTGAGTTTACAAACGCAATAATTCAACGTTTGCAATCTGCAGATGAAAATGAATTTATTAATCCCAAACCTTTACAGATAAAAAGCGATCTTCTTCAGACTCATAAAGAAAAAGTTGAAGATTGTCATGGTGTAGATGTATTTATTGAAAGCTATGAGGGTATTCCAAAAGTTCCGGAGAAAGTGGATCATTTGCAATTAAAGATGATCAGCAACCGAGGAACAAAAGTTTATCCCGGAGTGAAGCCTGATATCTGGCTCGTTGATCACTACCGATGCCGTTATGTCGCTAAGGATGAGAATGGTAATTATCTCCGGATCAGTGATGAAGAAATATTCCATCTGCTTAGAGAATTGTATGTAAGGCGGTTCAATTGGATGCACATTGAAAAACTGCGTGTGTTTGACGGTGAAACTGGTTATACCAAAGCACAGGGAGAATGAAAATCTTGAATAGTGATAAAGTTCTTCTATTCTATAAATATGTAAATGTTGAAAATCCTGATAAAATCGTTCTGGAACATCTTCAATGGTGTTTGCAAAATGATATTAAAGGCAGAATCTTTTTTGCCAAAGAAGGTGTAAATGGAACGGTTTCAGGAACAGTTGAGAATATTAAAAAATATAAGCTTCAACTAACAAGCTATCCGGAATTTATTGATATATGGTTCAAGGAAGATGACGCCGATGAACATGCATTTAGAAAAATGCATGTCAGATTGAAGAATGAAATTGTTCACGGAGATTTGGAAGATGTTTCGATTGAACACGGAGGGAAGAAACTTTCTCCCGAGCAATTATTACAAATGTATCAGGACGGAAAAGACTTTTTGATTGTCGATGCACGTAATTGGTACGAAAGTAAAATCGGAAAATTTAAAAATGCGATTACTCCACCGATGAAAAATTTTCGCGAATGGAAAAAAGTCGTCGATGAAGATTTACAAGAATATAAAAATAAAACTGTTATTACGTATTGTACGGGTGGAATCCGATGTGAAAAGGCTTCTGCATATATGGTTGAAAGCGGATTTAAAGATGTTTATCAACTGAATGGCGGAATTGTAAATTTCATTAAAAAATTTCCTGATACTTACTGGGAAGGCGGGATGTTCGTCTTTGACGAAAGAAGAGTTGTAAATCCGAATTCGAAAGAAGAATTAAAGCATATCGCTGAGTGTTACTTCTGCGGAAAACCGACATCATATTACATCAACTGCCACAATGTTGATTGCGATAAAATTATTGTCTCCTGTCATGAGTGTAAAGTTATGAATGATTATTGCTGTTCAGATGAGTGCAGAGCCAGTATGAATGAAAGAAAAGTATTTCATGGCTAAAACTTAATTGTCATTCTGAGCGAAGCGAAGAATCTCGTTTTAAAAAGATTCTTCAGTCGCTTCGCTCCTTCAGAATGACTTATAATTTTTTACTTTTTCCAGTCTTCCAACATCTTTTTCATATTGTCAAAATCAAACGGGGCACTTTCCATTTTACCACCAAGTGCAACTGCTTTTTCCATTGTAGCTATTGCTTCGTCTTTCATACCAAGTTTATTTTGAAGCTGAGCCTTAACTCTTGTATTCCAGTAAACTTCATTTATAAGGCAGGATGCTTCAGCCCATCTTAAAGCTTCTTCAAGATTTGTATTTGAATTCAAGCAGTACTGAGCAGCCTGGAAAGTTGGTGACCAGCTTAACTGTTGTCTCGCATTGCTGAGGAATAATTCCTGTGTGCTTGTCTCAACCTTGAAGGAAACTTTTAATTTGTCCCACATAAGATTTACATTAGCAGAATTATCGGTAACATCCGTGAAAAGAAAAGTCATTCTTTCCATAAAATGATGCTCTTCTGGTTTTGATTTAACACGCAGTACTTCTTTTTCTTTATCAAAATTTGAACTGCCATCTACTTTGGTATCCTTACTGAAAATAAATTCCCATTCGCTTTCTCCAGGTACTGTGTGAATTCCGTAAGTACCGGAAGGAAGATCGTTTCCATTCACTTTTACAGGATCGCTGAAAGTAATCGATGTAACTTCATTTGCACCGGTGCGCCAGATCTCGCCGAATGGAACAAGCTCCCCCCAGATTTTTCTTCCTTTCACTCCGGGTGAACTATAATCAATCTTTACTTCTGTAACGCCAATCATTTGTGTTACGGCTGCATCGGGACTCGGGCGCGGAGTTTTAACCTGCTGTCCGAATGCAATAAATGAAAAAATAAAAATAAGTGCCAGTGAAAGCTGAAATGTTTTAAACATTATTTTCTCCTTAGATTAGTTTGATAGAGGTTTGATTAAGTATAAATTTGGCTGCGAAATTAACGAGTGATTACCAGATAAACAATGCAATCGGAAGAAGAAAATAATAAAGATCTTGAGCTAAGCCTGAAAAAAGCGAATCCAAGCTCCGGGTGGGATAACACCAAAAGATGGATTCCTTCCTTAATTATACTGCCAATCTCAGTTTACTGGGTTCTGAATCGTGGTGAGTTCAGTTTGCTGGATAATATCGATCTCGTAATTCACGAAGCAGGCCACTTTTTCTTTAGTCTATTCGGAAAATATATTTATACTCTTGGTGGTACTTTAATGCAGATAATTCTCCCATCAATTATTGCCGCATATTTTTTCAGGAATAGTTACAGGACCGGAGTTCAGTTTGGTTTACTCTGGCTTGGACAAAATTTTATCAACATTAGCGTATATGCTGCAGATGCACAAGCAAGAAAGCTTCCTTTACTCGGTGGAAACAAAGTTTATCATGATTGGCATTACCTTCTTGGAGAAGTTGGTATACTCGAGTACGATTACCTGGTTGGCTACATATTCTTTGGAATCGCAATCGCAATATTTCTTGTTGCTGTGCTAATGCCTCTTTTAACTCACGATTAAATTGTATCTTTTCAAATAAAAAAACACAAACGAAGAGAATGTACAGGATATTACTAATTGCTTTTTTGCTGATTACTATTAGCGTCAACGCGCAAATTGACTCACTAATTTCATATCATAATAATGGAAAGATTGAGTCAATCGTTCATTTAAAGGACAAAGTTCGCGATGGTGATGCACGTTTCTTTTGGGAAAATGGAAATATTAAAGAAGAACTTTCTTACGTTAATGGACGGGTTGAAGGTCTGGTACGAAAGTACAATGAAAATGGAATTCTTAAGGAAATGTTCACCATTGAAAACGGAAAAAGAGAAGGACCAACCTCATTATTTGACAGTACGGGAAAATATATCGATGATATTTATTACGAAGAAGGAATATTAGTTGTTGATAAAATTGTTCTTGACACCGGAATTAAGCAGGAAGAAAAGAAACCGGAGGAAGTTGCCGAACTGAAAAAACAAAAAAAGCAGAACAAAAAAAAGCAAAGCAGCGATGATTTTGTACCGCCTACTGTAGAAGAAGAAAAAAATTATGAAGATGATCCTGCTTTCTACAAAACAGTTGAAGTAATGCCGGAACCTTATGGGGGAATGGACGCCATCTATAAAAAAATTGGCTATCCTGAAGATGCAAAAGATAATGAAGTCGAAGGCGTGGTTAAGATTTTAGCTTTAATTGACCGTGATGGAGAAGTTATCGACGCTCAGGTTGTTGAAGGAATTGGTTACGGTTGTGATGAAGCAGCAAGACTTGCGATTCTGTATCATCGCTTCAAACCCGGCTTGATAAAAGGACAAAAAGTAAAAGTGCAGATGGAAATTCCAATTGAATTTAAGTTGAGCGAAAACAACTAGATTAATTGTATTTTGAAGCGGAGTGATTCGAGAAACGGTCTCAGGTGTTCATCTTTTCCAGTAAGAAGAACGGTAAAATTGCTGAACTCTCTTCGAACTGGATAAGTTTTTCTTAGCTTATCAAAATAAGCTGACTGCTCATCGGCTTTGTAATCTGAAATTCGTCTTAATCGTCTGTCATCTTCTTCTATATTATAGATTGACGAAAGCAGTTTATATAATTTTACTTGGTCAGAATTTCCTTCCGACAGTGTCAATTCCGTTTTATCTAACGATGGTAGATCTGGTATCCAACCCAGTTTTATCCTTAAATGTTGGCAAAGTGCATTATGAATCATTTTAGTCCCGTTAACTTTTCCTTCAAAAGAATATCCTGCGATGTGAGCACTTGCAACTTTAGCTAAACCTAACAAGTCAAGATTAACACGAGGTTCTTCTTCCCAAACATCAAGTATTAAAAGAAATTTTTTCTTCTTGGTTTCTTCGAGAAGCGCTGAATTATCAATTACAGGACCTCTTGAAGTATTAATAATTATCGCATTCTCTTTTATCAGTTTCAGATTACTTTCATTAAGCAGATGATGTGTTTTATCGATTCCATCAACTGTAAGTGGAACATGAAAAGTAACGATATCCGCTTTTAAAATCTCTTCCAGACTTACATAATCTTTCCCGATTCCTGCACGTTCCAGCGGCGGATCGTTTTTCAGAACTTTCATTCCGAAAGATTCTGCAATTCTAACCATACGGCTTCCGATATTTCCGATTCCGACAATTCCAATAGTTTTATCTTTCAGACTAATGTTATTTTCAGAAGCAACCTTCAACAAAGCTGTAAAAACATACTCTGCGACAGAATCTGCGTTACAACCCCTTGCATCAGCGAATTTTATGTTTCTTTTTTCCAGGTAATCAAGAGCAATATGATCAGTTCCGATTGTTGCTGTTCCGATAAATTGAACTTTGCTTCCAGCTAATAAATTTTCATCTACTTGGGTAATAGAACGAACGATTAATACATCTGCATCTTTGATATCTCTGTTTGTAAGAGATCGCCCATCAACTAATATCACATCACCAAAACCGGAAAATGCTTCGCGAGCAAATGCTATATTTTCATCAACAATAAGTTTCATAAAGATTCAATAAATCTTTTCAAATTTAGTAAGAAAGATTAATGTACCTATGCTGTGTTTCATTATCTGATTGTTTTTACCTGATTATCAGATTATTTTTGCTCAACTCAAATCTATAATTATAGAATGTAATAATCTTAAAATAACAATCGGGAGGAATTTCCCATGCTCAGCAAATTGCTAATGCCAGAAATAGAGTCTCTTATTGCTGAGAGAAAACTAAGCATACTCAAGGAAATCCTTGCTGATTGGACACCTGCCGACATTGCCGACCTGATAATTGATCTTCCTGAACACGATAAAGTAATAGTCTTTCGCGTACTTCCCGTTGATCTTGCAACAGATACATTCGAGCATCTTGAATTCGATACACAGGAAGAACTTCTTAAAGCAATGGGTAATGAAGAAGTTGCTGCAATACTTAACGATATGTCTCCCGATGACAGAACAGCATTACTTGAAGAATTACCCGGTACGTCTGCAAAAAGATTAATTCAGTTATTATCAGCTGAAGAGAGAAAAATTGCCCAGACATTGTTAGGTTATCCGGAGAACAGCGTCGGTCGATTGATGACGCCGGATTACATCGCTATCAAACAGGATTGGACGGTTGGGGAGACACTTGACTATATTCGCAAAAACGGTGAAGACAAGGAAACTCTTAATGTAATTTATGTGATAGATGATAAAGGTAAGTTGATTGATGATATCAGAATCAGAGAGGTAATTCTTTCTCCATTGGATAGGAAAGTAATTGATTTGATGGACGAAAATTTCACAAGCTTAAATGTACACGATGACCAGGAAACTGCTGTAGAGGTTTTTAAAAAGTACGATCGCGTAGTTCTGCCGGTAGTTGATAATCACGGAATCTTGATCGGCATTGTTACTGTTGACGACGTTCTCGATGTTGCTGAAGAAGAAGCAACCGAAGATATTCAGAAGATCGCAGGTGTTACTGCATTAGAAGAGCCATTTCATACAATTCCGCTTTTATCTTTGTTTAAGAAACGAGTACTATGGTTAACGCTTTTATTCATAGCACAGATACTGACTGCAATAGCGATGGGATTTTTTGAAAATGAGATAAGCAAGGCCGTGGTTCTTTCGATTTTCATTCCGCTCGTAATTTCCAGTGGAGGAAATTCAGGTTCGCAGGCAGCAACACTTGTTATCAGAGCAATGGCTGTTGGGGAAATTACTCTGTCTGATTGGTGGCTGATAATGCGTCGTGAAATTCTATCTGGTCTAATGCTTGGCAGCATTTTAGGAATTATCGGTTTTCTGCAGGTTGCAATTTTAACGAATGTTTTTCACGTTATTTCTTCTCACTGGATACTGATTGGTATAACGGTTTTCTTTTCGCTTATTGGAATTGTTCTCTGGGGAACGATCTCCGGCTCAATGCTTCCGTTTATTTTGAAAAAGCTCGGTGCTGATCCTGCAACTTCTTCAGCGCCATTAATAGCAACTCTTTGTGATGTAACAGGGCTTGTAATTTACTTTTCAGTGGCAGTATTGGTTTTAAGCGGGACTTTACTGTAATTCTTATAAATTGAATACTGCGAATCTTAACTAAAACTTGAACTTTCTTCTTATATTTGTTCCCTGATGATTAATCAAAACTGCAGAAAGTCTTAATGAATAAAACAAACGTAAAAGGGATAATTCTCGCTGGCGGCTCCGGTTCCCGGCTTTATCCAATAACCAAAGTTTACAGCAAACAGCTTGCACTAATTTATGATAAGCCACTCATTTACTATCCTCTTTCAATTTTAATGCTCGGCGGGATAAGAGATGTGCTCATCATTTCAAATTCAGAAACAATTCCTCTGTATCAAAAACTTTTTGGCGATGGGAAAAATCTCGGAATGAATTTCGAATATGTAATTCAACCCGAACCGAAAGGAATTGCACAGGCATTTATTCTTGGTGAAAAATTTATCGGGAAGGATATGTCCTGTCTTATTCTCGGCGATAATATTTTTTATGGAAAGCTTGAATTTTTCTACAAAGCACTTCAAGCTGAAAAAGGCGCAACAATATTCGGCTACAAAGTAAACGATCCTGAGAGATATGGAATTGTGGAATTCGATAATGTCGGTAAAGTAATTTCCATCGAAGAAAAACCCTCAAAACCAAAATCTCATTATGCTGTTCCCGGTTTGTACATTTATGATAACCGAGTAATTGAGATTTCTAAAAATTTAAAACCTTCTGCTCGTGGTGAACTGGAAATTACTGACGTTAATAAAGCTTACCTTGAAATGAATGAGCTTTATGTTGAAAAAATCGGAAGAGGGGTTGCGTGGCTGGATACCGGAACACCCGAAGCATTACTTGCTGCTTCAAATTTCTTTGGTGTAATTGAAGACAGACAGGGATTAAAAGTTGCGTGCATTGAAGAGATTGCGTATCTGCGCGGATTCATTGACAGAAAACAATTTGAAAAGTTAGTCAGCGAAATCCCGAAATCACTTTACAGAGAATACCTGGAAAAAGTTGTCGCGGAGTCTTAGTTGAAAATTTCTAAAACAGAAATTACCGGATTACTTATCATCGAACCGGATGTTTTCAATGATGATCGTGGCTACTTTTTCGAGTCATACAGCAAACAGCGGTACGAAGATTTTGGAATACCTGATGATTTTGTTCAGGATAATTATTCTAAATCAAAGAAAGGTACAGTCAGAGGTTTGCATTACCAGGTTGGAGATAAAGCGCAGGGAAAACTTTGCCAGGTGATAGAAGGCGAAGTTCTTGATGTTGCAGTTGATATTAGGTTTGGTTCGCCGACTTTCGGAAAATATTTTTCAATTATTCTTAACTCAGACAAGAAAACTCAACTGTGGATACCAACAGGATTTGCACACGGATTCTCCGTTCTTTCCGATGATGCAATCTTTGCTTATAAGTGCAGCAACTACTACAGCAAAGCACACGAACGATCCATCCTGTATAATGATGCTGATTTGAATATTGATTGGAAAGTTGATAGTCCTATTGTTTCAGAAAAAGATTTGAAAGCTAAAAAGTTTAAAGACATTGAAAAGGATTTTTTTTATAATCAGGAATAATTCTGTCCTGTGGTTATTCCCCCTAATTTTAAATAATTTTAACAATTAAAAATCGGAAAGTATATGAAAGTCCCACTGCTCGATTTAAAACCACAATATCATTCACTTAAAAAAGAACTTGACGACGCTGTACTCCGTGTTGCCGAGTCGCAGTATTTTATTCTCGGACCCGAAGTCGAGAATATGGAAAAAGAGTTTTGTCAATACTTAAAGTGCAAACATGCAATTGGTGTTTCCTCTGGAACGGATGCTCTTCTTCTTGCTTTAATGGCAATTGATATAAAACCCGGTGATGAAGTGATCGTTCCAACTTATTCTTTCTTCGCAACAGCCGGTGTTGTTTCCAGATTGAATGCTGTGCCGGTATTAACTGATATTGATCCCGTTACATTCAACATTGATCCGGAAGATTTTAAGAAAAAAATAACACCAAAAACCAAAGCTGTCATTCCTGTTCATCTTTATGGACAGAGTGCCGATCTTGAACCAATAGTTAAAATTGCAAAAGAGAAAAACATTTTTGTAATTGAAGATGCAGCACAAGCAATCGGAACAGAATACAAAGATGGAAAGTGTGTTGGAACAATTGGAGATATCGGATGCTTTTCATTTTTCCCGAGTAAGAATCTTGGCGGATACGGCGACGGCGGATTGGTTACAACAAATAACGATGATCTTGCATATATGCTTCGAATAAAAAGAGTGCACGGAGGAGAGCAGAAATATTATCATAAAGTTATCGGTGGAAATTTCAGGATTGATGCCTTGCAGTCGGCTGTTCTGAGAGTGAAACTTCCACATCTGGACAAATGGTCAGAAAAAAGAAGAGCGAATGCTGAATATTATAACAAGCTATTTAAAGAAGCAGGCCTGGCTGAAGAAACAGGAAAAACAAAGTTTGATGAGAAGAATAAAGTTCTTCTTCCAAAGGCATCGTATAAAAATGTTTCCGGCCTCAAAAATTATCACATTTACAATCAATATATAATCAGAGCTCAGAACAGAGATGGATTGAAAAAATTCCTCACTGAAAATGAAATCGGAAATGAAATTTATTATCCTGTTCCATTTCATCTGCAGGAATGTTTTGTAAACCTGAATCATAAAAAGGGTGATTTCCCCGAATCGGAAATGGCCAGTGAAACTTCACTTGCAATTCCAATTTACCCCGAGCTTTCTAAGGAACAGCAGGAGTTTGTTGTCCAGAAAATTAAGGAATTTGTTCACAGTAAATGAAGTCGCTTGCAAAAATATTTTTGGTTTCGCTTGTTATATCATTTGCCGGTTTGACCGAAGCGCAGGTTGTGTATGAGCCATTATATGAAGACGTTTATAATTTTTTGAGAAGGATAAGTCAGAAAGGTATTATTGAGTTCGATGATCTTATCAGACCATTACCAAGAAGTTATATCAGCAGCAAACTTCTGGAAGCTGATTCACTATCATCACAACTTACACAGTTAGAACGTGATGAATTGAAATTCTTTTTAAAAGATTATCATCACGAACGCTGGCTGAGTGATGGCAACAATAAGCAAACAGAACATCTTGATTATTTTGGATTTGATCCCGCTGACAGATGGAGAATGTTTTCTTATGGCGGTGATGGATTTAAAATAAATGCTGAGCTGATACTTGGTGCTGAAATTGGTTCCGTTAAAGAAGCAAAGCAAACTCACTTCTGGAATGGAATATATTCATACGGTTATATCTATGATGTGCTGGGATTCAGCTTTGACTTCAGAGATAATACTGAGAGCGGAACGACGATTGATAAAATGAAAATATTCACTCCGGAAACTGGAGTTAACGCCCGAACAGATTTGAATACCTACGATTATTCGCCGGACAAAATGGAATACAGCGAAGCCAAAATGATGCTCGCAACCAATTGGAGCTGGGGAAGTATAGCTGTCGGGAAAGAATTTTTAGAGTGGGGTTATGGCGATAACGGTTTGCTTGTGATGTCACAAAAGGCTCCATCATTTCCATTGATAAGATTGGATATTAATCCTGTCGAGTGGCTCAGCTTTAATTACTTCCACGCGTGGTTATCTTCAGATGTTGTCGACACAACAAGTTTTTATCCAACTGAAAATGGTGACTATGCATTTTCGTTCAGGAATAAATATCTCGCTTCTCATACATTAACAATTAAGCCGACAAAAGGACTGGATCTTTCAATCGGTGAATCAATAGTTTATGCTGATCAGCTCGAGTTTTTATACTTAATTCCGATAACATTTTTCCGGTTAGCAGATCATTATTTAAGCAGACAGGCTAATTCGGCTGGAAGTAATTCGCAGTTCTTTGCTCAGTTAAGTTCAAAAGGACATATAAAGAACACTCACCTTTACGGTACATTATTTATAGATGAATTCACAATAAATGGAATAGGTGATCCAGCCACTGAGAAAATGCAAATTGGATTTACACTTGGAAGTTCAGTCACCGATTTACTGATTGATAACCTCACACTTAAACTTGAATATTCAAAAATATATCCCTACGTTTATCAGCATTACATAAATACTACAACTTTTGAAAGTAATTCGTACGTGTTAGGTCACTGGATGAATAACAATGCTGATCAGATATTTGGTTCAGTAAAGTACAGATTTATAAGAGGACTCGAGGCACTTGTCTGGGCAAGATATATCCGGCAGGGCGAACGTGCAGATGAAAGTCAGCAGTTTGTTTTGCCTCAGCCGCCGTTTCTGTTTGGGTTGAGAACCAACTATACTTACTTCGGTGGTCAAGTTAAATTTGAAATTCTCCATAATCTTTTTGCCCGTGCGAATTACCAGTATATGAAAACCTCGAAGCAGCAGGAAGATTTGAGCTTTGTTGATGAAAGTAATAATGAATTTTATTTCGCTGTTTATTATGGATTGTAACTAAAGTTCAAATGACCAATCAATCAAAATATTTTAATAAAAAAATTTATGTTGCGGGACATACAGGTATGGTTGGTTCTGCGATCACTCGTGAGCTTGAAAAACGTGGCTACAAAAATTTATTGTTGAAAAACTATCCCGGACTCAATTTAATCAGACAGGAAGAAGTAGAAAAATTCTTTAAAGAAGAAAAACCTGAAGTTGTGATTGTAGCTGCTGCAAAAGTCGGCGGTATTCTTGCGAATAATACTTACCGAGCTGAATTTATTTATGATAATCTGATGATTGAAGCGAATATCATTCATAATTCGTACAAATCAGGAGTTGAGAAATTGATTTTTCTGGGAAGCTCCTGCATTTATCCAAAGCTGGCGCCCCAGCCGTTGAAGGAAGAATATCTTCTTTCAGATTATCTTGAATTCACAAACGAGCCATATGCGATTGCAAAGATTGCCGGAATAAAGCTCTGCGAAAATTATTTCCGACAGTATTGTTCCAACTTTTATTCAGTGATGCCGACAAATCTTTACGGGCCAAATGATAATTTTGATTTGCAGACGTCCCACGTCTTACCGGCTTTTATAAGAAAATTTCATGAGGCGAAAGAAAAAAACGAAAAAGAAGTAGTAATCTGGGGGACGGGTAAACCTCTTCGTGAATTTCTATTCGTCGAAGATCTCGCCGATGCAATCTTATTTTTAATGGAAAAAGTAAATGCAAAAGTTCTTTATGAAAATGGAATTTCGCATTTGAACATCGGAACAGGTAAAGATTTGACAATACTGGAACTTGCAAAGCTTGTTGCTGAAATAATTGGTTTTAAAGGAAAAATTGTTCACGATTCATCAAAGCCGGATGGAACTCCGCGTAAATTACTTGATGTTTCCCGGATAAATTCGCTCGGATGGAAATACAAGACGGAGTTGCGAGAAGGAATTGAAAAAACATACCGGTGGTACCTTGAACGCAGAAGTGCTTAATTAAAAATTAAAAATGAAAAATTAAAAGGTTTTTAATTAATGGATGAAGGGCTTGGTGAGAGATTATTTAGATTTACTATTGATGTGTTAACTTTCCTCGGTTCATTACCGAAGAATCCGGAATCTCAAGTAATAAGATATCAATTGGCTAAAGCTTCAAGCTCATCAGGAGCAAATTATGAAGAAGCTCAAGCAGCATCCTCAAAAGCAGATTTTGCTAATAAAATGAAAATAGTTTTAAGAGAAATGAGAGAGTCAAATTATTGGATAAGAGTTTGTATTGCTTTGAAATTTGGCGATCAGAATAAAGCTGGCAAATTAAAAACCGAATCTGGTGAACTTAAAAATATTCTTGGTTCAATTTGCAGTAAACTATAGTTCATTTTTTTAATTTTTAATTTAACATTTTTAATTGCCTATGAAACGCGCATTAATCACTGGAATAACTGGCCAAGACGGAAGTTATTTAACAGAAATACTTCTTGAAAAGGGTTATGAAGTCCACGGAATAATTCGTCGAAGCAGTTCCTTCAATACTGGAAGGATCGATCATCTTTATAACGATCCGAAAATCCTGAACAAAAGAATGTTCCTGCATTACGGCGATCTTGTTGATACAAGTAACTTGAATCGGCTACTCGAAAAAATTGAACCGGATGAAATTTATAATCTTGCAGCACAAAGTCACGTAAAAGTTTCGTTTCAGATTCCGGACTACACGGCACAGGTTGATGCACTTGGTACACTAAGATTTTTAGATGCAATCCGTGAAGTCGGATTAAAGAAAGTTAAGTTCTATCAGGCATCGACGAGTGAACTTTACGGAAAGGTACAGGAAGTCCCGCAGAGTGAAAAAACTCCTTTCTATCCTCGCTCTCCTTATGGAGTTGCTAAGCTTTACGGCTACTGGATAATTGTAAACTACCGTGAGGCTTACAACATCTTTGCTTCAAACGGAATTCTGTTTAATCATGAATCACCGAGAAGAGGTGAAACCTTTGTTAGCAGAAAAATAACCCGCGCTGCTTCACGCATTGTTGCTGGGTTGCAGAAAGAATTAACTCTTGGAAATCTAAATGCAAAACGTGACTGGGGCTTTGCACCAGAATATTGCGAAGGAATGTGGAGAATTCTCCAGCACAAAGAAGCAGATGATTTTGTTCTTGCAACAGGTGAGACAAAAACCGTTCGTGAGTTTGCAGTGTTGACTTTTAAGAATCTTGGAATTGAGTTGGAATGGAAAGGAAAAGGTGAGGATGAAAAAGGCTTTATCAAATCCATCAATCTTGAAAAAGCCAAAAGGCTTATCAATTATTCTTCTAACAAAAAATCTTATTTAAAAGATTTTACAACGAAGCTGAAAAAGGGTGATACGCTGGTTGCTATTGATCCTGTTTATTACCGACCAACCGAAGTTGATCTTCTGATTGGCGATCCATCGAAGGCAAAAAAAGTTCTTGGCTGGAAAGCAAAAACAAAATTTGAAGATCTTGTTAAGCTGATGATTAAATCTGATATGGAAAAAGTTTTTAGAAGAGGTTTTTAAGATATGCCAGATTTTGGAAATCTGGCATATCTAAATGCCGTTTACTTTAGAAGAATTAATTTCTTCGTTTCCTTAAAGTTACCTGAAGTAAGAGTGTAGAAATATATACCGCTTGCAAGATCTCTGGGTTGAAAAATCACATCGTAACTTCCAGCTTCTTGGTATCTGTCAAGAATTAATGCAATTTCACTGCCCATTAAATCATAAACTTTTAGTGTTACCCTTTCTGATTGTGGAATTGAATACCTAATGTTTGTCGTTGAATTAAATGGATTAGGGTAGTTTTGGTAAAGTTGATTGGTTTTGAGTTGCATATTCATATCATTAATAGAAGTTACGGTGTCTCGTATTGCTATCAATGATTTAATATTTTCTAGTTGCGTTGAAACACAATGTACTCCTAGAAATAATGTGCCATCCGAAGCAATTGCACCTGTGTTATCTACTTGTTGAATAGACTCAATAAGTGGTAATTTCCATTTTAATGATCCTTCACTTGAAATAGCATAATAACTGGTACCAAATGTTGAACCAAAATAAACCGTACCTTCTGAATCACAAATTAATGGTTGCCAGAAATCATCGCTTTCATATTCGTCGAGTATATATTTCCATCTGAATGCCCCATTATGACTTAAAGAGAGTAGCATACGATTGTATTCGCAGCACGTTGTATCAAGTACTATAGCATATAAATTCCCCGCCGAGTCAATGGTTGGTATTGAATAAAAGTCCAGAGAACCTATTTCCTGAATGAAGTATCGCCATCTGATATTACCATCTGGCGATAACGAATAAAAATATTGAGGAATTTCTCTCGGAATAAAATAAATATTTCCGTTTGAATCAACCATTGGTGCTTTCATTATTTCACCTGAGCCGAATTTCCACTTAATTGAACCATCAAGGTTCAATGCATATAAATTTGAATCAACACCGGGGATATATATTGTACTTCCATCCGTTGAAAATACAGGTGATTTAAATGCAAAACCATTATCATACATAACTTTCCAATTAAGCACTCCATCTGGATTGATAGAAATTAACTCACCTCTATCCGGTTCTCCTGGGGTAAATATAAAATTTGTTATATATATGTTTCCCAATAAATCAATATTAGGGATGGAATTTTCAGTCACAAATGCAGATGTATTATAAATCCATTTTAATGAACCGTCAGAATTTATGGCATATAGATAACCATCACGGGAACCGAAATAAATTGTATTACTCGAATCAATTAAAATCCCTGATTCGGGTGCACGGTTACCACCAGTTTCATAAACCCAATTTACTTGTCCACTTTGATTAAATGAATAAAAAAAATCAGAAAGATAATAGTATGAACCAAAGTACAAATTTTCGTCAGCACCGATTACTGGTCCGGAAAAAATACCATAAGGCATATCGACAGTCCAAGCAACTGATGCCGATTGAGGTCCTTTATACAGTGAACGTCCAGTAAACTGAGGATCGTGTTTTATCATCGGCCATGGTGAGTCTGCAAGTGTTGGCCAGGGGACATTAACTTGTTGTTGTGCATTTATTATTCCTATTATCAATGAAATTATTGTAAAAATCTTTTTCATAATTATTGCCTCGGATTTATTTTTAGAGAAAGTTTACTATAACATAAAAGAATTGTAGGAGGGGGAAGCATTTCATCTTCCTCCCGCAGAGAGAGAGAGAGAGAGAGAGTTAAATATCGTGCCACGAAAATATTCATCAGGTATTAATCCCGAATTAATTTCTTTTAAAACTTAGGAATTGAATTATGGAAAGTCAAGAATAAATTATCTTCTTGCATCTTGATTTCTTTACAAATTCTTTATTTGTTCAACACTTTAACTTTTTTAGTTCTTCGTTTCCAGTTAAATTTGTAACAATTATATAAATTTTAACGGAACAAACTTGACTAAATTTACCTTCATTATTTTACTTATTGCTATACTTTCATCCGAATTCAATTACTCACAGACTGCAAAGACACAAAGATATAATCCATTCTCAGGCACAGTCGTTTTTTCAGTTGAAGGAGGAACAACTCTCGCCAGCACAGATTACAGTGGGCTCGGTGTTGATTACCTTGGCAGACTTTCAATTGAATATTTTTTCCCTGCCTGGACAAAGAGTGGATTCGGCATTAGAGCATTTTATAACGCAGGTTTTCTTAAAGGAGGCGATCCGAATCTCGATCCGCAGGAATTCAGAACTAACATTTCAACAATCGGTGCAGGTGTAATTATTGACTTCAGCCTAAACGATATAGCTTTCCCATATTTCTTTGCAGGAATAGCGAGCTTATCATTCAATCCTAAAGGTGAAGGCGGTGTCAAACTTCCCAACAACGAAGCAGGATTATACAAAACATCCGAAGTAAATTATCTTGGAGAACTTGGTATTCGTTTTCCTGTGACAGAAAATCTTTCACTCAACTTAAACGGAGGTGTGCAGATTTCCCCGAACGATTGGCTTGATGATAAAGCAGTTGGTGTTGGTAACGATATGTTCTTCACTGCAATGGGAGGAATTTCATATTCTTTCTTGACGGAGTTTGATACTGATGGCGATGGTGTTGTTGATTCAAAAGATATGTGCGCAAACACTCCGGCGGGAGTCAAGGTAGATGAGTTTGGCTGTCCGTTTGATTCAGATAAAGATGGAATTCCCGATTATCTTGATGAATGTCCCGGCACACCGCAAGGCGCACCTGTTGATAAAAAAGGTTGTCCGCTGGATTCTGATAAAGACGGAGTTCCTGATTACACTGATCTCTGTCCCGACACAACTCCCGGAGTAAAAGTTGATGAGTACGGCTGTCCGTTTGATTCTGATGGTGATGGCGTTCCTGATCATCTTGACAGATGTACCGACACTCCTTATGAAATTCAGGTTGATAAAAACGGCTGTCCTGTTGATGAAGATCTTGATGGCGTTCCTGATCATCTGGATCAATGTCCCGGAACTTTACCCGGAGTTCAGGTTGATGAAAACGGATGCGAGCTGGTAATAGCACCACCTCCGCCTCCGGTTGATCTCAACCAGCTTGTTCTGAGTTCGGAGACGAGCTTTGAATTTAATAGTGCTCAATTAAAACCGGCAGCATATCCTGAGCTTGATAAAATGCTTGAGCAGATGAAAAAATATCCATTGTCCCGATGGAGAATTGAAGGACACACGGATAATGTTGGTTCGGAAGAAGGAAACATTAAAATGTCGAAGATGCGTGCGGAGTCAGTTCTGAATTATTTTGTTTCAAGAGGAGTACCGCAGGTGAGATTTGAAGTTGTCGGTGTTGGAAGCAAACAGCCAGTTGCTGATAATGCTACTCCTGAAGGCAGAGCAAAAAACAGAAGAGTAGAAATTAAAAGAGTAGATAAATAACAATCTTAATTAGTAATCCCGGAGGAACTATGTTCGATCCAAAATATAAATTTATTTGTGTTGATCGTTTTTTAAATTATGTAAAATACGATACTCAATCAGATGAAGAATCAACTTCATTTCCAAGTACGGAAAAACAGAAAAAACTTTCTGCCGATCTTGCAAAAGAATTAAAAAAGATGGGCTTGAAAGATGCAGCAATGGATAAGTGGGGCTACGTGATGGCAACACTGCCAGCAAATACAACTAAAAAAGTACCACCAATTGCTTTCATTGCTCACGTTGATACTTCACCTGCAGTTACCGGAAAAAATGTAAAACCAATCATTCATAAAAAGTATAAAGGCGGAGATATAAAGCTGCCTAAAGAAGGAAGAGTAATTAAAGTAAGTGAAAATCCAGATTTGAAGAATATGAAAGGCTTCGATATCATCACAACAGATGGCTCAACACTTCTCGGTGCAGATAACAAAGCAGGTGTCGCAGAAATTATGGATGCAGTAAATTATTTGTTGGCTCATCCTGAGGTAAAGCATGGTCCGATAAAAATTTGTTTCACACCCGATGAAGAAGTCGGAAGAGGAACAGAAAAAATTGATTTGAAAAAGCTTGGTGCAAAATACGCATACACAGTTGACGGCTCAAGCAGAGGAGAAGTTGAATCTGAAACATTCAGTGCTGATATGGTTGTGCTCAAGTTTATCGGGAAGAATATTCATCCCGGTTATGCAAAAAATCAAATGATCAACTCAATTAAGATTGCTGCCGCATTTATGGAAAGCCTGCCAAAGAAATTTCTTTCACCGGAGACGACAGAAAAGAGACAGGGTTACGTTCACTGCACAACTATAAACGGTATGGAAGAAGCAACAACGCTAAAAATTATTATTCGTGATTTCGAAACTCCAAAGCTGAAACAGTACGAAGCTCATCTCGAAAAACTTGCAAAGAAAGCTGTTGCAAAGTTTCCTGGTTCGAAGTATGAGTTTAAAGTTGTCAACCAGTACAGAAATATGAAGGAAGTACTAGTTAAGCATCCACAGGTTGCGAAGTATGCAGTTCAGGCGATGAAGAATCTCGGAATAAAGCCAATTATGCATCCAATCCGTGGCGGAACAGATGGTTCAAGATTATCGTTTATGGGTCTGCCTTGTCCAAACATCTTTGCAGGCGAGCACAGTTTCCATTCACAGCTTGAATGGGTTGCTGTTCAGGATATGGAAATGGCGGTGAAGGTTATTGTTGAGATTGCGAAGATTTGGGAGAAACGAGTAGTTGGTTGTGGGTTGGGGGGGGGGGGGGGGGGGGGGTGATAAAACGATGGAGGAGTTGGTGGTTTTTTAAATTGTTTTTGGGAGGGGGGTGGGAGTGGGGGATTTTTTTTGGTTGGTTGGTTTTTTTTTAAAAAAAAAATGGGTGGTCAACTTTTAAGAGCAATTGATAGCGTTGGTGCAAATATTTCTGAAGGATATGGAAGAGGAAGCAAAGTTGATAATGCTCGATTTGTAAAAATAGCCAGAGGATCTTTGTTCGAGTCGAAGCATTGGCTTAATATTTCGCATAGAAGAAAACTTCTGTCTGATAATGAGTTTAAAGAAACTCTTGATGAAATTGAAAGTCTTCTTCCTCGATTGAGTGCTTACATAAATTATCTTACTAAGCCTTCAACTTCAAAATGACCAAGAACCACCAACTACCAACTACTCACCAACCACCAGAACTAATGGCTCCCGCCGGAGATTGGACAATGTTGCGAACTGCTGTTAAATCTGGCGCAGATGCAGTTTACTTCGGTGTGGATAAGCTGAATATGCGTGCCAAAGCAAAAAACTTTTCTGTTGAAGAGCTTCCTGAAATAGCAAAGTTTTGCAGATCAAAGAAAGTAAAAAGCTATCTCACTCTAAATACAATTGTTTTTGAAGATGAGCTTACTGAAGCTGAACAAATAATCAAAGGGGCAAAGAAAGCGAAGATAGATAGAATAATCTGTTCAGATTTAGCCATTGCTGAGCTGTGCAAAAAAAATAAAATGCCTTTCTGTATTTCCACTCAAAGTTCAATTTCAAATTCACTTTCAGCATCAGTTTATAAAAAACTTGGTGCGGTTAGAATTGTGCTAGCACGTGAATGTTCACTTGAAGAAATAAAAAAGATAAGAAAGAACACTAAGCTTGAAATCGAAGCGTTCATTCACGGTGCTATGTGCATTGCTGTCAGCGGAAGATGTTTTATGAGTCATCATCTGTTTGGACAAAGTGCAAACAGGGGCGAGTGCATTCAGCCTTGCAGAAGAGAGTACGAGGTTTATGACACTGCAACAAACAAATCAATTTTAGTTGGAGATGATTATGTTCTCTCTCCAAAAGATCTTTGCACAATTGAGTTCATCGATCGACTGATTGAAGCTAAAGTTGATTCATTCAAAATTGAAGGAAGAAAAAGAGCTCCCGAATATGTTGCTACGACTATTTCAGTTTATAGAAAAGCAATTGATCTTTATTTCAAAAAGAAACTTACATCTGAAAAGAAAAAAGAATTTCTGAAAGAACTTGAAACAGTTTATAACCGGGGTTTCTCAAGTGGATTTTATTTTGGCAAGCCATCTTCTGACGATTATGCAGGAGTTGAAGGAAGCAAAGCAACAACGAGAAAAGTGTATGTTGGTAAAGTTCTAAACTATTTCAAGAAGCCGAAAGCTGCACACATTCTTCTTGAATCCGGAAAGATCAGATTGAAAGACAAAATATTAATCATTGGAGAAACTACGGGTCTGCTCGAAATAACTTTGGATAAAATTTTTGTAAAAGAAAAATCTTCAAAGACTGCTCAAAAGGGAGATGAAGTGACTTTCGTTACTTCAGAGCTTGTCCGCAGAAATGATAAAGTTTATCTGGTTGAAAACATCATCCAATCTGCTTAAAAGATAAAGCTAAAGGAACTTTTTTAATCAATTTTTTGTTTTTCTTTGAAAAAAATTAGGAGAAAAAATGAATTGTCCCGTTTGCAAAGAAAGTGAATTAGTAATTTCCGAAAGACAAGGAATTGAGATCGATTATTGTCCGAAATGCCGTGGTGTGTGGCTGGACAGAGGAGAGCTCGATAAAATAATTGAAAGATCTGTAAAGTTTGATGAACCCGATCAAAAGTTTTTTGATAATGATAGAAAATACGATGACCGTAAAAAATACTCGGATGATTATTATAAGAGGAATAAGCGAAAATCTTTCCTTGGTGAGATTTTCGATTTTTAATTTATGACTTTTATAGAAACATCGCTTTATCTCGCTGGCGGATTAATCTTTCTTTTCATTGGTGCAGAAGGATTAATACGTGGCTCTTCAGCACTTGCACTTCGGGTTGGTATTACTCCGCTAGTTGTTGGATTAACTGTCGTTGCTTTTGGAACAAGTACACCTGAACTCGTGGTGAGTTTAAAAGCAGCGTTGATCGGCAACAGTTCAATCTCACTCGGAAATGTTGTCGGTTCAAACATAGCAAATATTGCATTGATACTTGGCATTGCTGCTCTGATCAGGCCGCTTGATGTTCACGCAAATGTAATCAGAAGAGAAATTCCAATTATGATAGGACTAAGTATTCTGCTGATTGTTCTTTTACTTGATGGAGAGTTGAATTTAATTGATGGAATAATTTTCGTTGCTGGAATAATTACTTATACGATTGTGAATATTTCGATGGCTCGAAAAGAAAAAAATGCCGAAGTAGAAGAAGAATTTAAAGAAGGATTGAAAACCAAACTTGGTGTTCAGGTTTCCATAATTTTCGTAATCGGCGGATTAGGATTAATGATATTAGGTGCGAACTTATTTGTGACAAGTGCAATATCGATTGCAAAAGCGATTGGAGTCAGTGATGCAATCATCGGATTAACCATTGTCGCTGTTGGAACAAGCTTGCCTGAACTAATAACATCAATAGTCGCAGCATTTAAAAATGAATCTGACATAGCAATCGGAAATGTTGTAGGTTCAAACATTTTTAATATTCTTGGAATACTTGGAATCACAGCGTTGGTGATACCGCTAAGTTCTGAAGGTATTAGTTACATTGATTTTGGAGTGATGCTTTTTACTGCTTTGATTCTTCTGCCACTCAGCAAAACAGGATTTAAGATTTCAAGATTGGAAGGACTCTTTCTTCTAACAGGATACATAGTTTACATTTATTATTTGCTTCCTTGAGTCATTTTTAGTCAGTAATTGACATCAAAGGTGAATTCTTATTCATTTTAACTGACAGTATTCCGTTGATTTAACTTTTCAATTCAGTACATTTCGAATGTAATTAAAGCTTCTTTAATTTATTTTCTGAAAAAGCCATGGGGATGGCAAATGAAAATAAGTTCACTCAAAACTCACCGGCTGAAGCTTCTTCCATAGATTCAACCCTTAATGCACTGCTATACAAATTACAAAATCTACCCAAGCAAGTTTCCGAGATTCTTCCGGAATGCAGTCAGATAAAAAAATATTTATCATCATCAAATGAACAGATCGATCCTGAAAAGTTTAGAAATATTATTTCTTTCATTGATATCAACACCGATGATATTAAAGCGGAACTCTTTTCTTTATTAGAAGAAGGTATTCCAAAATTACCCGAACCATGGAGTATTATAGAAGAGCTTTTATCTGGTAAAGATGAACAATCGGTATTCAAAACTCTTGACTTGGTAAAGACACTTGCAGAGAAAAAGCAAATGAATGTTAACTCCGAAATGATTAACTATTTCGCTGAAAAACTTGGGACAGAAAATTCTGTTTTTAACACTGCGCAAGCACTTGAAAAAGTATCATCGATCATCAGTTCAGGAACTGATAAATCTCACAAATCTTATAATGAAATAATTCTAGATTTTTATCTTGGGAACAACGAAAGAAAAATCCGCGTTCTGGCTGCAAAACTGTTAGACTTAAATAATGCAACAGCAGACGAAAAAATCATAGAAAAATTATTCGACAAAAAAAGTGCAGAAGTACTCTCACCTTATCTCAACTATACACGCTCGACACATCTTGATTTACTTTATTTAATACCTGTCATAGGAAAACCAGCACCTATTATTGATTCACTTAAAGAATGTGAAAAAATATGCGGAGAGTATTTACTTCGGGAAGTGATATCAAAGATAGGCTGGAAGAATTTAAACTATGGACTTTCAGCACAGCTTTATGTTGGTATCACGATCGGGGAATCACTTCCGCTTTTTGTTACGAACTGTGAAGCCAGACTATTTGAAAGTTCGGTTGATGCAAAACGAGTCTCCGAATTTTATCTTTTCACTGCTCATGGTGGATTGCCGCTTGAATCAGGCACATCCGGTGAAGATAACAAATCTGTTGCACTTTTTCGTTCATATAATTTAGTACACGCTAATCTGCTTCAGGAAATCCTTGATGTAGCTCCTCTCACCGTGCAAAAAGTTAAGCATATCCTTGAACAAATGGATAGAATAGTAAGTGATTTTGTAAAATTGTTCAGTTCATATTCAGAGGAATGCACGATTCTTCCGGAAGTGTACGGACAAATACAATCTAAAGTGATAAATGAATTATCAAAGAATGATTCTGACTTGCATCTATCAGCAGACGCGACACGGCTTGTTCAGATGTTTGAAGATCCGCATTCTTTGGGTGAAGTTCATACGCTTCACGGATTAAAAAGATATCTGCATCAAAGAGGACTTCAATTAGGATTTAAACTTGTCGATCAATCCAGGTCTCCCAACCAGAGCATAAATCTGATTTTGACAACGAACAGCAGAGTGTTGACAGTTGTCAGGAATATTAATTTTGCAAACTTTGAAGCAATTGAGGATGAAGGATTATCGTTCACAAAAATCCCATATCCCATCAGTGTTGTAATCGAAGCTTTTAAAAGGCAGATGCTTCACGGACTGGATAAATTTCCCACTGTGAATATTTTTTGTTACGGAAACGAAGTTCATTACTTCGTCTGGTTCAGAAATCATCCCGTCTTCATCAGAATTGATTATTCGCCTCCTTTGCAGGGCGGAATGATTGATCTGCAATATTTCGGCGTGAGTAATTATGAAATTGCTGATCATCCGAACATCTACCTTGACGCAATAAGATATTTATTTCAACATCTGGAGTTTGATGTTAAACTTGACGGCACTCATATTCATGCAAGATACGACAAAGAACGTGCACTTGATTTAAATCAGCTTTGCGGAAGAGTTGATTATCTTTTTTGTCTCTCTCCATATTTAATGGATCTTGATTGGGTTATCGGCTCTTTAAATCTTCCTTCTGACGCAAAGAAAAAAGTTGCAGCTGCATGGGCAGAGTTATTTAAGCAATGGGCAGTATTGCCATTTGATAAACTTATTACAAAGGACCGGCTAGGCATTGTGCAGGATATTTTAGTTACTACAGAAGGCGAACAGGAATTGATTTGGACAGGTGACGGAGATTATAAGGATAGATTTTCAGTTAATGTGGAACCTGAATTTTATCAAAATATATACAAGTCTGTGAATAATCTTGGATTAAGAATTCCAAAATTTTCCGAGACAAATTTTAGCTTACCCGGCCAAATTTATTGGGAAGAGCGTTTGCTCAACCATTTGAGAACAGCTGTTACGGAGGGTGAACTAATTGAAACTAGAGCAGGGTTTGAACGAGTATCGCCGGAATTATTTTCGAAAATTCACGAGGCGGATTGGTTTGCGGAGATAATCAATAAGGGAGAAAAAGAATTAGAATCTTCAATCGCTCTAGCCAAAGTAATAATACCATTCGAACAAACTTTAAAATTTCAGACTACTGGATTATTGGAAAGTTTTAAAGTGCAATCTGCAATTCTTCCGATGGTGGGGAATTCTCTGAAACTTTTTGTTCTTCGCGATAATAAAGGAATAATCCGTTCAGGTTTTTTTGTAACAGAAAACTCAATTCATCAGAAAAGGATAAATACTAATGTAGCCTGGCAAACAAATGTAAAGCTATCGCCAATTGAATTTATGTCTCTGCTTAGAGCGAATAACTATACCGTCACAGGATCTGAATCTGCAATTGAATTTCTTGAAGAGGAAGTAAAGAAATTTTATGATGAATTAAATATGCCGCATAAATATTCTGCAGGGATTCGTACAACAGGTGAAAAAATTGTTGCCGGTCTCCGGGCATCGCCCGGCAGAGCCGCCGGAAGAGTAATTCTGGGTTCAGAAGGGAGACATCCTGAAGATTTTGATGAACATATATTTGTAGCCGCTTCTGTCTCTCCCGATGAAAATACAATTCTCTATCACTCAGCCGGTATAGTTGCAACCGGAGGAGGTATATTAAGTCATGCCGGACTGATAGCAACTCAGTTCAATAAACCTGCAATTATTATTTCCGGGAATTGGAAACAGGGCATTGATGGTTCTATGATCCTTGTTTATCAAACTACTGAGTATCAAGTCGAACATAAAGTTCGCAACAATTTGAATCTCTCACTTTATTACGATTTGCATGACGTCGAATATCAAATGCAGGATGGTGATCTGGTTGTTCTCGATGCAAACCAGGGAGTACTGCAGGTTCTTGGACAGGAACGGGATACAATAGCTTTATTTGAAGAGTTGAAATCTCTTGGTAAAACAAATGAAGAAATTTCTAAAGTAACTGATGTGAAAGAGCTTCTGATTTTACGCGGAAAGAAACTCCACACACGGCATCAGATTGAAAAACTTCTCAGAAAGATTTCAGAACCGGTTCTCGCAAGGTATGTTGTGGAAGAAATTCTTGTTGGAAATTTTCTTGATGGAAATAAAAGTTCGCCGGATGAAAAAGCTTACCTACTGAAATTAATTTTATCGAATGAAAAAACCAGTAGTCTTGCAGAAGGATATATCTTACAAACGGTTAATGAAATAGAAAATAAGTTTCTGCTCTCGTATTCTAAAGCTGAACAGATCATTCCGTTTGCAAAACATCCTTTTGAAATTGTAATGCCAAGATTGGAAGCATTTGAGATATTCAAAATGATGAAAAGTGTAATAGCAGCCGTTGGTTCAAACGTCTTACAGGAAATTAAGATTCCTGAAAGTTTAATTGATAAAATTGATGAAATAAGTATTTCCCGATTGAAGGTGATTCGGGAAAGTATTTTTAATGAAATAGAAAATCTATCCCGACATTCGGAGAAAAAAGAATTTCTCAGACATCTGTTCAGACAAATAAAAAGGATTGATTTACTGCTTGATACATCTCCTCAAAAGAAAGAGCATATTGCACAGCTTGAAAAAAGATTTGAGATCAGGGATAAAATTTTAAGTGAACAATTATCGGATAAATTTATAATCAAACCTGCAGAAGGAGCGCTAGAATTGTCGTCGGGCATTGGTTGGAAAGCAGCTAACCTTGCGGAGCTTGAAGCTGTTGGAGGAAAAGGAAGAGTCCCTCCGTGGTTTGCTGTTACTGATAAAGCATTTCAAACAGTTCTTGATAAGCCATTGAATGAAAGTATTTCTGTTTCAGGAGAAAATCTGATTAAAGGTATATCTCTGCGGGAAGCAATAAATAAAATTATTTTATTATCTGACATCAGTAATAGAGAAAAATCTCTGCACATAAAAAATTTATGGGCTAGTGTATCGCTGCCGGAAGAAATCAACTTTAAAGTAATAGAAGCTTACCGTGAAATAGAAAAAGAATTTCTTACAAACTCAGTTGGGGTAAACGATTCTAAATTTTATGTTGCAATTCGTTCCTCTTCCTGTGAAGAAGATGCCGAGATTGCTGCTCGCGCAGGTGAATTTGAAACTTACTTGTTCATTACAGGGGAAGATTTTCTTATTGAATATTTAAAACGTACGTGGAGCGGTTTGTGGACTGAAAGAGCAATTCATAATCGATCAATTTTTGGTCATCAGAATGTTCCTGCATCTGGCGGAGTAATTGTTCAGCGAATTATTTGGTCGCGCGTTTCAGGTGTGCTTCAAACCATTAATGTTCCTAAAAAAGATTTGAGGGAAATTGTAATCAATGCGGGACTCGGTCTGGGTGAAGGTGTAGTTTCAGGAGCTGTTGCTGCAGATCAGATAATTGTTTCAAAAGAAGGCAATCTTGAAAAAGGTCCCCTGAAGTTTAACTATATAACTTCCGATAAAATGCATCAGTTTGTGTTCAACAAAAGAGCAGGATATGGAACCGTGATTTCCCCGACACTTTATCATCAGAGATTTCGTCCCGCATTGGAATATGTTGAATTGTGTGAACTTGTTGCTATGGCCTCAAAACTTGAATCTGCTTATGGCTATCCACTCGACATTGAATTTGGAATTGAAGGTACTAAGTTGTGGATTTTGCAAGTAAGACCGGTTGCAACCTTTTTACCGGCATTTAGAGAGACATTAAATAATTATCCTTTATCACTAAAGAGTAATAAATCTGCTCAGGAGAATATAAAATGATAAAGCGTGAAGAGTCATTGAAGTATCATACATCAGGTCGGAAAGGCAAAATTGAAATTCATCCGACGAAAGCTTGTTTAACTCCGCGTGAAATGCGTTTATGCTATCTGCCAGGTGCTTCATTTCCTTCCTCGGAAATTATTAAAGATAGCGCAAATGTTTTTCAATATACCTCAAAAGGAAATCTTGTCGGGGTAATTACGAATGGCTCTGCGGTTCCCGGACTGGGTGATGTTGGTCCTCTTGCTGCAAAACCAATGCAGGAAGGAATCGCAAGTATTTTTAAACGTCTTGCTGATATCGATGTATTCGATTTAGAACTCGATACAAAAAATCCCGAGCAATTTATAGAAACAGTAAAAGTTCTTGAACCAACATTCGGTGGAATTAATCTTAAAGATATCAAAGCACCTGAAGGTTTAGAAATTTATGAACGATTATGTGACAGTTTGAGCATTCCTGTCTTTCACGAGAACCTGCACGGTACTGCAGTTGTTGCAATTGCTGCTTTACTTAATGCTCTTGACCTGGTAGATAAAAAAATAGAGGCAATCCGGATTGTTCTTTGCGGTGCAGGAACAGTCGGCATTGGTTGTGCAAGATTGCTTCTTCAACTTGGAGTTAAATCAGAAAATTTATTAATGTATGATGTGAACGGACTTCTCCATCCGGATCGAAATGATCTGTCAAACTATCAACAGCCATTTGTAGTTAAAAATTCAGCGATGACTTTTGATAAAGGACTTGAAGGAGCGGATGTTTTTATCGGTGCTTCAGTTGGTGGAATACTCAAGCTTGAAATGATACGAAAGATGAACAGATTCCCGATAGTATTTGCTCTCGCGACTCCAGATCCTGAAATTGAATATGAAGCAGCTAAAAGCAGCAGACACGATGTAATTGTTGCTACCAGTTCTGCAAGATCACCAAATTCAATTCTTGATCTTTTAAGTTTTCCATATATATTCAGAGGGGCATTGGATGTTCAGGCTACACGAATTACCGATGGAATGCTGCTTGCAGCAGCACGTGCTCTGGCTGATCTTGCTCGTGATGAGGTAGTTGAAGAAGTTGAACGTGCTTATGGTTTTGAACATTTCAGTTTTGGTCCGGAATATTTACTCCCAAAACCAATTGATCCAAGAATATTTGTAAGAGAATCAACTGCAGTAGCTTTGCAGGCTATAAAGGATAACGTAGCAAAGACGAAAATTAAAAGTGAGGATTATCAGGAAAGTCTAACTGTCCGATTAGGTACGGGCCGGGACACAATGCGCAGATTGATTCTCAGAGCCCGTCAGGAAAATTCCGCGTTGTTTTTCCGGAAGGTACTAACGAAACTATTTTACGTTCTTGCAGTGTTCTGCTTGATGAAGGGATTGCAAAACCCATTCTTCTTGGTTCAGAAGATGAAATTGGAAAAGCAATTGACAGGCTTGGTCTTGAACTGCGCGGAGTCCAGATTATTGATCCAAATCATAGTCTCCGATTTAATACTTATGTAGATGAATATTTCCAGATGCGGCACAGGAGAGGTGTGATTCGTGCAAATGCAATAGATAAAGTTCGACATAAGGATTATTTTGCCGCTATGATGGTTCACTGCGGAGATGCCGATATGATGTTCGCAGGTCTTTCAACACATTATGTTGATACTTTAAGAATCTTTTTAGAAGTGATTGGACCCGAACCGGGTATAAAAAGAATTTCCAGTTACTATCTTGTTTTACTGCCAAAAGATGTCGTGATACTGGCTGATTGTGTTGTTAATATTGATCCTTCCGCAGACGAACTTGCAGAGATTGCACTGCTGTCGGCAAGGACAAGTCGTGCACTCGGAATAGAACCCATCGTTGGTATGCTGTCATATTCAAACTTTGGCAGCGTAGATAATCCTTCAGTCAAAAAAGTTAGAATTGCCACAGATATTGTCAAGAAAAAGTCCCCTGATTTAATTATTGATGGTGAAATGCAGCTTGCTACTGCACGTGATGAAGTAATCAGACAGGATTATTTTCCTTTCACAAAGCTAAGATCAAACGCAAATGTTTTAATTTTTCCTGATCTGCAATCTGCTAACTTAACGATGCAGTCATTGCAATATATGGGCGAGGCAGTCACTGTCGGACCTGTTTTGATGGGAACTAGATTACCGGTGCATCTTCTTCAGTACAGATCTACGGTTGAGGAAATAGTAAACCTGGTAACAGTTGCAGTAGTTCAGGCTTCTGAAATAAAAAAGAGCAGATAGAAATTATTTTGCGTCGCTTATAGATAGTCGAATCAGCTTAGCAAAGCAAGAAATACTCCGGCAGCGACAGCAGTTCCAATTACACCAGCTACATTAGGTCCCATTGCCGGCATTAGCGGATTTACTTTGCCGTTTGTATGCTTCGATACAAAATCCTGAACAACTCTTGCTGCCATTGGAACGGCTGAAACACCTGCGGCACCTATGCACGGATTTATTTTCTTTATCTCAGGCAGAAAGAGATTAAAAAGTTTAGCCAACAGAATTCCTCCGGCAGTACTGAATATAAAAGCGATTGCACCGAGAGCGAAAATCATTAATACTTCAGGACTCAAAAAAGTCTTACCGCTCATTGTTGCGCCAACCGCTGTTGCCAGAAATATCGTCACAATATCTATCAATGCACCGCCAGCTGTTTTTCTTAATCTTTCAGTTACACCACTTTCTCTTATCAGGTTTCCAAACATTAACATACCAATTAAAGGTGCACTAGACGGAATTGCTAGAGTTGCGATACCTCCGGATAAAATTGGAAAAATTTTTACAGCGGTTTCCGATACCGGTTTTACCTGGCGCATATCGATTTCTCTTTCCTTCTGAGTAGTGAGTAATCTCAGCACAGGCGGTTGAATTATCGGAACAAGAGACATATAACTATAGGAAGCAAGTGCAACAGGACCGAGAAGATGTGGTGCAAGTTTGGACGCAAGATAAATTGTCGTAGGACCGTCGGCACCGCCAATGATTCCGATACTTGCTGCTTCTTGTGGAGTGAACCCGAATAAATAGACGGATCCGATGGCTGCAACAAATACTCCCAATTGTGCGGCTGCACCCAAAAGGAAGGTGAATGGTCTGCTTAAAAGCGGTCTGAAGTCAGTGAGAACTCCAATACCAAGAAAAATTACCGGAGGTAAAAGTTCAGTTTCAACTCCACGACTGTAAATTAAAACGATAATGCCTTCATCGTAGGAGCCCATTTTTGCAAGAGGAAAATTTGCCAGTACAATTCCAAAAGCTATGGGAATCAGAAGCAGAGGTTCGTATCCTTTTTTAATTGCCAGATAAATGAGTAAACCTGAGATTGCAAACATAAACCAATTTTCCCAGCTTACGTTTGCAAAACCGGAGTCAAGCAGTAGTTTCGTTAGATCATCTACCATATTTTTTAATTTAATATGATTATTGGAGTTGAAGAATTTATTTCATCGCCAATTTTTACATTCACTTTTGAAACAATTCCATTGATTTGAGATTTAATATGGTGCTTTGCTTTCATAGCTTCAACATATGCAACCGTCTGTCCTTGTGTAACTGCATCACCTTCATGGACAAGGATATCAACTACCTGAACAATTCCCTCAAAAGGATGAAATATGGGAGTGCTTTTTACTGTTTCCGAATCAAGAACAGTTTGAGCCATAATTACTTTTCCAACTAATGTTGAAGCGGTTTGTATCGGTTCTGAAGTAACGATGAAAGTTCTTGTTTTACCATTCTCATCAACCGTACATTTTGTCCTGACCGGACCAGCAGAGATAGTCTCCACAACAGCTTCTTTTGATTTCTCTTCTTTTTTTGGTTCTTCTTTTTTCTTTAGTGGAATATCAATTTTTCCTTGGCCCATAAGAAGTCTGATGCCTTCATTTAACTCCATCTTCTTTCCAGGAACCATAGAAGCTAGCACAATAAAAATATTTTCATCAGTTATTGGAAGATTTCTCTCTTCGAGAGCTTTCTTTGCCGGTTCAATATTTTTTGGTGCAGCTTCCAAAGGATCACCTGTGAATACAGGTTTATTCAGCTGCTCGGAAGCTTTCTTTACAACTTCAGGATCAGGTGGTAGTGGTGTTTTACCGAAGTAACCAAGTACAGCTTTTCCATATCCGTCATCAATTTTTTCCCAACGGCCATACATCACATTGTTAAATGCCTGCAGCCAGTATTGCTGGCTCCCCGGAGTTACACTTGTCCACGCTCCGCCTGCTTCAACTACAACTGGAAATTCGGCAAGCACTTCACTGTATTTATGAAGTATTCCGGCTTTAACCATCATATGTACATTCGGACCAATTGCACCGCCAGGCATCGGAAATCCCAATACTCTTGCATCTGCAGTTGTTGTAGTTGGATTGAAGTCGTACTCTTTTAATCCCTCATCTAAAAGATTTTCGATCTCATCCATCTTAGCAATATTAATATCAAGAGAGTAACCTGTACCTTTTAATCCATGAGCCAGAGAGCGAACATCCGGCTGGACTGTTCCACTTGCCATCGGTCTAACTGAAAGATCGACTCCATTTACACCTGCATCAATTCCTGCCATGTAACAGGCAACTGCTGTACTTGCTGTGTCATGAGTATGCAGCCATAGTGGCATTTCAGGAGGCATTATTTTTTTTAAACCTATTACAGTGTCATAGATCGTTTTAGGATCAGTAGTGCCGCTTGCATCCTTCAAACAGATGCTGTCTATCTTCATCCCGCTCTCAAGAAGTCTTTTACCAATGTTGATATAAAAATCAGCTGTGTGCACTATGTCAGATTTGAATGGTAATCCCATCAATGCAATCGCAACCTGGTGATGCATTCCGGCATCAACAATAGGTTTTCCGGTTTTAATCAGGTTGTCAACATCATTCATGTAATCAAAATTTCTATCCCACGTTGTTCCGTGCTTCTTCATCAATTTTGCCTGGAGATCCAATCCTTCGATAGATTGATTTGTAAGTGTAACTCCTGAAACCGATCTCGTTAAAATTTGTAGATCAACATCAGGACCAACTGCATCCCTCATAGCCTGCATTGTATCAAACGGATGTTCACCCAAATAAAAAAGCGGTGCCTGGAATCGGGCGCCTCCTCCAAATTCAAAGTGTCTGATACCTGCTTCAACGGAAGCTTTCATTGCCGGCAGGTAATCATTCAACCTTACTTTGCCCCCAAATGAACTCTGAAGTCCATCTCTGAATGGTGTGAACATTACTCTGATTTTTTTTTGTTTTTCAGTGAATATCATTTTTGCTCCTCAATTTTTGTAATTCGTAAGTGAGGATAAGATTTGCTGTAATGATCGGTAATAGCATTCATCACTGCTGAATCATCAGCATCCATTGTTTCCGCAGCAAAGAATAAAATTAATAGACGAATTGAAAGTGAAAGGATACCAAGCACGAAGAAGACAATAGCAATTGCTATGAGACAATCAAGTAAGAAGTTCGAAGTTTCCACTAGCTATGTGAGAACAATTCAACAAACTTAAATTTTACATTTTCAACTTAACTTAATAAATCCTTAAAAGAAAGAATTATTAGTGTTAACAAGAATTGTTCCTGTGATCATTGAGCGATGATATTTTGTTCAGTGGAGATAAAATCCTTATTTTAAGCCCCGTTTTTGCTATTTATATAAAATTATTCCAAAAAAGTTTTTTATGAAATTAAGTAAATATTTTGTTCCTACTTTAAAAGAAGTTCCTACCGATGCAACTGTTACAAGCCATATTCTGATGCTTCGTGCAGGGATGATCAGAATGCTCTCTGCTGGAATTTATTCTTTTCTTCCACTTGGTTACAGAGTTGTAAGAAAAATTTCGCAAATAATAAGAGAAGAGATGGACGCAATCGGTGGACAGGAATTTCATCTTCCGGCACTCAATCCAAAAGAGATCTGGGAAGAAACAGGTAGAGTTGAAGCATTTGGTGATATTCTTTTTCATGTTAAAAACAGAGAATACGTTCTAGCACCGACTCACGAAGAAATTATAACTTACCATGCACGCAATGTTGTAAAATCATACAAAGATATGCCTCAGATATGGTATCAGATTCAAACCAAATTCAGGAACGAGCCACGACCAAGAAGCGGAGTTATTCGTGGGCGACAATTTTTAATGAAAGATGCATACACACTTGATGTTTCTTATGAAGCTCTTGATGTTGCGTATGGATTGCACGATAAAGCGTACAGAAAAATATTTGACAGATGCGGATTAAAATATTTTGTCGTTGGTGCTTCAAGCGGTGCAATGGGCGGAACAGGTTCTGAAGAATTTATGGTTAAATCTGAGGCAGGTGAAGATACAGTTGCATACTGTTCATCTTGTGGATACGCAGCGAATGTTGAAGTTGCCGAATCCAGGGTCGATATTATTGCAAGAGAAAACGAAAGTAAATCTGTTTACGAAATATCGACTCCAAATGTAAAATCAATTGATGAACTTTGTGAATTTTTAAAAATAGACGAATCAGTGTGTGCTAAATCCAGAGTTTATATTAATGATGGAAAAGAAATTTTGATTCTGATGCAGGGCAATGATGAAGTAAATGAATCGAAGCTCACAAAAGTGCTCGGAGGAAACGTCCGTCCGGCACATCCGGAAGAGTTGATGGAAATAACCGGTGCTGATGCTGGATCAATTGGACCAATTGGATTTAAAGGAAGAATTATTGCAGATTTAAAATTAAAAGATCGGAACAATCTTTTCAGCGGCGCAAATAAAAATGATTATCATATCGGTGGAATTGATGTGAGCAGAGACGTACCGACTCTCGAGTATGCTGATCTAAGAATTGTTCAATCCGGAGAAGGTTGTCCCAACTGTGACAACAAGCTTGAAGTGTTTACTGCTATTGAGCTTGGACACATTTTCAAGCTCGGAACAAAATATTCTGAAGCACTAAAGGCGTTGTATCTTGATGAAAAGGGAGAAGAGCGTCCGATTGTAATGGGAAGTTATGGAATAGGTGTTGAAAGAATTATGGCTTGTTATGTCGAGCAAAACCACGATGATAAAGGAATAATCTGGGATAAAGCTCTCGCACCATTCGATATTCATCTCATTGCATTGAATGTGAAGAATGAAAATGTGGTGTCAACCGCGGAAAAAATTTACAATGAATTAAGAAATGCCGGATATGAAGTTTTATTTGATGATCGTGATGCTGCAGCAGGATTTAAATTTAATGACGCCGATTTACTTGGTATGCCTGTTCAGATCGTAATTGGCGAGAAGAAAATAAAAGATGGCAAGTGTGAAATGAAAATCAGGCGAAGTGGTGAAAGATTTGATGTTGAGTTGAGAGAGGTTGATAAAAAGATTTCAGAGATTTTTTAAAACCATACCTGTTCTTAATACTTTCACTTATCAAGAAAACAGAAAATCATGTGACAACTTATCCCTAAGTTGTCAGTGGTTTTTGCAAACATTACTGTAATTATTGAAGTTACTATGCTTAAAAATTGGACAGAAGAAGAAGTAAAATATTTAAAGAAGCATTATAAAATTCGGGGTGCTAAATATGTTGCCAATAAATTAGAAAGAACTCGTAGTTCAGTAGTAACAAAAGCGGTTAAACTAAAACTTGGCAATAATGACCGACGTCGGTGGGAAAAGTGGGAGGATAGTTATCTTCGCAGGCATTATATTGATAGAAAAATTGAATCTTTGTCGAAAATTTTAAAGAGATCCAGATCTGCAATTCTTGCCCGTGCTTACATTCTGAAATTGACGGAGTCCAATTTTGTAAAGTGGACGGAAGAAGAAAAAAGCAAACTGCGTCAATTGTATCCTGACAGACAATATACGATCGACCAAATAGCAGAAATGCTAAACAGACCACGATATGGAATACTGCAGCAAGCTTACACTCTAAAACTAAACAGACCACGCCCCCAGCATGAGTGGACAAAGGATGAGATCAATTATCTCTCTGAAAACTACTTAACAAAAAGTGCAGGTGAGATGGCAAAAGATCTTGGTATGACCGTAAGTGCTGTAACACATAAAATTGGCAGATTAAATTTAAGGGTGAGAGAGAAAGGTCGTGTGTGGAGTGAAGAAGAAAAAGAATATATTCGGCAAAATTATAAGAAAATCCCGACTAAAGATTTAGCTCAAAGGTTGAACAGAACCGTAAACTCAATTATAACAATAGTCGGCAAACTTGGTGTTAGTGCTTCCCGTCCGCGTCCATGGACTCAGGAAGAAAAAGATTTTATTATTAAAAATTATACACATCTTTCAATTGATGAAATATCTACAGCACTTAATAGAAGTAGAAGTGCAATTGTTGCCATTGCATCAAAACTAAAACTAACTAATAAAAAAAGCACGTAATAATTTTTAGATTAAATACCCAAAGCTTCAGGCTAATCAAATTGCTTTAAAACTCAATCAAAAGAAAGAATCTGTCATTGTAACGATAGTGAAGCAGGAATTATCTAGCTGAGAATAATACGTATCCAAAAAGGAATCAAGTCAACAGCCTGATAATAAAAAAAGACGCATCGTTGATGCGTCTTTTTTTTTACTAAAAAACATTTTATTCCGTATCCGGCTTTCCTCTCAAAGAATCCCAGATCATATAAACGCAAAGAAGTGCGAACATTACTATACCAATTAGTTCCGCAGCATGAGATTCTGCCCATTCATAGTTAACCCAGTTCAATCCCTGCCATCTGAGTATTGCACTTATTACTCCCATCAAAGCTCCGCCGGCAATAAATCCTGATGCAATTAATGTTCCTCTTTCTCTTCTTGCATTGTTAATTTTTTCATCTTTGCTTCTTGTAGAAACAAAGTGGGCAATTAATCCACCAACTAAGAGAGGTGTGTTAAGTTCAAGAGGAATATACATTCCGAGTGCAAAAGCAAGTGCAGGAACTTTAATCATCGTAAGTACTAAAGCGAGAATTGCACCAACAATGTAAAGTGTCCACGGCGCTGGCTGTTGATCCATCAACGGTTGAATTACCGCCGCCATTGCATTTGCTTGTGGTGCAACTAAAGCACCATCACCAACAAATCCGTAAGTTTCATTAAGAATCATAATTACAAAACCGACGGTCAAAGCAGAAACAAGGACTCCAAGAAATTTCCATCTTTCCTGTTTGATTGGAGATGAACCGAGCCAGTAACCAATTTTTAGATCCGTAATAAAACCGCCTGCCATTGAGAGTGCTGTGCACACGACACCACCGATTACAAGCGCAGCAATCATTCCTGAACTTCCTTTTAAGCCAACGGAGGTGAGAATAATTGAAGAAAGAATTAATGTCATCAAAGTCATCCCGCTAACAGGGTTTGTTCCGACGATTGCAATTGCGTTTGCAGCTACAGTCGTAAATAAGAACGATATAACCAGAACGATCAGTAATCCTGCTAATGCCCAGCCGATATCATAAACTACTCCCATATAAAAGAAAACAAGAAGAAGAATCGCTGTGAGAACAATTCCAATCACAATAATCTTCATCGGAAGATCTCGCTGAGTTCTGAGTTGAGTGTTGTTGACGTGCTTCTTCTCAAAAATTTCTTTGAAACCAAGAGAGATAGCATCTCGGATAATTTTGGATGAACGAATAATTCCGATTATTCCTGCCATTGCAATACCGCCGATACCAACGTGACGAACATACTGCCTGAAGATTTCTTCTGCACTCATTGCGGAAATTAATTTTGTAGCTCCTGTACCGAATGTTTCAGTCAATCCTGCGCCAATGTATGAAATTACAGGGATCAGTAAATACCAGGAAACAAAAGAACCTGCAGCTATTATTGCAGCGTACTTTAAACCAACAATGTAACCAAGTCCCATAACTGCAGCACCGAGATTCAAACGGAAGACAAGTTTGAATTTATCGGCAAGCATTTCACCAAATCCAAATACTCTGGTAGTGAATACTTCACTCCACCAGCCGAATGTTGCGATAATGAAATCGTAGATTCCGCCAATCAATCCGCTTACGACTAAAACCAATGCTTGCTTACCGCCTTTTTCACCGGCAACTAATATCTCAGTTGTAGCTGTTGCTTCAGGGAATGGGAATTGTCCGTGCATTTCAGCAACAAAATATTTTCTGAATGGAATCAGAAAAAGTATTCCCAGAACTCCGCCGAATGCAGATGCTAAAAATATCTGGTAAAAGTGAGCTTCAAGATTCAATATGTAAAGAGCAGGAATTGTGAAAATCGCTCCCGCAACAATCAATCCTGAGTTCTGACCAATTGATTGAATAATCACATTTTGCCCAAGCGGACTTTTAATTTTCATCAGCGTTGAAACACCAACCGCAATAATTGCAATCGGAATTGCTGCTTCAAACACCTGTCCTATTTTCAAGCCAAGATAAGCCGCTGCCGCAGAGAAAAGAACAGCCATAAGCAAACCCATAACTACTGAGTATGCGGTAATTTCCTGCGGAGTTGTACTTGCCGGCATTAATGGTTTATACTCTTCGCCGGGCTTTAACTCTTTGTAAGCATTTTCCGGAAGACCTTTAATTGCTCCAGATGTATGTTCACTCATAATGTTTCCTCTTAGAATTTGAATTTAATTGGAAGTTCATATTCTGATTCCTTTGTTGCTGCTGATTCAAAAATTATTGTGCCCACTGGTTGTGAATTTTCAGGGAAGAATTCAGCCGGCATTGTATAATTAATCTGCAGCTGTTTTGGTAAAGAAGGATATAAAACAATCGCTGATTTTTTATCACTCGTTACATCAAAGTTGTATTCAGTTTTGAAAGTAGTTACTTCTGTAATATTAATATTAGCCGAACTTGATCCAAGCGCAAACCCGGGAACAATCTCTAAAACATATTCTGTTGAATCTTCATCAGATGTATTATTTATACTAATACTGCCTTTACTGTAACTCAATGCATCAGATTCCACAAAATAACCGTCGGTGTCGCAAATCAATAGAGCCATATCTGTAAACTTGCTGTAGTCAGTCTTTGTCATTACAATCTTGAATTCTTTTGAAGCTTCGCCTTTTCTTAAAACAAACGGCATTCTGAATTTTTCGCTTCCACTAATAGTAATTTCATGGCCTATTTCATAACCATCTA
This sequence comes from bacterium, assembly GCA_016716565.1. Lineage (NCBI taxonomy): Bacteria > bacterium. The sequence goes on from JADJWC010000001.1 coordinate 733,452, forward strand.
ATTTTCCCATTAAATTATAGGTGGATGGTGAACCGAAATAATTCACGACTTCAATTTGATTATCATCTGCAGTTATGATCTTGTTTTCAAGTCTGTTGATTCCATAAAACTGAATTGAAAGGTCATATGTAGAAATATTCTTTGCAAGAAAAACGCCTTCAACCACAACTTCATAAACACCGGGCTCGAGATTACAATATGTTCCTTCTACTTCACTTTTACTTTCGAGCGTATGTACTTGAGCAGAAACATCTATTCCAATTCCATCAGGAGTGAATAAATCGTATCTGACTCTTGCATAATCTTTTCCTGATGCAGAAAGTTTAATGTTCATTGCAGTTTGTCCTGCTGGCAATTCAATAAAATATCTTTTAAACAAACCCTGTTCAACCTTTTCACCCGTCCAGCTTTTACCATAATTATCTTCAAAGCTGAATCTGTACGGCATAACAACTGTGGCCTGCATTTCAAATTCCGGAAAACCTGATTTATCATCACGGAAAGCAGTAAGTCTTCCCGTGTACAAACCTGGTTCCTGCATTTTTGCAAGATCAAATTTTACATTTACAAAAGTTGATTGATTATTTCTGATGTAAGTTTTTTTCTGAATTGGAATCAACCATTCACTATCACTTTCAATCTTGAATGATCTGTAGAATTTTTCACCTTCCCGAAATCCATTTCTGGTGACTGAGAAAGTGAACGTGTCTTCATTTTTTAGATATGAACCATTTCTTATATAAAGATTTGGAGCTTTTCCAGATGGTGCATTTGGTGCCAAAGATGAGATTGTATAAGATTCAAATTTCTTTACCTCACCATCCTCAATGTATTTTTTTAATTGATTGTATGCGTTGATTACGTTAATGTAACCGTGACCCTGATCGAGGTTACTATAGCCATCCATTTTAACCGCACCTTCCCGAACAGCTTTGAACAATAGCTGCGATGGAATTTTTACGTCAGGATATTCTTGTGAAACGGCACTAAGTAACAGCGACATAACTCCTGCAGAATATGGAGCTGCCATACTTGTTCCCCAGAATCTATCCCAACCTGTCCAGTTTGGCACTGTCGAAGTATTGGCACCGGGTGAGCAAACATCCGGCTTTCGTACTTCACCACCTCTTGATGAAAAATAAAGAATGATATCTTTATTTAAAGTCGCTCCGTAAAGATCTTCACCAACATCTTTTGTTAAAACTGCACCCGATGAAAAGATTGAGTGGGATGCAGATGGTAATCCAACCGTTGAAATACCAGGACCTTCATTTCCGCTTCCAACACAAATGTAAAGGTACGGATTTTCTTTTGTGAGATTATCAATAAACTTTTCAATATCTGCCTGTCCTTCTAATTCTGATCCGATACCGAAACTCATATTAACTATCACAGGCACTTTCATTTCTTTGGATACTTTATCAGCATAAAGGTAAGCATTCTTCATACTTTCAGTAACTGTGCAGCCGCCCGAATAAAGATTATTACCAAGTTTCATACTCATCATTTGTGCACCGGGAGCTATTCCGTTAAAATCAATTCCGCCGATTTGATTTCCACCTGCGATTCCTGCAACATGAGTTCCGTGTGAACCATCATCAAAATGGAATGAGACAATTTTTTCTTCAGGCAGAACATTTAATCCCATTGTTAGCGGAGGAAGATCACCTGGAAATTCAAATGAAAATGCATCTTGTTTCTCTTTGTAATTTCTTAATGGCTTATCATCGCTGATATCTCCATTGCCATTCAGATCAGCATATACAATCCAGTCTGCCGTTGCGGATTCAGTTCCTTCGGTCGTTTCAAAAACTACCATACCAAAAACATCTTCTAGATCACCATCTCCGTTTAAATCACCGGCACCTGATCCGGAATTCTTCAATATCTCTTCTGCAAAACCACCGATGTAGTAAACATTATCTTTTGGTGAATATTGTAAAGCTGATGATGCAGTTACTGAAAGTTCTTCATATTTAAATATTGTTTTACCTTCTTCAGTCTCAACATCAGCCTCGTAATAATTAACATCACCCTGGTGAGTGAAGTCCTGAACATCAATGAACTTTACTTCGCCGGTTGAAGTTTTTGTTAGTCCATCCACACCAATATCAACACCAGTATCGAGAATTATTATTATTGTTCCTCTGCCATCATATTCAGGGTGAAGGCTTATAAATTCTTCAACACCTGTGTCTTTTAATTCAAGGAAAGTCTGGCCGATTTCCTGTGTGTAAATCGGGAAAGCTGTAAATAATAACAGCATAATTATATTAATTGTTTTCATGTAAATCTCTGTTTATGAAATGAATAAAGTTAAGAGTTGACAAATACTTCAATCTTTTAAAAATATTTTTGATGTGATTTTTGAAAATTCTGCATGAAGCATATAACAAACTTAATAAAGTTGTTAGAATTAACCTTCTGAAAAATAAGGGTTTGTCATATTGAGCGAAGCGAAATATCTCAATGTTAATGGTAATGAGATTCTTCACTTCGTTCAGAATGACAGTTTGGTAATTTTTCAGAATGTTCGAAAAAAGTAACTTCATTTTGGTTGGAATTGCCTAATTTTATTTTATGAAAAAAGCACTTTTTATAGTCTCGACTCCAATAGGTAATTATGAAGATATAACGCTTCGTGCACTCAGAGTGCTGAAAGAAGTTGATTTTATTATATGCGAGGAATTTAAGGAAGCCAGAAGACTTCTCTCGAAATATAAAATTGACAAACCGCTGGTTGAATTGAATGAGCATAATGAAAATGAAGCATCCGATGAAATCTTGATGGAACTACTGGAAGGAAAATCTGCAGCACTAATTTCCGATTGCGGAACGCCTTTGTTTTCAGATCCGGGACATTTACTTGTTGATCTCGCGATTCAAAATAAAATTGATGTTGTTCCTATTCCTGGAGTTAGTTCTTTGCTTGCAGCTTTGGTGGGCAGCGGAATGGATTTTGAAAAATTCTATTACTATGGATGGCTTTCACCAAAGAAAGATATCCGCAGAAAACAATTGCTTGATCTGAAAAAGAGAAAAGAAACAATAGTTTTAATGGATACTCCTTACCGCTTAAAAACTTTGATGGAAGATATAGTAAAAATTCTCGGTGCAAATATTCCTTGTGTTCTTGCGTTTGAGCTTACAAAAGAAAGGGAAAAATTTTATCGGGGAAATACTGGGAATATTTTAAATCACGTTGAAAAAGAGAATTTAAAAGGGGAGTTTGTATTAATAATTAAAAATTGAATTTAAATTGTTTTATCCATCTAAAAAGCTCGTTACAGTTCTCCTTTTCATTCTTATTTTTACATTATCCTGTACTTTTGACAAAAATCAACCTTCCAAAAAAATTTTATTTGAATCACGAACAACAAAATATAAATACGTTGACGGCAAATTAGATTCAACAGGGACTCTCTTTGAAAGAATCATTTATGAAAAGTTTGGAAGAGATTCAGTAATTGAGAACTATGATGGAAATGGTTCACTTTATCTCAAAACTTTACTGTTCTATGATTCAATCGGTAATAAAATAAAATCTGTCGATTGCAAACCTGATGGAAAAGTAGAATCAACAACTGAATTTAAATACTCAGTCGATGGAAAACTTTTAGAGCGGAACAGGGAACACGTCAATGGCGGAATTAATCAAGGAAAATTTTTTTATGATGACAAAGGAAACCGAATTAAAGAAATATGGACTTCAAAATGGTATCTCGGTCAATCTGATGAATGGTACACTTCGGAAGTTATTCTTTTGAAAACTTATAATGATAAAGGTTATTGCATCGGAGTGAAAGAATCAGCTAACGGCAAACCATTTGTCGATAAGAAAACAGTATTCGATTCATTGGGTCATATAATTTTTGAAGACTGGGGCGATAATCTTCGGAAATACACTTACGATGAAAACGGAAACGAAACTGAACACTTGTATTTAGACGTAAATCAGAAGTTAGTAAAGCGTTGGGTAAGTGTTTATGATACCAATAATGTCCGGGTTGAATATATAACTTATAATTCTTTGAATGAGCCTGTCGAAGTTTTGAAAAAGGAAATGGTCTATAAGTGAATTGGTAGTAAAGATTAATTCTAAAACATCGTTATGCTTAAATTGAGAATAAAATTGTGTTATGATTTCCAGATAAAAATACTGAATTTTAGTTCATCAATAAGGATTACATATGAATGACTACGAAATAAAACTAAAAGACAATATTACATTGAATACAATCTCTAAAGTTATTGTTGATGAAACATCAAAGCTGGGATTTAAGCGGGCAGATTATATTTCACTCGTGAATGATTTACTGGATATCTCAATGCATAACGAGAACACAATCGAGTTGAAAGAAAAAGAAGAGATCATATCAAGAGGCGCTAAATTTAAATTTCCGATACGAGGGAAAAACATCCACTTAAGATTATTTAATTTGAAAACTGATTTCGATGTTGTGCAGGAGTGGCTAAACGACAGTGCCGGTCAATGGTTTTTACTGGACCGCTCATCTTACCGCGAAAAAACATCTCTGCAGATATTCGAAAATGAGAGGAACATTTTTGGGATTATTACTCTTCCTGACAAAACACCTATCGGACTTATGGCATTTTTAAATTATGACCAGATTAACCACAAAGCTGAAATGCGAAAATTAATCGGTGAAAAAATTCACAGGGAAAAAGGTTATGCAAAGGAAGCTACAACCTTGTGGATTCAGTATGGCATCAGAAATTTAGGTTTGAAAAAAATCTACCTGAATACAATTGAAAACAATCTCAGGAACGTTGCAATTAACAAGGAACTTGGCTTTCAGATTGAAGGACTGCTTCGTAGAGAATTTTTAATAAACAATGAATACTATGATGTATTGAGGATGGCATATATCGTTGAAGATTAATACTGATTAATCTTTTTCCCCGAAATATTTTAACTGTTTTTTGAAGAGAGTTCCTTCCGCTACTATTCTTTCGCATTCCTTACAATTTAAAAAATCATTTTCATTCTTTAATTGATAGTTGCAAAACAATCGTTCAATGGGCGTATTTATTTGAAACACAAATTTCTACTGTTTAAATGTGATTATCGAATAGAGACAAATTGATATTCATTCCTTAGCAAAAAGTTAGTCCATTATTGGTATGGAAATTGGGTTTTCAAATTACCTTGTTAAATGAGGGCACACTTTGCTTGTTAAAATTGTAGAAAAAGTAAAGCGTAAAAAAATCTATTAGGGACCAATTGAGGGAAAATTAATGTATCCAGACTATAACGCTATGGTCAATGAATTTATCAGACCAGCTGTTTCACTTTTTCTTTTTGTTTTTCTGATTCTTGGATGGGTGACAGCTTTCATGTTGATGAAGGAAAACACTATCCTTAGAATTAAACTGGGAAAAGAAGACGAAAGAATAAAAGAAGATTTCAAAATTTGGCTGTTAAGAAAAACCGCACCTTTCGTATTCTCGCTTTATAAAGTTAAAGCTTCTTTACAGGAAGAACTTCAGCCTTATCTAAAACACGTCGTAAGGAAAAATCGTAAAATCCTGAAACTGGCATTTAGATTAAATATTCTGACCAGTATCATATCAACTGTATTTGGGATTGTTTCCACCAGAACGATTGGGAAGTAAGGAAATAGCAAACTGATTGAACGTTTACAATTTAATAAACCCAAAGTGTTCTCTATTTCACAAGTAATGCAACGCTTTCAATGTGGTAGGTATGTGGAAACATATCCACCGGTCTTATCTTCACTAATTTGTAGCCACCTTCAACAAAAAGTTTTATGTCTCTCACCTGCGTAGTTGGATTGCAGCTAACATAAACAATTTTTTCCGGACTTAATTCAAGAACATCTTTTACAGTTGTTGGATGCATTCCACCTCGCGGCGGATCGAGAATCACCACATTCGGTTTTGGAAGTACGTTAGTGAAAGGCAAAAATGTTTTATAAAGATCAGCCTGTACGAAAGAAACGTTTTCAACTTTATTGATTTCAAGATTTTCCTTTGCATCGTAGATTGATGATTCAACAGATTCAAAACCGTAAACTTCTTTCGCGTTATCTGAAATATAAATTGCGATTGTCCCTGCACCGGAATATAGATCATATACTATTTCATCACCTTTTAAATCCGCATATTCCAAAGCTGTGCTGTAAAGTTTTTCTGCCTGAATTGTATTGGTTTGGAAAAACGAATTTGCACTTATCCTGAATTTGTGGTTTCCTATTTTATCGTAAATGTATCCACTTCCGTGGTAAACAATTTCATAGTCACCTACAGCAATGGAAGCTTTCTTCTTGCTGATATTGTTAACTATGGTTGTAATTTCAGGAAATTTACTGGTGATAGCAGATACAAATTCTTTCATCAGGATTTCGTTCTCTTCATACGTAACGAGGTTCAACATTATCTCTTTGGTTTTCTGAGCCTGCCTGATTACAAAATTGCGCAGGTAACCTGATTGAGTTTTGGTATTGTAAATTGATACATGGCGTTTTTTAAAAAACTCCCTGGCGAAATTTAGTATGTGATTACTAAGTTCTGACTGGAGAAAACATTCTTCAATATCCAGAATTTTTTCAAAATTGTTTGGCACATGCAGCCCAAGAAAAAATCCTTTGTCGGGGACTGTATCATTTTCCAGAATTGGAAGCCACTGTGAATCTGAAAAAGAGAATTCCATTTTATTTCTGTAGTAAAAAATATTTTCCGATGGGAGAATACTCTCCATTTCGAAATTTTTAAACCCGCCATCGTGATTAAATATATCCTCAACCTGTTCCTGCTTGTAAGCGATTTGCTGATTGTAATCGAGATCCTGCTGCTTGCAGCCGCCGCAGGTACCGAAATATTTGCAGTGCGGCTGAACTCTCTGCGGTGAAGGCATTAATACTTGCTCTGCAATTGCTTCAGCATAAGATTTTTTCAGCTTTTTTATTTTAGCCGAAACAGTATCTCCGGGATAAGCTCCGTTAACAAAAACTATAAATGAATCAGGCTCAGCATTTTCTGATGGATTTTCAATATCAATTCTTCCAATGCCCTTTCCTTCAAAAGCATACCTGTCAACTTTAATTTGAATTATGTCACCCTTGTTCAATTTGCTTTCCTCATTATTAAAGATTTGAAGCCAATATATTTATTCCCGCCGTGTCTGAGGTAGGCATTAGCTTCATGCTTTATTTTTGCAAAATATTTTTTGTTGTCTTCTTTTTCTTCTATACCTGTCTTCGAAACATCAAGAATTACTTTTTCATAAAAATCTTTCATAGTAGATGAATGATCTTTCTCACTCAGCACTTCGAATCCTTTACTTTCATAAAATGCGTTTATGGCTGAACCAGAAATTGGTTCAAGATTGCTCTGTTCCCAGATATCAGTTACAAATTTTGGAATAGGTTCTGCGAGAGAAACGATTTCCCCTATACAAACTTTTCCCTGCGGGCCGATAATTCTTTTTATTTCTTTGAGAATATTTTTTCTTTCCGGGATAGAAATCGAACCCTGAGCAAAAATTAAATCAAAATTTTCATCAGCAAAGTCGGTGTGAGCATAATCCATCATTTTGACTTTTATTTTATCCTGAGCTTTTACTTTCAATTTATATTGAAGAACCGAATTGTATTCATCCGAAATAATATGAATGTTGCTAAACATATCAATAAGTCTGACAGCAATAAATTCGCAGTTTGGACCGATGATTAATGCATGATTTCCCGCAAGCTCAGTCTGATCGAGCAAATGTTTAAGCTGCTCAACCCCTCCCGGAAGTAGAATATTTTCTGTTAAGATTTATTCCTCTGCAAAAGTTTTGTTTCTTACAATCAAATTTAATCAATATTATGTTTCCGAATTAAATACAATTTCTTTTAGATTGTCTTTAGCCTTATTAAGGCTTATTTTTTAGCACATTTTTCAAATTCTTTCTGGGGTTCCAATGAAAAAAATCATCTTATTAATTTTAATTATAACAGCTTCTATAATTCCACAATCAAAACATGCGATTACAATTGATGACTTTTGGTCAATGAAACGTATCGGTGCTTATGATATTTCACCTGATGAAAAAACCATAGTGTTTTCCTTAACCAGCTATTTGATGGAGTCAAATAAGGGAAACTCCGATCTATATTTAATTAATTCCGACGGAACAAATCTTAGAGTATTTAAAAATTCAGACAGTGGTGAAAGCGAACCAAAGTTTTCTCCTGATGGTAGTAAAATAGCTTATATAATGAACAGCCAGATTTTTATTTCTGATATTGATGGAAAAAACGAAAAGCAGATTACAAATGTTTACAGCGGTGCTTCCGGTATTGAATGGTCCAATGATGGAAAGAAAATATTATTTGTTTCTTCTGTTTATCCGGATTGCACAACTCAGGAATGCAATGAGCAAAGAGATAAGCAAAAAGAAGAAAGTAAAGTAAAAGCAATTGTTTTTGATCAACTGATGTTTAAGCATTTTGATGGCTGGCGCGGCGATAAACGAAACCACTTATTCCTGCTTGATGTTGAAACAGGAAACTTTAAAGATCTCACAGAAGGATCTATAGAAGATGTGCCCACACTTGCACTCGGTTCTTCTAATGATTATAATTTTGCTCCGGACGGAACCGAAATTGCTTTTACTATGAATCCTGAATTCAGTACGGCAACCAGTACAAACAATGAAATTTATCTTTTAAGTCTTGCAGAACTTACAGAAGCAAAACTGATTTCAACCAGCAAAGGAGTTGATTGCCAGCCGGTTTATTCTCCCGATGGTAAATATCTTGCGTGGACTTCAATGACGCGGGCTGGGTTCGAGTCAGATAAAAAAGATATTATTCTCTTTGAAAGAAAATCGGGCGAAATGCAAAACCTTACAGAAGATTTTGATCGTTCCGTTGAGGAATTCATCTGGACTCCAAACTCCCGTTATATCTATTTCACTGCAGAAAACGAAATTTATAAATCAATTTATCGTCTTGAAGTTGAATCCGGTGATATCGAAATATTCCATAAGGAAAATTATAATTCTAATATTGCATTTAATAATGACGGAAGCACACTGTTCTATCTGAAACAAAGATCGAACATGCCTTCTGAAATTTATTCGATCAGCACTGACGGACGGAATACATTAAAGCAGGTCACCTTCATCAATAAAGAAGTGCTCGATAAAATAGAATCAAATTCAGTGGAAACATTCTGGAGTGATGGTGCAGACGGAACACCAGTGCAGTCAATTTTAGTTAAGCCGCCGTTCTTCGATCCTGAAAAAAAATATCCGATGGTATTCTTAATTCATGGCGGACCACAGGGTTCGTGGAGTGATAATTTCCACTACAGATGGAGTTATCAGATGTTTGCTGCTCAGGGTTATGTTGTTGTTGCACCAAATCCGAGAGGTTCAACCGGTTACGGACAAAAATTTACTGATGAAATTTCCGGTGACTGGGGAGGAAAGGTCTATGTTGATTTGATGAATGCATATGATCACGCAGTCGTAAATTTTTCTTTCATAGATGAAATTAACACTTTTGCAGCCGGTGCATCTTTCGGCGGTTATATGATTAATTGGATTGCCGGACACACTGATAGATTTAATGCACTTGTTTCCCATGCAGGAGCTTTCAATCTTGAAAGCAAATATGGTACAACAGAAGAATTGTGGTTTCCCGAATGGGAATACGGCGGACCGCCTTGGGAAAAGAGAGAAGTTTATGAGAAATGGTCACCGCACAGATACATCCACAACTGCAAAACTCCCGTACTGATAACTCATGGTGCTCTCGATTTCAGAGTTACAGAAGACCAGGCGTTTCAGCTTTTTACTTACTTACAGAGGCTGGGAGTTGAAAGTAAATTTTTATATTTCCCAGACGAAACCCATTTTATTTCCAAACCACAGAACTCACGTTTGTGGTGGGCTACAGTTCACGACTGGTTCAATAAATTTAAGAGAACAGGAGCTTTCTAATGAAAGAAAAAAATTTTAATGAGTTTGTAACTGAAGACGATATATTTGAAGGCAGCGAAGATCTCGGGGCTTTGAACTTCGGTCAAATGAATGAACAGAAAATGGAAGAATACAAAGAGAAAGAAAAATTTGTCGATGAGAACCTCTGGGGAAAGCTTGAAAAATCAGGGAAACGGATTTCATTCGCCAAAGACATACTCGCACTTTACAGGTATATGAAAGATCCGTTAGTCAAGTGGTACAGAAAAGCAATCGTAATAGCTGCACTTGTTTATTTTATTGTTCCCATTGATACTATCCCTGATCTGACACCCTTATTTGGTTATCTGGATGACCTCGGTGTTATAACGGCTCTGTTAAAATATCTCGGAAGCGAATTATTGGAATATTATCCTTCGGGATACAGAACCTGAAAACAAAATTTTTATAGTCATCGCAGCATCTCAATTCTGAAATTATTTTCTGAAAGAAGTATGAATTATCGTATTGTTAAAAGTGATATAATCTATCGTGGAAAAGTTTTTAATACGCTTGTTGATCAGATTGAATACAACAGCGGTAACAAAGCAATCCGTGAAGTAGCAGAACATCCCGGTGGAGCAGTCGTCGTTCCGGTAACTGAGGATGGAAAGATTGTAATGGTTACCCAGCATCGTTTTCCGGTTAACCAGGTTTTACTCGAACTTCCAGCTGGAAAATTGAGCAAGGGAGAGGATCCTTTCGTTTGTGCTGTCCGCGAATTAGAAGAAGAAACTGGATATAAATCTGACAATGTAACACCTTTAGGAAGTATTTATACAACTCCCGGATATTCAACAGAGAAACTCTGGATATACCTGGCAAAAAATTTAAGACCCGGTGCTCACAACCGTGAAGAAGGAGAGTTTGGTATGCAAGTATTAGAATTTCCCTTTCAAGAAGTTGAGGAGAAAATTTATAATGGACAGATAGTCGATGGAAAAACAATCTGTGGTATCTTTTTAGCAAGAAATTCACTTTTTTAATGTTGTCATTTCACTTATTCTTTTGAAAAGAAAATGCCATATCTTTGAGATGTGGCATTTTTATTTGATAAATGATTTATGCTCAAATCTTTTGAAGTTAAAGACTACGCTTTAATTGAACATATCACAGTTGAGTTTGGAAACGAACTCAATATCATCACCGGAGAAACCGGTGCAGGCAAATCAATATTGATTGATGCGATGAGTCTGCTTCTCGGTGAAAGAGCCTCAACAGAAGTAATTCGCAAAGGAGCGCAAAAATCTTTTGTCGAAGGAATCTTCAATGTAAAGGGAAATAAAAAAGTAAAATCTCTCCTTAAAGAAAATGAAATTGAATTTAATGACGATTTAATTATCCGCCGCGAAATTTCACTCAAAGGATCAAACCGGTGTTTCATCAATGATACTCCAGTAAATCTGAATCTGGTAAAAGATATTGGAAATCTGTTAGTTGATCTTCACGGACAGCACGAGCATCAATCTCTTCTTCGTACAGAAACTCACATAGATTATCTCGATGAATTCGGTGATTATGGAGATCTGCTTCAGCAGTATAGAAAGATTTATTCAGAACTTCTCCAGAAGGAAAGTGAACTGAAGGATCTCCAATCCAAAGAAAGCAGCATCAAGGAAAAGAAAGATTTTTATTCTTTCCAGATAAAAGAGATAGATAACATTTCACCGGAAGAAGACGAAGAAGAAAAGCTGATTTCCGAATTGAAAATTCTCGAGAACTCAGAAAAGCTCGCAGAATCAACCACAGAAATTTATCAACTGCTTTACGAATCAGATAACTCAATTCAGACTGCATTGGCAAAAGTAAAAATGCTTCTTCAAAAACTGAATGAGATAGATAAATCTTTTTCCGAAGTTTTAAATGAATCAGAATCCGCATTAGCACAGATCGAAGACATTTCCGGCTTCATCAGAAATTACAATTCAAAGATTAATCTTGATCCGGAAGAAGTTGAAGAAAAGCGGCAGAGACTCGGTGCAATAAATCTTTTAAAGAAAAAATATGGCGGTTCGATAAAAAGCATTCTTGAAAATCGAAAAAAAATTGGTGAAGAATTTGAGCTTGCCGAAAATTTTTCCGGGAAAATTCACGAACTGTCAAAAAATATTTTTGAATTGAAAAAGAATGCCGGAAGTCTGGCCAGGAGTTTATCTAAAAAAAGAGAACAGGCAGCGAAGCTTGTCAAAAAAGGAATAGAAGAAACATTAAAAGAACTTGGTATTCAATACCCGCAATTCAAAACACAGATTGTAAACAAACAAAATGATGATGAGTCGGGAGTTTTTGCAGATGGAAAATATTTTAATTCGACCTCCAAGGGAATTGATGAAGTAGAATTTTTCATTTCGACAAATCCCGGCGAAGATCTGAAGCCATTGTCCAAAGTTGCATCAGGTGGTGAAGTTTCTAGAATTATGCTTGCACTGAAATCGACACTCGCAAAAAATGATAAATTGCCATTGCTGATATTCGACGAAATAGATGTCGGCGTGAGTGGAAGAGTTGCTCAGAAAGTTGGTAAGGCGTTAAAAAATCTTTCAACGTTTCATCAGGTTATTTCTATCACTCATTTACCTCAAATAGCAGGTTTTGCTGATCATCATTTTTCAATCGAAAAAATAACTCAAAATGAGAGGGTAATCAGTTCCATTAAAAAGTTACCTGAATCGGAAAGAATTACGGAAATTGCACGTCTTCTTAGCGGTGAAAAAATCACCGCAGCCAGCCTTAAAAGCGCCCGCGAATTGATCGGTCAAAAGGAATAATATTTGCTTCTTGTAATCAATTAATCATTCATTGTTGATTTAAAGAAGCATTTTTAATTTCTAATACGATCTGAATGAAAAAAACATTAAACACAATTTTTATTGCGACTATTCTTGTCTTGCAATTTTCATCTAGAATAAATTCGCAGTCAATCTCTGAAACTCTATCTAATTTATCTTCGGATGCAGTTCTGAAATATTCCGAACCCGTTATCAGTGCATTTGGGTCGAGCATGAACTCGGGATGGTTTACAGGTTTGCCTGCTTCTTCAAATGGAATTCATGCAAAACTGAGATTTGTTGGAGTTGGATCATTCTTTTCAGATGATTTGCGGACATTCAGTCATACAGGCAATTTACGATTAACATCAGCTCAAGTTGATGAAATTCTTATTTCCTCCGGTTACGACCCAAACACCATTCCTGATTATGAATCAGTAAAGAATGAAATACTTTCGAGAGATTGGGAAGTAATATTTAACGGACCAACCATCACCGGAAATTATGATGACTATCTCAAAGTTGATTTTCCTTCCGCTGAAGTTCAGGGATACACGATCGATCAATACACACTCGAGCTAACAGATGTTCGCGGGTATCTGGACAATATTGATATCATGCCTTCACCGGCAATCCAGTTTGATCTTGGTAGCGTAATAGGGACTGGTGTTTCAGTTCGTTATTTCCGCGGAATAAATCTACAGGATTTGGGTATTGTAAATATCTGGGGTGCTGGATTCACTCATAATCTGAATTACTGGTTTGCGGAATCATTACCGATCGAGATTGGTTTTGGATATTATTTCCAGAATTTCAAAGTTGGAGATATTTTTAAGAATACAGCTTCCCAATTGGGAATGTTCATCAGTAAAAAATTAGGCGGAAGGATTTCAATAGAGCCGTACGCAAGTCTGACTTATGAAAGTTCGCGCAGTGAAATTGATTATAAATATGAATTTGATAGTCCTGCAGGAAGACAAGAACTTCAACTTCAGATCGATTATAGTGGTGACCGAAGTGTTAACCTCGCAATCGGGACATCGATAAATCTTTCAATTTTTGTTGTGAATTTTGATTATAAATTTGGCGGAACAAGTACCGGTACAGCAGGCATAGGATTCGGATTTTAATTTTTTTTATTTCATTTCTTTTCTCTTTCCTATAACTTAGCGTAAAAACGATTTGACTTTTACGCAATTGAAACAAACTGCCTGCTACATACATATTCCTTTCTGCGATCATAAATGTATTTATTGTGATTTCTATTCAATAATTACTTCGGATAATATTAATTCATTTCTGAAATCTTTGAAAAAAGAAATCGAACATTATGCTGAAAAGTACTCAGAGGGAAGAGAACTAATTTCAATCTACTTCGGTGGGGGAACTCCATCACTGATGGATGCAGATTATATTTCGGAAATTATCGGGGATATCAAATCAAATTTTTCTGTACTTAATAATGCGGAAATTTCACTGGAGACAAATCCTGGTACTGTCTCACTTGATAAACTGAAATTGTTCAAGCAAGCAGGAATTAATAGGATAAGTGTTGGCATTCAATCATTTGATGACGATGATTTGAGATTTCTCACGCGAATTCATAATTCGGAAACTGCAATTCAAACAGTAAATGATGCAGCCAAAGCTGGATTTGAAAATATTAGTCTAGATCTAATTTTCAATTTACCCGGACAAACAAAACAAAAATGGCTGGAGAACTTAAAACAATCAATCAATCTTCCAATCAACCACATTTCTGCTTACAGCCTGATACTTGAACGAGGAACTATACTTAACAAAATGGTTCTCGATGGAAAAGTAAAAATCGCCGATGAAGATTATGATGCTGAGCTTTATCAAACTACAATTGAACATTTAACTTCAAATGGATTTCATCAGTATGAGGTTTCAAATTTTTCGAAGCCTGGTTTTGAGTGTGTTCACAATAATGCTTACTGGCATTACACGGATTATTTTGGTTTTGGTACTTCAGCACATTCATTTATAAATGGAAGACGATGGTGGAATTTTTCAAGTCTGAAAATGTATATAGACAAAATTGAAAATAGCGGAAATGCTGTTGCAGGTTCGGAAGATATAAGCAATGAAAAAGCTATTGATGAATTTGTAATGCTTGAACTGCGCAGTTCAGGATTAAATCTGCAAAAACTCAATAATCAATTTGGAATCGAAATAAAGGAATGGTTAAAAAATAAATATCCTTATTTTGAACTATTGAAGAATCAGAATTTTGTAACAATCGATAACGATATTGTTAAACTTACTCCAAAAGGATATGCTGTCTGCGATGAAATACTTTCAGAAATTCTTTCATAAATTAATTTAAGAATGTTCAAACTTAAACTCCACTGGCAAATACTGATCGCTTTAATCCTTGGAATTCTTTATGGATTATTTTTTCCCGGGGCAGCAGATTACGTTACCTGGATGGGGACAATTTTCCTTCGCGCACTCAAAATGATAATCGTTCCACTCGTGTTCAGCTCAATTGTTTCGGGAGTTACAAGTATCGGCTCGGCTCAGAGTTTAGGTAGATTGGGTTTAAAGACCGTTACTTACTATGTGCTGACAAGCCTTTTTGCTATACTGACAGGATTAGTTTTAGTGAATTTTATGAAGCCTGGAGTTGGTGCTGATCTCGGGTTCAGTGAGTCAGTTGAAGGATTAAGTACAGTATCAGGCGGACTAGCTGATATTATTTTCAGGATTATCCCCGAAAATGTTTTCCAGGCTTTCATAACTGCAGATATGCTAGCGATAATCTTTTTTTCACTTCTGTTTGGATTCTTTATAACGAGAACTCAAAATAACTCAAGAGATCAGTTAACAAATTTCTTCAATGCTTTCTTTGAAGTAATGATGAAGATGACTGTATTCATAATAAAGTTTGCGCCGCTTGGTATCTTCGGGATAGTTGCCGGAGTTGTTGCACAGCAGGCTGGTGACAGAGAAGCGCTTTTTGGAATTATGCACCGGATGGGTCTTTATATGTTGACTGTTATACTGGGACTTGCATTTCACACGTTCATTACTTTACCACTGATCTTAAAATTAATCGGGAGAGTAAGCCCTAAACTTCATTTCAAGGCGATGACAACTCCTTTGCTTACTGCATTTTCAACGGCATCTTCATCAGCAACTCTTCCATTGACAATTGAAGCTGTGGAAAACGAAGCCGGTGTATCAAATAAAATATCGAGCTTTGTTTTACCGCTTGGCGCAACAATTAATATGGATGGTACGGCTTTGTATGAATGTGTAGCTGCAATGTTTATTGCCCAGGCATATGGAATTGAATTGAGTTTTGCACAGCAGATGATAGTAGTTATAACAGCTTTGCTTGCATCAATTGGCGCCGCAGGAATTCCAATGGCAGGTCTCGTAATGATGTCAATAGTTTTAACTGCGGTTGGACTTCCACTTGAAGGTGTTGGATTAATTCTTGCAGTTGACAGAATACTCGATATGTGCAGAACAGCAGTAAACGTATTCAGTGATACATGCGGAACGGTAGTTATTGCAAAAACCGAAGGTGAATCTCTAAAGATTTAATAAAAATTAAAAATGCTTTATAAAATTTTATGGTGTTAAAATGAAAAATTTGATTTCAATTCTTATTCTTTTGTCTGTCTCAATTTATTCACAAAACGTTAAACAGATAAAACTATTCATCAATAATGAAATTGATGTTCAGAAAGCTCAATCTCTCTCTTTAAATTTTGAGCATTCGATAGTAGATAAAGAGGGCGGCTTTACAATGTTTGTGAACGAAAAAGAGTTTGCTGCTATTTCAAACTCTGGAGTCAATTATCAAATACTTATTGATGACTGGCATGCATATTATAACTCACTGCCGAAGTTATCCGAAGCCGAAAAAGAATTTATTAAAATGGATAGTCAGCGAGATTTTGGTGTTACCGGATTTGATTTCGGCTCGATGGGAGGTTACTACACATTTACCGAAATTGAAGCAGACCTTGATGAAATGTTCCAGCTATATCCGAATCTTATCACACAAAAATTTTCTATCGGAACAAGCCATGAAGGGAGAACAATTTGGGCAGCTAAAATTTCAGACAACCCAGGCCTAAACGAAAATGAGCCGACGGTTGGATTTGATGCTTTGGTTCATGCACGCGAGCCTCAATCGATGGCAACGCAGATGTATTATATGTGGTATCTACTGGAAAATTATGGAACTGATCCAGAAGCAACTTACCTTGTGGATAACAGAGAAATGTATTTTGTTCCATGCTTCAATCCTGATGGTTACGAATATAACAGACTAACAGATCCAAACGGCGGCGGTATGTGGAGAAAGAACAGACGAAATAACGGCGGAAGTTATGGAGTAGATCTTAACCGGAACTTCGGTTATATGTGGGGTTATGATGATATTGGTTCCAGTCCTATTCCAAGTTCTGAAACATACAGAGGTCCTTCAGCATTTTCTGAACCTGAAGCACAGGCAATAAGAGATTTTGCCATTCTTAATAATTATGGAACTCATTTTAATATGCATACACATGGCGGATATATTTTATATCCATGGGGATATATTGATGCAGAAACTCCGGACTCACTAACATATAGAGAATTTGCAGCATTACTTACATCTTACAGTGGATATGCATTCGGCTCCGGTGGTCAGCTTCTCGGTTATAATTCTAATGGAAGTATTCGTGACTGGATGTACGGAGAACAGATTACAAAAAATAAAACATTCGGTTATACAATTGAAATCGGTGATGCATTCTGGCCCTCACAAAGTCAGATTTATCCGATTGCCCAGCAGAATTTACGGACGATGATTTATCAATCATTTCTTGCCGGGGAATATGTACAGCTAGTCAATCCCAATTTTAGTAAAGAATATTTTCTCCCCGGTGATGTGATTGCTCTTTCTCCCGAATTCAGGAATAAAGGACTGGCAACAGCATATAACTTGACTTTTGAATTAAGTTCTCCAAGTCAGTATGTGAGCATCATAGTCGGCAGTGCATCTCTGGATTCAATTGAAGCAAGAAGTTCATCTGCAATTTCACAACCATTATTTTTTGAAATATCAAGTCAAACTCCGGTTGAAACACAAATACCTGTAGTGTTAACAACAAAAATTAATGGAGTTACAGCCTCAAGTGACACAACAAATATTATTACTGGTTTTCCGGTTTTTATATTTGAGGATAATGCCAATGATCCAGATGCGTACTGGACAATTACAAAAACACCGACAACAAGCCCTCAATGGGACTCAACTTATAAATCTTTCTATTCAGAGCCGAATTCTTACACAGATAGTAAAAATGGCAACTACATTAATAATGCAACAGTGACCATGACTTTGACTTCACCAATCGATCTTTCAGGATACCCTAATCCAAAATTAAGTTACTGGACAAAACTGGATATTGAAAGTGATTATGATTATGGACAGGTAAAAGTATCAACAAATAACGGAACCAGCTGGATTCCACTTGCAGGCAACTATACTCAGCCTGGTGTTTCTCCACAACCTGTGGGTCAGCCTGTTTATGATGGAAACATTTCAAACTGGGTAAAAGAAGAAATAAGTCTTGCTGCTTACACAAGTAATCTGGTAAAGATTCAATTCCAGTTAAAAACAGATGGCGGAGTTACAAGAGATGGCTGGTATCTTGATAACATTGGAATTTTTATTTACACTATTCCTACCGGAATTATTAAAGATGAAAAACCGGTTTATAAATTTTCATTGGAACAGAATTATCCAAATCCATTCAATCCAAGGACAGTGGTCAGTTATCAAATTCCGATGAGTTGTAATGTAACATTAAAAGTTTATGATGTTTTGGGAAATGAAATTGCAACATTGGTTAATGAAGAAAAACCTGCAGGAAGTTATGAAGTTGAATTCAATAGTCATTCCGGCTTGTCCGGAATCGGGGAGCTATCAAGCGGAATTTACTTCTACACTTTAAAAGTTGGAAATTTTGTTGAATCCAGGAAAATGATACTAATGAAATAATTAAATCATATCGAAGAAATTCCAACCCCGCTGAATAATAAAGCGGGGTTTTTTATTTGCTTGTGACAAGCAAGGCACTATTGTTTTTATTCAAAATTAATTTGATGTTTGCCTCCAATAAAATGTCTGATATTTAAAGATGGTTTTATAGCCCTAACTAGCTATCCCCCAATAATCTTAATCTTCTTATATCCCTAAGCGTAGATGCGGTGATTATGTTTTTTGCTTTGGTTAATTAATGCTTAGCAATTAAATGAATACATGGCTCTGTTCGTAATAGGGATTTAATTACAAGTTGAGGGTTTTATTTAAAAATTCGGATTGATTTGATTTTATTAATTAACAATAAATAATTCAAAAATAAGGGTACAAAAGTGAAAACTGTTTTATCTCTATTACTTATTTTATCTCTCAATGCTGTGGTAACTGCACAATGGCAGCAAATCATTTCCGGATTACCAAGCTCTTCAGTCTATGGACTGGATACAGACGAACAGTACATTTATGCGGGCACCAGCAGTTCCGGAGTGTATCGTTCATCAAATAAAGGAAACAATTGGATTGCTGCTAATAGTGGATTACCAGCTTCAAATGCCTGGGAAGTTAATTCAATCAACGATACTCTGTTCGTGGGATTTTTTGGTCCCGGCGCATATCGTTCAGCTGACTACGGAATTACATGGGATACTCTTTTAATCGGGCAACTGAGTAGCTCTGTCCGGAGTTTTATCTCTCTTAATAATTTTCTATTTGCAGCAACCTGGGGAAGTGGAATTTTCCGATCTTCCGATGGAGGTGATAATTGGACTCCAATAAATAATGGATTAAATCACCAAACATTTTGGGATATTTTCTCTATCGGAGATACTTTGCTCGCTGCAGGTCCGGGTGCAGGGATATATCGCTCCACTGACAATGGTAATAACTGGGTTCAATCAAATGATGGATTAACAGATTTAGTAGCTTACAGAATTTGTTCATCAAATAATCACATCTTCATTGGAACTGCATACAGTGGAGTGTTTCGTTCCTCCGATTTTGGTAAAAGCTGGTCTCAGGTAGGACTGAGCGGCAATACCATTTATGCTTTTTTATCGTATGGCACTTTTCTTTTCGCTGGCACTAGTAATACAGGGGTTTTTATTTCAACAGATTCCGGAAATACCTGGGAAGAATTTAATAATGGCAATATAGCAGGACAGGTGGTTGAGATAGTAACAGATAGTACTTACTTGTATGCTGCGACGCTTGGTGGCGGCGTTTATCGCTACGACGTAAATAATATCACTTCAGTTAACAACTCCGATTTAGAAATACCAGCTTCATTTGAATTAAAGCAAAACTTTCCTAATCCATTTAATCCTTCAACCAGTATCCAGTATCAAATATCTAGTATCTCGCAAGTGATTCTTAAAGTTTATGATGTTCTTGGAAACGAAGTTGCAACTTTAGTCAACGAGGAACAATCCGCTGGAAGTTATGAAGTAGATTTTGATGCTTCAGGATTATCAAGCGGAATGTATTTCTATAAAATACAAGCCGGATCATTTACTGAAACAAAAAAAATGTTACTGTTGAAATAATTTTCTCTAAACATTATTAACTTGAAGACCGTCGCATGGCGGTCTTTTTTGTCAGTAAATTACTATTTTAAGTGTAAGAAAATGGATTGATTAAGAACTTTCAAATTCTAAGCAATCAATCAGCTTCAAATAAAAATTGAACCACACAGGAATTATCATGAAAAATCTGATTACTACTTTTTTCTTAGTTATAACCTCTGTTTATATAATCCCACAGACAGAATTACCAACTGAAACTTCAGTCTTATTCAGCGGTTCGGGGAATTGCATACTTTGTCACAACAGTAATGGAAGTGCAATGACATGGAATGGGATAGATGTCTCTCCAATTACTTACTGGCGCTCGACGATGATGGGAAATGCAAGCAAAGACCCATTGTGGAGAGCGATGGTAGCAGAAGAAGTTCATAACTTTCCTCAGCACCAGGAGCTAATAGAAAGTACCTGTCTGAAATGTCATTCGCCAATGGGATATACTCAAGCTATTTACAACGGACAGACTGGTTACTCAATGGCTGAATTAAAGCAAGATCCTCTGGCAAATGATGGAGTAAGCTGTACTGCTTGTCATCAGATAAAACCGGATAATTTCGGAACGCAGCAGTCTTATTCCGGAAATTATATCATTGAAGCTGACAGCATTTTATATGGACCTTATGAAAACTCAGATACAACTTTAATGTGGGCGATTATCGGTTACAAATCACAATTCAGTCCGCATGTAAATCAATCTGAACTTTGTGCAACGTGTCATACTTTATTTACACCAACGATGGATGCACAGGGAAATATTATCGGAAGTTTTCCTGAACAAACACCCTACATCGAATGGAAGAACAGTGTTTATCCATCGCAGAACATTCAATGCCAGGATTGTCATATGCCGAAGATTTATGACCCGATATTAATTTCGGGAATGGGAAACTTCCCTCCCAGAACTCCATTCTGGCGGCACACTTTTGTCGGTGGGAATTTTTATATGCAGAATCTTTTGAAGAATAATATTGATTCGCTTGGTCTTACAGCAGAGCCAGAGCATTTTGATTCAACTATTTCCAGAACTGAATACAGTTTGAAAGAACAATCTGTTGAACTGACAGCATCAACGAGTTATCAAAATGATTTGTTGGAAGTAAAGTTGTATATCAAAAATCTAACCGGACATAAAATACCAACAGGAATTCCCTTCAGAAGAATGTGGATTCATCTTAAAGTTGAACAGGGAATTAGTAATGTCATTTTCGAATCTGGTGAATGGGACGCAACTGGTAAAATAATTAATTACAATTCTGATTATGAACCGCATTATGATTTGATTGATTCGGAAAATCAAGTCCAGGTTTATGAAGGAGTTTTCATTAACGATGAGCAGCAGGTTACATATACTTTGTTAAGAGCGGCTGAATATATAAAAGATAATCGCTTACCTCCAGTTGGTTTTATAACGACTCATCCAAGTTATGATTCAATAAAGATAGTTGGTAATGCAAATGACGATCCTAATTTTAACAGATATGGTACCTATCAGGGGGGAACTGGAGGTGACAGTGTTACATATTTAATACCTACTCTACCAAATACTGAATACCAAATAACCGTTGAAGTTTGTTATCAAACTGTAAAAACACAATTGGTTGATCATATCAGAACAATTAACAATGGAGATATTAACAGGTTTGTAAGTATGTACGATGCTTTACCAAACATTCCATTTATTATGAAGCAGGAAGTACTTGAAATTGTTACTAATGTTAATGATGAAAAAAAATCAATTAGTGATTTTCATCTTGAGCAGAATTATCCAAATCCGTTTAATCCGAGCACGAAAATAAAATACACAATACCGGCCTCATCCCTAAATCCCTTCTCCAAAGGAAAAGGGACTTTCGTAACACTAAAAGTTTACGATATACTCGGCAATGAAGTTGCAACGCTTGTTAATGAAGAACAACAGACAGGAGGTTATGAAATTGAATTTGCGGCTGAAGGATTAACGAGCGGAATATATTTCTATAAGCTTCAAGCAGGCAGTTTTTCAGAAACTAAGAAAATGATCCTCCTACGCTAATCGCTACGGCGGACAAGTTTTGATGAAGTAATTCCCTTGCCTCAAAAGTTTTTATTGCCCCTGTCAATTAAATACTAACAGGGGTTTTTTATTTGCCTCTGACAATCAAGAGGCTATTGTTTTTGAACAGAAAAAAGTCAATTTTCATCAGCCAAAATTAGTCCGATCTTTATAAAACAATTTTGTTCACTAAAATTAAAATACACACTATTGCTTAAGTATTTATTTGCTTTTGTATTTATCAATCAATTAATAATCTCTTCAGTTGTATGTGAAGTTTTTGCTCAGAAGGAAAGCATAGTATTTGAACATTACTCAATTGCCCAGGGTATGTATGAGACTAATATTTCTTCAATGATCCAGGATGACACCGGCTTTCTGTGGTTTGGTACGCATAGTGGTCTTGAAAAATTTGATGGTCACAATTTCACTAATTATAAAAACGATCCTGATGATACTAATAGTATTGATAATGCTATCGTGAATACATTATACGAAGATTCAGAAGGATATATTTGGTTAGGTACAAGAAACGGACTCGATAAATTTAATTACAAAACTGGTAGCTTCGCTCACTACCAACCAAATCCAGATGAACCGAAATCTAAACTGACAAATAATGTAGTATCAATTTATGAAGATGATGACAACAACATGCTCTGGATTGGGGCACTTGATGGATTACACAAATTCAATAAACTATCTGGCAGATTTATTAAAGTTCCTCTTGATGACAATATTTCCAATTATAGCAACAACCAATTCATAAATGTAATATTTAAAGATATTTCAGGATTCTTTTGGTTCGGTACAAGTAATGGCCTTTATAGGTTAAATAAAACATCAGAAAAGTTTGAACATTTCTGGTGTGACTCAATGGATGGCTCCTTTTCATCTGATTATTATGTTAATACTGTTTTTGAAGATAAGGCTGGTTTTTTTTGGTTGGGGACACAAAATGGCCTGGTAAAATTTGATCCTAAAACATTTTCTTCTATCCGGTATCTTAATGGAGAAGGTAATTCAATCAAATCAATATGTGAAGACGAATATGGAACTCTTTGGATTGGAACAAGTGAAAAAGGCCTTTATACATTTGATAAAGTTAAGTTAATAATCTCCAGGTACACTCATAATGCTGAAGAACGCAGCAGCATAAGCAGTAATTTAATAACATCGGTTTACAGAGAGCGATCCGGTACGATCTGGGTAACTACATTCATAGGCGGAGTTAATAAAATAAATCGTGTAAAGATGCCGTTCAAAAAATATCCTGTCGAAGGTGTTACACAAATTATAAAAGGTAGCAAGGATAAAATCTGGATAAGCACAACAGAGGGTTGGAAAATATTTTATCCGAAAGATGAAAAGATTATATCATATTCCTTTGGCTCGGATTATTTGGTCGAAGAAGAAAAATCGGGAGATTTATGGATAGGTAAATCCTCTGGGGGTATTTACAAGCGCGATGCAAATGGAAGGATAACAAATTTTTATAGTTCTTCGCCAAAAGAATTTACTAAACCTATTTCCTGTTTCTTAAAAGATTCAGAAGGTAGAATTTGGCTTGGAACTAAAAAAGGGGAAGGCGGGATTTATAAAATTGAACCAGATCAAAATCGTGTTATAAAGGTTTTGCAACTTAATGGCAACATCAAAGATTTATATATGGATGATTTAGGAGTTTTATGGATCGCAACTTTCGAACGCGGTCTGTTTTGTTTTGATCCTGTAAAAAACATTATTACCAAAAATTATTCTTCGCACTCCCAAAATTTATATAGAACAAAAGGTCGTACTTATTTTGAAATAGTACCTGATAAAAGAGATCTATTGTGGATTGCCACAGAAAAAGGATTGTGCAAATATGACAGATTAAAAGATAGTCTTACTTATTACACTGAGAAAGATGGGTTACCGCACGAGCTAATTTTTTCAATGCTTATAGATAGCAATGGTGATCTCTGGCTGATTACAATGAAGACGATATCAAAATTTGATACGAAGACAAACAAATTTCAGAATTATGACGTATCGTATGGAGTACCAGAAAACGGTTTAAGTTATATTTATGGATGTAAAACTGAAAATGGTGAAATGTATTTCGGGTATCCTGCTGGTATTATCAGGTTCCATCCCGATAGCATTAAAATCAATCCATACATACCTCCCGTTGTAATTACTGCCGTAAAAAAACTTGATAAATCTGTTCCGATTGAAGAAGAAATTCAGTTATCGTACGATGAAAACTTTTTGTCATTTGAATTTGTCGCTTTGAGTTACTTAAGTCAGGAGAGAAACCAATATGCTTATATGATGGAAGGAATTGATACTGGCTGGGTTTACTCGGGTAATAGAAAGTTTGCATCATATCCCAATCTTCCTCCCGGCGAATATATTTTCAGAGTTAAAGGATCAAACAATGACGGTGTTTGGAATGAAGCAGGCACTTCAATAGCCATATTTATTTCTCCACCCTGGTGGAGAACATGGTGGGCTTATTCGTTCTATGCTTTTTGTTTCATCTTTTCATTATATGCATTAAGACGTTATGAGATGAACAGAATATCGTATAAGAATCAGGTAAAAGTTAATCAAGCCGTACTGGATGAAAAAGAAGAAACAGAAAAAATGAAATCACGTTTCTTTGCTAATATATCTCATGAATTCAGAACACCGCTTACTTTAATACTTGGTCCCGCCGAAAAGATCAATTCAAATGTTTCAACTAACGTAGTTAAAGATGCCAAAACTATTAAAAGAAATGCTCAACGATTACTTCAGCTTGTAAATCAATTGTTGGATCTTTCAAGATTGGAAGCAGGGAAGTACAAGTTGAAAGCTTCAAAAGGAAATATTGCTTCTTTTGTAAAGGGAATTACGTTATCGTTTGAATCACTATCCGAATCAAAAGCTATAACATTAAAGCTGCAGACAGAAAAAGACCATATTGAACTTTACTTTGACAAAGAAAAGATGATCAAAATTCTCTCAAACATTCTGTCAAACGCATTTAAGTTCACACCGGAGGAAGGAAAGATTACAGTTTCATTAAGAGAGTGTCATTCCGAACTTGGTTCGGAATCCCTGTCAGTTAATAAGATGCTGAATCAAGTTCAGCATGACAATACAAAAGCGTTTGTTGAAATAAAAATAAAAGACACCGGAATAGGTATTCCCCAGGAGGATATACCAAAATTATTTGACAGGTTTTACCAGGTAGATAGTTCGCTGACTAAGGAATATGAAGGCACTGGCATTGGCTTAGCTTTAACAAAAGAGTTAGTTGAGCTACATCATGGAAGCATCAGTGTAGAAAGTAAAATTGGAGAATGGACAGAATTTACAATAAACTTTCCTGCGGGCAGAGATCATCTAAAAGATGAAGAGATTATTGAAGAAATAGAAATAAAAACGGATGTCATTCTGAATCCCGATGAAATCGGGATGAAGAATCTCACCCTTCAAAACCCAACCGTGACTAATAAAAAAGAAGATTCTCTGCGAGTTACTCAGAATGACGGTGAAGATAAAACCATCATCTTAATCGTTGAGGACAATTATGATATGAGAGAGTACATTAAAGATTCCCTTGATCCAGGTTACCAAATTGAAGAAGCGATAAATGGCGAACAGGGAGTAAGTAAAGCAGAAAAGATTATTCCCGATCTTATCATTTCAGATATGATGATGCCAAAAATGGATGGTCATGAGCTGACAAGGATTTTAAAGAACAATGAAAAAACCAGTCATATCCCGATCATTTTGTTAACTGCAAAATCGGGTCAGGAAAATAAAATTGAAGGATTAGAAACAGGTGCTGATGATTATCTTACAAAACCTTTTGATCTGAAAGAACTACGGATAAGAGTAAAAAATTTAATTGCGATAAGAATAAAGCTGCAGGAAAAGTATGCTAAATTGGAAACTTATCCTCAGGGAATTGAAAATAAAAAACTAAGCAGCATAGATGAAGAATTTATGAGAAGAGTGATTACTGTAATTGAAAATCATTTATCTGATGAAGATTTCAGCACCGAAGAATTTGGTGAAGAACTTGGAATGAGCAGGATGCAGGTGCATAGAAAATTAAAAGCGCTGACAGGAAAATCAGCAATTCAGTATATTAAGACATTTAAGCTTGATAAAGCAAGAAAGATGATTAAGGAAAAAAGCGGAAATATTTCTGAGATTGCATATTCATTAGGCTTTGGAAGTCCTGCTTATTTTACAAAATGTTTCAAAGAAGAATTTGGCTACCCTCCCAGTGAAATATCAGAGTAATAGCAGTTTATAATTTTTAGCTTCGTTCTTGCCCAAAAAAAACTATCATTTTCTATAATGTTACAAAATCATAAGTTTTTGTTACAAATTTAATATGTAGCCCCTCTCTCCTTTTTGTTTATTTGCGACAAACTTAATCAAAATCTTTTATTAAGCACCACGTATACGCTTTTAAGGTTTGATAATAAAAAAGGTGCCTTGAACCTAACCTATAAACTGCTCAGGAGGCTGTTATGAAAATTTCTCTGATTCTAAGTTCGATTTTTATTTTGGTATTTTTTATTGGCTGTGAGGAAATTCAAACTCCCGTTGATACAAATGAAATTGAAACACTTCAAAAAGGCGGGGGAAATAAAATTGTAGTAAGCAATATAGACCAACTTTATGAAGCCGTGAATAATCCGGATAATATCGGCAAGAGACTTTTACTAAATTGTGGAACTTATATACTGTCAGTGAATGACTCATCTGGTGCTCCACGGCCGAATAGCGGTCGTCTTGAACTTCAAGAGGACATGTCTCTCATAGGAGTAACTCATAATCGCTCTGCTGTTGTCATCGATGCGTCTGGCTTGCCAAATTCTTCGTTCGTTGTTTCATTTGGCCGAACTGGGCCTATCCGCATTGGACGCGGTAAAAATACCATTAAGTGGCTTACTATTATGGGCAATGAATTTGCTGCCGGTGGGATCGAAACCGATCTTATTGGAACACCGACAACAGAAATTAAGGTTGCCCATGTAGTTTCGGGCGGAAGCTTGCGAGGAATTGACGTGAGAAACATAGGGGCAACTATGATCGGGCGACGAATTGACGCAGAGATTGTTGATAATGAGTGCTTTGGTAAAGTTGAGGGCATCCGAATCGTTAATACCAACGGTGCTGATCAGGGACAAATTTTTGCCGAACTGCGAAATAACCGGGCACATGATTTCTATTTTGGTATAATCGTGAACAATAACCGATGCACTTCTGCGATGGTTGAAGTTACATCTCATGGTGACCGATTTGAGGGGAATGGTCTTGGCGGTTTGATCATCGGTGCAACTGCAGCTACTGGTACATCTGTCTCCAATTTAACAACCTTTGAAGCACATGGCACTAAATTTATCAACAATACCGGACCGATCGATCCAAACTTCAACGATGCCGGTGGGCTATTGGTGCTTGGTGCTGATGCATTTGGCCCTGATATGACATTTTCCAACACTGTTACTGTGCGGCTTTGGGGTGTAAAGGTATACGGCAATCAGAATATTGATTTTCAAGCGTTCGGTAGCAGGTCACTTGCAAACCCTCCTGTACTTGGTGGAACAAATAATCACGCCTTGATAAAACTTTATGGCACCAGCAGGTGGATTGATGTGGTGTCAACTAACAGTTTTCCTGAAGATCCAAATAACACAAATACAGTAACGGTCGTTCGTGGAAATTGAAAAGGAAAAGTGTTTTGTGTCAATAAACTATCATAGAGGAATAATCCTATGAAAAAATCTACTTGTGTTTCATTGCTTTTAATTGCTGTGTTTGCAACTACGCATCCATTATCAGCACAATGGGTGCAGACAAGCGAACCTTCTGGTGCGGTTTTTAGCCTTGGGGTTTCCGGCACAAGCCTTTTAGCAGGAACCGTAAATGGTGTTTTTCGTTCTACTGACTTTGGGGATACTTGGAATTTGACCTTGCCACCAACAATACTTTCTTTTGTAGAGGATTTCGCATTGGACTCTGCTGAAGTTGGTAACAGAAATCTTTTTGCAGGTGGTCAGGGTGGAGTTTATTTATCCAAAGATGATGGTGTAACCTGGCAAGCGGTTAACTCGGGCTTGGAGAATAGAGAGGTTAGATCACTTGCTGTAATTCGCAACGAGACAGAAGGAAGTACTCTGCTTGCAGGAACAACCGAAGGTGTTTTCCTCTCATCTGACAATGGTGCAAGTTGGATGCCATCAGGTCTCACTAACTTGATTGTTTATGCCCTGACAGTTTTTAAAGATGAAACGGGTGACACAATTATACTTGCTGGTATCGACAGGGAATATACTAATCTAAATAATTGCATATTTCGTTCAACTGACGATGGTCAAAGCTGGATTGAATCATATTCACCCACATTATGGGCAGGTTCTTTTGCAATTATTCCCAGCGAAACTAATGGAATGAAAATCTTTGCCGGAACGTATTTCTCTGTCTTTTTATCGACCAACAATGGATCAGATTGGACTAGTATAAATGCAGGATTGAATAGGAGTGTTTACTCACTAGCAAGCAGTGCCAACGAAACGAGTGGAACTAATCTCTTTGCAGGTACCTTTCTTGGTGGTGTTTATCTCTCAACAAATAACGGAACAAACTGGACAGAAGTCAATTCAGGTCTCTCTTATGAAAATGATTATATCTATTCACTTGCAATATTGGATCAATACATCTTCGCTGGAACACTTCACCTAAATGGTGGTGTTTGGAGACGACCACTATCAGAAATGGTTACGTCCATAGAAAATGATATTGAAAATTATCCAGCTCAATTCTTACTTGAACAAAATTACCCTAATCCATTTAATCCAAGTACGAAAATCAGATACACAATACCGAATGTCATTGCGAGTGAAACGAAGCAATCTCAATTTGTCAGTTTAAAAATTTATGATGTATTGGGTAAAGAAGTAGCAGGATTGGTAGATGAGTATAAAACAGCAGGTGAGTATGAGGTTAAATTTAATGCTTCACAGCTACCAAGCGGAACGTATTTTTATCAGTTGAAAGCAGGAGAATTTACAGCTGTGAAGAAAATGATTTTACTGAAATGATGAAGCACGAAGAACCTGCCTGCCGGCAGGCAGGGATGATTTTGCTGAAGTAATTATTAGCTGACAAATGAATTTCAATCAACATACATAAAAATATAAAGGAGGCTTTATGTTCAAATTAAATTTTGTCTTAATAGTAATTTTCATTTTCAACAGTTCATTTTCATTAAATGCCCAATGGCTACAAACTAATGGACCGTACGGTGGCGGAGTTTCTTGTTTTTTGGATTTAGGGAATAATCTCTTTGCAGGAACTCAAGTAGGTATATATCATTCAACAAATAATGGTGTCAGTTGGGTACCTGTTAATAATGAATTGACCGGCCACTGGGTACGATCTTTGGCTGTCTCTGGTTCTAATATTTTTGCCGGAACTTCAAGCGGAGTTTTCCACTCGACCGATGGTGGTTCAAGCTGGACGAAGACAAGTTTAAATTACCCGAGTGTAGGATCTATTGTTATATCAGGCACAAATATTTTTGCCGGAACTTATAACGATGGACTTTTTCTCAGCATCGACAATGGCACTAGCTGGATTCCTGTTAATAATGGATTGACTAATCTTAATATCGCGTCTCTTGCTATCGCTGGCAGTAACATCTATGCAGGGACAGGCGGGGGAGGTGTTTTTTTAAGTGCTGATAACGGGATGAATTGGACTGCAGTAAACTCTGGTCTAACTGAACTCTATATCACCGGACTAATTATCTCTGGGTCTAACATTTTTGCTGGAACACTTGATGACGGTGTATTTCGTTCAACAAATTACGGCACAACCTGGGTACAATCTGGTTTAGCATTTACTCAGGTTTATGAACTGCATAATTCAGGTTCAAATATTTATGCCGGTACTCTTAATGGTGTATTTCATTCTGCTGACAATGGTGTAAATTGGACTCAGTTGGGTTTAACTGGAAGTGGTATCTGGTCTTTACTGGCTTCGAACTCAGATTTATTTGCAAGCAATTCTGAAGGTGTCTTTCACTCCACAGATAATGGCAGCAACTGGACTGAAGCAAGTACCGGCTTGATTCATTTAAGTATTCCCTCAATTATTCAAGTAAATCAAAATCTTTTTGCGGGAACCGGAGGTGGCGGCGTTTTCCGCTCTTCTGATAACGGACAAAGCTGGATAAAAGTTAATAATGGACTTACAGAGCGATCAATCGAATTGCTGGCAAGTTATAATTCATACCTTTTTGCAAATATAACCTACGGCCACCTTTTTCGTTCTTCAGACAATGGTAATACCTGGAATAATGTGAATCCCGGCTTTGGCTGGACAGTGACTGCCTTTGGATCAATAGGCGATAAGCTATTCGCGGGCGACTTTGATGGAGGATTTTTTAACTCAACAAATAATGGTATCAACTGGGTCGAGGGTAGTCCTTTATTTGCTGGTTTTAAAGTTTTTGCTGTTTCCGGTACGAATCTATATGCTGGCACCCCCGGTGGAGGTGTTTTCCTGAGTACAAATGAGGGGACAAGCTGGACAGGAATTAATAATGGACTGACTCACCATTATATAACTTCGCTTATTTTTTCAGGTACGAATCTTTTTGCAGGTACACTTGGGGGAGGTATTTTTCTCAGCACCAATAACGGTACAACCTGGAATGGAGTTAATAATGGAATAACCAGTTTCGATATCAATTGTCTCACAGTTTCGGGTACGAATCTGTTTGCCGGTACCAGAGAAGGCGGAGTATTTTTGTCAACTGATAACGGTGTTAACTGGAATGCTGTAAATGAAGGATTACCTCACTTAAATATCAATTCTCTTTTAGTATCGGGAGTATACTTCTTTGCTGGGCTTAATAATGGAGCTGTTTGGAAAAGACCATTGAGCGAAATAACAACACCCGTTGAATTAAATTCATTTTCGGTATTCGTGAACGATGATAATGTTGAACTAAGCTGGATAACATCAACAGAAACGAACAACCAGGGTTTTGAGATTCTTCGCTCTGCTCAGAATGACAGCGAAATTTGGGAAAGAATAGGATTTGTTGACGGACACGGAACAACGACAGAAACACAAGTCTATTCTTTCATAGATAAAAATTTAATTACTGGTAAATACAACTACAGATTAAAACAAATAGACTATGATGGGACATTTGAATACTCGAATGTAATAGAAGTTGAAGTAACATCTCCATCAACTTTTTCACTTGAACAGAACTATCCCAACCCGTTTAATCCATCAACAAAAATTCGTTATACAATACCATCAGTCATTGCGAGTGAAACGAAGCAATCTCAATTTGTCAGTTTAAAAATTTATGATGTATTGGGAAACGAAATTGCCACACTTGTAGATGAAAACAAACCAGCAGGAAGCTATGAGGTTGAATTTAATGCTTCTCAGCTACCAAGCGGAACGTATTTCTATCAGCTAAAAGCAGGTTCATTCCTTGAAACGAAGAAAATGATCCTCCTACGCTAATCGCTTCGGCGGACAAGTTCTAATGAAATAGAATTTATCCAACACTATTTATTGTAACCTCTGTTAAAGCAATTTAGCAGAGGTTTTTTATTGTTCATAATATTCAGTGACAAGTATTATTATCTAAATCTGTGACTTTGTCTTAATTAATTTTTCTTTATTTTCTGGGTGGAAAATCACTTGAACCAATAAATCTCAAAGAAAAATCTTTATGAATGTTATTATCATTATTAGTTGTTTTATTATCCGTGTAATTTTTAAATGAAGTATTGATGACATTCGGAAGAAAAAAAATAATTTATATCTGGGTTTTTATACTGGGTGGTTTCTTCAGCAGAGAGTTTCCACAATCACTTCCATTTGGCCGACTGTCTGTTCAGAATGGCCTATCAAATAGCTATGTTAATTGCGTACTACAGGATCGAACTGGATTTATCTGGTTCGGAACAGATGACGGACTGAACCGATTTGATGGCTACGAAATAAAAGTTTACAGAAATATTCCGGGTGATTCATCTTCAATTTCGGATAATATAATCTGGACATTTTTTGAAGATCGCTCAGGATTTTTATGGATTGGAACAAAAGGAGGAAAACTCAACAAGTACGATCCTTATAATGATACTTTTACTCACTGGGATCTTGATTCTAACCTCACGGAAAAAAATATCACTTTTATAACGGAAGATAAGAACAGTTTGATATGGATCGGCACTTACAGGCATGGCATTTACAGATTTAATCAATCCCGGAACAAATTTGATCACTGGCTAAATACACCCGACGATAGGAATGTATTAAGCAGTAATTTTATTCTCGCTATTCTTGAAGATAATTTCTCAAATATCTGGGCAGCAACTTATGCTGGTATGGATAAATTTAATCCTGTTTCCCTTCATAAGCCCTTCACTCAAATTTTCAAAGATTCTCCCACTCATAGTAAGCAATTTATGGGTCCGATTTGGTACCTCGGTAAATCATCGTTCAATAAACATTCATTCTGGATTGGCAAACTGAATGGGTTGTCACTTTTTAACCCATCAACATATGAATATTCAGATATCATTTTACCACAAAATTCCGGGCTGCAATTTGCCAATAGTGTAAGTTCATTGGTTGAAGAAGATTATTTCGGAGAAAAAATTTTATGGATTGGTACTTACGGCGGACTAGTAAGACACAATTTATCATCCGGAAAGATTGAAAGAATTATTCAGAGCGAAAATACTCCGATGGGTTTATTGAGTAACACAATACACGATCTTTTAATTGATAAATCCGGAGTGATCTGGATTGCCACAGATAATGGCGTTAATTATTATTCCCCCAAAAGTGCAAAGTTTAATTCTCAGTTCTCACTGTCTGATGCTTTTAATGAATTACAAATTCTTCAGAATAAAAATATAAGAGCCATCGCCCGAACAAATGCTAATATAATTTGGTTTGGAACCGAGAGAGGTTTATTTGGTTTTGATAATATTACCGGGAACGCTTCCATTAGTAGAAATAAGCAATTACAATCTTTAAATATCTGGTCTTTGTCTGGGGGAAATTCAGATAAACTATGGATTGGAACTTACGGCCAGGGATTAAAAGAGTATAATATTAAAACTGATTTGTTAAAGTCCTGGAGTGTTGAAAATCCGGCATTCAATCCCTCTGCTTATAATTATGTTAAGTCAATTTTAATGGATAACAGAGGAATGCTATGGATTGGATTTTGGGGTGGTGGACTCGCAAGATTAAATCCTGAAAATAAAAATATTGAGCATTGGCGAAATGAAACAGACAGTCCTGCAAGTTTAAGCTTCAATGATATTTGGGCAATTGTTCAGGATAGTAAAGGCAGAATCTGGATCGGAACAAATGGAGGCGGATTAAATTTATTTAATGATACTGTGCAGAATTCATTCATTCATTTTAAAAATATTAAAAATGATAAGTCGACTTTAAGCAGCAATAACATTTACACCATTTGCGAATCGATCGCAGGTAACAAGCCGAATGATCAAACAATATTATGGATCGGAACAGCAAATGGTCTGAATAAATTCACAATTAAAAATGTTCCCGGTCAGCAAGATTATTCCAAGCTGGATGTGGGCATTACTTACTATACGGTTGCTGACGGATTACACGATAATTCAGTTGAAAGTATCCTTGAAGATGATAATGGTAATTTATGGATTGGAACCAGTTCCGGTATTTCGTTTTTTAATATTGAAAAAGAAGAGTTTACTAATTTTGGTTTAGCTGATGGTTTGAATGGCAGTAGTTTTAATTCCAATGCCACAATTAAAAGTAAAGAGAGCATATTGCTGTTTGGCAGTATTACAGGACTAAACTACTGCGATCCCGAAAGAACACGGCAATCAGCATACACCCCACCGGTAGTAATAACGGATTTTCAGATTTTTAATCAGCCGGCAGATCCGATAGCAAATTCTTCGCATCAGAAAAGCATAATTTACACCAGTGAAATAATTTTGAATTATAATCAAAACGATTTTTCATTTCAGTTCGCTTCCCTGGATTATAATGCACCGGAAATGAACCAGTATGCTTATAGGATGGAGGGATTCGATGAAGATTGGATTTACAGCGGGAAAAGAAGATTTGTAACCTATACAAACCTTGATCCGGGTAATTACACATTTCTCGTCAAAGCAACCAACAGCGATGGATTGTGGAATGAACAACCCGCAAAAATATTCTTAGTGATCAATCCTCCTTTCTGGGCAACCTGGTGGGCTTATACTTTTTACTTTATATCATTGATGGGTGTACTATATTTCATCAGACATACTGAATTAAAAAGAAGAAAAAGAAAAGAAGAAGAAAGACTTAGACGAGAAAGGGAAGAAGCCCGGTTACGTGAAACAGAATTAAAAGCAAAAAATATTGAACAGGAAAAAGAAATCGAGAAACAAAAAATACGAAACAGGATTGCTCAGGATCTTCACGATGAAATAGGAAGCAACCTGAGCAGTATTTCCTGATGAGCGAGCTGATTCAGAATGATGAAAAGATAAACGCAGAAGCATCGGAAAAAATAAAACGTATTCATAAAGTAGCGAAAGGCTCAACTCAATCAATTCGTGATATTGTATGGCTGACAAATCCTTCTTCTGATAGTCTTAAAGATCTCATCTCAAAAATGAAAGAGGTTGCAGACAATACTGCAGGAAAATTCATTCTGAATTTTGATTATCCTGAAGATATTTCCGATATCAATCTTCTCCCCGAAACGAAAAGAAATTTATTCTTCATTTATAAAGAAGCGCTGAATAATATCATAAAGCACGCTGAAGCTAAGAGCGTGGATATCAAATTCCATATTGAAAATGGATCTATCTTTCTTGCAATAAAAGATGATGGCAAAGGTTTTAATACTGAACCAATTAGCTCGGGGAATGGATTGAAAAACATTAAATCACGGGCAAAGGAACTAAATGCACAACTGAAATTCGAAAGCAATCCCGGAAAAGGAACGCTGCTTGAATTAATAGCCAATATCACGCAAGTGCGTGATTGAACACTTTTTAAACAATCATTATTTTCAAACCACGATTATTACAGAAATTATAAAATGAAATCATCAACCGATGTAATTATTATTGAAGATAATGAGCTGTTAAGAGATTCGCTTAAGGAGGCTATCAGTAAGAGCGGTCAGATCAGTTGCAAGCATTCGTTTGGTTCTGGTGAAGCCGCTCTTGATTTTATTGGAAAGGAAGAATTAGTCCCCGATATTATTCTGCTCGATATTGGTCTTCCGGGTATGAACGGCATTGAAGTAATACCTGAGCTCAGAAAATTATCCCCATCCTCTAAAATAATTATCATAACTATTCACGATGATGATGAAAACGTATTTAATGCGATTTGTGCCGGTGCTTCCGGTTACCTTCTGAAAGATCTGTCATCGGAAAAAATTGTTGCATCAATTAGCGAAGTAATGAACGGCGGCGCACCAATGAATTCGCACATTGCGAAAAAAGTGTTAAATATGTTCAGGGACCAAAACGTAAAATCTGATGGCTATGATCTTTCTGATAGAGAAAAAGAAATACTAAGTCTCTTAGTCGAAGGCTTAAGTAAAAAACAAATTGCTGAAAAAATATTTCTCAGTCACCATACGGTTGACTCTCACCTTCGTAACATCTATGCAAAGTTGGAAGTCCATTCGCGTAGCAGCGCAATCTCCAAAGCAATAAAAGAAAAACTTCTCTAAAATCCTTTTAAAGTCCCTTTATAAAAATCACGCATTTGCGTGATGCATTGCTATCTCTGTAAAGTTATTTTTCAAAGTAAAAAAACTTGGGAGTGTTTGTTATGAAAAAATCTGATTTAATGTCTTTTTTGTTTTTTGTACTAATATGCGCTGAATGTTTTGCTCAACAAGCAGGTGATCTTGATTACGCATTTGGTAGTTTGGGAATCTCCATCGTAGATAATAATGGTTATGATGATATTGTGGGCTCGTCAGCTGTACAACAATGGAATGGAAAAATTGTTATCGCTGGAACTTCTGTGGATGGCGCTATTAGACGTATGAGTATTTTGAGGATGGGAGTACTTGGAAACCCAGATGTAACCTTTTCTGATGATGGCTGGCAAACTTTGAATATGTCGGGTTATTACGAAACCGGGACGAAAGCATTAATACAGATTACTCGGCCAGTTTTGGCGGGATATAGTGAGGACGGATATTTTCCACGAGATTTTGTGATGTACAGATTTCGTGGAGGGGACGGTGAATTAAGTGAGAATTTTGGTGATAGCGGAATCGTTGTTACAGATTTTTTTGGCAATGGATCTCTGGATGGCGCATACACCGGAGTAGTAGTTGGCAACAAAATTATTTTGGCAGGTGAAATATATGAGTCCGATGTATCAAGTATATTTGCTTTAGCCCGTTATAATCTGGGTGGAAACTTAGATTTTTCCTTTGGAAATAGTGGGCTGGTTACAACTGATTTTAGTACTGGTACGCCGGATACAAGGGATATCGTTTGGGGTTTGGCAGTGGAAATGGGCGGGAAAATAATCGCCGTTGGGCAATCTTCATATAATTGGGCAATGGCCAGGTATAATCCGGATGGCAGTCTTGATAATAGTTTTGGAGCAAACGGTTTGGTTGTACACTCATTTGGTAATCGTCTGGATGATATTGCATTGCTTCCAGATGGTAAATTTTTGGTTGCGGGGAGGGCAGGGCAGCTTACTCAGGTTGCCAGATACAATAACAACGGGACAATCGATAATACATTTGGCACTTCTGGTCAAACACAAATCCAGGGTGTCAGTCCTTCCATAATCTTATATGGGAATAAAATAATCGTTGCAACATCTCTGTATAGTTCAAATTTTGATTTTGTTCTTACAAGACTGAATTATGATGGACAGATTGATAGCTCTTTTGGAAACAACGGTTTGGTTGTAACTGAAGTCACCATTCAGGATGACGTTGCGAGAGATATACATATTCAACCAAGCGGAAGAATCGTAGTTACGGGAAGTTCTGGCTATCCGGGAGATTTTGTAGCAGTTGGATATCACAATGATCCATTTCAGCCAAATGTTCCCTTTTATATAGTTGATGATCTTTGGAACCAGGGATTTATAAATTTTTCAAATTTGGGTGATCCTGCGGTAACATCAGTTGAAGCTCTTGTTTTTTCTGATAGCACTCTTGTTGGACCATTCAATGATTCGTTTGTTGCCGCTGGTGTAGCAAGCCGATTTTATGAAATTAATGTTACGCCGCAAAATGCCGGAACAACTTCTTCTTACAATGCATCACTCAGACTTTATTATTCGGATGCCGATATTGAAGGAATTAATGAAAGTAATCTGAAGCTAGTCAGATTAACTAATGACGGATGGATTTACGTAGGTGGTACTGTCAACACCAGTGAAAATTATGTTGAAGCAAACAATATTCATAATGATGGAATTTTCACGTTCGCTGATCCTGATAGTATTACAAATGTAGATGCTGATGTCGAAGGGTTGTTAAACGATTTTAGTTTATCTCAAAACTTTCCTAACCCATTTAATCCAAGTACGGTTATCGGTTATCAGTTACCAGTGAGTAGTAATGTAACAATTAAGGTTTATGATCCGCTCGGAAGAGAAGTCACAACACTTGTCAACGAAGAAAAATCAGCTGGCAGTTATGAAGTAAGTTTTAATGCTTCCCATTTATCATCCGGGTTATATTTCTACAGATTGCAGGTTGGTTCATTTGTTGAAACGAAGAAGATGATCCTCCTGCGTTAATAAATTAACTTCGGCGGACAGGTTCTGCTGAAATAAATTTTGTCTCTCTCTCCTGAACTAGAGAAGGAAAACCGCCGCCCGTTTCTGATAAGTTTTCCTTCTCGACAATATCCTTCAATAATTAACCAATCCAATCTCTTTAAAATCACGCATATGCGTGATTGAAACCACAAAGCTTTCCGAATAAATTATTCTCGGAAAAAACTTTAATAAGGAGAATAAAATTGAATTTATTTATACAAGCTTACGGCAGGCTCTCCTTCGACAGACTCGGGGAAAGGTTTTGTTGAAATTGAAAAAATGATACTGATGAAATAAAAAAATCGAACACAGAAGAGCTTAATAAAAATTATTTCTTAAACATTATTAGATAGGAGTTAGTTATGAAAAATTTATTTCACATTTTGTTTTTCCTTTCGTTGTTTTTAATAACAGCGTTTCCTCAGGATAGAATTCACAGTGGAGTAATGCCCGAGGAGCTTACTGCAAAAAGAATTTTCGAGCTGCTCCAATCAAATGCTGGTGATTTACAAAGATTACATTATAGAGAACCCTTACTATTCAAATCTAAAAGTAACGATTGGCAGACAGCATCAGGAAATCTACAAAGAGAGTTTTACGAAGGAGAAGGATTTGACACAAAGGGTACAAGGACAACCATTAACAAAACACTACTTGATAATGGCTTCATATTAGTAGAACTAATATGGCAAACCTGGAATGGTTCTACCTGGGTGAATAATTATAGATATTCATACACTTATGATGGGAACAATAACTTGATTGAGGATCTCATTCAAAGTTGGGCTGGTTCCGCCTGGGTGAATGCTAGTAAACGCTTATACACGTATGATGGAAACAATAACCTTATTGAGGAGATCGGGCAAACCTGGAATGGTTCTGCTTGGGTGAACTCATTAAGGCAGTCATATACATATGATGGAAACAATAACGAGATTGAATATCTCCGCCAAAATTGGAATGGTTCCGCCTGGGAGAATGATTCTAAATGGCTATACACATATGATGGAAACAGTAACCTGACTGAAGAACTTCATCAAAACTGGGATGTTTCTGCCTGGGAAAATAGTTATAGGTTTATATACTCTTATGACGGAAACAATAACCTGATTGAATCTCAAGAACAATGGTGGGATGGTTTTGACTGGGCAAATTGGGCAAAGGGCACATTTACATATGATGGAAACAATAATCTGATCGAGGTACTGGTACAACGCTGGGTTGCTTCTGCTTGGGCGAATTATACAAAGGATTCATACACATATGACGGAAATAATAATCAACTTGAATATCTCCGCCAAAGTTGGAATGGTTCCGCTTGGGTAAATTTTTCAAAGTATTCTTACACTTATGATGGAAGCAATAACCTGACTGAGCAGATTTATCAAACCTGGAATGGTTCGGCCTGGATGAATAATAACAGGCTTTCATACACATATAATGCAAACA
This sequence comes from bacterium, assembly GCA_016716565.1. Taxonomy (NCBI): domain Bacteria; species bacterium. Next base: position 773,194 of record JADJWC010000001.1, read on the forward strand.
ATAGTGAGGTCGAATATCTCCGACAAAATTGGAATGGTTCTGCCTGGGTGAATTTTTTCAAGTGGTCATACACATATGATGGAAACAATAACCCGATTGAGGACCTCTATCAAACCTGGAATGGTTCGGCCTGGGTGAACGTGAATAAATTTATGTATTCACATTTACCAACTGGCATTGAGCAGATTGAAGGCGAACTTAGCACATACAATTTATCAAATAACTACCCTAACCCATTTAATCCAACTACAACTATAAAATTTCAAATTCCTGAAATGGGTTTTATAGCATTGAAGATATACGATATTCTGGGAAATGAAATTACTACACTGGTGAATGAAGAACTTCAAGCCGGCAATTATGAAGTAGAATTTGATGCTTCATCAATATCAAGCGGAATTTATTTCTACAGACTGCAATCAGGTTCGTTCGTTGAAACAAAGAAGATGATCCTATTAAAGTAATTTACTTTCTCTCTTTACTAAATAAGAGAAGGAAAACGGACAACTCTTTCAGACAGGTTTTCCTTCTCTACGATATTGGCCCTCGTTTACCGAACTCATCCTTAAAAACCACGCAAGTGCGTGATGCATTGCTATAACTATGAACCTATTTTCCCAAGTAAAAACAAATTCACAGGAGAAATTTTGAAAATCTTATTAACAGTCTGCATCATAATTGGAATAACCAATGAAATTTTTTCACAACCATTAAATGGTTCTTATACAATTGGAGGAAACTCACCTGACTTTACCACTCTTCAGGATGCATCTGATGCATTAAATGTTAATGGGATATCAAGTCCCGTAATTTTTAACATCCGTCCGGGAGTTTATGTGGAAAACGGAGGGAATAGTACTGTTCTTATTCTAGATGGTGTTGTTGCCGGGCTGTCAGAAACGAATCGTGTTACCTTTCAGCCGGATGATGCAGCAGGCGGTAATGTAGATAACGTAATTCTGCAGATGCACATAACCGATCCAAATACCGCAGACCAGGATCTTGTTCAGGTCAAGCTGGATTTTATTTCTTTCAGGAATCTGACATTCCAGGAAAGTGATACTTCGCTGCATAGATATGGCAGTACTTTCGTTCGGGTTCGTAATTCCTCAAGTAACCTTAATGTTAATGGGCTTTTGGTGGAAGGATGCAACTTCAATGGGTCAGCTCCTTATGCGACAGAATTTGGGATTCAATTTTCCGCACAACCTCCGGAAGACGTAACTATTCGTGGAAATACTTTTTTCCGCCTGCTTTATGGAATATATAAAGTAGGAGGAATTACACAGGGAACTCTTACTATCGAAGATAATAAATTTCTTGCTGGATGGCGTACTACGAGTGGATCCGGAAATTCACTGGGAGGTTCGATTCAGGTTACGGGACAGCATCTGATTATCAGAAAGAACCTGATTGATTTTGAAGGGAGTTTCAATTCAGGGTACCAGGGTATTTATATCGATATCCCTACTGGTACGGAATCTATAGTAATTGAACAAAATACTCTTCGTGGAAGTGTTCAAAATGGAATTTATCTGTGGGGTTTCATTGGTGGATTCTGCGATTCAGTTGTAATTGCAAATAATATGATCAATATAAATGGATCAATAGGTTTGAGTGTCGCTCAGTCAAATGGAAATGTAAAAATTTTGTTTAATACAATTAAGTTAAGTGGAGCGGGATTGGAAAGTCTTAGGCTGCATTCCCCGAATTGTATTGTGTTGAACAATATTATTCTCGGTAAAGTTACAGGTGGAGGTGGTTATAATGTCTGCTATCATCAAGGAAATGCGCAATCACCAAATCTTCTATCTGATTATAACGTACTCTACATGCCGGGATCGACAGCTTTAGTAGTACGAGACGGTGTAGCTTATCCTACTCTATCCGCATATCGAAACGCGACCGGTCTGGATACAAATTCTATTTCAAAAGCTATTGAATTTATTGACAGCACCAATCTGCATATTTCAGATTGCCAGTCACAGGATCCTGATTTAAAGGGAATTCCGGTTTCAGAAATTTCGGTGGATATTGATGAAGAAATCCGTTCTACAACTACACCAATGATCGGCGCGGATGAAAATGGTTTTACTGGATTCCAAATGTTCTCAGATCCTTACAGAACAGCGTTAACAGGTACGGCATTTTCAATTGCTGCAGATAATTTTGACAATATTCTTTATGATGGTATTGCAGTAACGGATTATAGTAATAGACAAGTTCTCCTTTATCATAATTTACCGCCCAGATCATTTGAGCTGGCAGGTATTCTTCAAACTCCATTCAATCCGGTTGTAGTTAAATTTTATGATCTCGACGAAGATAATAATCTTGATTTGATAGTTGGCGGGGACACAAGTGCTGTCTCTGTCTTTTGGGGAGATGGTGCTGGTGGATTCAGTACTCCTGTGACAATTGGAACATTTGGGCGGGTGCAATCACTTGAACCCGGACCAACAATAAACGGAGATATTAAAAGAACTATAGCAATTACTCAGGACTTTGGTTTTGTTTCAACCGTAAGTATGATTGGTTATCTGATGCATCTTGGGAATCGAAATCTTTGTCATGATGTTCAGTGGTTTCAAACTAATATTAATCCACCCATCTTCAGTTTCCCCGACACAGTTGATGCGGCAATGCGGGATTTTGTATTTGGTGAGTTTTCAGAAGACGGAGATTTTCCTGAAATTGCCGCAGTAACAAGTTCTCCGTTTCCTCATCCTTTAATAGTTATTAGTGATATAGATTTTCCTGGCTATCCCGGCAATTGCACAGGATTTATTCCTTTGGGAACAATTAATGAATATCAACTGGGAAGCGGTGTTGGTGCTACAAGTATTGTTATGGGAGATTTTGACGGAGATTCTGATCTTGATCTCATCACCACTGAAACTCTCTCATCAGTTAAGTTTATTAGAAATGAGGGTAGTCTGAATTTCATATCAGAATCAATTTCTGTTACAAATGCACGGGGCATCGCCACTATGGATTATGAGAATGATGGCGATCTTGATTTTATTACTGTGAATGAACGACTTGAAGAAAACGGAATAACTGTTTTTCTGAATGACGGTATTGGAAATTTTACTACGAGAGAGAACTGTTTCTTCCCATTTGCCACAGGATTGCCAAGAAGTGTTGTTGCATCAGATTTTGATCAGGATGGCAAAACAGATATTGCTATTGTTTCAAGTGTTTCAGCAGGAGTTGATTCACTTTTTGTTTTATACAATTTAGGTGGTGGAACTGTTGGAATTCAAAATGAGGAAACAGAAGAAATCCCGACATCATTTTCACTCGCACAAAACTATCCGAATCCCTTTAACCCAACTACAACTATTCAATTCTCATTACCACAGGCAGGAGATGTAACACTTAAAATTTACAACCTGCTTGGCGAAGAAGTAAAAACTCTGGTTGAAGAATATCGGCAAGCAGGAATACACTCTGTTCAATTTCACGCAAACACCTTGGCAAGCGGGATTTATTTCTACAGAATACGAGCTGGAAACTTTGTAGAAACAAAGAAGATGATCCTCCTGCGTTAATAAATTAACTTCGGCGGACAGGTTCTGCTGAAATAGATTTTGGTTCTCTCTCCTAAATAAGAGAAGGAAAACAACAAAATTTACAACCCGGTTTTCCTTCTCTACGATATATGCAATTTCATCGCCAAAACGATTCCTTAAAAATCACGCAAGTGCGTGATTGAAACCAAAACGCTTTCCGAATAGATTATACACAGAATAAACTTTAATAAGGAGAATAAAAATGAAACAGAGATACTTTTTTATAATCGTTGCGGTTGCTTTTTTAATACTAACTTGGATAAGAGATTCTTTCGCAACAGTATACATTAACCGCACACTGACTTCACCTCAATGTGATTATAGCTTGGGAATTTATGACATTTATACTACTGAAACCTGGGATGTGAACTACCAAAACGCTTATGGTGGATGCACGAATTTAATGCCTGGCTCTCCTTTTATACTTGAGCGAAGCGTTATTGTACATCCCGGAGCAACTTTAAATATTATCAATGTCACAGTCTCTTCCGAAGTGATTATCCAAGTTCAGGAAGGAGGTACGTTGAATATCATATCATCAACAGTATCTCCGTTCATGCAAATAACTGTATTTGGTGAGCTGAATGCAATGCAGAGTACTTTTACTACATCATCGAACCAGCCATTTCACTTTCAAGGCGAGTGGAATGTGACATTTGACGAATGTGTTTTCAACCTGTCCGACGCAGCGGTACCTGCAATCCGAGGTTTCAGACTGAACCTGCAAAATCAACCCACTACGCTGTTCCAGAATTGTACTTTTAGCTATACCGGAACACCTGTAACATTAATGTCGGTTGATGGTGCTTCGCTATCCATAGTCGGTTGCACTTTCGATAATGTAGCGGGAACTGGAATTATTGTTAATAGCGTAGATGAATTTACGCTTATATCAAATGAATTTGTAAATGTTCAGGGAGAACCGGTTCAAATTCTTGGAGCTGGAATCAGAACTATTGCGGAGAATCATGGCTCTAATAATTTTCTTAACGCAATTGTATTAGGTCATAATGCAAACAAGACTTCAGCAGCCGATACAGGGCTGGCTATATTAAGTTCACACTCAACATTTCCATTCGTCATTCGGGGTGAACTTAATGTGCCGCCTCTTGCCACGCTTGAAATTTCTGATAGCAGTATTCTAAAATTTTCAATCGGCGGGGAGATCACCGTTAATGGAATCTTAAATGCTCAAAGTGCGGTGATGACATCGAATAATTCATCGCTCGGAGGCGTAACCGGAGGTAACGGCAACCCCCAGCCTGGAGATTGGACCGGGATATCTGTTGTTGGTTTAACAACAGTTTCTTCGCCAAGAGCGCGGGCGAATTTATTTAATTGTCAAATCTTGTATGGACGTGGTTCTGGCTTGCCAAGTGGTTCTCTACGGCAAGGAGTGAAGTCAACTGTTTTTTTAGATAGTTGTACTATTGCATACTCATATTCTGATGGAGCATTTATTGCAGGCGGATCCAGCTCAGATACTTCCGGTAGATCCGCAGTTATTCAGCATTGTGTCTTTCATAATAATCAGCATGCTGGTGTTGAAGTTCGTGGGAATTCAAAGGATAGTGTTTTAATACAACAAAACACAATTGTGGAAAACGAAAATGGTGTAGTTGTTTGGGGCTCTAGTGTGGCTCCGGTGATTTACAGAAACAGGATTTCAGGAAACCGAAGCAACGGTGTTCTGATCCAGGGAACTGCAAACTCACCATTTGTTGTTAACAATCTTATTTATGCAAACCGACTTGATGGGTTTTCTCATAATGGAGGCGGAGTGAATGATTTCAGAATCATTAATAATCACTTTTACGGAAACGGTAGGGATGGGGTCCGGCTTAGAGGTACAAGTAATAGTAATCAGTATCCACAACTTTCGAACAATATTATCAGTGAAAATATGGGATTTGGAGTAAACGAAATTGCTGCCAATACAAACTCTGTCCCACGCAACAACGATTTTTTCAATAACACAGCTGGTATCTTTCGACGTAATGCAGGAACCATTCTCACTTTAGAGGAAGTTAATCTTCTGCCGAATGCTGAAAATAACATTGCAGAAGACCCACTCTTCAATATCATTTTGGAAGGAATGATAACAGCTCTTAGCTATGATACAACCACAAACTCTTCAGTGCTCACTGATGTAAATGCTTCGTTCTTTGGTGTTAAGGGTCTTGTGGTTTATCCTGACATATCACTAATAGAACAATTTCTTATTCTAGACTATACAAATAATACATTGACTGTTGCAGGAGATATACGAAATGTTTCAATGGTTGGAAATTCCTACAAAATAGTTGCGGATTTTCCTGTTGATGAGGCATCTCCTGTTATTGATGCAGGAGAAAATCGTTCTGACCTTCCACCATTCGATTTTAATGGTAATGTTCGAATTAGTTTTGGGAGTTCGAGTATGACAGTTGATATCGGGGCTTATGAGTTTGCTCCACCTAGCAATACAGAGCTGTCTCAGGAAGTTCCTACGAAAGTAAGTTTGGAAGCCAACTACCCAAACCCTTTCAATCCAACAACCACTATTCGTTACTCAATTCCACAGAATAACATCGTAACTTTAACAGTCTACGATATTCTTGGAAGCGAAGTTGCAACACTTGTTAATGAAGAACAGTCCGCAGGAAGTTATGAAGTAAGTTTTAATGCTTCCCATTTATCATCTGGAATATATGTCTACAGATTGCGGTCAGGCTCATTCGTTGAAACCAAGAAAATGGTTCTATTGAAGTGATTTTTGGTACTCTCTCCTAAATAAGAGAAGGAAAACAAAAAAACTTGCAACCCGGTTTTCCTTCTCGACGATACTTATCAACAGCTAACCAAACCAAATTTTTAAAATCACGCAAGTGCGTGATTGAAGTGATACCTTCCCTAAAATATTTTTACTCAAGATAAATTTTTAAAGGAATAAAGATGAAAATATTAACTATCCAATTCTTATCTATTCTTACATTCTTAGGAAACCTTTTTGCACAGAATTCCTGGGTGCCCGATCCGTCCTTTGGCAATAACGGAATAACCAGAGTTAATTTTGGCTCAGGCTATGGCGATTATCCAAACGACTTACTGGTTCTGCCGGATGGAAAAATATTGGTAGCCGGCAAAAGCACAAGCTCATTTGATTACTTCATTGCAATGACTCAGCTGCTTCCAAATGGGCAGCCTGATATTTCCGGATTCGGAAATGACGGAAAAGTTTCACTTCACTTCGTGCTCAGAGATCATGCAAATGATATTGAACTCCAGCCCGACGGAAAAATTCTTGTAGCAGGTACACAGGCAGAAGGAAATGGCGTAAGTCAAATCACGCCTGCACTCTATCGTTTTAATTCCGATGGTTCTTTAGATACAACCTTTGCAGACAGCGGTAAAGCGGTACATCGCTTTAATGGAAACCGGGCTGGTGAAATGTATGGAGTAAAGGTATTATCCGATGGCAGAATAATAACCGCTGGCTTAAATTCCAGCTCTTCAGTATTTGGTGTAATGAGATTTCTTCCGGATGGCGAGCGTGATTTATCCTTTGGAGATAACGGGGAAGCTCTTTTACCTTACCCTCTAACCTGGGTAACCTATCATCCTGTCGGATGTTTGTTTCTGGGAGATACAGCAGTTGTAATGGCAACAGTTACCGATACGGCAGGTTTACGCCAGTTTGTATTGGGAATGATCGATAGTTCCGGCAATCCGGTTTCATCTTTTGGAAACAATGGAATTGTTCTTACAGGTATCGAAGGTAGTAATCATTTTTCAGGTGGCGAATCTTTGGTGCTTACTAGTGATGGAAAAATTCTTATGTCCGGAACTACTCCGGATTCCGGTCCCAGAAAATTTTCTGTATTCAGGTTTTTAATGAATGGGGATATTGATACAACTTTTGGAAATGGAGGGCGAACTGATATTCAATTTTCCTCTCATGATGTTTGTTATGATATGAAAATAGATTCTAATGGAAAAATTTTGTTGGTAGGAAGTTCTGAGAGCAGAGTAGGAGTTGCACGTCTCAATTCTGATGGAACACCTGATACAACATTCGCACCTGATGGAAAATTAATTCTGAATCTAAATAATAGTGGTGGAACTCATTATCTGACTAATTGCATCCCTCTTGATAACAGTGATATTCTTGCTGCAGGTTTTGACTTCGCAAGCAACTCGGGTGATTTTATGATAACAAGGCTAACACAGAATCCAACTGGAATTAATGATTACAACAATATCCAACCAAATAATTTTGTTTTATATCAGAACTTTCCGAATCCCTTTAACCCAAGTACTGTAATCAGTTATCAGTTACCGGTGAGCAGTAATGTGACTTTAAAAGTTTATGGTATTCTTGGAAATGAAGTAGCAACCTTAGTTAATGATTTTCTGCCGTCAGGAAGTTATGAAACAGAATTTTCTGGTGTTGGATTAACGAGTGGTATTTACTTCTACCAGGTTCAAGCAAGCAACTTTGTTGAAACTAAGAAAATGATTTTAATAAAGTGATGTCATCAATTTTTGGAGGTAATTAAAATGAAAATAATTAAAAGAATTATTAGCATTGTTAGCTTACTAATGATTTTTAACTCACTATGTTTACCGCAATCAACTTCTTCTGATTCTGCACGATTTATTCCACTTGGTATGGGAACTGTTGCATATGATATATCTTCTGATGGAACTACGGTTATAGGCGGGTCACAAAGCGGACCGTTTAAATGGACAGAAGCAACAGGAGTAGTACTACTACCCAATTATCCAGGTGCAACAGGCACCCAACCAGCAGGTGTTTCGGGTGATGGTTCTGTAATTTGCGGAAATGCAACCGGAGTATCGGGAATTAATATGCAGCCTTTGCTTTGGATTGGGAGCAGCATTTCTCCTTTACCACTGTTGTCATCAGTTAATCCGGCTTCCTGGACAGCAAAAGTTTCATACGATGGAACTAAAGTAGTTGGAAGGGCATTTAATGATGATTTACAATACAGGGCTGTAATGTGGAGCAATGGATCGATTATAAATCTTGGTGCACCGAGTGGGATGAGTAGTGCAGCTTATGATATTTCTGCTGATGGATCTGTGATTGTTGGAACCGATAAGGTAGATGCAACAACGCTTCACGCAGTTAGAAGTATTAATGGTGGTCCATTACAATCGCTGGGAACAGGAGGTTCACTTGGAAGTCTTGCAAATGGTGTTTCAAATAATGGCGAAGTTATTGTAGGTGCTTTAAGCTTTTCTAATGGAACTCAAGCTGCAAAATGGACTGCGTCTGGAGGATGGGAAGTTTTGCAAGGTACTGCGGGAATCAGTAGTGCTCTTGCCATATCTGACAATGGAAAAGTTATTGTCGGTAGGATGAATACTTTTAATACGGCTTTTGTCTGGGACGAAAGTAATGGGGCACGTGATCTTAAAGCAGTACTGGAAAATGAATATAACTTAAACCTTGCTGGTTGGAATCTAACTCAGGCTTATTCTGTGGATAGTACAGGTTCAAGAATTGTGGGAGTCGGTACTTTCAATGGAATTGCACAGGCCTGGTTAGTGCAATTGCCTACTTTTCAAATCACTGAACCGGAGCCCGGAGAACTTTGGATTGCAGGTGAAACAGATACAATTAAATGGACTGGGGGACCTGATACAGTTGATATTTTAATAAGCACCGATTATCATAATGGTAGCGGAACATTCCGTTCAATTGTTCAGAATTATACTGCAAACTCACGATCATATATATGGCAGATTCCCGATACAATTCTTTCACGTAAATGTGTTTTAAAAATTCAAAAAGCCAGTGATACAAGTGCTAATGTTGAAAGCAGTATTTTCAGGATAAAGCCCTATGTACTTACTAGAATAAATGCTCTTGATTCAAATTACTATGAGTTTAGAAAAAACAGAGATCAGTGGGGATTCTGGAATGATTCTACTGATATGTGGCCATTTACCTGGTATCAGCAGTTTAATTATAATAGTATTGATCCATTTACTAATAATCCATACTCTCAATCGCAGGCAGGTGGTGCCTTTACTACTGCAAGAAGTGCTCAGCATCCTGACTGGATCTCATGGGTTAACGCTTTTACAGTAAATTCTTGTTATCACAGTATACCTTCTGCCATATACAAAGCAAATGCTGTATTAAAGTGGAAGGCTAATGCTAAAAGTTGGGGTGGTTCTTGTTTTGGTATTGCAATAGCTAATGCATTAGCTTTTCAGGATAAAGATGCTTTTCGTACAACATATCACTTATTTCCTTTTTTCAATAATCCCATAAATGTTACTTCAAATAATGGTGTTAAAAGCACCATAAACGATTTATTTACACATCAATTAGGTAATCCTCATTTAAACTATAGAGCTACAATAGGATTGAATAAGACACCCAAACAAACTCTTTTAGAAATGCTCAATATGTTTACTCAGGATAATGCACAGGTTAGAACTCTAAGTTTCAATCATAATACGGGATCCGGAGGACATGCAATTTTAGCTTATGGATTACAGAAGGATACATTAAATCCAAACATATTTTATATAAAGGTATATGATAATTCATTCCCAAACTCGAATATCAGGATTGTAGTTGATACATCTGCAAATGGCGGAACAGGTAGCTGGAACTATTCAAATTGGCCCGGCTGGGGTGGTAGCGGGAAATTTTATCTTAGGGATTCTGTGGTTGGTTATTTAAATAACCCTACGATTAGTAAAGTGGGTTATCAAAACTCTCCATTCATTCTTGATGATGAATTATTACAGGTATATAATCCTGTAACTGCTTCAGTAAGAATTATTGATAGCTCTGGGAATATTACAGGATACTTTAACAATACTGTTGTTGATGAAATACCTAATTCTATTCCGATCATTGTTGATAATGGAAGTGAAACACCACCGTATGGATATACACTAACTAACGATAGTTACTCAGTCATACTTAATCAATTCCAGGAAGATACAGCAGAAGTTTTCTTTTTTACTGGTAATAAATCTTTTCTTTATGAAAGATATAATGTACAAGAAACTCAAACAGACAGATTATTTTATGACGAAGGTATTTCTGCTTCAAATCATGATGCTCAGGTTAAGAAAATAAAACTTCTCAATTTAATTAGTGAAGCAGCTCAAGAAAAATTATTTCTCTTAAGATCACTTGAGCTTGCACAAAATGATTCAGTGAAAATTGAAAACCCGGACAGCAACATAATAAAATTAATTTCTTATGGTTCTTCCAAGGAATATGATATAGAATTAAATTATATAAATGGAAATGGTATTGGGAGGTTCGAAAAATTTAATCTTACTCTTCCTTCAAATACTTCTCATACTTTTGTTCCTGATTGGGAGAATATTGAAAATTCTTTGCTACAAATTCTTGTTGATGAGGGTAACAATGGAACAATAGACGATACGCTGGAAGTTGCAAATCAAACCGGCGCAACTACATTTCAACTAGCGGTTGCAGTTAACGAAGGCTGGAATATGGTTTCTGTCCCAGGACTACACCCGGTTGATCAAAATATAGATACCTGGTGGGCAGAAAGAGATCCGTCAGCTGGCGTTTTCAATTTTAATAATGGTTATAACCAGGTAACGACTGTTGCACCCGGAGCTGGCTACTGGATGAAGCATTCTACTGCAGATACATTGAGCACAGGAGACGAATGGCCTGCTGAAGGAATTCAGATAGTTGCTCACGATCCAATCAATGGCTTAGCAGGCTGGAATTTAATCGGGGCTTTTGAACAAATAGTTTCTGTGAATAGCATTACGACAAATCCTCCCGGACTTCAGCAAGGTAGTGTCTTCGGATATTCTTCCGGCTACAGTGAAGCCACACAATTAGTTCCGGGTTATGGATACTGGATAAAGCTAAGTGCCCCGGGAGAAATAATTATTCCGAACACTGCATTGATAGGCAATCGGTCGAAAACCAAAACTAATCGTGACAGCTGGGGAAAAATTATTCTTACTGATGCAAGCGGAAAGAGTTATACTCTCTATGCAGTCAATGAAAATATAAATCTCAGTGAGTATGATTTACCGCCATTACCACCTTCAGAAATTTTTGATGTGAGATATGGAAGTAATCGGTTTGCTGAAAACCTGCAAGGGTTAACTCATTCAATCATAATGCAAGGATTAGATTATCCTGTAACAGCAAAAGCAGAAGCTGTTACAATTCTTCTTCGGGATGAAACCGGGCAAAAGTTAAATGCCGTATTAAATTCCGGTGATCAAGTTGTAATATCGGATCTTAGTAAAATCTTTATCTCGGGAAATGTTCTTCCTGTGAAGTTTGCACTCGAACAGAACTATCCGAATCCATTTAATCCAATTACAAAAATCAAGTATGCAATTCCTCAGAATAGTCTAGTAATTCTTACCGTTTACGATATACTTGGAAGTGAAGTTGCAAAACTTGTTAATGAAGAAAAACCCTCGGGCAGTTATGAAGTTGAGTTTGATGCTTCAATATATTCATCGGGGATTTATGTCTACAGACTGCGGGCGGGAAACTTTGCTGAGACAAAGAAGATGATTTTATTGAAATAAGATTTTAGCTCTCTCTCCTAAATAAGAGAAGGAAAACGGACAACTCTTTCAGACAGGTTTTCCTTCTCTGCGATATTTGACCTCGTTTACCGAACTCATCCTTAAAAACCACGCAAGTGCGTGATTGAAGTGATACCTTCCTGAAAATATTTTTACTCCAGATAAATTTTAATAAAGGAATAAGCATGAAAATATTAACTATCCAATTCTTATCTGTTCTTACATTTTTAGGAAACCTTTTTGCACAGAATTCCTGGGTGCCCGATCCGTCCTTTGGCAATAACGGAATAACCAGAGTTAATTTTGGTTCAGGCTATGGGGATTATCCAAACGATTTACTGGTTCTGCCGGATGGAAAAATTTTAGTGGCCGGGCAAAGCACAAGCTCATTTGATTATTTTATTGCAATGACTCAGCTGCTTCCAAATGGTCAACCGGATATATCTGGATTTGGTTCTGACGGAAAAGTTTCGATCCATTTCGTACTTAGAGATCACGCTAACGATATTGAACTGCAGTCAGATGGAAAGATTGTTGTAGCAGGGACACAAGCAGAAGGAAATGGCGTGAGTCAGATTACTCCTGCTCTCTATCGTTTCAATTCCAACGGTTCATTAGATACAACCTTTGCAGATAATGGAAAAGCAGTGCACAGATTTAATGGCAATCTTGCAGGTGAAATGTATGGAGTAAAAGTTTTATCTGACGGAAGAATATTAACTGCAGGTTTCAGAACCGGTTCAGGCGCATTTGGTGTAATGCGATTTTCACCTGATGGCGAACGTGATATGACATTCGGTTCTGGTGGAGAAGCAGTTCTGCCATTAGCAGCAACATTCCATCCTGTAGGCTGTCTTTTTCTTGGAGATAGTGCTGTGGTGATGGCAACCGTTGCCTTCACGGCCGGATTGACTCAGTTTGTAATGGCCATGATAGATAGTTCCGGTAATCCTGTTCCAACATTCGGGAATAATGGAATGGTGCTTACTGGTATTGAGGGCAAGTATAATTTTTCTGGTGGCGAGTCGTTAGCTCTCACAAGTGATGGAAAGATCATAATGTCTGGTACAACTCCGGATTCCGGTCCCGCAAAATTTTCTGTATTCAGATTTTTAATGAACGGAGATATTGATACAACTTTTGGAAATGCAGGGAGAACCGATATTCAATTTTCTTCCCATGATGTTTGTTATGATATGAAGATGGATAAAGACGGGAGAATTTTATTAGTCGGAAGCTCCGAAACATCTACAAGAGCAGGTATTGCCCGTCTCAATTCTGATGGAACTCCCGATACAACATTCTCACCTGATGGGAAAATAATTCTGAATTTAAATAATAGCAGTGGTTCTCATCATCTTACTAATTGTATTGCTTTAGATAATGGTGATATCCTTGCTGCAGGTTTTGACTTCGCAAGTAACTCGGGTGATTTTATGATAACGAGACTAACCCAGAATCCAACTGGAGTGGATGATAACTTTTCTGATCAGCCAAATAATTTTGTTTTATATCAGAACTTTCCGAATCCTTTTAATCCAACCACAAAAATAAGGTGGCAGTCGCCAGTCGGCAGTCATCAAACATTAAAGATTTATGATGTGCTTGGAAATGAAGTTGCAATCTTAGTTGATGAATATCTTCCTGCAGGAAGTTATGAAACAGAATTTTCTGGTGAACAATTATCGAGCGGAATTTATTTCTACCGAATTCAGGCAGGTCAATTTGTTGAGACTAAAAAGATGATTCTTATTCGTTAGAATCTTTTTTAAAAGTATATCCCCGAAATTATTGTCGAGAAACCGCGACGACATTGGCAGTTAAATACTTTCCATTCCTTCCCAAACTATTTTTTTTACAAAATACAAATACTATCCATTCGGGTACCATTGTTGAAATGAAGAATTAGTGGTGGTGTCGATTGGTTGGTTAAATGCAAATCTGTTTAACTGGTTCCAATCCTTCGTAACGGTATTTCGAATCACAAATAACTATTGTGAAAGGAGTGTTCGTCATGAAAGGAATACGAACATCCAGACTTTTCTCTCTCAATTCACTTCTTTTATCAATGATCTTAATATCTGCATTTCCCTATTCTGTATTGTACTCATTATCAACTCCATTTATTGCTCCTGCTGACGTTAATGGAAAAATCGAAATTGCAAATATTAACAGTTCTAAGATTTCCGTTCTTCTGCAGATAAATACTAACACAGGTCAAGATGCAATGGGAGGAGCAACGATGATCATTGGTTTCGATACATCGGCGATCAGCTTCGCGCAAAATCCCATTAAGAATACAGACTATGTTTTCCACAACTTTTGTGAAGGTAACTACAGCCCTGCGACAGTAACCCGACCTGTGGAAAACAGAATCTGGATAAATATTGATTTGCCATTCCTTAATAGTAATGAAGGTACAACTGTAGCCGGAGGAAGTAGCTGGACAGATGTAGCAACCATTTATTTTGATGTATTAGACCAGGATGGACTAATTAATATTTATTGGTTGTGCAATAGCCCTTTCTGGGGAATATATGATGATGATAATGCTACCTTCTGGAATATTGGCCAATTTGAGGATGCATTGAATATCCCATTACCTGTCGAGCTATCTGCATTTACTGCAATGCTTTTAGCTGACAAGGTGGAAATAAACTGGACGACAGAATCCGAGGTTAATAATTATGGTTTTGACTTGGAGCGGAAGGTAAATGTAAGCAGCTGGATAAAGCTCGGTTTTGTTTCCGGAAACGGCAATTCCAACACTCCGAAAACATATTCATTTATTGATAACTCTTTACTCGGCGGAAGCAAATTCTATTACAGGTTAAAGCAGATAGATACTGATGGAAGTTTTGAATATTCTGATATTGTTTCGGTAGAGTTTCTCCCTCAAAAATTCTCACTTGAGCAAAACTATCCTAACCCATTCAACCCAACTACGAAAATCAGATGGCAGTCGCCAGTCGGCAGTCATCAAACATTAAAGATTTATGATGTTCTCGGAAATGAAGTGTCAACGCTCGTTGATGAATATCTTCCTGCAGGAAGTTATGAAACGGAATTTAATGCTGATGGATTATCAAGCGGTATTTACTTCTATAAACTACAAGCGGGTTCTTTTGTTGAAACTAAGAAGATGATTTTGATCAAATAATTTTAAGATTCTTATAAACTATTATTCTTTGCAGAAGGATATTTCATATAAAGCTTGCAATCTCATGCAGGCTTTTCTTTTTTATGTTTGGTACTAGCGCATCTGCAGAAGGATATCCGACCACAAGCAATAAAAACGGCCGCTCATTTTTTGGTCTGCTGAGAATTTCATTTAAAAAATTCATCGGGCTTGGCGTATGTGTTAATGAAACCAGACCCGCATTATGAATTGCAGTGATTAGTATCCCGGTTGCAATACCAGTCGATTCAATTGCATAATATTGTTTAAGCTGTCTTCCTTCTGTAGAGAATTCAAAACTTTTATAAAATATCGCAATTAGATATGGTGCAAGTTCAAGAAATGGTTTTTGTTCATCAGTACCCAATGGTTCCAGTGTTTCAAGCCATTCTTTTGGCGCACGTTTACTGTAGAATTCTCTTTCTTCTTCTTCAGCCGCAATTCTGATTTTCTTTTTGATAATTGGATCTGAAACAACAACAAAATGCCAGGGTTGTAGATTAGCACCGCTTGGAGATGTGCTGGCGGCTTTTATGCAATTCTCGATAATTTCTTTTGGAACTGATTTATCAGAAAAATCTCTAACGGTTCTTCTTCTTTTTATATCATCATAAAATGCCCGCGATCTTTCTATCATTTCTGCTTGGTCATATAGTCGATAATTGCTTAATGGAATGAATTCGGCTTTTTTCATTGTGTTTTGATTTATTGTGAATATTTATTCAAAGTTAATTTATTCTTGCATCCAACGCTAATTTTTACCGTTAATCACGAAATATTCTTATCGGAAATAAACTATGATTAATTTTTGTGTGGTTAGTAACTATTAGCTTTTCAAGTGAGTCAAATATTAAAAACAACAGGAGAAAAAAATGAATACCAATTTCAAAACTTTAATCACTTCACTGTGCATTTCACTTATTTTATTATTTACAGCACTGGGATCCTCACAAATTTCTTATGATGATGATTTGAAGCTGATAAAAGAAAAATCGTTTAATATTTCACCGGGAAAGGATCTGCACGTTGAACTAAGTTCTGGTGATGTGAAAGTAACTTATTGGAACAATAATGAAGTAAATGTTAAAATTTTAGGAAACGAAAACGCTTTGGAAAAAATGACTTTTACTATGGATGGCAACGATGAATATGTTAAGATCACAGGAAAGAAAAAATCATCGATCTCTTCATGGTTCAGCAATGTTGAAGTTGAAGTTGAAATTAAAGTGCCGGCTCAATTTAATCTTGATATCAGTACTGCCGGCGGAGATATCAAATGTGGTGGAATCAACGGTAACGCTTCATTAAATACTTCGGGCGGAGATATTTGGGCAGATAAATTTTCAGGAATGCTTGATGCTTCAACATCCGGAGGCGATGTTTTTCTTTTCTGCAAAGATGCAAAAGTTGATGCTGAGACCTCCGGAGGAAATATTAAACTTGAATATGAAGGTGAAAACCGGGGAATCGATATTTCGACCTCTGGTGGCGATATCGATATTAGGTTGACAAATGATTTCAAAGCATCAATGGAATTATCAACATCCGGCGGGGATGTTTCCTGCTCATTGACTATGAGCAATGTTAAAAAAACTTCTTCAAGCAGATTGGTTGCTGACTTAAACGGCGGCGGTGAATTATTATCTGCACATACTTCGGGCGGAGATATAACAGTATCTGAAAAGTAGAAATGAAAAAGGCGGGTCAAGCCCGCCTTAATAATTTTAGTTAACTGTGATCAGGTAAGGTTTAATTTTTTCTTCCAGGTACTTTTTAGGTACTGCACCTATTACAGCATCGACAACCTGTCCATCTTTGAATATACCAAGTGTAGGAATACTTCTGATTCCATAGGTAATTGCTGTATTCTGATTTTCATCTGTGTTTAGTTTTACAACTTTTAACTTTCCTTCGTATTCACTGGCGATTTGTTCGACTACCGGCGCAACCATTCTGCACGGACCGCACCACGGCGCCCAAAAATCTACAAGTACCGGAGTATCCGATTTCAATACTTCCTGTTCAAAATTGAAGTCTGTTCCTTCGATTACGTTTTTCACTCTCTGACCTTTTATTATGAATAAATATTTACGGTTGATAAGATGAAAAAAAGTCGTTGTTGGATTCAATTAAATTATGCCTGAAATCACAGTATTTTGTTGATTTTCAACGATTAAATAAAGAATCACAATTCAGCATCCATTGCCTCTTCATAAAATTTTCGATATGCCCGTATGGAGCTAAATATTGATTCGGCAACTTGTTTCTGTCCTGCAGAAGATTTTAAGAACTTTGCATCTGCTTTGTTTGAAATGAATCCTGTTTCTACCAAAACACTCGGCATTGAAGCTCCGACTAAAACATAAAAACCTGCTTGCTTCACACCGCGTGATTTAATTTTGAGATTTACATCGAAGTCTTTATGCAGAAGCTCAGCAAATTTTTCAGAGTATTTCATATAAGATGAATGAGCCATACTGACCAGAATAAAATTTTCATCTGTGAGCTTTTCATATTTCTGCGGATTGTCTTCATACTTAATCACGCTGTTTTCAGTTTCTGCAATTTCAATTGCTTCCTGGGTTCTTCCCGGTCGCAGAAGATACACTTCTGCACCGCTGGGTTCGCTCGGCTTTTTCTTTGTTGAATTGCAATGAATTGAGATAAATAATTTTCCATCATTTTCATTTGCAATTTTTCCCCGTTTATACAAATCAACAAATGTATCATCCTTTCTTGTGTAAACAACCTTCACATCGGGCATTTCTTTTTTCATTAGCTCTCCAAGCTTCAATGCAATCGCAAGTGTAATATCCTTTTCCCGAACGTTATCAACTCCAATAGCTCCGGGATCTTTACCACCGTGTCCGGCATCAATCACTACAACATCAAAATTCCACTTGTCTATGTTTTTTTTATTCAGATCGGTTTGGCTGAAAACTTTATTATGAATAGTAATGATAATGTCATTGCTTTCCGGTACATTCATAACTTCGTTGGTCGAATAATCACTGCCAACCTGAAACTTAAATTCGACATCAGAGCCTACATTTCTACTTTCAATTTTTTTTATGAGACTGCTGAATCCTTCTTTGCTTGTCCTTTGGATATCAGCATTCACTTTTCTAAAAATTATAGTAAGCTCACCATCTTTATATGAACTATAATATGATGGTATTCTTGATTTTGAATGAACACGAATCAGTGTCCCATTTACTTTTTCAGTAATTGATAAACCAGTTATATCATATCCGGTTGTTGGAGGTAAATCCGGAATATCATACATCCACTGTTTCCCTTCAGTTGGGGAAATTATTTTTTGACCGATGACAATCTTGTTTGGTTTTTCGAATTTAATTTCTCTTTCAACTATAATTTCAACAGCCTCAATTGATGCAGGAAGAGGAATGAAGGATTTATTTTTCTTTAAATATGTAGACGTGGGAAGCTGAAAAACTTTTGGCGAACCACCCGAGCGGGGAGTTATAATCAAATAAGGATTTCTTGGTGTTGATTTTAGCGAGTAGTAGTTTGATTTCAACTCAACTTTGCCTGTCGCTTCACTCTCAAAATAATTTATGGATAAAGCTTCAGCAAGCTCTGAAATTGAAACATAGACAATTCCTTCTCGCATCCATGCAGATACAGATTTTGTTTTACCGTCTGCAACTACAAATACATTTTCGATCTGTTGGGCAGATGAGTCAAATACCGGATAAAGAAATAAAAAAAGTAAAAATATTTTTTTCATTGAGAATAAAAACCTATCCAATGAAAGGAAACATAAATCCGCTTTTCTTTTTGTAATCTGAAAACTTTTCCGTAAAATATTTTGCAAGCAGCTTATCTTCCATCGAGGCTCTCATTATGTAAATTGGTATTTCAATCAAAGCTAATAATCCTACAATTAATCCGAAAGTTGCCGCAGCTGCACCAAGGTCAAGTAAAATCTGACACATATATTGCGGATGTCTTATCAATGAGAAAGGTCCTTTTGTAACAAGTTCGTGATTTTTTTTGATCATTATATCCTGTGAATAATTATCACCGAGTGTTTTAAATGACCAGACCTGAATCCATGAAAAAACAAGGTAAACTGCCAGTCCAATGTATCGTATTAAATTATATTCTTCTATGTATTCCAGCGTACCTATCTGAAAAACTGCAAGTATTAATGCAACGAGCGATAGCATCGATATAACAGGAGGTAACTTCTGCAGATATGTCTTTGGTTTTTCTTTTATTTCAGAAACTGTTGATTTAAGACCACGCTTTGCCCCCGTAACATTCGCACCAAAAGTTGCAATGACATTCAGCAGTATAATTATATTGATTGGATCCATTGAACTGACCTCTGTTATTAAATCTGAAATACTTAAAAGAAAATATAGTTAAAATGAATGGTAGTATGAGATTTGATATTAATGATTTTCGTTAGACGAAAACTAATCAACCGATTTTCCATGTCGTTTCATAGTTTCTTTCCATTCTTCTATGGAAAGCTGCTCAGACTCATCAATAAGCATTACAGGAATATCGTCTTCGATTCTGTAACGACGCCGTGTATTTTTATCTGTCGATACAAGTGTAGTGCCATCGAGTACTAGATCTGCTTTTGTTTCGGGGCAGCAGAGTATATCTAAAAGTTCTTTACTAATCATTTTTATTTCCTTTCATAGCAAAGATAAAAAACTTGTAAATAAAATTTACCAGAAGGTAAATTCTTCTCGGGTCCGAAATAAAATGATCGCCGCATTTCACAATTAATTTGCAACATTCAGAAACTATTGTTAAAATTCAGTCCCTCACCCTAACGTCCCCCGTAAAACTCGGACTCTTTTTGCAAAGAGAAAGAGGGGGGACGGTTTTAAAACCAATTATAACAACAAAAAACTCTTAAAAAAGTTCATTAATTTTTTCCGGTGGACGGGCGAGGATTGCTTTATTACCTTTTGCAACAATCGGTCTTTGAACAAGATCAGGATATTTTATCATCAGATCCAGAACCTGTTCTTCTGTATAATTCTTTTCAGCAAAATTTAACTCCTTATAATTCTTTTCCTTCTTCCTCAAAATATCAGATGGATTCATATTCATCTTTTTTAATAATAACAGAAGTTTGGATTTTGAGAAAGGATCTACATAATAATTCACCTTTTCGAAATCGACACCATTATCGATTAATATTTTGGCTACTTTTCTGCAGGTTGTGCACGATGGTTTTTCATAAACTGTAATTTTAGGCATATTCAATTCCTGGTTAAAGGTTAAACTTTTCTTTTTAAGACAAATAAATTTTTTCTTTCAAATAATTCGTCTGCCAGTTTAATATACGCTTTTGATGCACGATCATCAGGAGCAAAAACAAGCAAAGGAATATTTGAATCGAATGCCTTTGGAACCGCGGTACTTTTTGGTATGGATGTATTTAAAATTAGTTTGGGATAATCTCTGAATAATTCCTTCTTCAGATTAAACGAATCACCATTGTTATATTCATAGTTGGTTAGGAATATTCCGGCAATTTTCAGTTCGGGATTATAATTATCCCGTACATCGTTTATCTGTGTTAAAATTTTTCTAACTGCAGCGGAGGAAAATTTTCCGGGTGCAGCAGGAATTAATACACTGTCAGCAGCAATTAGAGCGGCATTAATACTACCTGTTAAGTGTGGTGGGCAATCTATAACGACATGATCATGGTGCGCTGAAATGTTGTGTAAAATGCTTTTTAGAATTAGTTCATTGGGTGAGATTTCTCCAATTCGGAGTTCATCAAGATATGGTAATTTTTTAATGTATAAAAATTCCAGTCTTGAGATATTTGTCTTAAGAACAGAACGCTTTAAAGGAATTTTATTCTGAAAATCCCTGAATATGTCATTCGTTATTTCACGTTTATTTAGTCCAAGACCTTTTGCACAATAACCAGCAGAATCCAGATCTACTAGTAAAGTTTTTCTGCCTGAATTTGCAAAAGCAACAGCGAGATTAATTGAAGTAGTTGTTTTACCAACTCTTCCCCGTCTGTTTGCTATCGCTAATATTTTGCCCATTAGTCCATCGCCGTAAAAATCATTAATAATTGTAAGGAAACAATCTTATTAACAAAGCAAAAATATGCCATTCTATTTAGTATTCATCATAATAATTAAAGTATATAATCAGAATTTCAGACATTTTCTTTCTAATAAAAATCAATTTTTATATATTTCAACCCGATTTATATCGGGAACATTACTTTATATGAAAATCTACAATAATCTCTTAAATACCATTCGCTCAAAAGGAGCCGCATACTTAGTACTCTTAGATCCCGATAAATTAACTAAGACAAAAATTCCACCTTTTATCCGACATTGCGAAAAATCCGGTGTCGATGGTTTTTTAATTGGCGGAAGTTTGATGATCAGTGGTGATCTGGATTCATTCATCGAAAACGTAAGAGTAGAAACCTCGCTTCCATTAATCATTTTTCCCGGAAGCGTAAACCAAGTTTCACCGGCTGCAGATGCAATATTATTTCTATCAGTTATAAGCGGTCGAAATCCAGAGCATCTGATTGGTAAACATGTCACCGCTTCGCCGTTGATAAAGAGAGCTAATATTGAGCCAATTTCCACCGGATATATTTTAATTGAATCAGGAACTACAACGACAGCCGTGTATATGAGCGGAAGCCTTCCTGTTCCCAGGAATAAACCGGAGATCGCCGCTGCAACTGCACTTGCAGGTGAATATCTTGGAATGAAATTTATTTATCTTGAAGCAGGTTCCGGAGCGCAGGAATCAGTTCCAGATGAAATGGTAAAAGCAGTTTCAGAGGAATGTAGTATTCCGGTAATTGTTGGCGGAGGAATCAGGACACCACAAACAGCAAGAAGAAAAGTTGAAAGTGGTGCAAGTATTATTGTTACGGGGAACTTCTTTGAAGATGAGAACAACTGGGATTTAATTAAAGACTTTGCTAATGCAATTCACACTAAGTTACCCGTTGAAGTTTAGTGTGATTACAAATTCTCCATTCAACCAATTTTAAATCATAATATTATTTGATATGGATGTAAATAAATTTATTGTTGATTCATTAATTGAAAGTTCCGAAACGAAACTCAAGATAAAGGATCAACTTCAACCAGATATATTTAAAGTAATTGAGTTATTGGTTCACTGCTATAAGCAAGGAAACAAATTATTGCTGTGCGGTAACGGAGGAAGCGCTGCCGACTGCCAGCATATTGCAACCGAGTTGATGATCAGACTTAATCATCACATTCAGAGACCGGCTCTTCCAGCTATCGCACTTACCACTGATTCCTCAAACCTTACTGCCGGTGGAAATGATATCGGGTTTGAAAATGTTTTCGCAAGAAATGTTGAAGGATTAGGAAATAAAGGTGATGTTCTTCTGGCAATATCAACCAGCGGAAATTCACCAAATGTTATTAAAGCTGTCGAAGCAGCCCATAAAAAGGGAATGAAAGTAATCGGATTTCTTGGTGGAAATGGTGGAAAGCTCAAAGATATAGTTGATCTTCCGATCGTAATTCCTTCTTCAAATGTCCAGCGAATTCAGGAAGGTCATATTACAATTGCACATATAATTTGTGAGCTTGTTGAAGAGAAGCTTTACGGCAAAGCTTAAATCACAAATTACAAACAAGCACTAATTACGAATATCCAAATTCCAATTTGGTTTGGATATTGAGTCTTGGAATTTGAAAATTATTTGTGTTTTGTCATTTGTGGGTTGGAATTTATTTCAATTTGAAATCGAAATTCTTCCACCAATCCAATAGATCTTATCATCAAGTTTTATTTTATGCCTGTCACAGAATCCCGCATTTACTTCAAGAACATAAATTGCCGGTTCCGATGAGGGATAACTTTGCTGTGAAAGAGGAGTAGTGTTTTTATGAATTGTAACAATTTCTTTATTGCTATTAATGAAGAGTATATCCAGCGAAAATAGTGTGTTCAGCATCCAGAAGGATTGAAATCTTTCTTCGGGAAAAATGAATAACATGCCTTGCATCTCTTCCATGCTTTTCCTGTTCATTAAACCAAGCTGTCTTTCATAGTCATTGTCGGCAATTTCAATATCAATTTTAATGATTTGATTTCCAACTGAATCAGTAAAAGTAAGTTCACCTTCTTTTTTAAATGAATAAAATTTCATTTCAGATGTTTCCTCGCTGCAGTTGTTCAGTAAGAATATGAAGATAACTGCCAGTGCTATGACTGCTATTCCGATTTTCATTATGAGCGGTTTATAATTTTTTCTTGATGGTGCAGATTCTTCCTGCTTTTATTTCGATTCTTTTTACCCACAGTATAAATTCCGATATTTGCAGGGATTAATATAGTTATTCAAATCGTATTTATATGAGCATAGAAAAATCAACTATCCTTGAAAGAGAAGAAATAATTCTTTCTGATTCGCAAAATAAAATGATCGCTAGCGGATGGGGACAGGAAGTGCTCAATAACACTGTAACTGAAAAGATTTTTTATTCATCTGATGGATTGAAGGTTAGAGGATACATTTCTTATCCGAAAGACTATTCAAAAAAATATCCGTGCATAATTTGGAACAGGGGAGGAATAGGAAACAAAGGTGCAATTGATTCCTTTACAGCGAGAGGAATTTTCGGACAGCTTGCAAGCTGGGGATATATTGTATTTGCAACTCAATATCGTGGAAATGATGGGGGTGAAGGTCACGACGAGTTCGGTGGTGATGACGTGAATGATGTATTGAACTTAATTTCTCTGGCTGATGAAATTGAAAATGCAGACATAACAAAATGGGGAATAGAGGGCTGGAGCCGTGGTGGAATGATGACATATCTTGCTTTAACAAAAACGGATAAGTTTAAGTGTGCAATTGTCAGCGGTGGGATTGCAAATCTTCGCTGTAATTCAGATGAAAGCACTTTTATGAGAAGATTGTATGAAGCTACAATGGGCAAATACAAAGAGAAAGAATTTTATGAGAAGTGTGAAAGCCGTTCGATTGTAAAATTCCCGGAGAAGCTGTCCAAGAACACACCGATATTGATTATTCACGGAACTGATGACGAAAGAGTATTGCCGCACGATTCAATTGATCTTTCCTACAAACTACTTGAACTAAAAATTCCATTCAGGCTTGTTATACTTGAAGGCGGAGATCACTTTTT
Source organism: bacterium (assembly GCA_016716565.1). NCBI lineage: Bacteria > bacterium. The sequence continues at coordinate 797,697 of JADJWC010000001.1, forward strand.
GAAAAAGCACAGAAAAGAAGTTGATGAGATGAGAAGGAAGTGGTTTGAGAAATATTTAAAATAAAAAAGCGACCGGATGGTCGCTCTTATAAATAGTTTTACTTTTCTTTACAAAATAAACTTACTCAGATCCCTGTCTTTTACAATCTTATCGAGCTTTTCTTTTACAAATTTTGCTGTGATGTTAATTGTTTCTGTTGGGATTTTGTCCGGCACATCAAATAATATTTCATCAAGTAGGGTTGTTAAAATCGTGTGCAATCTTCTTGCACCAATATTTTCTACTGCTTCGTTTACCTCAGTAGCAATGCGCGCAATTTCTCTTATTCCGTCATCGGTAAAGTGTAATTTAACTCCCTCGGTCTCCAACAAAGCAGAATACTGTTTGAACAACGCGTTCTGCGGGGTTGTTAATATCTGGACAAAATCTTCTTCAGTTAAACTTCTCAGCTCAACACGAATTGGAAATCTTCCCTGCAATTCAGGAATTAAATCAGATGGCTTCGCGACGTGAAATGCACCTGAAGCAATAAATAAAACGTGATCAGTCCTTACTATTCCGTATTTTGTATTTACGTTTGTGCCTTCAACAATCGGAAGTAAATCTCTCTGCACACCTTCGCGGGAAACATCCGGACCGTGACCTTTACCGCCGCTGCTTGCAACTTTGTCAATTTCATCAATAAAAATTATTCCTGATTCTTCAACTCGTTTAATTGCTTCACGCTGAACAGCTTCCATATCAATTAATTTCTGAGCTTCTTCCTGTGCAAGTATTTGTCGTGCTTCAGCAATTGTAGTTTTTCTTTTCTTCTTTTTCTTCGGCATCAGGTTGCCAACAATTTCCTGAATATTAATTCCCATATCATCCATTCCAAACGGACCCATTACCTGCATACCAATTGCCGGCGGTGCCTGCGAATCGAACTCAATCAGCTTATCATCCATTTCACCGTTTTTCAATTTTACTTTCATCCACTCGCGTGTTTTCTTGTTTTGATATTCTTCCGAATTGATTTCATCTGTGTTTAGCTCAACATCTGTCTGTGCCTGAACCTGAACCGGCTGTGCAGGTTGATGAGGTTTTCGTACTGGTGGAATTAGTATATCAAGAATTCTTTCTTCAGCAAGATGTTCAGCTTTGGATTGGACTTCTTTCGTTTTTTCAGCTTTGACCATATTAACGGCAAAGTCTGTCAGATCGCGAACCATTGATTCAACATCTCTACCAACGTATCCAACCTCTGTAAATTTTGATGCTTCAACTTTTACAAAAGGAGCTGCGGCGAGTTTTGCGAGTCTTCTGGAAATTTCTGTCTTACCAACACCGGTCGGTCCAATAAGAATAATATTATTTGGAAGAATTTCTTCACGAAGAACATCTTCAATCTGCTGTCTTCGCCATCGGTTGCGAAGTGCAATTGCTACTGCTCGTTTTGCTTCAGTCTGCCCGATAATATATTTATCAAGCTCTTCTACAATTTTGCTCGGTGTTAATTCCTGCATTGATCTATCATTCATATTACTTCTTCTCCCTACTCAACTACTTCTACATTAATTTTGTCGTTTGTGTAAATGCAAATATCTGCTGCTGTTCTTAATGATTCTTCTGCTATTTCTTTTGCAGATAGCTTACTGTACTTTTTTAACATTCTCGCTGCTGATAATGCATACATTCCGCCAGAACCAATTGCAACGATTTTATCATCCGGTTCAATTACATCGCCGTTACCCGAAATAATCAGCGCCGTGTCTTTTGAAACTACTGCAAGCATCGCTTCGAGCCTGCGAAGAATTTTATCTGTCCGCCATTCTTTTGCGAGTTCGACCGCTGCACGGTTAACATTACCACGATACTGCTGTAATTTATCTTCAAATCTTTCCATTAAAGAAAATGCATCTGCTGCACCACCTGCAAATCCGCAAATAACTTTCCCGTCAGAAAGTTTTCTGATTTTCAGTGCGTTGTGTTTCATTATTGTGTTGCCGATTGAAACCTGTCCGTCTCCGCCGAGAGCGGCTGTTCCGTTATGTACAATACCAAGTATTGTTGTTGATCTGATTTTATTACTCATATAATTTCCTGTTCAATTTTCAGTTGCGAAATTTTGGTTATAAGGTTTAAATAATTTTACCGGAAATATTCTCGGTACTTCCTTCTGGTACTTTACATAAACCTCACCAAACTGCCTTACTAATTTCTTCTCTTCATAGTAAGAACCAATGTAAAAATAAACGACTATACAGATGAAGAATGTGAGATAAAACAAATCCATTGTTGGTCTGAACAGTAAAAATGTTATTGAAAAGAAATAAATCGGGTGTCTTGAATATTTATATGGTCCTTCTATGCGAAGAGTAAATTCTTCATCAAGTTCAGTTGTGTATCTTTTCTCCAAAAATCTTTTAATCTGATCAAAACCTAAAAATTCCTTGAAGCAAATATACTTAAACACCCAGATTGCACCTGCTAGTGAAAGATGTTGAGGGATCAGAATAATTATATCGTAAGGATTTGGTAAATCATAAATGATGATGTGAGGCTTTGGTGAGAATTCGTAAATCAAATAAAGTGAGAGTAATCCGAACAGATTATACAGTAGTCTGTAAAAAGCAATCAAATCGCCAAAGATTTTTCTAAATTGAATTTTTACTTTTTCAGATGCTAAAAGAGAATGTGTATATCCGAAAATCCCAAACAGAAGTATGATGATTAATACATCAACGACGAGATCCATCAAAGTTCTTTTCTGAGCCTTGCAACCGGAAGTCTTAATTGTTCTCTGTACTTTGCTACAGTCCTTCTTGCGATATGAATACCTTCTTCATTAAGCAGTTCAGCAAGCTTGTCATCACTGAAAGGTTTTCGTTTATCTTCTTTGTCGATTATTTCTTTTAATCTTTCCTTGATGTGCTTGTTCGAAACTTCGTCTCCATTATCAGTTGCAAGACCTTCACTGAAGAAATACTTCAGTTCGTGAATACCTTGAGGACTTTGTACGTACTTACCATTAACAACACGACTGATAGTTGAGATGTCCATATTTATTTCCTGGGCGATGTCCTTGTAAATCATCGGGCGGAGAGCTTTTGGACCTTTTTCAAAAAATTCATACTGTCTTTGGAATATTGCCTGCATAATTTTCATTAAAGTATCTCTCCTCTGCTGGATACAGGCGATGAACCATTTTGCCGATTCAAATTTTTCCCGCAGGAATTTATATGTCTCTTTTTCTCTGTTTGATTTTTTTCCTCTTCTTCGGTTGCTTTCAAACATTTCAAGATATTGTTTACTAATTGTAACTGATGGCATACTTCTGTCATTCAAAGTGATCACATAATCGTTCTCAACTTTTTCTATAATGAAGTCAGGAGAAATCTGATTCATTTCCGCCGAGTCAATATTTCCTTCACCGGGTTTTGGATTAAGGCTCTGGATTAAATTAACTGTTTCCTTCAGCGTTTCATCAGTAAGATCCATTTTTTGACGAAGCACATCAAATCTTCTCTTCGTAAAATCATCATAAAACTCCATCAACATTTTTTCAGCGATGTACCTGTAATAAGGATCGAAATTTTTTCCGTTACGAATCTGAACAAGCAAACACTCCTGCAAATCCCTGCACGCTATTCCCAATGGATCAAAAAGCTGAATACGTTTAAGGAGGTTTTCTGCTTCTTCGGGATCAATTTTAATATGATCAAAAAGCTCAAGCTCGTTCAGAATTTCACCAAGACCTCTTTTCAAATATCCACCATCATCAAGATTGCCAATTATTTCCTCACCAAGTCGATTTAAATTCTCGTCAAGGTTTAACATGTTCAATTGTTCTATCAGATGTTCAGAAAGAGTCTCTCTGACAGGTGCAAGTGGATGGAATTGTTCTTCATCCGATCCTCTGTAAATTCTTTCGTGATCGTAATCATCATCATTCATAAAATCTTCAAGACCAAACTCTTCATTGTCTGGATCTTTTATTTCATCGGCTGCAGTTTCTTCTTCTTTATCTTTTTCCTTATCATCTGTTTCCTGTGACAATTCCAATTCTTCTTCAAGAATTGGATTGAGCTCGAGTTCAGTTTTTATTCTTTGCTCTAGTGCGAGAGTATTTAGTTGAAGCAGTTTCTGATACTGAATCTGCTGCGGTGATAATTTTTGCTGTTGTGATAGACGTTGACTGAGTGTTAGCATTTTATTTCCTGATTAACTCCTTAAATTGTGAATACCATTCTTTGCCATATTTTCTGTTAAGAGAATCTTCACAGAATTCTGCAACTGTAGTGTTTTCTTTTTTCCCAAGCTCTAATGCTGGTTGACATTCATCGAGATGCTCAAATCTTAATACGTCTCCCCCGAAATCTGAAATTCTGATAGGGAAGAGATGACAGGAAATCGGCTTCCTGAAATCGATCTTACCATCAAAGTAGGCTTTCTCGATTGAGCATTTAGCTATTCCATTTTCATAAAAGACAAAAACACATGCACGGTTATCAATGCTTCTAAGCAGTGGTTCGCCGCTTCTATCTTCAAAAAATCCATGTTCCTCAATTTCGTCTTTATGTGATTTCGGAATGTACTTTTTGACAATTGTTAGTATCTGATTTATGGTCGAAACCTCATCCCAGGTAACGGGGGCACCATACCTACTTTCGAATGTACAGCATGCACCCTTGCATTTTAATAAATCGCATTTGAAGTGCGTTTCTGCAATTTCCTGCCTGACCAATACATTTCCAACCGGTAAAATTTGCTTATCCATTAATGTGGAATAATTTTTGTGAAAAGATAACCAATTGATTCTTTTTTACAAAGTTTTAATACTCTTTCCAAATTATTAAATTCCTCTCCGAATTTCGATAAAATGCCCCTGCACTGATGGATTTCAAAAATAAAAACGTACTGATCACCGGAGCCTCATCCGGAATAGGCTATTCACTTGCAAAATTACTGCCAAAGGAAAAATGCTCATTAGCTTTGCTTTCGAGACGCATCGATAAGCTCCAGGATTTAGTAGATGAAATGGAAAATTATGGAGGAATTGCCAAAGCTTACAGATGCGACGTTGCAAAAACTGAAGATGTTAAAAATGTTTTCGAAAATGTAAAAAAAGATTTTGGAAAAATTGATATTGTGATTCTTAATTCCGGAATTTCATCAAGAGCTGACATTAATAATTACTCATCCAAAACAGCGAAGGAAATTATTGATGTGAATACTCTTGGAATAGTAAATTGCGTTGAACAGCTGCTTCCGAATTTTATGAATAGAAAAGAGGGGATGATAGTTGGAGTTACAAGTCTTGCTGAATCGAGAGGTTTTCCGAGGAGTGGATTTTACAATGCGAGCAAAGCTGCTGCATCATTGCTTCTTGAGAGCTTGCGGGTCGAATTAAAACCATTTAATGTAAAAGTACTCACAGTAAAACCCGGTTTTGTTAGAACACCGATGACTGACAAGAACGAATTTCATATGCCTTTTTTGATGGATGTAGAAAAAGCCGCAAAAATAATTTTGAATGGAATAAAGAAAGAGAAAAAGATAATTCAATTTCCTTTGCCAATTGTAATTGGTTCAAAGATTTTAAAATATATGCCTGACTGGCTATTTGATTTTCTGATGAGCAGGCCATTACCAGCCAGGAAGAATTAATCGTTACCTGAAATGTTTTATAGAATAGCTCCAATATTTTTACTTATATCTGTTTTAATATTTCCTCAATCGGACTCCACGCTGATGCTCAGTGAAGTTATGTTCTTTCCTCAGACCGGGCCGAATGAATTTATCGAGCTGTATAATTCCAGCGAAACAATCAGCATTGATCTCAATTCTTATAAAATTAAATACTACACATCGAATGCGGATATAATTATCGACGCCGGAAAAGGAACAATTCTTCCTCCAAAATCTTTTGCGATTATTCTTGAGGGAGATTATGTAGTCGGAAGTGGAATTTATGATGGACTGATTCCGCCAGAAGCCCTCGTTCTGAAAATTTCAGATAATTCATTCGGCACTTCTGGTATGGCGAATACCACAAGCCGACCTATATGGCTTATAAACACTTCTGATGATACGCTCGAATCATATTTTTATTCTGCTGACAATCTGCAAGGTCGTTCAGATGAAAAAAGAGTTATGATAAAAGATACTTCTCAAAGCAATTGGGCAAATTCTATTTCTGCTAATGGAACACCTGGATTTCAAAATTCAGTGACTCCGGTTCAATTTGATTTACAGTTATTCTCGTTGAATTTTCAACCCGCTATTCCTATTGAAGGAGATGACGTTACAGTTTCAGCAAAAGTAAAAAATATTGGTGCAAACACTGCTGATGTTTGTACGATTCAAATATTTAACGATGTAAATTTTGACTCGACAGCAGATCCTGGTGAAATAATTTTTTCACAGCAGTATTCAAATCTTCTTGCCGGTGATTCAATAACTGCAACTACAATTTTGAATGCTCTTTCTGCTGGCACCTATCAGATTATTGCAAATGTACTATATGCACCGGATAAAAACTTGCTGAATAATGAACTCATAAAATCTTTTATTGTGTTTCCACCGGGAACAAATTATAACGATGTTGTAATCAATGAAATTATGTATGCACCTTCGACAGGTGAACCGGAATGGGTAGAGCTGTTCAACAGAACAAACAATCCAATCAATCTGAAAAAATGGAAATTATCAGATGCATCTTCTTCAGTTACTATTTTCAGTTCGGATAAATTTATTCCGGCAAATGGTTACATAGTTCTTACAAGAGATTCCTCAATCCTGAATTTTTATAATGTTGGATCGGAAATAATTGAATTCAGTTTGCCCGCATTAAATAATTCGGGAGATGCAGTCGTAATTAAAGATTCAATAGGTACTAAAATTGATTCACTTTATTACTATCCTGATTGGGGAGGCAGTGAAGACGGTAAATCTCTCGAAAGAATTTCTGCGGATCGATTTTCTCTCGATCCAACTAACTGGGGAACATCGACTAATATTTTTAAAGCTACTCCGGGAAACATTAACTCAATCACTGAAAAGAATTTTGATATAGAACTCGCAGAACTAATTTTTAATCCGCAATACCCGATTGAAGGTGACACGATTTCGGTCTCAGCAAAACTAAAAAATTTAGGATTGAACGATGCAACCTTTTCACTTCAGCTTTTAGAGGATACGAATCTCGATTCGATTCCTGATATTCTTATCGAAGAATTGCAAAGTCTTTCTCTTGTTTCGGGTGATTCCTCAATTTTTGATTTTAGTTTTTTGATCGAAAATTTACAATCACAGAGGGCATTCCTCGCAAATGCTGTTTTCATTTCAGATGAAGATACATCGAACAATAAATCATACAAATCAATTGAACCGGGTTTACCTGCACAATCAATTGTAATTAATGAAGTTATGTATACACCGCTCGGTGGAGAACCGGAATGGATTGAAATTTATAACAGAACAAATTTGTCGATAAATCTGAATGGCTGGAGTATCAATGATGTTTTCACTACACCAACTGAGATTACAATTGAAGAAGACATTTTCATTGAACCGAATTCATATCTTGTTTTGAGCAGAAGCAGTTCCATTTATAACTTTCATCGTTTCATACCTTCACAGGTGTTTATAATTCCAATCCCTTCTTTAAATAATGATGTTGATGGCGTTGTAATTAAAGATAACCGTGGACTGGCAATCGATTCAGTTCTCTACTTTAATCAATGGGGCGGAATAAACGGATATTCACTTGAAAGATTATCTGTCAACGCTAATTCGAATCTCGCCGCAAATTGGGGAAGTTCATTCGATATTGAGCAAAGCACACCCGGAAGAATTAATAGTCTGACTCCGAAACAGTTTGATCTTTCTGTGGCTGATATGAATTTCAATCCGCGATTTCCTGTCGAAGGTGAAGATGTTTTTATTTCAGCTTCTATAAAAAATAATGGATCGACTTCAGCAAACAATTTTAGTGTTGAGTTCTACATTGATACTGATACTAATAATGTTGTTGATCTTCTATTAAGTATTGAGGAAAACTTAAATCTTTCATCTGGTGACTCCGCTAGTATAATTTCATCTTCTCCGATTCAGAATTTAACGCAGAAAGTTTTAGCTGCTGTTAGAATAGTTTATTCGGCAGATGAAGATACAATGAACAATTATTACGAGAAGTCAGTTGAGCCCGGATTCCCTGCGAATGTTTTACTTATTAATGAAGTGATGTATAATACCGAAACCAACAAGCCTGAATGGTTTGAGCTTGTAAATGTTTCGGGTGATACTATCAATATAAAAGATTGGTCAGTGAGCGATGTTTTAACAACACCAACAAAAAGTTTCATAACTAATACTGATTATATTTTACAACCGGATGAATTTATCGTAATTGCAAAAGATACATCGTTTAACTCGGCACATCCGGGAGTTACGGCAAAAGTATTCTTTGCGAATTTTGGTTCACTGGGAAATACTTCCGACGGAATAGTGGTATACGATTTCAGAGATGGAATTATTGACAGCTTGTTTTACCGTTCATCGTGGGGCGGGGGAAGAGGGCTTTCACTTGAAAGAATTTCTCTTGAAGAATCAACTAGCGACAGCACAAACTGGACAACATCACTAAGTATTAAAGGATGCACACCGGGTGAACCGAACTCAATTGGAAATGTTCCCGATTACAGCAGGAATGATCTTGTTATCAATGAAATAATGTTCGATCCGGGAGAGAACAATTCAGAGTTTATTGAATTTCTGAACTTAAGCGGCGATTCATTAAATGTCGGTGGATGGAAGATTGAAGATGAGAATGGAAATAATTTTACCTTATCGAATATCCCGCTGATAATTCCGGATAACTCTTTCTTCATTCTTGCCGCTGATTCGCTTGTCGAAGTGAGATATGATCTTAATGAAAATACCTCGCGAACTATTCTCGGAGTTTCGAGTCTGGGTCTTGTAAATACCGGTGAATTAATTCTTTTAAAAGATGTAAAAGGAAATGTAATTGATTCAATTTGGTATTCCGATAAATGGCATAACGATAATTTTATTTCAACGAAGGATATTTCGCTGGAAAGAATAAATCCCAATCTTGGTGCAAACGATGCAAACAACTGGAGCAGTTCAGTTGCACAAATCGGTGCAACTCCGGGAAAGCAGAATAGCATTTATACTGTTAATCCGAATATCGCATTAAACATTTCTGTTTCACCGAATCCATTTTCACCGGATGACGATGGTTTCGAAGATTTCACAATAATTAATTACAAATTGACTCAGGCAACATCACAGGTTCGTATAAAAATTTTCGACAACAAAGGAAGGTTAGTGAGAACTCTCGCAAACAACCAGGCAAGCGGTTCCTCCGGTTCAATTATTTTTGACGGGATTGGAGATGACGGTCAGGCATTAAGAATTGGAATTTACATTATTTTCCTCGAAGCTATAAATGAAGGTGCGGGTGTCGTCGAGACTATGAAAACTGTGGTGGTCGTTGCAAGGAAGTTATAAGCAAATCAAAAAGGATTTTATTTGAAAGAAGAACTAAAAAAAGTTATTGACCGGTTACAGGAACACATCAATTTAGTTCCATTAGAATTTCTGAAATATCCTGAAGGAGAACTGAGAAGAAAACCTGCACCCGACAAATGGTCTAAGAAAGAAATATTAGGACACCTCATTGACTCAGCGGCCAATAACCATCACAGATTTATTAAAATTCAATTTATGCCCTCTCCGTTTTTAGTTGAATCATATGCTCAAAATGATTGGGTGAGAATCCAAAACTATAATCAAAAAGATACACAACAACTTGTCGAATTTTGGAGAACTTATAACGAACACATCATATACATAATGCAAAACACTCCGGATCAAAATCTTGATATTGAACTAAAACCGCAGGATGCATTTGCAAAGGCTAACACTTTATTCTTGTTGATGAAAGATTATGTAGATCATATAGATCATCATTTAAAGCAGATTTTCAGCTAGAACTGCATTTCTGAATCTATTCCCACAATTTTTTCCACTTCTGAACGTTTCTATCCATATTTTAAATAATTTTTTCACACGACGGAACTTCATAGCTAAACACTGTGTTATAACTTTTGTTCATTAAGTATTTAGTTTCAACAATTCATAAAAGGATAAAAAAATGAAGTTCAGAAATCTTATTTTAGCTCTTGCAGTGTCAATAACTGCATTTACTTTCGTTGGCTGTGATGATGAAGAGGATCCAATGCAGCCGGTTCCATCAAATTCTTCAACAATGGTAATTCACGCATCTCCGGATGCACCAGGTGTTGATATACTAGTTGATAATACAGTTGCCGGTACAAACTTGACTTACTTGCAGAATACTCCTTACCTGACCTTACCAAGCGGTACAAGGAATATTAAAGTTAATGTTACAGGTACAGCTACTACAGTAATAGAAGGCAATATCAATTTTGAAAAAGATAAATCTTATTCAATTTTCGCAGTAAACTCTGTTGCAAGTATTGAGCCGTTAGTTCTCGAAGATAATTTGGCAGCGCCAGCATCTGGGAAAGCTCATGTCAGATTTATTCACCTATCTCCTGATGCACCAGCAGTTGATATTACTCTTGCCGATGGTACAGTAGTTTTCGGTAATGTAGCATTCAAAGGATACACTGCTTTTACTCCGCTTGATGCCGGAACTTATAACTTGCAGGTAAGACTCGCTGGAACTTCAACAGTTGTGCTTGATTTGGGTAGCATCACACTTACATCTGGTGATATCTACACAGCATATGCAAGAGGTTTTGTAGCCGGAACTGGTAATCAGGAATTAGGTGCAGCAATCATCGTTAATAATTAATTTTCAATAATTTTCACTTAGCTAAGCCGGATTGCATAATAATGCGATCCGGTATTTTTATTTTTAAATCCTGCTTATAATACTCCTGTCTTTTATCTATTTTAAAGAAGATAATTAATTACATCTATGATAGAAATAAAGAATCTCCACAAATCATTTAACAGCAACAAAGTTCTTCAGGGAGTAAATCTTGAAATTGAAACCGGAGAAACTTTAGTGATTATCGGCAGAAGCGGATGTGGTAAGAGTGTTTTAATAAAGCATATTGTTGGTCTGCTTTATCCGGATGAAGGTTATGTAAAAGTGGAAGGCCAGAGAGTCGATGAACTTAGTATGAAGGAACTTTATAATCTGAGAAGTAAGTTCGGTTTTTTATTCCAGGGTTCCGCGCTTTTCGATTCAATGACAGTCGAAGAAAATATTGCACTGCCGCTGGTTGAATCCGGGAAAAAATTTTCAAGAATGGAACTTGATAAAAAAATTGCAGAAAAACTTGAATTGGTCGGAATGGCTGGAGTTCAAAACCTGAAACCCGCCGAACTTTCCGGTGGAATGAAAAAAAGAGTTGGACTTGCTCGTGCCCTTATTACTGATCCCGATTATATTTTTTATGACGAACCAACAACAGGGCTGGATCCTATTATGTCTGACTCGATTGATGACCTGATAAAAGAACTGACTGAAAAATTAAATGCAACTTCGGTAGTTGTAACTCACGATATGTACAGCGTAAAAAATGTTGCTAACAATGTTGCAATGATGCATGAGGGAAAAATTTATTTCCTTGGTTCTCCTGCCGAGCTAATCTCTTCTAATGATAGAATTATAAAAGAGTTTATACAGAGAACAGAATAAAAAAGGCGAAGAAAATTCTTCGCCCTACTTAATAATCTGAATAATTTATTTACTGTCCTAAAGGAAAGTTCACACCAATATTTACAGAAATATAACTTGGCTTCTCAGATTCTTCTTCATATTCCTCCTGAGCAACCCCACTCACTTTACTAACTATACCCGGGTCATAAGTGTATTCAACAGTAGGTCCTTCACTGAATAAGATTGCATACTCAACAGCTGCCTGTAATACAACAGAACCAAGCATCATATAAAAACCTACAGCAGGTACAACACCGAATCCTGTATTACTGAAGCTTTCATCTAAAACAAATGGTTCTCCTCCAAATTCATATTCTTCAGTCCAATTAACCGCATAGGTTTGGAAGAAAACTCCGAGTGCAGCACCGATATAAGGTTTGAATGATCCATTTGTTGAAAACAGATAATAAGCACCAAGCAAGATCGGTATCTGTGAGTAGGTGTCTTCATATTTGTATGAAAATCCAGCTTCACTACCTTCTTCAGTTTGAGTACCAAAATTTATATAACCTACGCGTAAAGCAATCAGGAATGAAGTTGAGACTAGATATGAACCAACAACGTGTCCGGAAAATCCTGTTCCGGCGACGTGTTTAAATCCATCATCACTTCCCATTGGAAATGAAACATCGGCAAGTATTCCCAGCATTATCATTCCCTTTACGAATTCTCTCATGTCTGCTGGTGGGGCTGAGGTTACAGGAATGTTGAGCTTGAGGTTTTGCTCGATGTTTTTATTGATAATTGAACTTGTAGTTTCACCAGTAATTTCAGCAGGTAATTTTAGTTTTAACTCTGCGAAAGTTAAAGATGAGACAAAAAGAAATGTGAAAAGAACCAGAAAAATTTTCTTCATAACAGCCTCCTATGTTATTGATAAATAGTTTAACGTTGCATATTATTTAGCAACAGTTAAAAATATGAAATAGTGTATAAAAGTCAAACAATTTTTGGCTCTTTGCATCTGAAAGGATAATTTTTATATTGAGCTTTAAAAGAAGGAACAACAATGGAAAACATTAAAGAAATACTGCACAACCGTGAAATATTCACTGTTGAAAAGGGGAGTACTATCAAAGATGTAGTTTACTATATGGCAGAAAAGAAAGTTGGTCTCGTTCCTGTCATGGAGGATGGAAAGCTGGTTGGAGTTTTTTCTGAAAGAGATCTGGTCAGACGTGTTATTGCACAAAATAGAAGTCTTGACGAAACCAAAGTCGAAGATGTGATGAGTACCAAGCTGCTTATTGCTGATATCGGTGAAGCGAACGAATCTGTACTTGCTAAAATGAAGGAAGCAAATACAAGACACATTCTGATAATTGAAAATGAAAAGCTGGTTGGTGTATTGGCGATGAGGGATTTGCTGGAACTTGATTTATCCGCGGCTAGAAGAACAGTTGAAGTTCTTAACAACTACATATATTCAAAATAAAATATAAAATTAATCATCAGCAACAATCCTTGTTCCGCATTCGGAATTGCTGAGCTGTGTTGATTCAGTAATTATTGTTTCCTTCCCCCCGTTTTTAATAAACCGGATTGCAGATAAAATTTTTGGTCCCATACTACCGTCCGCAAACTCACCTTCTTCCAAATATTTCTCAGCTTCAACCACAGTAATCTTTTCAAGTTTTTGCTGATTTGGCTTGTGGAAATTAAGGTAAACATTCGGAACATCGGTAAGTATATAAAATGCATCTGCGTTAATTTCTGCTGCAAGCAATGATGAAGCAAGATCTTTGTCAATTACAGCTTCCACACCAACAAGATTTTTCTTTCCATCTAAATAAACAGGAACACCGCCGCCTCCTGCAGCAATCACGATATTGCCGCGTTTAACCAAATCACGAATTACCTTTTTATTTAGAATGTCAATTGGATCTGGTGAAGGAACGACTCTTCTCCAGCCTCTTTTTCTCGGATCTTCTTTGAAAATAAATCCTCCTGATTTTGCCAGAAGGTCCGCTTCTTCTTTCAGATAAAATCTGCCGACAGGTTTTGTTGGTTCGATAAATGCCTGATCATTCTTATCTACGAGCACCTGGGTAATTACAGTTACTACATTCTTTCTGATCTTATGCTCGCGGAGAATATTCTTTACCTGTCTTTCAATCATATATCCGATTCCACCCTGCGAATCTGCAACACAAATATCAAGAGGCATTTGAGGAATTTTATATTCTTTATAACCTGCTTCGTTTCTTAACATAATATTTCCAACCTGCGGACCGTTACCATGAGTTATAACTAGCTCATAACCATCTTTAAGAAGTTTTAGAAGATGTAAACAGGTGTCATAAGTATTCTTTTCCTGCTGCTGGATTGTACCAACTTCATTACCTCTAAGGAGAGCATTTCCGCCAAGTGCAACTACTGCTATTTTTTTATTCATATAAGATTTACTTAACAATCAATTTCAAAAATGAGGCGTAAATTTAAGCAGGGATTACTGCAATTAAAATGATTATGTGTTTGTCACCCTGAACTTGTTTCAGGGTCTTTAGTTCAGATTCTGAAATAAATTCAGGATGACAATGATAACTGGAATTATTTGGGTAGGCGGGTTTGATTTTTTATGTTAATATTAGACAAAAGCAAAAATAACTGTGAATAGCAAAGAAAACTTCAATCCGAAAGAACTTCTGAAGCCCGAAAATATGATCCGGCTGTATGCGAGCGGTGCGTTTCCGATGGCTGATGCTGGGACTGGAAATATTAATTGGTATTTACCTGATGTTCGTACAATCATTCCACTCGATAATTACAACATACCCCGCTCCACAAAAAAAGCAATTGAAGATAAAAATTTCGAGATAAGATTTGATACTGACTTTGAAGGAGTTCTTGAAGGTTGTGCCGACAGAGAATCAACCTGGATATCTGAAGAACTGAAAGATGCTTATAGAAGATTAAAAAAACGCGGACACATTCACACAGTTGAAACGTGGAAAAACGGAAAGCTTGCCGGCGGACTTTACGGAGTTACATTCCGTGGTGCATTCTTTGGTGAAAGTATGTTCTCAAAAATTTCGCAAGCGTCCAAAGCGGCACTTGTTGCTTTGCTGAAACATTTGAAAGAAAAAGATTTTGTTCTTCTGGATGTGCAGTATATGACCGAGCACTTAAAAATGTTTGGTGCTATTGAAATTTCTTTTGAGGAATACACTAAGCTGCTGCATAGAGCTTATGTGAAAGTGTATGAGTTTTAATATATCACAGTGTAACTGTGAATGACTTTAACTAATTATTTCTTATTTTCAAAAAAGTAAAATTTTAATTAGTTCTTTTACCGAGCACTATAATTGCATCTGTCCCCAATTCCCCTACCGCACAAATAGTGTTCCCCTTAATTTCAATTGAACTAAAAATTGCACCGGTTGAAATTTGACCAAATGTTGTCCAATCAACACCATTATAATGTGCTATTAATCCAAGTGTTCCACATACAACAATATCATTTAATGCAGAACCTCTAACACACGAAATATAATACTGAAATGAAATATCAGGAATTTCCTGCCAATCTCCGGTCTTATTTGTAAATAGTTTATTCCCTGCCACATAGATTGGAAATGATTTGTTTGTCCAAACAGAACTCAAATCAGAATTTATACTCCAATTTAAATCCTGAACTATATTTTGATCATTTATTCTTAATAACTTGGTTTCATCTTGAGGTTGCAGATGCAATCCTGTAATGTATTTAATTTGTTCATCATCGATTGGTTCTATAGTTCCCCAAATATCTGATAAATATGTCTCAGTTCCACTTTCAATTTCATTCCATCCGGAATTAGTTATGTGATAAATTGCACCATTCCTCCCGACACAGAAAATATTATCCTCATTGTATGCGTACATTTGAATAACTTGGCCATCAAAACTCATATCTTTAATAAAGAATGCTTCTTCGATCCAAACTCCATTTACATTTTTCATTAGGTTTGCCGAGGAAGCAACATAAATATTATTATCAACTTCTTGAACTGTACAAACTTTCTTAGGAGAAGGCGGTGGTCTTGGATTACCATAATCACTCATTGGAACCTTAATTAATTTCCAATTGCTACCATCCCAAAATCCTGCGCCATAAACTTCATAATCAGTTTGTCCTGAAGAATCTGGTAGATATACCTCGCCAACAACCCAGATATAATTTTCATCAATTACAGAAACGTCCCTTAGTACAGAATTGCCGTAATTTGGATTGCCATATGTAAATACCTGCCAGGTAAAATTTTGACTAGTAGGTGTGAGAGTATTAATAGTTAATTCTTCACTCCTGCTAACAACATAATCCTGTTGTTTCAATAATGCTGTAAATTTGTAATTAGTGTCTTCGGTTAAATCGGTTATCAGGAGAATAGTATCATTACCAACTAGATTAAAAGATAGATTCATAGTATCGTCTTTTAGCAATTCAACTTGTCTTGAGCTAGAGTTATTAATTTCTATATATAGGTAAGCTTCTGTTACAGAAATGTCAAATAATTTTAGGGATATACTTGCCCCGTTTTGAATTGGTGGTTCGGTTGTATCGCAGCTAATAAAGTAAACTAAGATAACGAATGAGAAAATTATTATTATGGTTTTCATTTCCTTTAAAAATTTAAAAACCAATTATGTTAAAGTAGAGACGCATTGCGATGCGTCTCGACAAATTGTTAAGGTTCTACTAAAATCAATTCCTTCTGCGGAGGAGATATAAACTCGCAGCCAGTTTTTGTGATATAAACTTCTTCTTCAATTGTTGCAACGCCGTAACCTTCAATCGGTAGTCTAGGTTCAATTGTAAAAACTTGTCCTTCTTCCAAAGACATAAAAGGTGCATTGCCATATCTTTCCCACGCAGGGAACATTCCCGCAACTCCATCGTGAACAGTTTTGCCAACCTGGTGACCAAGTCCGTGAGGATATTCAGGATAACCATTTTGTGTTATGTACGATCTTGCAATCGTATCCATATCAACACCTTTTACTCCGGGTTTTACTGCATCAGCAACTTTTTGAATTGAATCGCGGATAACATTAAATCCTTTTTGGACAGCCTCAGGTGCTTTTGTTTCGCCGTCGTTTAATATGTACCATGTTCTCTGCAAATCGGAACAGTAGCCTTTGTACTTAATTCCGAAATCCATATTAACTATGGTTCCATTTGTGATAACTTTATCACTTGGACCTTCGTGCGGACCGTTTGGATTCGGACCAGCGAAAACAGCAGGACAATGACCTTCTTCCCACGCAGCTTCAAATCCTTTTTCAGTGTGGAGTTTTCTGACATAGTTCGCAACCTCTATTTCCGTCATTCCGGGTTTCATAAATTTTGTAACTGCATCGAAAATATTTAATGTCTCTTTGATTGCCTCTTTCATTAATGCGACTTCTGTTGCTGATTTTCTTCCTCTCAAAGCAGAAATAATTTCTTCTGAGCTAACGAGTCGTTTTGCATATTCAGTACCTTCGAGATGCTCGAGAAGAATCTGGTACATTCCATAAGTTAAACCATCAGCAAGCACAGAAGTTTTGGAAAAATTTATTGCAATCTTGGCCGGATTCTTTCTGGCAATATAATCTCTGAAGGGTTCACGAATTGATTTAAGGTAGGGAATAATATTTTTATACAAACCTGGTTTCTTAAAATTTCCTTCTTCCATTGAACCAACAATTGCCGTTGTATCACCATCTTTATTAATACACAATGCTGCCTGCCAGGTTGAATTTACCCCGGAGATCATGTCCATCACAGGATCGGTCATCATCGAGCTCTCTCGGACAAATGTCAGCCACATATCAATATTTTTTTCTTTTAGAATATCTACTGCCTGGTTGATTTTTTCTTTAAGAATAGTGTTATCCATGAAAACTCCTGTTCATTAATAATTGGAAGAAAGACTATTGCAATTTATCAATTAAACGCAGAATATTCTATTTTTCAATGGAAATCTGTAAGTGCCAGAGGTGATATTTATCAAAACAATCTATTGCTTTTGCTGATAATTAAGGTTTTGAGTGACCTATTTCGTAAGTTTCTCATAACAAATAAAAAGATTTTTTATTTATCAATTAAATCATTTGGGGAAATTGATTTTAGAATTCTAACTACAAAAAAAATTTCATTACCAACAAGTCAAACAATTAATACACAGAGGTTTACATGTCAGAATACTTAGAAAAAATATTAAAGGATGTTAAAACAAAAAATCCAAACGAGCCGGAATTTCATCAGGCAGTTCAGGAAGTTCTCGAATCACTTGAAGTTGTGCTTCAGCGTCATTCCGAATACAGATCATTAAAAATTCTTGAGAGAATGGTAGAGCCGGAAAGAGTTATTATGTTCCGAGTTCCGTGGATGGATGATCAGGGAGAAATTCATATCAACCGTGGATACAGAATTGAAATGAACAGTGCGATTGGACCATACAAAGGCGGATTACGTTTTCACCCGTCTGTTACTCTCGGCATATTAAAGTTTTTAGCGTTTGAGCAGGTATTTAAAAATTCACTAACTACGCTTCCAATGGGCGGCGGTAAAGGCGGATCGGATTTCAATCCAAAAGGAAAAAGTGATAACGAAATTATGCGCTTCTGTCAAAGCTTTATGACTGAACTTTTCAGACACATTGGTCCTGATACAGACGTACCAGCAGGAGATATCGGTGTTGGTGCAAGAGAAATTGGATTTCTTTATGGACAATACAAACGATTGAAAAATGAATTCACCGGAGTTCTTACCGGAAAAGGATTAAATTGGGGTGGATCGTTAATTCGTCCGGAAGCAACAGGATTTGGATGTGTTTACTTTGCACAGGAAATGCTGAAGACTAAAAAGACTTCCTTTGATGGAAAGACTGTAGCTGTTTCAGGTTTTGGTAATGTTGCATGGGGAGCTGTAATGAAAGTAAACGAGCTTGGTGGAAAAGTTGTTACTCTTTCCGGTCCGGATGGATACATCTATGATCCTGATGGAGTGAAAGGTGAGAAGATAGATTATATGTTAAAGCTGCGTTCAAGCAATAAAGATATTGTTGAAGATTACGCAAAAGAATTCAAAGTAAAATTCTTCCCTGGTAAAAGACCATGGGAAGTTAAAGTTGATGTTGCTCTGCCTTGTGCGACACAGAATGAAATTTTTGCAGAAGATGCAAAAGAATTAGTGAAGAACGGCTGCATCTGTGTTTGCGAAGGTGCAAATATGCCAACTACAATTGAAGCTTATGATATTTTCAAAGAAGCTAAAATTCTTTATGCACCTGGAAAAGCTTCTAACGCCGGAGGTGTTGCAACATCTGGATTGGAAATGTCGCAGAACAGTATGCGTCTGCCATGGTCAAGAGAAGAAGTTGATAAACGTCTTCACGAGATTATGGTTAGAATCCATGACACTTGTGTATCAACAGCAGAAAGATTCGGAGCTCCGGGTAATTACGTTAACGGTGCAAACATTGCCGGATTCTTAAAAGTTGCTGATGCAATGATTGATCAGGGGCTTGTTTAATTAAAAATTAACAATTTACAATTAATAATTAAGCGGTTCTTCGAACCGCTTTTTTATTTTGAGTTTCCTAAATCGATAGTAAATACAAAAAAAAGATTCTGATAATTATTCATTCTTAATTGTTCATTGTTAATTGGGAACTGCTTTTCACCTGCTCTTTTTCTATATTAGACAGTAAGAAAAAACAAACCTAACATCACACACTGAAAAATGAATAAAGAATTTTCAATAAAAGAAATCAAGCTCGAGAATATTTTTCACGCCCGGCTTAAAAAGTTCCAGAAACTAATGCATTACAAGATTCAAAATATTCTTCTTGTATCCAGCATTTATGACTATTACCTGTTTGAAGAAGACGGAAGACTTTATGAATTAATAAGAAGCGAATATCAGAATTTAAATCTTAGTCAGGCACCAGAAATAACTCACGTTACCACCGGCGAGGAAGCTTTGCAGCTGCTCCAGGCGGAAAATGAATTTGATCTGATCATCACCACATTGCACATTGAAGACATGCATGTCGTTAAATTCGCTAACCAGGTAAAAGCTGATGGTATTGAGCTTCCAATTGTACTTCTGGCTTATGATAACAAAGAAAGAAAAGAACTAACCACTCATTATGACACTTCAGTGTTTGAAAGAATTTTTATCTGGAGCGGCGATTATCATCTTCTTATTGGAATAATTAAATATCTTGAAGACAGAATGAACGTAGTTGAAGACACAAAAGATATGGGTGTGCAGGTCATCATTCTTGTTGAGGATAATGTAAAATTTTATTCTTCCTATTTGCCTCTTGTTTATACTGAGATATTCAATCAGTCCCAGCGGCTAATATCAGAAGGAATTAATATCACACACAAATATCTGAGAATGAGAGCCAGGCCCAAGATTCTTCTTTGCACAACTTATGAAGAGGCGTGGCATTATTTTGAAATGTACGAGGAGAATGTACTTGGAATTATTACAGATAATAATTTCAGGCATTATGGGGTGCGTGACCTTGAAGCAGGACTTAAATTCGCAACGGCAGTCAAGGAAAGACATAAAGATATACCCATCCTGATTCAGACAAGTGATCAGAATCTTGAAGATAAAGTAAAAAGAATCGGTGCCTCATATCTCTATAAAAATTCACCGCGTCTGCTTCATGATCTGCGAGAATTTATGCTCGATCATTTTGGGTTTGGTGATTTTGTTTTCGAATTGAAAGATGGAACAGCTGTAGGTCGTGCTGTAAATTTGAGAGAACTTGCCGATCAGATTGCAAAATTCCGGAGGAAAGTCTTCTTCATCATGCAGAAGGTAATCACTTTTCAAGATGGCTGAAGGCAAGAACAGAATTTTATCTTGCTCATCAACTTAGACCGAGAAAAGTGACAGACTATGAATCCCCGGAACATTTACGGAAGGATCTCATAAATTCAATAATAAGTTATCTCGAGGAAAGAACGAAAGGTGTAATCTCAGATTTTAAAAAGGAAACGTTCGATCCTAAAAACAGTTTTGCTAGAATTGGTGGCGGCTCGCTTGGCGGAAAAGCCCGTGGGCTTGGTTTCATTAATACTCTGATTGCTAACTACAATATCAAATATATCTTTAAAGGCATCGAAATTTCAGTTCCTTCTGCAGTTGTAATCGGTACTGAAGTTTTTGATCAGTTTATTTCTGAAAATAGTCTGGAAAGCTATGCGTTTACTGAAAGCAACGACATTAAAATCACACAAAAGTTTATTGAAGCATTTCATTTCCCAAAAGAAATAAAACAGAAACTTTATGACTTTCTCGAAATAATTAAAGAACCACTTGCTGTAAGGTCTTCAAGCTTGTTGGAAGATGCACAGTTTCAACCATTTGCCGGCGTTTATCAGACTTATATGCTGCCGAACAGTAATCCTGATATTAATGTACGTCTTGAAGAACTGCTGCAAACAATAAAAGCTGTATATGCTTCTACATATCATCAAAAAGCAAAAGATTATATGAAAGCAACGGCTTACCGTCTCGAGGAAGAAAAGATGGCGGTGATTGTTCAAAGACTTGTGGGTTCCGAACACAAAAGAAAATTTTATCCTGATTTTGCCGGAGTAGGAAAGTCATTCAACTTTTACCCGGTTCCTCCGCAAAAATCTGATGACGGAATTGCTCTGGTTGCACTTGGACTTGGTAAAACCGTAGTCGAAGGAGGAAACACAGTTCGTTTTTGTCCAAGATATCCGAAACACCTTCTTCAGTTTTTTTCAACAAAAGAAACACTTATGCATGCTCAACAGGATTTCTTTGCTCTTGATCTTAATGGAAAGCTTGACCATCATCCCGAATCAACAAAAGATCCTCTTGTAAAAAAATATGATTTATTAGAATCAGAAGCTGACGGAACTTTGTATACAGTCGGTTCAACATATTCTCCTGAAGATGAGGCGGTTTATGATGGAATTTCACGTGAAGGAATCAGAGTTGTTACCTTCTCACCAATTTTAAAACATAAAATGTTTCCGCTGCCAGAAATTCTGAATATGCTTTTAGGTTTGGGAACGTGGGGAATGGGCTCGCCAGTTGAAATTGAATTTGCTGTCAACCTGAGTGTTCCTTCTGACAAACCAAAAGAATTTGCAATGCTGCAGATGAGACCTCTTGTAATAAGCAGGGAAGTAGATGAGCTTAATATCGAAGTCAAGAATGATGAACTCATCTGTCAGAGTACGCAAGTGCTTGGCAACGGTGCCATCGATGGAATTTTTGATCTAGTTATGGTTGACCATAATAAATTCGATAGGGGAAAAAGCAAATTAGTTGCAATGGAAATTGCAAAACTGAACACAAAACTTCTAAGTGAAAAAAAACCGTATATTCTTATTGGTTTGGGTAGATGGGGTTCACTCGATCCGTGGCTTGGAATACCGGTTACCTGGGATCAGATATCAGGCGCTTCTGCGATAGTTGAATCCGGTTTTAAAGATTTTGAAGTCGAACCATCTCAGGGTTCACACTTTTTCCAGAACATTACTTCATTCCGTGTAGGTTATTTCACTGTAGATGCTTCGCATAAAATCGGATTTATTGACTGGGACTGGCTTGACTCACAGCCAGTCGTTGAAGAGTTTGAGTTAACCAGACATATAAAGTTTGCAAAACCAATGACGGTTAAAATAAACGGTCATAAAAATATCGGGATAATTTTGAAGCCGGGCATTACATAAAAATGAACGACATTCTGTTAAAAAAAGATTTGATGAATATTGACCTGCTCTTTGGTCAGCTCTGGGAAATTTCTGTCGACGGAATGAGACTAATTGACGAGAAAGGTAAAATATTATTGGTGAACGATTCCTTCTGTAAAATTTTTCAGATTGAAAAAGAAAATTTACTTGGGAAACCTTTTTCGATTGTTTATGCTGATGGAGAACAGGAAGAGGCACTTGAAGTATATCAGCGGGACATTCACAAGAACGAGCTCAAGACATTATTTGAACGTGAAAACATACTCTGGAATGGCAAAAAAGTATGGTTCGAATTTTCAAATTCCTTTCTCACTCTGCCTGATGGCAGCAAGATCACTCTAAGTATAATTAAAGATATTTCAGAAAGAAAAAAATCAGAAATTGAGCTGCGTGAAAGCGAAGCAAAGTTTAAAATGCTTTTTAATAATGCGAATGATGCTGTCTTTGTAACTCAGCTTTCAAACGAAAAATCGTATGGTGACTTCATTGAGGTAAATCAAGTTGCCTGCAAAAGATTAGGTTATTCGAAAGAAGAATTTCTGCAATTGAGTCCCTCGGCCATTGTTTCCCAGAAAAGTATAAGTGATTTTAATACGAAGACTGAACAGCTGTTGAAAGAAAGCCATGTAATTTACGATACAGTTCATCGAGCAAAAGATAAGAAATTAATTCCGGTGGAAGTAAATTCACATTTATTTTACTATAACGACAAACCTACTGTTCTCTCAATAGCGAGAGATATTACCGAACGGAAGCAAGCCGAAGAAAAATTAAAACGCACAAGTAAATTGTTAAGAGAACTTGCAACACATCTTCAATCTGTGCGTGAAGAAGAACGGACGATGATAGCTCAGGAAATTCACGATGAACTGGGTCAGGTGCTGACTGCTTTAAAAATCTATATTGCACTACTTGCAAATAAACTTGATAAAAATCAGGAACCGCTAAAAGAAAAAATAAATTCACTTTCCGAATTGATTGATGCCTCAGTTGAATCTGTCCAGAAAATTTCATCAAAATTAAGGCCCGGGATTCTTGATGAACTTGGACTTGCAGCGGCAATCGAATGGCAAACTGAAGAATTTGAGAAAATGACAAGCATTAAATGTTCACTTGTTCTTCCGAAAGAAGAAATAATTCTTGAAAAAAATAAATCCACTGCAATCTTCAGAATATTGCAGGAAGCATTAACAAACATTGCGCGTCATTCCCGGGCGACCAAAGCGGCAATATCTTTGCTTAATCACCAATCAAATATTTCGCTGGAAATTCTTGATAATGGAATTGGAATCACTCAGGAACAGATTAAAGATTTTAAATCACTCGGTATTCATGGTATGGAAGAAAGAGCTTTGGTATTTGGCGGAGAAGTTTCAGTTGAAGGAATTGCAGGTAAAGGGACAACAGTTAAAGTAGTAATTCCGGTGGATTAGATTAAAATGACTGTTAAAAAAATAAAAATTCTTATTGCAGATGATCATGCAATTGTCCGGGAAGGATTGAAGCAAATCGTTGCCGATGAGAAAGATATTTTAGTATCAGGTGAAGCAGAAAATTCTGAAAAGATGATGGAACTTCTTCAGAATGAAAGATGGAATCTAGTAATTCTTGATATTAATATGCCGGGCAAAAGCGGTCTAGAAGCATTGAAAGATATTAGGATGCTTTATCCTGATTTACCCGTTCTCATTTTAAGTATGTTCAGTGAGGATCAGTACGGAATAAGAGCAATAAAAGCTGGTGCGTCCGGCTATCTTAAAAAAGTAAGTGCACCGAATGAACTTGTAACCGCAATTAGAAAAATTGTTTCCGGAGGGAAATACATAAATCCATCTCTTGCAGAAAAGCTTGCTGAAAAATTTGGTAAGACTGAGAAGGAACTTCCACACGATAAACTTTCTGACAGAGAATATCAGATAATGTGTAACATTGCACTCGGTAAATCGGCTGAAGAAATAGCAGAAGAATTATCAATTAGCATCAATACAGTTTATACTTACAGGAATCGGATACTGGAAAAGATGTCAATGAAATCAAATGTTGAGCTGACACAATACGTACTTAGTAATAAACTGGTTGAAATTTAATCCTCTCTTGAATCAGAACTACTTGTAACAAATTCTGTTACACAACTTTCACAGTTTCTATTCTTTTCTTACACAATCCAAAAGATTAGTTTCAACCAAAGATTATTCAATTATAATCACAATGCTAATTATTAATTCAAAATTTTCCGGAGGTAAAATGTCCGAATACGTAAAAGACTTAATGGCTGAATTAAAGGCGAAACATCCCGCTCAGCCGGAATTCCACCAGGCAGTACAGGAAGTTGCCGAATCGTTATCACTTGTACTGGAGAGACATCCCGAATACCGCTCAGCAAAAATTCTCGAAAGAATTATTGAACCCGAAAGAGTTTTAATCTTCAGAGTTCCATGGGTTGATGATCAGGGAGAGATCCACATCAACATCGGTTACAGAATTGAAATGAACAGTGCAATTGGTCCTTACAAAGGTGGTTTAAGATTTCACCCATCTGTAAATCTTGGAATTTTAAAATTCCTTGCATTCGAACAGGTATTCAAAAATAGTTTAACCTCATTGCCGATGGGCGGTGGAAAAGGCGGATCTGATTTTGATCCCAAAGGAAAAAGTGATTTAAAGATTATGAGATTCTGCCAGGCATTTATGAGTGAATTGTTCAGGCATATTGGTCCTGATACAGATGTTCCTGCAGGAGATATCGGTGTTGGCGGAAGAGAAATTGGTTATCTGTTTGGTCAGTATAAAAAATTAAGAAATGAATTCACCGGTGTTTTAACAGGTAAAGGTTTGAACTGGGGCGGTTCATTAATTCGACCTGAAGCCACCGGTTATGGAGCCGTTTATTTTGCAGCAGAAATGTTGACAACCAAAGGACAAACACTCGAAGGAAAAACCTGTCTTGTTTCTGGCAGCGGAAATGTTGCACAATATACTATTGAGAAACTTATTGAACTTGGTGCAAAACCTGTAACACTTTCAGATTCTAACGGATATATTTATGATGAAGAAGGAATCAACAAAGAAAAACTTAACTTCATTATGGAATTAAAAAATGTGCGACGCGGCAGAATAAAAGAATATGTTGATAAATACAAAAAAGCAGTTTATAAAGATATCGATCCATACCTTGACCATAATCCATTGTGGGATCACAAAGCACAATGCGCATTCCCGAGTGCAACTCAGAATGAAATAAACTGGATTGATGCACAGAATCTTGTAAAGAATGGTGTCTATGTTGTGAGTGAAGGCGCCAATATGCCGACAACTATCGAAGGTGTTAACATCTTTCTTGAGAACAAAATTCTTTACGGACCGGGCAAAGCAGCAAATGCCGGCGGTGTTTCTGTTTCAGGTCTTGAAATGTCGCAGAACAGTATGCGTCTGCCCTGGACAAGAGAAGAAGTCGATAACAGGCTTAGGATGATTATGAAAAACATACACAAGACCTGTGTTGAAATGGCTGATAGATTTGGAACACCAGGCAATTATGTAAACGGTGCAAACATCGGCGGCTTCCTGAAAGTTGCAGATGCGATGATTGATCAGGGTGTTGTTTAAGAACTTTCCCACATCGATGACGAAAAAACCGAAATAATTTAAATCATCGATTCAATAGGCGAAGCAGGTTCAAGCCTCTCGAAGAGTCCGGCTGACTCTTCTGAGTCAGACGACCTCTGCTTCGCCTTTTTATTGAAGGAAATTGACAATTAAAAATTGTAAATTACATCTGGTTTCAATTCATAATATATTTTAAAAGAAATATTTAATCAGTAACTCATGGATTACATAAAAGAATTTAAGAGTAATCCCGAAGCCGATTGGGTTGAGCATGGTTATGGAACCCGTTTTCAAGGTTTCCAGAACCTTATGCGTTTGCGTGTTACCAATATTCTGCTTGTTTCCAGTCTTTACGATCTTTATCTCTTTGAGGAAGATGGTCGTCTTTACGAACTTATCCGTAATGAATACCAGGGGTTAAATCTAAGTCACTCACCGGAACTTACCAGGGTCTCCAGCGGTTATGATGCAATCAATCGTGTAAAGGAAGAAGGACGATACGATCTGATAATCTCAACTATGCATATCGAGGACATGACAGCTCTGAGTTTTGCCAAGCTTGTAAAGAATTCAGGTCTGGATGTTCCGATTGTTCTGCTTGCGCATGACAACAGAGAACTTAAAACTCTTCTATCTAACCCAGAAAGTTCTGTATTCGAAAAAGTTTTTATATGGACGGGCGATTTCAGAATTATCATAGGGATAATAAAATATCTTGAAGACAAGCTCAACGTTGAACACGACAGTAAAATTGTTGGTGTTCAAAATGTAATTGTCATAGAAGACAGTGTAAGATACTATTCTGCTTTTCTTCCCATTATTTATACAGAGATGCTGAAACAAAGCCAAAGGTTGATTTCAGAAGGAATAAATCTCACTCATAAATATTTAAGGATGAGAGCAAGACCAAAAATTCTTCTTTGCACTACTTACGAAGAAGCGTGGGAACATTTTGATAAATACAAAGAGCTTGTCCTTGGTGTTATCTCAGATATTGCATTTCCTAAAAATGACGAGCTTGATGATACAGCCGGAATTAAATTTGCCAAAGCTGTAAAAGAAGCTGTTAGTGATATCCCTATACTTCTTACTTCTAATGATTCATCCAATGAAGAAGACGCGAAGAAAGCAGGCGCTGCTTTTATTCTGAAGGATTCACCAATCCTTATAACAAGGCTCCAGCACTTTATGAACAACAATTTTGGTTTTGGTGATTTTATTTTCAAAACTTCAGATGGCATTGAAGTCGGCAGGGCGAACGATCTGAAAAGTTTGGAAGATCAGTTAAAGATTGTTCCTATTGAAAGTATTAAGTATCACGCAGAAAAAAATCATTTCTCCAACTGGTTTAAAGCACGAACGGAATTCTGGCTGGCTCATAAACTGAGACCCAGAAAAGTTTCTGATTATTCAACCGGTGATGCATTGAGAGAAGACCTGGTTCATTCGATCCACAATTATCGAATGGCTCGTCAGCGTGGAATAATTACTGACTTTAACAAAGAAACATTTGATCCCGAAAGCAGCTTTGCCAGGATCGGCGGGGGTTCGCTTGGTGGAAAAGCCAGAGGTCTTGGTTTTGTTAATACTCTTATCAATGATTACCAGCTTCGCGATCAGTTTGAAGATGTTTTGATTTATGTTCCGCCGGCTGTTGTGCTGGGGACAAATGTCTTTGATGATTTTCTTGATATGAATAACCTGAGAAGTTTTGCATTACATTGTGAAAATGATGAAGAGATAACTCAAAAATTTCTCGAAGCTTCAAAATTCCCTGAAGATATACTCGGCGACCTTGCAGCTTTTCTGGATATCATCCGCAATCCGCTCGCTGTAAGATCTTCAAGCTTGCTGGAGGATTCTCAGTATCATCCGTTTGCAGGTGTCTATCAGACTTACATGATTCCAAATGATAATGCCAATCCGCTGATTCGTCTAAACGATCTTCTCACCACAATCAAAAGAGTTTATGCATCAACTTTCTATCAGAATGCAAAGAACTACATCAAGGTTACTTCTTACAGATCTGAAGAAGAAAAGATGGCTGTAATAATTCAGAAAACGGTTGGAAATTATCACGAGAACAGATTTTATCCTGATTTTTCAGGTGTGGCGAAATCATATAATTTCTATCCATTGCCTCCACAAAAATCCACCGACGGAATTGTTTCAACTGCACTCGGTTTGGGTAAATGGGTTGTTGAAGGTGGTAATACAGTTAGATTCTGCCCTAAATATTCTACTGACCTGATTCAATTTCATTCGGTAAAAGAATCTCTCAACAGCAGCCAAATGGAATTTTTTGCTTTGCAGATTGATGAAAAAACTGATTTCGGAAATGTTACTTACGATAAGTTAGTAAAAACATTTCCATTGAGTGTTGCAGAAAAAGATGGACCGCTGAGATTTGTTGGTTCAACATACATCCCTGAGAATGATGCAATATACGATGGACTCGGGAGGAACGGAATCCGACTTGTTACGTTTGGACCAGTACTCAGAAATAAAATTTTTCCGCTCGCAAATGTTCTTGAATTACTTCTTGAGATGGGAAACTGGGGAATGGGCACTCCGGTTGAAATTGAGTTTGCGGTTAACATATCAAAACCTTCAGGGAAAAAGAAAGAGTTTGGCTTGCTGCAGATGAGACCGCTGGTTGTTAGTCATGAATTTGAAGAATTAAAGCTCAACGACATGCCGAAAGATAAACTAATTTGTCAGAGCAATCAGGTGCTGGGTAATGGAATCATCAAGGATATCTGCGATGCTGTAGTTGTTGATTATAATTTGTTTGATCGTGCAAAAAGCAGGGAAGTAGCTGCGGAGATTTCGTCTTTAAACAATAAATTGATTGCGGAAGGAAAACCATATTTACTTGTAGGAGTTGGACGCTGGGGTTCGCTTGATCCGTGGCTTGGAATTCCTGTTACGTGGGAACAAATCGCAGGTGCAAGAGCAATTGTTGAAACATCTTTCAAAGATATGGCCGTTGAGCCTTCGCAAGGTTCACACTTCTTTCAGAACATAACTTCATTTATGATTGGATATTTTACGGTGAACTCAACTCAGCAAAATGGTTTTGTAGATTGGGATTGGCTGCTTGCTCAGGATGCTGTTGAAAGCAAAGTATATACTAAACATATTAGATTTGAGAAGCCTGTTGTAATAAAAATGAACGGACACGAAAATAAAGGTATTATCATAAAACCCACTTGAAATTAGAAAATTTGGAGTAGCACTTGGCGGAAGAAAATAAAATAACAAGAGAAGAAGTTCCGGATGCCTGTCCGCACTGCGGCAACAAGTTATCGCCGTGGCAACAGGTTCTTCTTGCAACAGACAGGGCGCTTGTCTGCAAGAAGTGCTGGTACAGAATTATTTTGGATGTAAACCCAATCTCAACTAAAACAGATTCAGATAAAAAGAATAAAGGTTCAAAGTAATGGAATCCTACAATTCATTTAAAGTCGCACGTCAGCAGGTTTTAGAAGCAGCTAAAATTCTTAACCTTGATGATGCAACAACAGAATTTTTAAGCACACCTCAGCAGGAAGTAAATGTCACTATACCGGTCAAAATGGATTCGGGTGAAACAAAAATATTTTATGCTTTCAGAATTCAATACAACCATGCAAGAGGTCCGGCAAAAGGAGGAATCCGATTTCATCCGGAAGAAACGGTCGATACTATTCGCGCTCTTGCCTGCTGGATGACTTGGAAGACTGCAGTTGTCGATCTGCCTCTAGGCGGAAGTAAAGGTGGTGTGCGCTGCAATCCAAAACAATTATCAGAAACTGAACTTGAAAGAGTATCGAGAGAATATATCCGTGCAATTTCCCCGATGCTCGGAGTGGATATTGATGTCCCCGCGACAGATGTTTACACAAATCCGCAAACAATGGCATGGATGATGGATGAGTACGAAACCATAACAAAACGGCATAGTCCCGGTGTTTTCACAGATAAACCTTTGCAAGTTGGAGGTACAGAAGGAAGAAGAGATGCAACTGCCAGAGGAGGAATAATAACAGTTCGTGAAGCATGCAAAGCTTACGGATTCGATCCGAATAAAGAATTTGCAATACAGGGATTTGGAGATGCCGGACAGAGAGCTGCGCTTCTTCACAAAGAAATGCTGGGTGGTGGAAAATTAATTGCTGCGAGTGATTCACGCGGAGCAATTGTAAACAAGAACGGATTAGATCCTGAAGAACTTGTACATCATAAGCTTAAAACCGGATCGGTAATGAAGTTTCCGGGAAGCAAAGAAATTCCACATGAAGAATTATTGGAGCTTGATGTTGAAATTCTCTATCCCGCAGCTCTTGAAAATGCAATCAATATAAAAAATGCAAAAAACATAAAAGCTCGTGTTGTGTGCGAACTTGCGAATGGTCCAACCACTCCTGAAGCGGATTTAATTTTATTTAAAAATAACGTTCACGTTATTCCTGATATACTTGCAAGTGCAGGAGGTGTAACAGTTTCATACTTTGAGATGGTTCAGGATAAGTCTCTTTTCTTCTGGGAGGAAGACGAAGTTCATAAACAACTAGATAGAAAATTAACTCTTGCTTACAAAAGAGTTCAGGAAGCTATAAAAGAAAAGAAAGTTCATCCACGTCTTGCAGCAATGCTCGTCGGTGTTGCTCGCGTTGCACAGGCTTGTCAGCTCAGAGGATGGGTTTAAACTAATCGAATCCTTTTTATCTGACCATTTTTTTGATTGCAGAAAAATATTTTCAATTAATCCTTTCTAATTAGCAATAGTTTATTTGCTTTCTGCCAAATAAAAATATTTAGTTCTCGCTTCAGAAATAACATTTTTCATCTGTAAAAGATTATCAACTAAGAATATTTCTTAACATTTTCTATTTACAAATTTTTTTTACGAAGTTTGGGTGTAATTATTTCGGTTTTTTCTGATGAATGCTTCTTGCGCTAATCAAATCCTCTCACAACTACTGAGGCCAAACTATGACTACTCTAACACCCGCCTCTGAAAAAGAAAAAATAAAAGCTCGTGAAGGAATAATTTCCATTCTCGAAGATATCCAGGCTAAATACGGATATCTGCCTGAGAAGGAGCTTAGATCTGTTTCAGAGGTGACTGGAAAATCTCTCGTAGATATTTACGGAGTTGCAACTTTTTATAAATCATTCAGCCTGAAACCTCGCGGCAAACATGTAGTTTCTGTTTGTCTTGGTACAGCTTGCCATGTCAGAGGAGGACCAACCATCAAGAAGGAGTTTGAGCACCGGCTGAATGTTCGACCGGGTGAAACGACTGCTGATAAAGAATTCACCCTTGAAACTGTAGCCTGTCTCGGAGCCTGTGCATTAGGACCGATAGTAGTTGCAGACGGTCATTACTTCTCCAAAGTCATCACACCAAAAGTAAAACAAATCTTAGATAAAACACGCGAAGGATTAGATAAAGTAGAAATTCAAACTGATCAAAGAATATTTCCTGTTGAAATAAGTTGTGCACGATGTAATCATAGCTTGATGGATACAGAACATCTGGTCGATTATCATCCTTCCATACGAGTTACAATTTCATTTGAAAGAAAGCACGGCTGGTTGAGATTGTCAAGTTTGTATGGCAGCTACAATATAGAATCTGAATATGAAATACCGGAAGATACTGTTGTGAATTTTTTCTGTCCTCACTGCCACACCGAACTAAGAGGCGCCGCAAATTGTGTTGAATGTGGTTCGCCTATGGTACCAATGATCGTGAAAGGCGGCGGCGTTATTCAGATATGTTCAAAGAGGGGCTGTAAAGGACATATGCTTGATCTCTCAGGAGGTATTTATGGATAATAATCGTTTAATAAATTCTGAATTTATCTTGGGGGTTTGGTTATGTCAACATTAAAATCTATTTATGAATTTAGAGAGCTTAAAAGCAGAATTAAAGCCGATCGTGATACCAGCATTCCGACAATTGTCATTTCTGCAGGAACATGCGGACAAGCAAGCGGTGCTAACGACCTTATCCGAATAGCAAAGCGCGAATTAATTTCGAACGGTTTGACTAACAGAATTCACCTCCGAATTACCGGTTGTCACGGCTTTTGCGAAATGGAACCATCAGTTCTGATAGAACCATCACGTGTGTTTTACCCGAAGGTATCAACAGAAAACATGAGCAAAATCATCAAATCAATTTACCGGGAAGAAATTTTAGACGATCTGCTTTTTCATGATCCTGAAACCGGCAAACCGATTTTAAGACAGGATGATATTCCATTTTATAAAAAACAAAAACGAACTTTGCTTTCAATGAATGAAAAGATAGATCCGATTCGTTTATTTGATTATCTGGAAACAGGCGGTTACGATTCATTTGTTAAAGTGCTGGAAGCAGCAAATCCAAACTGGGTTGTTCAGGAAGTTAAGCATTCAGGCTTGCGTGGTCGTGGCGGCGGCGGTTTTGCAACCGGAACAAAATGGGAAATGCTTGCGACACAAAGAAACGGAAGAGAAAAATATCTTGTTTGCAATGCTGATGAAGGAGATCCCGGTGCATATATGGATCGAAGCTTGCTTGAAGGTAATCCTCATAGCATCATTGAAGGGATGTTGATTGGTGCATTTGCAACAGGTGCTACAAACGGAATAGTTTATGTTCGAAATGAATATCCTCTTGCAATTAAGCATTTAATAATTGCATTAAGAGTTGCCCACGAATATGGATTGCTTGGAAATAATATTCTTGGAACTGGTTTCTCTTTTGATATCACAATTGTAAGAGGTGCAGGTGCTTTTGTTTGCGGTGAAGAAACAGCTCTCATCAGATCAGTCGAAGGTAAGATGGGAGAACCACGTCAGCGACCACCGTTCCCGATTGAAAAAGGTATTTATGGAAAACCAACAGCAATCAATAATGTAGAAACATGGGCTAACATTCCCCTGATTCTGAAACTGGGTGCCAAGGAATATTCAAAAATCGGAACACCAAAAAATTCCGGAACGAAAATATTTAGTCTTGTTGGAAAAGTTAAGAACACCGGATTAGTGGAAGTTCCGATGGGAATATCAATTAAAGAAATTATTTTTGATATCGGTGGAGGTGCATCAACCAGAGCAAAGATTAAAGCTGTGCAAACAGGTGGACCATCAGGTGGATGCATCCCGATTGAAAAATTTAATCTGCCTATAGATTACGATAGTTTGTCTGCTGCCGGTTCTATTATGGGTTCCGGTGGAATGATTGTTATGGATGAAAGAACCTGCATGGTTGATGTAGCAAAATACTTTACTCATTTCTTAAAAGATGAATCTTGCGGAAAGTGTTTTGTGTGCAGAAAAGGAACCCAGCGAATGTATGAATTGCTTGAAGACATTTCAATGGGACTTGGAACAATTGAGAAATTAGATTTACTCGAAGAGCTTGCAAACGTTGTTAAAGATTCTTCAATGTGCGGCTTAGGTCAGACAGCAGCCAACCCGGTTTTATCAACGATTAAATATTATCGGCACGAGTATCTAGAACACATTCATCATAAAAAATGCCGTGCAGGAGTTTGCAGAGATCTTGTAGGCGCTCCATGCCAATCGGCTTGCCCAATAGGTACAGAAGCATGGAGATACATTGCCCACATCGCTGTTGGTGAATATGAAAAAGCTTATACAGCAATTCGTGAAGCAAATCCGTTCCCATCTGTTTGTGCAAGAGTATGCAGCCATCCATGCGAATATATGTGCAGGTCAGGAACGAGCGGTGGACAAGCAATTGCAATTCGCGCTCTCAAACGATTTATAACTGACAGAATTGAACCTTCAACTTATAAACCTGTCAGAGAAAAAGACAGTAAAAAATCAAAATTTAAAGTTGCTGTAATTGGTTCAGGTCCAGCCGGATTAACTGCTGCTCATTACTTATCACTTAAAGGCTATAAAATCACTGTATATGAAAAAGATGAAATTCCTGGCGGAATGTTAACCACAGGTATACCATCGTACAGACTTCCGAGAGATGTTATCAATAAAGAAATAGACGCGCTGATTGATAAGAACATCACTCTGAAAACTAATTCTGTTCTCGGCAGAGATTTTACCGTCGATGAATTATTTGAGCAGGGATACAATGCTGTATTCCTCGCAATGGGCGCTCACAAAAGTAAATTACTGAATATTGAAGGCGAAGATCTTGCCGGAGTATATCCTGCAATTGAATTTCTGAAAGAGTTCAACTTGCACGGAAAGAATCTTGCTAAGGGACGTGTTGGAGTAATCGGCGGTGGTGATTCAGCGATTGATGCTGCACGAGTTTCACTAAGACAAAAGGATGTCAAAAGTGTTACACTTCTTTACAGAAGAACACGCCAGGAAATGCCGGCACTTCAGCATGAAATTGATGCGGCAATTGAAGAAGGTGTCAAACTTGTAACATTGGTATCGCCTATAAAAATTCATTCGGAACATAATCATCTTTCAGGAGTTGAGTTCATTAAGAATAAACTTGGCGATGTAGATTCAAGCGGAAGAAGAAATCCTGTCCCAATTCCGGGTTCTGAAGAATTTATGTTCTTCGATACACTCATTATTACGATCGGCGACACACCTGATGTTGATTATATCTCGTCAATGAATATCAACGTAAGCAAATGGGGAACTTTGATAGTTGATGAAGATACACTTGAAACAAATCGTGATGGAGTATTTGCAGGAGGTGATGTCGTCACAGGTCCAAACACAGTTGTTGATGCGATAGCTGCAGGAAAGAAAGTGGCGATAATGATTGATAGGTATTTAATGCAGGAAGAATTAAGACAGCCGCCTGAAGTTCGTTTACCAAACATTTACGTACCACCCGTTGAGGTTTCGGAAGAAGAGACGAAGAGAGTTTCACTTCCAACTATTCCGGTAGAAGAAAGAAAGTCGAGCCTGCACGAAGTAGAGCTGACTCTTTCTGCTGATCAGGCTAAGTATGAAGCACACCGGTGTATGAGATGTGATCTCGAATTTATCCACGAACAAAAGGATGAGAAAAAATTAACACTCATCGAAAGCGAGGATATCTACCATGGTTAATCTTAAATTGAACGGATTAATAATATCAGTAGAAGAAGGAACGACTATCCTTGAAGCAGCTCAGTTTATGGGATTCCCAATTCCAACTTTATGTCATATGGAAGGCTTATCACCTTATGGTGCATGCCGTTTGTGTGTTGTTGAAGTTGGTGAAGGAGTAAAAGCAAAGCTTGTTACATCCTGTACTTCTGTTGTTCAGGAAGGAATGAGTGTTAGAACTGCTTCTAACCGTGTTGTAAAAGCAAGAAAGATGATAGTTGAACTTCTGCTTGCAACCTGTCCGCAATCTAAAGTAATACAGGATATTGCTTCCGAGCTTGGCGTTAGACAGCAGAGATTCAGACAAGAACATGAAGATTGCATTATGTGTGGTCTCTGTGTAAGAATGTGTGAAGAGCAGATGATGGCAAAAGCAATTGGGTTCCGTGGGCGGGGCGATCATCGCAGCATCGGAACACCATTCGACATCAAATCTGAAGTTTGCCGTTTGTGCGGCGGGTGTATTTACGTCTGTCCCGCCTGTCAGTTAAGATGCACTTACACTGAACCAGACAAAGCAATCTGTGGTGGCTGTATGAACCTGACACCACCTTGCTTAGAAAAAGAAAAATTTGATAATATGATGTGTTACATGGATCCCTGTGTAGCATGCGAAATTAAAATTAAATAGAGGAGAATAAAAAATGTTGTACTCAAGAGTAAATTCATCAGCAGCAACACTCACAAAAAACAGAACAGAAGGCTCAATCACACCTTCATCGGGAATGTGCGTTACCTGTGTTGATGGATGCATAGGTATGTGTGAAATCGGTAAGTCGGCTTATCGTGGTCACGAAGTAATCTATCCACAGCCATTCGGTGTAATCACCACAGCATCAGAAAAAATCTATCCCGTTGATTATTCTCACTTCAACATTATGGGAACAGCAGTTGGTGCTTATGGTATTGAAGCTGATAGTGACAAAGCTATTTTTCCAAATGTCAGGATCGATGTTACATTCGGTCACGATAAAGGAATACACTTTAAATATCCATGGATCATTCCCGGAATCGGGTCAACTAACATTGCGAAAAACAACTGGGAAGGATTAGCAATCGGTTCAGCACTTGCCGGTACCGGTTTAACAATCGGCGAAAATGTAACCGGTATGGATGTGGAGTCAATTATAAACAGAGGAAAAGTATTTGATACAGTTGATTTGAAGCGTAGAGTAAAGCTGTACAAAGATCATCAACGAAACGGATATGGTGCAATAGTAGTGCAGGCAAATGTTGAAGACACACGTCTTGGGGTTCAGGAATATGCAATCGATAAACTTGGAGTTGAAGTTGTTGAACTTAAATGGGGACAGGGTGCAAAAGACATTGGCGGCGAAGTTAAGATAAGAGAATTGAAAAAAGCTCAGATGCTCTACGAACGCGGTTATGTAGTTCTTCCAAACCCAACGGATCCTCATGTTATTCAGGCATTCGAAAGAGGTGCATTTAAAGAATTCGAGCGTCACTCACGACTTGGCATGGTTAGCGAAGAAGGATTTGCTAAAAGAGTTGATGAACTTAGAAAAGCTGGAGCAAAGTATATATTCTTAAAAACCGGTGCTTACCGTCCGGCAGATCTTGCACGTGCAGTTAAATTCTCATCAAAATATAAAATTGATTTGTTAACAGTTGATGGAGCCGGCGGTGGAACAGGAATGAGCCCGTGGAGAATGATGAATGAATGGGGTGTTCCTCCGGTTGAACTTCATTCAATGCTTTATCAATATACAAAACAGCTTCACGATAAAGGTGAATATGTTCCAGCGTTAGCTGTTGCCGGCGGATTTACATTTGAAGATCAGATATTCAAAGGACTTGCACTTGGGGCACCTTTTGTAAAACTTGTGGGAATGGCACGTTCGCCAATCGCCGCTGCGATGGTTGGGAAAACAATTGGTCGCGCTGTTCAGGAAGGACAGCTTCCTGTTTATGTTGAAAGATTTGGAAACAGTATCGACGAGATATTTGTAACTGCGAGCGAGTTAAGAAAAGAGCTCGGTAATTCTGAATTCGAAGCCTTACCTCCGGGAGCTATTGGATTATATACTTACTATGAAAGATTAGGTCAGGGATTAAAACAATTAATGAATGGCAGTAGAAAATTTGCTCCTGAATTTATTACCCGTGATGATATTGCAGCACTAACTCATGAAGCTGCGGAGATAAGTGGAATCAAATACATTACTGAAGTAGATAAGGAAGAAGCACAAAATATTCTGAACGCGTAGACAATTTTATTGACAAGTTATTATTTTAATGCAACACCATTCCGGTGTTGCATTATTGATATATCAAACAATAAAGAATAATGTGTAGTCATTCCCGAAATTAATAGGATATAGTAATAGTGTTTTTATCAAAAATCATTTATAAAATCTCATTCATTCTTCTTCTATGTATCATTTTCTCGTGTGACGTAACCGAACCTGTAAAAAGTTTGACTGCAAGAACTAATAAAACGAGCTATACTTCTTCTGAACTTGTTTTAGTTACTTTAAATAATAGTCTTGATAAAGACATATATCTTCAAAAGTGTGGTGGTAAGATATATCGTTACTTTGAAAAACTAGATTCTATACCTTCAAGTGGTTGGGTTACGGTTTTTGTTTGCAGACCACTTGTCTCTTTTGAGTTGAAATCAAGCAATAAATACTCTGATACTTTAGCTTTTTTACCCGGATCCTATCGTTTAAAATATCGTTATGATTTTGAAGAAATAAATCCAGAGATATTCCAACAAGAGTTAATTACCAATACTTTTTCTGTTAAATGATTTTTTAATCAGGAACATTTCTCTCCAGGCAAAGTAAAAGGTTTAGATTTTAACTAAACCGGAGGTTACAATGCCGTCTCTAAAAAATCCCAAAGCAGATTTAAGAAAGCTTTATTATCGCACTTTTGAAGCAAGCCTGATTTTATCACTTGCAGTAATTGTAGCTGCTTTTAAATTCTCTCCTCAAATTTCTAAAATAGAATCAGTGAAAACAGATCCTCAGGAAATAATCAAGATAGAAGATATTATTAACACAGTGCAAAAACCTGATATTCCACCGCCTCCAAAAGCTCCGGAAATTATTGCCGCGACCATTGATGATCTGCCGGATGATTTTGTTCTACCTGATATTGATGATGTTGAGCCTGTAAAACTCCCCGATAAACCACCAACAAAACCTGATATAGATTTGTCGGACGAGATTTTTATTGAAATTCCAGAAGAACTTCCATCACCAGTCGGTGGATTGAAAACTCTACAGGAAAAAGTTCACTACACTGAAATTGCCAGAAGAGCAGGTGTAGAAGGTACAGTTTTCATTGAAGCAAGAATTGATAAAAATGGAAATGTAGTTGATGCATTTGTTAAAAAGGGACTCGGCGCAGGTCTTGATGCAGAGGCATTAAATGCAGTCAAATCGACAAAGTTTATTCCCGGTAAACAGCGCGGTAAAGCAGTAAATGTAAGGATGGTTATCCCTATCAAGTTTGTGCTGAAGGGATAGTTTCAAGAGTAATTTATCCTGTCTCACTTTATAAATGTGAGAATATTCTCAGAATTGGCGAATCCATTTCAAACAATTATCACCTAATGGCTTATAATTAAGCAATTTAATTTGCACATAAATTGAGTAGAAACAGCGAATAACAATCTTCAGTTATTTGAGAACTAATCATACAAATTCAAAAATAAAACTTAAATTAGATTTATAAATAAAATTAATTTCATTGGGGTCAATTATGACTAAATACTTTTTACTTTTTACTTTATTTCTTTTCACAACACTTAATGTTTTCCCGCAGAATTACAAAGAAGTGAGAATATATCTCAACAGCAAATCTGATATTCAAACTCTGATGAATGCCGGAATGCAGTTCGATCACTTTAACTTTAACAGAAACAATTCGATTGATGTATTCGTCGATGAAAATGATTTCTCAATTCTTCAGTCAACTGGATTTAACCATGAAGTTTTGATTGAAGATTGGTTCTCACATTATGCAAATCTTCCGACGATGAGCGAAGCAGAAAAAAATCTGGAATTACAAAAAGTTGAACAGGATTTTGGAGTAACCGGATTTAATTACGGCTCAATGGGTGGTTTTTATACCCTCGCTGAAGTTAATGCGGAGCTGGACGAAATGTATAATCTATTTCCCAATCTGATAACACAGAAATTTTCTATTGGCAATACGATTGAGGGAAGACCAATTTATATGGTTAAAATTTCTGACAATCCTTCTGTGAGCGAGAGTGAACCACAAGTACTTTATACAGCACTTCATCACGCAAGAGAACCCCAAAGTATGGAACAAATGATTTTCTTCATGTTCTATCTGCTTGAAAATTATGGAACTGATCCTGAAGTAACTTACCTCGTGAATAACAGAGAACTATACTTTGTTCCCGTTATTAATGCTGATGGATATCAATATAACTATACTACAAATCCCGGTGGCGGCGGAATGTGGAGAAAGAACCGAAGACTTAATACCGGCGGTAGCTATGGAGTAGATTTAAATAGAAATTACGGACCTGAACCGTACTGGAATTCATCGTATGGTGGTTCAAGTACAACTCCGAGCAGTGATACTTACAGAGGCAACGCTCCATTCTCTGAGCCTGAAACCATAGCTTTGAAAAATTTTCTGGCGTCCAAGAACTTTAGTAATGTGCTTAACTATCATACCTATGGAAATTATCTGATTTATCCATATGGATGTTTTCCGTGGTTAACTGCGGACTCGTTAACATTTTCTGAATTCGCAAGTGATATTACCGCTTACAATGGTTACCTAGCAGGAACTGCAATGGAAACAGTAGGATATAGTGTGAGAGGAACGAGCGATGATTATGCATATGATGGAGATATCTTAGCGAACAAAGGTAAAATTTTTGCAATGACTCCTGAGGTTGGAACAACCGGTTTTTGGCCAACACAGAGTGAGATCATTCCTCTTGCATTAGAGAATCTGCAGCCAAACTTATATTATGCATGGGTTGCTGGTGAGTCAATTCATCTGGAGAATGCGAACTTTTCACAGCAATATTTTAATCCTGGTGATGTTGTTAATATGCTTCCTTCGTTTAGAAACAAAGGACTTTCAACAGGTTATAATGTTGGAGTAACTGTTAACTCTTTAAGTGGATTTGCAACAATTAATTCCGGAAGTACGGCAATGGATTCTATTCAGGCAAGATCTTCTGCGCAAGTTACTGTACCGTTGACTTTTACAATTTCTCCGACCGCTCCTGCTGAGGAAGAAATTCAGCTTGAGTTTGTAATCAGCTTGAACTCAAGTGTTGTCAGGAAGGATACTATTAGTTTGATTATTGGCACACCGGTATTCGTGTTTGCTGATACAACTAATAATCCTCCAAATTTATGGACGCTTACAAGCAACAACAGCAAATTCTGGGAAGCAACAACCACATCATTTCATACTGCACCGAATTCTTATACCGATAGTAAAATAGGAAATTACCTTAGCAGTGCTGTAGTTACTATGACTCTGACTAATGCCATCAATCTTACGACTTATGTCAATCCAAGATTAATATTCTGGACAAAATATGATATCGAAAGCAACTGGGATTATGGTCAGGTTGATATATCCTCAAATAACGGAACGACATGGTTTCCGCTGCAAGGACAGTACACCGAACCCGGCGTTGGTAGTTTTCAACCAAATGGTGAACCGCTTTATGACGGAATAAGAACCAATTGGGTAAGGGAGGAAATTAGTCTCGCATCTTATAAAGCAGCACAGAATAAAATTAGATTTCAACTGAATGCTGACGGATATATCGAGCGTGATGGTTGGTACGTTGATGATATCGGAATTATCATTTACCAGATCATACCCGTTGAAATGCTTACATTCTCTGCCAATGTCAGATCAAATACTGTTGAACTTAACTGGTCAACAGCTTCTGAAATGAACAATCGAATGTTTGAGATTCAAAGAGCTGATGGAAATGCCGGTCAAAATAATATGAATTGGATTACAATCGGTTACGTTGAAGGAAAGGGGACAACTACAGAAAGAAGCGACTATTCATTTACCGATAAATCACCAGTTAGCGGTGTTTCATACTATAGATTAAAGCAGATTGATTTTGATGGAACGTTCAAAATACTTAATGCCGAAATGGTTGAATTCTCTTTTGTGAAAGAATATTCTTTAGAACAGAACTATCCAAATCCATTTAATCCATCAACAGTAATCAATTATTCTATCCCGGTTGATGGAAACGTAGAACTTGTTGTTTACAACATTCTCGGTTCTGAAGTAGCAGTACTTGTTAACGAATACAAAGAAGCGGGAAATTACTCCGTTGAATTTTCAACTGAAGAAATTAAGAACAACTTAGGATCAGGTATATATATCTATAAACTGAAGTCTGGTTCGTTTACTCAGACAAGGAAGATGGTAGTTCTAAAATAAGAGTAAGATTAAGAAAAAGAGTAAGAAAAAAGACTTACTCTAAAATATTTATCAATTCTTCAAGGCCGGATATTAAAAAGTCCGGCTTTTCTTTTTCAAGTTGCTCTTCTGTTCTGTAACCGTAAAGCGCACCGCAGGTTTTTGCACCCGCACTTATCCCGCATTGAATATCAAGTTCTGTATCGCCCACCATCAATGTTTCAGAGGTTTTAATTTTCAGTTCGTTACAGATAAATATCAGTGGTTCTGGTGAAGGTTTGTGTGCAAGTCCATCTCTTCTTCCCATCAAATAATTAAATGAAGGACGAAGATTAAAGTGATCAATTATTTTTTCTGCCTGATCCTGTACTTTTGTAGTGAGAAGTGAAACTTTAATATTTTTTTCAAAGAGATATTGAAGTGTATGTTGAACTTCCGGATAAAGATATGATGAATCCATATACTCAAAGTAGAAAGCTTTATAAATAGTAATAAATTTCTCGAAGTCCGGAACCTCAATATTCAATTTCTCGAAGATGTCAACAAAATGCATTCCGATCATATTCGTGAAAATATCTTCGTCTATTTTGTAATTAATACTTAATTGATCGAGAGCAACTTTAGTGCTTTCGAGAATAGTATCTCTTGAATCAACAAGCGTTCCGTCCAGATCGAAACAAACGTGTTTAATCATTCTCTGATTTATCTTTCTCCCGTTTCTCCTGTGAAATGATCGGGGGATGAGCTTCTTCCCCTCTGCAGCACTCGTCTATGTTTATTCCGCAGACGGCACATTGACCATGTCCGTGAACCCAGATGATTGCTGTTTGCTGATTGCACCAGTTACAGATTATTTGCTGCTTCTTATCCATCCTGTCGATTTATAAATTCAAATTTTTTCTGCAAATATATGAAAGAGAAGGGTATAACAGTTGAAAAAAACGCTGCAAGGGGAATTTGCTTTTATAAAATAAAAGTTGAAATTTTTAAACGGGTAGCAAAAACAATTTTCTGACTCAAATAAAAATTGATAGTATCTGGAAGTAATTCTTAGAAGATAAGGACCTGAGCAGGTAAAAATAACTTTTGGCAGCGTTAAATATTTTATTTTTGAAATAATTAAGCGATCATTGACAATAGTTTTACGGTACGATTTTTAGCATTGGGAAAACGATTAACTAATTCAATAAATAAACCTAATAAGGAGATATAATGAAAAAAATCAATTTTCTGTTCCTTCTCACGATGTTCTTTTCAGTCGCTGTGATCAACTCAAATGTTTTCGCACAAGCTGAACCGGTAATGTATTTCTGCGAAAGGTATGACGACTACGACGGTGAAATCGGAGTAAGCGA
Organism: bacterium; assembly: GCA_016716565.1. Taxonomy (NCBI): domain Bacteria; species bacterium. Next base: position 840,604 of record JADJWC010000001.1, read on the forward strand.
CAGATTTACAAAAGGTCATATCACTGTTATGGTAAAAGCTGATGACGCACTCAGACTTAAAGATGTTGCGATACAGTATGATATGTACAATTTCAGATCAGGGAAGTTTGAATATTATAAAAAATTCTATTTCACTATTGACAGAGATATGAAATATGTTTTCTTTGCAAGAAATGACGAAAGCGATATGGAATTTGAAGAAGCAGGATTTTATCGTGTGTTCCTGCTCGATGAGGACGATAAAACTGTAACAAGTGCACTGATTGAAATCATCGACTAACCTGAATATCATTTTCGATAGGCGGTTCAGTACCGCCTTTTTTATTTTAAAAGCATTTCTACCTCGAACAATTTTCATAAAAGCATTAACTTTGTGTAAAGTATTTTCAACTAAAGAAAATGAAAAATTACAAAGTAATAATAATCGGTGCCGGACCTATCGGACTTGCCTGTGGTATCGAAGCAGAGAAAAGAAATATTGACTATCTGATAATTGAAAAAGGATGTCTCGTTAATTCACTTTTTCATTATCCTACGAATATGATTTTCTTTTCAACGTCAGATCGATTGGAAATTGGCGACGTACCTTTTGTATCTCACGGTGATAAACCGACAAGAAGAGAATCTCTCGAATATTACCGCAGAGTTGCTGATGCGTGGAAATTGAAAATAAATACTTATGAAAACGTTGAAAGCATTGAAAGAACAGAAAAACAATTCAAGGTAATCACTAATAAAAATGTGTACTCCGCATCGAATGTAATTATAGCAACGGGATTTTTCGATTACCCAAATCTTTTGAACATTCCAGGTGAAGAAAAACCGAAAGTGAAACATTATTTTGATGAAGCTCATCCGTATGCATATTTAAAACTAATTGTTGTTGGCGGAGGAAACTCAGCAGTTGATGTTGCGCTGGAAACTTTCCGTAGAGGTTCTGAAGTTACTATGGTAATTCGTGAACCAAATCTAAAAGAGAGTATAAAGTACTGGGTTCGACCTGATATCGAAAACAGAATTAAGGAAGGAAGTATTAAAGCATATTTTAATTCTGAAGTGACTGAAACAAGAGACGATGAAGTCGATATCAAAACTCCTGATGGGAAAGTTATTATTAAAAATGATTTTGTGTTTGCGATGACAGGCTATCATCCTGATTATTCTTTCTTAAGTAAAGTCGGAATAAAAATTTCAGAAGACGAAAAACAAATTCCTTCATTCAACGAAAAAACATTTGAGACAAACATTCCGGGAATTTATCTTGCCGGGGTTGTCTGCGGCGGAATGGATACGGGCAAATGGTTTATTGAAAATGCAAGGTTTCAGGCTGCAGAGATTTTGAAGGATATTGCATCCAAAAACCGTTGAAACGGTTATAAATTATATTCCACTTCATTAACCCATGGATTAATCCGTGGGTTAATGAGAAGGATGCACATATCAAACCGTTTTAACGGTTTAAATAATAAGCGGGCGATACGATTACGTTGAGTCGTTTATTTGTACTTCCACCATACATCAGGCTTTATCTTAATCTGCTTTAGCCGTATTTTTAAACTACTTTTCATTGAAATTAATCATTACTTAAAAATCTAAACGGAGTTAATTATGTTAAAGAAGATTCAGGAGTTGTTAGGCAAAGAAGCTGATGAACTCTTAAGCTATAAAGCTAAATTTCCCAAAGAACAATTGCACCTTCCCGGTCCTGATTTTGTTGACCGAGTATTTTTACAAAGCGACAGAACACCAAATGTTTTGAAAAATCTAAACTGGATTTTGCACACTGGCAGATTATCAGGAACAGGTTATGTTTCTATTCTGCCGGTTGATCAGGGAATTGAACATTCAGCCGGTGCATCGTTTGCACCTAATCCAATGTATTTCGATCCTGAGAATATTGTTAAGCTCGCAGTTGAGGGCGGATGCAATGCTTGTGCATCTACACTCGGTGTACTTGGAATGGTTTCCAGAAAATATGCTCACAAAATTCCTTTCATACTAAAGCTCAATCACAATGAGCTGTTGACTTACCCAAACAAATACGACCAGATAATGTTTGCTGGAGTTGAGCAGGCTTTTGATATGGGAGCTGCAGCAGTTGGCGCAACAATTTATTTTGGTTCTGACGAAAGTGCACGACAGATAATTGAAGTAAGTGAAGCATTCCAGTATGCACACGAAATGGGAATGGCAACAGTGCTCTGGTGCTATCTCAGAAATTCTGAATTCAAGAAGGATAAAGATTACCACGTATCTGCAGATTTAACCGGACAGGCGAACCATCTTGGTGTTACTATTGAAGCGGATATCATCAAGCAGAAGCTTCCTGAAAACAACGGCGGCTATAATGCATTGAAATTCGGAAAGACTCATAAAAAAGTTTATTCCGATTTATCCACTGACCACCCGATTGATTTGACACGCTACCAGGTAATAAATAATTATATGGGAAGAGCAGGATTGATAAACAGCGGCGGTGCTTCCGGTGAAAATGATTTTGCTGAAGCTGCAAAAACTGCAATAATAAACAAACGCGCCGGCGGTATGGGATTGATCTCAGGCCGAAAAGCTTTCCAGCGACCCATGGCGGATGGTGTAAAGCTGCTTAATCTTATCCAGGATGTGTACTTAGAAAAAGAGATAACTGTAGCGTAGGATTTTAGATTGTCACGGTGTGTCTAGAATCTAGATAAAGGCAATTTTAAATTATGTAATGCATCTTCCTAAAAATATAAAATAAATTAAAATTAGGAGATAATCGCAATGAAATATATTATTGTCTTCATTCACTTATTCTTTTTCATTCGTGTAAACATTAATGCACAACAAGCATTAGATGAGGCAGAAAAGCTTTTTTCAGATGGAAAATATTCTGAAGCCGTCAGTATTCTAGAAGAATTCACTAATAAGAATCCAAATAATCAAGAGGCACATTATTTTCTTGGTTATGCATATGATAAACTGAACGGTTCAGATGGGTCATTAGTTAACAAGTCTAAAATTCATTTTACACTTAAAGCATCTGAACATTTCAAAAAGGTTACAGAAATTTCACCATACTATAATGGTAAAATCTTAATTCAGGGACCTTACTCAAAGCTCACATCCATTTGGGGATGTATGGCTACAACTTATACTTTCAGAGGAGATCTTGATTCTGCGATTTGGGCATTTAATTTCGGTGAACAACAAGGTGGTTTTTACCCTGAGATTCTAGAGTATAATAAAAATGTTTTGGCGACTTGCGCACCCAATGCTATTCTTTTTACTAATGGAGATAATGATACTTTCCCTGCCTGGTTTTTACAGTTAGTGGAAAATTACAGACAAGATATAACAATAATTAATTGTAGTCTTCTCAATACACCCTGGTACATTCAGCAATTAAAACATTACTATCCATTTAGTACGGATACGGTTGCTATTAATATGTCAGATAAGCAAATTGAACAATTATCACCAATTGAATGGAGATCTAAAGAAGTAAGTATACCTATTCCTAAAACAACTTTTGACACTCAAGAATTAATGAAAATATATGATGTTACAGATTCATTAACTATTCATCAAGGTGAAATAAGGTTTACTATGAATAATACTTTGACTTCTGAAGATGTAAGAGCTATTCGTGTTCAGGATATCCTGGTTAGAGAAATAATAGAATCAAATAATTGGGAAAGACCGATATATTTTGCAAGTACCTGTTCTGATGATAACAAAATTGGCCTTCAGGATTATCTTAGGCAGGATGGATTAGCATCAAAGCTTGTCCCACAAAAAAGAAAAACTGGTGAAGAATTTATTAATGTTGAAGTTCTAAACGGTAATTTGAAAAATTATACTTTTAATTTTTATAAGGATGAAGGGTACAATTATCATGACTTTCAACTTCTCTCTCAGAACTATTATAACCCTTTTTTAAGATTAGCTGTTTATTATCAGAGTAAGGAAGAATATCAGAATGTAATTCATACTCTGAACTATTTGGATGAAAAAATCCCATTTAACATCGTAAAAATGAATAATGGATTACTATTTGAAATAGCTAATTTTTACTTTAAATCCGGAGATATGAATAGGTTTAATGAAATCTCATCAGCTGTTGAAGAAAATGCATTGATGGAACTTGAATCAAATCCAGATGATGTCAGTTCGTATTATAATCCATATCGTATACTCATAGAGATCTATGAGAAAAAAGAGGATTATAAGAATGTAATTTTAATTTGGAAAAAAATTGAAACTATGTATCCTAACGATTCAACCGTTAAAACAAACATTGAGAAGTATAAGAAATTGTTACTTGATTCAAATAAATAGAAAAATACTATACTTTACTTAATTTAGTATGTCTTTAATTATTTCTTAACCATATTCTCCGGCATCTGGACTGCAATAACTTTTCCTTTGGCTGTAATTTCTCCATTGGCTGATAAAGTAATTTCTGAAATTACTTTTCTTCCTTTTATCTCAATTACTTTTCCACGTATTTCAAGCTCAACACCAATCGGAGTTGGTTTTAAGTAATCAACCTGTAGCGAAGCAGTAACAAACCGGAAAGGAGGTAAAGTATCAATTTCTCTACCTTCTGCTTTGTATGCAGCTAATGCTGCGGTTCCGGTTCCGTGGCAATCAATTAAAGAAGCGATCAATCCGCCGTAAACATAACCTGGAATTGCTGTGTGATATTCTTTGGGAGTAAAACGAGTTACGATTTCATCACCTTCCCAGAAAGTTTTTATCTGGTGACCATGTTCATTTAACTTTCCGCAGCCGTAGCAATGAGCTACATCATCGGGATAATAGTCCTGTACTGCTTTTGATTTCATAATTTCTCCTTTGATTATTTATTGTCACACTGAGCTCGTCGAAGTGTGACACTAAAACTGAATGTCAGTCTTCGACAGGCTCAGACTGACATCATTTAAGTTAATCTCTCAAAATCAAAATCGCACCGAGTAGAATAAACAAAACTGCAATTGTCTTCTTCAACAGGTTAGTGTCTTTAAATATCTTCCCGCCAATGACTGTTGCCCACAAAACAGAAGTTCGTTTAACAGCAAGTGTCAATGCAACTGAGGCGATACTTATAGAAACTATTTGTGTATAGCGATATCCAATTGTGAGAACAGAAATCAATAAAATCCAGAGAACATCGGCCTTATTTATTTGCGGAGAATGATTTTCAAGCTTTCCTTTAAATGCAAAGTAAATGATAAAGAACAGCACCGCAAAATAAACGTGCTGAAATGCAGTCAATGAAATTGGAGTCAGATTCATTTTTGCTACAAGCAGCTTGTCCATCACAGAAGATGCGGTAAACAGTAATAAAGCAGCAAGAATGTATTGATGATACCTCGACTTGAAAAATACATTCAATGGGAAAAGAATTTCTTTCAGGTTTTTGCTTTCGAGAATGTATGTGCCTGCAATCAGGGAAATCAAACCAAGCACTTCGTAATATTTCAAACTTTCACCAAGAAAAATAAAAGCAAACACCGCAACAAATCCGGGAGTCAATGCAAGCAAAGGTAATGCATTGCTGATTTGCAAATTCTTCAATGCTGTCATCACACATAAAAATGCGGCAACACCAATGAGAGATTTTATGAACAGAACTGATAGGTTTGAAAAGTTTATTGCGTTGTAGTCAATAAAGAAAAAGAAGGGGATTGAGAGAACAAGGTTTGCAATTGAAAGATAAAACGAAAACTGAACAGGATTGAGATTGAATAGAACTTTCTTCTGAGTTATCGCAGCAAACGCAGAAAGAAAAGATGATAGCAGTGCAATGAAAAACCAGGTCATAGAAAATAAATTACTTAATTATTTTTTTTGCTTTGTCATTGCGAGGAAAGAATGACCGAAGCAATCTTTAACTCTGGTTCGATATGAGATCACTTCGCTTCGCTCGTGATGACAGGGGTAATAAATATTAAAACTCCACAGCTAATTTAACGAATATATTCCTGCCCGGCTCGATGGTGATACTTCCTCTTGTTGTTGACAGATGATTCCTGTAAGCTTTATCAAAAATATTTTCTACTCCCGAATAAATTCTGAAACTGATTATAGAAAACTTTATCGAAGTTGAATTCAGTAAAAAATTGAACACAGCATAACCCGGAGTAGTTAATTCACCTTCGGCAACTTCATTCTGTTCAGCAAAAATGGTTGAAGAAACATCAGCCTGCAAGTACTCAAGAAAACTTAGCTTAAGTCCCACTCTTCCATTCAGTGGTGGAATTTCAGGAAGATTTCCGTCTGCTGTAATATCATCTCCATTAACATAAGAAGCAGTTGTGTAGAAAATGTAATCACGCCAGAAATTATAGTCTGCACTAAAATCAAATCCATAAATTCTTGCTTCACCAATATTTGTTTTGATTAATGCATTTCGTCCTTCAAAAGTACCGGGAACTTCTACAACAAGATCATTAAAGTAAGAATAGAAAAAGCTTGAAATTATTTTTAGGTTATCTGAATAATGCCGAACACCAAAATCAATTGATTGGCCCTTCTCCGGATTTAACTCGGGATTACCGACGCGCACAACACTTCCCTGATCGATATACTGGAATCTTTCTTCAAGCGATGGCGAACGGAATGAAGCTCCAAGTCCAAGCGTTAAATCTATCGAAGGCAAAATAGAATAAATAAATCCGATGTTTACACTGTAAGAAGAATTATTGTTATTAGTGCTGTCCCAGATTACTTTTTGATTTGGTGGAGTTGTATTCAATACTCCGTTTGTAATTGTGTACACTGGGTTTAAAGTTTTCTCAGCAGTGATGTTGATAAAATCATACCGCAATCCGACTGTAGTTGATAATCTGTCATCAAACAATTTGAATTCATCCTGTGCAAAAATTCCAAGGCTTTTATATTTTGAATTAGGAACTGGTTTTTCGCCGGTGATGACATTAGTTGTACTGACAACATTTCCTGCTGAATCTAAAACTTCAATCAACTGATAACGCTCGCGCTCACCTTTGTAGCTCCTGTCCCAGTAATCAAATCCTGCTGCAAGATTGTGGCTATCGAATAACCAGAAATTTCCTTGTAAAGTTGCGTTGTTGTTTTTGTGATCTGCACTGGGAGTAATTTTCAACACGCTTACTCTTCTTGCAGGATTTCCACCAGAAGGGGGGATATTTTGAACTATGTTCGGAATGTTTTCAACATCCCGGTTAATAAGCTGATAAGAATATTTTGCTGAAAGCTTGTAAAACACTTTGCTGATATTCTGAATTTCATATCCTGCAGAAATCAATTCACGCTTTTCAAATGGATAACGGACTTCTGCATTATCAGGAAATACAGAAGCACCGGGAATTCCAACATCATCGGCTCTGAATAACTGGTAATCAATTTTTAGTTTATGATTATCAATTGGGAAAATATTAAGCGCACCAGAAAAACTGTAATCTTCAAACTGGCTGTTGCTCAATTCGCCCTCAGGTGTTTGTGTGTTGTTTGCTTTTCTGTATGAACCGGAAAGTTTTGTCGACCAGAATGAACTTCCACCATAGACCGAGCCTCCGAACACGGACAGATCATTCACAGAATTATATTCACCAATTACATTTCCTGAAAAAGATAATCTCTCGTAAAGCTGAGGTGATTTTGTAATAATGTTTACAATTCCTCCGGTTGCACCAGATCCATAAATTGATGATGACGCACCTTTAATAACTTCAACTCTTTCAACATCATTAAGATCAACCATTGATAATCTTGCAGCAACATCTGTTGAAGTTGCTATTCTGTTTCCATCGATCAAAGTAATTACATTTTCCCTGTTCAATCCTCTTATGCTCACTTCGGTTCCCCAAATACCGTCACGAAGCAGTGATACGCCAGGTTCATTTTGCAAAATATCCGGCAATGACATTGTTGATCTCATTTGAATTTCTTCTTTTCCAACCAGTGATTCTGCAAAAGGGGAGTTGCGAAGATAATTTTCCGTACGGTTTGTGCTAACAACAACCTCATCGAGCTCGATGGCAGAGTGAATCAAATTAAAATTCTTTATAACATCAGAATTGATTTCTAATTCTGTTGAGATGCTTTTATATCCAAGACTGGAAATTTTTATCTGATATTTTCCGGCATTCAAACCGGAGAAAGAATAAAAGCCATCAGTGTTTGAGTAAGCAAAGCTGCTGTAAGAAATGAAAACTGTGGCCCCCTGTATTGGTAATCCGTTCTCAGAGTTAGAGATTTTTCCCTTTAATGTGAAGGTTTGTCCAAAGGATAATCCGTTAATTAAAATAAACAGCAGAAGAAAATATTTTGTTTTCATAATTCAAATTTAGTCTCATACTAACTTATAATTAGTGATAAAAGTCAATGCTTCGAAGTATTTATTTACTCAATAAAAAAATTGCTCAATGTTAAAACCCCAATAAATAAATTATTACTCCCATAATAAGTCCGAATGCAAGATTAAAAACTTTAATCAAAATGGAATCCTTTATTGAATAAGAAAGCATCGGCAGCATACCGTGTCCATCCTGCACAACAGAGCTTGTAAATAAAACAGAAAAAGGAATCAGTCCTTTTGCAAAAAGCATCACAAAAATAAAGTGTGGTCCTGATTCGGGAATTAATCCGATCAACGCTCCAAGTATTAAAAGAAGAAAAGTATAATCAGAAGTGATGCTTTCAAGATCAATAAAAGTCATTGCATACTCAACTATAAGCAGAGCACCGAATGTCCACAGGAAGATTCTGATAAGATGCCCTTTAATAATGTGGATCCAGATATGATCTTTGAAATAATGCTTGTATCCTTCCTGATCTGGATGGTACTGTTTGAAATCACAGTCAGTGCAGGTTTGGATTTTATATTTTTTGATTATAACATCTGTCAAATAACCAGCAGCAATTCCAATCACAAAAAGAATTGCAAAAAGAATGATTGCTGTATCCGGAATCATCGCAAGCATGACAAATGATTCATCACCTGATGTTGCAAGCATTAATCCTGTCAGAGCACCGAAGCTGATCATTCCGTGGATATAAAGTGAAACTCCTGCAAATGAACCAAGACAACCGGGCGCTGAACCGAGCAGTGATGACACAATATATTGCCTCCACCTGTTTCCTGTCTGAAGGATTGATTCAAGTTTTCCTTTTGTTTTAACATTTATAAAATCTACTGCAACCATCATCAGCAATACGAAAAACGTAATTTTAATAGATTCCTGTAATATTAAGACAAGAATATCCATAGCTATTCTTGCAACTTGAACACATTTTCACTAATCATTTTTTGTGTGCTTTTATTGATCATAACACATTTCTGAAATGCTTTTGCAACAACTTTTTCATTTAAACTAATTAAACAAGAGAAATGCCAAACTCCTTTCCTATATTTATCGAGCTTCAATTTACCAACTGGTTTTGGTAGAGATGAAGCGCTTTTTATATTCAATATTTGTTGAAGCAACGACAAAATGCATGTTATTCTCTACTAAAAATTCATTTAGAATTATTTTTTCCAACATTTTTGTCCGTAAATCTTCGAGCCAATTTATATAAACTGCGTTGTTTACATGGCCACCAGCATCAATGTTGTACGATTTAATCACAAATGTCATTTCTACACTTAAATCTGAATTTACGGGAACAGTTTCATTTTTTTCTTTCATACTCATGGTAGTAAAACAGCTGCTGCAATAACGGTTGTCCACAAACTTGTTTTATCACCTTCAGCAGATTGAGTGATGTTGAACGTTTTAACAATCTTGCCGGACATTTTAAAAACCTGTTCCCGCTCATTCCAATCCGATTCAGGATTGAACTCAACATCCAAAGTTGTTGCAAGCATCTGAGCAGCAAGGTCTTCAGCATAATCTCCCGCATTCTTTTCTGTTACCCCATAAGGATGATACTCTGAAAGATACCCGTACTGAGTGTTGTCTGCAGGAATTGCTCCTCCAATCGATGCAGCAATTAATCTGTTCGGTTCGTTGGTTGAGTTTCTTGCCATCACTGCAAATGTAATTTGTCCGGGTTTTAATTCCTTCAAACCTTCTTCTTTGCTGATTCGTTTGCAGGATGGCGGGAATATGCTGCTTACAGCGACAAGATTACATATTTCAATTCCTGCACTTCTGAGGGCAAGTTCAAAAGAGCTCAGGTAATCTTTATGTCTTCCTACTCCTTTTGTCAAAAAAATTTTTGATGGTATGTACAATTTTATTTCCTCTTATTTATTCTGAAGATATTAATAACAAAAGCCGATCCGAAGATGGACCGGCTGTTATATAATTTGTTAACCAATACTTGCTTTGATCATCCAGATTTGTTTCTCCAGCCACACCACGTTATCATCTGCTATGTTTGCTGTCGGAACATCACCTGCTTCACCGGCAGCTTTCGATATTTCCTTAAAATCTTTATTCAGTTGTTCAAAGTCTGAAAGCAAAGACCTTAAAACATATTTAGCTTCAAATGTTTTTTTGATTTCTTCTTTTATGGAAGCAATCTTCAGATAATCCTGTAATGTGGCGCAAGGTTTTCCACCAAGCTGCACAATCCTTTCAGCAACTTCATCATACTGTTCAGCAAAGTAATCGTAATATTTTTCGGTCATTTCGTGAACCGGTTTAAAATTCATTCCTTTCACGTTCCAGTGGTAATTGTGAAGCTTTACATACAGCACCTGAAGATTTGCGAGGTTCTTGTTCAATAATTCAACGAGCTTGTTTGATTTCATTTTATTTCTCCTGTTTTTTCAGATATTTGTTTATTGCGGATTTAACCGTTCCGCCTGATTTAATAAGTTCAATTTTTATATGCTCTCCCAGTAAAATGGAATATGATTTACGACCTATCTCCATTGTTAATAAAACATCTGCATTATTTTCTAATATGATCTTTGAAGCTTTCAGACCGGAGCCATCCTGAAATTGAAAACCCGGATTTGCTATCGAATTGTATTTTCCAGTCAAGCTATCATACATAATTAAAAAGGGAGCACGACCTAAAGTGTCACTTAATGGTGAAGTTAATGTTTCACCTGTTGATGGAATTGCTATTCTCATAATATCAAATCATATTTTTTACTTGCTTAAACATCAATTTTATTTTTAATATTTTTCACTAAGAATTTATTTCCGGAATACTCTACTTCTTTCAAAATATTTTGATGAATCAAAGATTCGATTAAACCCCAGCTTTCGTTTGCTTTGTGTAAAAAAGTATCAACGGCTTCCAGGCTCATCGGATGAACCGCAAGAATGCTTGCCAGTTCTTTCTGGACATCTGAAGAATAAGTAAAGTCTGTTTCTCCGCTGCCGGTTAAAAGTTCAACGTTTTTTATTTCTGTGTTGAATATTTGATATGCCATATTCAGATTTTCTTCCGATGGAGTTTTTACAAATCCTTCGGCAGGAGGACGAGTGGGAACAAGTATATATGCTTTATCAGGATTAATTTCTTTGATGAACTTGCTAGTATTGGCTAAAGACTCTTTGTCATCGTTAATTCCATTTACCAGCATTGTTTCTGTTACAAAAGTTCCTCTGAAAGAATGTCTGAAATTTTTAATTCCGTTTAATATTTTAAGCAGATCCAGTTTGCCATAAGGCCGGTTTATTTTGTGCCAGATCTTTTCATCAACCGTATCAATCTTTACTGATACCCAATCAGCCAGAAGTAAATCCTCTCTCACGTCTTTATCCCAGAGCAGTGATGAATTTGTTATAACGGCAATATTAATTCCCAGCGGTTTTAGCAATTGAATTTCTTTGCCAAGATTTATATCGAGAGTAGGTTCACCATCCGGGACAAAACTTATGTAATCAATTTTTTTTCTTGAGTTTATTAGTTGACTTACTCTTTCTGAAACTTCCGCAACTATTTCTTCGAGCGAATAAAATTCTTTTCTTTGAATTGACAATGAATCAGTAAGTCCAACCTGGCAGTAAACGCATGAATAACTGCAAATCTTCGGTGGAATATTGTTTACACCCAGACTTCTTCCTAATCTTCGTGACGGTATTGGCCCAAAAGTTATCATATTTTGAATCTGTTCTTAGTTATACGCTAAACGGGTTTTCTCATCCGACATAGTTGGTTTAATTCATTCCTGCCATTCTGGTGTATCCCAGGTATTTAATGCTGAATGAGTGATTAAGTATTTCTCCGGAATAGGATGAATGCCAACTATTATTTTCAATCCAAATTTTGTTTCGATAAATTTTTTGAAATAATTAATCCGTGGACAAGGCGGATAACCCACTACCATCCCCGTCGCAAAGTGAATAACTTCAGCTCCGTTCCTTTTCATTTCCTCAGGAGCGTATTCAATGTTTCCTCCGGGACAACCACCGCAGCTTGTATATCCAACAACTTCAATTTCTTTGTCATCATAAATATCAAATGCACCGGCTCTTTCCTTAATTGCTCTGAAGCATTTTCCGCCCGCACAGCTTTTGTATCTGTCGCAGATTATGATTCCTAGCTTAACTGAATTTTCCATTGCTTCCTTCTTTCTTTTAGTAAACAGATGAAGTTTTTTTAATGATCGCTATGATTACAGACTAAATCAGTTTCATTTTTAAGTTCACCTTTTATGAACATATTCACAGCATCTTCAATCATTTCTACATCTGTGAAGAGAGTCGAGATATTGTGCTGTTTTAAATCCTCGACAACTCGCCAGCCTCCTCTGCTCGATATTAAATATTTACAATCCTTTAATCCTTCAATCAGGTGTGTGTGTCTGTGTTCACCGCCTTCTCCATGAGAATGGTGATGTTCACCGCCTCTTCTGTGATTTGTGAAATTGTTTTCTCTAAACTCTTTGCCGACTATTTTTTCACCATCAATTTCATAAACCACAAAGGCTCTGCACCTTCCAATGTGTCCTGTTACTCTGTGCTGGTCGTTCGTTGCAATTGCGATTTTACCAGTGAATTGTGATTTAACTTCTATTGACATTTTGTTCTCCTTTTATGAAAAAATTTATTTGATTTTTTGAATATTTTATTTCTTATAAGATTATACCTCTATACCTTTATTCTATTTCGTTTATCCTGATAGCTTTTCCGTTCAAGATTCCATCAGTAACTTTTTTCCGTGCAGCTTCCACAATCCGTCCGAAAGTAGCTCTGGAAATTTTCATTTCCTTTGCTGCTTTTTCATGAGAATAAGCGAGAAGGTCAGCAAGCCTCAATGATTCCAGTTCATCATGATCGAGAATTATTTCCTGTAATTCATACATTGGAATTCCCCGTGGTTTGAAATAATATGCTGATGGATTACAGCAGATTCTTCTGTGTTTTCTTGGTCTTGGCATTATTCTCTAAAAATATATTATGAGCATATGCTCAAAACTATTTAAAATAGGAGAAAGAATCAAGTCGCTTTATTATGAAAGAATGAAAATTTAATTAGATCGGAAGGTTACAATTTACACTTGAATGTAATGATGTATTTGTAATCAGATCGTACTAGCGTTCTAAAAGATAATCAACAATCTTCCCGAGGTCCTTAATATTTTTAGTTCCATATGGAGGCATTATCTGGTTCGGATATTTTTCTCTGTATTCTTTGAACCTGGGATCATTCATAAAATCATTTGGATTTCTTAAGTAGGCGAGAAGTCTTTCTTTGCCCCAATACTGAGATAAATTTGTCAGAGCAGGTGCCATTGGAGTTCCCTGTAATTCACCACCGTGGCAATTTGTGCATCCAAAATTACTTATTAATTGTTCACCTGTTAACTCAGTTGTATTTTCTTCGCTCATTTGATTGTTCATTTGAGAGGAGAGATCACGCGTTGGAGCTTCTTCCTTTTTTGTTGCTTTCTGAAGAATAAAAAGTAAAATAAATGCTGCTAAAAACGCTGCTACCCATATCTGTGGTTTAGTCATAAATTGTTTCTATAAGTTCTTAAAATTTCTATTTATTGAGGTGGAAAATTATCTAATTGAGCCTTCTTATACAATGCGAAAGCTGGTTCTGAAATCGTTTATTTGTTAGCTCAAACTCTGTCTAATCTCTCTCTTGGGAAGAAAGAATTTGTCATTGCGAGGAGTGAAACGACGAAGCAATCTCTTGTTTTGTTAGTAAAAGTGAGATCACTTCTCCGCCTTCGGCGGATCGTGATGACAAAACTAATTCTTCTTTGGTCTGTAAACGTGCGTGCTTTGTCCGAAGAAAACTTCTGCGGCTTCCATCAATGTTTCAGATAAAGTCGGATGAGGATGAATTGTTAATTTCAAATCTATGAGGTTCGCACCCATTTCAATTGCAAGAACACCTTCAGCAATTAATTCTCCAGCTCCGGGACCGCAAATACCAATTCCTAAAATTCTTTGTGAAGACGGGTCAACTAAAATTTTTGTAACACCATCATTTCGATCAAGGGTAACTGCTCTTCCTGAAGCGGCCCATGGAAACTTTGCAACTTCGTAATCTATTTTTTTCTCTTTAGCTTGATTCTCTGTCAATCCTGCCCACGCAATTTCCGGATCAGTGAAAACAACAGCGGGAATAGCCATCGGTTCAAAAGCTGATTTGTGTCCTGCAATTACTTCAACTGCAACTCTTCCTTCGTGTGAAGCTTTATGTGCGAGCATTGGTTCACCAACAATATCACCAATTGCATATATGTCAGAATCATCTGTCTGCATCTGGTTGTTTACGTTTATCCAGCCGCGTCCATTCACTTTTACTTTTGTGTTCTCAAGTCCTAATCCGGAAGTATCGGGTCTTCTTCCTATAGACATTAAAACATAATCGTAAGTTTGTTCTGTCGTTTTACCTTCATTTCCGCCTTCGGCGGACTGAATCTTAACCTGTATTCCATCTTTAACTTCCTTCATTTCAACAACCTTTGAGTTGAGCATTATGCTTTCAAACTTTTCTTTTAATCTTTTGGAAAGATGAGAAACAAGATCACGATCAGCACCGGGAAGCAATCCATCAAGCATTTCCACAACAGAAACTTTTGAACCAAGTGCCTGATAAACTGATCCGAGTTCTAATCCGATATAACCACCACCAATTACGAGGAGCGATTTTGGAATTGCAGGAAGATCAAGTGCAGATGTTGAGTTCAACAATCTTTTGCTTCCAATATTGAGTGATGGAATAGTTGCAATCCTTGAGCCCGTGGCAATCACTATTTTATCAAACTTTAACTCTTCTTTTCCGCCGGACTTTTCAACAACAAGTGTTGTAGAATTTTTGAAAGTTGCAGTTCCCTGAACAAAATTTACTTTTCTGAATTTTGCGACAGAGCCGACTCCACCCGTCAGTTTTTCAACTACTTTGTTCTTCCAGTCACGAAGCTTATCAAGATCGATCTTCGGTTTACCAAATTCAATTCCCCAGTTTTTTGCTTCTTCAGTTTCATCAAGAAGTTTTGCAACATGAAGCAGTGCTTTGGATGGAATGCAACCACGGTAAAGACAAACACCTCCGGGATTTTTATCCTTATCAATTAAAGTAACATTCATTCCAAGATCGGCGGCAAGGAATGCTGCGGCGTATCCGCCGGGTCCGGCACCTATTACAGCTATATTTATTTTTTCAGACATTTAACTTTCCAAGAATTGTTGTATTGCTATATTGTTTTATTGTTATTCTTTTCTTCAGCAATATAACAATCCAACAATAAAACAATTTATAATTTTAATCACATAAATATTTTCAAAGGCTCTTCAAGCGCTTCACAAACCCATCGTAAAAATCTGATCGCATCTGCGCCATCAATGATCCGATGATCATAAGAAAGTGAAAGCGGCAGCATTAATCTCGGTTCAAACTTTCCTTCTTTGTTGTAAACAGGTTCATAATTTCCACGAGATACTCCGAGAATTGCAACTTCAGGCGAGTTTACAATCGGGGTAAAATAAGTTCCACCAATTCCGCCGAGATTTGTGATTGTAAAACATCCACCTTGCATTTCTTCCAGAGAAAGTTTTTTGTCACGAGCTTTTTGCGCAAGCTGATTCAATTCCACAGAGATTTGAATAAGATTTTTCTGATCAGCATTTTTAATTACAGGAACTAGCAACCCGTATTCAGTATCAACCGCAACACCGATGTTGATATATTTTTTGTAGATGACTTCCATTTTATCCATATCAATGCTGCTGTTAAACTGTGGAAACTTTTTCATTCCTTCAGCAATTATTTTAATGAGGATACCAGTTACCGTGAGCTTTGCACCGTGCTCTTCAACTTTTTTGCTAAGTTCTTTTCTGTCTTTTTCAAACTCAGTGATATCGGTTTTATCAAATTGAGTTACGTGTGGAATGACCGACCATGCATAGCTCAAATGAGTTGCAGTCTTCTCGCGGATCTTGTTCATCGCAACTCGTTCTATCTTGCCATACTTGCTGAAATCAGGCAGTGTTTCTTTTTGAATTCCTAATCCAACTGCTTCTGATTTTCCAGTCATAATTTTCTTTACATAAGCCTTCACGTCATCCATCGATATTCTTCCGCCTTCACCTGAACCGGGAACTTTGTTTATATCGACACCTAGTTCTCTTGCAATTCTTCTGACGGATGGAGCTGCAGGAGCTGCGCCTCTTAAGATGGGAGGTTGATCATCGTGTTCACCGACTTTCAATTCACTCACTTCGCCTTTTGGAGTTTGAGTTGTTGCAGGAGTTTCCTTCTTAACCGATTCTTCTTTTACTTTTGCAGGTTCTTTTATAGTTGATGGAGTTGATGTCGATGATTCTACTTTAATAAGAACATCGCCAACTTTTACTTTATCGCCGGTCTTTACATTGACTTCAACAATTTTTCCTTCAACAGAAGATGGTACTTCAACTGTGGCTTTATCGGTTTCTATTTCAATCACACCCTGATCTTTTGAAATTGTTTCTCCATTTTTCACAAGAACGTTAATTACATCGGCTGATTCAATATTTTCACCGAGGTCGGGAACTTTGAATTCAACAATTTTCCCCGGTTCTGACTTTACTGTTTCTTTAACTTCTTTTTTAGCTTCAGATTTTTTCTCTTCCTTCTTTGTCTCTTCTTTCTTTTCTGTTTTTACCTCTGACTTAGACTCAGCCTTTGCCTCTTCTTTCCCACCTTCATCAACTTTAATAATTGTCTGTCCGACTTTAACCGAATCGCCCTGCTTGACTAAAACTTCGGTAATCTTTCCGGAAATATTTGAGGGGACTTCAATCGTTGCTTTGTCGGTTTCTATTTCAATGATTGATTGTTCTTTTTCGATTACATCACCGGTTTTTACGAGTACATTAATGATGTCTGCCGATTCTATATTTTCACCAAGTTCAGGTAGTTTAAATTCTGTTGCCATTATTTCATTTATCTTTTTATTTCAATTTCTTTCTTATGTCATTCTGAGTGAATCCGAAAGGATTTACGAAGAATCTCAGAGATTCTTCACTTCGTTCAGAATGACAGTACGTATTTACGATACCATCGGGTTTAATTTGTCAGGATTTATCTCTAAATCCTTTTTTGCTTTTTCAAGAACCGTTTCTTTTAACTTTCCTTCTTTTATTAAAGCACCAAGAGTTGCGTAAACTATGTGCTTGTAATCAACCTCAAAGAAATCTCTGAGTGCTTTCCTCGATCCGCTTCTTCCGAATCCATCAGTTCCCAATGAATAAAGTGTTCCGGGGAACCACTTTGAAATTGAATCGGGAAGTGCCTTCACATAATCTGATGCTGCTACAAAAACTCCCTCTTCCTTCGAGAGAGTTTGAGTGATGTAAGATGTTTTTTGCTTCTTATCCGGGTTCAGCATATTCCATCTTTCAACATCAAGAGCTTCTCTCCTCAATTCTTTGTAGCTCGTAACGCTCCAAACATCAGCGGCTACTTTATAATCCTTTTCAAGAATTTCCTGTGCTTTAAGAACTTCATTTAAAATTGTTCCACTTCCGAAAAGTTGAGCTTTAAGTTTCGCATCCTTCATACTTGAAGGTTTGAACTTATACATTCCTTTTAGAATGCCATCCTTCGCACCTTTCGGCATTTCAGGCATTGCGTAGTTTTCATTCATCACGGTGATGTAGTAGTAAATGTTTTCCTGATCTTCAAACATTCTTTTAATTCCATCACGAATTATTACCGCAAGCTCGAAAGCAAAAGCAGGATCGTAGGCAACCATATTTGGAATTGCATAAGCCAGCAAATGACTATGTCCATCCTGATGCTGAAGTCCTTCTCCATTAAGAGTTGTTCTTCCCGCAGTCCCACCAATTAAAAATCCTTTTGCACCGATGTCACCGGCAGCCCAGGCAAGATCGCCGACTCTCTGTAATCCAAACATCGAATAATAAATGAAGAAAGGAATCATATTTATTCCGTGAGTTGAGTAAGCAGTTCCTGCAGCTATGAATGATGACATTGAACCTGCTTCTGTAATTCCTTCTTCGAGTATTTGTCCGTTCTTAATTTCTTTGTAGTAGAGAAGGCTGTCTGCATCGACTGGTTCATACAACTGTCCTGCGTGTGCATATATCCCAACTTGTCTGAAAAGTGATTCCATTCCAAAAGTTCTTGCTTCATCAGGAACTATCGGAACAATATTTTTTCCAATCTCAGCATCTTTCAAAAGCTTTGCAAGAATTCTCACAAACACCATCGTCGTTGAAACTTCTCTTCCTTCCGTACCTTTGTAAAATTCTTCGAAGAGAGATTCATCGGGAGTTTTTATCGGTTTCAGATTTGTCTTTCTTGAAGGAACAAATCCACCGAGAGTTTTTCTTCTTTCTTTAAGATATTTTATTTCAGAGCTGTCGTCATCCGGTCTGAAGAATGGATCGTTATGTATCTGCTCATCTGAAATTGGAATTCCAAAACGTGCACGGAATTCTTTCATCTCATCTTCATTTAATTTTTTCTGTTGGTGAGTAATGTTTTTTCCTTCACCGCTTTCACCAAGCCCATAACCTTTTATTGTTTTAGCTAGAATAACTGTCGGCGAACCTTTGTGATTTACAGCAGCACTGAAAGCCGCATAAACCTTTTCGGGATCGTGTCCGCCTCTTTTCATTTTTTTCAATTCTTCATCGGACATACCAGAAACCATTTCCTTCAGCTCTTCATCAGCACCAAAGAAATGTTCGCGAATGTAACTTCCACCTTCAACAGTGTATTTCTGATATTGACCATCAACAACTTCACCCATTCGCTTAATAAGTTTTCCGTCTTTATCTTTTTCAAGAAGCGGATCCCAATCTTCACCCCAGATAACTTTTATCACATTCCATCCTGCACCACGAAAAGCTGCTTCGAGTTCCTGTATAATTTTTCCGTTACCGCGAACAGGTCCGTCAAGTCTTTGCAAATTGCAGTTGATTACAAAAATTAAATTATCAAGCTGCTCTCTCGAAGCGAGAGTGATTGCACCGAGAGTTTCAGGTTCATCAGTTTCACCGTCACCAAGAAATGCCCAGACCTTGCTTCCTGTATCGCGTTTCAAACCTCGATCTTCGAGATAACGATTAAAGCGTGCCTGGTAAATTGCAGTGATTGGTCCGAGTCCCATTGACACTGTCGGAAATTCCCAGAACTCCGGCATCAGCCACGGATGAGGATAAGAAGAAAGTCCGCCGCCTTTTGCAAACTCTCTTCTGAAATTTTTTATTTTCTCTTTTGAAATTCTTCCTTCAAGAAAAGCGCGAGCATAAATTCCCGGTGAAGCGTGTCCCTGGAAATAAATCTGGTCGCCGTCGTAACCTTCACCTTTTCCTCTGAAGAAATGATTGAAGCCGATCTCATACAAAGTTGCAGCACTTGCATAAGTTGAAATGTGTCCGCCGATTCCTTCTTCCATCTTGTTTGCATTCACAACCATCGCCATTGCATTCCAGCGGATGAGAGATTTTATTCTTCTTTCAATTTCCCTGTTGCCCGGGAAAGGCGGCTGCTTTTCTCTCGGGATTGTATTTATGTACGGAGTGTTTGCAGTGAAAGGAATCTGAACTCCGGCTTTGTGTGCACGTATCTGAAGCTGCTGTAAAAGTTCTCTAACTCTTTCAGGTCCGCCGTGTTCAAAGACATAATCGAGCGAGTAAAGCCACTCGCTGGTTTCTATTTCTTCAATTTCAGGATTTCGTTTATAATCCTTAGCCATAAATTTCCTTAGTTAGCTAATAAAAATGTTAGAATTCTGCTTAAAAAATGAATTTTACTGAATGTTTTAGCCAGAAATCGAGACGTCAAATTAATTGAATAACGAGTTAAATACAAGGTAGTGGAGGCAATTAAAAATTAACAATTAAAAATGAAAAATTAGAATTAACATCTTTTACTCTAAAGTGACTTTCTCACTTTAATTACTTAAGTTTCTGTTAAGTTAAATTTTGATGGAGCGTAAAATGCGAACCCTTAAAATATCTCTCTTGGTTTTTATTCTTTCGATTACTATATCTGCACAAAACTTTTGGCAGCAAACAAATGGACCTTACAGTGGTGCTGCAGTAAATGATTTTCTTCAATACGATGACAGTACAATTTTTCTTGCCACTGACGAAGGAATAATCCGATCTTTAGATAATGGTGAAACTTGGTCTAAAATTAATGGACAATATTTAGATGCAAAAATTAGATGTATTGCAAAAGATCATTTTGGTGTTTTATGGTTAAGCAACACTATATTTTCCCCTGGATTATTCAGATCAACCGACCAAGGTAATACTTGGCAATTTATCAATTATAACTACGCTGCAGATATTAAATATATTTTTATTCCTTATAAGGATACGATAATGTTAGGGACTTCTGATATGGGTATAATAAGAACATTCAACGGTGGAACTACTTGGAACCAAGTTAATAATGGACTTCAGTATCTGGGTGTTTATAAAATTATCTTGATTGCTGACGGGTCCATATTAGTCGGAAGTATTGGGGGAGGAGTTTACAAATCAACAAACTGGGGTGATTTGTGGATTGCTTCAAATACAGGTCTGCCAGCAAATTCTCAAGGACGTAGATATGCTCAATCCTTTTGTGAAATTAATCCGGGTCAAATTCTTACTGGCACTCCGTTAGGAATATACTTTTCGTCTGACTACGGAGAAACATGGACTTATAAGAATAACGGACTTAGCGAGATAACAGCAAGTTCCATTATTAAAGACACAAATAATTACATTTATGCGGGTATTGTATTTGGAGGTGGCGTTTATCGTTCCACCAATGGAGGCGACTATTGGTATCATCTAGGTTTAGGTTTAACTATAAATACACTAGGGTGGGACTCGGAATCTAGACTGAACGCTTGTAGTTCTAGTCAAGGATTATTCAGGTTTGTAAGTGAAGATTCAACCTGGTTTCAAGTTTATAACCAAAGCTATACACCTGTAGAAGTGGATAATTTATGGATTACTGATGGGGGGAACATAGTTGCAACCACACCCTGGTGGGGTCTTCAGTATACAACAAATAATGGTGAAAACTGGAAGAGATTAAATTATAATGGTCCAGGAACATTTTACGATATGGTAACAATAAATGATAGTACATTTATAGGCTCAGGTTCGGGACCTGCCTATTTAAGTAATGATACTGGTAATACATGGACTGAAACTGGACCTTATAGATCTTACGCTTCATTTTATGAACCAATAACTCAAACGGTTTATTTAGGAGGATATGATGAGTTTAATAGCATCTGGGGAATTTATAATTCAAGTGATTTTGGACAAAGTTGGACATTACTTCAAGATTTTCCAATCGCAGCTTATGTTCAAACAGTATTAGATATCTACGTGACGAGAAATAATCAAGTGATTCTAACTACCTTTAGATATACATATTACCCCAGTGGACAAATTTCCAGATTTTATAGATCTACTGATCATGGTCAATCATGGGAGATGATATACGAGAATCAGATTGATTTTATTACACACATTATCGAAGATGCAAATTCAACGCTATACGCACTAGTAGACACGAAACTTTTAATATCTGAAGACGGAGGCATTTCCTGGTTTACAAGAACGATTCCAGAATCAGACATGATAGTAGCTGATCATTCTGGTAGAATATATAGAAATGCCGGAATCGGTGTCCAGTATTCTTCAGATAAAGGTATAACATGGATTCCTGTAGATAATTCTGGTCTAAATAATTGGGTAAATGAAATGGCAATTAATCAAAATAATAGAATTTACTTAGCCACTACAAGTGGAGTTTATTTTGGTGAAGGAGATAGCATAGTTGTTTCTGTTGAAAATACCGAACCAGCGAAAACATTTTTCCTCTCCCAAAACTACCCCAACCCGTTTAATCCGGTTACGAAAATAAAATACAGCATACCGCAAGACGTAAGAGGTGAGAAGCAAGAAGTAATGTTAAAAATTTATGATGTGCTTGGAAGAGAAATTGCAACACTCGTTAACGAAGAAAAACCTGCCGGTGAGTATGAAGTTGAGTTTGATGGTTCTGCACTCCCAAGCGGGATTTATTTTTATCGACTAAAGGCTGGAGCCTTTTCGGAAACGAGGAAGATGGTTTTATTAAAGTAGTTAGAAGTTAGTAGGGGCGAGTCGGTGACTCGCCCTTTTTATTAGTGCCACAATTATTTTTTTCAAGTATTTGGTTCGATTTCAAGGTAGATTAGTTGTATTTACTTTGTAAATGATTTGGTTCTAATATTCTGCCAATGCCAATAACTTGCCGTAATTTCGATCCAAAGAATATGAGTCGATTGTTAGGCAAATTGTTAATATCTGCCTAGACAATGATTATACTTATATAGATTTGTATTTTCCCCTCCTGACCGAGGAGGGGACGAAAGGGAGGAGGGAGATTTTCACCACCCCGTCACTAAAGTGACACCCCTCCTCACAAGTTAGGAGGGGATAAGAATTAATATCACAACAAATTACTCGCAAGCTCAGCCAGCTCGCTACGTTCACCTTTTTCAAGATTTATGTGAGCATACAATTTCTGTCCTTTGAATCGATCAATCAAATAAGATAAACCATTTGATTGTCCATCGAGATAAGGATGATCTATCTGGTAAATATCTCCGGTGAAAACTAATTTCGATCCTTCACCTGCACGGGTGATAATAGTTTTTATTTCGTGCGGAGTTAGATTCTGTGCTTCATCAACTATAAAGAAAATTCTCTGCAAACTTCTTCCGCGAATATATGACAGCGGTTCAATGACAAGCTTTTCTTCTTTTATTAATGAATCGATCAACTGATGATTTTTATCTGTCTCCGGAAATTGATCCTGAATCACTTTTAAATTGTCCCACAAAGGAGTCATATACGGTGCAAGCTTGCTTTCAACATCACCGGGAAGAAAGCCGATATCTTTGTTGCTGAGTGGAACAATCGGTCTGGCAACAAAAATCTGCCGATAATATTTTCTTACATGAAGCGCACTAGCTAAAGCGAGTAAAGTTTTTCCTGTTCCTGCTTTTCCTGTCAATGAAACCAGCTGAATATCGTGATTCGTTAAAGCATCAACTGCAAAAGTTTGCTCTGCGTTTCGTGGAGTAATTCCATAAATAACGTTTTTATCGACTTTTCTTAAATGCTCTTTATTCTGATCAAGATTTGCAAGAACAGAACGGTTTCCATTCCGAAGGATAAAATATTTATTTGCTAAAGCTTCTCCATTCAATCTGTCCAGCAAAGGTTCTGCCGCAACTTCAAACGGCGGCTGGAAGAGTTCAATAATTTTATCATCGTCAAAATCTTCTATTACCTGCTTACCGCTGTATAATTCTTCAATACTTCCTATTCGGTCTGTTGTATAATCTTCAGCAGGAATGCCAAGTGCTTTAGCTTTCATCCGAAGGTTAACATCTTTAGTAACAAGAATAACAGTATTAGTTTCTTTGTACTTCTTCTGCCATTCGAGTGCAGTTCCAAGTATTCTATGATCGGGAGTATCTTCTTTGAATACTTCGCGAATCTCTTGTGAAATTCCGCGAGAAATAGCAATGCGCAATTGTCCACGACCTTCACCCATCGAAACGCCGCCGTTAAAAATATCCTGACCAGTAAGTGAATCAAGTGTGCGTGAGAATTCTCTTGCATTTAAGTTTATTACCTGGCTTCCTCTTTTGAATTGATCAAGTTCTTCCAGAACAGTCAGAGGAATTACAACATCATTTTCCTGGAATTGGTTTATGCACGAAGAATCGTGAAGGATGACGTTTGTATCCAGAATGAAAATTTTTGGTTTTTTACTCATTAAAGGTTAAATGAATGGTTTAAATGGAACTTACTTAATGAATTATTTTGTGCAGCAACTATGATTTGAACTATTGAGAGTATCTTCAAAAAAATATCTCTATTGTTAAGAACAGATTAATTTTCATTGCAATTATAATAAATCTTGATTTAAATAACATCCCGTCAGAATTAATCTATTATTAAAGTTTGTTAACAATTGTATGAGAAAACTACACAACTTATATTTGTCTCAAATTTTCTATTGAGTAGTGAGAGCAAGAGTTAAAATTTCAGATATTGTTTTACGAATAAATTTTTTATGAACCAGTCCGGTAATTGCCGGACTATTTTTTTGCTTTAAAGTGATATGTCGAACAAAAATGAAACGAAAGAGATGATATCTTTTCTGCCAGAGGCGGACAGGTAAAAAGATGTCATCTCTAAAAAGTAAAACAGCAAAATTAATTTTAGAAGACGGTTCCGAGTTTGAAGGAATCAGCTTTGGGTATGAAGGAAATACAAACGGGGAAGTAGTCTTCAATACCGGTATGGTTGGTTATCCGGAAACCTTAACTGATCCAAGCTATCGCGGACAAATTCTTGTCTGCACTTTTCCATTAATTGGCAACTATGGAATTCCTGACAGAGAAAAATCTAATGGAGTTTCAAAAAATTTTGAATCCGATTCCATTCATGTTCGTGGATTAATAGTTTCAAATTATTCAGATGAATATTCACACTGGAGTGCAAAAAGTTCACTTGGCGATTGGTTGAAGGATGAAAAAATTCCTGCGATCACTGGAATTGACACACGAATGCTTACAAGAAAACTGCGCGACAAGGGAACGATGCTTGGAAAGATAGTTATAGCTGAAAATGATAAAGTCGAAATTACTGATCCGAATGCTACAGATCTGGTAAAAGAAGTATCAGTAAAAGAACCTGTTGAGTATTCCGCCGGTAGTAAAAAAATAATTTTAGTTGATTGCGGAACTAAGAATAACATCATTCGTGCTTTTCTCGGAAGAAACATTTCCGTAATCCGTGTTCCATACGATTATGATTTTACATCAATCAAAGCAAACGGAATAATGCTTTCAAATGGCCCCGGTGATCCTAAGATGAATGTTGAAACTATTGAACATACAAAGAAAGCAATGGAGACAAATATTCCGATTCTTGGAATTTGTCTTGGTTCTCAAATACTTGCGCTTGCTGCAGGTGCTGATACTTACAAATTAAAATATGGTCATCGCGGGCACAATCAGCCATGCAATGAAATGGGAACAAAAAGATGTTACATAACTTCGCAGAATCATGGTTATGCAGTTAAGTCAGATACACTTCCGCAGGATTGGCGCGAGTGGTTTATTAATGATAATGATGGAACAAATGAAGGAATAATTCACATATCAAAACCATTTTTTGCAGCGCAGTTTCATCCTGAAGCTTCTCCGGGTCCGGATGACTGTGAGTTTATATTTGATATGTTTGTTAGAGCTCTCAAATAGTATTGTCATTCCGGAGGAGCGAAGCGACATCCGGAATCTAGATTCTGCTTTCGCAGGAATGACAGCATAGCTCTGGTTTTTTAATATTTAAAAGATGCTGGAACAAGCCTGCATGCCGGTTCAGCATGACAAGAAAGAGAACTGTCATCCTGAATTCATTTCAGGATCTGCGTTGGCCGGGTGATAAATCAGTATGAAAAACTATTATGTGTATATAATAACAAATAACTCAAAAACGCTTTATATCGGAGTGACCGATGATTTAATGAGGAGAGTATATGAACATAAAAATAAATTGATCGACGGCTTTACAAAAAAATACAATCTGACAAAGCTAGTTTACTTTGAAACTTTTAATAGAATTGAGGATGCAATTAGAAGAGAAAAGCAGTTGAAAAATTGGCATCGACAGTGGAAAGTAAATTTAATCGAATCAGTCAATAAGGACTGGGAAGATCTTTCTATGGAATTTGGAAACTGAGATGCTGAAACAAGTTCAGCATGACAGCCGCCAATGTCATCCTGAATTTATTTCAGGATCAGGATAAATTATGATGATAAAAAAACGAAAACCCAAAAAAGTATTAATCCTCGGCTCCGGTGCTTTGCAGATAGGGCAGGCTGGTGAGTTTGACTATTCCGGCTCGCAGGCAATTAAAGCATTAAAGGAAGACGGAATAACTTCCATCCTTATAAATCCGAACATCGCAACGATTCAAACTTCAGAAAACTTTGCTGACAAAGTTTACTTCATTCCAATCACTGCTGAGTTTGTTGAACGTGTAATCGAGAAAGAACAGCCGGACAGCATTCTGCTACAGTTTGGTGGACAGACTGCGTTGAATGTTGGTGTTCAGTTATTTGATAAAGGGATTCTCGAAAAGCATAATGTTCAAGTGCTCGGAACTCCTGTTGAAGCTATTAAGGATACAGAAGATAGACTTTTGTTTGCAAATAAGTGTACTGAAATCGGTTTGAAAGTTGCTCGAAGTAAAACAGCAAAGAGTGTCGACGAAGCAAACAGGGTTGCAAATGAAATTGGTTTTCCTGTGATGGTGAGAATCGCTTATGCACTTGGCGGACTTGGTTCAGGAATAGTCAATAATGAAAAAGAGTTAAAAGAAAAAGCAGAAAAAGCATTCCGATATACAAATCAAATCTTGATCGAAGAATCACTCTATGGCTGGAAAGAAGTTGAGTACGAAATTGTGCGTGATAAATATGACAACTGCATTACAACCTGCTCGATGGAAAATATTGACCCGATGGGAATTCACACCGGTGACAGCGTTGTTATTGCTCCGGTTCAAACTCTTTCCGCACAGGAAAATTTCAAGCTTCGCTCGATAGGAATAAAATTAATTAGACATATCGGAGTGATCGGTGAATGCAATATCCAATATGCTCTTGATCCAAACTCAGATGATTACAGAATTATCGAAGTCAACGCTCGACTCAGCAGAAGTTCTGCACTTGCATCAAAAGCAACTGGCTATCCTCTAGCATTTATAGCAACAAAGCTTGCACTTGGTTATGCACTCAACGAAGTTGAAAACAGTATTACACAGGAAACTTCTGCATGTTTTGAGCCTGC
This sequence comes from bacterium, assembly GCA_016716565.1. NCBI lineage: Bacteria > bacterium. The sequence continues at coordinate 867,876 of JADJWC010000001.1, forward strand.
ACTAGATTATGTTGCGCTGAAATTTCCAAGATGGGATCTGCAGAAATTCCAGCAGGTTAGTACTCAGCTTGGTTCTGAAATGAAATCTGTTGGTGAAGTGATGTCACTCGGAAGAAGCTTTGAGGAAATTCTTCAAAAAGCGATCAGAATGCTTGATGTAGGTCTTAAAGGTCTTGTCTGCAATGATCTAAAGTTTGCTGATCTTGATAAAGAATTATCGCAACCAACTGACAAAAGAATTTTTGCAATTGCTGTTGCTTTGCAGAATGGTTACTCAATTGAGAAGATTCATCAGCTGACAAAGATTACTCCCTGGTTCCTTCATAAAATGAAAAACATTGTCGAAACTGAATTGAAGTTGAAACAATCCGCCGTCGGCGGATCGAATGAAATTGATCCTACTTTAATGAAAGAAGCAAAGCAAAATGGATTTTCGGATTTGCAGATAGCTGAGTTAATCGGCTCAACAGAAAATGAAGTCCGTGGAAAAAGAAAATCACTTGGTGTTTTCCCTGTTGTAAAACAAATCGATACCATGGCTGCAGAATATCCGGCACAAACAAATTATCTCTACTTGACTTATCACGGAAACGAGCACGATATCTCAGTGGGAGAGAAAAACCAAATAGCGGTCATCGGAAGTGGTGCTTATCGTATTGGTTCGTCAGTTGAGTTTGATTGGTGCTGCGTTACAGCTGTTAATGGAATTAATAACAGCGGCTACAAATCCATAATGATTAATTGTAATCCGGAAACCGTTAGCACAGATTATGATATTTGCGACAAACTTTACTTCGAACAGCTTACTTTAGAAAGAGTTCTCGACATTTGTGATTTGGAAAATCCAGAAGGTGTTATTGTTTCAATGGGTGGACAAGTTCCGAATAATCTTGCAATGAAGCTTCACAATGCAGGTGTAAAAATAATCGGCACTTCTCCAATCCAGATTGATAACGCAGAAAGCAGACACAAGTTTTCGCAAATACTTGATAAGCTTGAGATAGACCAGCCGGAATGGAGTGAAGTTACAACTCTTGATGAAGCGAAAAAGTTTTCAGCGAAGGTTGGCTATCCGGTTTTAATAAGACCAAGTTATGTTCTTAGCGGTGCAGCGATGAGTATTGTTTTGACCGAAGATGAACTTGAAACTTATCTGGTAAAAGCAACTGAGCTGAACAGGGAACACCCTGTTGTCATCAGCAAGTTTATCACAGACGCACGCGAAATTGAGATAGATGCTGTCTCTGATCACGGAGAACTTTTCTGTTATGCAATTGCTGAGCACGTAGAGAATGCAGGAGTTCATTCGGGTGATGCAACAATAGTGCTTCCTCCGCAGAGAACGTATCTTGAAACAATGAGAAGAATAAAAATCATCACAAAGAAAATTGCGAAAGAGTTTGAAATAAACGGACCATTCAACATTCAGTTTATTGCAAAAGATAATGATGTGAAAGTAATTGAATGCAACCTTCGTGCATCACGAAGCTTTCCTTTTGTTTCAAAAACTTTGAAGATAAACTTTATTGATATTGCGACACGAATTATGCTTGGTGAAAAAGTAGCGAAGATAGATAAATCATCTTTCGATCTTGATTATGTCGGAGTGAAAGCATCACAATTTTCTTTTACAAGATTGAAAGGCTCCGATCCTGTTACAGGAGTTGAGATGTCTTCAACAGGAGAAGTTGCTTGTCTTGGTGATGATTTCAATGAAGCATTTCTGAAATCTGTTTTATCAACCGGACAAAAAATTCCACGGAAAGCTGCTCTTCTTTCAACAGGAACTCCAAAAAACAAAGCTGAACTTCTGGAAGACATCATTGCACTGAAAAAAATGGGATTGAAATTCTACGGAACAAAAGGAACATCAGACTACTACAAGTTGAATGGGATTGATGTTGAAGTTCTTTACCGACCTTTTGATGAAAAAGAACCATCGATATTAACTTATCTTGGTAATGGTGAAATTGATATGGTAATTAATATTCCAAAGACCGCAGAGAAAGTCGAGCTTGATAGTGATTATATTATCCGCAGGAAAGCAGTTGATTTAAACATTCCTCTTTTCACAAACGTACAGGCAACAAAAAGATTTATAAAAGCACTTCAGCAATTCACAACGGATACACTACCAGTTAAAAGTTGGGATGAGTATCAGTAAACTATAACTGACGTTAATAATTAATTAGAATTTCAAATTAGATTAAAAACAAAAATTATTTTAATAACTAAGGAGCTAATATGAAAATCGGAATTCTCGGAACCGGTGTCGTCGGACAAACTATTACTGAAAAATTATCACAGCTTGGTCATCAGGTAATGATCGGAACAAGAGATAAGCAATTAACGCTTGCTAAAACCGGAAAAGATAATTTTGGCAGACCGCCAGTCAGTGAATGGCTGAAAAATAATTCAAAAGTTCAGCTTGGGACTTATTCAGAAGCTGCATCATACGGAGAGTTTCTCGTCAATGCAACAAGCGGTACAGGTTCTTTGGATGCGCTTAAATTAGCGGGTGAAAATAATCTTACTAATAAAGTTTTACTGGATATTTCTAATCCGCTTGATTTTTCAAAAGGGATGCCGCCGACTTTAACAATCTGCAACACTGATTCGCTGGGTGAATTGATTCAAAGAACATTTCCAAATTTAAAGGTTGTGAAAAGCCTAAATACATTAACCGCTTACCTGATGGTGAATCCAAAACTTCTGCCGGAGCCAACAAATATTTTTTTGAATGGAAATGATACAGGCGCAAAAAACGAAGTTAGAAATCTCTTAACTACTTTCGGTTGGAACGAAAAAGATATAATAGATATGGGAGATATTACAACTGCCAGAGGAACAGAGCAAATTCTTCCTATCTGGGTAAGATTATGGGGAACTCTTCAAACTCCGATGTTTAACTTTAAAATTGTTGTGGGTAAGTAAAATAAATTTAAAGGATTTTTATTTGAACCGAATGGGCTGATTATTATATCAGCCCAATTTCATTAGAGCAATTACTTCTTATAATACTTCATTGCTTCGGGAATCCAGGAATTGATATCCTCTATTCTTGTCTGGTCAGAAGGGTGAGTACTTAAAAATTCCGGTGGTGATCCACCTTGTTTCCCTGCAGCCATTCTTTTCCAGAATTCCGGTGCAGCATGCGGATCGTAGCCAGCCATCGCCATAAAAATTAATCCGAGATGATCAGCTTCGCTTTCGTGTGTTCTGCTGTAGGGAAGCATGATTCCTACAGTTGTTCCTACTCCGTAAACTGAAAGCCAGATTGCTTGTGTTTGAGCAGGTTCATCTTTCATTGCAACCATCAATCCAACTGCGCCGACTTGCTGTAAAAGCTGTTGACTCATCCTTTCATTCCCGTGCTCGGCAATTGCGTGGGCAATTTCGTGACCCATTACGACTGCCAAACCAACTTCATCCTGAGTGACAGGTAATATACCTGTATAAACCACAACCTTACCGCCAGGCATGCACCATGCATTTACCTGTTCATCCTCTACAAGATTGAATTCCCAGTTATAACCTTTTAGTCTATTTGATAATTTATTATCGGCCATATACCTTTCAACTGCAGTTTTAATTTTTCCACCAACACTTTTTACCATATTTACCTGAGACTGATTTGTGCTTAACTTACTTTCTTTCAGGAATTGATCATACTGTTGAAAGCTCATTGACAGCATTTCACTGCTGGGTATCATATTAAGCTGCGATCTGCCTGTTAGTGGGACTGAACTGCAAGTCTGAAACAGAAAAACAGTAACAACTGCAAAAACGAATGAAATAATTATTTGTTTCATAGCAACTCCTTTTAAAGTATTTTTTTAGAACTTTTATAATGTATCAAATTGAATTCTAATCACAAAAATAATATTTGAGAGAGAAATTTATGACCTAAAATTGCATTTAAATTTGGTCTTAAAATTGTCAAGTTTAAAGTGAAATCAATAATTAAAGGAGAGTTATGAAAACATTAGCAATTTTTGCAATATTATCGAGTATTATGATCTGGACGGGTTGTTCAGATGAATCGACAACCGTCGATCCTGTCACACAAAACGGTCGTCTCAAGATGTATTTGGTTGATTCCCCGGCTGCACTTGATTCTGTGATTATTTGCGTGACCAGAGTTGAAGTACATCGGGCTGGCAGTGATTCAACAAGCGGTTGGATTGTTATTAATGACTCCACCAGATATTTCGATTTATTACAGCTAACCAATGGTGCTTCAGCAGTATTAGGAGATAGTTCATTACCTGCGGGTCAATACACACAAATCAGGCTTTTTATTGGTGACGGAAGTTATGTAATCGATCAAGGAATTAAGCACGACCTTGAAGTACCGAGTGGATCGCAATCAGGATTAAAATTAATTCATCAGTTTACAATTGAAGCAGGCAAGTTATATGAACTGCTTCTTGATTTTAATGTTGAGAAATCAATTGTAATCACTGGCAACGGCCAGTATAAACTAAAACCAACTATAAGAGTAATTCCTATTGTTATTTCTGGTAGTATTTCCGGCTTGGTTCTACCTTTAGATGCTCAACCGACGATCTGGACTGTCTACGGAACAGACACGATCACAACTTATACCGATTTACAAGGCCACTTTAAATTAATGGGACTGTTACAAGGTTTGTACGATGTTAATATTATTCCACTGGATACTATGGTTTACAGAGATACTGTAATTACCGGCGTTCAGGTGATTGCAAATCAGGAGACTGACATTGATACTGTGACTCTCCTGCCTAAATGATTTAATTAAACTTCTTTCATGAGCCGCTTCTTAGCGGCTTTTTTATTTTACAGACGATACTAAAAGTGCGTTTAGTATATTTGGTTTGTAAAAACAAAAACAAATTCAGAATTAACCATAATGCAAATCGGTATAGTTGGATTACCACAATCAGGCAAGTCAACGTTATTTCAAACAATCACAAAAACCCATCTTGATGCATCATCGATGGCAAAAACTGAGACTCATCAGGCAGTGATCAAAGTGCCGGATGCTCGTCTAGATAAACTAACTGCAATTTTCAACCCGAAGAAAAAGACAAGCGCAACAATTGAAGTGCTTGATGTTGTTGGATTAAGCAAAGGGGACAGCGGATCAACCCAGTTTACAAGCAACTTTCTCGGAAAAGTTAAAACCAACGATGCATTGATACAGGTAGTAAGATTATTTAATAATGAACTAGTTCCTCATCCTGATGGATCGGTGAATATGATGAGAGACATTGATGCCTTCGAAACAGAATTTATTTTTTCTGACCTGGCAATCATTGAAAAAAGAATTGACACAGTTAAAAAGCAAGTACAGAAAACTCAGGATGATAAGCTTAAAAGAGAATTACCACTTCTTGAAAAATGTTATGGGCTGCTGCAGGAAGAAAAACCATTGAGAGATGCTCATCTTACAAATGATGAAATGAAAGTATTAAATTCGTTCCAGCTTCTAACAATAAAGCCAATGCTAATTGCACTTAATCTCGATGAATCTCAGGTGAATGATACTTCAAAGTATCTTGATGAGCTCATAAAGAAAAAATTAAGCAAGAATACAAAAGCACTTTTCTTTTTTGGGAAGATCGAACAGGAAATGTCAGAACTCGCTGAAAAAGAAGCAGAAATTTTTATGAACGAGTACGGAATCAAAGAATCTGCACTGAACAGTATAATCAGAGAAGCCTATGATCTGCTCGGTCTTCAATCATTCTTCACCTGCGGCGATACTGAATGCCGTGCCTGGACAATTTAAAAAGGTTCAACGGCTCAAGAAGCTGCAGGAGAAATTCACACCGACTTCTACAACAAATTCATTCGTGCTGAAGTTGTCGGATATGATGATTTTATTTCTGCCGGTACATTCGCAAAAGCAAAAGAGCAGGGTACCTGGAGATTGGAAGGAAAAGAATACATTGTTAAAGATGGGGATATTATGATCATTCGCCACGGCTGACGCTTAAAACTAAATTTTATAGACAGTTTTTACCTCGTGTATTTCCATTTTACTTTTCATGACTTAATTCATCTTGAAATACATTTAATTTTTAGGAATGCAAGTTGCTCTTGGAACAAAGATAAAATAAAAATTAGCAACAGTTGGTAACGACAAAATTTCCAGCTAATTTTAAAGCTAAGATTACGATTCATCCGTACATCGCATCCGTTTGAAAAATAACTTTTTTCATTAAATACATATAGGGAGATATAAGTGATGATTAATATAAAATCACTTGGCTGTCTTTTAATTGTTTTGATTCACTCCATTTCCTTCGCACAATGGATATCGATCGATAAATATTCCATCCCCGATTCACCACCAATTGTTCAACTGATAAGTGATGATGCTTATAGCACAATAATCAAAGTTGATTTGCCGGGCTTTCGCATCAGGGAATTTACATCTGATGGGAAAACTTACCACGAGATTAACTGCGGAGGTGAAGCGATAACATCTGAAGTTGGTTATCCTGAAATATCTCATATAGCTAAGATGCTTGCGATCCCGGACGATGGAACTTTGAGTATAGAAATAATTGAATCATCACCTGTTCAGGTTTTCAAAGGAATAAATATTCCGCCTGCGAGAGAAAGCTGGGTAGAAGGACAACCCGAAACACCGTATGCAGAAAATCTGCTGGCTTATTCTTCTGAAGATATTTACCCAAGCACGTATGCAAAAGCAGATGATCCCGTGATCTTCAGGGATTTTAGAATAGCACGCATTTCAATTTTTCCGATTCGGTATTCACCTTCAAAACATGAAATTCATGCGGTTTCATCTATTACAATCAAAGTGAATTACCAGTCGGGTCCCGGACTCAATGCAAAAATGACTCTTCCGAAACCAATCGCTCCGGCATTCGCTAAACTATACCGAAAGTACATTCTTAATTATGATGAAATATTACAGCGCAGGTACAGTGGAATGGAAAACGGTCACGATATAATGTTATGCATAATGCCTGACATATATGTTGAAGAATTCCAACCTTATGCTGAATGGAAACACAAATCGGGAACAGAAATTTATATAACAAAATTCAGTGAGATCGGGGCAAACCAATCTAATCCCGACATTATTAAAAATTATATTTTGAATATTTATAATTCCTGGATAGATGCTCCAACACATATCTTAATTGTGGGAGACTATGGATCGCCAGCAGGTAATGCACCTGTAAAATATTGGACTGGCAGCGGATGGACTTTTGTTAATGAGGATTACTTTGTTGAGTTGGAGGGAAACGATTACTTCCCCGAAATGATGATCGGAAGGTTTACCAATTATAATGGTGTCAGTGGTGGTGGAGAACAGATATTACAGGTTATGGTGAATAAGTTTCTAAAATATGAAAAAGATCCATACACTGCTGAGACTGGGTGGTACAAAAAAGCTACCGTCTGTTCAAATAATTATTATGCTTCACAAGTCGATACAAAAAGGTTTACTGCGCAACGTATGCTGGAGTTCGGTGGATTTACTTCTGTAGATACTATGATGAGTAATGCACAATGTACATACGATGTAAATGATATTGTATCTGCTCTTAATAATGGAAGAAGTTTTCTCAATTACCGTGGCGAAGGCTGGGATGATGGCTGGCATGCAAGCTGTTATTATTTTGGCAACTCACACGTTAATAGTTTGAATAACGCTAACAAGCTAACATTCGTAACAAGTATTGGCTGTGGTGTAGCGATGTTCGATGCCGGAAATTGTTTCGGCGAAGCATGGATAGAGATGGGCTCATTAACAGCACCACCCAGAGGCGGATGCGCTTTTATAGGTCCAACGTCCAACACACATACTGCTTACAATAATGCCATTGATAAGGGAATTTATACTGCTATGTTTACACAATCAGGATCCGTCGTACAAAATCTTGATAGTCCCGGAGAAGCACTTTTAGCAGGAAAACTTTTTATGTATGAACGATTTGGGGGTACTGATCCATACGTTCAATACCACTATAAGATATATTGCGTACTCGGAGATCCCAGTATGCATATCTGGAAAGATATTCCAAATCCGGTTTCTGTTTTCCATCCTGATGAAATTTATGTCGGATTTAACCAGGTTCAAGTAACCGTGAATAACACAGCCAGCGGGTTACCTGTTAGTAATGCCCGGGTCTGTATTTCAGGAAATGGTGTTTATGAAACGGCAATAACAGATGGACTTGGAATTGCCACACTTGATTTAACTCCTAATTCGGTAGGTATGCTTTATCTTACAGTCACAGGCGGAAACGTTATTCCAAGTCTGGATTCAATTATTGTTAGTCTCGGGACAGAAAATGTCACTCCTACCGGAGAACCTATTCTTACCGATCTTGATGGAAATGATGACGGGCTCATAAATCCTAATGAAAACTGTTCAATGGCTTTTACACTGAAAAATTGGGGAACAATCAGTTCGAGCAACGTTTATGCTGTAATTTCTATTCCGGATTCTGTAACTAATGTTCAGATGGTTGTTGACTCAATTGTTTTTGGAAATATCGCTCCTAACGATTCAATTATCGGCTCACCATTTCAATTTTTCATAAAACCCGAATGCCCTGTAGGCTACGTAATTCCATTTACAATACACATTGCAAGCACTACAAATTCCTGGGATTATTCCTATAATGAAATTGTTCACGGTTGTGACTTGAATTTCAGTGAGTTTTATGTCGATGATGAAGGAAATGTTCTTCGTAATTACAGGATGGATCCCGGTGAGACTGTAGAAGTGACATTTAAAATATTAAATGTAGGAGACGATATTGCCCCTGATGTTACGGGTATAATAAGCACAAGCGATCCGTACATAACAATTCTTGATTCAATCGGAGTTTTCGGAACGATTTTGGCTGACAGCAACTCCCTTAATGGATCTGATACTTATACTATAACTGTAAGCAATGATTGTCCTCCTCAATACAATGCCAGCTTCACACTTCAGCTTGAAACTCAAAATGGGTTGTATCCTTACACTTCAATTGAATCTATAACCTTACCTATCGCAATGCCTATTCTTTCAGACCCAACAGGACCTGATCTATATGGATATTATGCTTATTCAAGTCATGATGTTCTTTGGGAACAGTCTCCAGAATACAACTGGGTAGAAATTGAAGCGGTTGGAACTGAAATACCAAAACCGGGCGGAATAAGTGATTTTACTCAAACAGTGGATTTACCTTTCGCATTCAAATATTATGGAAACACATTTACACAACTTAGGATCAGTGGTGATGGCTGGATTGCTTTCGGAAGCGGAACACAGACCAAGTCACAAAACTATCCTCTCCCTTGTTTAGATACACTTAATAATATGACCGCAGTGTTCTGGACAGATTTCTTTTCTAATGGGCCTCAGGGAGGAGGGAAATTATACTATTACTCAGACCTTGTTAATCATAGATTTATTGTAGAGTGGGATACGGTGCCACATAAATCAGACATTACAGATAAAGAGACTTTTGAAATAATTCTTCATGATCCGGCTTACTATCCTACAGCAACAGGTGATGGAGAAATAATATTTCAATTTAAAGAAGTTGAAGAAGCCGGAGGTTGCACTGTGGGAATAGAGAACAGCACTGAAGATATTGGTTTGCAATATTTGTATAATGAGATTTATGATGTTACAGCAAATGAGCTAGTTAATGGTTTGGCAATTAAATTTACAACAGCGGCTCCGACTGTGGTTTCTGTTGATGATGATGGGGAAATGGACGAACTAGTTCCCACTGCATTTTTACTTGAGCAAAATTATCCGAATCCTTTCAATCCTTCAACACGTATAGGCTATTCAATACCGGAAGCAGCATTTGTCAAATTGAATATTTACGACATAAATGGGATAATTGTGAGAACTTTATTTGAAGGAAATCAAACTGCTGGAAGCTACAATGCTGTATGGGACGGTGAAAATAGTTCAGGGTTTAAGGTTGGATCAGGAGTTTATTTCTACAGAATTCAGGCAAATAGTTTTGTGCAGACAAAGAAGATGATACTTCTTAAGTAATGTATTTGGAAGAAACGCTCTTAATTAATTGTGAAGAGTAAATGAATCAGAAGAAATAGTCACTTGGTATGTACGTTTTTACTGTTCTATTAATTGTATTGGTGATTGTTTCTCTGTATGGTTTGATTGAATATTATTTTCATCAAAAAAGAATTTATTCAATCCCTATCAGGATTCACGTTAATGGCACCAGAGGCAAATCCAGTGTCACACGATTGATTGGTGCAGCTTTACGTGAAGGCGGCATCAAGACCATCACAAAAGTTACCGGAACTTATCCGCGACTCATCCTCGAGAATGGCTGTGAAGTCGGAATTTATCGGAAAGCTGGCGCTAATATTATTGAGCAGTTATCAATAGTAAGATTTGCTTCCAAAAGAAATGCACAGGCAATTGTGATGGAATGTATGGCCGTTCAACCGCAATACCAATGGATTACAGAAAACAAAATGCTGCACTCCACTCTTGCTGTAATTACCAATGTTCGATTGGACCACATTGATGTAATGGGTTATTCTCTTCCCGAAATTGCAACAGCACTCGGAAATACAATTCCTAAAAACAAGCATCTGTTAACAGCAGAAAAAGTTATTTTCAATAAGCTGGAAGAAATAGCTCACAAAAGAAACTGCAGGATTGAGTTAGCAGAAGAGAGCCTGATAACAGAACAGGAAATGAAAGGCTTCAACCATATCGAGCACAAAGAAAATGTCGCACTTGCTCTTGCTGTAAGTATGCAGGTTGGTGTTGATAGGAAAACAGCGTTAAACGGAATGTACAAAGCAGTTCCCGATGCGGGTGCATTAAAAATTTCGAAAGTAAATGTATTTAATAAGAATATTACTTTCTTCAATGCATTTGCAGCTAATGATCCTCAGTCAACCCTGATGATCTGGGAGAAAATAAAGAGAGAGATCGGACTTCGCGGAGTAAAAATGATTTTGCTTAATACAAGACAGGATCGTTTGGACAGAGCAAAACAATTATCATCCATGATCGGCTCAGAGTTGAAAGACCAGTTTGATTATTTAATCCTGATCGGACAATCCTCTGAAATCGTAGAAGAATTAGCTGTTGCCAGTGGTGTGAAGCGGAACAAGATTGTAAACCTTGGCTGGACTGAACCTGAAGCTGTCTTCGAAGCAATACTTGCATACACAGTCGAACAATCCACAGTTGTCGCAATAGGAAATATGGGCGGAATGGGTGGCAAAGTAGTTGACTTCTTTGAAAACCGGAGCGTTGTTTATGGTTGAGCTTGCAATTACTCTCGGATTAATTTTCAGCTTGCTCTCCTATGAAGTTTTTGGTTTAGCTGCCGGTGGAATAGTGGTTCCTGGTTACATCGCCTTGCAGCTATCTCAACCGGACAGACTTGCCGGAATTATTCTTGTTAGCTTATCAACATTTTTGATAATAAAAATTTTAGGTCATTATACCTTTCTTTATGGAAGAAGACAGATGGTTGTATGTCTTCTTGTCGGTTGCTTGCTTGCAAATTTTTCCAGACAGTTTTTATTGATTGATTTAACGTCTAATATGGTTCAACTGCAGGCTGTTGGCTGGGTTGTTCCCGGTCTGATCGCTCACTGGTTCGGAAAGCAGGGAATATTCAGAACCCTTTGTGTTCTGTTCATTACTTCAGTGCTTGTCAGGTTAATTGTGATTTTAATTTTTAACGGTGAATTATTACCGACATAAAATTCTCAGATAATAATTGCAGATACAAAATTTAAATTCCGGTTCTAAAACAGTGCTAAGTGTGTTATCGCTTTTGGCGCTTATGGCATTTCTTGCTGTGGAGTACGGCAAAGAAGATGTAAAGCTAAAATATTATGATCAGAAAATTGAAGCATCGAAGCTCACAAAAGAAGCAGCTGATTATCTGAAAGATTTGCGTTTACGTAAAAGTGTTTTTGTTGATGTTGTGAATGATCCGAATGAAACGGCTTTAATCGGGCAGGATATTACTCCAATAACAACAGATCGCGGATACATTGAAGCAAAGCTTACATCAACTAATCCGAATTTCTCAGCGGTTGTTGTCGATATGCTTAAGGAATTAGAACTGGAAAAGAATGATGTTGTTGCCGTCGCATTTACTGGTTCATTCCCCGGAATTAACATTGCAGTTCATTCAGCGCTTCAGACATTAAAGCTGCGACCGATTATAATTACTTCCGTTGGTGCCTCAAATTGGGGAGCAAACGATCCATATTACACCTGGCTGGATATGGAAAACGCTCTTTATAAAAAAGGAATATTTAAAAACAGAACTGTTGCTGCTTCTATTGGTGGTGGACTTGACAGGGGGAGAGGTCTTAGTCCGGAAGGAAGACAATTAATTATTGATGCGATTAACAGAAATAAAGTAGAATTTATAAACGAAGAACATCTTGAAAGCAGCATTCAAAAAAGAATTGATATATATAATCATCACAGAAAGAAAGATAGAATAAAAGCATTCATTAATGTCGGCGGTGGAATTTCAAGCATAGGCTCAGTAGAAAATGTTCAATTCATACCGACTGGTTTATCAAAAACTCTTCCGATGAAAAATTACCCTGTCAGAGGTTTACTTGTTTACATGGCTGAAAAGAATATTCCAATAATTCATTTGTTGAATTTAAACCAGCTCGCACAGCAATATGGATTACCATTGAATCCAACACCGCTGCCTCGTCCCGGTGAGGGAGAAATATTTATTCAGAAAAGATACAGTGTTTTGCTTACAGCCGGGGTAAGTTTATTTCTAACAATCGCAATCGCTTTTGTATACTTCATGGAAAGAAAACGTCATCAGCTTGGAACAGAACAGGTGCAAATGCGGCCGCAAACTCCCGAAGTTGATAATCAAAATTCAGACTTATTACTTTGACAATAATGAAGTTTAAATATTTATATAAGTTATTCTTAATGGTGCTTCTGATATTAACAGCGAGTCTTTTGACATTTGGAGCTCCTAAAACGAAAGTGCTTATTCCAAAAAATGCAAGCGGTTCGGTTACACTAATTGTATCAGGGAAAAGTTATAAATATTATCCCTTGTCAAATGATGAAGCAGTTGTGCTTACTACCAGAGGTCCGGGGAAATTAAAAATTATTACACGTGGTCAGTTAATCAATACAAACGTAAATAATGTGGATTATAATGTTTATTACAGAATTAACGGGGGCAGCAAGATTAAAGTTGATTTTAACAATGTCAGAGTTGACGATAAATCTGAATTTAAAGATGCGTCGAAGGGTTTACCGACAATCGGCGAAAACATTATAATTGAATTATCACGTGGTGAGAATTCCATTGAACTATGGAGTGGTTCGGGACATCTCAAAATACTGACCCGTTCTTTATTTACAGAGACTAAAGAGAAAAAAGTTGACTGGGTATCACTGTCACCAATGTACCCAAACCAACCTGTGAGTCTTGTAACTAATGAAGATGTTGTTACATATTACCGGTTCTCAGCAAGCAAGCCATTAAAGGTCAGAGTTACAGGTCCAACCACATTAAGAGTATTAAATCGAATCGAGTTTGATTATAAAATGAAAGGTTTGCTAAACTATCGTGTGGAAATCAAAGAGGATAAAAAACTAAAGAATACTTTTATGTTATGTGCCAATGCATCAGATGTGAGCAGGTACAGAAAAGAAAAGAAAAAAACTCCTGGCAAAGCAAAAGAAATTGTTATCAATGTGCCTTCAGGAACACACATTTATGAAATTATCACTTTGGATAATTATCAGATATTAGGCAGAATTTTATTTCCCAAAACAGACATTAAATTAGAAAGTAATTAATTGTTAATTAAACCTGACATAAATAGTATTGCCAAGTACGGTATTATTCTAATTGGCTGTTTGATTTTCCTGTCGAGTTTGAATAATGAACTATATGGGCAAAAGAAGAAAAAAACAGAGAAGAAAATTAATAAGTGGTCGCTCAGTCTTTCAGTAAGGCCGTATTACGATAGCAACATTCTGAAATATTCTGAAAAATATATTGACAGATTCAAGAATAGGGAAGACGAAGGAAGATTCCATATTGAAACAGTAGATGACCTGGTCTGGAGCTACTCAATTGGAGTTACATTTACAGATAACATTATCGGGAAATTAAGAACAATACTTGGTGCCGGTTTTGATTCCGATGCTTATACGCTTAATTCAATTAAAACCTGGGAAACATACAACATTTTTCTTCGCCAGTATTTTTCGGCATCGACATCCTTCTCAGCATCATATTCTTACATACCCGGCTTCTATGTGCGCCACTTCCGAGATGAAGACTGGGTATTCTATTATGGCTTCGTACCGGAAACATTCAGACCATATATTTTTTCCAAAGATGATTTCAGCTTCTGGCTTCAGCATATCTTCGATTGGAAAACTACAAGAGCCCGCATTTATTTTGCGTATGATCGATACTATCTTGATGAATCAAATACCGAATATGACAGCCACGATTATATATATGGCTTCCGGATTTATCAATCGTTGTTTAATAATGTGGATTTAAATTTTGGTTATCTCTATTCAACCTCAGATGCAAAAGGTTACGATGAACCCGGTGAGACAAAAGAAGACTCTGACGATTCTGATGCAACTAATTTCGAGCATGCCTATTATGCTGGTATTGGCTATGCACTGCCTAAGATTTTTTCACGTAACAATGACATCAGCGTTGATGTTCAATACTTAAGAGCTTTTTATACAACTGATCATTTTCTGGAATTAGATCCTCTGCACGCCGGTCGTTACGATTATAATTATCGTGTTTTTGTCAATTATAATATTGACGTTATTGAAAACCTCACAGCGACTGCTTTTTATCATTGGTTTAAAAGAGAATCCAGTTCCGCTGCAGAGGAGAATAAGGAATATGTATCTGACGAAAAAGATTACACACAATATCGTGTGGGAATAAATTTTAATTATGTACTTAATTTTTAATAGAAATAAAACTACTAATGGAAAGAATTATTATGAGAAAAATTTATACTGCAACACTGTTTTTAATTGTAGTGTTTATAGCTGCTTGTGGTACACCTAATGATCCGGAATCAATTATTGGCGGAGACGGCGGATACAAAGTTGTGAGCAAGTTTGCTACTTCAGGATATGCGCAGGATGTTATACTGAAAGACTCTTTGGTATACTTATCGCAAGGACAGGGCGGAATAATCATAATTAATATTTCTGATCCACAAGAACCACAGTTTGTGTCGGAGTTGATTTATGGTTTGAGAGGGTACTCATACAAATTAGCTAATAAAGACAGTGTAATCTATCTTGCAGCTGGAGCTTTTGGAGTTAGTATCGTAAATGTTTCGGATCCGGTGCACCCTATAATTACTCCGGAAATTCGTGCTATCGCTCCTGCAAAAAATTTCCATATTATGGGCGATTATTTGTTCACAGCAGTCAGTGAAGAAGGTGTTAATATTACAAAAATAGATGCGCCTACATATCCGGATTTTAGGCAAACATTTTTCGTGCCCGGTTATGCACAGGCTGTTTGCACTTCAGCTGATAGTAATTTTCTGTTTATCGCTTGCGGGGAAGTTGGTTTCACAATTTTTGATATATCAGATTTTCAGGATGGTTATAATATCTACCCATTAGTTGACTTGCTTGACACACCCGGTTTTGCTGAAGATGTAACAATTCATCCGGACCTTCCGGTTGCGTTCATGGCTTGTGGAACCGGCGGTCTTGTTATCGTTGATTATTCTGACACTGCGGATGTGAAAATAACCAGCATATATGCTTCGGGAGGATATGCTAAAGAAGTCATTTATGATGATAATAAAGTCTATCTGACTACGGAATTAAGAGGGCTTCAGATTTTTGATGTGTCTAATTTGTATTCACCTGTTCGGGTTGGTACTGTTCAGACAAAATATACGATGGCCGTGACACTTGATGACAAATACGTTTATGTAGCTGATGAGCAGGAAGGACTGATAATTATATCAAAGCCCTGAGAAAATTTTTATTGCTTGATAATGAGTTCAAATTTCTTCTCGGCAATTATTTTTTTCTTATAGATCAACCTTACTTCGTAGATACCGGGTTTACGCTTCTCTGGCGAAATTGAAATTGAGTTTGTAAGTGTAAATATCGGACTGCTTGTTGTGTATACTATTCTTTTTTTATAAAATGATTTTCCGTCTGGACCAATCCATTCAAAATAGAATTTCATTTGTTCGTTTGTTTTAACATCCGACTTGTTGAAGTTGACAACGGCTTTTACTTTTGCTTTTTCATTTATTGTGAACTCAGTACCGGCCCCAATCGGCT
Source organism: bacterium (assembly GCA_016716565.1). Taxonomy (NCBI): domain Bacteria; species bacterium. Next base: position 884,218 of record JADJWC010000001.1, read on the forward strand.
TGCCTGTCTTCTTGCTTATCTTCCTGCATAATATAATTTCTGCCGAGATTTGTTCAGCTGCTTTTTTAACTTTTTGAATCTTCTTCTTTGAATCTTTTTTGGCTGACTGCTTTGTACTGGATTTGATTTTTTCCTTATTGATTTCTGAATAAGCTGCTGAATCCAGAAGCTGAAATTTTTTTTCTGCAATCAATTCGCGGAACATATAAAGACGAACGGTGTAATTTCCCTGTGATCTTTTTTGTGGGGAAATTGAAATAGAACTGGTTATTGCAGATATTGAATCCTCCGGTGCGATATCAATTTGCTTCCGGTAAAACGAATTTCCTTCCGAATCGATCCAATCGATATGAAACATTAATTCTCTATCTTTTGAAAAATTGTTTTCAATGATTGCATATAATTTTGCTTTTTCATCAAGTTTGAAGATTGTTCCTGGTTTAATTGGTTTACCGGTTTTTTTGCTGATTTTATTTGCGAGTAGTATACCATTGAAATTTTCTTTTCCAATGGTTGATTGGTAGTAACGAGTTGAATCGGCAAGAACAACTGGTTTGCTTTCTCTTTTTGAACACCCCGATGCAAAAATCAGAAAAATAGTTACAAGGCAAGAGAGAATAATTGTAAAATACTTTTTTGTCGAATTATTCTTCATCAGATCAATTTTATAAAATAATTAGTGCTTCGTTGTTTAACTCTACCAAACCATTTTGCAAGCGGCAGCATAATTACCAGCATAATTACAAATCCGATCAGAGTCTCTGTTACCTGACCTTCCCGGTAGTAGATATCAATCCTTTTGGAAAATATTCCAAGTAATGCAATGTGAACACAATAGAAGAAAAGAGGTACTTTGCCAACAACCGAAAGAATATTTAACAATCTCGGGAAAATATTATTGATAAAAATAATTACTCCAACACCAACAACGACCCATCCGAAAAACCAGAGATGATGATAAAGACTTGGCGGGTATTTTTGATCGAAGAAAAATGAGAAGGAACCGAAATCCGAAAAAGAAAAAATATTACCGAAACCTCTTTCCATACGTATAAATGTTGCAATTATTATCGAAGCAAATCCGATAGCAAGGCTATAAATTATTTTTTCTTTATCCGAACGCCAGCCTTTTAACCAGCCAGTTGCCATCACTGAACCTAACGCTGCTAATGCAAACCAGGGTAGTATCGGGTATTTATTAAAATCACCTGAATCGATAAACGTCTGCATAAGAACCTGCTGCCAGTAGACTTCAGGGTTGTAGCTAATCTTTAAGAGGAATGGATAAATTATCAATGTTAACAATGCAACACCAAGACGTATTTGCCATTTCATATTTACAAGGAAAGTAAGGATTATCATGGAAAATCCTATTGTAGAAATTATACCAAGGTGAGCCGGTTTAAAAGATGCGAATCCGCTCCAGGAAGAATTCACCCAGGTAACCTGAACAAGAACAAGAAATAGTCCGCGCTGAATTAAATGCCACTTAGCATTCCAATCTGAATTTTCTTTTTGAATTCTTTTTTGGTATGCCCACCAAACCATTGCGCCATTCATCATGAGAAAACCAGGTGCGCAGATGTAACCAATGTATCTAAGAATAAATTGTTCAAAGTTCGGAGCCAATGGGTCGGCGGGGTCAAGGTGTAACCAAATAGAGTTGAAGTAGTAGGAACTGTGTCCAAGAAGCATCAGGATGCCAACAAATCCACGAAATTGGTCAATAAAGTCAAATCGTTTTTTTGAAGAACTGTTTTTTTCAGTCAAAGAAATTTTCTTATCCCCGGATGATGATGAGTAATTTCAACTTAGAGAACAAATCTTTTCAGATTTTTATAAGATCAACAAGTAAACTTACAGAATGCTTTTCAAAAATAAATAAAAAAAGAGGGCGTAGAGCCCTCAAATAATCCATCAAACCAGCTTGGATTAAGAATATGTTCCGCCCATTCCACTAAACATAGCAGATATAAAAGCCCAGAACATTGCTATGAATATAATGAACAGTACGATGCCGATTGCGTACCAAATTAATGTTGCAATAGCCCAGTTCTTTTTACTTGGATTCGTGCCATCTCCAAAAGCCCATACAAATAACATAATCAAACCTATTAATGGCAGAGCGGTGATTAGGATGGTTACCATCCATTCACCTATTGAAACGTCTTGTCTAAAAGATCCCGGTAAGTTCTGTTGATCCATACATTCTCCTGATATGTTGATGAATTGTAATTAGAAATTTTCTTGACAGCAAGATGAAATTGCTTTGCTAATATACTAATTATTAACAAATGATTATTGAATAACAAAGAAGCCTACTTCAGGACGTATAGTGGATAATTATGTTTAAACCTAATTAGATAACAGGCATTCTTAAAAGTGGGAAATGATATTTAGATATATGGTTCAATTTCCACTTTTGAAAAAAAAACACTTTATAATACGATAAATAAACACATTTAGCTGGTATAATAGTTGGGATTGAGGCATTGTCAAATTTCCTCGCTTAATAACAAATATAACGGAAAAGAAATGAACAGGAACAAAGTAACAATTGATGGAAACGAAGCCGCTGCGTATACAGCTTTTCATACAAATGAAGTAATAGCAATTTACCCGATTACACCTTCATCAAATATGGGTGAGCATTGTGATGATTGGGCAGCGGTTGGTAAGAAAAATATATGGGGAATAGTACCTTCAGTAAGTGAACTTCAGAGTGAAGGTGGTGCGTCAGGAAGCGTACACGGTGCCTTACAGAGTGGTGCATTAACAACAACCTTTACAGCTTCGCAGGGATTGCTGTTGATGATTCCAAATATGTACAAAATTGCAGGTGAATTAACTTCAACGGTATTTCATGTATCTGCAAGAACTGTTGCAGCGCATGCACTCTCGATATTCGGCGATCACAGCGATGTGATGGCAACAAGACAAACAGGTTTTGCACTTCTGTCTTCAAATAATCCGCAGGAAGTGATGGACTTTGCTTTAATTGCACAGGCTGCAACACTTAATGCACGTATTCCTTTCCTCCATTTCTTTGATGGTTTCCGTACGTCGCACGAAGTTATGAAGATTGAACAGCTTACTACAGATGATATGCATGCAATGATTGATGATGAACTCATAATTGCCCACAGGAAGAGAGCACTCACTCCAGATAATCCGGTACTCAGAGGAACTGCGCAGAATCCAGATGTATTTTTCCAGGCGAGAGAAACTGTAAATCCATTCTACGTTGCTTGTCCTGATCAGGTTCAAAAGCAGATGGATAAATTTGCTAAGCTTGTCGGCAGACAGTATCATTTGTTTGATTATGTCGGTGCGAAAGATGCAGAAAGAATAATTGTAATGATGGGTTCCGGTGCTGATGCTGCAGAGGAAACAGTAAAGTATCTGAATGAACATGGAGAAAAGGTTGGTTTGATAAAAGTACGATTATACAGACCTTTCTCAATTGATCATTTTATTAATTCCTTGCCAAAAACTGTAAAAGCAATTTCAGTATTGGATAGAACAAAAGAACCCGGCGCTTCAGGTGAACCTCTTTACCTTGATATTGTTAATGCTATTTCCGAAAAATATTTGGCAGGCGAACTGAATTTCAATTATCCAAAAATTGTTGGAGGAAGATATGGTCTTTCCTCAAAAGAGTTCACCCCTGCAATGATTAAAGCTGTATTTGATAATCTCAAATCAGATAAACCTAAAAACCACTTTACTGTTGGCATCAAAGAAGACGTAACAAACTCAAGTCTTGATTTTGATCCGAACTTTTCAGTTGAGGCAAAAGAAACTTTCCGGGGAAAATTTTATGGATTAGGTGCTGATGGAACAGTTGGAGCTAACAAAAACTCAATAAAAATTATTGGAGAAGGAACAGATTATTTTGCTCAGGGTTATTTTGTTTACGATTCAAAGAAATCCGGCTCGATGACTATCTCACATTTACGATTTGGTCCAAAGGAAATCAAATCAACCTATCTCATTAATAAAGCAAACTTCATTGCCTGTCATCAGCAGGTATTTCTTGAGAAGCTAGATATGCTGAGAGAAGCAATGGAAGGTTCGACATTTTTATTGAACACCAAAGTATCGAAAGAGCATGTTTGGGATTCGTTGCCGGAAAAAGTACAGAAAGATCTTATCCAGAGAAAAATGAAGTTCTTCATCATCGATGCTTATAAAGTTGCCGATGAAACCGGAATGGGAGTAAGAATTAATACCATTATGCAGACCTGCTTCTTTGCAATCTCAAACATCTTTCCAAAAGATGAAGCAATTAAGTTGATTAAAGATTCAATTAAGAAAACTTACGGTGCAAAAGGCGACAAGATAGTTCAAATGAATTTTGATGCTGTCGATAAAACACTAGCAAATCTATTTGAGGTTTCTGTTCCTGATAAAGTTACGAGCAAAATAAAGATTCAGCCTCCTGTCAGCGAAAACGCTCCTCAATTTGTAAAAGATGTAACTGCAAAGATTATCGGATTTGAAGGTGATGATATACCGGTAAGTAAATTTCCTGTCGACGGAACATTTCCACTTTCAACTACAAAATGGGAAAAAAGAAACATCGCACTGGAAGTTCCTGTTTGGGATACTGAAGTGTGCATTCAATGTAACAAATGCGTTATTGTTTGTCCGCATGCTACAATCCGTGCAAAAGTTTTCGATGAACAGTATATTAAAAATGCGCCGCCGACATTTAAGTACACAAAATTCAAATCAAAAGATTACGGCGACAATATGTACTATTCTCTGCAGGTAGCTGTTGAAGATTGTACCGGCTGCGAACTTTGTGTGGATGTTTGTCCTGCAAAGAACAAAAAGGAAACTCGCCTTAAAGCAATCAATATGGCAGAGCAGATTCCGCTTCGTGAACAGGAAAGAGTTAACTGGGATTATTTCCTCTCGATTCCGGATATTGACAGAAAGAAAATCAATGTTACGAAAGTAAAAGATTCACAATTTCTTGAACCATTGTTTGAATTTTCTGGCGCTTGTTCAGGATGCGGTGAAACTCCATATGTTAAACTTGTAAGCCAGCTTTTTGTTGATAGAACCCTTATAGCAAATGCAACAGGATGTTCATCAATTTACGGCGGTAATTTACCAACTACTCCATGGGCAGCTAATCACGAAGGAAGAGGGCCTGCCTGGTCAAACTCGCTTTTTGAGGACAATGCTGAGTTTGGGTTTGGATTCAGATTAGCAATTGACAAACACAAGGCACAGGCAAAAACGATCCTCTCAAAATATGCCAATGACTTAGGTGGTGATCTCGTTAATGAAATTATTAATTCAAACCAAAAAGATGAAGCTGAAATTTATGAACAGCGGGAAAGAGTCAAGATTCTGAAAAAGAAACTTGACGATATGATCAAAACCGGTTCGAATGGAAAGACAAATGATCTGAAACATCTTCTGAGCCTTGCAGATTATTTAGTTAAAAAATCAGTATGGATAATGGGCGGCGATGGATGGGCTTACGATATCGGATACGGTGGACTGGATCACGTTCTCGCATCAGGAAAGAATGTTAACATTTTAGTACTCGATACTGAAGTTTATTCAAACACTGGAGGACAATGTTCGAAGGCAACACAACGTGGCGCCGTTGCTAAATTTGCAGCTGCCGGTAAACCTGCTGCTAAAAAAGATCTTGGCTTGATGGCGATGACTTATGGAAATGTTTATGTAGCGAAAGTTGCAATGGGTGCAAACGATCAGCATACTTTAAGAGCATTCCTTGAAGCAGAAGCATACGACGGTCCTTCGATCATTATCGCTTACAGTCATTGTATAGCTCACGGAATTAACATGGGAAAGGGAATGCAGAATCAAAAAGCTGCTGTTGACTCCGGTTACTGGCATCTATACAGATATCATCCTGATCTAGCAAAAGAAGGTAAGAATCCATTCAAGCTTGATTCAAAGGATCCAAAGATTCCGGTTAAAGATTTTACCTACATGGAAACCAGATTTAAGATGCTCACAAAATCTCATCCAAAGATTGCTGAGCAATTAATGAAAGAAGCACAGGAAGACGTAACTAACAAGTGGAAAGAGTACGTAAGATTGGCTTCCTGGGATCCGGGAAATGGTAAAGCTGAACAACAGAAAACAGATTGAAACTATAAACCAAAGGTCTAATAATGAATTTATCAACAACATATTTAGGATTAAAACTTAAATCACCGATTGTTCCTTCTGCAGGTCCATTGTCCCAGGAGATATCAAACATAAAACAGATGGAAGATGCGGGTGCTGGAGCTGTTGTTCTTTATTCTCTATTTGAAGAACAGCTTGAGCATGAATCATTAGAGCTTTACCATCACACGGAAGTTTCGGGCGAAAGTTTTGCTGAGGCGACAAGTTATTTTCCTGAACCGTTTGATTATAAGATGGGTCCCGAGGAATATCTGAATCATATCAGGAAAGCAAAAGAAGCTGTCGAGATTCCAATCATAGCAAGTTTAAATGGAAAATCTCTCGGCGGATGGATCGATTATGCAAAACAAATTGAACAGGCCGGAGCTGATGGTCTTGAGCTGAACATTTATTTTCTTGCTACAGATCTAGATCAGAAAAGTGAAGAGCTCGAAAAGAAATATGTTCATATTGTTAAAAGAGTAAAATCGGAAATTAAAATACCAATTGCAGTAAAGATGCATCCTTTCTTTAGCTCAGTGTCTCATATGGCAAAAGAGTTAAGCAATGCAGGTGCAGATGGATTAGTTCTGTTTAACAGGTTTTATCAGCCGGATATAAATCTTGAAACTCTTGAAGTAGAACCAAATGTAATATTGAGTACGCCATTTGCAATGCGACTGCCTTTAAGGTGGATTGCAATCCTTTACGGAAGAACAAATGCTGACCTCGCTGCAACAAGCGGTATATACACTGCAGAAGATGTAATCAAAATGATTATGGCTGGTGCAAAAGTAACCCAGATGCTTTCCTGCTTATTAAAGTTTGGGATCGGGCACATTGCCGATGTTACTTCCAAAATGAAAATGTGGATGGAAGAAAAAGAATATGAATCCGTTGACCAGATGCGCGGAAGTATGAGCTATCTGAATGTTGATGACCCGGCAAAGTTTGAACGTGCAAATTATATGAAGGTTTTACACTCTTATAAATAACTTCATAGCCTCCTTACCATTGCGGGCAAATAGCTGTCCTCTGATTACTGTCCTGTTAATTTTTGTCCGCAGTGGTTTTTTGTTTCACATCACAACCAATATTTCTATTATTCACCATTTGAACCAATAAGCCTATTTTAATGTTTATTCAATAAATTATTAGGCAAAATGGCTTTATTCTTCACAATATTCTTTACGATTTACACCGCCCTTAATTATTACATTTTTATAAGGGGCTGGCAGGCATTAGCATCGTACTCTTATCTGCGACCTTATTATTTGGCTGTATTTATACTGGTCGCTTACGGTTATGTATTCTCAAAGCTGCTTTACAAGTTTTTACCTCCAATAATTTATGATATCTGGCTTGGAGTTGGGGCAATCTGGTTTGCGTTTCTTGTTTATTTCATACTTACATTATTATTCATCGATCTTGTGAGGTTGCTCGATTCCTGGTTTCATTTTCTTCCGGCATCTATTCAGAATAATTATGAGCAGACGAAAAAGACTACAGCCCTGGTAGTTATTGCTGTAGTCGGTTTGATTGTATTTCTCGGAAACTTGAATAAGAGAGATATCACAGTCAAAACTCTCGAATTGCAATTTCCAAAAGGTGATGGAAAATTATCAGAGATCAACATTGTTGCTGCTTCTGATTTGCACCTTTCTCCGATTGATGGCGAAAGATTATTATCGAAAATAATTGATAAAATGAATTCACTTAATCCTGATATTGTTCTTTTAGCAGGAGATATTGTTGATGACAAAGCTGAAATACTTGACCAAAGAAAAATTGGTGAATCATTCCGGAGATTAAATCCGAAGTATGGTGTTTACAATATAAATGGCAATCATGAGTTTATTAATGAAGTGGAAGCATCAGTAGAATATGCAGAGCATCTCGGAATAAAAGTTCTTCGTGATGAATATGTTCTGGTTGACAGCAGCTTTTATATTATCGGAAGGGAAGATGTTGTGATGAAACAATTCACGGGTAAGGAAAGAAAGTCACTTGAACAGATAATGCGCACTATTAATTTTGCTTATCCCAAAATTCTTTTAGATCATACACCTGTTAAACTAGAGCAAGCTGAAAAGATCGGAATTGATTTACAGCTTTCAGGTCACACACATCACGGACAAATCTGGCCGCTTAACATTATCACAAATATGATTTATGAAGTTAGCTGGGGTTATAAGAAAAAAGGAAATACCCATTATTATGTTACATCAGGTGCAGGAACGTGGGGACCACCGGTTCGTACTGGAAGCAAGTCTGAGATTGTGAATATTAAAGTAAAATTCGAAAAATAACTTAGCGTCTTTGCGACTTAGCGCGAAACGATATCACGCAAAGCCGCAAAGACATCCAAGAGTTAAAATGTAAACGTCACACCAAACTTAAAGTTATCCATTGCAATTGGCGGTGCACTTGGGAAAGGCCAGTTCATTTTTTCCTGTCTTAATTCATATAAACCATATCCCAAAGCACTCTTTAATACAAAGAATACAATTGGTCCAGCAGATGGAGATGACTTAAATATTTCTTTTATAAACACATCGAGCACACCGTTGGCTGCAGCTTCTATGACCGCACTTCCTGCCCATTTCCAGAACAAATGTCGTTCAAACACAATTGATCTTTCATACCCGGCATCGATAGAGATTAGATCTGTTGCCTGGATACGAATTCCTGATTCAATGCTGGAGCCAAAACGAAATGATTCATCGTAGAGTTCTTTTATCCTTTCGTCATTCGGACTGAGTGTATCATCAGAAAAGTCGAGATTTGTCCATGTTAATGAGGAAGTGTAATATGGGCTTATCGAAGAAGATTCTCCAAGTCTGTAACCGTAACCGTCTGACCAACCTGCACCAAACTGCCAGTTACTTGTTACAATTGCAGAATCATTATCGGTACCGCCTGCAAGATCGGTTGTATTGCGGTTCAGAAATAAATAATTGAATGAATTCTTATTGATGTAATCTGCATACTTTGAAATTTTACTGTGAGTGTAACCAAGCTTTAATTCAATAAGACTGTTATCTGCGAACGGTGCATCGACATCTGTCCGCGAAATATCAGATAAGCCATAGTTTAATGAAATTGCCGGTCTCTTATTATGCCAGTCTGTCCACTCATCGAACTCATCCCATTCCCATTTCCATGTTTCCTCGGTTTCCGTTGAATCCTGTGCAAAGAGTGGTAATGCAAAAAGAACAATTAGATAAAATACTGTAGTGCTTAGAAGTTTCATTGCTGCTCCGAAATTTGTTTATAATCTATGCTCAAAAATAATTGATGTATCGAACTCTTCTAAAATAAATTAAATGAACGGCTTAATATTTAGACAAAGTTCCTGCTGAAAGGTTACTCAAAGCTTATGTTCAATCGTATTTTGAATGACTTTATCAAGATATGTATGAAATTTTGATGGCAGGTTTTTATACTTTGATGTAAATTTATTCTTAACCGACTCAAAATTCTTTTCTCCAAATTTAATAACATCACTTTCAATATTATCAATGAACTTACGCAATTTGGTGCGAACTCGTTCATTTATTTCTTCATCATCGGATTCAGAAATTTTCTTAACTGCTTTATCTATATCGAACCCGCTTTCAACCAATGATTTAAATAAAGTACCTCTGAGATTTTCTGAAATCAATGTTCTGTTAACATTGCCAAGCTCTTTGGCAGTTTCAACTATGGATGAATGAGAAAATTTTTTACTTCTTAAAGATTCAAGCACGATGTCATCAAAGTTATAACTCGATTCTTTGACAATTTCTTCAGGCAGATCTTTAAGTTGTAGCAGCTTACGATTTTCAGATTTTGCAAAAATAATCGCTCTCTTCATCACAGATTCGAGTTCTCTTACATTTCCTTTCCAGTTGTATTCGTTCAGCGCCTGTAATGCAGATATTGAAATATGCATTCCTTCCGCTTCAGCATCGATAAAACTTTTTGCTAATGCATTAATATCTTCTTTACGTTCTTTTAAAGGAGGAAGTTCAATGTTTATAACGTTCAGCCTGTAATAGAGATCCTCTCGGAATTTTTTCTCTTTTACCAATTCCGAAAGATTTTTATTTGTAGCTGCAACAATTCTGACGTCAACAAATTTTGGTTTTGTTGATCCTACTTTCTCAATTTCACCGGATTGCAGTACCCGGAGTATCTTTACTTGAAAGTTTTCAGTTGTCTCACCAATTTCGTCAAGAAAAATTGTCCCCTGATCAGCTTGTTCAAATCTACCTAGTCTGTCGGATATTGCATGTGTAAATGCACCTTTCTCGTATCCGAATAATTCACTTTCCAGCAAACTATCAGTTAATGCAGCACAATTAACAGAAATAAAATTATTCTCGTTTCTTTTACTTGATGCATGTATTGCTTTAGCGACGAGTTCTTTACCGGTTCCGCTTTCACCGGTAATTAAAATTGTCGAATCTGTTGGTGCCGCTTTTTTTACAAGTTCAACTACCTGCGCCATTAATCGCGAAGAGTAGATCATTCCATAAAAATTTTCAATCTTATTGCTGATTGTAATTACAGCCTCTGAACGATCATCCTCATTGCCTTTTAACTTTTTAATATCATTTTGAAGTAAATCAATTTTCTGCTGAAGCTGTGTGGATTCCTTTCCGGTTTCCCGGATTTCAGATTGAAGCCGAAGCAGCTCATTCTCTTTAAGGTTTAGTAAATTTTTAAGTGCAGTAGATTCATCGAGAGCACCTTTTAATAACTCTTTTCCCCGGACAAAGTAAATTGCTGAATCTGCTAATATCAACGATAGGAACGGTATTACAAAAAAGGAAACCGATATCTTATAATTCAATAATCCAGTGAGTATAAAAGATAAAATCAATAATATGGATCCGGTGATTAAATAAATGGCGATAATATTTTTTTTAGTAGAAATTCTGAAGAGAACAAAGCCCAGCATTATGATAAAAAAGACAACTATAGAGTAATTATAAAAACTTCCATCTATATCACGAGAATTCAGAATGTTATCAATGGCAAAAGCATGAAGTGCTAATCCAGGTACATCATCATCAAATGGAGTCTGAAGTGAAATTGCTATTTGTGGATCACTTATTCCGATAATAACAATTTTATCTTTGAAGAAGTTTAGTTCCTCACTTTGTTTATACACAAGTTCAGCAAATTCAAGCGAAGAGTATCTTTTTATCTTATTCCATGAAGAAACAAAATTTACAATCAGACCATCTTTCTTTACTTCAGTGTCAGCGAGTTGCAAAGCAAAAGCTCTTTCCGTCAAGCTATAATTAATAATTCTAAGTGGAATATAATAGTCTTCTTCCTGTATAAAATTTATGTGACCTGTTGGTAATTTTTCATTCAGCAGTTTAGGACTTGGATAACTTAATGAATCAGTTATGAACTGATTGTTTCGTTCCACTATGCTGCCCGCTAAAGAGCTTAAAACTACATTACCGGATTTTTCTATTTCTTTCAGAAGCAGATTATCATATACGGATTGTGTCACTAATCGTGAGCTGAGGAAAACCTCAAGCCCAATTTTTTTAACCTCAAGATTTGTGAGCTGATTTATCAGGAGAGCATAGTAGTTCCTTTTTATCGGCCATGGACCAATGCGTGCAATATCCTCTTCAGAAAAATGGATGATAATAATGTTCGTGTCAGGTTCTAATTGTCCTCTTGTTCGGACGAATAAACTTTCAATTTCATTGTCTATATTTTTTCTGAGATCATAAGCAAGGAATAAGATAAGGCTTATAATGACTAGAACAGCAATTCTGATCAAGAAGGAATTTTTATCTTTGATTTGCAGCAATTCTTATTGTTTTAAAATTCTATGCGAAATATAAATAACTGATAATTCTTATCTGTATCAATATTACGTTTTAGATCGTAAAACATAAAATGAATTCCAATCAAAAACTTAAAAAATCAGTATCTTTACATCGTAGTAATTCGGATTTATAAACTTGGGAAAACAATGAAAAAAATAATATTCTTATTGAATATAGCCCTCATAACTGTTCTATTTATCGGCTGTCTTCAGGTTGATACAACAATCAATGTAAAGAAAGATGGAAGCGGGACAATAAATGAAAAAGTCTTTATGAGTAAAACTTTTGTTAATATGATGAAAGAATTTGCAACTGCTTTCCAGGATTCATCTACTACTGCCGAAGAAGAATTTTCACTATTTAAAGATGACGAAATAATGGCTGATGCAAAGGAATATGGTAGCGATGTTAAATATGTTTCTCACGAGTTTATCAGTAACGATCAGTGGGAGGGTTATGAAGTTGTTTATTCATTCGATGATATTTCAAAAATCAGAATTCAACCCGACCCGGATTCAAAAATGGGGATGAGTGAAGAAGAAGCCGGCGTTGAAGAATCTGATGAATACTACTTCTTTAAGTTTAAAAAAGGTGATGTTTCAGAACTGATAATTGACCGACCTCCAATTGAATTCGACAGTGATTCGAGTTCTCAAGAAAGTGCCAGTGAGGATGTCGAGAGTAATGAAGATGAATTGGGTGATGAAGCTATGAAAATGATGGAAGGGATGAAAATTAATATTGCGATAAATGTTGAAGGAAATATAACCACCAGTAATGCAACTTATGTAGATGGTTCAACCATTACGCTGTTTCATATGAATCTTGGTGAGATGATGAAGAATAAAGAGGCATTTAAGGATTTCAAAAACAATGAACCAAAAAACATTGAAGAAATGAAAGAGTTCATGGAAAAATTTCCAGGAATGAAAATCGAAATTCAGAAACCAGTTTCAGTTAAATTCAAATAATTCATTATAAATAATTGAAGGAGTAACTATGCAGTTAAAATTAATTTTACCGATTTTGCTTTTAAGTTTAGGTATGACAATCGCTCAAACTGACAAAGCAAATTACGGTGCTGAGTTAACACTCACTGAAAAGACGAGCATCTCGGCTATACTCGAAGATCCTGAATCTTATCTTGATAAAACCGTCCTGATTGAAGGTGAAGTTCTGGAAGTCTGTCCTATGATGGGTTGCTGGATGGAGATAAAATCTGATGATGGTGAAGGAATGATAAAAGTAAAAGTCAAAGATGGTGAGATAGTTTTTCCGGTCGAAGCTAAAGGAAAAACTGCACTAGTTGAAGGTAAAGTTTACAAAATTGAAATGACACAGGAACAAGCAGTTAATCACTTTGAACACATTGCTGAAGAAAAAGGAGAAACTTTCGATCCTTCAACAATCACCGGTCCGATGACAATCTACCAGCTTAAAGGACTTGGAGCAGTAATTCAATAACTCAGATAGAATTATTGTTCACTTCAGCCCGCAGAATACTTGCGGGCTATTTTATATAATTCCCAATCCTAACAGAACACCGAGAACCAATATCAGTAGAAGAACCACAATCTGAACAAACTTAAAAGTGACTTTCTTTAGCAGCTTGTTGCCAAAATAAGCTCCGATAAATGCGCTTATTGTTGCTGCAAGTATAATAAGCCAATTACTTAGAACTTCAGCACTTAAAAATTTTGTTAGGTAAATGGATATTCTGGTAAAATCCACCAGACAAGCGATAACAACACCTGTTGCAATGAACGCTTCTTTTCCTAATCCGAACTTCAGAAGAAAGGCGCTTCTTAATGCACCCTGATGACCGGATAAACCCCCGAAAAATCCGCTAAGTAAACCGCCGACAATTAATTTGTTCTGACTGAATTCAATCGCTTGGAATTTAGGAACGATTTCAAATACTGCGAAAGATATCATAAGACCAGCTATTGCCAACTTAACCGGGGTTATATAAAAAGTTTTATTGAATAATTCATAGGAAGTAATTGCCTCAACGCCTGACAACAATAAGAGCAATTGAGCACCCAGGAATGCACCAACAACTGCGGGTATTCCAAACTTTAGGATAACTTTTTTGTTTGCAAATTTACCAATCAGAAAAAGTTTAAAAAGATTATTCAGCAGATGAACGATTCCTGTTAAACCAACTGCAATTTCAACAGGGAAGAACAATGCAAAAACCGGAAGCAGAATTGTTCCTAAACCAAAACCTGAGTAAAAGGTCAACAGCGATGAGAAAGCAGCGAAAGCACAGATTAGTATAATTTCCATAATGCCAAGTTAATGTTCTGAGTATTTGTAAGAAAATCTTTGTTTCATTCAAGCCTGAGGTAAACACTGCTGAATTCTTTGTTAACCAGTCCGTTTGTAAATTTACATCCGAGTTATGAGCGAAAACAAAATAGAACATCAGGTATTCACCTACCCATTTATCTTCAGGTTAATATTCCGGTATGGAAACATTATTGTTACACCTGTTTTACTAATTTATTCTGTACCTCTTTTAACTTTTCTTAGTGAGAAAATCATCCTTGCATTTCCGCTTTTGGTAAATATTTTTATTCTATATTTTCTTAACAGGCATTATATAACTCTCTACAAAATTATGCCGTATAAGATCGAAGTAGATGATGATAAAATTACCTGCTCAGATTTTTTTCTTTCAAGAAGGCAAATTGTGATCAACTACGAAAGTATAAATTCACTTTCAGGTGGAATATTTGAAAATAAACTTTCCGGAATTATGCGAGTCTGCGGAAAAAAGGATGTTTGTATTGGATTCAGTCAAAGACTGAATAATTCAAGCAGGCTTGCAACTATATTATTAAGTAAAGTAAATCGTCCGCTTTATGATAAAGTGCTGGAGCGTATTGTGGAAGGGAAGAAGAAAGTTAAAAAATGAAAGTCGCAGTATTACTTTCCGGTGGTGTCGATAGTTCTGTAGCACTTCGTTTATTAAAAGATGAAGGACATGACCTCACAGCTTTTTATCTGAAGATCTGGTTACAGGATGAATTTTCTTTCCTTGGTGAATGTCCGTGGGAAGAAGACCTCAAGTATGCGCGAGGTGTTTGCGAACAAGTAAATGTTCCGCTTGAAGTTATTCCGCTTCAGACAGAATACTGGGATAATGTGGTTTCGTACACAATCTCCGAGATTAAAGAGGGAAGAACTCCAAACCCGGATATTTTCTGTAACAGCCTGATAAAGTTTGGTGAGTTCTATGATAAGATTGATAATTCCTATGAAAAAGTAGCGAGCGGTCATTATGCAGATGTAATTTCAGTCGATAAAAAATTTCTTCTTAAAACTTCTCCAGACCCGATTAAAGATCAAACTTACTTTTTAGCTTACCTGACGCAAAAACAATTATCAAGAGCATTATTCCCGATTGGTAAATTCAGAAAGTCAGAAATTCGAAAGCTGGCTGAAGATTACAAACTTCCAACAATGGCAAGAAGAGACAGCCAGGGTATATGCTTTCTCGGACAGATAAAATTTAAAGAATTTATAAAACATCATCTTGGCGAAATTGAAGGTGACATTATTGATATCGATACAAATAAAATTTTAGGAAAGCATCCCGGCTACTATTACTTCACAATTGGACAAAGGTCAGGGTTAAAACTCGGTGGTGGTCCGTGGTTTGTCGTGAGAAAGGACGTTAAAAATAATGTTATCTACGTGTCCAATCAGAATCTCGCAGAGCGCGACTGCAATAATTTTTTAGTTGGGAAGATAAACTGGATTTCAGAACAAGCACCATCCAAAAAAGAATTGAAAGTTAAAATCAGGCACGGAGCAAAACAGCACGAATGTGTAATAGAATGGTTGAATGAAGGTGTTTTAAAAGTTAAGCTGAAGGATTCTGACAGCGGAATTGCACCGGGTCAGTTTGCAGTTTTTTATGATGGAACATCCGGCTCTATGACGGATGAAAATTTTTGTCTTGGTGGTGGAGTAATCCTGGAGGATTTAGTCTGAAAAAGCTTTTAGGCAAAGCTAATTTGGCCATTAATTTGTGAGTTGGTTGCAAGCAGGTTTTTAGAGATTCCTAGAAACTTCTGACAGTTACTGCATAAATAGGCATATCTCACACCCAGAACAGTGTTCATCTGGCAAATCCATGCATCGGTTGATTCCTGCTTACAATGCGGGCATTTAATTTTTATTGTTTCTTTTTGTAATACTTTAGTCATCTGATCTTTTCCACGGATACTATTAAGACTCCTCAGCCGTCAAAAATGTTACTTAAAAATTCAGCTTATTAGAAATTTATTTGATGTGGATAATTATAACTAAATTTCGGACAAAACAAGCATCCGGTCAATTCCAAAATCTATCCAGATAATATTTCTTATTGCTTAATTTCGCTTTGTTTTCAAAGATGAATGAACTTATTCTTTCGGCAGAGATTACCCGCGCAATTCCATATCGGATTGATGAAAACCTTTTCACATATTCTTCACCTTGGTAGGGCACGATTGGATTGTAACGTTCATTATCTTTTAGTGCTTTTGGAACGAGAATATTTTCTTCTTCTTCGGGAACCCATTGAATCATTCCTACTAATTCAAAATTCGGGACACCATCTCTTATTGCAAGCACAACTCCGCCGCTCATTCCATTGTTTACAACAGCATCAACAAGGAATGAACCGAATTCGTCTTTGTTTGGATTGCTGACGATTGCTTTTGTTATCATCTGGTTGTTAATTGGATATCCAAATATGTAAACGAAAGATCCCCAATCGAGTTCTTTGCCTTTGCCAAATGGATAATTGAAAACGGGGAATCTTAAATCAGAAAGAACTTTGTAATCTTTGCCGATTATTGCTATGTCCTGTTTTTTATCTGATGCAATTAATTCAAACTCGCCGCCTTCAGGAAATCCAACTGCATAAATTGATTGTCTCTCTTTAATAAAAATGACCTGTATGAATTTAGTTAATGAACCATCAGAAGCCGGGAAATATGAAATGATCGTATCAGGAAATTCAACAACATGCGCACAGGTAAGAATAGCTACTTTTCCTTCATTGAAGTAAACAACTGTACCTGTTCCTGAATTATTTTGATCAGCATATCCTTCGGAAATTGCAATGTCTCTAAGCTTTATGTCTTTAAGATTGCTCAGAGTCAGTTTTGATTCTGCATCGAAAGTGTAAGTTTTATAAATAACACTGCTGTTAATACGGCGAACGGTTGAACTTATTTGTCTGAGTTCGTTTGAGGCTCCTTTGTAAGGAAATTCGCTGTCGTATTTTCCGTCAGCGAGAATGGGATATATTTCCTGATAGCTGACGGTTGAACAGGAATTAATCATCAAGTAAATAGAAAGCAAAGATAATTTTAATAATAAATGAATTATTCTTTTCATCTTTTATCTCCAGATAAACTCATCAAAGTGTAATTTCTATTAAGCGGATTCGTGCTTTACTTTAAATCCTTTCTTCATCCAACCTTTTGCCAGTAATAAACCAATCGGAGAAATTATTGCAATAAATCCATATATCAACCACATTGTTTCTGTGTTCATCTCGGATGGTGGAGTATCTGTTGGACAATAGTTCATCAAGAACCAACCGGAATACAAGCTCGTAATAACTTTTGTGAGGAACCATGGAAATTGTCCAATTCCCATATAGATTCCGGTCATATTCTTTGGTGCGATTTCAGCAACCCACTGTAAAAATCTTGGCTGCCACATTGCTTCTCCGATTGTCATAATTATCAAATAGGCCATTAAAGTATTAAAGTTGGGTCCTAATGCCAGAATAAAAGTTGGTGCAGCCATTACTGAAGTACCAATAATCATCATTGTATAGGTATCTTTCTTTGAAGTGATAGCAGCCACCATCGGAGCTAAAATGAATATTAGAATGGGGTTCAGATTGACGAAGAACTCAAAGTTTTCACTAACAAATCCTTCAAAAGCTCTGCTTGTATAAAGTGGTAATGTCAGCCAGTTGTGCGCAAAGAGAGTCTGAACAAAAATGAGGATGAATATAAAATAAAGGAATCTCACATCTGTTATTATATAAATTGCAATACTTAATCCTATTAACGATACTGCGATGAACCAATTAAAACCGAATATGATAGAGATAAAACTATGCTCGGTAATGATTAATTGAAATATGTCGGGTGAGAAGAATTCTTTGACAGAAGCTAAAATGGAGAAGATTATAAATAAACTACCTAACCAGATTACAGATTTCTTTTTTACATTTAATTGAGATTGAAAAGCATTAGCAAATTGTGAAAAACCTTTCTTTTCATCGCTTGATAATTTTGAACCTTCGATATCGCCTTCTAATTTTCTTATTGCTTCCTTCATTGCCTTTTTTGTAATGATGAAATAAACAACCGCAATTCCTAAGATTGTTAAAGCAACATAAACCCAAAAAACACCTGTAATTCCAAAAGCACGTCTTATTGGCGGAGAAATTATACCTGGTAAAAATCCCCCAAGGTTCATTAATGCATAAAGCATTGCGTACCCCATCGCAGCAGTTTTTTCATTAGTTAACTGCTTAACTCCAGCATAACAAGCAGGCTGGTATATTCCATATCCAAGGATAATTCCCAATATTCCAAGCATTGCGTAGAAGTGTGAATATTTAAACAAGTTTGAAAAGTCCCAAAGGCCAGAGACACCAATTTCAGGTGATATTGTGAGTAATACTCTTCCGACCAACATCAGGCTTAAAGCTATCAGTAAAGATTTTCTTAACCCGATCCAATCGACTGTAGCACCAAGGAAAAGCATTGCGATAGTTATTCCCGCTGTTTGAATTCCGACCATTCTTCCTGCATCAATATCATCAAGCTTAATAAAATCATTAAAAAATATTGCAAGCAAACCAACAACACCAAAGTAAGTTAGTCCCTCCAATACATATGAAAGATTGACACCGAGAAGCGCACGTGAGGTATGTGCAAGATCTACGAATGGCTGTGATAAATCCATAATTATATTATCTGCAAACCCATATTCTTCTTTTGCTTTAGCTTTCTTTGGTGAGGCCAATAAAACTGCAATGAAAGCTATCGGCGGAAGTATAAGTGAAAACAGAAACCATAAAAGACCGTTCAAACCCTTTTTGATTGCTGTTCGGGAAGTTCCTAGCACAAAAAAGATGTAGAAAATTATTGCAAGACCGATAAACACTATAAGCAAGTCGCTCATAATTCCTCAACTAAATTATTTAGAAATAGAAAAATTTTTCTTTAATGGAAATAATTATTTATCTACGCTCTTAAAATTTCCAAGATATCTCGGAACTGTAAATGAAAACCGACTGCCTTTACCTTCTTCACTTTCTACCCAGAGAACTCCGTTATTTTTTTCAATGAATTCCTTACACAAAATTAATCCGAGTCCAGTGCCTTTCTCTTTTGCAGTGCCTTCTCTGCGGAATTGCTCGTCAATCCGGAAAAGGTTTTTCTGGTTTTCTGTGCTTATGCCAATTCCGGAATCGGTTACGGATACTTCTGCATTATCACCATTAATAATTCCTTTTACAATGATCTTACCGCCGGGGTTTGTGAACTTGATACTGTTTGAAACAAAATTTCTGATGATTGTATCTATCATATATTTATCTGCATAAACAAATATTTCTTCATTTATGTTGATTGATAGTTCCAGTGTTTTTTGCTTCGCAGTTTCTTCATAAAGGTTTTTTATTTCGTTGCCTAATTCTTTAAGATTGATTATAGTTTTATCAACTTTAATTCTTCCGGATTGAATCATCGACCATTCAAGTAAATTAAGAATGAGACTATACACCTGCCGGGAGGAATTATAAATTGACGATATTGAACTTTTGATATCCTGCGGAGTCATTTCATCGTATGATTGGCTAATGTATTCAGTTAATCCAAGCAGAGAGTTAAAAGGACTCCTGAGGTCATGAGAAATGATAGAGAAAAATTTATCCTTCGAAGCATTTAATAATTTCAACTCTTCAGTGTACTTAATTAATTGTTCCTCAAACTTTTTCCTTTTAGTTATATCCTGAACCTGTGCAATGAAGAATTGAGGTTTACTATCCGAATCTCTGATTAACGAAATAGTTGTAAGAGCCCAAACTAGATCACCACTTTTATGCAAGTATCTTTTTTCAAGAGATTTACCTTCGAGTGATTCATTTTTCAGCAGTTCTTTGGTAAGCTCGAGTGATTTCTCAATATCACCCGGGTGTGTGATATTCCTGAAATTCATACCGACTAATTCAGTTTCAGTGTAACCAAGTATTTCGCAGAAGGAGCTGTTAACCTTTGAGAAGTGACCATCAGGTGCGAGCGTAGCGATACCTATGCCGGAGCTTTCAAATATTTTTCGAAATTTTTCTTCACTTTTTCTTAATGCTTCTTCATAATTTTTTCTTTCGGTAATATCTGTGGCAGAACCGATTATACGGTTTGGCTTACTATTCTCCGGCGGAACATGAACACCACGAAGTAATATCCAGCAAATATTTCTGTTTTTGTCATATATGCGGTGTTCAATTTCAAAATTTTTTAATTTTCCCTTAAGGCAATCCTGAATAGTTTTTTCAACAAATTCTCTGTCTTCCTCATAAACAAATTGCATTCTATCTGAACTCATAGCTGAGACATCAGTATCAGTGTAATCGTAAAGAGGAGTCAATTCGGTATCAATAATCAGTTTCTCACCTTCAGACCATAATTCCCAAACTCTGGTTTTCGCTGCTTCACTGGAAATCTGAAATCTCTGGCGAGTGTCAAGAAGCTCTTTATAAATTTTATTTTTGTAAAGAGCCATTTCAACGACGCGGTGAAATTCTTTTAAATCAATCGGTTTGATCAGGTAGCCGAATGGTTCGGTTTTTTTTGCGCGTTGGAATGATTCGTCATCGGAGAGAGAAGTTAAGAATATAACAGGTACGTGGAAGTTCTTTCTTAAGTAATCAGCGGTTTCTATACCATCCATTGAGCCCATTATCTTGATATCCATCAGAACGATATCAGGTTTTAATGCTGAAACCTTTTCAATCGCTTCTTCACCGGTAGTTACAGAACCAGCAACAACATATCCAGCGCCGGTAAGCTGCTTTTCCATGAACTTTGAAACTATCTGTTCATCCTCTACGATTAAAAGTTTAATGTCTTTCATTCCCTGCTTCAAGAAAAATTTTTCAAGTTCTTATGCAATTTAACTATGAAAAGAATATAATACTTTCCTTGTTTGAGTTTACTGTAATATCCTCAAAATTCAAACTTATAAGTTGCTCTGGTTTTAGTGTGCAATCCTTTTAAACCCTGCAATCCACCTGTATGTATTGCAATAATCCTTGTCCCTCGCTTAAAAAATCCATTTGAAATCAGGTCATAGATTCCGTATAACATTTTACCTGTATAGATGGGCTCGATTGGAATTTTTGTGATTGTATAAAAGTTATTTATGAAATTGATTAAAGTGCTGTCAAATTTAGCATATCCGCCGAAGTGATAATCCAGATTTATTTCCCAATTATTATATATAGCAGTATCGGAATTTTTCAAAAGACATTCAACATTTTTCCTCAGAAAAGAAGCTCCTTTCAGTACAGCAAAACCGAGAGCATTATTATTTCCACCTAATCCTTTAATGAGACCGGCTAATGTTCCCCCCGTTCCGCAAGCGCAGCAAACGTAATCAAAATCCACACTGATTTTGTTTATTATCTCACTACATCCTATAACTGCTAATTCATTAGTGCCGCCTTCAGGAATTAGATAAAAATCTCCAAATCTACTTTTCAAACTTTCAATAATTTCGACTGAATCTTTTCTTCGATAGGAAGTTCTATCCAAATAATGAAGTTCCATCCCGTTTTCTTTTGCAAAAGATAAAGTGGGATTTAATGGTAAATGTTCTTCACCACGAATTACGCCAATAGTTTTAAAGTTAAAAATCTTTCCGGCTGCAGCTGTTGCGTAAATGTGATTTGAAAAGGCTCCGCCAAAAGTCAACAAAGTATTTTTTTTAAGTTTCTTTGCTTCCTGGATATTGTATTTAAGCTTATGCCATTTATTGCCTGACAAAGCAGGATGATTCAGATCTTCTCTCTTCAAATAAAGAGATATTTTTCTTTCTTTAAGAAACGGATCGTTAATCTCTTCAATCGGAGTGTTTTCATTTATACCAGCGGTTTCAGCAAAAGATATTTGTTCTTTATTCATCATTCTAAATTAGTCACGAGGTGAGATATAAAAAATAAAATGAAACTTATGCTTAAATTATTATATAATTTCCTGAATTATTTTGTTAATAAGAATAAATATTCATCAACTACAATGCGAAATGCAGCTTAAAGAGATACAAGAAATACAAAATGAACTCAGTCTGGAAAAGAATCTTGACATTCCAATAAGTTCAATTATCGAACAGATCAAAATATTTAGAAAGGGAATTCCAAGTTTAAAATTATTCAAACCATGTGTCATCGGTGATGGCGTAAAGCTATTCAATGATTTGGAAAAAGAGGATTATATAAGAAGGTTTCAATCTGCTTTGGATGAAGGACGCGTGATGAAATTTGTCCCTGCATCTGGTGCGGCGTCCAGAATGTTTCAAAAACAATTAGCCGCTGTGGTTAAATCAGAGAATTCCAGTTATAAAAAATTATCTGAAAAAGCTGCTGCGGGGGACGAAGATTGTAGAGCCGCACTAGAATTTTTCGATAATATTAAAAGCTTTGCGTTTTATGAGGAACTAAGGAAGACTATAATTGATAATGGCAGAAATCCTGATGAATTAATTGAGAAGAAAAATTATATCGATCTCATGAAGTTCACTGCTGAAAAAGAAGGTCTGAATTATGCAAATCTCCCGAAAGGTTCAATTTTGTTTCATGCTTATGCGGATGGGGCAAGAACAGCCTTCGAGGAGCATCTTGTTGAAGCTATGAACTACTCAGCAGGGAAGAACAAGACGGTAAAAGTTCATTTTACCATTTCACCCGAATACGAAGACGAAGTGAAGAAATTATTCTCTGAATTAATTTCAAAATATGAAAAGCAAGGCTGGAAATTCGATGTAAGTTTTTCATTTCAAAGTTCTGAAACAAACACAGTATCGGTTACGATGGATAATAAAATTTTCAGAGATGTTGATGGAAAAATTCTTTTCAGACCCGGAGGACATGGTGCATTGCTCATGAATCTAAATCGTTTGGAATCCGACATAATCTTAATTAAGAATATTGATAACATTGCTCCAGATCATCTCAAAGAAGAAACTTATAGATACAAAAAAAATCTCGGCGGGTATCTTGTTTACCTTCGACACAAAATTTTCGAACTGTTATTAAAATTAGATAAAGATCATATTCCTGAATCAGTAATCGATGAAGCGGTTGATTTAATAAAAACCGAATTTGGACTTGATTTATCAACAAAACTTAAAACAAAATCCTTAGATGAAAAGAAAACCTATCTGTTTGATTTTTTGAATAGACCAATACGGGTATGCGGAATGGTAAAAAGGGAAGGACATCCCGGCGGAAGTCCTTTCTGGGTTGAAGATGAAAGCGGTGAAATTTCCAAGCAAATTGTAGAAACTGCACAGGTGAATTTGCAAGATAAGAAACAGGCTGAAATTTTTGATCAGGCAACTCACTTCAATCCTGTTGATATTGCCTGCAGTATAAAAGATTATAAAGGAAATATTTTCGATTTAAAAAAATTTGTAAATCCGAACACCGGATTAATAGCAATAAAATCTAAAAATGGCAGGGAACTGAAAGCTCTCGAGCTTCCCGGACTTTGGAATGGAGGAATGTATCACTGGTTGACCGTCTTTGTCGAAGTACCCAAGAGTACATTTAATCCTGTGAAGGAAATAAACGATCTGCTCAAGCCTGAGCATCAACCCAAAAGATAATTAAGAAAAATGAAGTGGATCACCCCACGTGGCAGATGAGGTGATCGCACATGGAGGGCGTTATCTAGTTAGCAAAACTTTTCGGCGGATTGTGAACTATTTTTCTTATAGTATCAAATTGCAGATATGGATATTCTTCCCGAAGTGAATCAATTGCATCGCCGGTTCTTAGCTTCTGAGCACGAAGCTGTTTAAATTTTTTCCTGATGATATAATCACGGACAGCCCGTTCGTTTATTAAACCTCTCGACACAAGCAGATCGTATATTTCATCGCTGATTAAATCTGCAATGGGATTGGTCAGCTCTTTTTTTGTGTTTAATGCTTCCATTTTGCGCACCCTTTCTATTGAGTTATTCTTTAAGCCCTTTAAAGAATTTTATGGATACTATAAATGAGTATTCTTAATCTCTGGTTTAAAACTATCAGAAAAATGCAGCCAAACAATTACACAATTATGTAATTATTTCAATTGTTGAAATGTGGAAGAGAATTTACCTACATATCTATGTAGGTCAGGTTAATTCAGATAATTTTCCTGCGGATAGCCTTTGCAACAGCTTCGGATTGATTGTGGACGTGAAGTTTTTTGTAGATGTTTTTAATATGATGCCGGACAGTATCAACGCTTATAAACAATTGTTCAGCTATTTGCTGATAATTATTTCCTCCAGCCAGAAGATTTATTACTTCCTTTTCCCGCGCACTTAGTTCAAATTCCTGGTTTTCATCTTTTATATCTTTTGACTCCTTGAACGCCGTAATAACCTGCCGGGCAATCTGGCTACTCATTGGAGAACCACCTTCGTAAACTTCTTTTATTGCTTCAAGAAGCTTTATTGGTGGTGTTTTTTTTACTAAATAACCACAGGCTCCGGCACAAAGTGCATCAAAAACTTTTTCGCTGTCCTCATAAATTGTCAGCATAAGAATATCGATATCAGGTTTTATTTTTTTTGATTCTTTAATTCCTTCAATTCCACTAATACCCGGTAAAGCAATATCCATCAGAACAACATTAGCATCAAGCGTGTTGAGTTTAAGAAGAAAGCTTTCACAATCTCTGAAAGAGCCGACACACTTGTAACCGTTGGTGCCGTTAATTAGTACAGCTAATCCTTCTCTTATTGTATCATTATCTTCAACAATTGCTACGTTTATCATTCACAGCTTAATTTATTCAGCCAAATATTGATTTAATACGATTTATTTTTCCGAGTTTTCCATTGAAGCTCACTAGTGTCCCGGAATTGTTGCTTGATTCCCAATTAAGAGTGCCATTTATTTTTTTTGCCCTTTCTTCCATATTTTTTATTCCATTACCAAAGTTAATATCATTTAAATCAAATCCCTGCCCATCATCTTTTAGAGTTATTTTAATTGTGTCATTTTCATAGAAAGCTTCCAAGGTAATTTTTTTGCAGCCGCTATGTTTTATAGCATTGTTTATTGCTTCTTTAAACAACAAAAGTAGATTTTGTTTGTATTCCATTGGCAGCTTTATATCATCGCTTTTCTCAACGTTATTAACATGAAATGAAATGCCAATGGAACTAAAGAATTCGTTATATGAGTCCTTTAATTTAAGAATCAGATCGTAAAGTGAATCTCTCTGAGGATTCACTACCCAAACAATATCACTCATTGAATCAACTAGCTGACGTGCGGTGTTGCTGATTTTTTGTAAATCCTGTTTAACCAGGTTCCCAGAATTATTTTCGTTCCTTTCAGCAACTTCACTTAGTATTGAAATCTCCGTTAACCCGGCACCGATATTATCGTGAAGATCAGACGCAATTTTAAGTTTCAATCTTTCTATCTCCAGTTGGCTTTTAATTCGGATAGTCCCAAGGTAGTAAATCAAAAAAGCAACAGCCATTATTATAAGAGTAACAAACCACCAGGTTTGATAAAATGGCGGGTTGATTATAATTTTTATTGAAGCTACATCTTCGTTCCATATACCATCTGCATTAGTTCCTTTAACCATAAAAGTAAATTCGCCGGCAGGAAGATTAGTGTATATAGCAGTTCTGTTTGAACCGTCAGTTGATATCCAGGACTTCTGAAATCCTTCAAGAAAATAGCTGTATTTATTTCTCTTAGGAGAATAAAAATCGAGTGCAGAAAATTCTATGGAAATAAAATTCTGATCGTATGATAGTATCAACTCCTCAGGTTCACCTTTAACTTCAACATCCATCACTTTAATTTTGGTGATAACGATTGATGGTTCGTAATTGCTGATTGTGATGCTGTCCGGATGAAAATAATTAAATCCATTTATACCGCCGAAATACATAAATCCATCCGAATCCTTAAAGTAAGCACCTCCGCTGAATTCCAGGCTTTGGACACCATCTTCAATTTTGAACTGGGTAAACTTTTCAGAAGATGTGTTAAATAGAAAAATACCATCATCCGTACTGAGCCATAAATTCTGCTGATTATCCTCCAGTATTCCATAAATTACTGTACTTGTTAATCCTTCTGTGGTTGAAAAAGTTTTAAAGGATTCTACGGTTGGGTCGTATTTGACTAACCCGCTGCCTGATGTTCCAATCCATATTATGCCATTGGGAGACTCAAATATTGAAAGAATTTTTTCGTTGACTTTGAGTGTTTGATTATTCGGTTCACTTGTAAATAGTCTGAAGATTTCAGACGCATTATCAAATTTGTTTAATCCTCCGCCATAAGTACCAATCCAGAAATTATTTTTGCTGTCCCGTAAAATTGTGTATACACGATTTTCTGAAATTGAATTTTTATCATTGGGATCATAACTGTAAGCTTTAAAATCTGGTTTTCCGGAAGAATTATCTGAGAAAGTAAGTTTATTAAGTCCTCCACCAAATGTTGCAACCCAGATTACTTTTTCTGATTCCACATAAATGTCCAGTACCTGGTTTGCTGAGAGGGAATTCTGATTTCCAGGTTCGTTTTTAAAAATATCGATTCGCTTGGTAGAATGGTTAATTCTGTTTAGTCCTCCGCTGTAAGTCCCGATCCAGATATTTCCTGATTTATCTTCAGCAAATGATCTAATGTGATTATCACTGATTTTATGAATTCCGTCTGCGTGTTTACTGTAAATAGTACTTTGCTGTTTTGAAAAGTTCAACAGATTTGCACCACCTCTGTATGTACCAATCCAAAGATTCTCACTACTGTCCTTGAACAATGCCCAAACAACATCGTCATTTAATCGTAGGTTTCCGGGTGAGTTTCTATTTATCGTTTCAAACTTTACATCAAATTTTTGAATTTTAGTTACACCTTCACCTAAATGCGAACCTGCCCACAACACACCTGATCTATCAATAAATAATGATAAAATTTCTTCATCCATAAATGGATTCTGGCGGGTAGAGATTCTTTTAAAGTTTACAAATATGTTATTTTTTGTATCAAACCTGTTTATTCCTCCCCCGAAAGTTCCGATCCACAAATATCCATCTGAATCCTGCTGAATTGCCATTACAGTATTTGCCGAAATGCTGTATTGTGATGATCTACTCTTGGTGTACTGTAAAAATCTGGCTTTATCAGGCTCAGACATTTTATTAGCTGCATCGAGCTTGTTTAGCCCGCCATCAAAAGTGCCAATCCAAATATTTCCGGTTCTGCCCTCATGCAAGCAAGTAATTTTATTGTCACTTATAGAAGAATTATTAATTGAACTAGTATTGTAATGAAGAAATTTATATGCTGCTTCTTTCCCTTCGCTATTGATCTTTGATGAACCAGTAAATAGCTTATTTAATCCACCACCAAACGTTGCTACCCAGATCGAATTGTTTTTTTCAATCAGAATGTCAGTAATTCTGTTTGAACTAAGACTATAATCATTATTTACGTCATTAAAAATGTGAACGGAATTACTATTTTTTCTATCGAAAATAATTAATCCATTTCCCCACGTTCCAATCCATAGATCACCATTGGAATCTTCAGCGATTGATGTAATCGAATTATTCTGGTTACGTGAAAATGCTAATGGATATTCATAATAGTCGTCTTTGTATTTTACATCAGATGAGAAGAAATCATTTATATAATATCTTTTGAATTTTTCAGACTTCCTGTCAAAGCGGTTTAAATAACCATTTACCGTACCAACCCAAATGTATCCGTCGCTGTCTTCATAAAGGGATGAAATAAAATTATCAGAGATGGAATTTAGATCTGAAGGATCGTTTGAATAGACCTTGAACTCATATCCGTCATATCGATTTAAACCGTCGATTGTACCGAGCCACAAATATCCGTATCTATCCTGTATCATCGAAAAAATCGTACTTTGCGAAAGTCCCTCAGCATCAGTAAGCTGACTAAAAAAATATTCATACGTTTGGGAAAATGCAGAAACGAAGAAAGAGATCGAGAGCAATATTACGTTAAGTAGCTTCATTGGAGAAAAAGGCATCGTCATTAATTCACTCAGGCGAAATATAGTAAATTGAATTGTTATTTTATCTATGTTAAAAATTCCTCCAGTTAATGCTGTAGAAAAATGTTTTTATAAGTTAATCGTGACCATTAAATTGGTATTCAGAAGTCAAGCTTTTTATTGTTTATGAAATTGAATCTATCACCGGACATATTCAGAAGATATCTAACTTTAAAATCGGACAGGATTTATTCATTGCCGATTTTAATACTGATGCCTCACAGCCGATGCAATTGCCGCTGTGTTATGTGTGATATTTGGAAGGGGAATAATAATGTAAAGCAATTGGAAGAATCTGATGTTCGAGGGATTATGGATTCGATAAAGCAGTTCAACACAAAGGAAGTTGTGATGTCCGGAGGTGAAGCATTAATGCATCCAAATTTTTTCAGGCTTTGTGAAATAATAAAATCCGCGAAAGTTAAGATTGTGCTTTTATCAACTGGTCTGCTTTTGAAAAAATATGCAACTGAAATTATTTCAAATGTTGATGAAGTGATTGTTTCACTGGATGGCTCAAAGGAAGTTCACGATAAGATTAGAAACATCCCAAACGCATTTGATAAACTGAAAGAGGGTGTACAGGAACTTAAAAGACTGAAAAAAGATTTCAGAGTAACAGGAAGAAGCGTAATCCAAAAATCAAACTATGAAGATTTCCCGAACATTATTGATGCTGCAAAAGAAATCGGATTGGATCAAATCAGCTTTTTAACTGCTGATGTAACTACAGATGCTTTCAACCGTGCAGACTTGTGGGGTGAAGAAAAGATAGGAGAAATAAAATTATCTAAAGACGATTTGAAAAAGTTTAATGAAATAATTGAATCTCTTATAAAAACTCATTCAAAAGATTTTGAAATCAAATTCATAGCTGAATCGCCAGATAAGATCAGAAGATTTTATCACTACTATGCTGCCTATCACAGCTTAAGTGATTTTCCTAAAATAAGCTGTAATGCGCCCTGGGTATCTGCGGTAATTGAAGCAGACGGAAGTGTACGGCCTTGTTTTTTTCACAAGGTTGTTGGTGACATCAGAAAAAATTCATTAAAAGATATAATAAACTCGGAAGAGTCAATCTCATTCAGAAAAAATCTTGATATGGGTACAGACCCAATTTGCAGAAAGTGTGTTTGCTATTTGAATCTTTCACCACTCGCTAAGCTTTAATGTCCTCTTTCAAAGATAGAATTGTGAAGAGTATATCCAAGTATGGAAATCATATTCTCTGGGTAATCACTTCGCTGCTTTTCTTTTTATTGATTTATCACATCTTGTCAAGCTCAACCAAATCGACGCACGGATTTGCTGCATACTATACAGCTTCCAGACTATTTCTGGGCGGAGAGAACATCAGCAATTTTTATAATGATGACTGGTTCAGCTCAAAAGTTGCAGAATATGTTCCCGGAGTTTATGAGATTTATCTTGTGAACTTGCCCACAACAGTTTTTATCACATTACCGGTATCAATATTCGAATATAATATTGCGAGGAATTATCTGGATCACAATAAATTTTCTGCTGCTGATTTTTACTGTAGTATTAATAGTAAAGAAATTAAAACTTAATAATCACTGGCTTCCGCTTATTTTGATAATAATTCTGATTTTTCAACCGTTGTATGAAAATTTCTCATTTGCGCAGGTTTATATTTTAATTTTTTTTCTGATGGTATTCGTGTGGTTTGCTTACAAATCTGATAATCAGAAATGGCTTGGAATATTACTTGGTCTTCTTTTCATGCTTAAAACTGCCGGAGTGCTTCTCTGGGTACTGCTTGCAGTTCAAAAAAAATGGAAAAGTCTGATCTGGATAATGCTCACAATCGTGGGTACATTTTTAATTACGATACCTTTTGTCGGAATAGAAAGCTGGTTGACTTATAGCGATCGAGTAATTGGTCATTCATCAAATCCAACTTTGGCTGTCACCGCGTATCAGACAATTTACAGTTTCTTCCATCACCTGTTTATGTTTGATGAAAACTGGAATCTTTATCCTATCGCTGATATACCGGTTCTGGCTACTTTACTGACAATAATTTTCACTTTGATAATATTGATCATTGCTGGTTTTTTTGCCTTGAAATCAAATTTGCAAGATTTGACATTTGCTTCTTTTATTATAGCCGGGACAATATTAAATCCTGCCTCAATTGATTATCATTTCGTACTATTACTCATTCCGATTATTATTTCTATTGAATTGATTAGAAAGAAACCAACGGGATTTTTGTGGATTTTATTTTTTATTTCTTACACACTCATCGCTTTGAAACTGCCATATACTTCTTCAAAAATAACTCAAGGGATTACAGCGATACTTGCTTATCCGAAATTGTATGGCGCAATCGGTTTGTTAATTCTTTGCTTATTGCTTTCCTACAGTTCAAAGAATAAAGTGAGTGGAACTTAAAATCGCCGAACAATTAAAGAGAATTTCTGTTAAAAATTCTGCGAGCCTATTACACTAAATATGAAATGATTTTCTCCCCACATTTTTTTGTGATGTATTTCGTTCATTTTGAAGGAAGAGTTCTGTGCGATACTTTTTATCATATCAAGATCAGTATCATCCGAAAGAACCATAATTACATTCGTGTTTTCATAAATAAAATTGCCAAGCTGAGAGAATAATTTTCTGAAATATTGAAAATCATCTCCTCCGAACCACGCAAATTCTTTCTCACTTGCCGGAGATTTTTTGTAATAGGGAGGATTTATGATGATATAATCATATCTTCTCTGAGGTATTTCATCAAAAAGATCAGAGTGCACAACTTCTAATCCAGCATCATTCATCTTGGAATTTTTTTCTGTGTTGTAAACTGCAGTTAAGCTTATATCTGAAGATGTTACGAATGCACCTTTCTTCGATGCATAGATGGAAAGTAATCCGGTTCCCGCACCAAGTTCAAGGACATATTTCTCGTTTAATTCAATTTTTTCAATATACTTTAATAAAATTTTTGTACTGAAAAATAACCCCGGATGAAATACTCCCGGAAATACAACAATGCTGATATTCTTATACTTATAAGTTCTTTCTTTTGATAGATACTTTTTTGAAAGCGGATGTAATATTGTGAATGCAGCTTTTTTAAAAACACTTTTCTTTTTCTCGGTCTTCATTCTGTATAGAATCCTTCGACTTCTGGTCTGCGGTATTTAAGCCAATATTTTTGCAAGGCTTTAATTTCGTATGGATAATTGTAGAAGTCTTTCTTATATCTTAGTGAAGAAAGAAACCGCATCGTTTTTTTCTGGATTGAAGTCAATTTATAATCTGAGACAGTAGGATACTGAGCATTAATTACAGTTTCGAAATTCAAAATCTTGTTCACCATTTCAGGAGTCAGCCATGGTGTGAGAGGATTTTTTCGCAAATCAAAATTTGCCCATTTTGGATCAAGCCAATCTTCAAGTCTCTCAGGAAATTTAAATCCCGATTTCTGAACTTCATTGTAAAGCTCGGATCCTTCGGTTGGAACTGGACTGTAAACATAAATAATAATTTCGGTATCAGGATTTATTTCTTTAATTGTTTTGATGAACTGAATGTCCTCATCAATTTGCTGCATAACTTTTTCAGGAGTTTCTGCGGGCAAACCGAGAACAAATGAATACTCCGGAATTATATCGAACTTTCTCATTCTTGCGGCAAACGCCTTTATCTGTTCACCGGATTGCGTTCCACCTTTATCCATCTGTTTGAGGATTGCATCGTTTCCGGTTTCGGCACCGAAGAAAATCATCCGGCAGCCAGCTTCTCTCATCATCGCAAGAGATTCATCACTGTATTTGTTGATTGTGTCAATTCTTCCTTCACCCCACCAGATCATATTTTCATCCTTTATTAATTTTGAAAACTCAACCGTTCTTTTTTCTGAAACGAAGAAATTATTGTCGTGAAACTCAATTGCATTTGCACCGAATGTGTCTTTTAGATATTTGACATCCTTGTAAATAAGAGGTGCAGATTTTCCTTTCCATCTAGCTTCGTAAATTGGTACTACTGCACAGAATGAACAAGTAAACGGACATCCCATACTCGAGTGATACGCAGCCGTCTTCGTACCCAAAAAAGTTTTCCCAAGATATCTTTCAAGCGGATAAAAACTGTTCAGTTTTTCGTAAGGCAATTGTGGAAGAGTATCCTGATCGAATAAATCAGCTTTTGGAGTTTTAACAAACTCGCTATTTCTTTTGAAGATGAGATTTTTAATGAAAGCTGGATCGTCATTATTTAAAATTGAATCAAGTAATTGTGGGAAAGCTTCATCGCCGGGACCATTGATAACATAATCAACAAAACCAGAATTGAGC
Source organism: bacterium (assembly GCA_016716565.1). Classification (NCBI taxonomy): domain Bacteria; species bacterium. The sequence continues at coordinate 916,914 of JADJWC010000001.1, forward strand.
ACGACCTTGTACTGGTTAGCAGGGAAGTAACCTCCCCAGATGTTTATTATTTCAGGAAATTCTTCTCTGATTTTTTTTGTGAACGGAATTGCCTGTTTCGGCTGCAACCCAGGCATTACAGTGCATCCGAAAAATTTAAAGTTACCTGTTGAAAGGTAGCTTTTTATTTTAGCCCACGGATCTTTTTCCAGATTTCCGTCAACAAAAACGAAATCGTATTTGCCATTTATTGAAGCTCCAACCTGCAGAATAGAATTGGGTATTCTGTATTTAGAATTAGCGCTTCTGGGATTAAATAATATAACTTTCTTCATCGGTGCTTTTAATATACAAATTTCAGTTTATTCCATAAATTTTTGCATACTGTTCAACTGTATCGGCAAGTTTAAAAGATTAGTCGGTTGAAAATCTAATTGAGATGATAATAACTTTTCTAGAGTATTAACAAAGTCATCTTCATCTTTTGCAATAAACCACTTCGGATTTCTCTGCGCATAACCGATGTTGAACGATAATATGTTCATTCCATTTACCAATGCTTCAGCAAATACATATCCCGAACCTTCAAAACTGGAAGGATGAACAAATATCTTGCTTCGCTGCATAAGCTTAAAAATTTCCTGTCGACTTAATAATCCGGTGAAATCAATATTCTCGTTTATACCCAGTTGATCAGCAAGTTTTTTTAGTGATTTTGATTCAGGTCCGCTTCCGACCAATTTGCACTTAATATTTCTATAAGAGGTTTTAACCTTTGCAATTGCATTTAGATACAATGAATAATTCTTTAATGAGATAAGAGAGCCGACCGCAAGCAGATCAATATCACGATTAGCAGCTTCGAAATTCTGATCATCAATTCCCCAGTGAATTATTTCATCCGGCTTTTTTTTAGTCAGGTTGAAAAACATATCAAATTGATTTTGAGAAAGAGCAACAATTTTAATGTTGTTATTTTTTGACTGATTCAAATACCTGTTTGAATTTTTAACATCCTGTCCCATCAATGTGCAAATATGTTGGCAGCGAAATTTTTTAGATAGTCGATTTCCTGTAAATGCACATTCACCAAGCCAGAGCGAGTGAATAACATCAACCGCATAGAATTTATTAATTTTCCACGCAATTCTTAACGCTTTCAACCAAACAAATAATTTTTTGAGAGCAGAATTTCTACCATTTAATGGATAAACTTCTACTCCATTCCAAAGATATTTTTTATTACGATACGGATACTGAAATGCGATAACCGAAATCTTTACTTCAGGATATTCAGATTTAAAACTGATTAAAAATTCCTGCAGCGGAGGAATACAGTTAAAATCATTTTCATCCGAGGAAAAACCGGGAGTAAGAAAAAGAATATGTTTAGCCAAACTCATCTTGTTATTCTAATCCAGGGAAAAGGAGAATCTCTAACAAAAATCTTTTTGATCTTGTTCGTCAATGTCAAAGGATTATACAATATTTTATAATTGAATTGCCGGATGTCTTCCCATGTGTGATGATGATATTTGTCTGACATTTCAGGAAACCCAATTGATGAATAATAATTCTGCGTTCTTTCTTTTGCTTTAATAGCTTCATTGACGGAATAGATCGGTGAATCAATTATATGTAATTCACCATTTACTTTTAGCAGTGTTAAAAGTTTATTTAACAACTTCGATATATCAGGGAAGTATTGGATGGCTGCATTTATTAAAATAATATCGAAACCTTTTTCAGGAAGTTTCGCCTCAAAAATATTTACATAAATAAATCGTAAGTGCTCAGAATTAAATACTCTTCTTCCCTGAATCAGTTCAGTTAAATTAACATCAACACAATAAAAATTTTGATTGAATGATTTTGAAAGTTGTCCGCAAAACCAACCGTTGCCACAGCCTAGGTCGAGAATATTCAGATCTGACTTTTTAGTTTTAAGATATTCCCTGAATCGTTGAAATGATTTGGATCTTAAATCCCATTCACTCTTATGTGGATTTGAGCTTGAAGCAAAAGGCAATAAAATCAGTTCAGCGTCAGCATATACCCGATTTTCTTTTTGACGAACTTTCAGATAAACATCTTCAAATGTGTCGCTGATTGGTGATAGTACGTAAACACCTTCGTCACTGTTATATTTGGAAAGATTTATAATAGAGTCCTGCAATTTAGTTCTCCATGTATTCTGTAGTAACAATGATATGATCGCCGATTCTGTTGAACGGAGGAACTACGGAAATCATTTCATCAATCTTATTCAATGCAGTTGCGAATCGAGGAAATTTTTTCGGAATTTTTTCCATCTGCGGGATAGGTGTAAAAAGTGCGAGACTTTCCAGCTTCAATAATTTAAAACTCATTCCAAGTGCTTTCATCACCTGACGGGCAGAAAAATAATATGTGCGAAATTTTACTCCTTCGACGCTTGCCAATACACCTTCTTTTTTGAATCTTCTGAATGCGATATCAAATTTTCCTCTAAAGAGCTGAACAATTTCCCAGGGACAAACAGGCGGTAGAATCACCAAACAAACTCTTCCATTTTTATTTAATAGTGAAGGAAAAAACTTAGTCACCTCTTTTAAATCCGGGATACAATTCAATCCTCCGAAGTTTGAAAATATAAAATCAAACTTCCGATCACCGATTTTATCCAATTCAGTAAACGAACATTGCTGAACAGATATTTTTTCGGAGAATCTTCCTAATGAAAATTTATTCTTCATTTGTTCAACCATTCCATCTGAAAGATCGGTGCAATGAACAGAAAATCCTCTTTCAGCAAAGAACTGAGCATCAATTCCTGTCCCGCTGTTCAGCTCCAGTATTTTATCATTTGGTCTGAGAAATTTAAGTGCGTGTTTCATCACCTGATTACGCATCCAGGTTAATGTTGGATTTGATTTATCATATTCATCATAATTTGATGATTGCCGGGAAAACGCTTTGTTAACATTGGCAAGCTGGGCAGTGTCAGAGTTCATTCTAAAAATTATTTAGCGATTTCAAGCTTTCTGAGGGCGATTGAATCAGCCAACGAAGCTGGAACATAATACAGAATGGATACTGCAGAACGGATTTTTTTCCTATCGACTGAAAATGGATTTGATAAAACATTTTTCAGGTTGATTATGCTTTGTTTTCGCCTGTACACTTTATGTACATACCTGTGGAGTTTTTTGTAATACAAAGGAGAGAAAGTTGCTTTATACATCATTGCAAGTTCATCCGAATCAGTCCAGTTAGCTTTTTCTTTTAGCTGTTCTTTTACTTTTTCGTAGAACTTGGTACCGGGCAATGGATATGAAACGGAAATTCCGATTTCTTCAGGCATAAGATCGAGAACCATATTTATCGTCTTTTCAATATCTTCTTTCTCTTCACCAAGGTAACCGAACTGAAGGAAGAAAGCAGGACGAATTTTATTTTTCTTTAACAAACTTGTTGCTTTATAGATTTGTCCGACAGTTGTTCCCTTATCCATTGCGTCAAGTATTTTTTGTGAACCCGATTCAGCGCCGACCCAAACAGTTTGTGCGCCTGATTCTGCGAGTGCTGCAATAGTATCTTCCTGCAAAAGCAAATCAACTCTCGATTGGATTTTGTATTTAAACTTCAATCCTTTTGATTTAACTTCGTTTCTGAACTCCTGGACCCATCCGGGTTTCAATCCGAAAATATCATCGCACATCCAGAAATGGTGTACATCATACTTCTTTTTAAGAAATTCAATTTCATTAATAACTTTTTGCGGTGATCGTGAATTATACCTGTTTCCGTAAATTGGTTTTGCACACCAGTTGCATTTGAAAGGACATCCGCGGGTTGTTGCGATATTCAAAGAAAAATATCCATGATTTTCAGTCCAGATCTTTTTATATGAATCAACATCGACAAGATCCCATGCAGGCATTGGGAACGAATCAAGATCTTTTACAATTTGTCTGGTTGGTGTACGTATTATTTCTCCATTTTTCTTGAAGCTTAATCCATCTATTCCATTAAAATCAATCACACCTTCATCCAATGCATTTAGCAATTCTTTCAGAGTGATCTCACCTTCACCAATAATTACAAAATCAACACCGTGTGCAAGATATTTTTCATAATGATCAGCGGCGTCCGAACTTGAAGCAACTACCTTTAATCCTTTCACCTTTGCAATTTCAGCCATTCGGAATGCTGCTTCGCGCATATTGGTGAGGCACATTTTTGTCAAATAGTTGAAGCCATCGTCATAAATTACAAGATAATCAGGTTTCTCTTTTTCAATGACAGATGATAGTTTTTCCGGAGACTCTATCAAAGCCGTATCGAATAAAGAAACACTGTAACCTGCTTCGCGCATTACTGCTGCAGCGTAAATTGTTCCTAACGGTGGATATGGTTGTTTTGCATCCCATTGTTTAGGATCAAAGCGGTAAAAATATGAATGTGTGAATAAGATTTTTTTCATTCTGAATAATTAGAGATATTCAACTTGTCCTCAAAAAATTTTATTTTATTCTCAAACTCGGTGAGCACTAACTTCTGGAAAAATTTCGGATGATGTTTTGATTCTTTTTTAGACGATTTAAACGCAAGCTTAAATTCATCTTGATTATAATTCTTATATCTTATTTTATAAAATTTTTCAAACAAGTGCATTGCAAAATCATCGAGCTTATTGCCAACCTTTTTCCCGAGCATCTTCTCAAAAATAGATTTTATTACACCATTTTTATGGTCAAGAACTTCCGATGTATCTCTCTTCGGAAAGTTTGGGAAGAATTCTTTGATCCATTGGTTTTGTTCATAAAAATTTTCGTAGCATTCTTTCCCGAACGTTGGCAGAAGCGTAACAACTTCTGTAGCAGTGAATACATTCTTTTCGTGGATTTCAAGATTTTCATTGTCAACAAAATAATTTATGCAGAAATTTTTCCTCGAGTTGAATAAAAATACCTTCTTGAATAACATCAGCATTAATCTTGTAAACCAGACTCTGTTCGGATGTGTCACAACGAAATAGTCTATGTCTGAATCTTCTTCCATATAGCCCTTTGAAATCGAACCTGAAAGCATAATCCCGCGGATGAAAGGAAACCTGGAAATAAGACCCGAAACTCTTCTTGCGGTCTGTAATCTTTTTTCAGCAAGCTGATTTCCTTTATACCGTCTTGAGATAAATTCCTCATTATCATTTAATTGATAGAAGAGTCCTTTACGATAAATTATCTTTTCGTCCGAAAGTTTTCCCAGCACAGATTCGACTTCCTGAAGGCAAGTGTGATTTTCTCCAAGATTATAGTAAATTTCATTAGCCGTCAGCGGATATGAAAAAATATCATAGTATGCCAGCGTCCGCAAAACAGCTCGTCTTAAAGACTGTAACTTTAATTCCGTTTCCAATATAATTATAGGGCGATGATTGAGGGATAAATAATTTATTAATTAAATTAAAGAATTAATTTTATAGTTCTCACGTCAGATGAAGAATAATTTTTAATCAATGAAATACATTACTAAGATAAAAATAAACATATGACAAACAGAAAGACAAATCAAGGCTTAGGTTTATTATTCGGGTTAACATTTATCTCTCCTATTACATATTCTGTTCTTGCATATGAAATGGATGTCGTACAAAGGGTATTTTACTTTTCTATTTCCCTCTTACTCTTTTTTGTTTACATATTAAAAAGCAAATTTGAGAAGGGAGTAATACTTAATAAATATCTTACAATTTTGATTTTATTGTTCCCGTTTTCATTTTTAACCGCATTTTTTAATGATTCAGCTTCGCTGTTGATTTTAAAATTCAGTGACCTTTTGATTCCTCTTGCAATAATAATTCAATCGACAATCATGTTTTTGATTCTTGGAGAAGATAAATTTTTTAAAATTGTCTCATATTCAGTAGTAATCTTCTCAACATTGTTCAGCATAATCGGTCTACTGGAATCATTCCAGATTAAATTAATGGATCTTCCAGCAGTTATGCCTCCGGGCTCACTGTTAGGGCACAGAGGATTTGCCAGCGAATATCTTTCATCAGCATTGCCTTTTTTCCTGATAGCAAATGAATATATCAATTTGAAGAATCGAAAAGTTCTTTTGATCGCAGCCATATTGAATGTATCATTCCTTTTATTCACACGTAGCCGTGCCGGAATATTGATTTTATTCTTTGTGATAATAGTGTACTTCATTTTTATTTTCCTGAAGACTCCGAAAAAAGAAATTTTGAAAAAGATAAAGCCCATATTGGTTGTGATATCGGTTTCTTTATTACTTTCATTCATTCCTTTAAAAGTTGGTGAAAGGCCAGACCTCAAATCAACTGCGGAAACATTCTTTGACCAGGAATTCAAAAGCAATATGCTGAGGCTTAATTTTTGGGATGCATCTGTGAAGATGATAATGGAAAAACCGCTGGTTGGTCATGGTTTGTATAAATGGAGCGGTTATTATCCCAAGTATTATGGCGATTATTTTGATGATAAAAGCCTGCTTCTCGTTCATAACATACATGCTCATAATGATTTTCTTGAAATGTTTGCCGAGAGCGGTTTATTAGCTCCAGTGATTTATTTGCTGATCTTCATTTCAGTATTAGCAGCATTATTCAAAAAAATAAAGCAGAATGAAAAATACTTTGCACTGATACTTGTTGTAATTATAATTTTCTGTTTCTCCGTTGTTTCTTTCCCCACATATAAATTTGCATCTTTTTTCCATCTGGCTGTAGTGTGTGGAATCGCATTAGCAGCTCCGGCAATTTCAGAAAAGAATACTTTTCGTCTCAATGCTAAATACTTAAAAGTGATCTTGTTTATTCTACTGATAGTAGGCGGAATAATTTCTTATATCAAATTGAAATCAGAGTTGGGTTATAGTCAGGCTATTTATTTAAAAGATAGAAGACAGTATCAGTTAATGTCCCAAAAACTTGATGAAGTTTCAGATGTTTTTTATCCCTTCGATGCTGCAAAGCAGCCGGTTGATTACTATCGGGGTATAGCAAATTCATATTTGTCGAGACATTCAGAAGCTTTACAAAATAATCTTGCAGGCCTGGAGTTAGCTCCATTCAATCCAATATTAATGAGAAATGCCGCTGCTTCATATCAGGAAACCGGTGATAAAAAAAGAGCAATTGAACAATTTGAAAAAGTGAAAAAATATTTTCCGAATTATTTAGGTTCACAGTTCAAACTATTAAAGTTATATTTAGATGCTGGACAAACTGAAAAAGCTGAAAAACTTTACCTAGAGCTGAATGAAAAATCTCCCGGAAATCCGGAGTTAAATGCATTTCAAAATCAATTTAACAAACATTCTGTTAGGTAAGCCCGAACTGTTTGATTAAGATCATTTCAATTGACGAAAAGTTGTTGGGACAGGGTAGCAATTTTCTTATTTTTAAACTAGAAATTATTTACTTTCCCACGTTCAGGGAGCCAGTTCGCAAATAGCATAATAAAAGGGAATTATGGAAAAACTTCTTCTTCTCGGTGCCGAAGCAATCGCTCAGGGCGCTATAGATGGAGGTATGTCTGGTATTTACGCATACCCCGGAACTCCTTCAACAGAAATCACAGAATATGGTCAGCACAATAAAACAGCAATAGAGCGAAATCTTCACAGACAGTGGTCTGCTAATGAAAAAACAGCAATGGAAGCCGCACTCGGAATGAGTTATGGCGGTAAGCGTGCAATGGTATGTATGAAGCATGTCGGATTAAATGTTGCTGCAGATGCATTTATAAATTCAGCAATTACTGGTGTCAATGGAGGATTGATTATTACGGTTGCAGATGATCCATCAATGCATTCTTCACAGAATGAACAGGACTCCCGGTTCTTCGGAAAATTTGCAATGATACCTATTCTCGAACCTGCCAACCAGCAGGAAGCTTATGATATGGCTTATGAAGGTTTTGAACTTTCGGAGAAATTTAAAATTCCTGTGATGATAAGAATTACCACAAGACTTTCACACTCACGTTCCGGTATCGAAAGAAGAGAACTGAAAAAGGAAAATCCTGTTACTTATCCTGAAGATCCCATTCAGTTTGTTCTTCTTCCTTCAAATGCACGAAAAAGATATAAGGGTTTGCTCTCAATCCAATCTATGCTTGAGCAGGAATCCGAACATTCTGTTTATAACACATACATTCCGGGAAGAGATAAATCACTCGGTATTATCGCCTGCGGCATAGCATATAATTATTTGAAAGAAAATTATCAGGAGAAAAGCTGCCCGCATCCTGTGCTTCAGATAAATCAATATCCGTTACCATTTACCAAAGTAGAAAAAATTGTTGATGATTGTGAAAAAGTTCTTGTGCTTGAAGATGGTTATCCGTTTGTAGAAGAGCAGTTGAGAGGATTTCTAAATATAAATTCTAAAATAATTGGAAGACTTAATGGTACCATTCCACGTGATGGTGAATTGAACCCCGATATTGTTGGTAAAGCATTGGGAAAAGAAGTGAAGACAGGAATAGCAGTTCCAAAAATTGTAGCAAACCGACCACCGGAACTCTGTTCGGGATGCAGTCATCGTGATATATACAACGCACTTAATGAAACAATGAGAGAGTTCGGTAAGCAGAAAGTTTTTTCAGATATTGGTTGCTACACACTTGGTGCACTTCCTCCCTGGAATGCGATTAATTCCTGCGTTGATATGGGCGCATCAATAACAATGGCAAAAGGCGCTTCCGATGCTGGTATTCGTCCGGCTGTTGCGGTTATTGGTGACTCAACATTTACTCACAGCGGAATGACTGCTTTACTTGATTGTGTTTTCGAAAACACTCCCGTTACTGTTATCATTTCAGATAATTCAACTACGGCGATGACAGGTGGTCAGCAATCACCAGCTACCGGAAGATTGGAGGAAATTTGTATCGGACTTGGAGTCAAGCCCGATCACGTAAAAGTATTAACACCGCTTCCAAAATATCACGAAGAAATGGTAAAAGTTTTACGTGAAGAATTATTGTATGACGGAGTATCGGTTATCATTCCAAGAAGAGAGTGTATAGTTCAAACGGTAGCTAAAAATAAGAAAGAGGGTAAAGTGAGAACCGGGGAGGTTAAAGAATGAAATCAGATATTATACTTGCTGGAGTTGGCGGACAGGGAATACTTTCAATTGCAGCTACAATAGGTATGGCTGCTTTGGAGAATCATCTTCTACTAAAACAAGCCGAAGTTCACGGAATGAGTCAGAGAGGCGGAGCTGTTCAGTCACATTTAAGAATTTCTGAAAAAGAAATTGCAAGCGATCTTATTCCGCTTGGCAGAGCAGACTTAATAATTTCCGTCGAACCAATGGAATCACTCCGCTATTTGCCGTGGCTATCAGAAAACGGATGGCTTGTAACAAACACAACTCCGTTTGTAAACATCCCCGATTATCCGGATATGAAAGATCTTCTTGCAGAAATCGAAAAACTCCCACATCATATTGCTATTAATGCTGATGAAATTGCCAGACAGGTTAAATCGCCTCGTTCATCAAACATTGTAATGCTTGGTGCATCATCTCCATTTCTTGATCTTCCATACGAAAGTCTCGAAATTGGTATTAAAAAAATATTTGGAAGAAAAGGTGAGAAGATAGTTCAACTTAACTTAGACGCACTAAAAGCCGGGAGAGAATTTGCTATTAAGCACACACCGGTTGGAAGTAAATAATTTGTTATAAGTCATTTCATCTTCTTAAAAAAATCATCCCGGTAGATTTTTGCTTTTTCCAAAGTGTTGAAATATCCAACCCGCAATGAATACCAATCAAGATTTCCAATATTCATTCTGATTATATCCGCCAGATATCCTTTTTCAAACAAATTGTTTTTTAAGATTTCGGCCCGGTGTGGATTTTTAACTACTTCAACCTGGAAACAGAATAGTGTTCCATCTGTAAAAACTCCGTCAGCAATGAATATATCCTTTGTGCTATCATATACAGCAGCGGTTGGATTTAAATCTGCAATGCTGCATCCAAATTTATCAACATCATTTCCGGGAGTTGAGTCCGGACATAAATCGTAATCATCATCCACTCCGTCATTATCTAAATCAATATTTTTGCCCAGATAAAATGATACTCCTGCAAAGAAACCGATATAGGTATCATTTTGTTTTCCAGCTTTAATATCATCGATATAATCAGTTGATGTAAAATTTAAATTTAACCCTAAGTTAAAACTCCATGAATCGTGAAATGGAAATCTAAATCCTGCTTCTCCTGAATAAGCAAGAGAATTTTTTTTGTAGACCGCGAATTGATTGTTAGGTAATTGATTTCCGCTGCCATCTCCCGGATCGAAAAAGATATAACTTAATCCAGCTGATAAGTAAGGTACTGCATTACCAATTCTTCCTGCATATACTAACCCACCACCAAGGTTGATATATCCGGTCCTGAATTTTTCTGGTGCAGGTGGATAAGTGATATCGTTGCTATAAATTTCTCCCTGTATAAAACCACCTTCTCCAATTATTCGTAAACCAAATGTTCCAAACGATTTTGAGGGAAAAAAGTATTCTATTATAAATCTGCCATTAAAATCAAGTTCGCTTTCCCTGTAATCAGTTTTCGAAATAGTTCCTCCTGTTTCGAGAGTCAATCCAAAAGCATTTGATAATGGATGAAATTTTTTTGAAGAAAGTGATTGAGCAAGACCAAATTCACAAAGAATGAAAAATACAAGTGAGGTTATTATGAAATAATTCAATCAGGTTAAATAGCGATGATGGTTTAAAATATATCAGCCCGGTTTAGCCGGGCTGTTTAATTTTTATCTGCCGATTATCGACTCGAGTTCTTCAATAGTTTTAGGAATCGGTTTTGACCCTAATACTCTGAATCCGTCATCAGTAACCAATATATCATCTTCAATCCTGATTCCACCAAAGCCCGTGTAATTTTCAAGCATATCATAGTTGATATATTCTGGAAACCTGTTTTGTGTTTTCCACATGTCGATCAGTTCCGGAATAAAATAAATTCCAGGTTCAATTGTAAACACATGACCTGGTTCGAGAGTTTTGGCCAGCCTTAAATACTTTAACCCAAATTCTTCACTTCTCTGCACACTCTCATCATATCCGACAAAATCTTCACCGAGTCCTTCCATATCATGGACATCCAATCCAAGCATATGACCTAAACCATGAGGGAAGAACAAAGTGTGTGCGCCTGAATTAACTGCTTCTTCCGCATTGCCGAACATTATACCAAGTTCAATCAAACCAGAGGCAATATCTTTAGCAGCATTGAAGTGTAATTCTCTGTTTGTAATTCCTGGCCGTACAGAATTAATTGCGTTCATTTGTGCGCGAAGAACTATCTGGTAAATTTCTTTCTGATTGTCTGAAAATTTTCCACCAACAGGAATCGTTCTGGTGATATCACTTGCATAATGAAGTTTGCTTTCAGCACCTGAATCATTTACGAGTAAATCACCGGTTTTCATTTTGTTATCATAATAAGGATTATGAAGTGTTTGCCCATTTATAGAAACTATAGGTCTGAATGAAAGTCCGTAACCCAGAGAAAGTGCTATACCTTCAATCATACCGGCAATCTTACGTTCATCAGTATCTGGTTTTACCATTTTCATAGCAGCGATGTGCATCTTTGCGGCAATATCAACTGCTTCATCAAGTTCAACGATCTCTTCACTGGATTTTATTGATCTTTGTGCAACAACCGCTTTAATTAATTTTTCTGAACAGTAATCATTTACATTAGCGTAATTTAACCCGCTCGTTGAAGCGAGCTTTAAAATATTTTCAATACGATACTGAGGAAGGAAATGAATTTTTCTACCTTTTTTAATTGCGCCTGAAATTTGTTCGGCCAGCTTATCTGGTGATGCAGTACGTTTAATACCTACTTTATCAGCAAAATCACTAACGGTTGGTTGAATCCCTGTCCAAACGATATCATCCATGCTCAAATCATTCCCGAACAGTGTTTCAAGATTATTATCTATATCTATTGTAGCTGCAAATCCAGGTCTGTCGATTCCAAAATAATAGAGAAAGGTACTATCTTGTCTAAAGTAGTATGTGTTAGCTTTGTAGTTCGCAGGACTGTCTTCATTTCCCAAGAATAGTAATAATCCAGAATCAAACTTATCTTTTAACAAACTTCTCCGGTTGGTGTAAATATTTATGTCAAACATTATAGCTCCTCTTCTAAAATTTGTAGAGTATGATGATAATTGCAGATTAGATAATATCCAGTAACTAAATTAAACAATTTGTGTATCTAAATGTAGCATTTACATGCTCGTAATTCTCAGTTATATATTATATCCATTTTTAGGCCAAAATCAATATTTTTCAAGACTCATATTGGTAAAAAAATTCGCACAAGATTTGTTTATGGACTAAAACAATACAGTAATCTTTGCAATAATCTAAATAGATATAGGTTCTAACTGTGAAAAAATTATACAAATATTGGAATCCTCTTTCCAGCTTTTTAATTCTAGTTCTTGTTGCTACACTTCTTCCTTTAAATAGTTCTTTACCGCAAAATAAGTTAAATGTCACGCATGGTTTTCATAACACATTCGTATTGGGTATAGATGGAGGAGTAACCTTACCACAGACAGATTATCAGACAAACAAGATGGGCTTTGCATTCAGAGGCACAGGAGAATATTTTTTCAAGACAAACTCAATACATCTGTTCGGACTGAAACTAAAGCTAGGCTACGATCAGGTAACAGGAGAAGATAGCAGAGGAGAGATATCAACACAGGATGGAACGAGACAAATACCAGAGACATTTAAGACAGGTATATTTAGTGGTGGAATAGCGGCGACATACAGCATATCGATAGGAGATGTGGTATTTCCGTATGTATCAGGAGGAATAAGCAATTTGTGGTTTGATCCGAAGGATGGGGAAGGAAATGCAGGAGAATACAACGCAGCAGGAAGATATGAGAAGAGCAGCATAGCCTACAGCATAGAGGTGGGGATGAGATATCTGGTAAGTGATAAGGTAAGCATAAGTATCTCAGCAAATCCATATATCCCACAGACAGATTACCTGGATGATGTAGCAGCAGCATTTTCAGATGATGCATACACTACGGTAATGCTGGGAATAACGATCTCACCATTTATCAATACAGATGAAGATAATGATGGAATTTCAGGCTCAGAAGATATGTGTCCGGATGAAGCAGAAGACTATGATGGATACGAGGACGAGGATGGATGTCCTGACTTGGATAATGATGGAGATGGGATACTGGATATAAATGACAAATGTCCGAATGAAGCGGAAGATGCAGATGGATACGAGGATGAGGACGGATGTCCGGATCTGGATAATGATGGAGATGGGATACCGGATGTAGCGGATAAGTGTCCAAATGAAGCAGAGGATAAGGATGGAGTAGAAGATGAGGATGGATGTCCGGAGTATGAGGAGGTAAAGCTGGAAGAAAAATATATGCTGATGGGAGATGAGATATTTGAGAGCAACTCAGCGATGATAAAGGTGGAAGGGAAGAAGCAGTTAGATGAAGTAGTAAGCAAAATTCAGAGATATCCGGAAGGAAGCAAGTGGAAGATAGAGGGACATATGGATTCGAACGGTAATAAGAGATTCCTGAGGAATTTATCATTAGAGAGAGCGAAGGCTGTGCTGGAGTACTTAAGTTACTTTGGAGGATTGAAGCGGGAGAACTTCCAGGTAATGGGAATGGGAGACAATCAACCGGTAGGAGATAACAACACGGAAGAAGGCCGAAGACAAAACCGCAGAATTGAAATTATTCCGGAAAAATAACTGATTGGATAATATATCATATCATTAAAAACCGGATTACAAGTCCGGTTTTTTGTTTTTGATCAGTTTGGCGGGGACTCCGGCAACAATAGAATTTGGCGGAACGTCTTTGGTAACCACAGCGCCAGCACCTACTATTGAATTTTCACCGATTGTAACACCACACATTATAGTTGAAGATGAACCTATTGATGCTCCTTTTTTTACAAACGTTTCCACAACCTTCCAGTCACTTTCAGTTTGCATTGACCCGTCTACGTTTGTAGCTCTGGGGTGTTTGTCATTAATAAAAGTAACATTATGTCCAACAAAAACATTATCCCCGATGTGAACACCTTCACAAATAAAAGTATGAGAAGATATTTTGCAATTTTTACCAATGAAAGCGTTTTTCTGAATTTCTACGAAAGTACCGATTTTTGTTCCATCATCGATTGAGCAGCCGTAAAGATTAACAAAGTCGTAAATCTTTACATCCTTTCCTAGCTTAACATTGTTTATGTTTTGATTACTCATTTGAAATCCAACAATAAAAATTTTTACAATGATGACTTAAATAATTACAACGATTTAAAACTTTATTTCAGTTCTACTATTTGTCCCCTGTTAGCAAGAGAAATATCGGCAGCTTCAAGCAATTTAATGACAGCAAGTCCATCAACACCATTAGTCAGTGGTTGTCTGTTTTCTTTAATTGAAGAAATGAATTCCTGAGTGCCAAGTGCCAAAGCTTCAGTTTGATTTACTTTTGGTGAAAACATATCGCCGATTCTGTATTGAACAAGTGCTTCGTGAATACTTTCAGTTGAATTGAACTCAACTCCGCTGTCATAAACTTTTATCTTCTCAAAATTTTCCATGTCATCGTACACAAGCATTTTCTTGTCTCCTCCAACAATTATTCTCCTGATTTTTACCGGCGAGATCCAGTTGACATGGAAATGTGCGAAACAGTTATCTTCAAAATAAATGCAGATATGAGCAAGATTTTCTTTGCCTTTAAAATTTGCAATTCCGTTAGCAGAAAGTGCTTTGGCTTTATGCTTTTGAAGTAAATAAGTCATTATCGAAAGATCGTGCGGAGCCAGATCCCAAACAACATTTACATCTCGTTGAAATAGTCCGAGATTGATTCTTTCAGAATCGAAGTAAATAATATTTCCAAGCTCATATTTGTCTATGAGTTCTTTAATCTTGATAACTGCTCCATTATAAATAAAAGTGTGATCAACAAAAATTTTCAGATTTTTTTTATCAGCGATGTCAATTAATTCTTCAGCTTCCTTGGATGAAGTGGTGAAAGGCTTTTCTACCCAGATGTTTTTACCAGATGCAAGTGCTTTCTTAGCTAAATTATAATGTGTATCGACAGGTGTTGCAATAACAATGATATCAGAATCACCTTTGACCAAATTTTCACTATCAGAGGTTAATTCAGCAGCCGGGAATTTTTCTTTAATAACTTGAAGTCTGTTTTCTCTAATATCACAAGCGGTAACTTTCTTAACATCTTTATGTGCAAGAAAATTTCTAACTAAATTTGGACCCCAATACCCCAGACCGATTATTCCGACTTTCATATCTATCCTTAAAATATTTTAAGATTGCATTAGATACGTACTCAATCTGCTCATCAGTAAGTTCCGGGTACATCGGCAGAGAAAGTCCGCTATCAGCGAGCATTTCAGTTTCAGGAAAATCTCCTCTTTTGTATCCAAGGAATTTAAAGCATTCCTGCAAATGCAACGGTACAGGATAATGCAACCCTGTTGATATTTTTTGCTCTTGCAGGAAGGTCTGTAGTTTGTCCCGATCATCTTTATTTTTTTGAAGATTCCCTTTGTTCACTTTGATTACGTAAAGATGGTAAACATGCTTGTGATCGGGCATTTCCACTGGTAGAATAATATCTTCTAAATTACCCAACAACTCTTTATACTTCTGTGCTACTCTTCTTCTCTCATTCGTCCATTTTTCGATGTACTTTAATTTGATACCTAAAACAGCGCCCTGAATTCCTTCCATTCTGTAATTGTGTCCAAAAGAGTCATGATAATATTTTTTTGACTGACCATGTTCCCGAAGTTTTTTAATTCTATTAAAGATATCTTCATCATTAGTAACAATTGCACCGGCTTCACCATATGCACCAAGATTCTTTCCGGGATAGAAGCTGAAAGAAGTGACTTCCGAAAAGTTTCCCACCTTTTTACTTTTATACTCGGATAAATGAGCTTGAGCTGCATCTTCAACAATATGAATATTATGTTTTTCAGCAATTTGTCTTAATGCATCCATATCTGCAGCCTGACCATAAAGATGAACGGCAACGATAGCTTTTGTTTTTTTACTAATTGCTTTTTGAACTTTATTGGGATCAATATTATAACTCTGACTATGACAATCAACAAAGACCGGTTTCGCACCACATAATGTAGCTCCCCAGGCAGTAGCTATAAAAGTGTTGGCAGGAATTATTACTTCATCACCAACTTGAATACCGAGATTCCATAAAGCAAGATGATTTCCATCTGTCCCTGAACTTGTTCCGAGACAATATTTTACATTATGTATTTTAGCGAATTCTTTCTCGAATTCTGTTACGGCGGGACCTAAAATAAACGAAGTACTATCTAACACTTTTTGAATAGCGGAATCAATTTCATTTTTTATTGATTTATACTGTGCTTTTAAGTCGAGGAAAGTATTTCATAAAAATTCTCTATTCTGGTTAATATTTTTCTTCTTAGGGAATGAATTTCTAATTTTTGATGTCTAAAATTAAGTAATTGCTTTCGATAATTAAATTTGAATTCAACTAACGGCTAAGTGAACTTGGTGATTTTAGGTAAAAAAGTGTTAATTTTTGTTATCTTTAACAAAAGAATTAATGATTCAATAATAAATACAAAATTGAATCTTTAATCACTCAACTTTGAGGGAGAACATTATGCATATGAGAATACAATTAAAAATTATTTTATTGAGTTTTATAGTTTTTATATCAAATTGTTATTCCCAAAATTCTGGAATAGTCACACACGCCTTCCACAACACATTTGTTTTGGGTATAGATGGGGGAGTAACCTTACCACAGACAGATTATCAGACAAACAAGATGGGCTTTGCATTCAGAGGCACAGGAGAATATTTTTTCAAGACAAACTCAATACATCTGTTCGGCCTAAAACTAAAGCTAGGCTATGAACAGGTAACAGGAGAAGACAGCCGGGGAACAGTATCCAGCCAGGATGGGACCAGGGAAATACCGGAGACATTTAAGACAGGCATTTTCACGGGCGGAATAGCAGCCACATACAGCATATCGATAGGAGATGTGGTATTTCCGTATGTATCAGGAGGAATAAGTAATTTGTGGTTTGATCCGAAGGATGGGGAAGGAAATGCAGGAGAATACAATGCAGCAGGAAGGTATGAAAAGAGCAGCATAGCCTACAGCATAGAGGTGGGGATGAGATATTTGGTAAGTGATAAGGTAAGCATCAGTCTGTCAGCAAATCCATATATCCCGCAGACGGACTATCTTGATGATATAGCAGCAGCATTTTCAGATGATGCATACACTACGGTAATGCTGGGTATAACAATCTCACCGTTTATCAATACAGATTCAGATAATGATGGAATTTCAGGCTCGGAAGATATGTGTCCAGATGAAGCAGAAGACTATGATGGATACGAGGACGAGGATGGATGTCCTGACTTGGATAATGATGGGGATGGAATACCGGATGGAGTAGATAAATGTCCAAATGAAGCAGAAGATAAAGATGGATATGAGGATGAGGACGGATGTCCGGATCTGGATAATGATGGAGATGGAATACCGGATGCAGCAGACAAGTGTCCAAATGAAGCCGAGGATAAAGATGGAGTGGAAGATGAGGATGGCTGTCCGGAGTATGAGGAGGTAAAACTGGAAGAGAAATATATGCTGATGGGAGACGAGATATTTGAGAGCAACTCAGCGATGATAAAGGTGGAAGGGAAGAAGCAGTTAGATGAAGTAGTAAGCAAAATTCAGAGATACCCGGAGGGAAGCAAGTGGAAGATAGAGGGACATATGGATTCGAACGGTAATAAGAGATTCCTGAGGAATTTATCATTAGAGAGAGCGAAGGCGGTGCTGGAGTACTTAAGTTACTTTGGAGGACTGAAGCGGGAGAACTTCCAGGTAATGGGAATGGGAGACAATCAACCGGTAGGAGATAACAACACAGAAGAAGGTCGTAGCCAAAACCGCAGAATTGAAATAATTCCGGAATCATTGGAGAATGAGCAGGATACTGGGTCTATGGAAGAGGAAGAGTTTAATCAATTCATTCTCAGAGCTGATGACTCATTTGAACCTAACTCATCAACATTAAATGATCTGGCAAAAATTTTATTGAAAGAGATTGTTGATTATATTAAAGTCCGCCCAGATAGTAAATGGCGAATCGAAGGTTACACAGACAATCAAGGTTCGGCTTCAACTCAAAAGAAAATTACGCTTGAAAGAGCTGAATCAGTTTATAATTATTTATTATCTGAGGGACTTTCTGCTGATCAATTTACTGTCGAAGGACTTGGCAGTTCTAATCCTATTGCGAATAATAATACAGAAGAAGGAAGAAGAGCGAATAGGAGAATTATCATTTCGCGAGAATTATAATACACCATTCTCCATTGCTTTAATAGATTTAGTTAAAATCAATCACAAGATTCTTGAATAGAGTCAGTATACAATAGATGATTTGATTAAAAGGTTTTTAGTATGTTGCATTAACAATTGATTTTAATTATAAAAATCCGTTTAATGAAAATGATAAAATGAACACCAGTGTCAACTACTTCTGGCAAAAATTAAAAAACTTTTCTGATCATATCGCTTGCACAGACACTTCAATCGACAAATCGATAACATACACAGAGCTTGAAACTGATTCAGATAAAATTGCTGATAAAATAAAAATATCTAAAAAAGCTTTCATCTTCCTTTTCACTTCAAATTCTTATGACTGTATTGCTGCATACATAGGAATTTTGAAATCGGGTAATGCAGTTTTATTACTTGATGAAAATTTAAATAATGAGATCAGAAATAATTTAATAGAGATATATAATCCTGATCTTATTATAACTTCAAGAGATTTGCCGATTGAGAATTATTATCAGGACTACAAGCACGAATCATTACTATTTTTAAAAAGGAATAATTTTTTTGATGGGGAAATTTATCCCGATCTCGCAGTTCTCCTCTCAACGTCTGGAACAACCGGTTCTCCTAAACTTGTGAGACTCACGTATAAAAACATTCAATCAAATGCAGAGTCCATTTCTGATTATCTAAAAATAGATTCAAAAGAGCGACCAATTACAACTCTCCCGTTTAATTATTCGTTTGGATTATCCGTGATTAATAGTCACTTGTTGAAAGGTGCTTCAATTATACTAACAAACAAAACCGTTTTCTTTAGAGAATTCTGGTCCTTATTCAATAATCAAAAGTGCACTTCTTTTGCGGGAGTTCCATACACGTACACAATGCTGAAAAGAATTAATTTCGAGACTATCGAGCTTCCAACTTTAAAAACAATGACACAAGCTGGTGGAAAATTAAGTGAAGAATTTATCAGACATTTTGATAATTATTCGCAAAAACAAAATGTTAAATTCTTCGTAATGTATGGTCAAACGGAAGCTACCGCAAGAATTTCATATGTACCCGCCGATCAGCTTTCAAAAAAAATTGGTTCGATAGGGATTGCAATTCCTGGTGGAGAATTAAAAATTGTGAATGATGGAAGCGAAGTAACTTCAGTAAACGAAGTCGGTGAAATTGTTTATAAAGGCGATAATGTAATGCTCGGTTATGCCGAAAACCGTAACGATCTATCCAAAGCAGATGAATTAAATGGAATCCTTTACACCGGTGATCTTGGATATAAAGATGAAGATGGATTCTTTTATGTTACGGGCAGAATGAAACGCTTTCTCAAAATATTTGGTTTACGAGTTAATCTGGATGAAATTCAAAAGATGATTGAAAATCGTTTTGGATTTTCCGTTGCTTGTACTGGGAAGGATGATTTACTCAAAGTTCTTATTCTATCGGATGATCCAATAGTGGAAGTGAACGTTAAAAATGAAATTTTAAAAACCTATAAATTGAATTTTAAAACAGTAGTTGTAAAATCAGCGACTGAAATTCCTACAACCAGCTCCGGGAAGTATGACTATAACAGAATTAATGCTCTGTTCGAGAATTAAATACATCAACGAAATATTGCTTCAGAACAATGTAATTATTTATTTAAAGAAATTGGATCCTGTCTTAAATATTCAGTAGTTTGAATTTTTTGTTTAATATCGGTAATAGCAACTTCTACTTGTTGCTCAGTCAAATTTAAGGCACTAGCAATTTCAGAAACAGAAACTCCGTTTTCCCATCCATACCAAATCCTGTCAAGTTTATCGAAAGGAAGTTTGAAGAAAAACTCTTCCTGAGTCTGTTCCGCACTATAAGTATCGGTGGTTGGAATTCGTGAGCGAATTTCATCAGGCACTCCTAAAAATTCAGCAATCTGATAAACCTGGGTTTTAAACAAATGCGCAATTGGTTTTACATCAGCCCCACCATCGCCGTATTTTACAAAGAATCCTTGCTCGTGTTCATTTTTATTCCCCGTTCCAATTACCGCATAATTTTTTGCGTCAGCATAATAGTAAAGCATACTCATCCTGCTTCTTTGCTTGAAGTTAGATGCAGCAACTATTTGCAGGTATTCAGCAAGTGGAAGTCTGAATGATTGCTCTTTCCCATCATTTGAAATTATAGTTAAGAAAAAAACATTTATTTTGCCTTTGGCTTCGCTGTCATCTTTAAGCACAATTTTCATTTTATGTTTTACAGGATCATAATCGGGGTATACTCTTTTTACAGCTTTATCTCGTCTTTTGTAACATCCGAATCCATTCACAGCATCAGTTAAATCTTCGAGAACGTACGGGACTGTAAACTTTTCACATAAAAGTGTTGCAAGCTTTCTACTTTCCGGACTGGAATCCTTTTCAGGCATCATCACAGCGAACACTTTATCTGGTCCAAACGTTTTGGCACATAACGCAAGCACTACTGATGAATCAATTCCCCCACTTACTCCAATTACTGCTCCACGCTTTTTTAGTTTGAATGCTACTGTGTTTCTTAGTTCTTCAATTAACCGATTGGTTTCTGCTTTTGCGTCTATTAGAATTGATTCCTTTGTGAAACTCATAACTTCTCCGAAAATTTATGTTTTATTTCTTTTATCAATGAATGTACTGAACGAATAATTCGAGGGTAATTTTAATTTCTTATAATCAACAAAATGATTATGCAATATCTGAGTTGATAGTATTCCAGCAATTGCCATATTATCAAGTTCACTAAGCGACTGTGACTTCTCTGCCTTCTGTGTCAGTAATTTTACCTTGGCAGGATTGAATATTCCAGCTTCCAAAATTTCCTTCTCCGAAAGAAGAGATTTAATGTCAATAAACTTATTATTAAAAAAACTATTTCGGATTGGTGCCCGATAAGGATTCTTGGGGCGATAAACTATCTCTTTAGGTAATATTTTCTTGAAAACGGTTTTAAGCAGATATTTTTCATTAAGTCCTCTGATCTTATATATAGAAGGTACAGTTGCCATATATTCAATAATTCGGTGATCGAGATAAGGAACCCGAAGCTCAACTGAATTAGCCATAGCCATACGATCACCTTGCGATGAAAGCAGATATCCACTCATAAATGTGATGATCTCGAGGTATTGAGCTTTATAAACATAATCCCAATTATCAAAATTTTCAGGAAGTGAATTTCTCAATTCCTCAAAGCAATTATAATCTCCAATTTGTCTTTTAATATCATCAGAAAAAAAATTCTTTAACTTTGTATTGTTATTCCACCTTACTAAGTGAGAAAAGAAAGCATTATTTGGATTGTCAATTCCAAGTTTAAAGAATGCTTGCAGAGTATTTGCTAGTCTTTGATCTTTGAAAATATATGGATATAGTTTTTTAAGTAATAAAGGTCTGAATTTAGATTCAGGATTTACTGACCAGAATTTTCTTACCTTGGTTTCTCTGAAAATATTATAACCACCAAATATTTCATCGGCACCTTCACCAGTTAGTAACTTTAAAACCCTCTTCTCTGACTTTTTTGATAGCAAGAAAAGAGGAACCGGTGCAGCTCGTATAATTGGTTTTTCACCATAGAAAATAGCATCAGCAAAGTGTTTCCCAATATTTTCATTAGTTGCGTGAACTTCGGAATGATTAGTGTTAAGATGCTTGATCATCAAATGCTGAAAGTCACTCTCATCAAAACTTTCTTCCTGGAAGGTAATACCAAACGTTCTGAGTTTGTTATTAAAATTATTTTTCACAATGGCAGTTATACCGGAAGAATCCAATCCACCACTTAAATAGCTACCGACAGGAACATCAGCTCGAAGCCGGATGCGAACAGAATCCTTCATTAATTCTGAAATATCTTCAGTAAATTCAGGAATGGATTTATCCGTTTGTATACGTTCAACTGAGTAAGATAAGTTCCAGTAACGATTTATCGAAATATTTTTTTCAGAAGTAAATTTTATGAAATGGCCGGGAGGTAATTCTTCAATACCTTTAAAAGCAGTTCTTCCCGGAAGCGTGGTCCAGAAAGTGAAGATTTGTTCCATTCCTAAAGGATCTAAGTTTATTTGATAATCAGAAATCTCTATAATTGCTTTTGCTTCCGAAGCAAAATAAAATCTATCCTGGTTAATTTTATAAAACAAAGGAAGAATGCCGACCCGATCTCTCGCCAGGAATAAATCCTTTTTATTTGAATCCCAAATCGCAAATGCAAACTGTCCGTTAAGCTCATCCAGACACTTTTCCTTTTTCTCCTCGTATAGATGAAGAATTACCTCTGTATCAGTGTTAGTGTAAAATTTGTGGCCAAGTTTCAGTAAAGAATCACGAATTTCAGGATAGTTAAAAATTTCACCATTAAAAACTATCCAGAGTGTGCTATCTTCATTATGGATTGGTTGAGAACCGCTTCTCAAATCGATTATGCTCAGTCTCGATTGCGCAAGACCCACCTGATCGTCAATGTATGCTCCATTTTCATCAGGTCCCCGATGATGCAAAGCATAAGTCATGCGCTTGAGATGATTAATGTCAACAGGTGCGGGATTTTTTACATTAAAGATACCGCTTATTCCGCACATTATTGGTCAGAAGTATGATTTTGCTTGGATTGGATAAATTTGTCTATAGCAATAATATCAGAGAAGTTAGATTGGATAAGTTCTTCATCTGAAACTTTTATTTTGAAATTCTCCTCAATGAATGCGATTAACTCTAAAACTCCCGTAGAATCAATAATGCCCTTCTCAAATAATGGCGTTTCAGTTTTTAACTTCTCTCCATCTCCAAATAGGAAATTTTCTACAATAAAATCTTTTAGTAAGTCTTTGTAATTAGTCATAGAATATTATAATTATATACATTTAAAATTATTACTTTTCGTGAAAACAATCACTAAAACCGTGCCGTGTTAGTTAAAATTTAGACATGACTCATTTCACAAAATAAAAGTTTAAACTATGCTCTATCTAATTTTTGTTTGAAAAAAGCATTATATAAGATTATAACGTTAATGGTACATTTATTGGACTTTGAATTATTCCTATAAAAAAAATGATTTTAGAGTTCTGTCTTTATTGATTATTTAAACATAATAAGACTATTACGAGTTAATTTTATGACTTTATATGAAAGAACTCATGTCTTAATTTAAGAATTAAGTCTCAAGAGTTAAAAATTTTGATCTCGCATTAAATTATTAAAGAATACTAATTGTAATTTTTATTTTGCATTATTTATAGGATGAAAAATCAGCAATTTGTTTTATAGATTAGATGGAAGTAAAATTTTAAAATGAATTATTCAAACTCAAATAAAATTTTTTAGCTAATTATGAAAAGAATACCGATTTTGACTCTATTCGTAATTGTATGTTTTTTTGAATTCGTTCAAGCTCAGGATGATATTCAGATAGGTAGTAGTGGAAGGACAAATGCTACTGGTGCCCTCTACGATTATTCAAATGCATCTACTGTAAATATAAAAGTCCAACTCTGGGGATATCTTGAGAATCCAGGATATTATATAGTTCCTGCAGGAACCAGCCTCAATGAGCTTATATCACTTGCTGGCGGACCTCTAGAAGATGCCTCGTTAGATGATATAAGGGTTGTGAGAATCAAGGAAGGATCTCCAACAACGATGGTAAAGTATAACTATGATGATCTGGTATGGCAGGATAAAATAACCAATAAGATTGAGTTTGTTACACTCAACGCAGGAGATATTGTGATTGTTCCTGGTGAACCGAGATATTTTGCTCGGGAGGACGTTACATTTTACCTGGGGATTTTAACCTCTCTCGCATCAATCGCAGCTTTAGTTATTAGTATAATTCTTCTTACGAGTGAATAGATTTTAAAAATATGTTTAAAGATTATGGATAATTTTAATTTCGAGAAATACTTGAAAGGGGACGCAAAAACATTAAAAGATTATATTCTTCTTTTAAGAAATAATCTTAAATACTTTTTCATTTTTCCACCCGTTATTTTATCAATTGCTATAGTATATGTTGTATTAGCGAAGGATATTTATATCTCATCAGCTAAAATTAAGATTACAAAACAGACAGAAAATGTACTCGAGGATACGCGACAATCAAATGACCCCGGATTTGTAGATAGATTTATTGCAAATGAAATAATTACGATGACAGACTATAGTGTAAGAGAAAAAATTGCTCAAGCACTTATCGACTCCTTTAATAATACTGAAAACAAAAATCTTTTCTCACTTGTTCGATCGGGAAAGGGCAGAACAAATTCTTCCCATAAATCCGTTGCAGAATTAGCTGGTACCTTAGGTGGAGTCATATCTGTGGAGCCAGTTTCCGGAACTGATATGGTTCGTATTTCGGCTGAATCTCCTTCACCGATTGAGACGGCAATAATCGCGAATACGTGTGCACGTGAGTATCAAGAATTAAATTTGGCTATAAACAGACAAAAATTGACAAATATTAGAAAATTTCTTGAAGATCAGAGAGATGAAAAACTATTGGAGCTAAAAGGTATAGAAGATTCTCTGATGAAATTCCAGGAAAAGGGAGGTATTGTTTCTATAGATGTTCAGTCGACTGATTTAATTAATCAACTCTCCCAGTTGGAGGCTCAAAAAGAAGTGACCAGGATGGAACTTATGACATCTAATGAGATTCTTAAACAATATAAATTCTTTTTGGGGAAACAGGACCCGCAGCTAGTCAATTATCTAGAAAATCAAACTTCTCAGGCATATATAAATGCTCTTCAACAGCAGATTGCAGATTTACAGGTAAACAGGGACATTGCATTATCTATAAAAAATCCCAATGTTGATATTTCTGATAAAGTAACAGAATATGATCAAAGAATTAATGAACTTCAGGAAAAATTGAATACTGCGATAAGCGGTATCAAGGCTGATGCTTTTTCAGGAAACCCCCAACGAGTGCAGGAACTTGCTCAAAAAATTATAGATGAGGAAATAAATAACAATACTTTAGCTGTACGATTAAGCCAATTGGAGTCAATTACACAAAAATATGAGGGAAATCTAAAAAGGCTTCCCAAGACTTCAACACAGCTTGCTCAATTTCAGAGAAACAGGGAAACCACTCAGCAATTATATTTATTGATAAATGAAAGATATCAGGAAGCAATGATCACCGAACTTTCCCAACCAGGAAACGTTTCAATAGTCAGCGAGGGAGAGATTCCTATCTTTCCTTCAAAGCCTGACAGAAAAATTATACTAATTTTTAGTTTAATTATCGGGTCAGTTATTACATTTGGTTTTATAATTATAAAAGATTATTTGAACAGTACTATTAAAACGCCCGAAGATATTGAAAAAAGTGATATAAATTTTCTGTCGTGGGTGCCTCAGTACAAGACCAATGGAAACGGTCTGGAGATTTATAAAGATTTGGTTACCCTTTATGAGCAGGATTCTCCTATCAGCGAGTCATTTAGGGCAATCAGAGCGCGGATAATTCATTCCAGGCTTGATTCTGAAATTCCCAAAACTATTTTGGTAACCTCTCCTGCTGAACACGAAGGAAAAACATTTGTTTGTGTTAATCTGGCAGGAAGTTTTGCTAAGTCTAATAAGCGGACATTAATTATAGACTGCGATTTAAGAAGACCAAGAGTTCAGGAGGTTCTGGGAGTTGATAAAAAACCAGGACTTGTTGATTATTTAGCCGGGACAGCAAGTTTGGAAGAAATTATAAGGGTATCAAGAAATAATAATTTGAGCTTTATCACTTCAGGGTCAATATCTCCAAATCCAGCAGAAATATTAGAATCTGATGCATTAAAGGATTTTATTATGGAGGTTAGAGATTGGTTTGATGTCATCATTATAGACTCGGCTCCGATAATAGCTGTAATAGATGCTGAAATTTTATCCAAAATAGTCGATGGCACCATTCTGGTTGTTTCAGCAGATAAAACAGAAAATCGGCTAATGAAGGATGCCGTTCAATTAATTAAACAGAATAATGTTTTACTCCTTGGCACAGTACTCAATAATTTTAAGTATAAAAGTGGATATGGTTACTACTACAAGTATTACTATAACTATTCAAAGGATCCCAGCAAAAAGAAAGGTAGGAAAATAGGATTTAAATCCTGAAATCCTTTTTTTGATATTGATTGCAGAATACACTTCCTCAATTATGAGATAATCAGGCAATTTTTTTTGAGGAATTACCCTCAAATATTTATTTTTCAACATCTCGGACATCAATCTACAAATGAGACACTATTTTAATCAAAGTATTATTATTCCTCTAAAGTAGTGCAATTTATATGGTACAATGTTAGAAGCAGAAATACTTAAAATGAAATTAAAACATATGTCCTTCAACCTTAGAAATGGTTTTTTCATTTGATCAAAGGTTGTTTTTCACAAGCTTCCTATGGACAAAATCTATGGTAATGAAATAAATTATAAATTCTTATGAGCATCAGATTATGAAAGCAGTAATACTAGCCGGAGGGCTGGGAACAAGATTAAGACCTTTTACAGAGGTAATACCTAAACCTTTACTCCCCATCGGAGAAAAAGCAGTACTTGAAATCCAGATTGAACATCTTAAAAAATTTGGATTCGATGAGATCTATCTGGCAACAAATTATAAATCTGACTACGTACAAAATTTCTTTGGAGATGGTTCACGTTACGGAGTTAAACTTACTATAAGCCGGGAAGAAAAACCACTCGGTACGGTTGGACCATTATCTCTGCTGAAATCAGAATTGACTGAACCTTTTGTGGTAATGAATGGGGATGTATTGAGCAATATTAACTTTACTAATTTCTATAAATTTGCAAATGACAGAGATACTCTCCTTTCAATTTCAGTTAAAAAAATCATTATGCCGTATGATTTCGGTAATATCTTCTTTAAAGATGATTTTGTTACGGGCATTGAGGAAAAACCAGATCTGATAACCTATGCATTGGCAGGTATTTACATAATGAAGCCTGGTATTTTCAGTTTAATTCCGGATAATACTTATTTCGGTATGGATATATTAATTAAAAATATGTTGTCAGATAAATTGCCGATTGCAAAATATGAATTGAGCGAATATTGGCTTGACATCGGAAGAATAGATGATTTTGAAATTGCTCAGAAGGATTTTAATGATAACTTTTATAAAGTAGCCAAATGAATGTGTGAATAACGGTTGAGGGAGGATTTACTAATTCCTATCTTACTACGCTTCCACCGAAAAAAAATTCTCGGGAATTAATTAAACTAAATTAGGGAGAAAAATTTGAGTATAAATTTTAATCTGGGAATCTGAGAAACCGATTATTTGGAATTTCAGTTAATTTTAGCAGGTATTACTTTCGATTGTTAAAATAAATTTAATGTATTTATAGTCTTTATAGTGGTATAAGGAGCCGGTGTACCTGCAAGTGAAAATATGTTAGTTATTGATTGTAATTTTTAGCATAAGATATTCTTAAACCCGGAAATAATGAAAAGACGGGGAAAAAAATTAAATGAAGAAAATATTATTAATTGGAGCAGAGGTTACAGATTTTCTAAATCCACTGGCAAGGAAACTTAAAGATATTGGATATAGAGTGGACTTGCTGGAGTTAAGAGCCGTTCCAAGAAATAGTCCCAGCATAACTGAATCATACACAAGTGTGTTAGACTACTCAAAAGTATCAGGTATGCAAATAAAACTTATTCAGGCTACAAAATATTTAGTTAAAAGAGAATTTTTTCAAAATTTGATTAAAGCAATTTTTATTAATTATCTTGAAGGTAATTACAGAATTATTAAGGAAATAAAAAACAGTTTGAACTATATGCATTCCCGGGAAATATTTTCATCTATCTTAAATAATTATGATATAATAAACTTTCACTCACTTAACTTAGGTACTCTTTCATTTATTAAACATGTTTATCGGGATAAGAAAATAATCCTGTCTTTTTGGGGATCTGATCTTTATCAAACAAGTGGGCTTAAAAACTATTATGAACAATTAGGTGCTGTTAACAAAGCAGATAAAATTGCTGTTTTAAATTATGAAATGGAAAAAGTTGTCTTGTCCAAATTTGGATCTGAATTGAAAAATAAAATTGTTCATACTGCGTTAGGAATTGAAGATGAAATTTTTGATTTAATGGATAATTATAAAAAAGAAAAACCCGACTTGAATTTCCTTAAAAAGTATAATATCCCGGATAATAAAATCAAAATTACAGTTGGTTACTGCGGCAATATGGTCTGTAATCATCTTCTGATCTTAGGAGAATTAGAAAAAATAGAGTCAACATTAAAAGATAAAATTCACTTATTGGTTCCAATGACGTATGGAAATTACACAAAAGAGTATATGCAGGAAGTGGTATCGGGACTTGAGCGAGCAAAAATAAGTTATACTATATTCAAAGAATATTTATCTTTAGATGAAGTGGCAAAATTGAGAGTAAATTCTGATATAATGATTCAGATGAATAAGAGTGATGGCTTTAATACTTCTGTCCGTGAAGCATTGTACGCAGATAATATACTTATTAGTGCAGTGTGGTTGCCTTATTCGCTACTTAGATTGGAAAACATCTTTTTTTATGAGACTGATTTTAAACAGCTTGGTGAGACGGTGACTCTTGTTTTAAACAGTTTTGAACAAATTAAAAATCGTTTATTTATGAATCCAGTTAAGGCAAAAAAGCTTACAGCTTTTAGTCAAAATTTCCAGCCGTGGATTAGTATGTTTGATTCCTTATAGTGCGAATGCGATACTTTTTTACAATCATACCTTAATTTAAATGGAATATCAAATCTGTAAAAATTGTGTTATGGATATCTCTGACCCGGATATAGTTTTTGATAAAGACGGTGTCTGTAATCATTGCAGAAGTTATGAGGATAGAAAAAAAATATTTACGATTAAGGAGGAAGAGAAACCAAGACAACTCCAGGCTCTAATCGATTTCTGCAAGAAAAAAGGACAAGGCAAAAAATACGATTGTATTATAGGTGTTAGCGGCGGTGTTGACAGCACATTTGTGGCTTACAAAGTAAAGGAACTTGGTTTAAGGCCTTTAGCTGTGCATCTTGATAATGGTTGGGATGCAGAGCTTGCAGTTTCAAATATTCATAATGTTTTAAAAAAACTTGAAATTGAACTTTATACTCATGTTCTTGATTGGGAGGAATTTCGTTCTTTGCAGGTCGCTTTTTTAAAAGCTTCTACACCTGACTCTGAAATACCATCCGATCACGCAATAGTTGCTTTAATGAAATCTATTGCTGCAAAAGAGGATTTACCTCTTATCTGGGGTGTTAATTTTAGTTCTGAGTCTATCTTACCAAGAACATGGTCCCAGGGTCATATGGATTGGGCTTACATTAAAAAAGTAAACAATCTTTTTGGCACAAAAAAATTAAAAGACTTTCCTCACTATTCTGTTTATAAGAGGATATACTGGAACAGAATTAAAGATTTGAGAATTTTTGAATTATTAAACTACATAAATTATGATAAAGAGCAGGCAAAGAAATTCCTTATCGAAGAACTCGGCTGGAGGGATTACGGCGGTAAACATCATGAATCAATATATACTAAATTTTTTCAGGCATACATACTTCCGACTAAATTCGGTTTTGATAAAAGACGTGCTCATTTGTCTTCATTAATTTTATCCGGACAAATCAAACGCGAAGAAGCATTAAAGGAGATTGAAGAACCGCCTTATAATGAAAAAGAACTTCAAGAGCATCTAATCTATACCCAAAAAGTTGGGATTGACTCGAGAAGAATTTGAGGAAATTATGAGTGCACCCCCAAGGAGGTATGAGGATTATTCACCTCAGTTCCCGAAATTTATCTATAAACTTGAAAATAAATTATTTCGATTATTAATTAAGATTAAAAAGAAAATCATCAGAAAACAAAATTATAAGTATTCTGAATATGATTTTTAACATTTGCCTTAATGAAAAAAAAGACCAGAATATCATAAACACTAGAACAAAATTGTTCCTCCTTTTATTAAACCTTCAAACCGTAAAAATTATTATTAATATTATAAAACAAATTTCTGAGTACAGTTCCAACTATTCACAAATGTATTGGCAACCAGAGAATATTATAAAGATATTTTAGAGTTAAATTAATGATCGGGACACACACATTAATAGGTAAAAATTTACAGATTGAAATAAACCAGTTAAATTTTTTAAAACTTGAGTCCTGGTTTCAAGTTAATCAGATAGAAGCATCTGATAGCGTTTCAATGTTCATCACCCATTACTACGGATATCCGTATACAGTTTTTACTGATGATATGTGGGCAATAACTGTTGAAGGTATGGTTTATAACTTAAGTAATGAAGAAATAAAATTAAAATGCGAGCTAATTGCTAATAAATTTATTAACGATGATAATTATATTGATGAAATCAAAGAGTTCACATGTTTTTGCGATGGTGAATTTATCATACAGATTTATGATAAAAAATCGAGCAGATACTTAGTATTCAATAACTACTTGGGAAGACTTCCACTTTATTACTCAAACGCAAATAATAATCTTATTATTAGCAGAAGTATTAAAACACACCTGGAGTTCATGCCAAAAATAGAACTTGACCTTACCGGCATCGCTGAATTTTTAATGTTTGGATTTACCCTTGGAGATAAAACTTATTTTAAAAATATTCACAGACTGGAACCTTCCCAGGCAATTATCATAGAAGATTTTAACAAACTCAACAATTATAGATTGATAAATACTTATAAAATTTCTTATAACAGAAAAAGTGTTAGGATTAATAGAGAAGTCATATTAGATAAATTATCAAAGCAATTTTTAAATGATACAAAAAACAGGGTTACTAAACTACGTGAGAATGGTTATGAAATAATTTCTGATTTAAGTGGTGGATTTGATAGCCGGGCATTAATAGGCGCATTATCAAAATTTGACAAAAAAATCAAATACTTTACTTATGAATATATCCAAGACGAAAGTTTGGAAGCAAACAAAATATTTAATGAACTTGGCAAACCAGGTACCTACATTAAATTGAAATTTGATAATATGTTGGATGAGCATAGCATTACGGATTTGGTATATAAAACTGACGGATTAGTTGATTATATAACAACTTCTATTTGTTATAATGATGCGGTTTCACTGCTAAAATATACCAAGCGTAAAGATAAAATCGCACATTTCGGAGGATTCGGAGGTGAGTTTATTAGGCATCCTCAAAGAAGGTATTTTAAATCCATTTTTTATGGTATAGAAAATGGATTGTATTCAACATTAAAAATAGAGAAAATCATAGAAACTCTTAATTCTTCTACAACTATTTTAGCTGAAATAAGAGATTATTTTATAAGTAAATACAGCGGAAATACTGATGAGCAATTAAGAAAATTTTACTATGAATATTACCTTCACCACGTGGGACATGCCGGTGAGGAGAGGACTAGAATATTTAATTGGACAGTTCATCCAATGTGGTCGAAAGATTTTATCAAGCTAATTTTTGAAGAGGTGCCTCTCAAATGGACAGGATATAAATTTTTCATCGATTTTATGAATCAAATTGATTGCAAATTACTAAATGTCGCCATATATAATAAAGAAATTAATCTTAATTCTGAAAAGAGTATAATTAACTATGAGAAAAAAAATAAAAGTCAATTAGGAATAAAAGCTAAAATTTATCATACAGCAAATTATTATATTCCGTTAATAGTAAACTTATATGAAAAAATTAATAGTAAGATAACTGAAAATGGAAAGACTGATAATGAAATTTATTCTACATTTTTAAAATATTATAATAAGCTTGAAAAATTAAAATCTATTTTTAATCTTAAGGAAATTCAAGAAAACATAAACAGCCTTGGGAGAAAATATAACAGACTAACAACCCTAGTAATATATTTGAGTGAGATCGAGAGAAGGTATCCAGATAAAATCGGGGAAATAAAAAACTAATGTCTAATATCAGAACTCTGGGAAAAGATACTCTTATCTATGGTCTTGGTTCTGTCCTTCAAAAATTCATTGGCGTTATACTATTACCATTTTATACACGGGCATTAAGTCCGTCGGAATACGGTATACTTGATACATTAGCTACACTAAGCTTCTTCATTTCCGTAATTTTTGGATTTGGGTTAGAGGGTGCAACTGGCAGGTACTTTTTTATTGCAGATACGGATATAGAAAAAGGCAAAGTATTGTACACTTCAGTAATTATTAAAAATGTTGCAAACTGGCTGCCTGTATTGTTCTTACTGCCCTTTAGCAGTAACATTTCTCAAATATTATTTGATAGTTCAGGTTATAGTTGGGTTATTGCTATTGCTCTAATGACGATTCCGTTATCGAATACCGCCAGTTTACAGAATCTACTATTTCGCTATTATCGTGAAGTTTGGAAATTTACTGTTATCTTATTACTCCGTGCAATAATAAACCCGCTTGCAGGTGTTCTGCTGGTTGTAGTTTTTAAATTCGGTGTTCTTGGTGCTGTTTCATCAACATTTATTAGTGTTCTTATTACTTTAATCGTTGGTTACTTGTATTATGCACGTAAAAAATATATCAAACAATTCAGTTGGATGTGGGCAAAAAAAATGCTCAAATTCGGTTTCCCTTTAATTTTTACAGGAATTTTATCCTGGGTAAATAGTGTATCCGATCGTTTTTTCATACTTCATTATTCCACATTGGATCAGATTGGCTTATTCTCCATAGGAGGAACTTTTTCACAGCCTATTACTTTAATAAATATGGCTATATCAATGAGTTCAATTGTAATATTTATGTCTATGTATAGTGAAGAAAAGGAAGAGGAGAAACCTAAAACCAAAGCTTTTCTAACAAAGATTTGGTACAGATATCTTGCAATTGCAATATCTGTTGCTGCATTCATTTCTGTTTTCAGCTATGATTTAGTAAAATTTATAACTACGCCAGATTATGTTGGGAGTATTTTGGCCATTCCTTTTTTACTATTCAGCCACATCTTATTTATGAGTAGTGAAATTACTGGAAACGGTATGACGCTAAAAGAACAGAGTAAACCATATTTCTGGATACTGTTAAGTGCTGCAGGGACTAATTTTGGACTTAATTTTTATTTTGTGCCTAACTTCGGTTTTGTAGGAGCAGCAATTACAACAATAATGTCTAATGTTGTTTACTTTCTGATATCATATTACTGGTCACAAAAAGTATTTTACATAAAAAGAAATTTCTTTAAGCCAGCGATTTACTTTTTAATATGCCTATCTATCGCAATATTTTTTCCATTCTATGAGTTGAAAAGCGGAGTGAATATATCTTACCTGGTTAAAACGGCAGCTTTGATTTTGGTGTTAACATTACCTTTTATTTTTAAGATGGTTGATTATGGTTTAATTACAAATTTGTACAATAATTTAATGCAAAAAATAAAAGGATGAAGCATTATTTTTAGTTATTGAATCATACTTGTGATTTTAAAAAATAAACGTTATGGGTTACAGGATTTATTAATAAATTATTATTATGTATAAAGTAATTTACATTGATAGAATTGCTGGGCATTCTCCGACTATTCCTTCTAGCATAAAAGACGGTGATAATTATTTTACTATCGGTTGGGGCGGAATAAGTGCTCGAAAATTCAAAGAATTTAATTCTCAAGTGACAGTAGAATGCTGGAAAACAGATTATAAAGCTGAGCAAATTTATTCAAGAGAAATTTCCGGAGTTGAATTTAAAATATTTCCTGCTATTTACATTAAATACTTTGGGGATTTCTCCAGATATATGTTACGACAACTAAGAGAAGAACTCTCAAAAAAACAACCAACTATTATTCATATAACCAGCATCCGACATTTATTATTTTTAAATGTTTTCTTAAGATTAAAAAAATATCCGGTAGTTGTGCAAAATAATGGAGAATCATCTGCGATTTATAAATCTAAAATTTCGAGCGGGATTAAAAAACTTTTTTATTTATTAAATATTCCACTCCAGAAAGCATTTTTTAAGAATATAGACTTGCTTTATATACTTGATGATAGGTTGAGGGCATTCCTTCCTGAAACTGGAGCTTTAATAAAAAAACAGACACTTGGAGTAATGCCTGAAAGATTCTATCCTTTAGATAAAAATGATGCAAAAAATCTTTTAAACCTTGATCCAAATAAAAAATATATTCTTTATGTGGGAAAACTTAATTATACAAAAAGCCCTGATATTTTAATTGATATCTTTAAAGAATTAAAAAAAAATAGAAAAGATATTGAATTACTGATAGTAGGTACGAATGAAGGCGATCCATTGATTAATTATGCAAAAGAGGCAGGTGCAATGGTTTATGGAAGAATTTTACACACTGATGTTCATAAATATTTATCCGCTGCAGAAGTATATATCCTCGCAAAGTATTCCAAAGAACATGTCTTCGGAGGTATAGGATTACTTCCTGTTGAATCTTTACTATGCAATACACCAGTAATTGGCGGAAGTTTGGAAAACTTTCCGGAGGCGGATAGAGAATCTGTTGGTTTTGCAGTTTCAGAAACTGAGCAGATGAAAGATGCTATTTTAAAAGTTATCGACAAGGAAGTAGTGTTTAGTAATTTAAGAGAAATTGCTGTTAAACACTATTCGTGGGAAAAAATTAGTAAAAATACAGCAGTCGATTTTCAAGAATTAATAAATAAATACTATTGTTAATCATAATGAAAGAAATGTTTAGAAAAATAGTTTATAAGTATGATATCTTATTCAGATTATATTATAATTTTATATACAAGCCACTTGATAAAATTTCTATTTTTCTTGATGATTTAAGCAGAAGCAAGAAAGGAAAAATATTCTTCATACAAGTTGGCGCTAACGATGGAAACTGGGGAGACAAAATATATAAGTTCATTAGACGTGACAATTGGAATGGTATTTTAATCGAGCCACAAAAGGTGATCTTTAAGCGCTTGTTAAATAATTATAAAAAGAGAAACAACCTTTTTTTTGAAAATGTAGCAATCGATTCTACTGAAGGGGAGAGAAACTTGTACAAAATTGGTTTCACTGATTCACCATGGGCATCCGGGATTTCTTCATTTATTAAGAATGACGTTCAAAAACTGATTGATGCCGGATATATCGAAAAAATGGCAAATGCAGAATCAATTGATTTGCCTTCTGATAAGGCAGAATGGATAAGCGAAGAGAAAGTTAAAGTCCAAACTCTCAAAAATATTATTGATAAATATCGAGTGAATAAAATCGATTTACTAGTGATTGATGCTGAAGGTTATGACTTTGAAATTATTAAAACCATTCCTTTTGAGCAAATTAAACCTACTATAATTATTTATGAGAATTCACATTTTAGTGAGGACATAAAGAAAAACTGTCAAAATTTTTTAATTAATTTTGGCTACAAAATAATACCAGCTGAAGGTAATACTGTTGCGGAATTAGTATAACTATGTGCGGAATCTGCGAAATATTTAATTATCAATATAGAGTTTATACTGATCAGTTTCTTTCGATGACAAAAATGCTTTGTCGTCTTGGACCTGATGAGGAAGGTCAATTTTGAGTTATAACAAAAGATATAACTAAATAATAATGTTGAAATTACTCATCACAGGTATAATTGCATTAACTTTAATATCCGCGTTTTTAATAATAATTCGCAATAAGCCGGATATGTGGTTCTGGATATTCTTAAATCTATTCTTCGATCCGGGTGGATATGTTTATGGATTTTTAGGCGGCACACTGCTGGGACCATTACATGCTTCAGATGTTTATCTTGCTGGGATGATAATTTGTTCATTTAATGCAGATATAAACTGGAAATCTGTTTTTCAAGATCCGATCTTCAGAAAGTATTTATTATTTCTTTTTCTATTTGCTTTATATTACTTCATAGTTTATGGTGGCGTTGCTCCCTACATTCATAATGATTTAGATTATCAAACCTTTTTAATGAAGAACAGAACAGTTTTATATAGTTTAATGATTATAATCCTTGTCTATGCTTTCTCATTAAGAGATCTATATCACTTTTACACCGCCACACTGTTAATCGGTACTATTTGCTTGACATTATTTATTATTTCACTTCTTACTGGCGCAAAATTAATTCCAATAGACCAATCAGCAAGATACACCGGGGAAGAAACGATGAGAATATCAATGCTAAGTTATGGACTTTTCGATTTGCTATTTCCCCTATCCTTGATAGTTCTCATTATGTCCAAAAAAATTAAGCTGAAATTAAAATACAGAAACTGGTTGTATTATAGCGGTGGAATAATGCTGATCATACTTTTATTGACTCTCACTAAACGGACACAAATAGATATTGTAGGAATGATATTAATTATAGTTTTAATAATTTCATATTTGTTAAGAATGGGGAAACTGTCATCATTATTAAAAATAATTTTTCCCGCTCTGCTTATTATTCTGGTTATGAACTTTACTTTTCCCAAATATGCAAGCTATATAACTGATGTTGGCAAAGATATCTTTTTGCTAATGACCACCGGCAAGGATTCAAGGGGAAAGAGCGATCAAAGGGTAACGGGCAACAAGGATTATGAGCTGGTAAAGAAATATATTGAGAATAATTTATTATTAGGAACCGGTTATACTTATTTATACTGGAAAGATGGACGTGCAACTTCAGCGAGGGGTGAAGAATTTAGTGTTGCGAGAGATGCAGCCGGTGAAGTACCCATATATTTCTTATTTTTTGGTTATGGAATTTCAGGTGCAGTTTTGATGATACCTTTATACTTTATGATGTTAAAATTATTTTTTAAAATGATAAAACTTCTAAGATTAACTTTGATTGATTTTTTCCAAAGTCCGCTGTCAATAATTTTTTCTATTTATTTTTTATTATCAATTGCAACTATATTCACATATAAATTATGGAATCTGAGTAATGATTTCACTTATTCGGGGATGACCAACTCTGCTGTTTTAATGGGGATAGGATTGGCTTTATATCGAAACATTTATTTAATAGAATTAACTAATAACTATAAAAAATAGTTTATACTTTTATTTATTACAAAAATTCACATAATTTCACAATAATAAATATAATCAAGATCAACTGTGTTATTAAGCAAAAAGAACAATCATGCTATTATATTGTTAACTAGTGGAGTTTTTGGAGGAGCAGAGAGAAGATTTGCTCAATTGTTTGCGTACTTAGCAGATAATCACCCAAACAAATATTACTTCATAATTACCTGGGATTTGTATTCTAGAATTCTTGAAATATTTCCTGATTACCCAACTAATAATTTAATTCCAATAGGATCAAAGACCGGCAAAAAAGTCTTGCAGTCCGAAGGTAAATCGACTGTTAAAGAATATAGATTAGACCAGCCTGGTTTACTTAAAAAGTTGTACAGATTTCTTAAAAGTTATAGAATTCAAAAAGATTATTTTAGAATGATCGAACACATAAGAAAAGAAAAAAATATTAAATGTTTTCTTGGTATTTATAACGGAATAATACCACTATATTTTTATCTGATGAATAAGAAACGAGAATTAGGAATTATATTTTGTGAAATGGATAGCTGGTTTAGAGACATCCTTCCCAAAAAAAAGAAATACTGGTACAAAAAATATAGTACTTTCAATTATGCCCTTGAAAACAGTGATTATATTGATTTTCTGAGCCCATTTATACTGGATGGTATAAGGGGTAGGGGTATAAAGGTAAAAGATGAATCAATATCAATTACACCTTGCTCTTTTACAGATTATTCAAAGTGTAAAATCGGTGATAAAAGAATTTTCCAGGTTGCGTTTGCCGGAAGGTTGGAGAAAGATAAAAATCCAGATATATTTCTTGAGGCAGCAATTATATTATCAGAGAAATATCCGGATATAATATTTCATATTATGGGAGAGGGAAGGCTTTCTGCTAATCTCCAATCACAAATTTCCAATCAACAGCTAGAAAATATCATTTTTCATGGATTTCACTCCTCACCAACTGAAATACTGGCAGATACATCGGTTTTCGTCTCAATTCAAACCACAAATAACTATCCTTCTCAAAGTGTACTTGAGGCAATGGGCTGTGGAAATGCAATTATCGCAACAGATGTTGGTGATACGAGGATGTTCATTAATGAAAATAACGGCATTTTAATTGAGCGGTATTTAGGCGAATTAGTAAAAGCAATTGAAACACTTTACTTAGACAAGGATTTGAGAGAACGATTGGGTAGAAATGCCTTTTCTTTTGTACGTGAAAATCATACCATCGAAAAAATGGCTGATTATTATATTAATTTGTTCGAAAAAGCTTCACTTCGAAATATTAATTCAAGGCGAGGATCACATTAATTTTTTGATTGAAATTGTAAGCTTGGTTGGCTAACCAGTTAAATATAATGGTTTATTTTTGATCAGAGTTAGTTCCTTTCAGATAAACAATCAGTTTTCAAAAAAAAATAATATTGTCTTCTAAGAGATAACCGAATAAAACCATTACCCATGACGAGTTAAAAATTATTTCAGAAGTGTTATCAGAGGAAAAGTTGAATTCTGGAAAGGTTTTAATTATACCTAAATAGTGTTTACCTAATTTATTTTCTATTGGGAAAGTATTTTGTATCAAAAAGACTCCATATTTGTTATATGTGAATATTCCGGTAATGATTATTGTCAAGGAAGTTAATGATGGTAGTAGCATGAATAAAATAATAAATTTTCATGATGTCAGAAATATTCTCTGGTTTGAGAAAACCTTAAATATCTTGAAAAGCAGGTTTAGATTAGTTAAAACAAAAGATATCGAAGATTTTTATTATAACAAAAAAACATTAAATAATGCATGTCATGTAACTATTGACGATGGTGATAAAACTTTTTATCATATTATTTATCCTGTATTAAAAAAAATTAATGTACCTGCAACGCTCTTTGTATCAGCTGAAATTTGTTCTAAGCATTCAAATTTTTGGTTTCAGGAGATAAGATCATTTGACTCTGATAGAGTTAAAAAAATTATTTGTGATTTTTATAATCTTGACATAAATATATTAAAAATTTATCCGGTTAATGTGATTTTGAAAAACATGAGTATCGGTCAAATATGGACAATTATAAACAAATATAAATCAATTTATGGAATTACATCCGACGAAAAGTATAATATGTCAATTGATCAGCTTCGGGAAATTGATAAAGAAGGATTAGTCACCATCGGTGCACATACAATGAATCATCCTATTTTAGCAAATGAAAATGAGGATGTCAGTAAAAAGGAAATAATAAGTTCTTTTAAAGAACTTGAAAATGTGCTTCAACACGAAATTAACTATTTTGCCTATCCAAATGGAACAATAATACTAGACTACTCAACAAGAGAAATAGAAATACTTAGAAATATGAATTGCAGATTAGCTTTTTCTATGGAAGCTAAAAATTTTACCGTAAATGACGATCCTTTAGTAATACCGAGATTTGGACTTTCTACAGGTAACCAATTATTTGTGACAACTAAACTTATTTTAGGCAAGTACTGGAACTCAATAAAGTATCTCAAATCAGCCAGCGAAATAGAGTTGCGAATTGATCTTAAGAGGAAAATAGATTTTAATAAACTTAATTTTGAGGCCTAGGTCTTGCAATAATCGAAGCGTACTTATTTTGTTTGAAGTGCTTTCATTTTTTCAATATTTACATAAATGTTTATAAAATTAAACATTTACATTAAAATACATTGACCAATTTTCTATGAGAGTTGGAATAATAATAGTTACTTTTAATAGTCAAAAGGATATTCCTCGCTTATTTGAATCATTAATAATTCAACAGTATAAGAATTTTACTGTTTATGTTGTTGATAATAATTCCAGTGATGGAACTTTAGATTTAATTTCAAACTATTACGGCAAATTGCAAATTTGTGTCATTACTACAAAAGTTAATAATGGATATGCGGGCGGGAATAATATAGGAATTAGAAAGGCAATGGATGATAAGTGTGATTTTGTATTCATTTTAAATCCGGATATGCAGCTTGATAGAATGTGTATCAAAATTTTGATTGAACGAATAGTATCAGACGAAAAAATTGGAGTGATCGGCCCGATAGTGTTGCTTGGTTATGAGGAAGGGAATAGGATACAGAATTATGGAGTTAGGTCTAATTTCAGGACTCAGAAAAAAAATGCTCCTTATGCAAACCGGAAGCTATCTGATGAAATACCAGTTGAAATTTATGTTGATTATGTAATTGGTGGAGCAATGATGATAAGAAGTAGTCTTTTAATGAAAACAGGTCTGTTTGAGGAGGATTATTTTATGTATAACGATGAACTGGATTTAGCATATAGGATTAAAAAAACGGGTTATAAAACACTGTGTATGCGTGACGCTATCATCAGACATTTTCATATTTTTGACAAAAAGAATAAAAGTGGAAATAATTTAATGTACTATTACATTATGCGGAACCGGTATTTATACTTTAGAAAATTTCATTTGTATTTTAACTTTTTATTATCTCTAATATTTGAGATATTCAA
This sequence comes from bacterium, assembly GCA_016716565.1. Taxonomy (NCBI): domain Bacteria; species bacterium. The sequence goes on from JADJWC010000001.1 coordinate 957,970, forward strand.
TTTCCCCTTCACAATACAATGGGCACTAAAAAAGAAGGGTGGGTTATTATTCCTTAAATTTTATTATTCAGGTTTATGGGATGGTATATTAGGGGAGAAAGGAATTGCCAAGAAATCTTTTTAAAGAGTGAATATAAAAGGCAATATTTCCGTAATATAAAATTCAGGAGAAAAGTTTAACGATGAAGAAGATATTAGTAACAGGTGCCGGGGGATTTATTGGTTCCCATCTGGTTGAGAAATTAACTGAGGAAGGCTATGAAGTAAAAGCTTTCGTCCGGTATAATTCAAAAAATAACTGGGGATGGCTGGAATATTCTCCGGTAAAAAATGATATTGAAGTTATAACCGGAGATATTCGTGATTATGATTCTGTTAGTAAAGCTGCAGAGGATTGTCAAGCAATATTTCATCTTGCAGCTCTGATCGGTATCCCATATTCATATGTATCCCCTCTTGCTTATATAAAAACCAATATCGAAGGTACATATAATATTTTGCAGACAGCAAAAGAAAGAAATCTTGAGAATATAATAATAACTTCAACCAGCGAGACTTACGGAACGGCGCAAAGAGTTCCGATTGATGAAGATCATCCCCTGGTCGGGCAATCACCATACTCGGCTTCTAAAATTTCATCTGACCAAATTGCTTTAAGTTACCATAAATCGTTCGGACTTCCTGTTAAAATTGTAAGACCTTTTAATACTTACGGACCAAGACAGTCAGCTCGTGCAGTTATTCCAACTATAATAGCACAATTGTTAAACGGTAAAACTGAACTTCAACTGGGGAACACTAGTCCTACGAGAGACTTGACATTTGTAAAAGATACTGTGAATGGGTTTCTTAAAATATTTAAATGTGAGGATTTAATTGGCAACGTTATAAATATTGGAATGAATGAAGAAATTACTATAAAAAAACTTGCTAAAACAATTGCTGAATTGCTTAATGTAAAAATATCAGTTCAGGAAGATAAGCAGAGAGTAAGACCCGAAAACAGTGAGGTTGAAAGATTGAGATGTGATAATACAAAGGTAATGAAATATACAGGATGGAAACCAGAGTATGATTTAAAGAACGGTTTGATAGAAACTATTAATTGGATTAAAATCAATTTAACAATGTACAAACACCATATATATAATGTTTAGTCAAAATGGATTATAAAATTCCTCTTTTCGATTTGAATTTTGATGAGGCTGAAGAAAAAGCTGTCTTAGATACAATGCGATCTAAATGGATCTCTACCGGTCCGAAAACAGCCGAGTTTGAAAGTAAATTTGCATCAATGCTAAACGTAAAGCAAGCTGTTGCTTTATCAAACTGTACAGTTGCCCTTCACCTTGCAATAAAAGTGCTGGGAATAAAAGATGGTGATGAAGTTATTTGTCCATCGCTTACTTTTGTTGCAACAGTAAATTCATTAAGATATTTAAATGCTAAACCGGTTTTTGCAGATATTAAAAATTATGATGACTTAACTATCGATCCTGAAGAAATAGTAAGAAAAATAACAGATAAGACAAAAGCAATTGTAGTCATGCATTATGGCGGATTTGCATGTGATATGGAAGCTATAGTTGATATAGCAAAAAAATACAATCTTAAAGTTATTGAAGATTCTTGCCACGGTCCCCTATCTGAGTATAACGGGAAAAAACTCGGCACTATTGGAGACGTTGGTTGTTTTAGTTTCTTCTCCAATAAAAACATTAGCACTGGCGAAGGTGGAATGCTTGTTTCCAATAACACCGAACTTTTCGAAAGAGTTAAACTACTTCGTTCACATGGTATGACTTCTTTATCTTATGAAAGGTCAAAAGGACACTCTACAAGCTATGATGTAATTGATCTCGGTTACAATTACCGTATGGATGATATAAGAGCTTCAATTGGTATAGTTCAGCTGGATAAATTAAACAAAGATCTGGATAAAAGGGCTGAGATACGCGCAATGTATATTAAAGAATTAAGCAATAATCAGGAACTGATAATTCCATTTATACAACATAAAAATTTCTCTTCTAATTATATTTTTCCGATCGTTTTGAAAAATTCTACAAGCGAAAAAAGAGATGAAGTAAGAATCAAATTGGCAGAAGCGGGTATTCAAACCAGCGTTCACTATCCGGCGGTACACCGGTTTTCCATTTATCAAAACTATTACGTTGATTTACCAAATACTGATTATGTCTCTGAAAATTTAATAACGCTTCCGATGTATTCAAGTTTAAATCAAGAACAAGTAAAGATAATAACAACTTCGTTAAAAAAAATTCTTGATAATGTTTGAAGATATTCTACAATTTATTAAAAAATTATACCCTGATCAGGATCCTGTTCCTCTTCACGCACCTGTATTTTTTGGCAGGGAAAAAGAATACCTGGCAGATTGTATTGATACCACCTATGTTTCCTATGTAGGAAAATATGTTAACCAGTTTGAGGAATTGACTGCAAAATATACAGGAGCAAAACATGCAGTGGCTGTAGTTAATGGTACAGTTGCACTGCAAATAGCTTTGAAATTGGCTGGCGTAAGTTCTGATGAAGAGGTAATAACACAACCTTTGACATTTGTAGCCACAGCAAACGCCATTTCCCATTGTGGTGCAAAACCTGTTTTTGTAGATGTTGATAAAGATACTTTGGGAATGTCTCCCGAAAAACTAAACGACTGGATCTTAAAAAAAACAAAACACGTTAAAACAACTAGCCTCGGCGAAACGAAGTGGAGACGGGTCAATCAATCAACTGGTCATTCAATCTCTGCAATCGTTCCTGTTCACACATTCGGGCATCCCTGCAGAATAGATGAAATAATTGAAGTAGCAAATAAATATAATATTCCGGTCATTGAAGATGCTGCCGAGTCATTGGGCAGTACATATAAAGAAAAGAGTACTGGAACATTTGGACTTGCAGGGATTCTGAGTTATAACGGAAATAAAACAATTACAACTGGCGGTGGAGGAATGATTATAACGGATGATGAACAGTTTGCCAGCAAAGCACGGCACATAACAACGACTGCAAAAATACCTCACCCATACGAGTTTATTCATGATGAAGTTGCTTATAATTTTCGGATGCCTAATATTAATGCTGCTATCGGAGTTTCACAAATGGAAAATATCGAATTTATTATCAACAATAAGCGCTCAACTGCTTTACTTTATCAGGAGTTTTTTAAGGATAAAGATGTTGATTTTATTTCAGAGAATAAATTTTCAAGGGCAAATTATTGGCTCAACTCAATTTTATTTAAAGATAATGAACTTAGAAACAAATTTTTAGTGAATTCCAACTCAAATAATGTTCAAAGCAGACCTGCATGGAGGTTAATGACAAATTTAAAGATGTATTCTGATTGCGTTAGAGGGGACCTATCAAATGCTTTCGAATTGGAATCGAGATTGGTCAATCTTCCAAGTAGCTTAAGAATTTCTAATCATTGAATGTTCGTAAAAGAAAATTTTTTGTTAATAACTTACCATCCTATTGGAATCATGGAGTCTACAACAATTCTCTACTGAAACTATCAGATTTCAGCACAACTTTCTAAGATAGCTGGTTATTTCATTAAATGATTACTAAATATTTTTGATTTTGGCATAATTTGCTGTCTTTAGAATGATTAGTTTATTTAAGAGAGCTTTCTCATAGAAAAAGAAATTTGATGAATGAGGATTGTTTACATTTCATAGAAATTTCACAATAAGCAGGATATAAAGTGCCCGTGTGTCAATAAATGAATTACGTTTCATTTCTATACATAATTATAATATTTAATATATTCCATTTGATTAAATATTGGTTATTTTATTCGTTTTCAAAATTAAATTGGCCTGCTAATTGCCATAGATTGATTTCCTGATTTCAGAGGTTTCAATATAAATTTCACCTGCGCGCAAGGTTTATGATAATTAAATACATCGAAGAATATATCCGGATTTTTATGCTGATATATTCTATTTCTTTGAAAGTAAAATAATTGAAAAAATTCTTTAATAAGTATAAATATTATTTAGGGGCAATTGTTTCTTTTGCTCTGCTCTATCTTGCAGTAAAAGATATTGACCTGGATAAATTTTTATATTATTTCAGTTTCGAAAATATTGACATACTTTTCTACGTTTTATTCGTCAATTTAATTTTAAGGATAATTATCTCACTCCGGTGGAACAAACTGGTCGATATCATACCTGGGAATAACTTTCTGACCACTTTTAATTTTACTAACATAGGTTATTTTGCAAATAATTTTCTTCCTGCCCGTCTTGGTGATATTATTAAATCTTACCTTCTTGCGAAAAAGAGAGATTACAGCAAAACACAGGTATTAACATCTGCAATAATAGAAAGAATATTTGATCTCATAGGCTTATCATTTTTATTTGCTATAGCGGTTTTAAGATATGATATACCCGAAAATATTTTAAGAGGAGGATATATATTCATAAGTGTCTTAATTATTCTGACGGCAACACTTTTACTGATGCTTAAAAAGAGTGAATATCTTGATTCGAAGTTAGAAAACTTAAATAAATTCAAAGTGATAAATACGATTAGGCAAAAAATCCGATCGGTTTTCTTTTATATAAGAAATTATCTGAATGTAAAGGATCTTGCGTATTTAACCATAACGACTTCTTTAATCTGGTTTTTATATGTTTTTGCGGGATTCATTATTATTGAAAGATTGAACGGTGCGCTTAGCTGGGATGCCTCGATGCTGAGTCTTATTTTTCTGGGAGTTTCATTTATTTTGCCCTCAACACCCGGAAACGTCGGAGTGCACCAGTTCGCTTGTGTTCTTGCTTTCGGAATTCTTGGTATGGATAAAACCCAGGCAGTTGCATTTTCTTTTTACTACCAGATACCGGTGATTGTTATTAGTGTTATATTAGGATTTTTTTCTATATACTATGAAGGTTTCTCCTTAAAAGGTATCAGCCGTGTTACAGAGGAAGCAAAATCAGCAGGATTGAATGAAGCTGGTTGATATTTTAGTTGCAGTAAGGAATGAAGAAAAAAGTATTCCTGAATTCATTTCTAAAATGAAAGAACATAAACCGGAAAATGTTAAAATCAATATCATCTTTTTAGAGGATGGAAGTACTGATGGTACAGTAGCACTCCTGCGGAAACTATCAGAAAATGATGAGAATGTGAACTACATCTCTTTTGAAAATAAATTTGGGCAGTACGCAGCACTCACTTATGGACTGACTATTTCCAAAGCAGATGCGGTTATAACAATGGATGTCGACGGAGGTCATCCGGTTGAAATAGCAATGAAGATGATTAGATCCTACTTTGAAGGCAATAAATTGGTGCAGGGGCATCGGATTGTCTATAAACGCAGGAAATTTTACAGAACTATTATGAGCTATTCATACAATCTTTTTTACTTCCTGATCGTTGGTGCAAATTTCTTTAAACAAAACGTAATGTTCCGTTTAATAGACAGATCAACAAAGGAAAAGTTTCTGCTGCACAAAAACTGGTGGCATATATTTAGAACAAATTTTAGAAAAAATGAGGGTATTAAAACCAGCTATATCCAATACGAAGCTCCTGAGAGGGAACTGGGTGAAAGTAAATATGGTTTTTTCAGATTACTTAAACTTTCTTACAAATCTTTTTTTGCACTGTTGTCGTTTAAGCGATTAATGGTTATAAACTTAATTCTGATTTGTTTGGTTTATTTATTTGCCAGTTATGTTTCCATAGTTTTCTCAATTTTCATTGCTTTACTTTTTCTTATAGTTAATATAAGTTTTTATCTGATAATGAATAATTATCCTTTAACAAAATTAAAAATTATTGAAACATCCCTGCCGGAGCTTAAACAGTGAAAAAGACACGACTTTTCTGGCTTTTAATTTTTTCATTATTGGTAATCAGGATTTTTTACTTTTTCGCACAGCCGGACTTAAGTTCTGATCACTTACTCCAAATGGCCATGGCTCAGAATTTTATGGGAGGAGAAGGATTTTCTCTTAAGTATTTGAATAGTGTGAACGAGATATATTATACTACAAATATTCAATCACCGCCAGTATATCCTTTTTTTCTCGCATTAGTGACCTTTATTACCTCAAATACCCTGTTTTCAAGCTTTATCATACAAGTTGCAGCATTGATATTATTAATATTTATCTGGAAGAAAATTTTTAATCTGTTTAAAAATTTTATTTTGGAGGAAGCTTACTTTTATTTCATTGCACTCCTGATTATTTCTGCATCAATTATAAACAATATCAATACTATTCTCGTCTTTACCTTACTGCTGTTATCTGCTTCCATATATTTTACTTTTGCATATTTATTAAGTAATGATTCAAAAAAATCAATTCTTTTCTTGGCTTCTTTCTTTGCCTCTTTACTATTCTGGACTCATTACAGCTATTTCCTGGTAGCATTTTTCCCTGCCATTACACTATTTATTATTTACTATTTAAAGAAAGAAAAAGGTTCTTTACTTTCGGGAATATACTCATTCGTAATCAGTTTGTTCATCACATCGGGTGTTTTAATATATAATTACATTAATACCGGTTATATTAATTATATGGACAACCCTCATATCTGGGAAGCAGGATTCTTTCCCGAACATCTGCTACTAACAGATCCATTTTTCCTGAATGCATTTTTCAAGACTTCTTATTTTTTTGATTATTTGTTTGCGAATAATTCTGTAACTCTCTTCACTATAGTTTTTCATTCAGGTTCATTGATAATATTATTCTTTATTATCATTTTGTTCCTGAAGCTACGAACGCACGATCAAAGGACATTCAATGAGAATTTATGGTTGTTCATACCATTCATTGTTATATCAGCATTAACAATTTCTTTTTTACTTTATTTTACACTTCATTACCACGAAATACCACGACCCGGATGGACACACATTGGTGATCCGCGTTATCTGAGCTCAGTCTATTTATCTGTCTTAGTTATTATTATTCTGCTTTTGTTCGTTAAAACAGAATATCTCAATAAAATATTCTGGAGATTTATTAGAATTGCTTTGCTAACTCTGATAATAGTAAGCGCATTAATTCATATTTACATAGCGTATAAAGAATGGGGTATTTACAGCTATGAAAAAATGCTTACAATATGCCTACCCAGGAACTTCAATCACTTTTTACAAATATCAAGTTTGAACAATCCAAGGGAAATGTACCTGTATTCATAGATAATGAATTGACTGTCAGATCATTCAGGATTAGCCAGTTTGCAGGTGCTGCTGTAATAAGCTCTAGGGAAGTACTAAACATTGAAAAGTTCCCTTCGCATATGATATTCTTTTTCATTATGCCTTCTAAAGAACAACTCAATGCTGAAGATCAGAAGATTCTTAAGTGGGGTGAAAAGTTTAATCTTGAGAATATTGGCATAGTATATACAAATACAAAATTATATAAAGTTAATAAACTCTGATCTGAATTATGAACATAGCAATTATTCTTCCTGCGTATAACGAAGAGTTAACTATTGAAAAAGTAATACTCGATTTTCATCAGTTTTCGCAAAATGCTTCAATCTATGTAATTGATAATAATTCATCTGATAGAACAAATGAGATTGCCAAAAAGGTTATAAAGGAGAATATGATTAAAGGTGAAGTCATTTTTGTAAGAAGACAGGGGAAGGCGAGTGCTATGAGAGCAGCATTCGGGAAAATTAATGCTGACATCTATGTAATGGCTGATGCCGATTTATCTCACAGAGCAGAAGACTTATTGAAATTATTACCTCCAGTATTATCAGGTGAATATGAGCTTGCTGTAGGAAACAGGTTTACAGAAGAGGGATATGAGAAAGAGAACAAACGACGTTTTCACAATTTTGGGAACAACCTGGTTAGAAAGTTAATAAATTTATTATTCAATGCAGAAGTTAAAGATGTAATGAGCGGATACCGGGTGCTCTCCAAAAATTTTGTTAAAAATTATCCCATTATGTGTGAAGGATTTGAAATTGAAACTGAGATGACTTTGCACTGCCTTGATAAAAAGTTTAATTTTATTGAAGTACCAATAAACTTCAAGGATAGAATTGAAGGGAGTATTTCAAAGCTTAATACCTTTTCTGATGGCGTAAAGGTATTCATAACAATATTTAATATATTCAAAGATTACAGACCATTATTATTCTTTTCTATGTTATCAATAATCTTTTTCCTTGCTGGCTTGGGATTTGGTTTAGAACCAATAAAGGATTTTATAAAATATAAATATGTTTATAAAGTCCCTCTTGCAATACTGGCTACAGGGCTAATGATTTTTTCTTTGTTATTTTTTGCAATCGGGGTAATTCTGGATACAATTGTGCGGTATGAAAAATTCAACTTTGAATTGAGGAAGAATAATGGGAGGGAATAAAAATCATTCATCATTTATTGTTTATCTTTTCACACTGATACTGACTACAGCAAGTGCTCTGCTGTATTATTTTATGTATAGACTACCTTTACTGGGAATTGACGATGCAAATATTTATTTCAAGTATATGCGTAATGTAGCTGATGGTCTTGGCTTTATCTATAATCCAGGTGGTGAAAGAGTTGAAGGATTCACATCAGTTTTATACACTTTAATAGGGAGTACAATCTTTCTTTTTACAGATAAAATTGAATTATCTCTTTTTATCATCAATATCATCGCTGTATCATACACTATATACAAAGTTTCATTGTTTATTTATAATTTGAATTTTAAGAAGTACAATCTTTATGGTATTATTTTTACACTAACTACACTTTTGCTAGTAATGCCAGGTTATTTCTTCTGGACTACTTTATCTCTTCTGGAGTCAGGTATCTGGTCGATGCTTATATGCTTAACAACCCTTGCAGTATTTGATGAGAACACATTAATAAATCGTATGAAATTTATATTATTAATCACATTATTGATTGTTACCAGACCCGAGGCATATTTCTGGGCATTTTACTTGATATTTTTAAAAGGACTGTTCAATTATATATATCATAAATACTCTCTGAACAAAGTATTTAAAGAGAACCGGTTATTTTTATTCACTTTTATTTTGGTGCTTGCATCACTGTTAATCTGGAGATATAATTATTTCGGGTATCTTCTACCAAACACGTATTATGTAAAAGTCTATGGTAGTTTCTGGTACAATTTCAAGCTTGGTATTGAAGATTTATTTTCATTTCTAATTTATACCAACCCCATTTTAATGTTAACTTTAATTACAATTGCTTCCATAGCAAAAATAAAATTTAGAAATATTTCCTACGAGGAAATTGTCCAGTTAATTCTATCATTGATCATATTGGTCGCTTTTGCTATTCCAGTAGTGCTTGGTGGCGATTATTTTAAATGGAACAGATTTCAAATCGTTTTTTTACCTGTAATATACGTACCTTTATTTAATTTATCTTTTATTGATAAATACATTTTAAATTTGGTTTCACTTAAAGAAATTATCAAAGCTAAAAAATATCTAATTTATTCTTTACTATTCTGTTACATTATTTTACTCCCTAGAGAAAGTCTTGATCAGCTTTTAAGAGGTCAAAATTTGAAAAATAGTGAGTATATCAGAATCTCGGAAGAAGGGCAGCGTCTTGCAATCTTATTCAATGATTTTTTTGCTGATTCAGAACTACCTTATATAAGTGTAACTGCAGCTGGAATGGCCTATAAATATAAAGGTAAGACACTTGATTTACTGGGATTGAACAGCACAAAGATGGCCCATTCTGAACATCAAATAAGAGGATTCAAGAATCATGAGGGATTTAATAAAAATGTATTTTTTGATGAACGACCGGATTTTATCTATGAGGGTTTCCCTGCGAAAATAGTCAAGGATACAAATGAAATTGTGGTTGATATTAATAATGACATATTCAAATCAAGATTTATAAATAAAGCACTTGACGAAATTTGGTTTGACAAACAATTTCAGGAAATATATAAGCCAGTTATAATTTCTAAGAAAGGAAAAGATAAGAAAATCTTTACTTGGGCTGGTGTACATTATTTACAAAAATTAGACATTGAAAAATATTATATAAAATACATACACTATTGAGATAATATAAACCCAAATATTATTAATCTTAAATTATGATAAAAAATAAAACGTCACTAACAATTTTTTTTACACTAGTAACACTATACATTTTTTTTGGCTATGGTGTAACCGTATCAAATGATTCAGTTACAAATATCGACCAGATAACTTCATTAGATCTATGGAGCCGTAGCTCTCATTTTGGTTTTCATCTATTCGGGATAATATTTTATCTGATTTTTTCCAAAGTTATTGGCTTAAGCGCAGTTGTATCGGTTGAAATAATGCTGGCAGTTTTCAGCGCTGCAGGATCTGCGGCATTATATATGATCACATTAAAAAAATACAATGATGTAAAACTGGCGGTAATTACTGTAATAATTTATTCTTTAACGAGCAGCATATTCAGATTCTCGTGCCAGGTTGAATACCTTATCTTAGTACCTTCTTTAGGGCTTATAAGTATGTACTTTTACTCCCGGAATCAAAACTTGATTGCGGGAATCTGGTTTGCCCTGGGACTTCTTACATCCGTATTATTAGTTCTTATTATACCAATATTTTTACTATTCACATCGTTTAAAGAATTATTAAAAAAGCATAATATAACTTTTGCTTTGAGCACAATTGTTCTGTTTCTCTTAGTAAATATCTTTACATATAGTGAAACTGTAAGCGGTAATTGGTCATACGGAGGTGAATTGAGTGCTTATAAGGAAATTTTTGGTCAGATCAATTTTCTTCGTCCCGTCGCAATATTAATTTACGGTTATCTCAGATCTTTTAACATTATTATTCTGCTTCTGCCTTTTACTTTTTATTTTTTATTAAAAAGTAACCGTGAACTTTTTTATCTCTCACTAATAACTCTTTTTATCCATTTGCCATTTGCCATTCCCGAAGCACGCTATGGCGGATACCAGGTGACTGCCTATCCGGTTATTTCAATTGCTTCGGCATATTTCCTGATGAATACTTTAAGATCGCCCAAATGGATTATTGCAATTCTTTTAATCTTTTCTTCTTTAAATTTTTATATAGTCCTGACTGAAAGAACGTTTTACAGAGATTTAAAAGAAACTTACGTCAAACTCAATAATGATCTTGAAGATAATTCAGTTCTTATTGTTTACCAGGCAGTCAAACCTATCAGGAATATTTATGCAGCTAATCTCCAGATTTTTAATTTGCTCTCAGACTATCAAGCTATGCTGGCAGAAAAACGTTATTCTAATTTTATGCCAACTGATTTAAATAAAATATTTATTGAGAATGATACTGTTTATCTGTTAGAGTCCGGTGTAGTTATGCCCGATGATAATTTAAAACTGCTGTTTAAAGGATTTACAAAAAATCAGGGCGCAAAAGTTAAAGGTTTTGCTCTCGAAAAAATTTTAGCGATCAATCCGACTTTGGACGTGGAAAAGCTTGAAGGTTATCCGCTTGATGTATATAAGCTGACTAGTTTAAGATGAACCTAGCTTCACTTATGAGTATATGAATTACACATTGAAGAATAGAAAAGCATCTTATATTATTTTTAATGAAAGGCTATGGAAGGCTTAGTTACTCTCGGTAAAATTAATATATTGTAGCAGTATAATTTCGCATTGAAAGAATTTAAGATAGTTACTAAAACTATAGTTATTGTTAATTGTTGGTACTAGTTGTATTACAGTTTAAATCAAATTGATAAAGTAATCTGAATGGAATTAGTTTACATTAGCTCAGGTATCGGATCAGTGTTTCCTTCGCAGGTGATCGAATTGCTCAATTTTTATAATAGTTTGAATTTATTTAAAAAAATTACCCTGCTTTGTGGTGTACGGAATGAATCAGAAAAAAAGAAAGCAGAAGCATTGCTCTCTTCATCAAATTTCGAAGTGATTTATTATCGAGCTTTTCCGAATTATCCTTTTTTTAATAGCATTGCAGTAGAGTACCTCTCAAAAGCTATCGCAAAAGTTACAGTTGATAAATCTACAATTTTTCATGTTAGAGGGAGTTCGGCATCATACTTAGTTTACAAAAGTGTACAGAAAAATTTATCTTTTAAACCAAAAGTATTGTTAGATATAAGAGGTGCATCTAAAGAAGAAACAGTTGATTTTCTGGAAATAAATTGGCTTCTAAAGAAAATGAAAGTTATCAATTTTTTAAAAGCATATTCGACTATAAAAAATTATACAATGGTTTCAGTAATTTCTAATGCACTGCAGGATTATGTTCTAAAACATGTCAATCAGATTGAAGATAAAATATTCGTAAACCCTTGCCTAGCAGGCAGACTGTTTTCTTTTCAAGTTAAGCAGCGAGAAAAAATTAGAAGTGTTCTAAAAATAAAAAATAATGAAAAATTGCTCGTATTTAGTACAGGGGGAGAATCACTATGGCAGAATAATCAAGAACTGCTCAAGATAGCAAATAAAGATTTCAAAATATTAAATTTATCAAAAGTGAAATTTGATCACCCCAATATCATTACAAAATATGTAAAATATGAGGAAGTCCCTGGATATATGTCTGCTGCTGATATAGCTGTTATTTTTCGAGAAAATAATATTGTGAATAAAGTTGCTTCACCTGTAAAATTCAGTGAATACGTTTGCGCTGGATTACCTGTAATTTCTAATAGAAATGTTGAAGTAATTAAACACTATATTGAAATGACAGACTATGGTTCACTAGTAAATTCTGTGGATGATATTTCTACCGAAATCTTGAATAAATTGTCTTCCATTTCACGAAATGAAATTAGTGAATATGGACGAATGCATTTTGGAATTGAATCCGTTGCTGGGAAATATTTAAATGCATATAAAAAAATGTTTGAAAAATGATAAATTTTAATCTAAAATGACAGATAAGGTTACAAGCGAAATTATAGTAAAAGAGTATTCACCTGAATATAAGGATTCCGTTATTACTCTGTTGAGCTATCTATTGGAAGGTTTGAACGAAACAGAAAGAATGAAGCTCTTTGAATGGAGATACGAGAGAAATCCATACCAGAATAAACCATTAATATTACTTGCGTTTTCAGAAAATCTTCTGGTCGGATTCAGAGCATATTTAGTTCAATATTTTTGTATTTCTGGAAAACAGCTTACTGTTATCAGCCCCGCAGATACCATTATTCATCCTGATTATAGAAGACGTGGTCTCATATCAATGCTAAATAAAAAAAGCTTGGATTTGATTTATTCAGAGTATCCAGAGGAAAGTGTTCTCTTAAACTCAACAACAAGTAAACATGCAATGCCGACATATTTAAAATTTGACTGGTATCCTTGTTCTGGGAAAAACAAAGTTTATGGATTTCGTTTATCGATTTTCAATATGCTGAAGGCGTTGCTTCACGCAAAAAGTAAAAATAAAATTAATCGACTCTCGTTTTCTAAATCAGATTATAAATTTGAAGTCAGTAATCAAATAGATACAGGGAGAATAATTGAATTTATTCAAAAGCATAGAGATACAACGAAATTTACAAACTTAAGAGATGAAGCATTCTTTAAATGGAGGTATTCTTATGAGTCTGACAAATATATTTGTTGTATTTGCCATAAAGATGGGAGAATGGTTGGCTATACAATTATTAAAAGAATGACGAATCAAGAATTCTCAATTGAAGAATATTTGTCAGTTGATTTAAGGACTTTAAAAATCATGTTTAGTTCTTTCCAAAAAAAAATAAATATTCCAATTCTGAGGACAATTATTTATTCTGATCATGATAAGCGAACTTTTAATTCTTGTGGTTTTTTTGTTGAATCAAAAATGTATGTTAAAATTTTTAAGAAACAAAGATTTCCTGTCCTAATACGTCCTACAAATCCCAAATTATCAGAAAGTCATTTTTTCATTTATGGGAAGGACATAAGAAATATTGAGAATTGGCAGCTGTTTCAATCCGATAGACATTAGATTCATTACACATACCTAAATTGATAATTCAAAATGAAGATAAACACAAACTTGATTTCACTATGGTAGATTTAATCATTACTGAACCAGAGCAGAATGGTGCGAAATCAAGAGCAATTATTAAAACGATTTAATAGTGGAGATTGTTACTTATGGCAAAGAAATTATGCAAATTTTAAAAGTCTTGAAGCAGAATAAACGCTACAAAGAACACAAAATATTATATAGTTAAATATGATATCTGGTAAGATGAGAACTAGACCTGTGTTGATACTTTATATATATATTATTCAAAAATGAAAAATACTAAATGTAGAATATTATGAAAGTATTAATAGTTGTTAGTGGTAATATTGAGGAATTCAATATGCAGCTTCATCATGCATTTGTTCATGAACAAATCGCATCCATTAAGGAAAATTTTAATCTTGAATTTGACATTTATCAAATAAAGGGTAAGGGGATCACGGGTTATTTAAAAAATCTATCTTCATTAAAAAAGCATATTGGTAGTTGTAAACCTGATATTGTTCATGCTCATTTTGGCTTATCAGGACTATTGGCCGTTATGCAACGAAAAGTTCCCGTAATTATTACATTCCATGGAAGTGATATTAATTTGGATAGTATAAGACCTCTTTCAGTAATTGCATCAAAACTTTCTAAGCACAATATTTTTGTGTCGGATAAAATATTAAAGAAAGTTAAAATTAATGGTAAAAGCAGTGTCATCCCTTGCGGAATAGATCTGGATGTTTTTTATTCGATAGATATAAAAAAAGCCAGAGAAAAGCTAAATATGAACCCTGATAAAAAATATATTCTTTTTAGCTCACATTTCAACAGAGTAGAAAAGAATTCTTCACTTGCTTTTGATGCAGTAAATAAATTGAAATTAAATTGTGAATTGCTTGAATTAAAAAACAGAAGCCGTGAAGAAGTGAACCTGCTGCTTAATGCATGCGATCTATTACTTCTTACCTCATTTACTGAAGGTTCTCCGCAGGTAATAAAGGAAGCTATGGCATGCAACTGTCCTATTGTTGCAACAGATGTCGGAGATATTCGCGAAGTTGTAGACGGAACTGAAGGCTGCTACATTACTTCATTTGATTCTAATGATGTAACTGAAAAGATCAAGTTAGCCTTGCAATTTAAAGGGCGAACAAATGGCAGAGAGAAAATCGGCCATTTTGATAATAAAGTAATTGCTACAAAAGTATATAGTGTATATAAACAAATAGCCAAAGAATAATATGATTACAATAATTGATTACGGTATGGGAAACCTGCGTTCAGTACAGAAAGCATTCGAAAGAATTCGTGTGACTGCTAAGATTAGTTCTGATGTTAGTGAAATTCTGAATGCTGAGAAACTGGTTTTACCGGGGGTTGGGCATTTTGCTCAAGGTATAAGTAACTTGAAAAAGAAGGGACTTTTCAACACATTAAATGAGGCTGTGATTGAAAAGAAAAAACCAATACTTGGTATTTGCCTAGGCATGCAGCTTATGACAGAATATAGCGAAGAAGGAAACTGTGAAGGGTTCGGATGGGTCAACGCGAATACAAAGCGATTTACTTTTCATGCAAACGGCCTAAAAATTCCCCACATGGGTTGGAACAATCTGTCAATAAAGAATTCTGATTCGATCTTTAAGGGAATATCTGCGGAAAACTTTTTCTACTTTGTTCATTCATATTTTATATCTTGTAAGAATGAATCAGATATATTAACTGAAACAGTATACGGAAATGATTTTGTATCATCTTTTCAAAAAGAAAATATTTTCGGATGTCAGTTTCACCCTGAGAAAAGTCATGATAAGGGATTGCAGGTTCTGAAGAATTTTGCGGAGATTTGTTGAGAGGGAGAGACGAGGAGAAAGAGAGATGGAGGGATTTAGTGAAAGAAAGTATTGGAGAAAGTAACAGAGGTAATTAATGAAAATAAGATCACATACGGATTTGGATGTTTATAATATGGCATTCGAAGCAGCAATGGAAATATTTCATCTTACAAGAAATTTTCCGAAGGAGGAAAAATATTCTTTAACAGATCAGATAAGAAGATCATCCAGATCTGTTTGTTCTAATCTAGCCGAAGCATTCAGAAAGAGGAAATATCCAAAGTCATTTATTTCAAAATTATCAGATTCAGAGGCTGAGGCAGCGGAAACACAAGTATGGATGGATTTCTCTTTCAAATGTGGTTACATAGACAAGGAATCTTGCGATAAATTATACGAATATTATAATAATATCATTGGCAAATTAGTAAATATGTCACTACAACCTGAAAAATGGGTGTACTAAATCACTTAGTCTCTGTGTCCCTAAGTCATTTAAACAAGATAACTAAAAAAATAAAGTAAATAAAATCAACTAAGAATGTTTCTTCCAAGGATTATACCGGTTCTATTATTAAAAGGAAAGGGTCTTGTTAAGACTGTAAAGTTTAAAGATCCTAAATATATCGGTGATCCTATTAATGCCGTAAAAATTTTCAATGATCTGAAAACCGACGAACTTGTCTTTCTTGATATAACTGCATCAAAGGAAGGAAGGACTGTTTCTGTTGATCTTGTTAAAGATATTGGCGATGAAGCTTTTATGCCTTTTGGGGTCGGCGGAGGAATAAATAATATTAAACAGATCGAGCAATTATTAAAAGCCGGTGCTGAAAAGGTGATCATAAACACAAATGCAATAATTAATCCAGGAATGATTGAAGAAGCTTCTAAAGTTTTTGGTAGTCAGAGTATCGTGGTAGCTCTCGATGTTAAAAAAACTTTATTCGGTAAATATGAATGCTGGATAAAAGATGGAAGTGAAAATACAAAAGCTAATCCTGTTGACATGGCAAAGAAAGCTGAAAACCTTGGTGCGGGAGAACTCATAATTAACTCAATTGATCTTGACGGTATGATGACAGGCTACAATATTGATCTCATTAAAACTATAGCTGAGATAGTTTCTATACCTGTTGTCGCTTGTGGTGGAGCTGGAAACCTGGAGCATCTTAAACAATGTTATTTTGATGGCAAAGCCCATGCACTTGCTGCTGGAAGTATGTTTGTATTTCACGGTCCACGCCGTGCGGTACTTATTAACTATCCGTCTAAAAGTGAGCTGAAGCAGTTATTTAATTAATGAATAATAATCAGAAAGAATACAGAATTTGTACACGTGGGATCTGGGATACTTCGGTTCCTGGTATAACATTTGACGAAAATGGTGTTTCTAATTACGCTAAAATGCTGGACAAATTAATTGAATTGAATCCTGAAGGTGATGTAGGACAAAGATACTGGGATAATATCGTGGATAATATGAAGGAGAATGGTAAAGGTAAAAGGTATGATTGTATCATTGGAGTGAGTGGCGGAACAGATAGCTCTTATTTAATGTACATTGCAAAAAAAGAGTATGGTTTGCGACCTCTGGCAGTAAACCTTGATAATGGCTGGAGTTCCGAAATTGCGGTTCAGAACATTAAAAAAGTAACCAGGGCATTGGATATTGATCTTGAAACATACGTTATAGATTATGAAGAAGTAAAAGCTGTTCTACGTGCTTACATTAAATCCTGTTTACCCTGGATTGACGGACCTACTGATAATGCAATAAAAGCGGTGCTATTTAAGATCGCAAACAGAGAAGGAATAAAATATGTTCTTAATGGAAGTGATTTCCGCTCTGAGGGCAAGCAGCCAAGTGAATGGACATATACAGACACTAAACAAATGCTGTATATAATAAAAAAGTATGAAGGGATTAAATTAAAAACATATCCATATCAGTCTTTAGTTGATATGATTAATTCAACCCTGGTAAAAAAAATAAAAGATTATCGTCCTTTTAATCATATCGAATATGAAAAAAAACCTGCCCGGGATTTTTTAATGAGTCAATATGGCTGGGAATATTATGGCGGACATCATCACGAAAATATTTTTACAAAATTTGCAATAGCTTATTGGATGCCAAAAAAATTCGGTATAGATAAAAGAATTATTACTCTTTCAGCACAGGTAATAACTGGTCAATTAACCAGAGAGCAGGCTCTTGAAAGAATGAAGTATCCTCCATATGATGAAGACGAAATGGAACGAGATAAAGAGTTTGTTTTAAAAAAACTTGATTTGTCAAATGGAGAATTCGACCGTATCTGGAATCAGAAAAATAAATATTACTGGAATTATCCTTCTTATATGCCGCTCTTTGAAAAGTATTTTAAGCTATCGATGACCTTTCTCAGAAAATTTTTCCCTACACCTCCCACTATTTTAATTGAAAGAGAGATCAGGAAAAATGAAAATTTTTATTGACATAGGTCATCCCGCACACGTTCACTATTTCAGGAATTTTATAAAAATAATGGAATCAAAAGGACACGAGATTTTAGTTAGTGCCCGGGATAAGGAAGTAACTCATGATCTCTTAAATGCGTACAATATTAAATTTGTGACAAGAGGTTCTGGACGATCAAGTTTGTTTGGAAAGCTGATTTATATTTTAGAAGCTGACTTTAAACTTTTTAAATATGGCAAGAAAATTTAAACCGGATATATTCCTTAGCTTCGGTTCGGCATATGCAGCACATGTTTCAAAATTAATAAGAGCTCCACACATCGTGTTTGATGATACCGAGCATGCCAAGTATGAGCATATGATGTATGTGCCATTTTCAGATTGTATAATTACACCCTCTTCATTTAGGAAAAATTTTGGTGTGAAGCATGTCACCTTTAATGGAAGTATGGATATGGCATACCTGCATCCCGAATATTTTAAAGATAACATCAAATGCCTGGATGATCAAAAGCTAAAACCAAAATCATATTTTCTATTAAGATTTGTAAATTGGGATGCCTCGCATGACAGAGGACATACAGGTTTTTCACAGCAAGGTAAAAGTAAACTTATCGAAATGCTAAATGACTACGGTACGGTAGTAATTTCTTCTGAAAATGAACTTCCGGAAGAATTTAAGCGATATATTTATAAGGGTGATCCAAAAGATATTCATACATTGCTTCGTCATGCATCTTTATTAATCGGAGAAAGCGGATCAATGGCTACTGAAACTGCAATTCTAGGAACTCCGTCAATCGTTATTAATTCAAGTGTAAAACATTTAGGGGTTTTTGAACACATCAGTAAGTTTGGAAATCTGTTCTATTTTGACGAAGAAAACAGTGCAATCCAAAAAGTTCAAGAGCTCTTAGAAAGTAATGATTTGAACATAACTTCATTACATAATGCGGAAGAATACATTAAAAAAAGTATTAATCTCACTAATTTTATGGTTTGGTTTATAGAAAACTATCCTGATAGTTTCGTCAGTATGAAAAAAAATCCGGATAATCAGAATAACTTTAAATAATGTTTGAGTACCCAGATACAATTGAATTAAAACAGATAAAATGAAAAAAATAAAATTCCTGATTTTAATAATGTCTATGATATTACCATCTGGTTTGAGAATAAGATTATTGAACTTATTGGGATTTAAAATTAACACTAAAGCAAAATTAAATTTATTATCCATTATCATAGTAAATGATATATATATTGGTGCATTTGCAAAAATAGATAGCTTTGTAATAGTAGCTGGTTTAGACAAACTGATTATGGAAGAATATAGTGCAATCCAGCGATTCACAGTCATTAGTGGCAATCATGATTTCAAGATTAGGAAGAGAGCTATGGTAGGATCGAGATGTGTAATTAATGCTGGAGCAGGAAATATAGAAATAGGTGAATATTCCGCATTGGCACCTAAAAGCTCAATTTATACTCATGGCACGTTTCTTCCTGTAACCCTCGGTTACTCAAGAACAAATAAAGGAATTATGATAGGTGATTATTGCTGGATAATGCAGAACACATCTATAGGTCCCGGTGTTCAAATTGAATCAAATTCGATAATACTGCCGGGATCATCAATTGTTAAAAATATACCGGGTGACTTGGTAGTGTATGACTCTCCGGTCGAACGCAAAAAATTTCCGATTTATTTTTTTAAGAAAAAACTAGAAGATTTAGAATTAGTAGAATTAATTAAAGAAATAACAATTAATTATCTCAACTCTTTAAAACCTGGTACTTGTGAAATTCAATTTTCTGAAGATAAAAATGTATTACTTATTAAGCACTTAAAACAAAAGAATTACAAAATTTACTTCACTGGTATTTGCTCCAAAGTACCTGATAAAAATGATAGGACAGTGTCTATATTTTTTTATTATGATTTTGACATAGAGTTAATGAAAAGTAAACAATACATTTGTTACGACTTTAAAAGGATAATAAATTCCTATCCAAAGCAGCCTGCGATTTTAATTGATTTTGACGATTATGCTTTTTTTCATTATGGTTTAAAGTTTATGGATGTTGATTACTTTCAAAATTGAAAATGATTGATTTCTAATAATTATTGCAATACGGAAAAAATGGAATAAATATTCGGTTATTACCGGAAAGCTTTTTATAAAATAGGAAAATTTTTTGAAAACCTTTTCAGAAATTCTTGAAGAAATCTGCTTATAAATAATTGGGATTATAAATAAACCTCAAAATTATTATTAAATGAAAATATTTATTGATATCGGTCATCCTGCACATGTCCACTATTTCCGGAATTTTATAAAGATTATGGAAGGTAAAGGTCATAGTTTTTTCGTTTGTGCACGGGATAAAGAGGTAACTCATTCGCTTTTGAATTATTACCAAATTGATTATACCACAAGAGGTAAAGGCGGAAAGAGTATTGCAGCTAAATTAGTTTATATTGCTAAAGCTGATCGGATAATTTATAAGCTCGCAAAAAATTTTAATCCTGATGTATTTTTAAGTTTTGGTTCCGCTTACGCTGCCCATGTCTCAAGATTTATGCATAAACCTCATATTGCATTTGATGATACTGAACATGCCAGATTTGAGCATATGATGTATGTACCTTTTACGGACGTAGTGTTGACTCCTACCAGCTTTAGTAAAACAATCGGACCTAAACAGATATTTTTCCACGGCTATATGGAATTATGTTCATTACATAAAAATTACTTTAAAGCTGATAATAATGTAAAATTGAAATTAGGACTAAAACCAAACGAAAATTATGTTATTATCCGCTTTGTAGCCTGGAGTGCAAATCACGATATTTTGCAGAGCGGCATAAAAGACGAAACAAGTCAACAAATCGTTGACTTATTAAAAGATAAGTACAAAATATTTATTACTTCTGAAAGCAAATTACCTCCAAACCTTGAATCCTATAAATTAAATATTCACCCAGCTGAGTTGCATTCAGTATTGGCGAATGCATTTTTGTATATTGGCGAAGGCTCTACAACTGCATCTGAGTGCTCAATATTAGGAATACCTAATATTTACATCAATTCTCTCACTGTTGGTTATTGTAAAGAACAGGATGAAAAATATGGTCTGTCTTTTCACTTGAAGGACGATTCGAAAGTTATAGATGTAATAAAAGAACTTTTAAAGAAAGAAGATTTATCCTCTGAATGGAAAATTAAACAGGAAAGAATGCTTCGTGATAAAATAGACGTTACAGCATTTATGGTCTGGTTTGTTGAAAATTATCCTAAAAGTTTTAATGTTATGAAAGAAAATCCCGATTATCAATTTAATTTCAAATAACGATTATGCAGATACTTCCTTATCAATATAAAGCAAATAAAGTCTGTTCTCGTTGTTTAATGGATGATTCTGTAAAAGGTATTTCTTTTGACGAAAAAGGTGAATGTACTTTTTGTATGATACATGATGACATGGAAGGAAAGTTTCCACTTAATGCAAATACTCCGAAGATCCTGAACGAATTGGTAGAAAAAATAAAAAATGATGGAAAGGGAAAAAAATATGATTGCATTATTGGAGTTAGCGGTGGAAGAGATAGCACATACACACTTTATAATGCTGTTAAACTTGGTTTAAGACCCCTTGCAGTCCATTTTGACAATGGCTGGAACTCCGAGATAGCTGTTCAGAATATAAAAAATGTAACAAAAATCCTCGGTGTAGATCTTCACACTCATGTCGCTGATTGGGAGGAGTTTAAAGATTTACAGAGGGCATTTCTTAAAGCCTCTGTTTCGGATGGTGAGGTACCCACAGATTGGGTAATAACATCAGTGCTGTATCAAACTGCTGTAAAAGAAAAAGTTAAATATTTCATTGAAGGTTCCTCATTCAGGACTGAAGGGACTACACCTTTATCCTGGACTTATATGGATGGTAAATATATTAAGTCGATATTTGAGAGATTTGGAACGGGAGTGCACAAATCTTTTCCAATAATGACCATGCCAAAATATCTTTATTATCTTTTTATAAAAAACATTAAATATATAAGACTGTTATATTATATACCGTATAATGAAAAGACAGTCATGGGAATACTAAAATCGGAACTTGGATGGAATGACTATGGCGGTAAACATTTTGAATCAACTTATACAACTTTTTATCAGTCATATGTTTTGACCAGAAAATTTAACATCGACAAACGTAAACTACATTATTCAGCTTTAATCAGGACCAATCAAATAACACGAGATGATGCTTTTAATATACTAATGGAAGATCCTTTTAGAGGCGGAATTGACTCTATTATTTACAATATAAAGAAACTCGATTTAACTGAATCTGAATTCGATGAGATTATGCATTCTCCGAATAAATCTTTTAAGGATTACCCATCTTATTACAATCTTATCAGGAAACTGGAAGTACCAATCCGCTTTGGTTCCAAGCTCGGTCTCATCCCTGAAGTAGTTATCCAGAAATTCTTCAACTTTTAGTTGTAATCTAAACGAAAAATGTAGAACTGATAAAAGTAATTATAGTTTAATGAGATTAGAAAAAATTGATAGTAAAACAAGTTCGGACATCTGGAATAATTTTATTTTTACCAATGCTTCACCTGAAATAAATAACTGTTTTATTGCACATAACCCATCTTTAGCTGAAATTTTTAAGGAAGTATTTGGTTATGAAATTGAATACCATCTTTTGAAAGAAGAAGGTAAAATTATCGGCTTACTCCCGGGTTTTCGGATCAAAGATAAGTATACATCCATCCCGATGTTTCCTGCTGCTGGTATCTTCACAAATTCAGCGAACAATAAGCTTCATTTGTATAATACTATTCTTGAACAGCTTGGTAAATATGAGATTCGGGATACGGTTAAATTTTCAAAATATGTTTACGACGAAAAGATTTTAAGTTACCTTGAACTTGATGAAGATGTTGATACACAGTGGAAAAAGCTGAGTTCTGATAAGCGAAATCATATAAGAAAAGGTTACAAAAACGGGCTTTCTATAAAACTCGGAGGCGAGGAACTTCTGGATGATTTTTATGAGATCTATGCTTTTAATATGCGCCATCTAGGTTCACCCCCGATTGAAAAAACTTTTTTCACAAACCTGATCAGGAATTATAAGAATGGACTTGCCAGAGTATTTATATGCAACTATGAGAATAACCCTATAGGCGGAAGTATTGTTCTGTCATATATGAATTTATTTGAGGTAAGCTGGGCTTCAACATTGAATGAGTATAACAGATTAAAGCCAAATATGGTTATGTACTGGGAGATGATAAAATATGCTGTCGAAAATAAAATCAGATTCTTTTCGTTTGGCAGATCAACCAGGGGAAGTGGCACTCACGAATTTAAATCCCGATGGGGTGCCAGTGAATTACAGTTGTATTTTAACTACTCAAGTTATTCGTTCGATGTCAGGAAATTAAAACTGCTCAGCTACTTATGGAGTAAATTACCACTGAATTTGACAAATAAAGTTGGTCCTTTCATCAGAAAGATCACAAGAATTTAGTCAATCGTAGAGGTCATAAGTTTTAAACTAGTCAGCGACATTATATTTTATCTCTCAGGAATAATTAAAAGTATAATTTAGTAGTATTTCGAACATAATAATAAAGCAATTTTATCCGACCTTACGACTCAGTCACAATTGCATAAATAAATTTTAATAAATGATTCATAATAAAAGCACAGAAAATAATTCAGCAAATAATAAATTTTGTCTGTTTACAAATGATGTTGAAACAACTTCAATTTGGTTTAACACGCTCAGAGATGAAACAGGTTTTAAAGTTTATAAAGAAGGAATGCCCCGGTTGCTGGATATTTATGCGGAGTACGAAATAAAATCAACTTTCTTCTTTACAGGATACATTGCAAGATTAATTCCGGACATTGTAAAAATGATTCTCAAAGATGGTCATGAAGTCGGCTCGCATGGGAAATCCCATCTGCCTGAGAACGGGTTTGATGTTATGCCGTTTGAAAAGCAAAAAAGTCACCTGGAATATTCTAAAAAATTATTGGAGGATATTTCTGGCAAGGAGGTAGTTACTTTCAGAGCTCCCGCACTTCGCACAAATAAGCATACTGCAAGAGTGTTAATAGAAACTGGTTTTAAAATCGACAGCTCTGTTGCTGCCCAGAGATTTGATTTCTTCCTTTCTTTCGGAAGTACAAATAAACTAAAATGGATAACTGCACCTCGCCTTCCATATCGTACTGATGAGAATAATATTTTTAAAAGAGGGAATAGTAAGCTTATAGAAATTCCATTAACCGCAGTGTTTTTACCTTATGTTGGTACAACTATGCGAATTTTCCCTTTGATAACTGCATTACAAAGACGAGTTGTTAACTTAGAAACTAAGTTCAATCATAAACCGGTTGTTTTCGATATTCATCCGAATGAGCTTATTGATGAGTCTAATGAGAGCAGGATTATCCATCAGCGTTCTAAAAATCCTGTGGGATATATTCTGAAAGATTTAATACGTGCTAAGCTGAAAGTTAAAAACCTGGGATTAGAAGCTGATTCACTTTACAGAAAAGAAATTGAGTTTTACAAGAAGAAGAGCTACAATTTTATTACTATTAAAGACTACTGTATCACCCAAAAATTAATTTAGAATAATTTCTGCCTGTTGCACTGATAGACCAAGCTTGTCTATTACTTACTTAATATAAGTATCTCAGTTTTTTCTTTGCTTGAATGTTTGAAGATTTCAGAATAATCATACTTAGAAAACATATCTAAACCAATCACTGCATTTATATAGACAATAAATATTCTTCTTTTGTTTCTGCTAAGTGATTCCTCTATATTATTCAAAACTTTTTCGAACACATTCCTGTTAAACGGATTGTAGAAAAAGAACACATTTGCATCTTTCGGAATAGTAAAGGAAGCTGCATCGCTGTGTAATATTTTAATATCTGAGGAAGAAGCGCTTCTTATAATTCTGTTCATTCTTTCCTTACTAAAATGTACTAATTCTTCTGCAAATTCGACACCGATAATTATTCTAAAGCCCAGCTTGTGGGCCAAGATTAAAACATTGCCCTTACCAGAACCAAAATCAACTAGTGAAGATTTTGTAAAATCAACAGGAAGATTCTTAAATGCCAGTTTAGCATAATAATAACTGGAACTTTGGTATAGGACACCATTTTTTTTATTCGGTGAATCGATACGTAGGGAATTTAACTCGATTGCTTCGTTAAACTTTGTGCTATATCGCAATGAAAATATAAAATCGTAGAAAATTACAAGAATAGTCTCCTTTAATCCCCTGGATTTAATAGATCGGACAACTTTTTTTACTTGCAGCATTTATATAATTCAGAGTTTTTCTACATCTAATTTAATGAAACTCTAGATATGACAACACTTTGTTCGTTGTTTAATACTCAGAGTGAAATTCAGCTCAAGGTTTTTAAACAAACTTACTCATACAAATTATAAGAGTATGAAAATTAATTGTTTGTATATTATTTACTGAAATTATGCAGATGCCTGTTTTGTCATATTGAGCGAAGCGAAATATCTTAAATTTGTTCCAAATTGGAAGCCTTGAGATTCTTCATCCAGCAGTTGCCGGATTCAGAATGACTGCTTTGCGTAACTTCAGTTATATATTAAAATAATGCCCTCACAAAAGTGAGGGCAATTCTGTGAAATTAATTATAACCTGCTCACTTAAGCAGAATCATCTTTTTAGTTTGGACAAATGAATCCGAAATAAGTCTATAAATATATGTTCCACTGGGTAATCCGCCTTTGTCGGAAAATTCAATCTTATGAGAACCTGACTCGTACATTCCTTCAGTTATGGTTGCCACCTTCTCACCTGTTATGTTGTAAAGATCAACTTTTATCTGAGATGCCTTAGGTAGTGAAAACTCTATCACTGTGCTCGGATTAAAAGGATTCGGATAGTTCTGGCTCAGTTCGAATTTATTTGGTGCACCGAGATTTACTTCTACTACCTTTGAATATTCAAACTGTCCATCTGTATCTATTTGCTTTAATCGATATGAGTATATTCCTGCAACTAAATTCTCATCTTCAAATGTATAGTATTTCGGTGAGTTGCTGTTTCCATTTCCCTGCACAAATCCTATTAATATCCAACCCTTGTTGTCATTCTGAGCGGAGCGAAGAATCTCAAACCCGTAATTATTCACTTCTGTTTCTGTTATCCAGTTTAAAGTGACTGTTGAACCGTTGACAGATGCGGAAAATGAATTTAGCTCAACTGGCAGTGGATTGGGAATCTCTACACCGACCGATGAAGTAATATCGCTTCCCGGCCATTTACAAACCCGGAAATCATCAGCATAAGCATAACCCACGTAAGATCCACCACAGTACAAGACACCGCGATTAATTGCGGTTGAATTAGCTGAATGTCCAAAACCAATATCATTAACCCGAACAACTTCTTGCATTGATTCATCATACACTACAAAATCATAGAGATTGGAATTACAGTCAAATGATAATGTAACCAGATACCAGGTATCCATTTCCCAATTAATATTCGTAGACACAAAATTGTTAGTTTGATTATAATAATGAAATCGACCGCCTTGACCTACAACATTTTCTCTTCCTAATCCTGCAACACAATTTAGACTATTAATAGTAGTTCCACTTATATCATAAAGATAAATATCAAAGTCGTTATCTAAATTTGTAGATGACCTTCTCATCCAAGCACCAACAATACCTTGCGTTAGCTGAGCAAATGTTCCTGTAAGAGAAACTGGATTGCTGGACAGATCAGTGATTCTGACAAGTTGAGTACTACTGCGCACGGGATTATTAACAACCGCAACAGTGCTGGGAGTACCCCCTGACCAAGTTAAATTTCCAGCTGATGGTAATGGGGCATCGGAAAGTGCTTGTGCAATGTCAGGTTCTATTAGAAGACATTCTGACCACGTCCAACTACCTGAACCTGGATCAGCTGCATAGTACACTCTTAATTCATCATTTGGAAAAATACTTCGTTCAATATCTAATGTTAATACAAATGGTGTGTCGTTATCCCTTGCATCAACACCTTGAGGTGTGTGAGCTACACGAACCAGCGTTCTATCCGCTTCGGGGAAATACGGGCTCGATGATCTATACAAGTAGAATTTCGAATAGTCACCCACTGAACTATAGGATGGAACGAGAACATAGTAGTTATCATTATACTTGAAGCTAAAAGGACAAAATTGCGAGTAGCGATCATCACTAGGTATTCCGTTAGTAGCAAAAATAGGTCCGGGAGTATGAGGAGTCCAATTGATTAAATCAGTTGATACAGCAATTCCTGATTGACGTGTTCCCCATGTGCTGTACCACATTAAATATTCACTTCCAACTTTCATCACACCCCAGTTTTCTGTCTGGTTGTGTGCCCATGTCGGATCATTGAATACTGGGTTGCCTGCATACTTCGTCCAATTAATCCCATCAGCTGATGTTGCATAGCCTATTTGTCCGGAAGCAGTACCAGAGCCAGTGTAAATCATTCGATAGTCATTTGTTCCTTCTTTCCAAACCATTGGAACTCTCACTCCGGTCGCATCCCAAGAGCCAGAAGAACCAACTGCAACGATAGGATTACCCGAATATTTAGTCCAATTTATACCATCGGAACTTGTTGCTAGTCCAACTTGATGAAGTGAATTGTAACCGTGATAGTACATTCTAAATTCACCAACACGTTCATCATAAATGACACTTGCAAAGGTGGCTCCCTGAGCATCCCACGAACCGGAAGCACCTGGGATGAGAATAGGATTACCGATATGTCGATCCCATTCTCCGGGATTTACAGCATTGGAACTGGGTACCGTTCCAAGAGTATATGATTCAAATCCATCA
Source organism: bacterium (assembly GCA_016716565.1). NCBI lineage: Bacteria > bacterium. The sequence continues at coordinate 986,212 of JADJWC010000001.1, forward strand.
TAAGAATGAAATGTGTTCATTCCGTCTGATATGTTTGGTGCAGTTATATTTCCATAATATAAGTAGATAGTCGAGCCAGCTATAGGAATGCTGGGGACTTTAACCCAGACTACTGCAAACTCATTCGTTGAATTCCAGCTCTCAATCCAAAATGGTAATGGTGTTTCTTCATCAGAATCTGCTATCCTTAAATCACTACCATCACTCTGAGCGTGAGCGAAATCAAAGTTAGTGCTGTTCAGACTTATCTTTACCTGAAAGTCAGTTAAAATAATTCCTGTACTGTTGTTTATTGTGACTGATTGCTGCCAATCCCATCCTTCCCATTGTGCATTTAGTGTTGTTAAATCACCGGCGACGAAAGTAATGAAAAGCAAGCAGATAATTTTCCACTGAGGTTTGTAAAGTTTAAGCATTGTTTTTTCTCCCCCCATACAGAAAGAGATTTCCGTATGAGATAATCTAGTTATGATTATTTAATTTTAGTTCGATTTCCCTCTACGAAGTCATCAGGGAGATAAGGAGAATTGTTTGAGCAAAGTTCTTCCTGATTTCTTCGTTAAACTACGAAATTTTTTTTTGACATTCCAAATTTCCAAAACGACAATGCTGACGTGGTAATAATTATTTCGAAAAATCTTGAAGATAATTCAAAAAAGAAAGGGGATAGTTAAAACCTACCGTCATCCTTCATTAAATCTTTTCATTTATTTAATAACCATTAACTTTTTAGTCTCGCTGTAATTACCGGCACTAAGCTTATAAACATACAGCCCGCTGTTCAATTCTGTTGCATTAAAGTTTACTGTATATATGCCTGCTTCCTTCAGCTCATTTATTAATACAGCCACTTCTTCACCTAATATATTATAAACTGACAGATTTACTTCAGCGGCTTCCGGAATCGAAAACTGAATTGTCGTAACCGGATTGAATGGATTCGGATAGTTCTGGCTTAACTCGTATTTCATTGGAGAATCCAGATTTACTTCTATAACCTTTGAATATTCATACTGACCATCCGTATCTATCTGTTTTAATCTGTATGAGTATTTCCCTGATCGAAGATTTTTATCATCGAATGAATAATATTTTGGTGAGTTACTGTTTCCATTTCCTTGTACGAATCCAATCTTATTCCAGCCCAGCTTGTCATTCTGAGCGAAGCGAAGAATCTCAAATCCATAATTATTTACTTCAGTTTTGGTCACCCAATTTAATTGGATTTTATCGGTCATTTGTTTTAAAGTAAAAGATGAGAGTTCTACCGGCAGAGGATTAATAGATCGGAAAACACCGTTTGCGGTTCCAGCAAAGATATAGCCATCAGAATTACCGGAAAGAGAATATACATCCGAATTTGTTAAGCCTAGTATCAATTGAGTCCAATTATCACCGTTATCTGTTGATCGGAACACTCCAGCGGCGGTACCCGCAAAAATAATACTGTTTGGATTAATTAGTATTGAGCGAATATACTTGCCCTCACCAGCTAGACCCTGGTTGATAGGGACCCAATTATCTCCGTTATTTGTTGACCGGTATACTCCACCGCCGGACGTTCCCGCGAAAATATGACCGCTTGAATTTACAGCAAGTGAGAGTACATGATAACTACTAGAATCAATTCCTTGATTTATTTGAATCCAATTGTCTCCATTGTTAGTTGAACGAAATACGCCACTACTTATAGTTCCTACAAAAATATGATCATTACTATTTATGATTATAGAAGTGGTGTTTGGATCAGTAAGTCCCTGTTCATTTCCAAATCTAACCCAACTGTTTCCGATATTTGTAGAGCGATGAACAGAATTATTAAATGTAGATATGTACATATGTTCTTGTGAATTCAAAGCAATTGAAGTGCTCGCCCCTGTGTATCCTAAATTAGACCAAGTAATCCCATTGTCTGTAGAGTGAAATATACCACCATTCAATTTATGATCTAAAGTACTTATTAAAATTTCACCGCTTGGTTTAATAAATATTTGTGTAGTCATCATGGTATCCAATCTAATATCTGTCCCAATATTAATCCACGATGTCCCATTATCAGTCGAACGAAAAGTATAGTGAGTAGTATCAGTACCTGCAAAAATATCCCCGCTTGAATTTACAGCTAAAGAATAAATCCTTTCAGAATTGAGACCATTTGTTCTTTCCCAGGTATTCTGAGAATAAATAGTTGAAAAGACAACAAAGATTTGAGCAATGATCAGAGTGTAAAATTTCATATTAAATATTTTTTTATTATGTAATAAATGCCGCAGCTTTCGATAGCATTTAAAGATCCATATATATTTGTTTTAAATTTAAAACTGCGATTAACCTGTGAACATCCCCATTAGAGGTAGTCCTATGAAAAAAGATGACAATTCGATGCAGTGTCAATTCTAGCTAAATAAATTACTATTTTAAAATCATCATCTTTTTTGTCTGGACAAACGAATCCGAACTAAGCCTGTAAATATATGTTCCGCTTGTTAGGCCGCTTGCATTGAATTCTATTTTATGATATCCTGACTCGTACATTCCATCAGCAAGAGTTGCAACCTGTTCACCGACTATGTTGTAGAGCTCAATTTTTATCTGCGATGCCCGAGGCAGGGAAAACCGTATAGTGGTGCTCGGATTAAATGGATTTGGGTAGTTCTGTGAAAGTTCATATTGAGTTGGCATTACCTCTACTTCAACAACATCTGAATACTCGAAAGTTCCATCGGTATCGACCTGTTTAAGTCTGTAATGGAACTTGCTGCCGCCTGCAAACAAATCTTTATCAATATAGCTGTATTCCTTTGGTGAGTTTGAATTGCCGTGGCCTTCTACAAAACCGATGCTGTTCCATTCACCTTCGTTAATTCTTCTTTCAACATTAAATCCGTAGTTGTTTACTTCTGTCTTTGTTACCCAGTTAAGTTGAACTTTGTCATGTAAATATTTTGATGTGAAGGATGTAAGTTCTACTGGAAGCGGAGTTGTATTTTCATCAGCAAACACACCTGTGTCCCAAAGGTTTGCATTATCTCCATCGAAAATGTACCAATTGCCATCAGATTCCTGCCAAACAAGTCCAGCATTACCAGAAGGATCAAGAGTCGTAAAATTTATAGTTACCACATCAATCCAATTTGGCGAGGCAGGAACAATTGTTCCACCATTATCTACATTGAGTTCAATATTTAACCAAATTTGATTTGGTAGAGGACGTGTAACAGTGCCTGTAGAGTAATTTCCGCCAGAAAAATTGTGATAGATATAATCTACTCCACTTTGCGTTAAAAACGGGAATGAAAGATCTAAGTTATTAAAATTAAATACTATCGTGGACCCTCCAAGATCGTCAGTGCCAGTATCAGTGTTTAATTGAACTGTTACTGAGTAGTTTGTCCCATTATTTGTAACAACTGAAAATCTACCGTTTACAGTAGTTGAATAAGATGAAATGGCTAAAATAAAAGTTAGGATAAAAGAATAAATCATGTAATGCATTGAAAATCTCCAGTCGTTAATACTATTAATTTGGTACTTGAGTTAATTTACCGTTATTAACTCTCCATTTCAAATTTCTATCTGCTATATTGACACCAGAACTTAGATCAAAGTCTCCTGTTAAATAACCTAATGTCCCATTCTGAATTCTCCACACTAAGTTTCTATCAGCTATGTTTATTCCGCCATTTGCATTTCCATCACCAGCAATCAATCCAAATCTACCACTTCCTAGATCCGCTAATGGCACAGTTCCATACGCCTGTGTTTGTGCAGTACTAAAGTCATATAAAACAGGGCTGAAAGATAATGTAACAGGATTTGCCGTCATAACTGCCAGATGGTTCCGGTGGCGTATAACAGTATAATAATCTCCCGGTGCAACACCCGGGAATTTTACATTACTTACACCATCAAGGTCAACAACGCTTCCATTGTTTAATAAAAATGCCGCTCTTCGTGATACCTGTGTTGTTAAATCGCTTCTTAGCTCAAGCAGGATCCAATCAACAACTCCTGCAGGAATAGTATCCACTGATTCTGTTCCAGTATAATTCCACGGCGCTGTATTATATGGCTGTGCCAGTGGAATGTATCCATTCGTGTTTAATGTTGTGTTCATCGTGCCGGTAGCCGAGACATAAGGACCTTGCAGGAATATTTTCATATTTGCTGAAGGGATAGTCCGGAAAACACCATCTTGTGTTCCTGCAAAGATATCTCCATTTGTATTTATAGTGAGTGAACGAACATCATCATTTGTTAAACCAGCAGTTATATCAATCCAGTTTTCTCCGTTATCCGTAGATCGAAATATTCCACCAGCAGTTCCAATAAAAACATCTCCACTTTGGTTTATCTCAATCGCAGAGACATAAAGGGCTTCACCAGCTAACCCTGAATTGATTTGAACCCAATTTTCACCGTTATCTGTTGATCGATACACACCACCGCCGGAAGTCCCGGTAAAAATATGACCATTCGCATTTACAGCAAGTGACTGAATATAGGTTGTTGTTAAGCCTAAGTTAACGGGAACCCAGTTATCTCCATTATCAGTTGATCGAAATACGCCGCCAAAAATAGTTCCAGTAAAAATATGTCCTAAAGAATTTATTAAAAGTGATGTTGGATGCAAACCGTCGTTGTTAGATAAACCAGAATTTATTGGTCCCCAGTTATTTCCATCATCAGTTGAGCGATATACACCAGAAGATAAAGTTCCGACAAAAATATCTCCTCCGGGATTTATGGCAATTGAAGATCCTGCCATAAAAAATCCCGATTGAGTCCAATTACTTCCGTTATCCGTCGAGCGGAATACACCTCCGCCCTGATTATGATCTATGGTAATCAAAAAAATTTCACCGCTAGGTTTAATTGCAATGCCATTAGTTTTTAAATTCACCAAATTTAGATTTACCCAATTAACACCATTGTCTGTAGATCGCCATAAACCAAAGCTAGTGTCACTTCCAGCGAAAATTTCTCCATCAGAATTCATCGCAAGTGAATAAATTGGAAAACCATCCAGGTCATTTGTTTTTTCCCAAAAATTATGAGAATAAACAGCAGAAATAGTAATTAGAATCCAAAAAAAGATAAGATTAAATTTTTTCATACGAGTTACAATCTTGAGAATTAGAGGTCAAAAGTCAATTATCCTGCCAAATAAGAGAGGTATTTTTGTCCCATTTTTAAATTTTTAACTTTGTGCCATTTTCAAAATGGGGCATAATTCTCTAAAGAATAAGAATTATTAAATATGCTTGAGCGTATTCTGGGAAATGGTCGGAAAAACTAATTTTCTCTCTTTAAATTCTAATAGCAAAGATTACTAAATATTACTAACTCATAATGACAAGAAATAAATATTCTATCATAACAGTACCATCTTTCTCGTTTCAACAAACTCAGCAGTGAAAAGCTGATAAATGTATATTCCAGAGGCCAAACCATCGGCTGAAAATTTAACTTCATAAATTCCCTGTTCTTTTACCTCATCATCTAAAGTTGCAATTTGGTTGCCAAGTAAATCATACACGTGTAATTTTACAGCTACACTCTGTTTCATTCCAATCAATGGAATACTGAATTTTATTTTTGCGCCTGTTCTCGGATGGACAGTTTAAACTGAATTTATTTCGGTTTCAAATGTTTAATATTTCTCTTCCCCGGGCCATAATCAAATGAATCAATCTATAAATAGGTTATTAATTCACTTCTACCATCTTCCATCTCCCATCATACATCCTACATCTTTCATTTCCTATCCAACTTCTGCCATCTTCTCAGCCAGAGACGCATTTCATTTCGCTCATCATTTTCCATCTAACGTCTTCCGTCTCCCATCTTCCATCATACATCCTACATCTCAATACTTGCTTCTAACTGCTTACTATTTACTACTTACAAATTACTAATTACTGATTACTATTCACTATTCAAACTCACTCTCCCATAACAACGTAAGTACTGCATTGTAACCGGGCATTGCTACACTTTGCTCATAGAAATACGTACCCGACTTACATTTATAATCTTCTGCAAACCAAACATAAGCGGGGATCAGATCGGCACATGTCTGCATTGTCCTGTCTAAAAAAAAATCACTAACAGCAGTCTCTTCTCTGACTTTATAACCGGGTGATAAAAATTTCAGCGGAAAATATTCGTGGAAGGCGCTCCATTTTACAATCCCATCCCTGCTGTAAATAACAGCAGCCGGGTATTTACCGATATTTATATAACGCAAAGCAGCAGCGGATAATGAAACATTAAAATATTCCGCCAGTTCTTTTATTAATTCAAAATCAATTCTGCGCTTAATAATAAAATCATTGAACCACGGGCGATGCATAAGCAGTTCTGCGGCAAATTCGTTTGCATCGGATTCACGCGCTTTTATTTTATTTACGCTGTTAATATCATTCTCTGCGCATCTGAACAGATTTCTGTAGTTATTATCAGCCCCAGAGGCATTTGTAATTTTATCATTCCGTTCATTAAAATAATGTCCTATTTCATGCGCAACAGTAAATCGCTTCGAACCATAGTCTGTTATACTTTTACTTATAGAGATTATTCCTGCATTTGAATTATGTATCAAACGTCCGTAAAAATTATTTGACTTGGATTCTTTGATCGCAAGATTCTCTGCAAATGCAAGTTCTTCAACATTTAATTGTCCGGGATGTTCAATACAGTATCTGTTTATTAATTGAGATGCCAGTTCAGCAGGTCTGCTATTTTTCATTATTAATAAAATCTTCCAATTCTTTCAGAAGCTGTGTGTCTTCTTCAATTTCCTTAATATCTTTTTCATCCACACCTTCCAGGTTACGGTATGCTAATATTAATTCCTGTCTATTGATAGCCGTATTGTATTCAGATGTTAAATTAGATTTAAATCCGGCAAGTTTTTCTTTAAGCTTTCTTCCGCGCTCAAGTCTGTATTCTGCTTTCTTTTTTTTGATGTATTCTGATAATTCCTCGTTTTTCCCCTGTATATCTATCCCCGTATTTTCTATGTACTCTTCTGTAAGTTCGCTGCCGCCATCTGCTGATTGCAGCAAAAACTCAATTAGAGTCGTCCCTTCTTTCATAAAGCACCAAGTATATTTATTAGTATATTTTAGTTGTATTTGTATCTGGAAATGATTGAATATAATTTTTTCAGTATCTCTCTTTTTATATAAACTACCTTTTCAACAGGCAATCCGTAATATTCTGCAATTCCTTTGTTGTCACTGTAACCGAAATCTTTCATCGCTAAAAATACAAGTTGATGATCCTCATTCTCTTCCAGCGCATTGTAACAGAGTTCAAAAAGATTTTTATTTTCTAAATGCCTGGCTAAATCAATTGCTTTTTTATCTTCTATTTCAGGTGTTAATTCATTTTTAGCATCTTCTTCTATATCATGATGCATTAAATCATCTATTGAACTGCTTCTTTTAGATTTTTGTTTTGCATTCCAGACTTCACTTTTTATGGCTGTCATCATATAAGCATCAATGCTGCTTACTTTATCCATATCCCATGTTCTTGTCCCGTCAAGTACCGATTTAATTATGTTGCTTACAATGTCTTCCGGTCCAAGATGACTGACACAAATGCCGTTAGCAGAAAACTTTAGGAGTATATCTGCCTGTTTTGTCCAATCCGCAAATTTTTTCTCATTTAAAGCTTTTTCAAAAGCATTATAGATTTCATTTTTACGCGATATCAATAATCCGTTTCCCGGAATTTGTTTCTGTTATATTGTAGTACTGACATCTATTATCTGCTTTCTGTTCATCCTGGATTATCAAAATATAAAATTCATTCAATTAATTACCTTTCTGAATATTAATACTATCAAGATCGGGGATCTTGTTATTTAATTAAAAAAAAATTCATTACACAAAATTGCCGGTTGTGTAGTATTTAAAGGCAGTTGAAGATAAAAAATCGAAGAATATGATTGAGCTGATAAAAATATTTGAAATTGAAACCCTGCTATCTTGCGGTTTGCTTTCGGTTGTATTCCGGTTGATTCTCGCTTTATTATCGGTTGCGAACCGTTCAGCATACCGGAAGAATCGCAGGATTATTCTTCCCTTATTAATAAAAATAAAAGCACTTAAACCTCGCTCTCCCCCGGATTTAAACCCCCTAAAACTATCCTGGGTCGGTACCGGAATTTTACTTAAATCCTGTTTTTATGACATCATTTGTATAAAAACATATTTATGATTTGAAAACTATCCTTGCTAACAGATCATAAGTATCAGGAAAGACTCAGAATCATTACTAAAAGTAAAAAATGCTTTAAAAATTTAATTAAATCGAAAGGAAATGCTATCATGGCAAACTTAAGAAAAAAAGTGCTCGGCACTGTCAGCGGTGCGGTTGGTGATGTACTATTCCGCACAAAGAATGGAAAAAATTATGTGGGTACGAAACCACTCTCATTTATACCAGGTAAGGATGAAAAATCTATTGCAAGAAGGAAACGGTTTGCAATGGCTACGCGTCTTGCCAGACCCATTAATTCTATCTATAACCTTAAATCATTATGGAAATCTGTAACACCTGCTGACTTATCTCCATACAATCAGATTGTTAAAGCAAACTACACTTCTGTTCAATCTGATTTGGTAAGTAATCAGGTTAAGTTAGTTCCGGATATCGGATTTTCGATGCAGACTAATTCTATCGAACTTGATGAGAATCGACTTCGGGTAACTATAAATGGTGTAACTGCAAACTCTGGTATAGATACCACCGTAGAACTCTATTTTCAGTTGGTTGGTGTTATTTATCTGTCAAATCCAATATCTGAAGAAAGTGCAGATCATCTGTTCTTCCGTTTGATTTTCGATGAACAGCCGCTTGTACTTGACACCGGACTGGACTTTGCTCTGGATTTCTTTGATCAGACTTCACAGTTAATTTCACAATATCAGAACAGGAAAGTATTTCTGACACTTCTGACGTTGGATGCGGATAGAAATTCAGTTAACTACTCCAATACATTCTTTAACAGTTAATTATCCTCTAACAAATAACGGCACGGGAATTCCAATCCGTGCCTTTAATTTTATTAATGATGTTCTAATCATAATTCTTTCCGAATACCAGATCTGTCAAAAAAAATTTCCTTCCCCTCATAACTTCGAATAGAATATTTTTAATAATTATCCCGGTTGAGGCAGAATAATTATAGAAAATAAAAACTATTCCAATATTTAAAAGTCCTGTAATTACGAAATATATTAGTAGTTTATAGTAAAAAAGTGAACTTTAAAAAGCATTTTAAAGAAAATAGATTCCCGCTCCTGCCTACAGCAGGCAGGTTCGCGGGAATGACAGGTTAGTAACAACTACTTCCTTTAAACCCTTCTCAACAGAAAATTAAGATTAGCTTTTACCGGTTTTTATTTGACTCAAAAGAATCATCTTTTTTGTTTCGACATAATCGTCTGCTTTTTCGTTTCTGTTTAACAGAGTAGAGACAAGCAATCGATAGAAAATACTGCGATTGCGATTTCAGGTCTGGAGACCTGACCTACGGATGAACTTCACCGGTCATATTGATCACCCTCTCCCTTGGGGAGAGGGACGGGGTGAAGGAAAATTTTATTGTTGTTCAATGATTAAATCATCTGGTTTAGTTCTTCAATATCTCCATGCCCGAAGGTGCAGAACTCACATCAATCATTTTCGGAATTACAAGACAGTTATCGTAGCAGCAACATCTTTTTCGTTTGAACAAATTCAGATGAATTTAACTGATAAATGTAAACACCCGACGTAAGATTGTTTGATTGGAATTCCACTTCATAAGTTCCCGGCTCTTTATTTTCATTAACCAATGTTCCAACTTCATTTCCAAGAATATCATAAACTTTCAATGTGACATTACCAGTTACTGGTAACTTATAACTAATTACTGTATTAGGATTGAAAGGATTGGGATAATTCTGGGATAGTTCATAATTAGTTGGAGCTGTATTAATCTCAATTATTTGTGAATATTGAAATGAACCATCATTATCAATCATCTTCAGCCTGTATTGAACTACTGGAAATCTGTGCTGCGTAATATCTGTAAAACTATATTCGACTAATGAATTCGGATTTCCATAACTTTCAACAAAACCGATTACCTCCCATTCATGGACGGGCGTAGTCATAGACGAAGCCCTCTGAATTTCAAATCCGCTATTATTCAGGGATGAAGCAGTTTTCCATTCGAGCAAAACATTTTGGTTAGAGAGTAAAGTAGCACTGAATGAAACAAGTTCAACCGGAAGAGGACCAAATAAATCAGTGAATTCTCCGGTCTGCCAGAGTGTTGAATTATCTGCGTCATATATACCCCAGAATGGACTTGTGGTCTGCCAGTCTAAATGTGCAGCTCCGTTTGGATCAACAATATCAAAATGAATAGTAACAACATCAGTCCATCCCGGGCTGGCAGTTACAACTGTTCCGTTATTATTGTTAATAAACGGTAAATCTATATTTACCCATAATTGATTTCTCATCGGCTTTGTAATTGTAGCTGGCGAATAATTCCCATCACAAAAGTTGTGAAAAAAATAATCCACGTTTTTGATAAGATTATCTCCTATTGCAACAGCAGTGGTATCAAAGCTAAAAGTAATTGTTGCGCCACCTAGATCATCTGTACCAGTATCTGTATTTACCTGAAGAAGAATTGTTAATTCAGAAGCAGACATATTTACAACTGTGAATCGTCCATTAATTGTTGTTGATTGTAAAGATGAATGAGAAAAGAAAAGTAAGACACCTAAAAGCAGAATAAATTGTTTCATATTTCACTCCACCGTTAAAAGAGTTAACACCATTTCAGATTTTACCCCGGCTCATTATTAAAGTAATTCGGTATCGTATCTATCAATACCGGATTTTAACAGCCATTCCTTAGTACTCTTTTCCAATCAGATAATCTTGATTATTCACTCATATGGACTGCATATTTTTTTAAACCGTTAAAACGGTTTATTGTTTTACATATTTCTAATTAACCCACGACTTAAGTCGTGGGTTAATTATCTAAAGACTAATGGTTTATAACCGTTTCTCCATTGGAGTCCTTTGGACATCGGTTTTTCAATACCTTAAGAACTAAGTGATCAACTTGAGTTATTTAGCTAAATTTTTATCTTTAGTATTTTTTAAACTCAATCATCGAATAATTATTGGTGGTAGATTTATTCAATTCAAATACCATGATTGTTTCTACGAATATGAATTAAAAAAGCGGTGTGTGATGTTATTTCTTATGACGGACGACGATAATGTCCGACAATAAAAAGATGGAGCAACTTTTTTCGAAAATTCATCAGGAGGACACTTTCAATATTCACGTATCACTTAAAGTTCTGCAGGGGTGTCATTCCGGCGATCCGCCAAAGGCGGAGTGGGTTAATAAGCTGAAAATCTTGAACAACAACAGTTATAATGGTATAAAAAGTAAGTTGGCAAAATATGATGATTAAAAAAAGGAATGATGTTAGAATATAATAACAGGGGAGTAATACACAGTAGAATTTAATTTATTCTGGATCTTGTTACTTAAGCAAAACCATCTTCTTAGTATCTACAAAACTCTGTACTGCCTGCCCATTATGGGAGCTTGTCGAAGGATCAGCACTCTCAATCCTGTAAATGTATATCCCTGAAGAAAGATTTGATATTTCGTTGTGTGTAGAAAATTCTACTTCATACGTTTCCGGTGCTTTCTCTTCATTGACTAATGTTGTTACCTCATTTCTTAAAATGTCATAAACTTTTAGGGTAACATATTGAGATTGCTGCGCTCCGCTCGCAATGACATTTGGAACAGTAAATTTTATTTTAGTTGAAGGATTAAATGGATTCGAATAGCTTTATTCCAGCACAAAAGAAAAAGAAAGTTTTAAAATGGAGTTTTTATAATTTGTGTCGCGAAATTTATTCCACGTAGAGACGCATCGCGATGCGTCTTTACAAATGGAACCGAATATATTACCTGGTAACAGCGGGATTTCTACCCAAGCAGGCCAGTGGAAGCATAAAAGAAAATGAAAGTTTTAAAATAGAGTATTTGTGATTTTTATCAGGAAATTTATTTCGCGTAGAGGTTTTTAAAAATATTTAAAAACAAAGTTGACGGGATGAATCTCGCACTACATTAATTTTAATTTCTCATCGTAATAAAATCATTTTCTTGGTGTCAGAAAACTCTGAACTTTGCAGGCGATAAATATATATTCCTGATGCCAGATTAGCGGCTGCGAATTCAACTTCATAGACCCCGGGTGTTTTATCTTCATTAACCAATGTTGCGACCTCATTTCCCAGAATATCATAAACCTTTAATGTGACCAGGACATTGTCATTCCGTCCGCCTGAGGCGGATTGACCCGGAATCTCAAATTTTATTTTAGTCGATGGATTGAAAGGATTCGGATAGTTCTGTTCCAGCAGAAAAGCATTTGGGAAGTCTGGATTTGGTTCAACTGAGGTTGGATAATCTTCAAATACACCATTTTCCCAAAGAGTCGAATTGTCATCATCAAAAATTCCCCAGAACAAGCTGTTAGTAAGCCAGGTTAAATCCTGAGTTTCATTCAAATCCACGGTGTTAAAATGAATAGTTACGATATTTGTCCATTCAGGTGTTGTTGACACAGTTGTTCCGTTATTACTGTTAGTGAATGGAAGATCAATGTTAACCCAAATTGTATTCTCCATAGGTCGTGTTATAGTAGCAGTAGAATAGTTTCCGCCGCTAAAATTATGGAAGGTGTAATCAACATCTTGAATTGGATTTTCATTAATGGATATAGCTGAGGTATTAAAATCAAATACAATTGTCGCACCGCCAAGCTCAGCATTACCGGCGTCGGTGTTAATTTGTAGAAGAACTGTGGTCTTTGAAGCATCAGCACTTACAATCACAAATCTGCCATTAATAGTTGCCGGTTCTACTGAACAAGCATTCCATAATAATAATACTCCCAGAAGGAAACTAAACAGCTTCATATTTCTCTCCATTACAAAAAAGAGTTTGCATCATATTCCGGTTTTAACCGAACTCTCGTTAATAATACATCGGCTTGTTGTTGAATTTGCCGAACTTAAATAGCATAGCTTAAATCCTACCAGTAATTATGACTCCTTATATTTTATTTAATAAAAATTCTATTTTTTAAAATGAATTTATTTCTTTACTTAACATCTTTCTCTCCGCTCAACATCTTTCATCATCCGTCTCCCATCTTCCATCAACCATCTTCCATCATTTATTTTTACTTACGGTACTTGTGTTGTTTTACCATTATTGATATTCCAAAGCTGATTAACATCGTGAATCGTAACTCCACTGTTCATATTAAAATCACCTTCGAGATAACCCATATTACCATTCTGGATTAACCATACATTATCTCTGTCAGATGTATTGACGACTCCATCAGCATTACCGTCTGTCGCAACCATTCCATATTTTCCTGTACCTAATTCAACCATTGGGTTTTGACCATATGCTTTATTCATTGCATTTGTAAAATCGTATAAAGCTGATGTTAGTGATAATTCAACTGGTGCTGCTGACATTATTGCAAGATGGTTCCTGTGGTGTATTGCTATATAATAAGAACCAGGATCGACATTCGTAAAGAATACTCCTTCGCTGCCATTTGGTTCTAATAAAAGTCCATCATTTTTTAGAATAGCTGCGCGACTGGAGATAATTTGAGATGGATTTGCTGCGTTTCTTAATTCGACTAATACCCAATCTACCATCGCAGAGTTTGGACCGGAGCTAAAACTTTCATTACCATTATAATTCCAAGGAGGCTGATTATAAGGTTGTGAATTCGGTAGGAATGAACCTTGAGTTAAATTCGTTGACATAAGATTATTATTGAATGGTCCTTGAAGATATACCTTGCCTCTAACTCTGACATTATTAGATTGACTTTCGGTATATTCCAGAGCGCCAATATCCCACGCACCTGTTCGTGGATTTCCTAAAATATCATAAGCTAAAAACGGATATTCGGTAGACAAATCAACTCCCATATCCCTGCCTGCCGTTGTGTAGTAATCTGCTTTATCAAGTCCATATTTATTAGTGAATACAATAAGATTAGAATTTGCTGTATCACTATTTACATCATAACCTAACCCTTGCCAAGCCTCAAAAGTTCTGACCACGCCGTAAGTAGCAAGATAATCTTCATAACCACCATACTCGGCATATAAATTATAATCACAATATCCGATAACAGTTGGGGCATTGATATTAAGATGTCCGTTAATATTTGTATCAACCACGCATAGATTATTTGCAAAGAACATACTATCCGCACCCCAAATTGTAAACAAGCCCGGATTTCTACCTTTGATAATTATTGTGTTATTAAATACTCTCGCTGTTATAGCAGGGTCTAAACTTGCTCTGCCCAAACCTATTGCACCTATGCCAGTATATTGCTTCCTATGAACAAGTATGTTATTGTAAATCAGAATCTCCATCGGGGGGTCTTCTGCGTTCTGATGATTGTAGATTAAGTTATTCCACATCACTCCGTTTGGATTCGTATCTATAATTAAGTTATTTGAAATCGTAAATCTTCGTCTTGAAAAATCAGTATTTCCAGGAAAACCTAAATCAGATATTTGTATTCCATCTCTGTGTGCATCTGTTGTCATACTGCCATTTCTCATTATAATGGTATTGCCATCAATAGTATGTCCGCCTAAACCACCTGCTATGCCAAAGGGGTCTGTATTATTGTCAAGGTCATTCTCAGGCTGTTCTATGTGAGAATTTGTTACCTTAATAGTATTGCCCTCTAAATAAAACATACCATTACGCCCATTGCCTATTATATTCCAATTATCCATTATAATCATACTGTCTCTGTAATAACGACCATCAGCACCAGAACCTCCGAGATAAAACATTAGACCACTAGTTGTTCTGTCATCAGTGCAATTAAAGCCTGTAAGTTTAAGATTGGTTATATTGGCAATCTGTAAAATCCATTGTGTATCATTATTATACGGAAGAATATTAACATCACCATTATGTCCTGTGTGCCAAGCGGGGGCTATTACAACTTCCGAATCATAAACAATACCATCCAGTCCATAAACCTCAAATGCCGGATATATCCTATGTGCGTATGCACCTGCTTCTCCACGATAATCGCCATTAGAAACATAAACAGTATCACCACCTTGCAGTATGTCAAAGTTAATACCGTCTGAAACGTGCTGAGAATCGGATATAGACGTCCACGCATCAGTCCAGCTTCTTCCAGTATTTGCACCTATGGCATCTTTATCTACATACCAGATTGTCTGTGCAATGGCATCGCCATCAAGTTGGTTAATTGCAAAATAAAGAAGAGTGCTTAGTAGTATTGCTTTCATATGTTCATCTCCTGATTGGCATCAACAATAAATTTTCTATTTTGTATCTATTAACAATAAACCTATATAATTCCTCTGGTTTTTATGTTTCTACTATATATCCAGTTTGTTTAAGAGTTAATAGCTTTGATAATGGCTTATGTCAATTACAATTATAAAAAAGCATAAACCGCAGAATAAACGAGAATTAAAAAGAAGAATATCTTGTTCCAGAGTTGGTCAAGTGTTAATGTGCTGAATAAAAGTTTGAATGAGTACAAGCGTTTCATCTCATTTGCTATTATTTAATAATTTTCAATAATTAAACAAAAAATATGCCCTCAAGAAACAATATTATTTTACTCTTTTCGAAATCGGGCTTCAGAAAATTCTGCAAATCAGGTAATAATTACTTTTTTTTCTCAATAAGGGGAAATGAATGCGACAACAGGAGTTTGGAAGGGATGATTACAAGAAATTAACTCCACATAAACAATTTTTCATTTCTTGGGTTAGAAAGTTACTTTTCTTTATATCAAATAAAAAGTCACTTAACTTGGTATAGGTGAGTTTATTTTACAAACAGACACATGCAGATGCTTAATTAAATATCTCAATTAAATGTGAAACGATTCTTTGAGAAGCACATCCATCCCATAATTCGGGAACAGTTCCTCTCTTCCATTTTCCCTGAAAAAGTTTTTCTAGTGCAGGCTTAATTGCGGATGGATCAGTACCTATTAATTCATTAGTTCCCTGCTCAACTGTCTCCGGTCTTTCAGTATTATTTCTTAAAGTAAAACAGGGGACACCCATTACAGTTGTCTCTTCTGTGATACCGCCGGAGTCCGTAATTACACCTTTTGCTCTTTCAACCAGGTAATTAAACTCGAGATAGCTCAAAGGTTCCGTAATAAATAAATTTGGTTCACTAATTTTCAAATCATTAAAAATCTTTGCTGTTCTTGGGTGCATTGGAAAAATCACAGGTAATCCATGGACATTATTTACTATTTCACTGATATATTTCTTAAGTTTTTTCCCTTCATCTACATTAGCAGGCCGATGTAACGTAATGATGAAATAAGATTTTTCTTTGAGATTTATTTTATCCCATAATAAAGGTTTTTTAAATCTATGTTTATTTGTTAGTAATGAATCAATCATTACATTGCCAACAAAGAAAATCCGGTTATTATCAATACCGGCTTTTGCTAAATTGGATCCTGCCCATCTGGTGGTTGTGAAAAAATAATCAGCAAGACAATCAGTAACCATACGGTTAATTTCTTCCGGCATCGTTAAATCATAAGAACGAATCCCGGCTTCAACATGTGCAACTTTTATATTTAGTTTTTTTGCAACTATACTGCAAGCCATCGTACTGGTCACATCACCTACAACAATAACTAAATCAGATGAATTAGTTAATAGTTCTTTTTCAAATGCTACCATAATAGCTGCAGTCTGTTCAGCCTGAGTACCTCCGCCGCATCCAAGATTTATATCCGGATCGGGAATATTAAGCTCTTCGAAAAATGTTCTGCTCATACTGTCATCATAGTGTTGTCCTGTGTGGACAAGTCGATATTGAATGTCATTTTTCTTGAATTTATGATCATTAATTGCTTTTATGATTGGTGCGATTTTAATAAAATTAGGTCGTGCCCCTGCAACTATAGTTAGTTTCATTCTTAAAATTCCTTTTATATTGCTTCTTAAATACTTCGAAATTTATACCAACAAGATACGAGTTCTCTAATTTTCAATATCTTTAATTTTTTTGTTTAATATAAATCAGCTACTTCCATTGAATTAATATAATTTTTTGTTAACAAATTTTAATAAAGCTTACTATTTGGTTGCTATACTGAGCTATTAAGTAATCAAGCTTTTAATAAAGCAAGAAGAATAAATTATTTTCTGCTTGTTTTGTTTTGTAACATAGACCCAATATGAGATAAGAAATGATCCATAAATTGCTTTTTTAGTTGATTTTATTAGATATTTCTCGGTACAAATCTGGTTAATGGTAAATGCTACACTTTATAAACTAATTTATCACTGAGGGCTCTTTTTTTGAGGGATGAACTAGACATTAAAACAGATTTCGTTGATTTTAGAGGAAGTAAACCACGGTCTAAAGTTTTTAGGCAGTTTAATACTTTTTTAATCCTCGGGAATTACTATAATGTTCTGTTTTATTTTCTAATCTATACACTGTCGTTTTCCTTATTTTATTCCATCTCTCAGATCAGATTTAACTTTGATTATGGATATCTCATAAACCTGTTATTACTTTTAATTTCTACATTCTTCGGTGCGTCTTTCTCTGGAAAATTAAAGCTAAACAGAAAGGAAAATCCCGACCAAATTCTTAAAGCACTTTATTCTTCCACATTTATTACCCTTTCATTTTTAATAATTTTCTTTTTTATTCAGGATGTTAATCGCATAACCAGAATAAACATATTGTCGGCAGTTTTCAGTGGCCTATCAATCGAATTGTTTTACTTCATTTTAATGCACAATAACAGGCAAAATAAGGGAAGTTATATCAGGAATATTAAGTTACCTCTTTTATACATACTTCTTGATGGAATTGTTTTAAGTCTGTTTTGCTATTTTGAAATCGTATTAAACCTGACCCCGTTTTTTGATAATAAAACTGAAATACTTTTACTTGTCCTTATTTATCTCAGCTGGATTGTCTCTGCCGCGATCACACATAAATTTATACCTGCCGAAGTCTATACCAGCAGAATGAATGCGTTTGAACTTCAGGTGAAATTCTATTTAAGAATAATATTCTTAACTATTCTCGCAATCATTTTTTACAATTAGAATTTTCAAATGCTGTCAATTTTGTAAAAGCACTCGCCGGTTATGCTTTAGTATCTTCACTTCTTACTATAATCTTATTTTCCAGAAAAATAAAGAACAAGAGTGATGAGGCAACAGTTGTTTTTTTGAAAGCATATGAGCTGAATGATACAGTTAATCGGTCAAATGGCAGAAATCGTAATGGAAGATACGGCTTTTCTGACATTGAGGCAGTTAATTCGAATGATGATTATAAGAAGATCGACTTTGATTACTTAAAAAACTATGGAAATGTTTTTTCTATTTTAGATACCATAATTGACTTAAAAACATTTGATACAAGAAGCACTTTAATCCTCAATTCTGACCAGCCTATTGATGTATCAAATCAAAAAAAGGACTTTTTTCAGTTATTAGTGAATCTACATGTTCTGAATGATCAGATCAAGCTTAATGATTATCTACTGCAGGTTAGGGAATCTTTATTAGATAAGGGTGTTTTTGTTGGGGCATTACTTCCACATCACTACAGATATCGAAGATATTTAAAAAAATATTCATTTTATTTTGCAAATGTGCTTTATTTCTTTGACTTTCTTTGGAAGAGGGTAATGCCCAAGTTGCCGATTACTAGAGAAATATATTTCACATTCAGCAAAGAAAAAGATAGGGCAATCTCGCTAGCGGAAGGATTGGGAAGATTAGTTTATTGCGGTTTCAAAATTCTTGACTTAGTTGTGGTAGATGATGTGGTTTATTTTGCTGCTGCAAAAAATGGCAGCTTTAATCCGGATAAGAAATTCTTTTATAGCCCGATCTTTAAAATGAAGCGTGTTGGTAAAAATGGAAAGCCAATTTATGTTTATAAGCTTAGAACAATGTACCCATATTCTGAGTTTATACAGGATTTCATTTATAATCAGAACAAGCTTGAAACTGGTGGTAAATTCAAGAATGACTTTAGAGTACCGGCGTGGGGAAGATTATTTAGGAAACTCTGGATAGATGAACTGCCAATGTTAATTAACTGGCTCAAAGGTGATCTGAAAATTGTAGGCGTGCGCCCGATTAGTAACCATTATTTAAGTTTGTATTCAAAAGATCATCAGGAACGAAGAAAAACCTTTAAACCTGGTTTGTTACCCCCATATTACGCTGATATGCCAAAGACTATTGAAGAAATTGAGCAGTCAGAAAAAAGATACTTAGATGCTTATGAAAGAAATCCTTTGAAAACAGATTTCAAGTATTTCATTAAAGCACTGGATAATATTTTGATTGGGAAAAAACGCAGCGCCTGAGTATTTTAAAAAAGTAGCCTTTCTAACTTTTATCCATAAAATCATACATTGACTTAATAACTATTTTTAGGTAATAATAATATAAAATATTCAAATTTCTGTCTATGAATACACACGCTTTAATTAATAAATCTTTTGGTGATGACTGATATTTGGACGTATTATCTGTCCTAGAATATTATTGCATAGTCGTATTAATAATATTAAATAATGAAGAAGGATAACAATATGTTTATAAAAAATTCTGGTCTTATTTTATGCATTTTACTTTCATTTATTCTCATTAGTTGTAAAAATTCAGAGGAATCAAATATGGAAAATCAGGTAAATATTATTTTTTTACATCACAGCACGGGCAATTATATCTGGCATGGAGGGATGTCAAAAATTGCAAGAAAATTAGGATGGTTTAGCAGTGATGTTGAGAAATGGTTCGAAGATTATAATGAAAAACAAAACAAAAATTATAACATTATTGAAACTGACTTTCCTAAAAAATCCCCCTATGGATGGAGTAATTATCCCTTTGATTATTACAATATCTGGGTTAAAAATGCCGGTGATCAGCCTTTTAAAGAAGAACCAACTCTTGAAATATTAACAAAGAAATATAATGTAATAGTATTTAAACATTGCTTTCCTGTTAGTAACATTGGTGCAGATAACTCAGAGCCGGATATTAATTCAGCAAGTAGAACTCTTGGTAATTATAAACTGCAATATGAGGCCTTGAAGAAAAAACTTCTCGGATTTCCTGATACAAAATTTATCCTCTGGACTCCAACCGCGCAGGTGGAAAATCGTACTAATAAGGAAGAAGCTCAGCGAGCAAACGAATTTTCAGCATGGGTGAAAAATGAATGGGATACTAAAGGTGATAATATCTTCCTATGGGATTTTAGAGAATTGCAGGTTGAGGGAGGATTATTTTTTAAAAATTCTTATGCGGAGAGTGATGATGATTCACATCCAAATAATACATTCTCTGGAACGGTTGCACCATATTTTTCCCAAAGAATAGTCGATGTCATTGAAGGAAGAGGGGATACAGCGAGTTTAACTGGTAAACAGGATGAATAATTACACGTGTATTTATTTAATTACCGGACATATTAGCAAAGGAAGGTGACAGCTGATGCCGGAATTGTTCTATACTTCATTTTGAGGAAGCACAGATAAATATGAATTATCATATTTATCTGTGCAAGAGAGTCATTTAATCAATATCATTTTTCGGGTTGATGTAAAGTTATCAGTTTTTAATCTGTAAAAATATACTCCTGAATTTAATCCCTCAGCATTAAAAATTACTGAATGTTTTCCTTCATTCATATATCCGTCTACCAGGGTATCTACGACTGAACCCGAAATATCGTAAATTATTAATGAGATATTTCCTGATTTTGCCAGCGAAAAATTTATTTCAGTGGTTGGATTAAATGGATTTGGATAATTCTGATTAAGCGAATAACTATTCGGTTTCAAAATTGATTCCCGTATACCTGTCGGGATCCCTACCTCATAATTTATAGCAGCATTAAAAGCTTTCTGAACAAAATCTGGAGCAACAAGTTCAGTACAAGCCTCATTGGGGTGTGAATCAGTTGGTGAATCAGAAAGTGATAATGGAAGAAAATTAGCTGAGTCAACCAGTTCAAAGTAATCATATATATATACATTGGGAGGAAAAGCACCATACAGTGTAT
The DNA here is from genome assembly GCA_016716565.1 of bacterium. Classification (NCBI taxonomy): domain Bacteria; species bacterium. The sequence goes on from JADJWC010000001.1 coordinate 1,007,456, forward strand.
CAAGTCCCGTCTGTAACGTATCAACCATCCATTTATTAAACCATCTTAATCTTGCCGCATCATCAGGATTATTCCCAGTCGGAACAATTGGAGGTATATTCCACCACACAAAGAATTTTGCGGGTATTGCTCCATCTTTCGTGCAATCTTCCTTGCATACCATTGAAAATTATAAATTGTCTGGTCATATGGTCGATTTATTGTATCACTTGGCTCTCCATAAGACCAAATATCTGATTGAGAAGCAAAACAATGTTTAATCATTATAATGGAGTAAGTCTCAGTATCAAGATAATCTTCTTTGAATGAGTAAGTGCCTTCATCATAAAACGCACCTTTCCATTCCCATAATCTATTGCCTCCAGGTGGATAATCATCTGTTGGATTATAAATTGTGCAACTATCTTCTCCAGTATAATTATTGGCAATATTATATGCCAACAATTCAGCAGGCACATCAGTTGTTACTCCATTTTGAGTATAGATTTGAGAACCTACCGATTGAACCAGGTATGCCATTTTTCTAAATTTCTCCTGCCCAAAAATGTTGGAGCCTAGCCCGATCAAAATGATTAAGACAAGAATTGTTTTATTCTTCATTATCAGCTTCCTTAAATTAAAAATATTTGAAAATTGAACCACCAAAAAAGAGCTTAAACAAATTACAGGCCACTATGATTTATTACTTTTTGAATGATTAAACGTAGGAAAAAATGTTTAAAATATTCCAATCTTAATTTTTATGTGGTAAAATATACTTAATAAAAATATTTATAGCTATACTTAAATGACAATGATTGAAGCTCTTTTGTTTCGCGTCAGGAATATTATCTTATAAGATTACATTCCTCTACTTCATTAAAACCTGTCCGCCGTAGTGCTAACGAAGGAGGATCATTTTCTTGGTCTCAATAAAATTTTTAGCACGAAGCTGATAGAAGTACACGCCGCTTGGATAATCGCTCGCATCCCATTCAACCTCATAACTGCCGGCTGGCTTATATTCATCAACAAAAGTCGAGACCTCATTACCGAGCACATCATAAATCTTTAATGATTGCCAACTGCCTACAGGTGACTGCCAACTGATTTTCGTACTTGGGTTGAATGGATTCGGATAGTTCTGCTCTAATGAGTAGACTGTCGGTAACAATTCGCCGCTTACCATCAGCTTCTGTATTGTTGCGTCACTGATCACTACATCTTCACCTGATTTCAGGTTTGTGTTGATCCTTTTTCCGCTTTCATCCAACAGTCTGATATCCATTCCTTCTACTCTTACTGTCAATGGATATGTTACCCCACTCATATCTATCGCCTTTACCGAACTGTTGATGTCTTCTGCTATTCTTCCGCTACTATATCTTATGTCGAAATTTCCTGTTGGTGGTGTGGGCGGCATTTTATAGTTGTCGAGGTTTACTTTGCCGTTTACTGCGTAAAGTGTAAAGCTCTTTCCAGCTGCATCTGTCGTTATTAACCTGCCCCAATCATTGGGAAACCATTCTGCTGATTTTCCATTCTTTTCCAGAGTTTCCGGTATAATTATCTGTCCTGGCGCTGTAAGATTTATCCAGTATCCATATCCAGGATCTATCGTCGTTGCTATCTGATATCCACCTGAAAATTTGTAAATCGGGCTGCTTTGCAGTCCCGGAGGATTTGTTGTTACGTTGGCTGCTGTTACACTCAACTCATATCCTCCAAATAAGTTCCATCCTGCAGTTCCAGCTATCGGATCGTGAGGGACTATTTGTATACCACTAGCTGGCCATTCATCGCCGGTATTATAAACCTGCGAGTTATTGTGTTTCATCATATAACCCAATCCGGGAGCTACTGCTGTTACAGTCTGGTAAATTCCATTATACCTGAATACATCGGTAGAAGGATCTTTATTGATCCACCAGGTATTCACATTTTGATTCAAGGGGTGTAAACCTGGTATAGAAACTAGATTCCAGCCGTCTTGTATAGGGACAGTCAGTTGGAAAGTTACTCCACTCAATTCATAATTTATAGCAGCATTAAAAGCTTTCTGAACAAAATCTGGAGCAACAAGTTCAGTACAAGCCTCATTGGGGTGTGAATCAGTTGGTGAATCAGAAAGTGATAATGGAAGAAAATTAGCTGAGTCAACCAGTTCAAAGTAATCATATATATACATTGGGAGGAAAAGCACCATACAGTGTATCAAGTCCCGTCTGTAACGTATCAACCATCCATTTATTAAACCATCTTAATCTTGCCGCATCATCAGGATTATTCCCAGTCGGAACAATTGGAGGTATATTCCACCACACAAAGAATTTTTGCGGGTATTGCTCCATCTTTCGTGCAATCTTCCTTGCATACCATTGAAAATTATAAATTGTCTGGTCATATGGTCGATTTATTGTATCACTTGGCTCTCCATAAGACCAAATATCTGATTGAGAAGCAAAACAATGTTTAATCATTATAATGGAGTAAGTCTCAGTATCAAGATAATCTTCTTTGAATGAGTAAGTGCCTTCATCATAAAACGCACTTTTCATTCCCATAATCTATTGCCTCCAGGTGGATAATCATCTGTTGGATTATAAATTGTGCAACTATCTTCTCCAGTATAATTATTGGCAATATTATATGCCAACAATTCAGCAGGCACATCAGTTGTTACTCCATTTTGAGTATAGATTTGAGAACCTACCGATTGAACCAGGTATGCCATTTTTCTAAATTTCTCCTGCCCAAAAATGTTGGAGCCTAGCCCGATCAAAATGATTAAGACAAGAATTGTTTTATTCTTCATTATCAGCTTCCTTAAATTAAAAATATTTGAAAATTGAACCACCAAAAAAGAGCTTAAACAAATTATACGTCATAATGATATGTTAATTATAGTTCCATAAGAGAGATTAAAATGGCCAACCAATATTCAGATGAATGTAATTTATGCCAGTTTAGTAATTAAAAAGTCATTAAGCAGCTGGGAGATAATATTTAATGACAGTAGTTGATGGACAAAGAGCACAGCCCTAACTTCTTGATTAATTCGTACCTAAAATCAATAATTAATTTGATAAAATCAATAAGATTTTAATATTTATCAAAATTTAATAAACAAGAATAATGAACAATCAGCAATATTCTGCTGATATAATAAATCACCCGATCTTAAATTTCTCATTTGCAATGTGTAAAACTATGTTTAATTAGTAATATTACAATGAAAACGAGTAAAAAGTCGAATTATTAAAGCCAGATAAAAATGAAAAAATAATGATTCTAGAGTTGAATAGATTTGATAAACCCTTTTCTAGGTCAACTCAAATTTCAGCTCAGTGTTTTATTCATTTTTATATAACATCTTGCTAAACTTGTTATACAACCAGGCAATTAATACACCTCCAATGAATCCCAGAATAAAACCCCAAATAAATCCAATCAGGCCGCCACCCCAGCTCATGCTGTAACCGATGAATAGCACCTGTAATTTTGAAAAATATTCATCCGATAGTCCTTGGCTGACGAAAAACCATGTCATCAATAGCATTGTTAATCCGAAAAGAATCCCAAAAGATAACCCAAAAGCCCTTAATCGTAATTCCATTTTGCCCTCCATTTTTTGATTTGAAATTTAAGAAGTAGAATTATCATTACATTATTTGTTTATTATCTGAAACAAACTAAATCAAAATAACTGTGAAAGGCAAGTATTAATTAACGAACCGCAAGCAAAATTTCTAAGTATATAATTCTGATAATAAAATGAGTAATTGTTTGGCAACAATGGCTTTTACGCCAAATATGGTTAAAAGACGATTATACTAAGTTTAGTTTTGTAATGGAATGTTTTAAAAAGATAATTATTTATAAACAGTCTCATTTTGAGTTTGATAGATTTTATAGCGCTAAGAAAATTCATATTAATCTTGGAATTAAATTTGAATGAGTGAATGAATAATTTATTTTCGTAGCTACATAACTAGGGTTGTATTTAACTCAACTATTTCACACATTTATACAATATGGAGGGCTAAAATGAAGCTCATAAAATCTCTCATCTTTTCAGGACTTTTGCTGTCCGTAATTTTCATTACTGGCTGTAACGAGGCACCAGTTAATCCAAATGAAAGTATTGATGGTGGCCGATTATCAAAAGCTGTAACTTCAGTAAGGTTACATATTTTCAATACGAATGCTAATTTACAAACTGTAAATATCTATGCAGTTAGCTCCGATTGGGCTGAATGTATAGTTACTTATAATACTCAACCAACTCTCCACCCCGGACCTGAAGGATCGTTTGTAACTGATGTTAATAATGATTGGATAATAACAGATATATCAGGAATATATTATAAATGGGTAGATGGAACATATGATAATTTCGGAATTCTTCTTACCAGTGCAGGCACAAATCTGGAGAGATTTGATAGCAAAGAAGGTACAAATCCACCATTTATAAGGATAACATTTGATGATGAATCCTACGAGGATATAGCTGATATAGCAGATACAGAACTTAATGAGTTATATCCCGACCTTAATTTTTGTAATGCAGTATATTTGTACAATGGTGTTGTTAATGGATATGAAAAGTTAGCTTTACTTAAATTTGACGTTCAATATGTACCCCAGGTAGAATGTGAAACCGCCTATGCGTTTGATGAGGAGGATGGTACCTGCTTCATAGATTTAGGCTTTGGTAATTGGGGTTGGAGTATTTATCTGCCAGCACCTGGCACATATACATTTCCGGTTTACGCTGCTGCAGGGCAGTGTGATATTACAAAGGGAACATATGTAGGGGATGTAACCGCTGTCTACGCTAATGGAACAGTTACATTCACATATGATTTCGAACCTGGTTTCTCAACTGAAGAGACTCATTTCTATGCAGGGTATACACCAGTACCTAGAGATAAAAAAGGTAAACCGACTGTTGCTCCAGGCCAATATAAAATTGGTACAGGTCTGAGTGGTGGAATTTATATAATCGCACATGCTGTTGTGTGCTCAAGCGATTGGGATTAGGCTTCATAAACAATATTTAAAATTGTTAAGGCTGCTATTAAGCAGCCTTTTTTATTTACTCAATTCTATCATTACAATGTATATTAGTATTTTAACACTTAAAGATCAATAAAAAATAAAATGATTTAATAAGCATTTAAAATAATAATCCTTCTTTCGCATAACCATATGATTCTCAAAACAGATTGCCGGCATTTCAAAGGTGACAGACCCTGCGATCCTCACAAAGAACAGGGAGTAAAGTGTGATAATTGTAATTTTTATCAGCCTATAAAATCTAAAATATTAATCATCAAGCTTGATGCTGTTGGAGATGTTCTTCGAACAACTTCAATTCTTAAACCTCTAAAGAAAAAATATCCGGACAGTTATTTTGAGTGGTGCACAAGAAAAAATTCCTTAGAACTTTTTAAGTATAGCCCACTTGTTGATGAAGTTATTTTGTTTGAAGATGATGCTCTTTTCAGAATTGGTGCAGAGGAATACGATATCGTAATAAATCTGGATACTTCAAAAATCAGTTCTGCTATAGCAGCGAATGCATCGGCAAAGAGTAAATTCGGATTTGTGCTGAACAAAAAAGGGTATGTTGAAGCAGCATCGTCTTCCGCTCAAAAGTGGCTGGAAATGAGCGCATTTGATGATGTGAAGAAAGCGAATCAAAAATCCTATCAGAAAATTATGTACGAAATACTGGAACTGGAACTACCTGTTGAGCCTCCATTAATTCAAATATCAGAAAAAGAAAATACAAGGATTATATCGAAAAATTTTATTAAGAGTTTGAATAAAACAAAACCAGTTATTGGATTAAATGTTGGTGTTGGGACAAAGTGGCCAAGTAAAGGCTGGCCAATTAAAAGATGGCAAGAACTGATAGAAAAGTTAGGGAAGGAAGAATATAACTTACTCTTGCTTGGTGGTCCTGAAGAAGTTGAGATAATCAAGCAATTGAAAGAAGAATTCTCATACATTACAAATACCGGATGCGATAATTCATTATTGGAATTTGCTGCTGTTGTTGACTTGTGCGATTTAATTATAACAGCAGATACACTCGCACTTCATATTGCAACTGCACTTGGGAAGAAAATAGTCGCGCTTTTTGGCCCAACTTCTCAGAGCGAAATTGAGCTGTATGGTAAAGGAATTAAATTATTGTCACCGGAAGGTTGTATCTGTTATTATAAAAAATACTGTTCGGAAAGAGTTTCTTGCATGGAGAAAATAACAAGTGATATGGTTATAAATGCGATTGGTCAGTTGTTAAAAAAATAAATATTTATCATTTATTAATTTACTTCTGAAACCATTCCATTCTTAAGCTGATACTTCTTTTTAGATTTTTCACAATAAGCAAAACCATCGTTATCAAAACTTAATCGTTTACCTGCTTCTGATACCCAGCCAATTACTTTTCCCGGAATGCCTACTACGAGTGCATAATCAGGTACATCTTTAGTTACTACTGAACCGGCACCAACCAAACAATTTTTCCCGAGAGTTATTCCGCAGACAATAGTAGCATTTGCACCAATTGATGCACCTTCTTTCACAAGAGTTTTTACGTAAAATTGTGCGCCAACCTGGGGATATTTGCACTTTGGATCCAATATGTTTGTGAACACCATTGAAGGTCCGCAAAAAACATAATCTTCAAGTGTTACACCCTCATAAATCGAAACGTTATTCTGCACCTTGCAGAAATCACCGATAGAAACATTATTTCCAACATTAACGTTTTGACCAAACACACATTTTTTACCAATCCTTGCACCGCTCTGAACATGACTGAAGTGCCAAATCTTTGTTCCTTCACCAATCACGCAATTTTCATCAACATAAGCAGATTCATGCTTAAAGTAATTCATTTACAATTCCTTGTTTATTTATATTTAATAGCAAATGGATGGATGTTTTCTTTGCTTTCGATTACTGATGCTGACCGGAGTTTTTGGACAAGGATAATTGAAGGTCTTGCATCCTCAATTCCAAAACCATTTCCTTTAAGAGTTTCCTCATACACACGAGTATGTAAATCAGTAAAACCTTCCGAAAATTGTACCTCCTCACCATCTACAGTAACTGATCTGAATGTGGATGCACCTTTACTGGAAGCTTCTGCCGGTAAGTCTTCTCTTTCAGTAGAGAGAAACCACTTGACAGTTGCATCCTGAAGTTCAATAAATCCTGACATTCTTTTGCTATCCTTAATATGCAAAACACAGGATTGCGCATCACCAAAAAGCCAAACTAGAAAATCAAAAAAATGAATGCCGATATTTGTTGCAATACCTCCTGATTTTTCGACCATACCTTTCCATGAAAAATAATACCATAAACCGCGTGAAGTAATATAAGTCAATACAACTTCATGCTTCTTTTTTGATTTTTCTTTGGAAAGTTTTTGTTTCAATTCTAAAAGAACAGGGTGGACCCGGAGTTGCAAAACAGTGAAAACTCGGGCTGATGACTCATTTTCCAATTCTTGAAGAGCGTCCAGGTTCCATGGGTTAAGCACGAGAGGTTTTTCACAAATTGCATGAGCTCCAACTCTCAAAGCAAGTCTGATATGTGCGTCATGTAAATTATTTGGTGAGCAGATAGAGAGATAATCAACTTTATGATCTCTGTGTTCTCTTCTTAATTTTTCGAGATGTCTGTCGAATCTTTCAAACTCAGTAAAAAAACTGACATCCGGAAAATATTTATCGAGTATTCCAACAGAATCATGCGGATCAACAGCCGCAACTAATTGATTACCTGTGTCTTTAATTGCCTGCAGATGTCTGGGAGCGATATATCCCGCTACACCAGTAATTGCAAAATTTTTCATCTACTTATATGAATTATGCTTTAAATATGTTCTTTGATTTTATTCCTCTAGCTTCAAACGCATTGCGGGAATCCACTATACGCTCTGAGTGTTGAGCAATAAATTTGTAATCAAATGTTGAGTGATCAGTGCTTAAAACTACAAGATCATATTTTCTAAGATTCTCTTTACTCAACTTAATTGATTTCATATTATAATCATATTTTCTGGTTTTCGGAAGTACAGGAATGAACGGATCGGAATACTCAACCGTCGCACCCTTCTCACGATAAATTTCAATTAATTTTAGAGAAGGGGATTCTCTCATATCGTCAATATCTTTTTTATATGCAGCACCTAAAATCAATACTTTCGACCCATTTAATGTTTTCTTAAACTTATTCAGGAACTCCATCGATCTCTCGACAACATAGTACGGCTGATGAGTATTTATTTCCCCGGCAAGTTCAATGAATTTGGTGTTTACTTCAAATTCTCTTGCTTTCCAGGTTAAGTAGAACGGATCAATAGGAATACAGTGTCCTCCAAGTCCGGGACCCGGATAAAATGGTTTAAATCCAAAAGGTTTGGTCGAAGCTGCTGCAATCACTTCCCAGATATCAATACCCATTCTATCAAACACCATCTTCAGTTCATTTACCATTGCAATGTTTATTGAGCGGAAAATATTTTCAAGCAGCTTACTGGATTCAGCAGCCTTTGTAGAAGATACCGGAACAGTTTTAATTATAACCAAATCATAAAGTGCCCGTGCAATTTTAAGGCATGTTGGTGTGACGCCGCCAACTACCTTTGGAATTGTTACTGTTGAAAAATCCGGATTGTTCGGGTCTTCACGTTCGGGACTGAATGCGAGATAAAAATCTTTTCCCACCTTGAATTTATTTTTACCTGCCTTCGTTGCATTTTCAAAAAGCGGTTTCAGAATTTCATCGGTAGTTCCAGGATATGTTGTAGATTCAAGAGTAACCAGCTGACCTTTTCTCAAATACTTGGCAATTGTTTTTGCTGTATCAAAAACGTAAGACATATCTGGTTCACGGTGTTCATCCAAAGGAGTTGGAACGCAAATTATAATTGCATCAACTTCAGGAAGTCTTGAAAAATCGGTTGTAGCTTTAAGCTTTCCTGATTTTACAGCATCTTTGATTTTATTTCCATTAATATGCTTTATATAACTTTTACCTTGAGATAAAAGCTTGACTTTCTTTTCATCCAGATCAAAACCTAAAACGTTAATTTTTTTTTCAGTGAAAGCTAGACCAAGTGGTAAACCTACATATCCCATTCCCACTATGCCCACTTTTACAGTTTTATTTTTTATTTTGTCTAAAATGTTCATTTTTAGTCCGTAAATGGTGAATTTAATGATATTTGCTTGAGTGTATTAAAATAATCCACTTTTACTTATTTAATAATTTTTACTTCTGAAACTTATTGATATGCTTTTCTTTTCAATTAAATAAAAAGACCCTAATAAATATCTTGAATCAGCACCTTATTATTGCCATTATTGTGCCAATTCCTCAATTAAACCAAACAAAATAAGGAGATCTTATGTTCGTAAAAAAAATCATTTCACTCTTCGCAATTGTTGCAATCTATTTTATTTCAGTTGCTGCCTGTGCAGCTCCATCATCACCGGGGAAGATAGAAGATTTCGAACTTCGTGATACGAATGGCAAGGAACATTCTTTATCCGATTATAAAGATTCCAAAGCAATCGTGGTAATGTTTATTGCCACAGAATGCCCTGTGTCGAATGATTACAACTCGCGAATGGAAAAAATATTTAATGACTACAAAGAAAAAGGTTTTGCTTTCCTAGGAATTAATTCGAACAAAGCCGAATCAGTAGATAGGATCAAAGAACACGCAGAAGACAACCAATTGACATTTACTATTTTAAAAGATGAGAAAAATATGATAGCAGATAAGTTCGAAGCCTCAGTAACGCCGGAAGTTTATGTGTTAAACAAAAATTTCGATGTTCTGTATCACGGCCGAATAGACAATGCAAGAGATGAATCTGAAGTTGTTAGTAAAGATTTAGAAAATGCTTTAAATGAAATTCTATCCGGAAAGGAAGTTTCAAAGAAAGAAACAAAAGCTTTTGGTTGTACAATAAAAAGGATATAAAATGTTTGATGTTCAAAAGTATTTGATGATAGTAGTTTTGATTTTTGTTGGAATCAGTCCGATAACTTTTTCACAGGCAAAAGATTCTTATAAAGTTGAAATTATTAATGTATCAGATCTTGAAAAAATTATTAATGAAAATGATGACCAGGCATTATTGATTAATGTTTGGGCAACATGGTGCGCACCTTGCCGTGAAGAGTTTCCCGAACTGGTCAAACTGGCAAATGATTATAGTAATAAAGTTCGCGTAGTTGGAATCAGCGTTGATGAGAAAGGAGATTTGGACTCAAAAGTAATCCCATTCTTAAAAAACCAGAAAGCCTCTTTTCAAAATTATCTTTTAAAAGTGATTGATCCTGAAGATTTCATAAATGCATTAAATGAAAAGTGGGGTGGGGCAATACCTGCTACTTTTATCTATGATAAAGAAGGTAATCAAAAAGAAATGATAGTCGGTAAACAAACGTACGAGGTATTTGAAAGTGCTATAAAAAAAGTGATCAACTAGATCACTTTTTTTTTGCTTCCTGCTTAAATGATTTGAGTATAAAAAATAGTCCCAACAGCACGAAAGGAATGCTTAAAATCTGACCCATATTCAAAGCCATTCCGGCTTCAAACCCGGATTGATTTTCCTTCACAAACTCTACAAAAAATCTGAAAGTAAAAACAAATACGAGAAACGATCCGAACAGTAATCCTTTTCTGTTCTTTTCAATTCCCTTATAGTAGATGAAAAATAAAATCAAAAAGATTATTAGATACGCTATTGATTCATAAAGCTGTGCCGGATGTCTTGGCAGGTCATCCACTACTGTGAATATGAAAGCCCAAGAGACATCAGTTGGTTTTCCGATAATTTCTGAGTTGAATAGATTACCAAGCCGGATAAACGAACCACCTAATGCAGTTACAATGACAACCCTATCAAGAACCCACATCAGCGGGTAATTTTTTTTCTTGTTTGAAAATAAATAAAGTGAAATGATTATACCGATTGCAGCGCCGTGGCTTGCCAAACCACCCTCCCAAACTTTCAAAATCTCGATTGGATTTGAAAGATAATATTCTGGATTATAGAAGAGACAATGTCCAAGTCTTGCACCGATTACAGTTCCAAATATCATATACACTGATAATTGTTCAAGATCAGTTCTGGATCTGCCTTCTTTCTTAAAAACCCAGGACATAATTATATAACCGGCAACGAATGCCATTGCAAATAAAAATCCGTACCAACGGATCGATACAGGTCCGAGATGAAAAATTTCCGGACTAACACTCCATTCTATAAAAGCCAGCATATTATTTATTAATGATTATAGATTTTATTTGATAAAATACTGATTATTATTAAATCATTTCGCATCAGGATTTACTTTTGCTGAATCTTCCTCTTCGCTTTGGCTTTGATTTAGCTTCTTCAGCCAGCTTTATACATTCATCATAAGTTAAAGAAGCTGGATCAAGATCTTTTGGAATCCTTACATTCTCTTTACCGGCTTTCAGATAAGGTCCCCATCTTCCATTAAGTATTTGAAAATCAGGATTCTCTTCGAAAGTTTTGATTAATTTCTCTGCATCAGATTTCTTTTTAGCCTCAATAACTTCAATAGCTTCGTCAATTTCAATATCGTGAGGATCGTACTGACCTTTTATCGAATAAAATTTTCCATCGTATCTCACATAGGGACCAAATCTTCCAATAGCAGCAACAACTTCGTGATCATTATATTTTCCCACAACTCTCGGTAGCTTAAACAAATGAAGAGCTTCTTCAAGAGTGATGTTCTCAAGTTTTTGAGTTTTCCTCAATCCCGCATAATGCGGTTTATCATTTTCATCAGCGGGATTGCTCAATGCAGCAACTGGACCAAATCTTGCCATACGGACAGATACTTGCTTTCCTGTTGCAGGATCTTTTCCAAGAATCCTTTCGCCTGATACTCTTTCTGAAGTTTCGATTGTATGCATCACCTTTTCTTTGAATGGGGGATAAAACTCATCAAGCATTTCGTGGTAATCAATTTCACCATTGGCTATTTCATCCAGTTCTTCTTCGATATGTGCTGTAAATTGAAAATCCATTATCTGCGGAAAATGTTCAAGCAGAAAATCATTCACAAGCATCGCAACATCGTTCGGGAATAATTTTCCTTTATCCGCTCCGGTAATCTCAGTCTGTGTTTCACTCTTTATTTTTTTTGATTGATTAAGTGTCAACACAGCATATTTACGTTCTGTACCTTCACGCTCTTCTTTGTGAACGTAACCTCTTTTCTGAATTGTGCTGATTGTAGGAGCGTATGTCGAAGGTCTTCCAATTCCAAGTTCTTCAAGTTTTTTTACAAGACTTGCTTCTGTGTAACGTGCCGGTGGTCTTGTAAATCTCTGTGTTGCAGTTATTTCGTTGAAAGAAATTTTCTCACCTTTTGAAATATCAGGAAGAATTCCGCCTTCACCGTTCTCACCATTTTCATCATCGCTAGATTCAAAATAGACTTTCAGAAAACCATCAAACTTTATTACTTCACCTTTTGCAACGAACATTTTTTCAGCTTTGCTGACATTTATTTTCATCGTGGTTCTTTCGAGCTGAGCATCACTCATCTGAGAGGCAATTGCCCGTTTCCAGATCAAGTCGTACAAAGCTTTTTCCTCACGAGAACCAGCTATACTCTCTTTGCTGAAATCAGTCGGACGGATTGCTTCATGTGCTTCCTGTGCAGACTTTGATTTCGTTTTGAACTGTCTACGATGAAGATAATTTTTTCCATACTCAGTTTTTATTTGCTGTTCTGCTGCGTCGAGAGCAAGATCAGAAAGATTGACGGAATCTGTTCGCATATAAGTAATCTTGCCGGCTTCATATAATTTCTGTGCAACAAGCATTGTTCGTGCGACTGAAAAACGAAGCTTTCTGCTTGCTTCCTGCTGTAAAGTTGAAGTTGTAAATGGTGGGGAAGGAGATTTCTTTGCAGGTTTTTTCTCTACACTATCGATGAAAAAATCAGATATCTTACATTTTTCGAGAAATTCTTCTGCTTCCTGCTGTGTCTCAAAGTAATCAGGCACCTCAGCTTTGAACTCAGTCTTTTTACCATCCTTATCGGTGACAATAAAAGTTCCAGTTACTTTAAATCTTGATTCAGTTTTGAATGAATCAATTTCTCTTTCACGCTCAACAATTAATCTTACTGCAACCGATTGTACTCTTCCGGCGGATAATTTTGGTTTTACTTTACGCCAGAGAATAGGGGATAATTCAAAACCAACCAGACGATCTAAAATTCTTCTTGATTGCTGAGAGTTTACAAGATTGTAATCGATACCGCGCGGATTTTTTACAGCTTCAAGGATTGCAGGTTTAGTAATCTCGGAGAAAACAATCCGTCTGATTTTTTTTTCAGGTAACTCTAAAACTTCTTTAAGATGCCATGCGATTGCTTCGCCTTCACGGTCTTCGTCAGTTGCGAGCCAAACAGTCTCTGATTTATCAGCAAGTTTTTTTAACTCTTTCACCAAAGATTTTTTTTCTTCAGGAATTATATAATGAGGTGAAAAATTGTTTTCTACATCAATTCCTTTATCTTTTTTCTTTAGATCACGAACATGTCCATAGCTGGACGTGACTAAAAAGTCTTCTCCAAGAAATTTTTCAATTGTGCTGGCTTTTGCAGGTGATTCAACAATTACAACATTTTTTGCCATATTTTCTTTTATTTTAATTAAAGTCTCAATTTTGACGGCGCAAATTAAGTTATATTTAAAGAGAATTTCAAAGTTATTTTTTTATTGTGCGCTTATTCACTGAATTAGCAAGATTTCATTGCCTTTTGAATTAAGAATATTTTTTATAACAGAATACTAGTGTGAAAAGTTTTATCGGAAGAATTTTAAGCATTTTAGCGATTCCGTTGATCATTTTAATTAAAATTTATCAGTTGCTGATTTCGCCATTATTTCCACCATCCTGCAGGTTCACTCCAACCTGTTCTCACTATTCAGTTGAAGCATTACAGAAGTACGGTATCTTCAAAGGAAGCTGGCTGGGATTCAGAAGAATAATCAGATGTCATCCCTGGGGAGGAAGCGGTTATGATCCTGTTCCATAATTTTCAAAATGTAAATGGCAAAAAGAAAATCAAAGTTTAAACAATTCATCAGAAGATTACCAAAAATTGTTCTGAAAATTATTCTTGGTTTCATTATCGTTTCTATCTTTGTTGTGCTGCTCCTCAAATGGCTCAATCCGATCACTTCATCAATTATGATTCAAAGAAAGATCGAAGCAGTTATCACTTTTAAAGAAAGACAGATAATTGCCTATCAATGGTTCAGTTATGATGATATAGCAAAACAGATGGCACTTGCAGTAGTTGCAGCTGAAGACCAAAATTTTCCGAACCATTTTGGATTTGATTTTGAACAGATTGAAAAAGCTATTGAGCAGCACAACCGTGGAAGAAAACTTCGAGGTGCTAGCACAATCACTCAGCAAGTTGCAAAAAATTTATTTCTCTGGGAAGGAAGAAGTTTTATCAGAAAAGGTTTTGAAGCTTACTTCACTGTTTTGATTGAACTGCTGTGGAGTAAAGAAAGAATTCTCGAAGTGTATCTCAACATAATAGAAACCGGAGATATGATATTCGGAGTTGGCGCAGCAAGCCAGATCTATTTTAAGAAGCTTCCCTCGAAACTGAACAGAAGTCAAGCGGCTTTAATTGCTGCAACGATTCCAAATCCAAATCGTTTTTCCGTGAAAAGACCATCAGGATATGTTTTAAGAAGACAAGGCTGGATACTAGGACAAATGAGCTCACTCGGTGGAGTTGAATATCTTAAAAATCTTTAGTTATTTTTGCTGTGTGGAGGCAATTTTTGTTCTGTTTTTAATGATTAATTAAGTCCGCATTAATTCACTGATAGTTTAATTTAAAAATTAATGTAAGGAAAACTGACCAAGTGAAGCAGTCTGTTTTAGGTGATGTTTCACTACTAATCGCAGATATCCTGATTTTTTTTATCTGCGTTGGAGGATTATATCTTATAACTCTAAAAGCAGGCTTACCTTTTAAAACTTCAGTCGAAAACTCTTCCTTAATTGTTTCCGAAAATTCTCATAAAATTAAAGACATAATTCCTGGCGATGAAATCATAAGTATCGACTATCACACCTTTACAAAATGGGAAGAAGTAGAACTGTATCTTGATGGTAAAAGAATCGGAGAAAGTATCTATCTGGAATTAAAGAGGAATGGATCTTCTGCTCTCGTTTCAGTTCATCTTACTAATTATTATACTCTTTTCGATCTTATAATCATTTCCCTCGTAGGAATTACATTTTTTGGAATGGGTGTTTTTGTTCGTTTGAAAGCTCCGGGTAATAACTCCGCACAGTTCTTCCATTGGGCAAGCATCGGACTGGGGATGGTAATAGTGATGACAGCTGGCTACTTTAATATTCAACCGTCTGGTTATGGTCACTTTAACAGAATCTTGTGGTTATTTGCTTATAGTGTTACTCCTGTATCATTTATTCATTTCACTGCTTCATTCATTAAGGAAAAAATTAAAGGGATTCGAAATATTTTATGGTTTTTTTATATAAGTGCATTCATCAATACAATTATTCTAACCTATCTTTTTCTTGATTCAACACTTGGTGGGAATACTGAGAGTTTAAAATATTATGTCACTTTCTTCAATTCATTCTTCCGATTATTCCTTATAAGTTGTATAGTCATTGCAATATCGATATGTATTTACGCATACAGATCTACCAATGAAATTGAAGAACGAAAAAGGCTTCAGTGGCTGCTGCTAGGTTTCTTTATCGGTCCGCTCAGCTTCGTAATTTTTTGGGTTATTCCGATCTTCCTGACTGGATACAGTCTCATTCCTGAATCTCTCGTTTTGATATTTCTAACAGCTATTCCGATAACCTTCAGTATAGCTATTGTTAAATATCACTTAATGAATATCAATCTGATTATAAGAAGGAGCGTTGTCTACACAATCATCCTTGGTATAATAATTTTAACATACATCGGAATCTCTTCACTGATTACACTTTTTGTAAGCGACATTAATCCTGCCTTCCCATCAGTGATAACGGCATTTGCAGTTGTAGCTTTGCTGCAGCCAGTCAAGAATGCCATTCAGAAATTCGTTGATAAAAAATTTTTCAGAGTTGAGTATGATTATCGTGAAGAACAGCAGAAGTTTCTAGATGAAATAAAAAATATTTTCGATATTCACTCACTTGCTGATTTAATTGTAAATCGTACAGATAATTTAATTCCGGTTGAAAAAATCGGATTCTTTGAACTGATCAAGGAAACCGGACGAGTGAAGATAATCGCAAATAAAGGCTGGGAAATGCTGCAAAGCAGAAGTATCAGGTTTGAATCAGAAAATCTGAAAACTGATTTATCTATTCCGGTAGCTGTTGATGATAGAGTTGAACCAGGACTTAAAATTGAATCTGCTGATATAAAAGTATTTAAAAGATGGGGAATGGTGCTTGTCTTTCCTGTAAAATCCCCGGGAGGAATTATACATGGATTTCTTGTGCTTGGAGCAAAAAAATCCGGTCAAAGATTTCTGAAAGACGATATTGACCTGTTGAATACAGTTGCGGCGGCAGCTGCACTTGCAATCGACAGAATAAAACTTCAGGAAGAATTAATTCTTGAACAATTGGAAGCAAAACGACTTGAAGAACTGAACGAGTTAAAATCCTTTTTTATGCAGACAATAACACATGAGCTAAAAACTCCTTTAACTTCTATTAAAATGTTTACTGAAAAGTTACAGAATAAAAAGAACCTTGATTCTGAAAAGGCTGATTTCTCATTGAAAGTTATTGATGGGGAGAGCGACAAGCTCAGAAGATTGATTGATAATATATTAGACTACGCAAGAATTGAAAAGGGTATGAAGACTTATAATCAAAAACCAGTAGACCTTACTTTGGTCGTCCGCAAAGCCATTGAGTCAATGAAATATCAATTTATGATTAGTAAGCAATCAGTTGAATCTTGCATTCCATCAGAAAAAATATTTATCAATGCAGATGAAGAAGCAGTTGAGAGAGCTATAACAAATTTGTTAACAAATGCCAGCAAGTATTCCTTCCCTGAAAGTAAAACATCAGTGACTGCAGGTTTATCAGACAAAAGAGCATTTGTAGAAGTAAAAGACCAGGGCAGGGGAATTCCTGAAGAGGATTTAAAGTACATATTTGAACCGTTTAAGAGAGTGACGACACAGGAAACAAAGAAGATTGAAGGAACTGGCTTAGGACTCGCGATTGTAAAACATATTATGGATGCACATCAAGGACAGATTGAAGTTGAAAGCAAAGTTGGTAAAGGAAGTAAATTCACATTGTGGTTTCCATTAACAAATGAATAAAAAAATTTTGGTTGTTGAAGATGAACCTGCAATTTTGTTAGGACTCGAAGAATTTCTCAAAGAAGAAAACTTTGAAGTAATTAAATCCGACGATGGAAAACAGGGTTATGAGCTTGCATTAAAAGAAATACCTGACCTTATCTTGCTTGATGTTAATTTACCTTCAATTGATGGCATCCAGGTTTGCAGAATGTTGCGCGAAAAAGGATTTCAGAACCCGATAATTATTTTAACTTCAAGAGGAGAAAAGATTGATAAAGTAGTCGGACTAGAGGTTGGTGCCGATGATTATGTTACTAAACCGTTTGACACAAGAGAACTACTTGCCAGAATAAGAACAAATCTCAGACGTTCCGGTTTGGAAGCAGATAGAGAGACAGTCATCGAAAAAAAGGAAGAATTACAAAAGCATCTACTTGCTATAATGTTTTCAGATATGAAAAACTACTCAAAAAAAATGAACAGGGATGAAGAACTTGCATTAACGCTGTTGCAAGATCATAATGATATAATGAAAAATTCAATTAGGAAATTTAATGGCAGAATTGTTGAAATAATTGGTGATGCATTCCTTGCTGCTTTTGAAAGTGCCATAGACTGTCTGAACTGCTGTTTGAATATTCAGAAAAAATTCAGTGAATATAACTTATTAAAACCGAAGCATCAGAAAATCAAAGTGAGAATTGGAGTTCACGTTGGTGATGTAATTGAATTTGAAGGCGGTCTTAAAGGAGACGCATTGAATGTTGCTGCAAGAATCCAGCAGATCGCCGAACCCGGAACCATTTATGCATCAGAAAACTTTTACTTAACGGTGAAGGGGAAAACCAGTACGGAGTTCAAAAAATTAGGAGCATTTCAATTGAAAAATATTAAGGAAGAGATAGATATTTATATCGCT
This sequence comes from bacterium, assembly GCA_016716565.1. Taxonomy (NCBI): domain Bacteria; species bacterium. Next base: position 1,025,776 of record JADJWC010000001.1, read on the forward strand.
TAATTTATTATTTTATTTCTAACCTGATTCTCATAAATATTTTTTCGGGAGGCATAATGAAAAAAATATTAATTATTGAAGATGATCCGGCAACAATAACTGGATTGGAAGAATCTCTCAAAGAAGAACATTACGAAGTCTCAACTTCAATGTCCGGACAAATGGGATATGACAAAGCCATTGAAAATGGATTCGATCTTATCGTACTCGATTTGATGCTGCCAGAGAAAAATGGAATTGATGTTTGCAGGGATTTAAGAAAAAATGGAGTGAATACGCCAATAATCATGCTCACCGGAAGAAAAGAGGAAGTTGATAAAATTATTGGATTGGAGATTGGAGCTGATGATTATGTTACCAAACCATTCAGTACAAGGGAACTTTTAGCGAGGGTAAAAGCTTTATTACGCCGCCCAAAAGAAATGAGTAAAAATATAGAAGAGTATTCATTCGGTGATGTTCACTTTGATTTTAAAAAACAGGAAGCAAAAAAAGCAAGTATCTCTATAAAACTTTCGGCAATGGAATTCAAATTAATGAAATATTTTATCGAAAGAGAAGGTGAAGTAATTGACAGGAATACTCTGCTCAACGATGTATGGGGTTATGAAAATTATCCATCAACAAGAACCGTAGATAACTTTATTCTGAACATCAGAAAAAAAATTGAAGACGATCCCTCAAAACCAAAACACCTTGTTAAAGTTCCAAGAGTAGGATATAAGTTTGTGAAATAGTTGACTGAGTCATTTCAATTTGTCGGCAATGATTTGAACTGTTTACTTCTAAATTCTTTGAAAGGAATTAGTGATTCCTTTGCTGATTTCACTTTGTTTCTATTAAAAACTCTCTCCGTTGCATGATGTTTTTGAAATATTGAAAGCTTGAAGTAAATGACTGTCGATATCAAAACTTTCATAATAAACTGTGGAATTGATTCCTGAACTGACTGCTTTCTTAAAAATTTCATCCATCTTCTGAAAATATTCTTCCAGGAATAGAATATTTTATTTACTCTTCTGTATGCTTCATAAATTTCTTCTTCAGTCAGGTTATTGTGTTTGAAAAGAACATGATCACCCTCGTAGTGTGTAATGTTCTCATCAACCAACCTTCCTTCAGATTTAATTTTGTCATATAAAGGTGTACCATAAATAGGGATTGAAATGGATGGAAGAATAACATTACAGCCAACTTCGTCGAGTTTTTCAGGAAGAGTTTCATAATATTCTTTTGTGTCTTCATCAAGTGCGAACATCAATCCTGTAAACGTCAAAATTCCTTTTCGATTAAGTTTGTCGAAGTACTCTTTGTATTCCTGAACTTTGTTTTGTTTTTTCTGAACTCCACGCAAGCTATCCTCATTTAATGATTCCATCCCCAGAAAAGACATTCTACAATTTGCTTCATCCAATGCTTCAACAAAGTCATCATCTCTTAAACATTCGATACTGTATTGTGCACCAATTGCCCAAAATTTTAGTTTTGCTATTTCTCTTAAAAGCTCTTTAGCATACTTAAGATCGCCACCAAGATTATTATCAAGCAGCATTGCCATTTTTCTTTTATAGAATGGTAAACCATCTGTATTTGTTAAATCTCTAATCACATCATTTACAGGTCTTGTTCTGTGAGGAGTACGAACAATATTCAATTGGCAGTATGTACAGGGATGCGGACAACCTCTTGTTGCTTCTGTTACAATTGGTGAAAAATATTTCTTCTCAACCAAATCATATCTTGGCGGTGGAATATTTTCAAGTGATGGAGTCAAACCAGCTTTATAACGCGGCTTAAGCTTTCCATAGACCATGTCATAAACCATTTGCGGCCAAACTGTTTGAGCTTCTCCAACGAGTATAGAATCAAAATGCGGCTGTACTTCTTCAGGAAATGTTGATGCAAACTTGCCGCCACCGACAACAATTTTGCCCATCGCTCTGAATCTTTCTGCGACCTGGTAAGCGTGTGGAGAGATGTAATCCATAAAACTGAGTGCAATAAAATCAGCATCAGTATTGTAGTTGATTGGTCTTACCATTTCGTGAAGAACTTCAACTTCAACAATCGGTGGTGTCAATCCTGCGAGTAAAATTCCAGGCAAAGGTGGTGCTGGATTACGCGCGTAATATGGTTTTTCGTCAATCAGATTTTGAAACAATACGATTATCAGGAGTTTTGGCTTCTTCATTTTCATTTCTCCTTCATTATTAATTAACCAATACTTTAACAGAGTTTGAATCCATTTTTGCTTCCGCTTTGTTTTTTCTCCAGATTTCAGCAATTACTTCCATCAATCTATCAATATCTTCCTTTGTGTGAGTTGCCATCACACTTATTCTGAAACGCTGCTGTGATTTTGGAACCGCGGGATATTCAATCGAATTAAGAAAAATTCCTTTCTGATGAAATTCATACGAAGCATCTCTGATATTCATTTCTGCCGGAACCATCAGCGGAAAAATTGCAGTTAAATTATTTGCTGGAAAACCAAGCTGCCTCAAGCAGGAAGCAGTGTAGTTAATATTGTCCTGTAACTTTTGATGCAGCTCAGGTTCCTTTTCCATTACATCGAGTGCAGCGAGCACTGTTGCAACAACAGTCGGCGGAAGCGAAGCAGAAAACATGTAAGATCTGGCAAAAATCTTAAATAATTGATTATTGATTTTGATGCAGCAACGAAACCACCTGTCACTGCAGAAGTTTTACTGAAAGTTCCCATCGTGATATCAATTTTTCCATCAAGCCCAAAATGCTCTGCAGTTCCGGAACCTTTCCTACCCATAACTCCCGTTCCGTGTGCATCATCGAGGATCAGGATTGCATTATTCTTTTTGCAAATCGGAACAATTAAATCAAGCGGTGCAACATCTCCATCCATTGAATAAACGCCTTCAACTCCAACGAAACGATCTTTGAATTTCATTGATTCGGTTCGTTCCAGAGTTTGTGAGAGCATTTCGACATCATTGTGTGAAAAGTGAACTGCCTGTGCACCGGACATTTTAATTCCATCATGGAATGAAGCGTGACTGTATGAATCGTAAACAACAAGATCTTCGTTGTTCATTAAAGCTGAAACTAAACCGACGTTAGCACCGTAACCGCTGGAGAATAACAGAACGTCTTCTGCACCTTTCAGTTCAGCAAGTCTTTCTTCAAGTTCGTGATGAAGTCCTGTGTAGCCGTTCAGTAAAGGAGGTCCACCTATTCCTGCACCATACTTTTCAATAACTTTTTGAACAAATGCTTTTATGTATGGATGATTTGCCAGACCAAGATAATTATTCGAACCAAACATCAGCATATCTTTAACTTCGCCAGTGTACGCATCAACTACAGTGACGGTTCTGTCAGCAGCACTTGTAATACATCTGAGATGCAGCATTTGCTTATTGCTCATTAAACTTTCAAGGAACGAATCGAAGAATTCAGTTTTGTCATTAAGATTCATTTTTCTTCCCCTGATTAGGATATCTCTAAGATCGAAATTTTCTCCGCCCATATATTCATTTGTCTGTGCCATTTTATTTTCCTTTCTGTGATTAGATATTCATTCTTTCCACCAGTAATCTAACAGGAAAGGGAGGGGCAGATGTCAGGGAATTGTCATTTGGATGTAAAATGAAGATCGTGAGATTTTCTGAGTTCAGAATCATACTCCAAAAGCAGCTTTAAATAGTGATTGACGTCACCTTTTGTTTCGAATGGAAGATTTCTGACAAATGCGGAATTGATTGCAACAGACTTTTCGTGAAGATTGATTCTGATCTCCTTTTCTGAAATAACTTTACCAAGCTCAATTGGTACAAATCCATACTCATTTGCTTCTTCCAGAAATTCGTGCTTTAAGTTATGGGGTATTGTGAAAACTAATTCAAATTCACCGTGTTGACCAGCAAGCAATAACCAGGATGGGATGCTAAATTTTTTAGAATAGTTTACTGCTTCATCGTCAATCAAAGATTCTTGACTTTCTGTTATTTCAAATCCGACATTGTTCAATCGCATCAACTGATCAAGTGTTGAAATTAGTCCATCACTTGTGTCCATACAGGTAGAAGCATACTCAGAAATCAATTCAGACTCTTTTATTCTCGCAACAGGTTTATATGTTATAAGATTATTTGTTTTAGAAATCAATTTTGAAATAGCATATGCATTTCCGATTCCCAATTTTCCGGAGGAGTAAAGCAAGTCACCAGGTTTGCAACCAACTCGTGATAAAATCTTTTCGTTGTTAATTATTCCGATCGCTGTTCCTGTTAACACAAACTTTTCGCCTTCATTCGTATCACCGCCTAAAACGTAGGTGCCGTATTCTTTACAAGCATCTGAAATTCCTTTTTGAAGCTGCTTTATTTTTTCATAATTGAAATCTTTCGGGATTATTTCTGAAATAATAATTCCAATTGGTTTTGCACCGACTGCTGCCAGATCACTTATATTCACAGTTACGATCATCCATCCGATTAAATATGGATCGTCATACAGTTCGGTTGAGATTTCTTCAGAAATGCTGTCTGTTGTTATTGCAAGTTTCAGTTCACCTAGTTGAACAATCTCCGCATCACTTTCGTGTGGTTTGTTCAACTGATCAGGAGATCTTTCAAAACCTGAAATCAGGTTGTTGATGATTTTATTTTCCAATATTTCATTTAATTGATACATACTTTTATTAATTCCGGAATTACGTAAAATTCTGTACATTTTGTTGTGATTACTTCACCATCGAATTCCACTGCAAACTCCTTCTCAGAAGATATTTTTATTCTGTTTGTTTGCCAGAATTTTTTATTCAACCCATTATCGGATTTTCCTTTGCTTAGTTTATAGAACAGTTTCAGCAATTTTATTTTCGATAATGAATCATATAGATGAACATCGAACAAACCGTTATTAAACAGAGGATCAGACTGAAATCTAAGCTTGCCTGTAAAATACGGTGACTTAAGTATTCCCAGGTTTGAGATATTTGATGTAAAGGATTCATTGTTCACCTCCAATTTTATTTGAAAATTTTTATATGTGAAAATGTTTTTGAGTACTGTGTAGATAATGGCTGCTTGAGTGTTAATCTTTTTAAGATATTGTAAAATGAAATCCGGATTGTTGAAAAAATGATTCCCTTCAGCAGTTATTCCGAGGCTTGCGTTGATGAGAAAATATTTATTTAAAATCTTACCATCGCATTCGTATTGAATGCAGCCAATATCCCTGCTAATGGCTTCTTTAAAGTTTAATTTATATGGAATCGAATTAAGAACATTTTGTTGAGAAAATGGCTTATGAAAATCATTACTCGAACCAATACCAACAGCACCAAGGTTTATTTGGCTTAGGATTTCCGGTTTCAAAAGATTAATGCATCTGTTTATAAAATAATTGATCGAGCCATCACCGCCGGCAATTACAAAATCAGTTTTGCCACTTCTCACCGAGTCAATAATAAATTTATCGACCGGTCCGTTTTTTCCAACAATAAAAGTTTCAGTTGAACCATTGAGATGCAAATGTTTGTAAATGCTTTCCCACTTTTTTAATGCTGTCCCACCACAAGAATTTTTATTTAACACAACAATCATTTTATCACCTATATCTGATCCTTAGCCGGCCTGAGCTTTAGGGTAAGCAGATAAGAAAGGTAGAACAAAATCAAACCTACAGACCATTCCAGCTTGTTTACGATTGCCAGTCCTGACAATGTAAGAATATAACTATGTACGCACGGAGCGATTGCGCGGAATGCTTCTTTATCAGAAGTTACAGTATGCAAGCAAATTTGAGTCGCCATAGACATTCCCATTCCAACATAAATGAAAACAGAAGCGATAATTAGATTCGTAAATGGAACTGAATCTAGAGCAAGAATAACTATTAGAACAAATAAAGATATGGTTACGATTCCACTGAAAACGTCACTTACTACAGAGGCAATTTTTCTTCCATATTTAACAGGAAGTGTATTGTAATTTGTAGCTTTGTCTGCGGAAATATCTTTGAAATATCCAGTGAGAACAAAATTTGCATAACCAAAGAAGACAGAGATGATAGCAACTATGAAAATCGGATTAGCTATATCTATTTTGATTTTACCAACTGCAGCGAAATATGACATTGCAAATAGAGCAAGAAGAATCCATGCATTGTAGAAAGGACCTGCCCACCATTTTCTTTTAAAGTCAGTGTAAGTTGCAAGTCCGAATCCTGCTAATGTCCCAAGTCCAATGTTGATAGGATTGAAGTATGCGAATACAGAAATACAAAACAGCAAACCAATTGAACTGAAAATGAGAAAATAATTTCTGTTTACCACTCCTTGTGTTAGCGGTCTGTAAGGAGAGGATATTGAATCTGTATCGATCTGGTAGCAATCGGTGAATGCTTGTCCGAATCCATAAGATAAAAATCCAGCAAGGAAAATCAGAATTGCTTTTGCTATTTCTAATTCTTGTGCGAAAGACATACCAACAATTGTAGTCGCTCCTGAAACGAACATCAGGTAGGGTCTCATTGTTATAATGTAAGCCTTCAAAAATTTATACGAGAGAACAGGGTACTGTTCAACTGATAGAGTATTCATCTTGAACTCCTTTCATCAAACTAAAACTGCAGTAGCGGTTGAGATATTTTATTTTTCCTGATAAGCCAAGTTTGTGCAATAATTTGTAAACGATAGAAAAAATCTTTGGTGAAAAGACCAGCAGCTTTGATGCAAATGATTGACTGAACGGAATTATTTTTTCAATTGTCGGTTTGTGAATTACCTGCAAAACAGCATTAGCAACATCTATTGGACTGATAGGTTTGCTTAAAAAGGAGATTGAGGATTTGTCGGATTGTGCTTCGTTGTCAAGCATTTTTGTAATAACTGAACCGGGAGTTATCAAACTAACTTTAACATTAGTTCCTTGTAATTCTTCGAAAAGAGAAAATGTAAATCCTCTCAGTGCAAATTTTGTTGCGCTGTAAACGGCTGAATAGGGCATCGGAACAATTCCTCCGAGTGAACCAATATTAATTATGTGACCACTTCCTTGAGATTTCATTATTAAGAGTAATTTTTGAGTAATAATGAGTGTCGAAATTAAATTCACATCGATCATTTTTCTGAGTTGATGTACTTCGAGATTTGAAAATTCACCCGGTTCTAGAATTCCGGCACAATTTATAAGTACATCTATTTTTCCAAATTTCTGAAATGTAAACGATAAAAGCTTTTCAATATCATCTGGATTAGTTACATCCGCTTGGAGCCATAGAATATTTTTATTCAAGGAATAAGATGGAAGATTTTGGTTGAAGACCGCAACAACATTTGCATCAGATGACGCAAGTTTGTTCACGATAGAATTCCCTATTCCACCGGAACCACCTGTAACTACGATTACTTTATTTTTTATCGAATTGCCTGACATTTTATTACCTGTTAATAATTTTTTCTTCTACCAGAAGAATAAATTATAAGGAGTCAGGAATTGTCAGGGAATTGTAAAAGGGATGTAAGAGTTTGTTTATATTGTTATTCCGGTCGATCCGGCAACTGCCGGAGAAGAACCGGAATCTAGGATTGGAATTTGGTTATGGATTCCGTGTCAAGCACGGAATGACAATACTAGTTTGTTGGAATTTGGTAACGTATGACAAATATATTTACTTTTCCTCTCCGAACCACTCGAGTGAGATCACCTGACCAGTTATATATCTTGATTCATCCGAAGCAAGAAAGATGCATGCATCTACCTGGTCTTCTGGTGTGAGCATTTTGGTCTTATCTTCTTTTATTTTTGCTCGAATTGCTGTATCAGCTTTGCCCGGTGCAATAGCGTTAACGCGAATGTTATCTTTCTTTCCTTCTTCAGCACAAGCTTTTGTGAATCCTATTTGTCCCCACTTACTTGCGCAATAAGCAGAAAGCATTGGATAACCAACCAAACCACCCAGAGACGAAACATTTATTATCGAACCTCCGCCGGAATTTTTCATCGGCTGCCAGACGTGTTTTGTACAGAGAAAAGTTCCTGTGAGATTAACCTTTAAAACTTTTTCAAATGATTCAAGCGGTGTTCCGTATACCGGGCGCATAGAGCCTATACCTGCATTATTAATTAGTACATCAATTTTGTTGAACTTCTTTAATGTAGCACTTATCAGGTTCTTCACCTGATCTTCATCAGAAATATCGCAAGTAATTCCCAGACTTTCTCTGCCGAGGTTCCTTACTTTATCTTCAACTAATTTTATTTCAGATTCAGTACGTGCAGCAACAACAATGTGCGAACCCTGATTTGCAAAACCAAGGGCAATAGCTTTACCGATTCCACGGCCACCACCTGTAATAATTGTTACTTTGTCTTTAAGTCTCATATTCTTATCCCGGTTAATCAAACCATCGTCATCTCTTTTACGTTGACTGCATATCGTTTCACTTTCTGTGTCGTCGTTTTTTCCAGTTCATGCTCATGGATATAGAAATTTTTTATTTGCTTGAATGCAGGTAATTGCCTGTTTGTTTCTTTGACGGCATCTGAAATCATTTGTCCAACTAATTCAGGGGTTATTTCTATACTATTACTGGTTGAGTATTCGATAAATGCAGGAGTATCAGGAACTATAAGAGCGACAATTCTTTCATCGTGCTTTTCATCTTCTTCACCATAAACCATACTCTCAAGAACATACTGGTTACGGTTTAGTATATCTTCTATTTCTTCAGGATAGACATTTTCACCGTTGTTTGCGATTATCACATTTTTCTTCCTTCCGTTTATGAAAAGAAATCCTTCTTCGTCAAAGTATCCCAAATCTCCGGTTTTGAACCAGTCGTTCTCAAAAGTTTCTTTCGTGGCTGTCGGATTTTTATAATAACCGGGCATAACACTGGGACCTCTTGCAATAAGTTCTCCGACTCCTTTTTTATCAGGATTATCGATTTTTATTTCAACATTTGGTAATGGTAATCCTGCAGCGGCATCTTTGAAATTATCTAATCTGTTAAGAGCAAGTATCGGCGATGTTTCGGTTAATCCATACCCCTGAATTATATTGAAACCAACTTCCCGGAAAAACTTAGATACCTTTGGATCCGGTGCAGCACCTCCGGCAATGAGTAACCTCATATTTCCGCCAAGAGTTTTATGAATTTTTCCAAACAAAAGTTTCTTTGAACTTTTTAGTCCAAAATTTTGAGCAATGTCAGTAATGTTTATAAAAAGATTAACTAATATCGATGATGATTTTTTTGATTGGATCTTTTTCAAAATCTTATTGTACATCTTGTTGTATAACAAAGGTGCACCGAGAAGAACAGTTGGTTTGGAACTTGCTAAATCTTCAGGAATAGTTTTAAGAGAACGTGCAAAGTGAACTGAAGCTCCGGAATATAAAGGACATAATAATCCGCAGGTACATTGATATGTGTGATGAATCGGAAGCACTCCAAGAAACCTATCCTCAGGATAAATAGTTACCATTTGTCTCATAGCCACAAGATTAACTGCAAGATTTCTTTGAGTGAGCATAACACCTTTTGCTCTGCCAAGAGAACCTGAAGTATAGATTATCTCTGCAACCTCGTCAGGATTGATTTTTGGTAGTAGAATATCTGTGATGTTTTCACTTTTTATCATCTCAGTCATTGAATAAATATCATTCTCGTGCTTTTCCGTATCCATACAGATATAGTGATTTAATTTCACCAAAACATCTTTTTTCTCTTTGAATAAATCCATAAGCGAGCCGGAAAAGATCAGTGCAGATGCATCTGATTCGTGTATAATATTTAAAATATCTCCGTGAGGAAGACCTTTATCAACAGGCACAATTACAAAATCAAACATCATCGATGATAAAAATGCAATTGCCCACTGTACACGATTCTCACCAATCACTGCAACGTGGTCTCTAGGTTTCAGTCCAATCTTTTGGAGCGAGCTGCCAAACCGTATCGTATATTCATAAAGTTTCGTATATGTTACTTTTGAAATAGGATAATCAGTTAAATCTTCGAGAGCAAGTTTGTTTGTGTAGGTCTTTGCTGATTTGATCAGCATTTCCTGAATTGATTCAATTTGCGGGACATCAAATAGTTTAAGTTTTGAGGAATTTTCGCTCATCTCATTCTCCTTGCATAATCTTTTAAATACGATATAAGAATAGTAATCAAGATTTATTCAATTGTCAAAGGAAAGTAAACTCTTTCTAATATTTAAGGTAATAAATTCATATTCTTATCATTAAATGCTACAATGTAAAATCCACTTGCATCATAGGCATAACGAACAGTGATGAAGAGGCTTCATTTAATTGAGAAATAAAATAAAATCTTGTTCCAACGAGCAGTCGTGTATACTCACCAAAATCAAACGTAAGTCCCGGAGTAAAATGAAAAAACCCGATTGTAGTTTCTCCCCGTAAGTCGTATACAATTTCCCTGTAAAAATCGAAGTAGTAGTATTCATCATAGTAGTCTTCATCCGGTTCAGCAGGTTCAAAATCTGCGAGAGTCTGCCAGCTGTATCCTGCATTTACGAAAAAATTAAATATCCAATCAGGAGAGCAGGAATTAATCGTCAGGTTGATGAATGGATTGAAATGCGATGTCTCATCAACATCATGATAAAATATAACATAATCATCTGCACCTGATGATCCTGTATATTCTACTGATTCAACAGTGTATGCATCGTACGCGATTGATTGAATATGAGCACCGGCATCTAGTCTGAATGCAATATAATTTTTACCGACACCAAACAAACCGAGCCCGAAATTTCCTCCCCACAGACTTTTATTATTCTCACTCGAATAATTAACACCACCAAAAAGAGCAAGATTTCGGGTAAGCTTTATGTCAATGTCAAGTCCTGCATTAACGGAAGGAACAGACCAGAAAAGATTATTATCCTGGTATTGAAATCTGTTGGCTCCGGAAACTTCTTCGTATCGGTTAATGGTTCCATCAGGATTAAAAATTGTATCCACTTCAAAAAATCCGTACTCATTGACAAGTGTATGTCCGGCTACTTTACCGCTCACATCATTTTTAGTGGTATATGAAAATCTTGGTGAAAAGGTAATTGATGGAGTCTCTGTACTGTCAGTAAAATGAATAGGAGATTGATTTATAGGCCATCAATTTCGATTTCCTGCAGATAGATGGTTGTGGTTTTTATTGTTTCATTCCCTACAGAACAGCCTGTGATGATCATTCCGCTGAGAATTAATGTTGCCATATAATATTTCAGATTATTTGTCTTCATAAAACACCTGTGATATTTAGTTATTTACTTTAATTACTTGTTTCAACTGCTACTGATGCAATCACGGCTGTCAATACTCCGATCGTTAAGATACCAATAGCGGTAAAAATTGAACCCAGCGCATCTGTTTCCTTAACCCTTATTTCGACAATATCATCTAATGCAATCTTTCCCTGAAATGGAACTGAGCTATTGAAGAATAGCAACTCTCCAGTCCCTAAAACAGTATCGTTTCTAACAGCGTACATTAATCTATCAAAATGATATTCCTTAAAATCTGTAGTCCTGATAGTTATTTCCTCCTTGGCGTTTTCATCAAGGTATGTTTTTACATCTGACCTTTGAATTTGCTGATGGGAGTAGCATCCTGTGTAATGGAAAAACGAAACTGTAAGAATAGCACAGATATATTTTTTTATTAATGTCATATTTAAAAACTTTTCAATAGATATCATGGTACTTTCTATCCTTAAGAATTTCTTTGTTCAGGATATACGCACAATGACCTCTTAGTTTCAGTACGTCCATGTTTGAATCAATATAAATAACCTGGTCATCCGATGAGGTTCCGGCGCCAATAAAAGTTCCCACTAAGAATGCTCCTAACGCAATTGCAACAAACGCAGCAGCCGCATTAAACGACTCATCCATATCAGCAGCACAGTTATCAAATGAATCAGGACCTTTGTGAGAATTACTTTTAATACTTGAAGAAACTAGTGCGCCGATAACTAATCCGATAGTACCGCCAATGCACATTCCGGCGAGAACATTCGAACTGCCTTCCAGAGTAAGTTCAGTAACCTGAGCTGCAGGGATCCTGTATCTGTTCATACCAGTGTGCTCGGCAGTTATATCACTAGCAATTATATAGAGATAATTTTCATCAAACATTTCAAGCTGAGCTTCTATTACATTTCCATCTTTCGTTGATAATAAAATATCAGGCTGATCTTTGAAGAGTTCACTATTCATTATATCGATCAACTGAATTATTTTTTTTAGACTATCCAGTGACGATTGATTCTGAATCCTTATTTGCTGATCCACCGTATCATTATTACTTGAATATAATTTGCTGATAAAAGAGTCTTTCTCGCTTAAGTAAAATACTGCATAATGAAAATCTTCAATTTCATTGTACAATCCGAAATAATTTCTCTCGAAAAGTGAGAGAGTATCACCTAATGCAGGATAAATTTGAATCAGACTATCAGCTTTCTGAGCATAAGATGATAGTGCAATCGAAAAAAAAACAATTATGATTTTAATAAACATAATTCATCTTTCACTAATCCGAATTAAAAGCGTCGGATATTGAAGCTTAAAAAATTAATTACGTTTTTCATTTTAATATTACTTCTTTCTATTGAGTAAGATCGTCTTCGATTTCAGCTGCCAGGATTAAGGTGAATACAAGTACACCAACGACTACAACTCCTGCAATTAAACCAATTGTTGCTCCAGTATCAACCTTTTTCTGTTCAAAGCTCGTAATGTCACTAATTGGAATCGAACCTTTGAACGGAGTAATAGGAGAATGACTTTCGATTGCACCATTTCCAACGAGTGAATCATTAGAAATTGAATAGTTCCCCGGAGAAAAATGATATCTTGTATAGTCTTTAGTTGTACAATAAAGTTCATCTTTATAATCTAATTGATATTTCCCCTTATCTAATTCCTCTTTACTCATTACAGCGGAGTAATAACATCCGGTTAAATTTAGAAATGATAAAATGAGAAACGATATAAAGTATTTTTTTAGCATTTTTTCCTCTTATTGTTTTCTGTTAATTAAAACATAAAACCAAAACTCAGTCCCCCGGTTGGAATAAAATCAGGATCACTTTCTTTACTATATAACGGAGTAAAAAAGATCCGGAATACAAACCCACTTGGACTAATATATCTGTAACCAACAATTCCCGTTAAAAATACAAGTGATTGATCACCTGCTGGCAGACCAAAAACTTCAACATCAGTTCCGGAGAAGTATGTCACTCCTAATCCAGCTTCAAATTTTGAAGTCTCACTTCCAATTAAATAACTAACTGTAACCGGAATATGGATAAATGTGCCCTCTGCGAAAATTATTCCCGGTGTCACACCAAAACCTCCGCGAAGTGTAACATTTTCAGATAATAACCTTTCATAATTAATAGAATAGATCAGACCGTTACCTCCTAACTCCAGATAGAGTTGATTACTTTTAAGAATATTGGGGGTATGTTGAGCAAGAGAGTTGCTCTGAAAAATTGCTGCAAAGCAGATAAGCAATAAAACGCATTTAAGATAATCTCTCATATTTATTTCCGTTTATTTTTATACTTAAAAATTTAAAGCAAGTATATGTACCTGCCGCGCTTAAATTGTCATGGATTTGTAAAAACTTAGTCCTATTTAAGTAAGAGCATGCGTTTTGTTTCAATAAAAAAATCAGTTTTGAGCTGATAGAAATAAGCCGCGCTTGGCAAGTCTCCAGGAGAAAATGTTATTTCATAACTACCTGCAGGTTTTTCCTCGTTCACCAAAGTGACAATTTCTCTACCTAAAACATCATAAATTTTCAATGTGACTAACACAGTTTGTGGAACTGAATAGACTATAGTTGTATAAGGATTAAACGGATTAGGAAAATTTTGAGAGAGATAATAAGATCTTGAAACCTCGATTTCATTTTCTACACCGGGGATTACTTCACTATAACTTGATGGCGGTGTTGCAAATTGCGGGAAGTAATAATTTGGTGGATCGGAAAAAATTCCAAGCAGTATATCAAGTGTTTCTTGTGAACCAGGCATTGCTTCCTGAGGAATATTTGGTACATAATAAGTGTACTCAAATATTTGTCCGTTGATAAGTTCGGCACTACGAACCGGAATGGTGAAATCACCATTCAGGTTTCGTGAGTATTCAACTGAGTTACAATATGTTGGAAAGCCACCAATGTTTATTTTATTTTTTCCAATGGTTAAAATATTGTGCCCGACAATATTGAAAACATTAACATCGCAAAAATCTACAGTATCAGTTGATTGTTTGAAGATTTCTGATGCATATAAAAGTTCATCATTTAAAGTTTCAACCGGAAAAATACAAGTTTCATAATCTCTCAGATAGTTAATTAATTCTGGATAATTTAGATAACTGCCATCTGGTATTTGAAAACATTGTGAGTAGATTTCGACTCCAGATGAAACACCATTATTAAGTGAAAGATCAAAATAACTAGATGTTGGAATCAACTGGTAACAGGCAGGAAGATTTCTTGCTAAAAATCTTATGATCCACCACTCAGCTTCGTTTATGAAATTAATCCATTCAAAAAGCTTTCCTTTAAGCATTACGGTTAATACTTCAGGTGCACCGAGATGTGGTGTTCCGATAAAGATCATGTTTTTAATTCTTGTATTATCGAAATTTTTTATACAGGATTTGGAAACAATTCCACCCATACTGTGCCCAATAAGATTTACTTGAGAGGTGTTAGCCCAGGTAAGAACGCTATCAATAAAGGTTGATAAAAGTTCTGCATTCGTCAAATTGTTTTTTCTCCAGTCATAAGTGAAGCAAAATAGGTTTTCTCCTTCATTATGTATGTCATCATAATCATCCAGTAGATATCCATTTGCTTCAAGGTTATCAAAAAATCCTTTGAATAAATCCATCGGAACATCAATCAATTCGTCTCTAAGAGTATTTGCGGTATCATTTCGCAGTGGTGCAACTTTAATATTAAAGTTTCCAATCGGATCAATTCCATTATCAGCCAGCCACAAACTTTGTGTAATAAATTGAGGTCCGACCCATGCTTTTTCATCAGTTGTTAAGAGATTGTTATTATTGATATCATCGTAGAGAGGTGAGCCCATAATGCCGGGGACATAAATGACAGGAATCGAAATTGTATATTGTTTAAACCTTGAGTGGAATTTTTGAGGAAAAATGATTGAACAAGCAAATAAAATAATCGATAGAGATCGGTATAATTTTCTCATTAAGGATAGCCTCCAATTCTTAAAAGTAAGATAAAAAATTACTTAATTATAATCATTTTCTTTGTTTGAATAAAGTTTTCTGTCTTCAACTGATAGAAATAAACTCCGCTAGGATAATTGTCCGCGTTCCATTCAACCTCATAATTGCCTGCGGATTTGTATTCATCAACAAGTGTTGCAACTTCATTACCGAGCACGTCATAAATTTTTAATGTTTGATGACTGCCGACAGGTGACTGCCAACTAATTATCGTGCTTGGGTTGAATGGGTTGGGGTAGTTTTGATGAAGAATGTATTGAGTTGGGTGTTTTTACATCATAGTTATTTTCGATAAATGTGACTCCACCATTGGTTGTTTTCATTATCGTGCCAAATTTCCCAATCGTCCAGCCAGTATTTTCATCCAAGAAAAAGATTTCTTCAAAGTCAAAGTTGGTTCCAACTGCTTGAATTTCCCAGTTGATTCCACCATCGGTAGTCTTGAGTATAGTCCCAAAATATCCATCTGCAAAAACTGTAATATTATCTACTATATCGATTGAAGATAGCAACCAATATGTTCCGCTGTTCTGAGCGAACCATGTAAGACCTCCATCAGTCGTTTTTAAAATAGTACCTGCCTCGCCGACTGCCCATCCGATATTGTGATTTGCAAATTGAACCGAAAGCAGATTATTTGTTGTTCCACTTGATTGCTGATTCCAGGTTATTCCACCATTCGTTGTATTAAGAATTACCCCAAATTCTCCTACTATCCATCCATAGTTAATATCAATAAAGTGAGTAGAGCTTAACGATTCCGTTGTTCCACTGGTTTGAAAATCCCAGTTAATTCCACCATTTGTTGTATTTATTATAGTACCAGAATTCCCGACTGCCCAACCTGTGTTATGATTAATAAAAAAGATTGAATATAAATCGTGAGTCGTTCCACTCATCTGTGAATGCCAATTCAATCCGCCATTAGATGTATTTATTATTACTCCATCGGTTCCAACGATCCATCCATTATTAGAATTAATGAAGCATACAGAATTTAAACTCTCAGTGATTCCACTTGTTTGAGTGTTCCAATTTGTTCCACCATTGGTTGTATGTGAGATATAGCCATCGACACCAACAACCCAACCATTATTGAAATCAGGAAAAAAGGTTGAATTTAGATGTACTATAGATCCACTTGACTGAGGATCCCAATTTTGTCCTCCATTTGTTGTATGGATAATTGTCCCAAATGTGCCAACTATCCATCCAGTATTACTATTCGAGAAATCAATAGAAAGTAAGGCCTGAGTCGTTCCGCTCTGCTGCTGATTCCAATCGGCACCAGAGTTTGTGGTGATCAATATTGTGCTTCCTCCACACACCCATCCGATCATGTTATTAAAATGGCCAGAACTGAGACTTGAAAAATCACCACTTTCTTGTGAATTCCATATTGAACCTCCGTCGGTAGTGTGTACGATCGTACCAACTTGCCCAACAGCCCACCCTGAAATTGTATCAATAAAATAGACTGAGTTTAAGTTTAATGTTGTTCCACTATTCTGAATATTCCAGTTCAATCCTCCATCTATTGAATTTAGGATAATCCCAAATTCTCCTACTGCCCATCCAGTATTTTTATTGCTAAAAAAAATTGAGCTTAACTTTTGACTCGTTCCAGAATTTTGAAAATTCCAGCTCTCGCCACCGTCTGTAGTATTAATAATGATTCCATTGTATCCAACACTCCAACCTGTATTTTCATCAACAAAGAAAATGCTATTAAGCCAAAACACACCGAGACTATCAACCGTCCAATTCTCTCCTCCATTTGTTGTTTTTAGTATTAACGACCAAGCACCAGGACCTTCGAAACCTATTGCGCTTATCCATCCAGTATTATCAATAAAATATACAGATGTATACGATCTGGGAATTCCTGTTTCAAAAGAAATATCCATCCAATTTTGACCAGCATTAGTTGTCTTTAATATTGTTGCAACTTCACCAACTGAGATGGCCTCATTTTCATTAAATACATGAACATCTCTTAAACCATTACCCTGTGGAGATGGATTCTGCCAAAACCATTGAGGATAACTATTATTTATTAATAGTATAATAAATAATGACACAGTATGATTTATTTTCATATCAACCTTCATTAAATAATTTAGATTATTTAATTAAAATCATTTTTCTGGTCGCAATGAATTCATCAGTTATTATCTGATAGAAATAAACTCCGCTTGGTTGATTCCTTGCAAGCCACTCAACTTCATAGCTTCCTGCAGGTTTGTATTCATCAAGAAGGGTTGAAATTTCATTACCTAAAACATCGTAAACTTTTAGAGTCACATTATTGCGCACAGGTAAATGATAACTGATTACCGTTGAAGGATTGAACGGGTTGGGGTAGTTTTGGGATAAAGAAAAATCTGATGGCACTATTCCGGTTGTCGTTTCAATGTTGGTTAAATCAGCTGTGGTTTTAATCAACCAGATATCCTCGCTACCAGTACCGAATGAACTGGTATGTCCAGTAATTATATACCCTTTATCATGAGTCTGTTCAACTGCAAATCCCCAATCCTCATAATTTCCACCAAATGTTTTTGTCCACACCGTGTCACCAAAGGCATCTGATTTAATTAACCAAATGTCATTACGAGGTGGAATAAAATAATCAATTCTTCCAATTATAATAAATCCACCGTCAGAAGTCTGTTGAGCAGAATGACCATATGAATCTAAAGCACCTCCAAAATTTTTTATCCAAAGCGTATCTCCAAAGGCATCTGTTCTAATCAATAAAATATCAAAGTTACCGATGCTATTTTGAAAAATAGCTCCTGCAATTATAAAACCACCGTCAGACGTTTGCTGAATAGAATGACTCCAATAATCATCATTTCCGCCATAAGTTTTTGTCCAGAGTGTATCTCCTGAAGCATTAGTTCTAATTAACCAAACATTATACAATCCGGGTCCAAACGATGAGGTATTACCGGTAATTATATAACCACCGTCAAGGGTTTGTTGAACACAGGAGGCACCATCTGTATATACACCTCCGAAAGTTTTGATCCAAATAATATTACCGGAAATGTCAGTCTTTATTAATAATGCATCTTCGTTACCAGAGCCTGATGAGGTAGTTCCTGTTATAATATATCCACCATCACTTGTCTGCTGGACTGCACTACCATAATTTCCTTCATAAGTTTTAGTCCAGAGTGTATCACCGGAATCATCTGTTTTAATAAGCCAGACATAATTGTTGTATGAACCAAATGATGTTGTCATACCGGTTACAATATATCCTCCATCTGTAGTCTGCTGAACTACTAAACCTTCATCAATTGATACACCACCATAAGTCTTTGTCCAAATAATTTCACCAGAGACATCGGTTTTAATTAACCAAACATCAGTTTCACCCGCACCGAACGTTAAAGTTTTTCCAGTGATAATATATCCTCCATCAGTGGTTTGTTGAACCGAATATCCCCAGTCGCCAGAATTTCCTCCAAAAGTTTTTGTCCAAAGTGTATCAACCTGAGCTTGAATGTCAGAGAAAGAAATTAGAATAAGTAATAAAATAAAAATCAGAGATATAATTATTTTTTTCATTCATACCTTCTATTGTTTTTTTTACTTCATTAATATCATCTTTTTTGTCTTAATAAAGTTTTCAATTTTTAACTGATAGAAATAAACTCCACTTGGTATACCACTTGCATTGAACTCAATTATATAAGTACCTGCTTCTTTTTCTTCTCTAACAAGAGTTTTAATTTCCTCGCCCAATGAATTAAATACTTTTATTAATACGTTCGACTTTACCGGAATACCATATGAAATTGTTGTCGCAGGATTAAAAGGATTCGGATAATTCTGATCTAGTCTATAGAAAGCGGGTGCTAAATTATCTATCAATACTTCATCGCTGTATTCGTAGCTGCCATTGTAATCAATTTGTTTTAATCTGTAGACCAATGAATTAGTTTTTATTTCTCTTACATCATCAACATAGTTATAGTTAATTATTTGAGTTGTTGTCCCGGAACCCTGAACAAAACCGATTCTTACCCACTCATTATTTTCATTTCCACCAATTATTTTTCTTTCGATTTCAAAACCAAGGTTGTTTGTTTCAGTACTGGTGGTCCAATGCAGTTTTACTTTACCAAATTCTGATACTGCAGTAAAGGAAGAAAGTTCTACTGGTACATTGTTAGCATCAAAGTTGAGATCATAAAGAATTTGAGAACTAATTGATAGATCTTTTGTTACCGTTATTGAATTTAGTGCATTACTTCCTTGACCCACAACATAAGCCACAAATACTTCATATTCTTCTCCTGCTTTTAGAGTAAAGGGGCCAATATTTTGCATTTGTCTTTGATCAATTGTTGAATTATTTATCCAGCCAGTATTGGTAACCGGATCACCGGATAACCAAAAGAATGGATTGACATCTGCACAATTAATACCACCTCTCACATCTCCGTAAGGGAAAGTACACGGATCAATCATATTCCCGATTTTATCAAGACCCAGTATATAATTTCTTGCTTCGAAAGCTGTATTGGGATCATTCAAAGTCGGATCGCCATTTCGATATTCAATTGATGAAGAAAGGATTTGATTTTTTGCCCCTGGATATAGTGTGACACCAAGAAACTGTCCACGATGAACAAAAGCTGTGTCAAGCGGAGTATCAATTCCTTCGTTGTAGCTTCCATTTCCATTAATATCAATGAAAGTTTCACCAGGGATATAAATTCTTGGACCAGCTAAAAATCTATCGAGGAATGTTGGTGGATTATTGCCGTATACGGGATCTGATCCATCATTATAAGTAAAACCGCTTTGTAACAAAGTATCACAGCCAACAAGATCATCGGTAGCACTTCCGATATCAGGATCACCCCAAACTCCAAAGTAGACATCAGTCATTTCATTAGCGACTACACCAGTGTTCTTAATCCTGTACCTTATGAAAATAGTATTCTGTAAATAAGGTGAGCTTGAATAAGCAAATACCGTTTGTCTGATTTCAATACCTTGTGGCTCAACTGTATTCCAACGCCTTTGTAATGCTGGCAAACCATCGTGATAAACACACCAGAGCATTTCATCGCCAAGCAAATCAGGACGATCTTCATTTGGATCCCATTGATTATTTCCATTTAGATCAACTGGATTGTAAAAGCCATCCAGATCACCATCGTAAAAATCAGCACCAAGTGCTACGGCATCTACCCAATCCACCCAACTTTGTCCGAAAGGAATATCATTACTTCTCAATCTATAAAGTACTGCGTTGAAATTATAAGGATCACCGAAAGGCCCTTTTAAGTAATCCTCAACTAATGAAGCAGAAGCAACAGCATTAGCCCACAAAGTTCCGTTGCTAAATCCGCTTAAAAAGAAGCCAGCTGAAAAAAGGAAAACATTTTCTGCAAACTGTCCGCCCGAACCAAGTGGGGGAATATTGGCATCGGCTAAAACACCTTTATTGTTTAATGGTAAATAAATGTTATTGATGTTTAAAGCATACGCTTCACCAACTTTCTGGGGGAATAATTCAATAACGCAAAACACAATAAATGCCATCGAGAATATTTTAATGTTCATTTTGTCCTCCTAAAATATTTTTGGATAAATGTTATTAGTCATTGTATTAAAATCATTTTCTTCGTGTCAATGAAATTTTCTGTCTTCAACTGATAGAAGTACACACCGCTTGGATAATTGCTCGCATTCCACTCAACTTCATGATTACCTACAGGTTTGTATTCATCAACAAGAGTTGCAACTTCATTTCCAAGCACGTCATAAATTATTAATGTTTGATGACTGCCTACTGGCGAATGCCAACTTATCTTTGTGCTTGGGTTGAATGGGTTGGGGTAGTTATGGAACAAAACAAATTCATTTAGATAGATAATTTCTGATTCAACATCAGTTACAGTATCATAAAATTTTAATAATAATCCCGCACCATATTCAACTGCTTTGGGAACAAAATCGTTGCATAGTACAATCATTTTATTTTCCGGAAGGATGGGTCCAGTAGCAGTTGCGGTACTCTTAATTTTTAATTCAAACCATTCATTATTTATTTCAACCAGGGGCAGGGTAGCATACGTGATGGGATTTTTAATTATGCCATTTTCATCAAGAGCTGAGCCCCATCCGCCACTCTGTGCTGGTGCTAAGTAGAATTGATTAACTAATGGATGATTATAAGTGTACTTAACAAGTTCAATCAGATAATCCTGCCAATTAGAATACCAGGGAATATTATTAGTGTCCACAAGATTTATAGCGGATCGAAATTCGTTTAATACATTTGGAATGTAAACTACAGATGGAACAATTAATCCACCTGAAATTGCATGTTCATATTCGTCGACAATCAGTTCAAGTTTGTCAGGATTCAACGGAGTACCTTGATTCAATTCAACCACATCCATCCCGTGGTTAACTATTTTTACGTGAGAAGGAATGGAGAGATCAGCAAGCAGATGAAGTATATGACCAAGACATTGGTAAGCTTTTGCTTTTTCACCACTTAGATATAACTGAACAGCATTTTCCCAAATATATGAATTACATGAATAGTTAGCCCATTCGACTGTTGTAGAGTTAGCTCCCGGCCATTTAAATTCCTGTACAGGATCATAACCATGATTTAGTCCGCGGTACCAGCCGCTCAAAGTGCTTCTGTATGATCCATAAGGAATTTTGGAGAAGGAATAATACCCGCCAAAATCAAATTCAGGTCCTTGACCCCATGGATTCGGGAAATGGTCCCCGATTATTCCGGGAATTGCTTCAAAATCTTCGCTATAAGCTCCGGCTTCTAATCTATCTTTAATTTCCTGAATTGTAAGTGATGGATCATCAAAGCCTGCCACTACTGCTAGTTCAAAAGATTTAAGGACGATTTCTCTGTGGTTGGGACTTGCAGAATAAAATGGTTGGGTGATTTCATCTGACTCTTTCTGAACGTTGTTCGTTCCGTTTATGAATGTTTGTGATGAAATAATGAACGAATCTGTTACACCGATGCTAAAAGTGATAATTAAAAAAGTATAAATAATTTTTCTCATAACTGTTCTTTTTTTAGTTCAATAGTAAAAACTAATTCGTAACCTATTGTCATAAAATTGTCAGCTAGTTGTAAAAAATAGATAACAACCAATAATTCATCATTAGCAATCGATTGAGTCTCGAAATCAATACTTTGACATAAACACAGAACTTATATTTAAGAACTGCATCCAGGTCTAAGGAGAACAGAGCAGTGAGAAGAGAGCAGGCGATGATTAGTTAAATCAAATGCCTTTCCTTAGAGAATAGATGTATATCGGATAAAATAGTCTTTTTATAAATATGTGTCAATAGGTAAGTAGCAAGTAATTAAAATTAATAAATATGTCCAAAGTTTAAGTAAAAGCCGATATCGTTTTTATAATAACCAACATCCGCGCGAACGATAAAATTATCCATAAAAAAACGAAGACCAACTACAGGATTAACAATCCAATCAATAGCATCTTCAGGATATAAATCCTTATTTGATCCATAGCCAATATCCAGACCTGCAATTGCACCAAACCTCCACCAGATGGGAAATCTTAGTTCGTTATTAAAAAGGAATACCGAGAACAATCTGAGTTTATCCATCGGAACACCACGCAAAGTATTACTGCCTCCGACAGGTATTGCCAGAAATTGTGATGAACCTGATTCTGAAATCAGAACCTGTTCCATTGCTCTGCTGGCAAGAACAAGATTATTAAAAAATATTTCTGTGAAATAACGAACAACAAAAGCTTGTTTAAAAAAAGAACTGTTACTTTCAAAGAAGTCGGGAGCGTATTCAAGATCAACTTCGAGAACCAGTCCGTCGGAGGGCTTGATGTAACTGTTTCTTGTATCCCATTTCGCATTAAGATTCATAGATACAAATTTTACAGAAGGCTCTAACAGATATTTGTTTTCGACTTCGTCAGGAGAAGTTAAATCAGTATCTCTTCTGTAATTATATGTAGCTAAAGAAGTGAATTTTAACCCAAACCAGCCGGTGAGATCTTTTCGGAAAGCGTGATTCAGAAATATTTTTGTTTCGATTAATTCATAATTGCATTGATCCGTGAACTCAACATTTTGGTAAGCGGGATTTGTTTCTTCATTTTCAAAACCATAATAGTATAAGTTATAAGTCTTCCATTTATCGTATTCGAAAGAAATATCCAGCGCAACGGGGAACTCAGTACCTTGACGACTTTCAAAATCAGGGATAGAAAAAACAAGCTTATACCACTGTTCGCCTTTTGTGCTGTTGAACAGAATAAGATCAAAACTTTCTTCTGCATTCAGTCGATCGTAAAAAAATACTTTCAAACCATATCCGAGACCTGTATCAGTATCGTAGCTAAGTATTGGCAGCGGCTCAATTCCTGCACGTTCGGTGGAATCGGATTGTGCACAAAGATTAATATAAACCGTACTAAATAACGCTGAAGCAAATAAAGATATTTTAATCTTACAAAACATTTTAATTCTTATTCAAAACAAAACGTTTGTTAAATAGATAATTATTTTTTTCATAACTCTTCCAAGAATCAACGGCTTAGATATTCACTCGTAAAATATATATTCAATTAATTTTCATTCTCATTTTATTATTTGGTTCCAAGGAAAAAACCAGGATCACTAACAAACGCGAGAAAAACTATCACGAAGACTACAGTTCCTACAATAACCAATGCTGTTCCTGCAACATCTGTTTTTTCTATTTGAAGGTTTTCTATGTCTATGGTTGGAATTTTATCGATAATTTTATCTCGAACTTGCAATCGATAATTATTCTTATATATAAATTTTGATGAGGTAACAAAAAGAGTATCTTTATCATAATAATAATCCTCCGGACTTAAGTAGTATATCGTATCTTTTGTCGTTATATTCAAACTCAAGTTTTCATCAAAGCTATATTCCTCAGGTGATATCTGTTGCTGGTAATAACAGCCAACCAAGTTCAGCAGGGAAGCAATTGTTAAATAAATTATTATTTTTTTCATAACTCATCCTTATGAATTAGGTACTATTTTCCGAATATAGGGCCGTAAGTAGCATTCTCTAACGCTATTGCATAGATTATAGCAGCAATAGCTATGATTCCAATAGTAATGACTGATACCAATAAAATGGTATTACCAGAATCTATTCTATCAGTTTCAATTAATTGAATATCATTTAATGGGAATCCTATCCACTTTTCTTTCTCATTATTATTATCCAGAGTCTGTTTCATAATAACAAATAAGGTGTCTCCTCTTAACTGATATTCATACGGATTAGAAACATAAACGGTAGAATCATTTTTAATAATTTTAATCGGATTGTTTTCGCTAAAGTCATAATCGTTTGGACTCATTTGCTGCTGGTAATAACAGCCAACCAAGTTCAGCAGGGAAGCAATTGTTATATAGATAATTATTTTTTTCATAAGTCCTCCTAATGTTAAATCAATAACCTAAATTCTTCCTGATTGAGAGACTTGGCTAATTTCTTTATCAGACTCTTATTTTCTTGTATTGATGCTACCTCAATTATTATTTTGGCCAAATTTGTTCCCATTTGGCACCATCATCCTGTGATCTGTAGATTTTATAATTAGTGTTATCCCAGGTTTTAACGTATAATTTGTTATTAGGACTGATAATAAATTGCTGTACCCAACTTTCAGGGAAGTTAACGCTTACCTTACTCCATTGAATACCATTATCTATAGAACAATAAACCTCGTGTTGTTCAGTAATTGCAAAAATTTGATCCTGTGAATTAACTGCAATGTTAGTGATGTCACTATTTGAAACGATAGTTTTCACCCAACTGTTACCATTATTATCACTATAGTAAATCATTCCGGTTTTAACAGAATCACTCGGGTTATAGGTATTAACAACAGCGAAGATTCTATCTTGTGAATTAAATGCTAATCCACCAAAGGAATAAGGAGAAGCTCCTGATATATTTTGCGATGATAGAACGGTATTCCAACTATTACCATTGTTTACAGAGCGAATAACTGCACCCAGAGTAGCAAACATATAATCTGGAGCTATTAAATTTGACATATTATATAGCATCTCGGATAATAACTCTTCCCAGCTTTGTCCACCGTTTGTTGACCTATATAATTTTCCAGGGTATGCATCTGCCCAAATAAATAAATGTTCCTGTTTATTAAAAGTAAGCAAATGCAATCGAGATAAAGTTTTGTTTGTAACCCACCCCGTTGATGAAAAAGTTTTACCACCATCAGTTGAACGACATAATGTTTGCATTGTCGTGTATGGTCCGTCTTTTTTATAACTCATACAATAAATAGTGCCTGATAGACTAATTGAAACGAGATTGGATGGGGAACGATTTACATATTCCCACGTTTCACCATCATCCGAAGATTTACATAGTCCCTCATTCGTGGCAACAAATAATTGATTCTGGTTCCCAATAGCCAAAGAATATGCTTCCCCGCTAAATTCTTCAGGCTCAGTACTTGATGAACAAGCATTCCAGACTATGGCTGCTAAAAAAACACAAACTATTACTATCTTTTTCATAACTCCTCCTTTAGGATAATTATTAACTTATTGCTAGCTCTCATTGATTGAATTACTATCGATTTATATTCTGATTCAATTTATCTATAAGCCAATCTATATCGGATTTTGCCACCTCCGTTAACTTGTGTAGGAGAGCATCCCTATTTTTTGCCATTACTACATTGTGCATTGCCATTTTAAAATCATCTATTTTGTAATATGCAAAGGCTAAGTAATAATAAACCCAGGGACTCTTGTCACCAAGATTAATGGACTTTTTTAGTTCATCAACAGCTTTTTGATATTCTTTATTTATATGATAATATTGTCCTAACTGATAATGGGACTCAATTACCAGTGAGTCTATTTCAACAGATTTCTTTAAGTATTCAATTGCTTTTGGAAAATCATTCATATCCGCATAATTTCTAGCAATACTATTGTGGCATTTCCAACTATGCGGATTTAGCTCCAAACATTTTTCACAGTCAGAAATCACTTGCTCGTTATCTCCGAGATTCCATAACCAAATTGATTTTAGCAGATAATACCTTTCTTCGTTACTGTTTAAACTTATCGCTTCTTTTAGCTCATCCACAGCTTCTTCACGATCATCATCATAATAGAGATAAAAAGAATAGTAGTAATGTGCCTCGCTATTATTTGGTTCCTTTTCAACCCAGTCCTCAAATTCAGAATCTGATTTCATTAGGATCTGGTAAAATTGATTTTGCAAATTTGGAAAATAGCCGTACATATTGCGTAACAAGAATAATTCATCTACAGCTTCTTTATATTTATTTTGAATTCCATAAATTGTCCCAAGATTAAAGTGAGCCAGACAGTTATAAGGGTTTATTTGAATAGCCTTTTTGAAGTTGAGCTCAGCTTGAGCTAAATCCTCCTTTTTCTGATATGCATCTCCCAAATCGATATAATGATCTGCATTTGTACTGTCCTTAGATATAAGAAATTTATGTACAGCAATTGCGGAATCAAGTTTGTCCGAATCAATATAAGCGTTACCAAGATTCATAATAATTGGATAAGCAGATGAATCTAATTTGATGCATTTATGATAATATGAAATAGCATCTTCAAACTCTTCCTGCAAATAATATACATTGCCTAGTTCACCGTAGGCATATGCATTGTTTGGATCTAGTCTAAGCAGTTTTTCTAATGACATAATCGCTTCATCGTATTCTTCATTGTATGAAAAGTTTATTGCTTGTTTCATTAGTGAATCTAATGTGCTTGTTTGAGAGAATGAGATATGAATATTCATCAGTATAGTTAAAGAGGATAAAAGTATCCTCTCCATTTTAAATAATTTCAAATAAGAAAAAATATTTTTCATAAATCCAACTTTAATTTTTAATTAAAGAAATAAAAGCCTCGCTTAGTAAGAGGCTTTGCAATTTTTTATTTAATAAATAATTTCGACATAAGTTGTATCTTGAGCTTGAATGTTTATTGCTAATGTCGAGTCAACGAGTATACCATTATGACTTGAAGTCCATAAAATTTCTCTTAAGCCAGGTCGAGATGATAATGTGACTGTTGTGTCAATGTTTGCACCTTCAAATCGAACAGTTCCCATACTGTTGCTTCCAGTACCTGGATACGAAATCCAAATGATATCATTATCAGCAGAGGGGGGAATGTTTGTAGTATGAAGTTTAAGGTATGCAAACTGTGTTAACCTAATAGTCTCAGGAATATAACCCAGAACTTCACCATAACGGTATAGAGGGTTATAGTTATTTTTTTGGATATCTAAAAAAAATAGTGAGAAGTCGGATTCATATTCAAAGCAGCATTCACCTGAACTGTTCGTATATCCAACATATTGCCAGGAAACATTCGTCTCCCGTGATTTAACAGTTAACCTTAAGTATACAGAGTCCAAAGGACTATTGTTTAAATCGTCCACAATAGTGAAGCAAGTTGTAGTATTACCGGTTTCTGAATCACTGCCAAAATCACAAGAAGTAATAATTGCTCCAACCGATAATATCAGAATCGTTGAGAGTTTCTGTTTGATTTTGTAAACAATCCCTTTTTTCATAACTCCTTCTCAGTAATTAAAATAATAACACAAATTGTTGTTTATTACTTTTTTGGTTCTTGTCTTACTTTTGTTTCTATTGATCTTAATAAGCGATCTGCGTAAGCCTCCCATTGCTTTTTTGTTCTTTCTTCAGGAAAATTTATATACTTTGCTTTCATAGCATTTTCTATTGCAGTTTCATAATCCTCTAAAAAGTAAGCAGCTTCAGCAATTCGGAAATAAATTACAGGATTCTTTACACTATAGTTGATTATGAGATTTAAAGCTTGGTTGTATGAATTCAGCGCCTGTTCATATTCTATATTCATTACATAAATTTGTCCTATATGTAGGTGAGAATCTATTATTAATGAATCTGCCTCAATAGCTTTTTGATAGTAAGTCAAAGCTGAACCTAAATCATTTAGGTTGGAATAATTATAAGCAATTTCATTGAGACACATCCAATTGGTTGGATTTAGTGCAAGACACTTTTTACATTCAACTATAGCATCTTCATATTCTTCCAGGTTGTGTAGCCAAATGGCTTTAGTGAGGTAATATTTTTCTATCTTATTATTTATTTCAATTGCATCGTCCAATTCATCAATTGCATCATCACAGTCATCTCGATACCAAATAAAAAATGCAAGATAATAATGCGCTTCACTGTTGTTTGGTTCTGTCTCAGCCCATTTTTTGAACTCTGATTTTGCAGTTTCTGTAATTATTTCTAAACGATCCTGCAATTGGGGATACCAGCTATCCATATTTCGAACAAGAAATAATTCATCGATGGCTTCTCTATACTTTTTTTGATTATAGTATGTCATTGCAAGATTTACGTGTGCCATTGTGCAATAGTAATTCAAATCAATAGCTTTAATAAAACATTCCTGAGCTTTTACGATTTCCTGCTTTTTCATATATGCGTCACCAAGGTTAACATAGTTTCCAACATACAAGCTGTCTTTGGAAATTAATAATGTGTGTACAGTTATTGCTGAATCGAGTTTACCCGCATCAATGTAGGCATTACCAAGATTTTCATATACCGGAAGAATGGTAGAATCAATTTCTATACATTTTCGATACATTCTAATAGCTTGTTCATACTTACCTTGAAAGCTAAATGTATTGCCAAGCAAACTATAAGCAATTGCTGAATTTGGATTCACTTCAAGAAGTCTGGTTAGAGTTTTTACGGCCGACTCATGATAACCAATACCCAAATAATAATTAGCTTGTTGAAATAATGAATCTTCAGCAGTAATCTGAGAAAACGTAAAATAATTTGCTACCAGTATAAATGAGGTAACAAGAATACTTTCCTTTATTCTAAAAAACTTTGATAGAAAAAAAGTATTTTTCATAACTCCTTCTTTTTGAGTTAATTGTTAATCTTCATCGCATTTAAATGTTGCCAGCACATTATTTATCTGATCAAAATCTTTTCCTGAATCAAGTATATCCTCGCCACCATCTTCTTCAATCCTGAAGAGATAAAAAATTCCATTATCCTCAAAACTATTTGGCAGATACATATATAGTTGACCATAACTTGCTTCAGACGATCCGTAATTCATCTTGTAAAACAATTTTTGGTTAATTATTAATGTATCGCGCTTATTGATGTCAGGTTTGTAAACAAATGTTAGCCCTTGTAACTCCTCCATTATTTGAAATTCTTTATCGACAAACCTGTTTACAAATTCTTGCCTGTTAATATTCTTAGTAGACATATTTGTCAGCTTGCGATAAATGTTAATTGAAGTGCCGCTTCTTTTGCCACCGGAAACGTAATACATAAATCCCGTCTCAAGATTATAAAAAAACAATTGTTGAGAGGTTTTGTCATATTGGTATTCCCAACCATCACCAATGGGGGAGTGAATTGAGTAGCTTTTAAGTTTGACGAGATTATCGGATTCGATGTTTAAAGTGTTGTAACCAGATCCACATCTGCAAAGAAATACTATAGACAAAAAGAGCAAGACTAATATTTTCAAATATGTTTTCATCTCATCCCCCTTTAATTTTTAATTAAAGAAATCAAAGCCTCTCTAGTTGAGAGGCTTTGATAATTTTTTTATCAAAAAATATAATTAGCACCAACAGCTATACTTCCTTCCAGATTAGATTCAATTTGTCCTATTCTTCCTTTTAACAGAATATCAAACTGATCTGCTATCTGAATATTTTGCTTTACTGCTAATCCCGCATTCTGAAACGGACCGGCTGATAAACCCAGCCAGGTAATGTTTCTTGACTCTTTACTTCCAAAACCAAAACCCATATCAAACATTCCTCCTCCCGAAAGTAATGGGACGTTACTTAAATACTGGCTCGAGAAGTGAAAAGCTTCTTTATTCCCGATTCGAAGTAATCCAGTAAACTGAGTCTTTCCATCCATAGCGAAATAATCATTAATATTTTCATCGTAGATGTTTTCGGTCAGGAAGAGTGCGCCAGCGTTCAATTCAAAGTATTTATGATCAAAGGCAATAAATGGATTGAAATAAAATGATGAATTACTGGCGTCATAGTAATCGTAGAGATATCCGTACTCATTTGATTCTGAATCATCTAATGAAAAGCCTCCTGCTCTTAATCCAAATTTGAATTCATCAATTTTATGTGATACGGAGCCTCCATAATCAAAGAAAGTATTTTTTTCTATACTCATTACCTGTCCTTCACAGTTGTAGCTTACGTTTGCATATTTTCCTAGTCCCATCATAAAATCAATGAATGTAGAAGATGTTCCCGTTGAGTCAGGTGTAAAGCACACGATGTTTGGATAAAGTAAACTAAGTAATAAAATCCTGGTCTTGTTCTTTAAGAACCAATTTGATAATCGCTTACTTTTCCTTTTAGCTGTTATTCTTGTTTTCATTGTGCTTCCTTAAAATTACATACATAAAAGCCTCCCATTAAGAGAGGCGTTCAAAATTATATTTACTAATTGCCCCAATTTTGGAAAGCAATTAATGCTGCAATGTATACAACAATTGTAATACTACTCACCAGTACAAGAGTTGTTCTAAGTGTATCAATCTTTTTCTCCCTAATAGCCAGTATATCTTTTTTATAAAACTTTACTCCGTCTTTAAGAGAGTCTTTTTGCGTAGTGTCAGTTCTAGAAGAATAGTAGGAAAAGTAATCATCTTTCTCCGTCCAATGTGGCAACTCAATTTCCTTGAAATCTCTTGTTGTAATTTTAATTTTAGAACCAGGATCAGGAGTTTTAACTATTTCCCACGTGTAACAACCACTTAATAATAAAGACTGAATTACAACTAGAACAAATGTTTTGTGTATCACATTACTTCCCATAATAAAGGTCGATAATTCTTGTAAAAATTTACTCCAAGAAGCTTATCAGTCAACACGTAAGCCTCGATAAATTAATTACAATACATAACCCTCTCGGCGTAGCGAATAAATTCATTTAATTTGATCTACGCTCACAGAGAAATATTTACAATTAGCCATCGTAGTTCCAATCAAAATTAATTGACAGTTTGTCTGGTTTAAACAAACATTGTCTACTTAATACAATTTTAAAAAGTTAATACCAGATCACATTTAATCTTTTAAAAGCTAACAATTACTCTTCAAGCTTAATCATTCTGTTTTGTAATGATATCGGAACATCTTGCAATAACATAATTCCTAATGCATTTTCTTTTAAAGAGTCCTGTTCGGCTTGCTCCAGATTAACGTTCACATCATTGTTATCAAAAGTCCACATTGCACCAGTAAGTGGGTCGACAAGAAACCATCCAATCAAACCACCAAAAACTAAATTACCACCCAGGTACCATCCATTGGTTTGTGTATCGATAATGATGATTTTATCTGAATAGCCTTCCTTAGAAATTTTTATTGTATAAGTTTTGCCACTGAAATAACCATTATACTTCTCTAAAGATGCAATAGCTGGTGTTGTCCCATCAAATACTTGGAGACTATCCTGATCAGTGATAAGAACATTTGCCTGATCCGGAGTGCTGAGAATATTTACAGATTCTTCTCCACCCCACCCAAAGATGGTTGCACAACCATTAATTAGAAGTAAACCACCTAAAACAATAACAAATGTGAGAATAAAATTGATTAAGTTTTTCATTTCGGCCTCCTTTAAGATTTAATTAAAGAAATAAAAGTCTCCCGTTAAGAGAGGCTTGAAATATTTTATTTAATAAGCATCATCTTCCTCGTTTGTGTAAAGGCATCTGTTCTTAGTGCATAGATGTAAATTCCGCTTGAATATTCGGAAGCATTGAATGATACTTCATAACTGCCCGGTGATCTTTCTTCATTAACTAGTGTTGCCAATTCGTTCCCGATAATATCATATACTTTTAATGTTACGAACGAGTTATCAGGAATAGAATATTTAATAGTTGTTGACGGATTAAATGGATTCGGATAGTTCTGTTCCAAAGCAAATTCTTCAGGGGCAGTTATTGCATTGTCTTCCTTTACAAATGGTGAGTTGAGGATTGTTATATAACCACCGCCGAGTTCATTCATTGTTAAATTATCGTAAATTACTTTGTCACCATCAAGCTTATCCCAAATTGTGATTTTTATTTGATCGCCGGAGTTGCCAGCATCAACCGCTGTGACCAGGAATCCATACTTGCCCTTTCCGGTATTTTTACCTTCACCACGGATAGTGATTACGTTATCTTCAATTAAAAGAAATTCTACTCGATTTCCTGTAAGATTAATTTTTGCTTCCGGGAATTTAATTTTAACAACACCTTGTGCACTGCCAGGATTATTCCTGTTGTGCAGGTTCATATTAAAGCATAGCGTCCCGGTTATTGTCGGATCAGCAATGAATGCACCTGGCTGAGAATAGAACCATCCTTCAGATTCTATCCTGTTTACTATGAGTTGATCGCCAACATTTACAATCCTTCCGATTTCTTTTGGATGCAGGAAATTATTTTGTGTCATTACATAATTAGTTACAGCTTCAAATTCTGTAACACCTGTAAGTATGTTTGGATCAGAATAAGGTATTTGTGTATAATCAAGAATTGCAAGAACCATTTCACTTGCTGTTATCGAGTAAACGGCAACCGGATCAACTGGCTGACCATTAATTAATACTGAAACAACTCTTTCACCAGCAGGTTTAGTTGCATCATATTTATACTCCAGTCCTGAAACCTGTATCATATACTCATCGTTACTTTCAATCTGACTTAATCCAAATTCAAGACCCATCCACAATGATTCACCTGTCATATTAAAAGTTGCAAGCTGAAATCCTAAAGTGTTTACCATATTAAAACCGTAACCATTAATTCTGAATATATCACCAAGCGTAAATGGCCCTTCCCACAATGGAAGTGCAATTGAGCCGCCAGCATGTATTGCGATATCTGTTCCTGTAAAAGATTTGAAAGCATCTGTTACAAGATTGCCAATTGGTGTATCGTGGGTACCTAAATCAAAAAGGTCCAGTGCTTCTTCTTTGTGAAATGCATCTGCGTATCCAAAGGGTTGTGTGAAAAATGGGGTGTTGTAAAAAGTTTCAATGTCAGCGATCATTCCGTCTACCATTGCCTTAACGGTTGGTTCTTCGGGAACATTTTCATCGAGTGGAATGAGTGAATAGTCGAGAAGAGAAATTGCACCAAGTGCGTCTATTCCTATCTGCATCTTGCCTACATACATATAATTTGAACCAGCCTGTGCAATCCAGGTTGTTCCGCCAAGCGGATTTGGAACCGGTATCGGTGAACTGTATTTATAGTGGTCGTGACCTCCAATAACTATATCAATTCCGGGAACCATTGAAGCTATTGCCTGATCGAATTCAATTCCGAGATGGGATAGTAGTATTACAACATCACAGCTTTCAACATTCCGAAGTATGAACGCTGTTGTTCCTGCTATGTTCATAATTTCCTGAATATCATCTTCAATTATTACAGGAAGCGGCTGAGACAGAACATTCGTTGAAGGAGTTATGAGACTAAAAATCCCGACTTTTATCGCTCCAATATTTTTAGTCGTGTAGTTATCGATGTAAGCATCGAGATCCGGGATTGCAGAAGCATCCACATTAGCACCAAGGATCGGAAATGCATCAGTTGGAATCGGAAAAACATTTTGCAATGATCCCAAAAGTGCGGCAGGTGTAAGATCAAATTCATGGTTGCCTAAAGCCATTGCATCAAAGGCAATCATATTCATCCACATTAATTCAGGAACCTGAAAATACCTATTGAAAAAAAGATCGCCTATTGAAATATCTCCTGCGTGAAGCAGAAGTAAATCAGGATCAACAGTTCTTTCATAACCAATAACTGTAGCTGCTCTGGCTATTCCTCCGAGAGTTCCATTCAAATTTTGGTCACGGGGTCCGATCGGGGCCAAAGTTGAGTGAGTATCATTTAAGTGCAAGACAGTAATTGTGTCCATTTGAGAAAATGTTATTGTTGAAAAAAAGGTTATTAGAAAAAAACAGTAGAAGAAATGCTTTAACATTTTGAACCTCCGGATTTGATTGTTTATAATTAATTTGAGCTCAAATTATTTTGAGTAGTAAATTCTTATCAAAAACTACAATGTCAAGAACAACTGATTGTCAATTATTTGTCATGTTGTTGTAAAAATCGTGCATACATTAAAAACTAAAAGTTCACTTCTTTTGAATTTTTCATTGTTCTGTTCGGTGGGGGAGTGTTGACAGAGCAGGGAAGTTTTCAACCAGTGGGATATATCCCTCAGGTACAGAAATATTTTAATAAATGATCTCTAATAATTTTCCCTTAAAAGTTTACGTTTATAATTGGTATTCCAATTTTTCCGTTTGAATGTAAATTGACTAATCCAATCTGCAGTATGCTATCTCCGATATTAACAATCCCTATTTGAAGCCAACCGTCACCATTATTTACCAATGCTAGTGATATACCTCTGACATCTACAGCATTATACAAACCTAGCATTATTCCATACACCTTGTTTTCTGTGCAATAATCTATTGAATAACTTTTCATCGTTCCCTCAAAACCACTCATTGTGCTGTTTATCAGTGCTATCCCGATACCATTAAAGTTGCAGTAAATATTTAATATTCCTGCTATTTGAATTGCATTTGAATATTGACTAATCGACATCAATCCGGCAATCACAATCCCATTTAAGTAATCTGAGCCTGCCGTTGCTCCAATCAAAATTCCGTTAGTATGGATAGCGGAATTAAATAATGTTCCCAATGAGAATCCATTAATAGTCCCTTCTGTAGAGAGACCGAAAAGACTGAAATTTAAACCATTAATAGAAATGTATGTTTCGTAACGTCTCAAACTTCCCAAACCGAGGTTCAAACAAAAACCAGAGAAACTTGCTTTTGGATTTGAGTGAGTAAATCCTATGCTAATACCATAGAAATTAATTTTATCTTCTCTATCAACCCCTGTAATCCGGATTAAGTATAGTGATCTTTCATCATCAGTCGAAAAATTATTTCTGATGCAGAGATTATTTTTTTGAAAGTTATTTGAAAAGTGATTGGAAAGACAATCGAGATTCTGAGCCATATTGGGAGATGGCAATAAAAAAACAACGACCATAAAAAGTATTCTTGCTTTCATAATATCACCCACAATTTTTTCAAATGTGAAAGAGCGGAGGACAAGCAAATTTGATACTTACGGTCTGCTTTGGGAGAGTGTTCGGTATGTAATCTTCAGGAATTTATTCAGCACCCTTGCGCTGCAACTCTAACTCTCTCAGAGTAGAGAATAATTACCTCCTAATAAAATGCATTAATTTTAATGAAAAACAAGCGGAATCGATTTGTAATTAGCAATCAATACATATCTCGTTTAGAAAATAATTGAATTATTACAAGTTTTTAAGGGACTTAAGAGAAAGAATTAAAGAGGAAATTTTTCAAGTATCCGGGCTAATGCCGGTATAATCAGTTCGCTTGCTACATTATCTTTATAAACTTCATAATTAACTTCTTCATAAACTGAAGCTCTCCAGAGCAATTTTTCAGAACTGGAAGAGTATAAATAAACATAATTGTTCACATAGGAATTGGCAAGTCTTAATTCATCATAAGCATAGCTATAATATTCAGGAACAATCGTAATATTTTGTATTTCAACAATCAGGATACAGTCAACATCAACAAAGTCTTCAATTTTTTTTACGAATTTGTAATCAATTTCTTCTTCATCATCACAATCCTTAAGGAATTTTTCATATTCTTCCATTAAACCATTCTGATTAACTGCATTTTTAATGTCTGAGCATTCAATTCTTAAATAAGGGTCAAAAATATTGATGTTTTCGATAATGCTTTTCTCTATTTCAATCTTCTGTTTTGAATCTAAATATTCCTGCCATGGTAAGAATGCATTTTCAAAAATTATTAAACCTATCGAGTTGATTTGTTCAGCAAATATTGCTGAATCAATAGAGGTTTTAACTTCAGATGGATGAAATAGTCCCTCACCTATGTATGAACCAATTGATTCTCCAATAGACATACTAACTGACTCGAAACAGTTTTTACAGCCCTGAATGTAGAATGTTAGAATAATCGCCAGAACTATTAAAGAAAGCCTTTTCATTTTTCATATACCTTGTTGACACAATACAAATATAGCCGAATCAAAGAGGAAAGTTGTCAAGTAATTGTAAAAAAAATATTGATTCTCTTTTATATAATTATAATTTGTTTGTTTGATTTATCATAGATACACTATTGAGAAAGAGCTATCGATAGAAAAAAGTTAAACCTGTCTTTTACAATTCCATGACAATTTGCCTCCCTTTTTTTATTACAATTATATCAGCGATTATTTGATGAGGTATGAAATGAAAAACTGCTTAAAGAAAATAGTATGTTATTTATCTGTCTTTGGTCTTTTCAATGGTTTTGTAACTGGACAGACCGCTATCAGCGAAATATCCTTAATTGAATTAAAGACGATGGAAGCAACATTCGCGGGTTCTTTAACGATAGTTACTAAAGACACAACATTTGAACTAATCACAAGTTGGAAAACAAATGATTCATCAATTGTTTTTTGTGATTATGGAGCGAATTATTTAAAAAAGAGATCCAAATTTAGTCTAAAATCCTTAGGGCAACATAACGCCGGGAACCACGAATACTTTCAAAAACCCAACACCTTCATCAAACCAGATACTTTATCAATTCCCTTTGCATCAATAGAAAGAATTATTTATAAAGAACCATATAAGAGTAAATATTCAGGTGGCAGTGGATCATCACAAGGAACACCTTCAAGATTTGGAGGAGAAGTTAATTGGAGAAACGGAGAATTTACTGTAGGTATCTTTAACCAAGTGCAGATAGGCATTTACAGAATGGTAGTGAAGGTTAACACAACGTTTTTACCTCAAGGTGGAGAGACTCGCATTTCTTCATCAGGCTTATATACACTTGGCTATATGCTCGCTGCAAGTATAGCTATGGGAACGATCCACACAGAAGATGTTGGTGAGAAAGGTCAGACGGTCTATGCTTTGATTTTAGGTTCACCATTGCTTTTAACAAATGCAGAACACCATCTGTTCATTGTAAATCCACCAGGTAATTACCAAACTGATCCATTCGCACTATCGTCTTTCATTGCTTTTAGGACAGATTATTTTGGACCTGAATGGATAGTCTATTCAACTGATGTTGGATTGCAGTTTGAATTAAATTGGGAAGATGAAGATGGTTACACATTTGGGAATTCTATGGCATTTAAAACCGGATATGAATTTACTTATGATGGTAAGAAAGGTGACTTTTGGACATCAAGACCTTTTCTGGCGTTGGAAATAACTTTTTAAAAACATTCTTTAATGCACGGAAGGACTTATCTCCTGAAAATTTAAAATAACAACAAATTGCATTTAATGGTCTTTTGCATTTTCGTAGAGGTAAAAAATTAAATAAGGTGTGAAATGAAAACTACATTTTACTTTTTGTTTGCTTTGTTATATCATCTTAGTGCTTTTTGTTCATTTGCTCAAGGGAATGAAAAGCCATTTGTTGTAAGTCCGCTAATCGGTGATACGCTGTCACTTGAAGAAAGAGATTATTACAATCTGCTACCAACAATTCAAAATTTCCAGTGGGCAGTTTTCTTCCTAAATCCTGATAGTACACTAAATGTTAAAGTCACTCATCTAAGAAATTTTGTCAAACAGGATACAATTATTAATAACTACAGAAGTCTGAGATCACTAGTGCTTCACCTAAACGCAGTTGAAAATCCTGAAAGTGTGAATCCGATAAAGAATGAAGACTACACAGGAAATGAAGTAAGCGTAGTTTATAATGAGGGTAAAATAGCATCTGGAAATTTATTATCTGCCACTGCCAACTCTCTGATTGTATATTCATTGGATTGTGATGAAGAGCAAATTGATATTAATTGTGTGATGCTTCTAAGACCTAGTGATATAGAAAAACTTAAAGTTAAAAGTGATTTTAATCTTGGAATGTTACTATACCCCACGATTACCGGATTAGCTGCTATAATTATATATAATAGTACTCTTACCCCTGATGATAAAAACCTGGATAATATGATGAATAATTTTCTAACTGGACTTGCGGTTGGTATTGGTGGTTCACTAGTAGGTTTTGGACTGAGCTATGCAATTCCGCTTAAAATTTCTTCAGAAGAAGAGTATTCTCTTCCATTAAACGAAGATGATATAGAAGGTTTGAGCAGGATAGCTCGATATAAAGACTTTGAACCATTTTATCGTCAACAATCTAAATGAAGTGTGAAATGAAAACTACATTTTACTTTTTGTTTGTGTATATGCTTCTATTAAATAGTATTTCTTTCTTTGCACAGGAAATTGAAAAGCCATTCATTGTAAGTCCGCTAATCGGTGATACGCTGTCACTCGAAGAAAGGGATTATTACAACCTGCTTCCGACAATTAAGGAATTTCAATTTGCAATCTTTTACTTAAATGCTGATAGCTTACAGGACGTGCTTGTATCATATAAAACTCGTAACGTGATCAGAGATACATTAATTAATAATTACAAATCAGTTACTAATATGAGAATTTATCTTTTCAAAGTAGATATAGAAATGGCCAGGAAGGTGGCAGTTTACACTATCAACCAAAACACAGAAAGCGGAAATCTTGTAACGATAAGTAATAGTTCGACTTTGCTTTTTAATGAAGATTGTAATGGAAATAATTTTAATACTAATTGTATTACTCGGATCAACAATGCAGATATAAATAAATTAATCATAGAAGGTGAATCGGACATAGGTATGACTACACTTTGGGGTACACTTATTGGACTTGGTGCTGGTCCGGCTATCGGAGCCATTAGTGGAGCGATCTATGATGATAATGATCTTAGTATTGCCATGGGCGCTGCATACGGGTTGGTGATTGGTCCTATTGTAGAATTATTCGGAGGTCTTCTTTATGGTGCTGTTACTTCAACTCCGGATATAGTTATTGAACCATTCTCTGAAGATGATATAAAAGGACTTAGCCAATATGCCATCTTTCCTGATGGTGAACCGTATGAACTAAAAAAAATTAAATGAGGTGTGAAATGAAAAAATATATTTCTGCAGTTTTAATTTCTTGTTTGCTGTTAGAGTTTGGAGGCTGTTACTCGCAACGTGAAATCACTTATGAGGAATTCTATACTTTGCCGAAAGGGCAAGAGGCTGAATTAAATACAAAAGATGGTAAAACTATTAAGTTAACCTCGGATTCATTAAAAAATAATTATATGTACTGGTGGAAAAGTTCAGATACATTAACTATTTACTCCACACATCTTGAAAAAGTTTGGTCGACAGCTTTAATGGAAGTAACAGATACCATCCAATATCCCAAAGAGGACATATCTAAAATAGTTATTACTGAATTTGATAAAAGCAGAACAATTCTTGGAATCGCAGGAACTGCAATTCTTGTCGGATTGATTATTTATGGTATCAGCACTATGGAGTTTGAGATGGAAGGATGGTAGCGGTGACCAATTATTATCGTTTAATACTATACTAAAATATTTTGAAGGAAATGATTTAATTTTAGAATTATAGATTTTGTACTAAACTTAAAATTCCTCGGATAAAATATTGATTATAAAAAACACTTGACATTTATTAAATATTTTTTCCTATATTCACTTCGCAAATGATATCATAGTATTCAAGGCAACAAACTAAGGAGAGCTTGATGCCCAAAAACATTGTTGTTCTTTCTGATGGAACAGGTCAGGAAGGCGGTATAGGGAACAACACAAACGTTTACAAGCTGTTCAATATGCTGGAAGACAGAACAGCTAATCAAATCACTTTTTACGATAGGGGACTTGGCACCGGCTTTAGAAAAATTACTGGCAACATCAGCGGGATGGGAATTAGATTACCTAAACTATATGCTTTACTGAAATTCAAGATATCATCATTCTGAACAAATGCTGATGATGGAATCGTTGGATCACAGACAGCAGCTGTACTTAAATTAAGCTGGCCGGATGTTTAAGAAAGTTTAAATTCTTTAGGAGAAAAAAATTATTCTTAATATCTGAATCAAAAAGTAAATTTATATTCAAAACTAGCTTTTACTTTCTTACCATTTTTGCTGGGAGATGTGAACCTGATTTGTTCTTTCATTGCATACACGATAGTTCGGTTTACGTATTCATTATTCGTCCATTCGCTCAAACCTACTTCTTCAATCACTCCATCTTTATTGACCCGAACTGAAAACGTAACACTAACCCCGGATAATTCATCGTATGATTTTCCTAACACTTCCTGAAAAACGGAACGAACTTTAACATCACCGCCAACAGGTGTTGGTGCATCATCATACTCTTTCAATCCACTACAATTTAATAGCGTTAAAGCTAATATCAAATAAAATTTTTTCATTAGATCTAAATTCGTTTTTGTATAGAGCATCTCAGTTATCTGCTACTCAAATCCTAACATGATCATATCAATACTTTTACTAACTAAGTATGAGAAACGAAAGAATATCGTTTTTTTAATTTATGATGATCGAAATCAATTATGTCTGATTTTAGTTTGCTACTGAATTATTTGGCTTTGTTCATGTCGGATTGCACACTTGATTTAATTTCAGTGAAATCCTTCGTGTCTCCCATTTTGCTATTGCCATCGAATTTTGCACCAGCTTCAACAACTAATATTTTAGTGAATAAATCCCCTTTGAGATTAGCTTTTGCTTCTAAAGTTAATTTATCTTTTGCTTTAACAGTGCCCGAAACCTTTCCGCCAATTGTAATTGATTCTGCATTAATCTGTCCATTAACTTGTCCGCTTTCTCCGACTACTATATCACTTTTCGATGATACGTCCCCTTGAATTTCACCATCGACTCTAATATTTCCGGCACTTGTTACTTTCCCCTCAATCCTAACGCCGTTACTAATGATTGTTGTCTCATCTGATTTAACCCCTTCCGAGTATGAACTCTTTAACATAGTTACTCCTTATAATTGATGATAAATTAAATTTGCTTGTAATTATCTTTCATTTAATTGAACCAGAATCGAACTCCAATCCCACCACCCAAATCAAAATCAGTAGAAGGAACCAAATCAAGTATTGGAACTATCTCTGCAAAAATGTCTATTGGTGCGGAATCGAATTGGTAGTTCAGTCCCAACGGAATACGAATTCCCAAAAGCGGGTCATCAGCCAATATCACTCTTCCTCCGATTCCATAATACAAAGGTAATCTTCCTGATGAGACTCTGATTAGGTCAAAACTGTGCCATACGTAATCTGCTTGTAAAAGAAGGTGTCCGTCACCTTTGAATGACCACGCAGCAGCGAAATCGAATGCATTTGAACTGCTTGTCCAGAGTTTTGCACTTAGCCCTGTTGGCTCACCAAGTACAATACCTAAACCGAATCCACGACTTTGAGAATGAATAAAATTAGCAAGCAAGAAAAAGGTTGCAGCAATCAAAATGATTTTTTTCATATTCTCTCCTAAGATAATTGATGAATTTTATCTTCTGAATCATTCTATGATAAAAATATGTTTTTGAAATTACAACTTGAAATTAATTACACCATTAGTAAGCAAAATATTTGATTGATCAATATTTAATGTATATCAAGATTTCTATACTGATTAAAAAGCGATAGCAAATTTTTGAGAGATAAATTTTTGACCTGCCGGATTCTATTTTTGCTATAGTATCAGAACAGTAAAGGCTCCAGACAGTAAATACTTTTCAACTATTGAATTTTCAATAGTGATGGAAATCAGGATGCTGCATTAATTTTTCAACCTGGGTTCTGTGTCTATCAATGAGAAGATGTAGGAATTCAGACTTCTCTGAAAAGTTATTGAATGAGTTGAAAAAATAAATTTCAATAAAAGTAGTAATTAATTTTCAACGATGCGGAGAGTCATGGACGCTCCGGTATATGTAAAAAGCTTTGAAATTTAACTAAAAAAGAATCATTTTCGGGCTGATCTCCAAAAGGTCTCCAAAATTATTAGACTTCTATTGAATTGTCAGGAACGAATTCTACACTGACTGAAGCAAATATATCTCTTTGGAAAGATATGATTAGTATTCACATAAATTTGGGGTAATTAATAAAATTCAAACGGGACCACTCCTTTAGAAATTAACTATTGTTTAGGCAAAATTTTTGCCGTTAAAATAATTTCGCCCCGCAATAAAAACTCTGCTCACTAATTTTGATGTAGCTGATTCGGATTTTTCTGATATGGGTAGCAGAATCTCCTCTCAGTACAAAATAAATCGTAATAAATTAAATATTTATTCAAAATGAGGAACAACATGAAAATCATATTCCATTTCACATCAATAATAATTCTCTTCTCATCGATAA
The DNA here is from genome assembly GCA_016716565.1 of bacterium. Taxonomy (NCBI): domain Bacteria; species bacterium. The sequence continues at coordinate 1,068,614 of JADJWC010000001.1, forward strand.
TCCTTTCCCAGGAAAAAACTTTGGTTGGTAATGGTGAAATCAGCCATGGCGGTTTTGGAGCGCCGGTAGTTAAGTACACACAAATTTATGGAGAACCTGCAGTACTTGTCGGCGGACGAGGTGGTTGGATTATCGATCATAAATTTGTTCTCGGCGGAGGTGGTTATGGTTTGGCTAATGAGATCAATTCGGATTTCAATCCGCTGCAATTTCCAACTTATATTCATTTTGGTTATGGAGGATTAGAGCTTGAATATATTTTTGCTTCCGACCAGATTGTTCATTTCACCTTTTACTCACTCATTGGTGGTGGAGCTATAAACCTTACTCATGATTTTGATGAAGATTGGGACGATGATGATTTTGGTACTGATGGCTTTTTTATTTTCGAACCGGCAGCAAATGTTGAAATCAATATCACTTCATTTTTTAGGATAAATGCTGGTGCAAGCTACAGGTTAATATCAGGCATCGATCATTTTGAATTTTCAAATTCTGATTTTGATGGATTTTCAGCAGTACTTGCACTCAAGTTCGGAAAATTTTAACTTAGGAATAATTCCTTACGAACATGTAATATGTTCCAACACGTGAATGAATGATATTATTTAATTGATGTGTTTATGAAAAAAAATAACACGATATTTTTCTTCATTCTGGTTTTAATCACTTGTAGTTCTGAACTACTCTTCGCACAACAATATCCCATTACACACTATACAAAAGACCGGGGACTTCCTGGAAACCAGGTATGGGGAATTTTTCAAGATGATAAAGGATATATGTGGTTTTGTACCTCTTCCGGGTTGATAAAGTATAATGGAAAAACATATAAAATTTTTGGTACCGAAGACGGACTTCTTGATGAAATACCTCTCGGCGTTACAAGTGATGATAAAGGATATCTATGGATTGCGTACGATTATGGCATCTCCAGATTTTCAAATGGTCAAATAAAAAATTGGGAGCTAAAGGAAACTGAAGGTCAGTTTACATTATTCAGAGATAGCTATAACAGAATCTGGGTTCACTCTCTATTCTTTCCAGGTGATGTGCAATACTTTCTTGATACAACACTCGTAAATTTTTCTCAAGAACACAACTTCAAAAACCAGGTGATTGTCTCTATCACGGAAGATAAAAAGGGTGGTATAATATTCATTACAAGGGCCGGAAAAGTATTCAGGTATTTCGCGAATCAAATTAAAGAAATGGTCATCAATGATTTGATTGATTCAAGAGTCAGGTATTCTTTTTTTGATGAAGAAAATAATTTTGTTATTTGCTCTGAAAAGGGGCTGGGGATAATTGAAAATAAAACTTTTGAAACTCAGCCTGCTGTAAGCTGGATACTAATAATTCCGACTAACTATGGCATGCAATCAAAAAGAGGATATTATTGGTTTGCAACTGAAAATGGGATTTACCGTTTTAAAAAAATTCAGAATGCTCCTCCGGATTATGTTAATATCACAGAAAAAAATGGCCTTCGAAGTAACATAATTTACAGAGTGTTCGAAGACAACGAAGCTAATCTTTGGATAGGTCATTCAGAAAAGGGAGTATCCAAAATTTCATCTCTAATGTTTAGCTGTTATGGAAAGAATGAAGGACTAATCTCTGATGCAATATTCGCTGTCGCAAAAGTAAATTATAATTTAGTCGTCGCAGCTGATAAAGGTCTTTTCAAATTCAATGGAAAAAGGTTTGAGTTAATTAATTCTAATTCACCATTTTCACAACGATGGTATTTTACAGTCCTCCCGTATTCAAACTCCGAAATATTATTAGGATCAACTCCGGGAGTAGTAAGCCTATACAATCTCTCATCATATAAACTTATCGGACTCGATAGAAAATTAATTTTTACAACTTTAAAAGATCATCTTGATAATGTATGGGTCGGAACTAATACAGGCGTTTATCTTAAATCTGGTCAGGATTTTATTGAACAGGATTTTAATGTTTCAGATTTTCAAATTCAAAAACTGCTCGAAGTGAATAATAAAGATCTATATATCGGAACGAACAGTGGATTGGCGATAGTTGAGAACGGTACAATTCCATTTAGCAAAAGAAAAATTATCAACCCTGAGGAAACAAAAATTCCTCTTTTGCCTGTTAAAGAGATGATTCAGGATAAAGATGGAGATATAATTCTGGCTGTCGGGAAAGACCTTTTTATTCTTAACAAGAAAAATCAAATTAAAGTTGTCGATGCACTAAAAAGTTCTGATATCATAGTATTACATATTGATCGTAATGGAAGACTTTGGGCAGGTTCAAATGCATCCGGGTTGTTCTCACTTCAGAAAGTCAACGGGAATTATGAAATTATTTCTCATTACACTTTCCGTGATGGTATTTCATCGGATGAATTTGCATATAATAATTCAATTGCAGAAGGATCGGATGGTAAAATTTATTTTGGGATGTTCGACGGTTTAACTGTCTACAATCCTGCGGAAGATCGTGTAATTACGACTCAACCGCTTTCGTATATCACAGGAGTAAAGGTTAACGATTCAACCTACTCAATAAATGATATTTCCGGAACCGAACTTTCGCCTTCACAGAATAAAATAAGTTTTTATTGTGATGGATTATCTTTTTACAACGAAGACGCAGTGAAATTTCAGTATTACCTTGAAGGAGTCGAAAAAGAGTGGGTAAACGTTTCAACAAATCCGGAAATAACTTACGGATATCTTGAACCAGGGAATTATACATTTTTAATGAGAGCTCTCAATCAGTTTGGAGTAACAAGCCAGCCAAAATCAATTTCATTTACGATACTTGCACCTGTCTGGAAAAGACCGTGGTTTATTCTCATTTCATCATTGCTAATACTTTTCATTGCATATAAAGCTTACGTTTACAGACTTTCACATATACGAAAACGAAATCTCCAGCTCGAGAAAATCGTCGAAGAAAAAACAAGTGATCTGCAGAAAAGTAAGGTCCAGATTGAGGAACAGTATAATCGGTTGGTTGAAGCTCAAAAAGAACTTGTTGAAAAGCAGGAACTCGAAAAGGCTCACAAAGAAATTCAGTTATTAAAGGACAGGCTTGAAAAAGAAAATATTTATTTACGCGAAAAGCATGGAATTGTTCAGGAGTTAAGTTCGATTATTGGAAGAAGTCCTGCAATAAATGAGATACGCAGAAAGATACAACAGATAGCTGAGAATGATTCAACTGTTTTGATAACAGGAGAAACCGGTGTTGGTAAAAATTTAATTGCAGAAGCAATTCATAATTCAAGTCTTAGAAAAGATAGGGCGCTGGTTATAGTGAATTGTGCGGCGATTCCTGATGCCTTGGTTGAGAGCGAATTATTCGGCCATGAAAAGGGAGCTTTCACTGGCGCCGATAAATTACATATCGGAAAGTTTGAGGTGGCAGACGGAAGCACAATATTCCTTGATGAAATTGGTGATATGAATTTGACTGTTCAGGCTAAAGTTTTAAATGTAATTCAATCAAAAAAAATTACTCGGATCGGAGGAAGTCAGGAAATAAGTGTTGATGTAAGAATTATTGCAGCAACAAATCATAATCTTGAGGAGAGAGTCAGAGAAGGAAAATTCAGGCAGGATCTTTTCTATCGGATAAATGTTTATCCGATTCTTGCACCTCCGCTAAGAGAATGTAAAGAAGATATCGAGCACCTCGCCAAATATTTTATAGACCGTTACTCCAAACTATTAAATAAAAAAATAAGTGCGATAACTAAAAGTGCACTGGATATTTTGAAAGCACATTCTTATCCGGGAAATATCCGTGAACTGGAAAATATAATTCACAGAGCTGTTATAATTTCAAAGACAGATGTAATATCCGACGAGAATATTTTATTGAACCAGGGTACCGAAGTGGTTAAAAATGCAGATAGTATTAATAGAGAGATTGTTTCACTTGAACAAATGGAAAAGCAGTACATAATTCAAGTCCTAAATAAAACCGAAGGTAAGATCAGCGGGAAGAATGGAGCAGCTGAGTTGCTTGGTATTAATCCAAGTACGCTTCGATCCAGAATGAAGAAATTAGGAATCGACTTTGTTGAACGATCCTGAAAATTTTCACCAAGCCTCAAGTTAGCAACAACTTTAAAAAAGGTTCGTGAAATATCACGAGTTGCGAAATATCACGAGCAATAAATTGCAATTTCTGACGAAAACCATCGTTTCTTACCGATAATCAAATCTTTATACAATGGCATATCTTTTAAGACAGCTCGCCGTATGATGAATCGAATTTACAGAACTGAAGTAGACGGAAAACCGGTTGTTCACATAATCGGGAAATTGGATTCCGCAACAACACTCGACGAGTTTTTAGCTGAGATAGCTAATAATTATAAAAAAGAAAACAAAAATTCTGAGAAATGCTGTCAGATAGTTTTAGATATGAAAGAAACTGAATTAATAACAGAACCATGCCTGGAAATTTTAAAGAAATACTCAAAAAAATGCTCTGTTAATTTTCAGAATATTTCACTTTATGTAGAACTTCTGCTAAATGAAAACGGATTACTTCAAGAAAAAATAATTGATTGAATTTCTTAACTAATAATTAATAAATAAAATAAAGGAGAAATGAATAATGAGTAGATGGATAATAACTACATCCTTGCTTTTGCTTACAATAGTTATCAATGCTCAAACTCCGCCTGAAGTTTCCTGGACTAAAAATTTTGGCGGTTCCGGGATGGACTGGGGTTATTACGCTGAACAGACAAACGATGGCGGATATATTGCTATCGGAAGAAAAGACAACGGTTCCCTAAATATGGATGCCTGGCTAATAAAAACGGATGCTAACGGTGATACAATGTGGACCAGACATTTCGGTGACACTTACATTGATGAAGGTTACGTTGTGAAGCAAACATCAGACGGAGGATATATCGTTGCCGGCGCATCAACAGCCTTTGGCTGGTATGGAGAAGGTTGGCTTATTAAAACCGATGCCAACGGAAATGTAACTTGGAGTCATGGATATCATCCAAATCCAAGTACTGAATCAGAGTGGGATAATTTTTATGATGTCCTTGAAACCTCAGATGGCGGTTTTGTTGCTTTAGGTTTCGGGAATTTTCAAGGTTACCTCGCTCAAGCGTGGATTCTTAAGGTAAACAGTAATGGAAATGTAATTTGGAATAAAAGCTATGGTGATTTTGATTCCTGGGAAAGACTGTATTCAATGAAGCCAACATCTGATGGCGGATATATTGCAGTAGGTGATAAACACTATACTTACGGTGATACAACCTCACACGATGGTTGGCTGGTTAAATTTAACAGCAATGGTGATACACTCTGGACAAAACATTTTGGAGGTACACAGATTGATATCTTCAGATCAATACAGATTACGAATGATGGTGGCTATATAGTTTGCGGTGAAAAAGAACCATATTGGGCCGGATTTTATCGAGGATGGCTGATGAAGTTCGATGTAAATGGAAATGTGATTTGGGAAAACATGTATGGCTTGGGTGGTTTAATGTCTTTGCAAATCACACCAAATGGAAATTACATTGCAGCAGGAACGAAGTTCGTAAGTCAGGCAACCTTTAATGATGCATGGCTCTTAAAGACTGATACAAATGGAAATGTAATTTACAATCATACTTATCCAATCAGCAATACAGATGATATAGTTCAGTCGATTCAACCGACTACAGATGGTGGATATGTATTAGGAGGAAGATCTAATAGCAGTGGTCCAATTGCACAAATTATGATTGTTAAATTGGAAGCAGACGAGATTACATCGCTTACATCTTTCTCCGAAAATTTTGATGGTGTTACTCCTCCGGATCTACCAGCCGGATGGACAAAAAAACTTCAAGTGTTGATTTCAAACTCAGTTGCTGAGGTGAAAACAGTTATGCATGGTTCGGCACCCTCTGCACCTAATACAACTTTCATAATGAATGGATTGGATGGTAGTAATGGTCAGCCAGATTATAATGCTTTTGTTGCTCTGGTAAGTCCTCTTGTCCAAATCGGGCCGAATGGCGGCACAGTTACATTTCAAGCAAATGGCGGAAATGCCATAAAAGTAGGATTGATGACTGATCTTTCAGATACATCCACGTTTACATTGATCCATGAAGTTCCATTAACTTATAATTTTGAGCAATACTCGGTTACGCTTCCACCAGCAGGAACAGCTTACATTGCATTTAAACATGCAAATACTTCCACAGTAACACCGTTGTTTTTAGATGATATTACTTTTAATCAGGCACAAGCTCCGCTTGTATCTTTTGCTGAATATTTTGATTCAATCAATCCACCAGAGTTACCAGGCGGATGGACAGGTCATCTGGAAGTTTTGCTTTCAAATTCAGCTGCTGAAGTAAAAACAGTGATGCACGGTTCAGCACCATCGGTACCAAATACCACATTTATTATGAATGGCATAGATGGAAGTAATGGTCAGTTAGATTCGACAGCGTTTGTAGCATTAGTAAGTCCGTTAGTTCAAATTGGAACAGAAGGCGGACAAATAACCTTCCAGGCAAACGGTGGAAATCCTATTATTGTAGGAACGATGACAGATCCTGATGATGCTTTAACATTTATTGAAGTTCAGCAGATTCCTTTGACATATAATTTCGAGCAGTACTCAGTCAATATTAATACTGTTGGGAATCTGCACATAGCGTTTAAACACGCAAACTTGAATACGGTCATTCCATTATTTATAGACAACATAATATTTCAACCTATTGTACCAGTTGAGTTAGTATCGTTTACCGGAGCAGTAGTTGGGAATGGTATCGAATTGATATGGAAAACTGCAACCGAGACAAATAATATGGGGTTCGATATCGAAAAGAAAAATAATGGTAATTGGAAGCAAATTGGATTCGCTCCGGGATATGGAACGACTACAGAAACTCATTCATATTCATTCACTGATCTGGAAGCGAATAGTGGTAAAAACATTTATCGTCTCAAGCAAATTGATTTTGATGGATCAACAGTTTATTCGAATGAAATTGAAGTTGATATGAATTTACCAGCTCAATATTCCTTAGAACAAAATTATCCGAATCCATTTAATCCAAGTACGACGATTAATTTCACACTGCCTGTTGATTCTAAAGTCACAATAAAAGTGTTCAACGCATTAGGTGAGCAAGTCAGCACACTGACAGACAATAATTTTAATGCAGGATCACATTCAATTGACTTCAAAGCAGATGAACTTGTTAGTGGGTTATATATTTATTCAATTGATGCAGCAGGAATTGACAACACAAATTTCAGATCGGTAAAAAAGATGATGCTGCTTAAGTAGTAAAATTTTATCTGTAGATAATCGTATTCGTCCTGTGACAAAATTGTCTGACCAGCCTCCTTACAGGCAAGAGTTGTGGGACGAATACCTCACATTTTTATAAAAAACTTTAAAAAATAAAATAAAAGAGAAAAATCATGAATACAAAACTATTAAAAATATTGCTTGTGATCGGAGTAATTATCTTTATTAAATCCAATTCGATTGCTCAACAGAATGCAGGATTACAACAAAAAGTATTTACTAAATCCGATGACATTTTAAAGATGAGTATTGATTCCCATATTTCCAAAAAAGAAATTAAATCAGATCGGTCGATGATTACAAAAAAATTCCTTGATAATGGATATGTCCTCGTCTACCAAATGGGCGAATTCTGGAATGGAACACATTGGGAAAACAGCAGTTTACTATCATACACATACACTCCGGAAGGTTTGGTTACTGAGGAGGTTAATCAATTTTGGAATAATGGTAACTGGGAAAATACAAGTCGCTTTTTGACAACTTATTATTTAAATAATTTAGTCTCTCTGTACGAACAACAGAATTGGAATGGGACAGCCTGGGAAAATTCTTACCAGTACGCTTCAACCTACAACGCTGATAACCAGTTGATCGAGTACGATGTAATGCATTGGAACGGGACAAGTTGGGATAATATGAATAAAACAATCTATACTTATTATAGTTCGGGTAATCTTGAAACAATAGTCGATCAGCAATGGGATGGAGCATCCTGGATTAATGCATATAAGTATACACATCAATATAATAGTAATGACGACCTCTCAGAAAAGTTAACAGAAGAGTGGATCGAAGGAAATTGGAAGCAATCCTTCTTAGATGAATATAGTTATAATCCACAAAATCAATTAGAGTTAATTGCTTCATTTTGGTGGTCCGAAACATTCTGGAAAGAATCAGTTGAAATCTATTATGAATATGATGGTATTGGTAATGTGGTAGACAAGCTTACAAAATTCTGGGAAAGTGAAATTCTTGGACTGCAAAATAAATATCACACAACTTATGAATATCTACCAGGCACCAGTCTCGAAGTAAAAGTAGAAAACCAGGAATGGATTTTGCAATCAATGGAGTGGACAAATACATATAGAGAGGTCAAAACCTATGATGGCGCAAATCTTCTTCAGAATTATTTAATGGATGTTTGGGACGGCGGTAACTGGCTATCAACAAGTCGGGAAAATTATTCTTACGATGAAAATGGTAACCTAGATGTTCTTATTTCACAATATTGGAATGGTATTGAATGGATTAACTCTTTCAAAGCCTCAAATACCTGGTTGCTCTTAACCTCTGTTCAGCCTGATGATATTTTATCTTCGCCTGATGCATTTTCACTAGGACAAAATTATCCTAATCCGTTCAATCCAAGCACAACTATAAGTTTTATTTTGCCAGTTGATGCACAGGTTATTATCAGGATTTATAATTCAATTGGCGAAGAAGTTTGTCTGCTGGTAAATAAAAACTTTTCTGCCGGTTCACATAATATAAACTTCAAAGCAAACAATCTTGTAAGCGGAATGTACATTTACTCAATCGATGCGAAGGGAACAGATAATTCAAGTTATCATTCTGTAAAGAAAATGATACTGCTCAAGTAATTAATAATCTTGAACATAAAAAATGAGAACAATAGATATCACAAAAAATATTTTAATCCTGTTGGTACTTGCTGCTCAAACTTTTGCTCAGCAGCCAACTGTCGAGTGGACTAAAACTTATCATGGACCATCAAGCGGTGGTGGCATAACAAAAATAATAGCCGATAATAACGGTAATATTATAGTCACGGGAAAAAATGCTGGCAGTGGAGTGGCACTTGATATAGTAACAATCAAATACAACACTTTTGGTGACTCGCTTTGGCTAAAGAGGTATGGTAATGGAGGCGAAAGTTCAGTTGATGGAATTGCAGTAGATGCTTATGATAATATTTACGTAACCGGTTTTACAGTTGTAGCTGGTCAACCAAAAAGTATCACGATTAAATACAGTCCATCTGGTAATATAATTTGGGAAAAACTTTATGACAGTACTCCTGATAACAGATCGATTGGAGTTGGGATAGATCTGCAAGGTTTCGTTTACATAGCATGCTCAGCAAATAAAAATGGACTCGATTGGGGAGTTGAAGTTGTGAAATACGACCCATCAAGTGGCGATACAATCTGGACAGCAAGATATGACCAGACTTCAAGCAGTGTTGAAATTCCATATGCAATGACAGTTGATGAATCCGGAAATGTATATGTCACTGGTTATAGTCAGGCATCGGGATTAATTAAAGCAATGATAGTTAAGTTCAATTCAGATGGTGATTATCAATGGGCAACACTTTACAACATTCCGTCGGTTACGGGTGAGATTCACGGAAAGGCAATAAAAGTTGATAGCTATGGAAACGTTTATGCAACCGGGCATTGTTACAGCGGAGCTTCAACATTTGTTGATTTTCTAGTGATGAAGTGTTACTCTAATGGTGATACAGCATGGGTGAAAAGATACAGCAACAGCTTTTCAACTGATGAAGCAAAAGATATTGCTGTTGACAATGAAGGAAATGTTTATGTAACAGGCCGAACATATGTAGGTGGTGGAGGAAGCAATAATTACGATTATCTGACCATTAAACTTTCTTCTGATGGAACCGTACTGTGGCACTCAACTTATGACGGACCTGCAGGTTACACACAGGATGAAGCCAGAGCATTAGTGTTGGATGAATTTGGAAATAGTTTTATAACCGGAGGAAGCAGTGTCAGCCCCTTGTATTACAGTGGAGATTTTGCTACGGTTATGTACGATGAAAATGGAAATGATATCTGGACGGTAAGGAATCCATCGGGAGATTTTGGTGCTTATGATATTGCTTTAGACGATTATAACAATATTTATTTAGGTGGTGGGCAAACAGCTAGCTTTTGTACAATAAAAGTAAACACTGGTACTGTTCCTGTTGAGCTGAGCTCATTCATCGCACACCAGAAGGATAAGAATGTAATTCTCAGCTGGACAACAGCAACTGAAACAAATAATACTGGATTTGAAGTTGAAAGATTCTCAAGCACTTGGGAGAAAATTGGATTTGTCCCTGGTTTTGGAACAACAACTGAAAAAAAGCAATATGCATTTACTGATACTGAATTAAAAGATGGAAAATATTATAATCGTCTCAGGCAGATTGATTATGATGGGTCGTATGAATATTCAAATGAGCTTGAAGTAGAAATTCTATTTACTCCAAATGAATTTGAATTATTTCAGAATTATCCTAATCCATTTAACCCCTGCACGATAATAGAGTTCTCATTGCCGGAAGATGTAGGTAGTGTGAAGCTATTAATCTACAATTCATTGGGAGAAAAAGTTGCAGAATTGGTTAACACGTCATTGACAGCAGGAAAATACAGCTATCAATGGAATGCAAGCGATGTTGCAACCGGAATGTATATCTATGAATTGAGAACGGAGAAGTTTGTGTCAGTGAAGAAGATGATATTGATAAAGTAAAATTTTCCGAATGACAATCAGGCCAGCTTCAGTCAAAGCTGGCTTTTTTTATGGAAATCAATAATTTGTTAATTCACAATGTTTGCGTAGAGTCAGGGATGCTCCGGTATATGTAAAATGCTTTGAATTTTGATTAAAAACGAATTATTTTTGAGAAGGTCTCCAAAAGGTCTCCATCATTTTTAGACTATCTGCCTTTTGTTAGGAAGAAAAATATTTTTAGTAGAAATATATTTCATCAGACGCAGCAATCTAGACTATAAGAAATCCCGCTCAACCGTAGCTAAGCGGGATTGAATAGGGGAGGGAATTATAATTTTTTACTACTACTGCTTTACTTAAAATGTTAAATGTTATTTTTCAGATACATCTATTCTGATAGTTGGTGGATTATTATTTGTTATGACAACTGTATAGTTTCTGTCTGGCTCTGCATTAAAAATGCCGGTAGGCTCATCAACAACATTCTGAATTTCGGCGGTTACTTCAACTCTTCCTTCAGCAACATCCTTAAAAGCTGTAGTTGTTCCAGGTTCTACATCATTAATGTTTTCAGTGTTAGCAGTAGTTTTAATTTGGACGTTCGCCTTGTTAGTGAAATCATTTTTTACTCTGAATGAAGGTGGTTCTTCCGAACAAGCGATGAAGGAAATAACCAGCAGTAAGACTCCAAAAAATTTCATAATGTTTTTCATAAAGACTCCATAAATATTGAACAATATATTTTATTGCTAAATTCATTAGCACGAAAACTAATACAAGTATAATGCCTTTAAAATTTAGAATAAATGCAATTTATTTATTGAACAATTCTTAAAGTTTAGACAGAGATGCATAATAATGAGGATTCAATGCTTGACATCAAGCAAATAAACTCCTAAACGAAAGTTTTTGTTTTCAAGGTTCGTTGTTATCTATAAACTCGGAGGATTTGCAAAGTGCAAAATAGAGTGAGTCGAAGTATGATGCGAATCTTTATTTTGTGACCTATCAAAGTAAAAATATTTTATTCGCAAAGGCTTTCGTGCTGTAAATTATGTTTACTTTACTAAAACTCCGTCAAAAACGAACAAAAAAATGAATCAGTATATACCCCGTTGGGAATCATCGAAAAAATATTTGTAAAATAAATCTAAAATTCTGCAACATTTTCCACGACATTATCATTGCTTGCTATTAGTTAAATATTTATGTTTGCTCACAGATGACGAAGAAAAAAATATCCATATTAACTCTGGCTTTCTTTTTCCTGATTTCAACAACCGGGCTTCCTGTGTATTATCACTTCTGTGATATGATGCAGAAAAAATCATTGAATGAGTGTGATGTTTGCGTAAACGAGATGGAAGAAATTGTATTCTCCTGTTGCTCTTTAGGAACATTTGAAAATAGAGTTACAATATCTTCTGAGAATACGGTTTGCTGCCAGGAAGAATTTGTGTACAATAAAGTTGAAGATGAATTTGTAAATATTAAAACCGATGTAAACTATTTTACTTCTTCTGAGATTTTATTACAGCCAATTGTCTTAATCCCCCATACATTTGATTTTTCATTAGAAGTATCTTTCTACTGTGATACTTCGCCCCCATTCTTAATCAATCCTGAATTATATATCTCCAACTCAGTTCTACTGATCTAATCATATCTTAATTTCTTTTCCGGGAAGTTGAGGATAAATTTATCCTTGCTTCAACAATTTTCTGTTACTTAACTAAATACGATTCGTATTAAAGTTACTTGTCTTCAGAAAGACAATAAACAATTTCAAAGGAAATAAGATGATTGAAAAAATAATTGATTGGTCAGCGAATAACAGATTCATAGTAATTCTGCTATACATTATTATAATCGGTTATGGAATTTACAGCGTTATAAATCTACCTGTGGATGCAATACCGGATCTTTCCGAAAATCAGGTGATAATTTTCACTGAATGGATGGGTAGATCACCCCAGATCATTGAGGACCAGGTAACATTCCCGATTGTCTCGGGATTACAAGGCTTACCAGCTGTAAAAGCAGTGAGAGCAAATTCAATGTTCGGGATGTCTTTTGTCTTTGTGATATTTCAAGATAATGTGGATCTGTACTTTGCTCGGTCAAGAGTTCTTGAAAGGATGAATACAATCCAGGCACAACTTCCTGCAGGAGTCGTTCCATCTTTAGGACCGGATGGAACTGGTGTTGGACACGTCTTTTGGTACACTGTGGAAGGAAAAGATTATGATCTTGGAACACTCAGATCGATACAGGATTGGTATATCAGATACAAGTTGTCTTCTGTCGAAGGTGTAGCCGAGGTTGCAAGTATCGGTGGATATGTAAAGCAGTATCAGGTAGATGTTAATCCTACCGATTTAAGAGCGTACAACCTGACAGTATCGGATGTTGTTGGTGCAGTGCAGCGGAGTAACAACGAAGTTGGTGGTAAAATATTAGAAGTTAGCGATGCCGAATATTTTGTTCGCGGACAGGGTTATATAAAATCGAAGGAAGATATTGAGAACACGGTTGTAAAATCATTTACAAATGGAATTCCTGTACTGCTTAAAAATGTTGCAAAGGTTCAGATTGGTGGAGATATAAGACGAGGTGCCTTAGAAAAAGATGGACTTGGACAAGTTGTTGGTGGAATAATAGTGATGCGATCCGGTGAAAATGCTCAGACTGTGATTGAAAGAGTTAAAGAAAAAATTAAGGAAATATCTTCCGGTCTTCCTTCCGGTGTTAGTATTGTACCATCATACGATAGAAGTACTCTTATCAAAGAAGCAATCGGAACTTTAGACAGGGCATTAATAGAAGCAGCAATTGTTGTGGGAATAATGGTTGCCATATTTCTCATGCATTTCAGAAGTGTTGTAAGAATCCTGATTGAAATACCTATCGCAGTACTTATCTCCTTCATATTGATGTATACTTTCGATATAACATCAAATATTATGAGTCTTGGAGGAATAATATTAGCAATAGGTGTTATTGTTGATTCATCCATTGTTTTGGTTGAAAATGCGTATCGCAATATTGCCAGGGCGATTGAAGAAAAAGGATCTCTCACAAAAGAAGAATACATAAAAATTTCAATCGACTCTGCGAAACAGGTGGGACGTGCAATATTTTTTTCTGAACTGATCATTTTAGTTTCATTCATTCCTGTTTTTCTATTAACCGGACAGGAAGAGAAAATGTTCACACCATTAGCCTTTACAAAATCGTTTACAATGATTGGTGCTGCTGTCATAGTTATTACATTAATTCCGGTATTAATGACTATGCTGATGCGGGGAAAATTCAGACCTGAAAATAAAAATCCTGTTACAAAACTCTTCGTGCAAATCTATGAACCATTGATTCATTGGGTTTTAAAGCATCGCAAAATAACTATTGCTATAAATATCATAGCATTGTTAATTACTGTTCCGATGGTTTTGAATACCGGAAGTGAATTTATGCCGCCGCTTGACGAAGGCTCAATACTTTACATGCCCGCAACACTTCCTGGCGCTTCAATAACTGAAGTTAACAGAATATTGCAAGAACAGGATAAAATAATTAAAACTGTTCCCGAGGTTCATCACGTACTGGGAAAAACCGGAAGGGCAGAAACTGCGACAGATAATGCACCATTAAGTATGATCGAAACCATAATTGTATTGAAACCAAAGGATGAGTGGCGACCAAGGATAACAAAACAGGATATTGTCGCTGAACTCGAACACAAGCTTCAGATTCCCGGAGTAACAAACGGGTGGACACAACCGATCATCAACAGAATAAATATGCTGTCAACCGGTGTTAGAACTGATATCGGATTTAAGATTTTCGGTGAAAACTTAGATACATTAGAAGCATACGCAATAAAAGCAGAAGGACTATTAAAAAAAGTTGATGGGGCTGCTGATGTAGTTGCTGAACGTGTACAAAACGGATACTATCTCGATATACAAATTAAAAGAGAGATTGCGGCAAGATATGGTGTCAACATCAGCGATTTACAGAATATAATCGAAACAGCTATCGGCGGACAAAATTTAGGTGTAGTCATTGAAGGAAGAATGCGTTTCCCGATTCGAATGCGTTATCAAAGAGATTACCGTGATGATGTCGAGGAAATCAAAAATTTGATTATTCCAGTGTCATTATCTCAACAGATGAATGTTCAATCTGCAATGAATAATAATTCATCTATAGGAATTAGTAATAACAGTGGTGGAATGTCCTCTATGGGAAATTCAAACAATGCAGGTGTTACTATTCAACCCACTAGTGGACAAAGCGGTTTTTCATTACTTACCACTGAACAAAATGCAATTACATATCTCCCCATTTCCGAATTAGCAGATGTGAAAGTACTTACAGGTCCACCAATGATAAGCAGTGAAAACGGGATGCTGAGATCAATAGTATTTATGAATACAAGGGGTAGAGATATGGGAAGTGTAATGGTCGATGCTAAAAAAGTTATTGAAGAAAATCTTAAACTTCCAGCTGGTTACAGTTATACCTGGAGCGGACAATATGAAAGTAAAGTTCGTGCACAGCAGACTATCCAAATAATTATGCCTGTTGTGTTTCTAATAATTTTTGTTCTGCTCTTTCTTACACTTAAAGATTATATGGAAGCCGGTGTAGTGATGTTGTCAGTACCATTTGCATTAATTGGAGGAATGTATATGATCTACATTCTCGGATACAATTTTTCTGTCGCTGTATGGGTTGGTTTCATTGCATTATATGGTGTTGCCGTTGAAACCGGAGTTGTGATGGTCGTCTATCTGCACGAAGCTCTTGATAAAAGGATCCGGGACCATAAAAACGGTAAAAGAGATGCAATTACAAAAAAAGATATTTATGAAGCGACAGTTGAAGGTTCTGTAATGCGACTAAGACCCAAGCTGATGACAGTAGGAACTTCTATGGTTGGATTAATTCCAGTTATGTGGGCAACCGGGACTGGTTCAGATGTTATGAAACCGCTGACTGCTCCACTGATTGGCGGGCTCTTAACTTCTGCGGTACACGTACTAGTCGTAACTCCGATTCTTTTTGCAATAATGAAAGAACACGCATTAAAAAAAGGAAAATTAGAATTATCCAAAATGTCCGATTGGATGAAGGAGGGCTAATTAGATGAACAATTATAAATTAAAAATGAAAAACAATCTTATAAATATTTTATCAGCAATTCTGCTTTTAGTCATAAGTTGGCAAGTAAAAGCTCAGTCAGTTGATTCATTAGTGAATGAGGCATTACAGAATAATCCACAGCTTAAATCGATAGAGCAAAGAATTTATGCCGGGGAGTACAGAGCAGGATCGGTTGATAATTTTCCACCGCCGACACTTGGAATTGAATTTACCCAAGTCCCAATTGACGAAATAAATATTTGGGACGATGCAATTTCAAATTCGTTGTCAATCTCTCAAATGTTTCCCCTCGGCGGTAAGTTAAGTGCAATGAACAATGTTGAACTTCAGAATGTCGAGGTGACAAAAAAAGATTATGACTCGTACAAAACAAATCTCACAGCACAGGTGAAAATGTCTTATTACTATATCTGGCAGCTGGATAGGAAAATTGAAATTCAACTTGAGAATATTGATCTGCTGAATAATCTTTCATATTCGCTTGAAATTAGTTATCAGGTAAACAGGATTAACCAGGCTGATGTATTAACAATAAAAAGTGAAGTAGCATCAAATAATGCTCAGCTTATTATACTGAAGAAACAGCGAGAAGCAGAAATTTATAAATTGAACAAACTTCTCGGCAGAAAACTTGATTCAAAAGAATTAACTATTGATGAAGATGTAAATGACGATACGTTGAGCTATTCACAGGCACAGCTTGAGGAGATACTTTCCAATAAAAATCCTTCTCTTCTAAAAATGAATAGCATGATAGAAATGAACAAAGCGATGGTTAATGCCAATAACAGCGAACTAGTTCCGGACTTGATGGTTGAAGGAATGGTGATGAGAATGCCGCAAGGAATGATTCTGACATCAAAAACAGATTTATCGATGCTTGCACACGAGCCGCAGGAAACGGAGTATATGTATTCGTTGATGGCCTCTATTACTCTGCCGTTTGTTCCATGGTCATCAGGCAAATATAATAACAAAGAAGAAGAACTGTTGTCTGAGATTAAAGGTATAGAGTATGAGAAAAATAATATGCAAAGGGAAATGACGGCACAGCTTAAAGAAACTTTGGTGAAATACAATACTGCTAAAGAACTGATGAATCTATACGATCAGGAAGTAATTCCACTATACGCTAATTCAGCTGAATCCCAGACAACAGCTTATCAAAACGGAAAAACCAGTATTACAACGGTAATTGATTCATATAGAATGTTACTGATGCAAAAGATGAATTATTATATGTCAAAAGCGGATGTGCAGATGTCGCTTGCAGAAATAGAAATGATGGTGGGTGCAAATCTTAAAAATTTATTGTTAACAGAAGGAAATTAATAAAATGAAAAATCTAAAATATTTTTTAATACCATTTATACTAATTCTTTTATTTGCTTTTGCCTGCTCGGATTCAAATGATTCAAGTGCTAAAAAAGAGTACTGGACCTGTCCAATGCATCCGGAAGTTCAAAAAGATGGACCGGGTGCGTGTCCAATCTGCAATATGGATTTAATAAAAAAAGTTACAGACGGAAAGACAGATGACACAGCGGAATCAAATATGAAAGGTATGCTGACTTTAACTTCCGACAGACAGGTACTTGCAAATGTTTCAACTGTAAAGATTAAGAATGAAAAGCTGCTCAAAGAATTATCTGCTTACAGCTATCTTGATTTTGCTGAGCAAAGCCGTAAAACGATCCCTGCAAAATTTAACGGCAGAATCGAAAAATTATTTATTGATAAAACCGGAGACTATGTAAAAAAGGGAGAGGCATTGTTTGAGATTTATAGTCCCGATCTTGTGCAGGCACAGAATGAATACCTGATAGCTTTGGGTAATTCTAAGAATGAAAATATTACTTTGGCTGAAGCATCAAAGAAAAAACTGGAGCTGTTTGGTTTAACGCCAAGCCAGATTGAGGCACTGAAAAATTCCGGTGAAATTAATCTTACTTTAACATACTATTCGCCGGTTAGCGGAACGGTCATCGAAAAGAAAGTGCAGGAAGGAATGTATGTTAATGAAGGTACTGCAATATATGAAGTAGCTGAACTTTCAACACTCTGGAACATTGCAGAAGTAAATGAAACTGATCTTTCAACAATTAAGATAGGAAGTAAAGTAAAACTAAAATTAAAAGCATATCCGGGAGAAGAATTTTCAGGCAGAGTAACATTCATTTATCCCGTAATTAATCCGCAGACAAGAACTGTAAAAGTAAGAAGTGAGTTGAGCAGTCAAAAGAGTAAACTCAAACCTCAAATGTATGGCGAAACTGTTTTTTCTTATGATGCCGGAATCGGCTTACTGGTTCCCGCTGATGCTGTTATTTTTTCGGGAAACCGGAATGTTGTCTGGATTAAAACTTCCGACGGAATGTTTGAAGCTCGTAATGTACAACTAGGATTAAAGTTTGGAGATAAATACCAAGTTCATTCCGGATTAAATGAGGGTGATGAAGTTGCAGCAAGCGGCGGATTTTTAATCGACTCTGAAAGTCAATTAAAAAGTGGAATGCCAACAGGACACCAACACGATAATACTATCCCTAATCAGATGAATGACAATGAAAACAATTCAATTTCAAAAGAACACAATAATCACTAAAAGAAAGGAAACAGGTTATGAAAAAAGGTATAAATATTTATCTGCAAATAGCATTTGTTGTTTGTATGATATTAGTAACTCTCAGTATTGCTGGTTGTGGCGATGACCACAAAGGACATGATCATAGCAATATGAATAAGGTGGAAACCAAAATTGACTCATCAATTATCCGCACCGGTGAGATTGATTTAATAAGTTTAGATGAGAATAAAGATGCAAAAGTCTTTCAGGATCCGATGGACTGGAATGTTATCTCCGATCAAGCCGGAATTTGTCCTTTATGTAAAATGGAATTAAAGGAGGTAACATTGAAAGAAGCAAAAGAAAATCTACTAAAACACGATTACATACTGAAGTAATATCTTTCTGCAATGATATGTCTGTGAAGTAGTTTGACATATCATTGCATTATTTATAACTCCCAAAATTCTGTAAATCAATTTCATTTAAATGTAACGAATAGCCATTACGATGTTGTTATGTTTTGACCAGTAAATAATTTAATGAAATACTTTGGAGGTAAATAAATGAAAAACGAACATCAAAACCATATCCATCAGGAACATCATAAGGTGGTAGAAGCTCATGATCATCACAAAATGAATCATTCGCATAAAAAAATGCATCATTCAAAGAATGGTCATCAGGGACACGATCATTCCCAGCATCACGGTCGTATGATTGAAGATTTTCGTAAGCGTTTCTGGATTTCAGTAATCATAACAATCCCAATAATCGTCATCTCGCCAATGATCCATCACCTGTTAGGGATTGGTGATAAATTAAGTTTTGATGGTAATATGATTGTTCTTTTCGTTCTATCATCAATTGTTTATTTCTATGGCGGCTGGCCATTTCTCAAGGGACTTTTAGATGAGTTGAGAAGTAAACAACCTGGAATGATGACGTTAATCGCACTTGCAATTTCGGTTGCGTATTTCTACAGCAGCTCAGTAGTATTTGGTGTGAGTGGAGAAGATTTTTTCTGGGAACTTGCAACACTGATCGATATAATGTTATTAGGTCACTGGATTGAGATGAAGTCAGTTATGGGTGCATCAAAAGCACTCGAAGAACTTGCAAAGCTGATGCCAGATGAAGCACATAAAATTAATAATGATGGAAATGTTGTTGAAGTTAAAGTTTCTTCTTTACAGCATAAAGATAGATTATTGATAAAACCTGGTGAAAAAATACCCGCTGACGGAAAAATTTATGAAGGTAAAACTTCTATTAATGAGGCGATGATTACAGGTGAATCGAAACCGGTTTCCAAAGTTGAAGGTGATGAAGTAATAGGCGGATCGATTAATGGAGAGGGATCGATTAAAATAGAAGTTGAAAAAACGGGAGATGAAACATTTCTCTCGCAAGTAATTAAACTTGTTACTGAAGCACAGGAAAGTAAATCG
Organism: bacterium; assembly: GCA_016716565.1. NCBI lineage: Bacteria > bacterium. The sequence goes on from JADJWC010000001.1 coordinate 1,088,642, forward strand.
AGAACACAGAACCTTGCAAATAAAGCTGCGTTTTGGCTGACGATTGTTGCAATATTAGCCGGTGCAATTACAATGTTCGTATGGTTATTGCTTGAGGGTTCATCTTTTAATTTTGCATTGTCACGCACTGTAACTGTAATGGTAATCACCTGTCCACACGCACTTGGTCTGGCAATTCCACTTGTTGTAGCTGTTTCAACATCACTTTCTGCAAAGAGCGGTTTGCTGATCAGGAACAGAACCGCATTTGAACAGGCAAGAAATATACAGGCGGTAATTTTTGATAAAACCGGAACTTTGACCAAAGGTGAATTTGGAGTGACAGAAATAATTTCATTTGACAGCAATTTTAATGAAAAAGAAATCCTCAAATATGCAGCAGCCGTTGAATCTGAATCAGAGCATCCCATTGCGAAAGGAATTATCAATTCAGCGGATGAAAAATTAAGAGTACAAGAATTTAATTCTATCCCGGGCAAAGGGGCTGAAGGAATAGTAAATGGAAAGGATGTGAAAGTGGTCAGTCCCGGTTACCTTGAAGAGAAAAACCTTCGAGGTTACAAAACGGAAAACGATGGACAAAGTTCGAAGGTTGAAGAGCTTTCTGAACAGGGTAAAACAGTTGTTTATGTTTTAATTGATGATAAAGTTGTCGGGGCGATCGCACTTGCTGACATTATTCGTGAAGAATCAAAAGAAGCAATAAGGCAATTGAAAGAAATGGGAATAAAACCGATGATGCTTACGGGAGACAACAAGCAAGTTGCAAAATGGGTTGCTGATGAATTAGGACTAGAAGATTATTTTGCCGAAGTGCTGCCTGAAAAAAAATCGGCAAAGGTAAAAGAAGTGCAAAGCAAAGGAATGAGCGTAGCAATGATAGGTGATGGGGTGAACGATGCACCAGCACTTGCACAAGCTGATGTTGGAATTGCTATCGGTGCAGGAACTGATGTTGCCGTCGAAACAGCAGATATTATTTTGGTTAAGAGCAATCCGAAAGATGTGGTGTCACTTATAAAATTTGCAAAAGCAACTTACAGAAAGATGGTTCAAAATTTAGTCTGGGCAACAGGATATAATATACTTACAATACCACTTGCCGCGGGAGTATTATATTCTGCAGGAATTGTTCTCAGTCCAGCAATCGGTGCCGTTTTGATGTCACTTAGTACAATAATAGTTGCAATAAATGCAAAACTATTAAGGCTTGGTTGACGAGTTTGTTTGTGGTGATCATCTTTGAAATATAAATACCTCCGTTATATTATTAAGGTCAGGCTAAACACCTGGCCTTTTTTAATATTTAGATCGAACCAATTTACCATATCACAATACCTGTTAAAATTCTCATATGTACCAATCAGAATAATTCTAACTTCTTTCCCGAAGAAAAAATATGTGTCTTTTGCTAAGTTATTGTGACTTTAGCATTAGTCACACATAATTCTCTATCCGTATACCTAAACCTTTTAGTTATGCCCGCTTCTTTTCTGGCATAAAAATATCAATTAGCTTGCAAATAATTTCAGTAGTATAGTCGTTGATCGGGTTGAGTGTCGACATTAATCTTTCCAACTATGAAGACTTTGGATTGCTAATCGCTGGTGTCAATTGTAAGTCTTATCAGATATTTAATATTAGCTGCTACTAGTAAAAGGTCTCCAAAAAGTCTCCACTTCATATTCAGACAAAGGTATCTGAGTGCATCAATGGGAATAATAAGTTCCAAAACAGGCTAAAATCGTCATTCTTGAATTTAATAGAATAGTTGCGGAGAGTCTTGTGTTCTCAGCATTCGGGGAAAATCATTTGTTTCTAGCTAAAAATTACAACTATTTTTTTGCGGAGAGTCAGGGACTACTTGCGATGTCGAAAATCCTTTTAATTTAGCCCGAAATCAAAACATTTTAAGGTGAGGGTTCCACTTTGGTACCGCTATATATTAATTTATGTATAATTAGACTTAAGTAATATTGAAAAGATTTAAGAAAGAAAGTCGATTCCTGACAAGTGACCTGCTGATTAAGAGGCATCTACCCATCGCTTTAACCTATTATAATTAAGGCACTTAAAAAACGCTGAAGTAGTTTTTGAAGTAGTTGGTGATAGTAATTAAACAAAAAACTAAAAGTTCTGATAAAAGTCTCATACAGTCTGCAGATACTTACTCTATTTATTAAATATATAAAGGTGGTTATTATGTATGGCACTTTGTAACGATGAAGAATGGTAATCAAGGTATTTATTATTTTCAACTCACTCTTTATTACCAAATTCTGATCTTAATCAACACAGAAATTCGCTTTCATATGTTACAAAATAATTTACTCATATGCGCCTATTGACTAATATTCTTATTTCGATTAAGTTCAAGCGAGGCTTAAAAAACTTCCCGCAAATTGATCGCCATATACAGACTTACCTCCAGCTTTGGCTGATCAATTCTTTATCACATTTTTTTTATAATTAGTAATAAAATATATACTCTATGTTTGGTAAAATATATTTACTGGTACTGGTATATCTGCAAATTGGTTTTGCTCAATTAAATATCCCGGAGCAAAAGTATTTATTTATTGCCGATTCTGTTAAGCTATTTTATGAAATTATGGGGCAGGGAGATACATTAGTAATAATTCACGGTGGACCAGGTTTGGACCACACTTATTTACTGCCTCAACTTGGTGAATTGGCTGATGAATTTACGTTAATATTTTACGATCAAAGAGGCACAGGAAGATCAGAATGCGTCGTTGACAGTAATTCAATAACGTTAGAGAATTTCGTTGATGATCTCGAGAATCTCCGCAAGGAATTGAAAATAGAAAAAATGAATTTGCTTGGGCATTCATGGGGTAGTCTGCTTGCCACTTGCTACGCTCTAAAATATCCTAATAATGTTGATAGAATTATTCTCACAAGTGTAATAGGTGCGTCATCAGAAACAAAAAGATCTCCAAAAGACAGTTTGGCAATAGTAAATTTCATAATCTCAGCTGGCTCACCTCAAAATAATATTGTAACCTTTCGAAAATTAGTTGGCGATTTTTTTAAAAGTACTTTTTTTAACCCCTCTGAAGCAAATAACCTGACTTTAAATTTTACGAAAAATACCGCACAAAATTTTTTCCCAATTTTTATTTTGTTGGGCAAAGAATTATCTCGATTTGATTTGAGAGAAAACTTGAAAAAAAATAATAGCCAGGTTCTAATCATTCATGGTGATTATGATCCCATCCCTGTTAAATATGCGGAGGGATTAACAACACTTATGAAAAATTCCAAATTAGTTGTTTTAAAAAATTGTGGCCACTTTCCCTTTATAGAAGTAAAAGAGAAATTTATTAGTGAGTGTAAAGTATTCCTGAGAAAGTAAACTACAGTGGTTTTCTTTCACTATACAAATGATTTAAACTGATCAAGTTATGAAGTGGTTTCAAATAATAACTTTCTGTGTTTGTTTTTGCACAATACCCTCTTTGGCACAACGCCAAATTATTCTCACGGATTTTGAAGATAAATTTCCTATCAATCCATATACAGACATATTATTTGATGAAACAAAGAAACTTACATTAGAGGATGTGGCGTATGGAAAAGCAGTTGATAATTTCAGACCAATGGAAAATAATGAAGCAAGTTTAGGGTATAGGAATGAAGCAATATGGTTGAGATTTAATGTAAAGAATAATTCCGAAATAAATAAAAAGTGGTTGCTTAATTTAAATTATGGAGGCATAGATAATGTATGCTTTTATGTACCATCAATGGGAAATATTTATTTTGAGAAAAGGGCAGGTATAGCTTATCCAATTAATGAAAGAGAAGTCGAACATCGTTTAATTGTTTTTCCAATATTCTTGAACAAGTTTGAAACAGAAACTTATTTTATTAGAATTGAATCAGGAAGATCGATCCCTATTAATATTAATATCATTGTTCCTGAAGTCTTTTATAAAAATGAAGGAAACGAATATTTAATTAGAGGTGTCTTTTACGGCGGATTGATCATTCTAGCTCTGTATAATTTATTTCTTTTCTTCTCCATTAGAGATATAAGCTATTTATTATATTTTTTTTATAGTCTAGCTATTTGTTATTACTTGGCCAATACGGATGGTTTTGCTTTTCTGTATCTGTCATTAAATCTAGGCAAATACAATATGCAAAATGGTATCGTGGTGGTTTCAATGATGATAATATTAGGAAGTTTGTTTTCAAGGGAATATTTGCAAGTAAAAAACACATCAATATTAATTGATAAGATATTTATATTCTTTATAATCTTTTCAATGATATATGTCAGCGTAATTTTGATTACAGAAACAACAGATACATCACTAACAACTTATTTGGGTCTATCCTATTTTATTTTTTTGGCAACAGTGTGCATCTATCTTTCTTTCAAAGGGAACGTAAATGCTATTTACTATACGATTGCAGTATCATTTCTTATTATTGGTATAATTTTTCGAGCATTGAGAAATATTGGATTACTCTCCATTTCCTTTCTAACAGATTATGGTGTTCAAATTGGAATGCTTATGGAAATGACTATTCTTTCGTTCGCCCTTGGTAATAGAATAAATGAAATAAAACGAAGTGAAGAAAAAGAGAAAGCCTCAATCAGAAGCAGGATTGCTAGTGACCTTCATGATGAGATAGGAAGTAATCTTAGCAGTATTTCTGTTGCAAGCCAGATGCTTGTCCAAAGTAGAAATCTGCAAGAAAAGGAAAAACAACAGCTCGATGATATAACTGCAACTGCGAAAGAAAGTGTTGAGTCAATTAGAGATATTATATGGTTTATCAATCCTTCGAATGATAATCCGGTAGATATTATTCAAAAAATGAAAGAGACTGCGACTAAAATGTTACCCGATACGAATTATAATTTTATTTGCAAGGATTGTAAAATTTTAGATGGAAGAGACCTGGGATTCAGAAGAAATTTGTTTCTCATTTACAAAGAAATATTAAATAATATTGTTAAGCATTCACAGGCAACAAATGTTTCGATTAATATTTTTGAAAAGTCAGACAAGATTATTCTTGAGATTGAAGATGATGGAATCGGATTCGATATAAATAAAATATCGGATGATGGTCTTGGATTAAAAAATATTATCAGAAGAGCAGAATCACTGGGCGGAAATGCCACAGTTACAAGTTTGAACCCGCACGGTACTACATGGCAAATTGTTGTTTGAATCAAATTCTGGAAAAAAATACCATGAATGTGCTATGGTAAAATTTCAGTTCAAGAATTACATTCATATAGTATAAATAATACTACATATGAAATCTAAAAGTGACAAAGATTATAAATCGGTGTGGGTAATAGAGGACAACCCGCATTTTAGAAGAACATTAGTAGAACTAATTAATCAATCAGAAGATTACAGATGTGCTGGTTTCTATTCTTCTTGTGAAGAAGCATTCAACTTTCTTTCGGAATCGGAACCACCCGAAATAATTCTTTTAGATATTGGACTTCCCGGAATTAGCGGTTTAGATGGAATTAAAATGTTTAAAGAGATAAGTCCCTCTACTCTTATACTAATCCTAACGATTCACGATGATCATAATTCTGTATTTGAAGCAATCAGTTCAGGGGCCTCCGGATATCTTTTAAAGGATTCTTCCCCTGAAAAAGTTATAAATGCTTTTAATGAAGTTTTGTCTGGTGGTGCTTCCATAAATCCTCAGATTGCAAAAAAGGTTATTGAAAGATTTAAGGAAATCTTGCCAGCCACAAGCAATTATCATCTTACGAGTAGAGAAAAAGAAATCCTAAAACATCTGGTTGAAGGACTAAATAAAAAGCAAATAGCTGAGAAATTATTTTTAAGTTTTCACACAGTAAACACCCATATAAAAAACATTTACGAAAAACTGCAGGTTAATACTCGTAGTGCAGTAGTATCTAAAGCCTACAAAGAAAAACTTTTCTAATCTCTCTTCTTTCTTAATAAAAACGTAACACTAAAATACCACGAACGTGCGATTGATGACGCATAATCAAATTGTTAAAATGGTTTTAGTGAATTCGATTTCTTAATGGGTAAGAATTTCACAAAAGAAATATTCCAAACTTAAGATCATTATAATCGGAGGCTGATTATGAAACTCAAAAGCATTTTGTATATCGCATTAATATTATACACATCAACGATGTTTGGTCAAAGTTTTACACTTAACTGGGCCATAGCGGGTAACGGATACAGTGCTGGGGACCTAGACAATGATCAGATTGGGGAAATTATAATTGAACCACATCCTACAATTTCACTAACAATGGATATTTATGATGGTTTAACGCACAACATCAAATGGAGCGTAAATAAAAACAGTGATAAAGAATACCTTTATTCGGATTTTTCTTCATTCAACGATTTTAATGGAAATGGGATATTAGATTTAGTACTAATTACTTTAGGGCAATTTAGTGGCGATGATCAATTAATTCGAATTGTAGATCCTTCAACAAATGAAACACTATTCTCATCTTCCAATCCTAGCACTGCTAGCTTAACCGCATATCACTATCAGAATGGAATTGCCATTGCTAATATCAATGGTGGAACTTCTTTGGAAATGGTTATCAGAAACCGAAATGACTCATTATACATCTATAATACAAATCTTACGGCTACAAATGTTTTTGATAATAAAACTGAATTTCCTATGAATTTCAATCTTGAACAAAATTTTCCTAATCCATTTAATCCATCGACAACAATAAGATATTCCATTAGTTCACCTGATCTTATTACAATCAAGATTTTTGACATTTCGGGTCAACTTGTAAACGAGGTAACTAAAGAACACACGACAGCCGGAGAGTATGATATTGTATGGGATGGTAAAAACAATTTTGGTAAACAAGTTACATCAGGGATGTATTTCTATCAATTAATTTCGCAAGGAGAAATTCAATCTAAAAAAATGATTTTGTTAAAGTAGGTTTCTCAAAAAACATAAAGGAGGTAATTAATGAAAATATTATTTTTACTTACGTTCACTCTTCTAAATACACTCTCATTTGGACAAGTTCCTAGTGATTCCATCAGACTTTATTTTCCTTTCAATGGTAATGCAAATGATGAAAGTGGAAATGGAAATAATGGTACTGTAAGCGGAGCCATTCTTACCACAGATCGATTTGGAAATGCAAATAGCGCATACTGGTTTGACGGAGACAATGATTATGTAGAAGTACCTGATAACGAAAGCTTGAGTATTACAGGAGCTTTAACAATAAGTATGTGGTATAGGTATGATGGCAAACCTCAAAACTGGGGTAGGATTTTAAGTAAAGCCTGGAATTCTGTAGCGCCGCCATATGTTTGTTATGGAATTTCTCTCGATGATAGTCCGGAAGGAAGTCAAAAAGTTTTATTTCAGGCACATCTTTCAGCTTCCCAAACATCCTACAGTAATTTCTCCACAACTTCAATGACAGTTGGCGAATGGTATCATTTGGTTGGAGTTTATGATCCAGCCAATAACATTATATCGCTATATGTAAACGGAATCAGAGAAGCTTATTCAACAACCGGAAACTCAACTATTGCAAATACAACCGGTCATTTGCGTGTAGCGGATGATCAGCAAACTTTAGAAGGTGCCAAAGGTGTTCTCGATGATATCCGGATATATGCAAAAGCACTTTCACAAATTGAAATACTTTCACTCTACTTTGAAGTTCCTCAAAACTTAGATGGTTCATTAGATCTGACATTCGGAAATGGTGGGATAACAAGTACTACTAGTGGTGTTGGTCAAGGCATAAAGATTCAGAGTGATGGAAAAATTTTAGTTGGAGGTGGTGTATTTGCGGTTGCCAGATTTAATACAGATGGCTCTTTGGATACTAGTTTTGGAAATGATGGAATTGTATCTACACAAGTTGGTAGTGGTTACAGTTCTGCGTGGGGAATTGCGTTACAGTCTGATGGTAAAATAGTTTTAATAGGGAATTATGAGATTTCTTCTAACAATAGTGGTATTGCTTTAGTCCGGTACAATTCTGACGGAAACCTAGATAATTCTTTTGGTAGCAATGGAGTTGTTACACTTGATATAACAAGTGGATATGATTATGCAAATTCAATCGAGATTCAATCAAACGATCAAAAGATTGTTATAAGTGGACAAACTAATGGGGTTATGGTTGCAAGGTTTAATCCTAATGGAAGCTTGGATAATACTTTTGGAACAAATGGAATTGTTAGTACACAGGTAGGTACTTCTTGTGGCTCAAACTCAATGAAGATTCAAAACGATGGGAAAATAATTGTTGCTGGTGGTATGATGGATTCACAAGGATATCAACATTTCTTAACTATCAGATATAATTCTGATGGCTCATTAGATAATACATTTGGAACGGGTGGGATAGTTACAACGACTGTTGGCACAGGTTTTCAATGGGGTTGGGATCTAGCAATCCAAAATGCGAAAATAGTTGTTGGTGGTATACAACAACTTTCATCAGCTCAAGAGTTCGTCTTAATCAAATATAATTCTGATGGTTCAATTGACAATACCTTCGGAGCTAGTGGAGTTGTTCACGCAATGCCACTTGGAATTTCTGATTACTTAAGATCAATCTCATTGCAGACGGATGGAAAAATATTAGCTGGCGGATTTTCTGTAATTGATTCTACTGGTGCACCAATTAATAATCCTCAAATAGGAATGTCTTTGATGAGATTTGAATCCAGCGGAAATTTAGATAATAGTTTTGGTAATTCTGGAGTAGTAGTAATACCATTGGGGGAATTCGGATTTGAATCGGGACGGGGACTCGCAGTCCAAAATGATCATAAAATAGTATTTGCAGGTTTTGGAGAAACAGCTATAATGATTGCAAGGTTTAATGTTAATTCAATCTCATCAGTAAAAGAAACTGAAAATACTATAATTCCAAGCACAATAGTCCTGGAACAGAACTATCCGAATCCATTTAATCCATCAACTAAACTAAACTTCTCTATTCCAAATTATGGAAATGTAAAACTCGAGATATTCAATTTGCTTGGTGAAAAAATTGTAACACTTGTTGATGAATATTTAAGTGCTGGTAACTATGAATCTGATTTCAACGCAAGAAATCTTTCGTCGGGAATTTATTTGTATAAGTTAAGCTCAGATGGGTTTGTGCAAACAAGAAAAATGCTGCTGATAAAGTAAATTGATATTAATAGGAGAAGAAATGAAGAATTTTTTTATAACAGTTTTATTTTTTTTAATCAGTGTGTATGTATTCCCACAAGATGGATCCTTAGACACTGGTTTTGGAAATCAGGGTATTGTTACTTCGCCAGAAGGACGAGCTCTTGGGGTTCAAATTCAATCGGATGGAAAAATTGTTGTGGTGGGATATGATAGTACGTCTATTGTATTATCAAGATATAATTCTGATGGATCATTAGATGGTTCGTTTGGAATAAATGGCTGGGTGAATACTCAGATTAACAATCAACCCTCTTCAGGAACAAGTATTTGCATTCAAAATGATTCGAAGATTCTTGTTGGTGGGTTTATTAAAATTTCACCTGGTAATAATGGTATTGTATTGGTCAGGTATAATTCTGACGGTACACTAGACAGTACATTTGGAAATGGGGGAAGTGTAGTCTCAGACCTGACAAATGGCTTTGACTATCTAGAAGCACTCGAATTATTAAATGACGACAGGATAGTTATATGTGGAGATACTCCTAATGGGCTATTTGTCTCAAGATACAACCCAAATGGGCAGATTGACAATACTTTTGGAACAAACGGTTTAGTGATTACACTAATAGGAGCTAACACTATTAGTGGTGCAATGGCTATTCAATCTGATGGTAAAATTGTTGTTACTGGTGAGACATTTTTTCCAAGCACTGACATTATTATTATCAGGTATAATTCAGATGGATCGTTGGATGAGACGTTTGGCAATGGTGGTATTGTAGTAGAATCAACTGGGGCATATTTTGAATTTGGCAGCGCATTACAGATTCAGAATGATGGAAAAATTGTTGTTGGCAGCATTAAGCGTCAAATAGTTGGTGCAAATATTGAGATTGCTGTATTCAGGTATCTAAATAATGGAACATTAGATAATACATTTGGTAATGCTGGAATAGTTAATTGTAATTTTGGAGGTATTGAAAGTTATACCTGGGGAACTGCTCTACAAGCTGATGGAAAAATTGTAATAGCTGGTACATCTATAACTGATTTGTCCGGTAATAGTGGTTTTGGATTGCTTAGGCTTAATCCAGATGGAACCATCGATGAAACTTTTGGGATTTCAGGGATTGTTGTTACACCACTTGGATTATCTTCGGAAGGAACAGATATTGAAATCCAATCGGACAATAAAATAGTGCTTACAGGATGGTCTTCGGATGGATTCACTACCACACGTTACAATATTACATCAATATCTTCGGTAGAAGAATTAAAAAATGAAGTTATTCCAAGTAGTATATCTCTAGAACAAAACTACCCTAACCCCTTCAACCCTTCAACAAGAATTAACTTTTCTATTCCAAATTCTGGAAATGTTAGGCTTGAAGTATTCAATCTACTTGGTGAAAAAATAACAATACTTGTTGATGAATATTTAAATGCCGGTAACTATGAATCTGATTTCAACGCCGAAAAACTTTCTTCGGGAATTTATTTGTATAAACTGAGTGCGGGGGAGTTTGTTGAAAGTAAAAAAATGGTTTTGTCAAAATAACTTTAATTGATTTACAATATCATTAATTGGAGATGCAATGAACTACTTATACCTGAGAATCATTTCAGTGGCAATTTTTATCGTTATCATTTTTAATATTTCAGTTTCTGCCCAGACACCTCGGACGATGTCATATCAAGGTGTACTTACAGACACCAGTGGGAACCCAGTACCCAATGGAACTTATCAATTGTTCATTAATTTTTATAATGTTGCCAGCGGTGGAAGTTCATTAGCTACTCGTGGACCTATTCCTGCATTAACAAGCAACGGGCTATTCAATATTATAATTGGTAATGGAGAAGCAGGTAATGCTCCTCTTAACGACTTTAATATTAATCAGCAAATTTGGATGGGGGTTAAAATTGGAAGTAATTCTTCGAATGAGCTTTTACCCAGAGCTCAATTAACAGGAACTTTTTACTCCTTTCATTCAGATACAGCAACTTATGCACTTAACTCAGGTGGGGATTTAACACTACCTTATATAGGTTCAACTAATTCAACTTCCCCGGGCTTGAGTATTAATAATTCTGGATTGTCGTCATCTAGTCATGGATTAATGGGAACTACTCTAAGTTCTGATGGATTGGCTGCAGGAGTTTATGGAAAAGTAGTAAATGGAAATTCAAATGGTGTATTTGGCGAAAGCAACAGTTCGAGTGACGGTGCAGCAGGTGTTTGGGGATATGCAACTTCGTCGATAGGTGAAACTTATGGTGTTGTTGGACAGATACAGAGTAATGGACAATTCTCAGCAGGCGTTCGGGGGATTACAACCTCCAGCTCAGGCTTTAACTTTGGAGTCGAAGGTGTAAATTTCAGTAACAGTCAATATGCTACTGGGGTTACCGGTTATGAATCTGGTACTACTGGTGAAACGCGAGGTGTAGTTGGAGAAGTTGTAAGCCAAAACCAAAATGCTTTTGGTGTTATGGGAATAGCAACTGCTCCAGCTATTGCATTATTTGCACTTGGCAATTTTGTTGGAACTGGTACAAAATCCGCAGTTGTTCCACTTGACGTATCTAATCCAAAAGATGTGCAATCTACAATTTCTGCTTCAGAGTGGAGATTAGTTTACAATGTCGAAGGAACCGAAGTTTGGTTTCAGGAAATGGGCTTTGGAAATTTACAAAATGGTAAAGCTGTAATTACCATCGATCCGTTGTTTCAGAAAATTGCAAACCTGAATGTGCCATACCACGTTATAATTACTCCGTACGGAAGTTGTAATACTCTTTCGGTAATCTCAAGAACTTCCAATTCATTCACAGTCGAAGAGCAGCAAGGAGGTAATTCGACTATTGAGTTTTCGTATTGCATTTATGCAAAGAGATTGGGCTATGAAAACGAACGATTAGAATTGCGGTCAGACCCTTACTTGGGCTATAGGGAAAGCGATCAAGATCAACGCAAAAATCAAATCGATAAATTGATTAAAAAATTTCCAGAAAAATAAAAATTATGAAACTACTATTGATTATCCTAATATGTTATTGTTCTGCTTCTATAGAAGTAAGTTACGCTCAGTATAGAATAGATATTTTCACAACTGAAGTCACAAGCAGTCAAACTAGTTCCATATATTCTTCAAATTCTGAATATAAACTAGTAGGTGGTGCTGGCCAGTCAGCAGTTTCTTCATCTAGTGGATATTTCAGATCGTTACAAGGATCTGGATTCCTAACGCACGTTGATTTTGTTGATCCTATTTTACCCAACTCATTTGTGTTATATCAAAACTATCCAAACCCATTCAACCCATCAACAGTGATTAAATATCAGTTACCGTTAAGCGGTAATGTAACATTAAAAGTTTATGATTTACTCGGAAGAGAAGTTGCTACTCTGGTTGATGAATTTAAACCCGCTGGAAGTTATGAGGTTGAGTTTGATGCAAGTAGTAATTCCGGCTCTGTCCGGAATCTTACGAGTGGAATTTATTTTTACAAACTACAATCCGAAAACTTTAACGAAACTAAGAAGATGATGCTGTTAAAATAAAAAAGCATTATGATTTAGATAGGAGTTTTTGGTAATTATCACAGGCAGATAATTGCTTATCTGCTTTTTCATTTTTCAGAAATCTATGTGAATTCCACAAAGGGTAGAAAAAAGCTAGCTGCTCAGTCCTTTTCCATACAGGGGCATCTCCAAATTTTTCTCTCTCCATAAAATTAACCTTTTAGGAATATCTGATTCTTTACTGGTAAAAAAATATCGATTGACTTCTAAATAATACCTTTAATCTGATCAGACATTGAGCTTAGTGTTACTATTCATTTTTCAATTTGTGAGGACTTTGGATTGCTAATCGCTGGTGTCAATTGTAAGTTATTACCAGATCCTAAATATTAGTTGCTACTAGCAAAAGGTCTCCAAAAAGTCTCCACTTCATATTCAGACAAAGGTATCTGAGTGCATCAATGGGAATAATAGGTTCCAAAACAGGCTAAAATCGTCATTCTTGAATTTAATAGAATAGTTGCGGAGAGTCTTGTGTTCTCAGCATTCGGGGAAAATCATTTGTTTTTAGCTAAAAATTACAACTATTTTTTTGCGGAGAGTCAGGGACTATTTGCGTAATAGAAAATCCTAATAATTTAGCCCGAAATCGAGACATTTTGAAGTGAGGGTTCCACTTTGGTACCATATAATTAATGTATGATGATATAAAAACCCCACCGACGATCATTGGGGGATCATAAAAAAAATATTTCTTTCTCTTACTTCATCAGTATCATATTGGTTTCCAAAAAGTCTCCATCGTTTTTCCAGATGATAATCATTTTTGCAACTTTTCTTTTTCAGTGCAAAGTGAGGTAGAACATTGTAGGAACATCGTAAAGATGTTTTTAACAGTTTTTATTGGACTATTTGTGACCTGCTGATTAACAGGCATGTACCTATTGCTATAAATTTTTGTTCTTAAGGAATGACAAATCAATGAAGTAGTTTTTGAAGTAGTCGGTGAAAGTAATTTAATAAAAAATCCTGAAGAACTTTCATCGACAGCAGAAGTTAAATTCTAAACTCAATCTTGCATACTCCCATCGAATCCTCAACTATCAAAAATCAACTATCTATATAGGAGTTCAAATAGTAATTATTCGAGCATCATATTACTAGCATATAACATCCCCGTGTAGACAATAAATGAAAAATAAAAATATTAAAGCGATGGAAAATATTTTAAGAGACACAAAACATAATTCCAAAGCTCAAGAGGTACTTCTTAAGCTGATTGCTAAATAGAAGAGACCAGCTATTCCTTTTAACAAGATTTGATCACATACTTATAATCACATTGATAAATCTAACCCAAGAATTGATATGGAGGTAATTTAAGATCGCTTATCAGTATTTAGGTTGGATGCACTGAAGTGACTCGTAAACAATTGTATTCAGTATGTTTCCAAAATTGGAAAATCTTTCACATTATTGTAATAAAAAAAATATTTATTGCTTATGAGAGTCCAAAAACCTCAAGTTCCTGATTACTTTAAGTCGGAGTTCACACTCAGGGATATACCATTATTCTCAGAGTTAAGTATACAGCAGTTAAGAAGTCTAACTTCCGTTAGTAAGTTAAAACATTTTTCAAAGCACACGATTTTATTTCGCGAAGGTGATTTTTATACTGGTTTTTATGTTCTTCTAAAGGGAGTGATAAAAGTATTCAAGGTCAATCCTCAGGGCAAAGAATCCGTTGTGCATATTGTCAGACCATTTGGAGCGTTTGCTGACATTCCATTATTTGAGGGAGGTAATTACCCCGTTGATGCAGAGGCAATTGAAGATAGCCTTGCATTATTTGTTCCAAAAGAAGGTTTTCTGGATTTGATTAGTAAGGAACCGGAAATCTCTTTGAAAATGCTAGCGGGTTTTGCAAAAAGGTTAAAAGCACTCGTCAATCAATTGGAGGATATTTCATCAAAAGAAGTCCCTAATAGATTGGCTAAATATTTACTTCAACGAGTTACTGCTTCAGGTACCGAAAATTTACCCGAACCATTTATTAAATTAATTGTTCCCAAATCCACAATAGCTGCATACCTTGGTACAGTTACAGAAACTTTGTCTCGAACATTGCGGAAATTTCAGAATGAAAATATCATCAGAGTAATCGGGAAAAAGATCTTTGTCATTGATATGAAAAGATTGAGGCAGCTTGCCGAATGAATTAATTGTCAATTATAAAATAGTTCCCCCCCTTTAATTAGTACACTCCTGTTCAATTAATCAAGATTTTGACTTAAGTCAAAGAATTTCTTCTGTTCAGTTCATACGTTTGAACCGTAAAACAATTTAACAAATAAGGAATTCTCATGGAAGTAAAACAACTTGATATCAGACCAGTTCCACCGGCACAAAAACATGCAACAATTTTCAAAACCTTTGATGAGCTGAAAAATGGTGAGACGTTTCAATTAATTAATGATCACGACCCGATGCCTTTGTACTATCAATTTAATGCAGAGCGTTCCAATCAGTTTGGGTGGGAATACGTAGAACGAGGCCCTAAAGTTTGGAAAGTAAACATCACGAAAGCATAATTTGTTTATATAGTAGAAAAAAATGATTACTGAGGATATAAGAATATTAAAGATGGTGACTGAGTACCCTTCAACCCTAGAGGTGTTGAACAAATTTAGCCCGCTCTTTAAAAATCAAGCTAAAGCTGAAATTAATAATTCTATAGCAAGACGTATTAATGTTAAACAGGCTGCAGAAATCGCTGGTGTTGATCTTACTCTTTTGTTGAATGAGTTGAATGAGTCAATCAACGAAGAGTCAAATCCTCCTAAAAAAAATAATATTAAGGAAAGCAAAAAAATGCAAAATCAAAAACCTGAAAAACTAAAAAAGATTAATGCTGAAAAGTTTCTGCAGCTTGATGTTAGACCGATAATCGATTCCGGTAAAGATCCTTTCCTGGAAATTATGTCAGCTGTAAAGTCATTGAAAGAAGATGAAGTGTTTCATCTTATAAATTCATTTGAACCAATTCCATTGTACTCAGTATTAGAGGGAAGGGGATTTCACCATTGGACAGAAAAGGATGGTAACACTTTTAATGTCTTCTTTTTCAGAGATAGCGAACCCAGCGACTTACCTGAAAATTTCACTACGAAAGAGAAAATCACCGAGAAAGATTTTGATAATGTGATCGAATTAGATGTTCGTGAACTTGCCCCACCAGAGCCAATGATGAAAGTACTCGAAAACATTTCAAGGATTGATGAAAATACTTTAATGGTTGTTCATCACCATCGTGATCCTGTGTTACTTTATCCAAAGTTAGAAGAAAGAGGATATTCTGCTATGACAAATAAAATAACAGATGATTATTATAAAGTAGTCATTATGATGAAGAGGAAAGAATAAGTGAATCAGACAAGCACTATAGCATCCTCCTATTCGCCCCCATTCAGGATTGTTTCGAAATATTTTATCGCCGCGATTATTTCTTTTGTTCTGCTTAATTTGTCTCTACTTCTCAATCATTCAGATATTGTTGGCCATCATTTCAATCCGAAGATACTAGGCATTACACACATCGCAACACTTGGGTGGATAACGATGATAATATTTGGAGCATTGTTTCAACTGATACCAGTTGTGCTCGAAGTAAAACTTTTCAGTGAAAAACTTGCTGAAGTTCAATTTTGGATTTATACAGTTGGTGCGATTGGACTGATCTATTGCTTCTGGTATTTCAACACCGGAAAGTACATGAACATTTCGGCTATACTGCTGAATCTTGCGATGTTCATTTTTTCATTCAATATTATTATGACATTCATCCGGGTGAAGAAGTGGAATATAACAGGTTTATATCTTGGTGCGGCAATCTTTTATCTTATTGTAACTGCAGTTGCGGGACTGTTGCTTGCAATAAACCTTGGGAGTCCATTCATTAAAATTGATCATCTTCAATATCTGAACCTTCACGCACATACTGCATTCATCGGATGGGTTTCTATGGTTGTGATGGGTGTTACATTCAAGCTCATCCCTATGTTTACACTTTCCCATGGTTATAAACTAAAGTTTGCAATTTGGGCTTTCATCTTCATCAATATTGGATTACTCGGTATTAACACAATATTCCATTACCAGGAAACGAATTTTCTATATTACATTTTTACTCCAATGATTTCAGTCGGAATATGTCTTTTCTTAATCCAAGTTTACATCATTTTCAAAAACAGGGTAAGAAAAAAACTTGATACCGGTTTAAGATTTTCTGCTTATGCTTATTTGATGCTTGTATTGACAACCATACTCGGTACTTTTATAGCATTTATTGACTACCAGAACATCATTAACCTTACTCTTATATATGGTTACATGATAATATTCGGATTTTTTTCCATGCTGATAGTCGGTCAAATGTATAAAATTGTACCTTTCCTGGTGTGGTATCATAAATACAGCGGTAAAGTTGGGATTGAAAAAGTGCCAATGTTGAAAGAAATGTTCAGTGAAAAAATTGCACAGTACGGTTTTTACATCATGATCATTGCATTGTTTGGTTCACTTTTTTCTCTCACATTCAGAAACGAATTTGGGCTGATAGCATCATTTTCTCTAATGCTTTTAAGCTCATTAATCTTTTCATTTAATATGACAACAATATTCCGAAAGTAAATAGTTTGGTGAACAAAGCAGAAATACTCGAAATTCTCAAAGGGGTTATCGATCCGGAAATTGGAATAAATATAGTCGATCTCGGATTGGTATACGAAATTGAATCGACGGAAGAATCGAATAAAATAACAATGACGCTAACGACTCCAGGCTGTCCAATGCACAACAGTATCACCGGTTGGGTTGAAAACATAATTACTCAATTCGAACCAGATAAAAAAACTATTGTCAACTTGGTTTGGGAACCTCGTTGGACCCCTGACAGAATGAGTCCGGAAGCAAAGCAAGAATTAGCTCAAAGGAACTACTAAGTGTTTTCAACTGTCAGATATTTCGTCAAAACGAGTATAATCTTTTTAATGTTTGGTATACTCACGGGATTATATATGTCATTTTCAAAATATTTCAACATCGGCGGATACTCCCAGGAAATGATTTCTGCCCACACTCATATAATTCTTGTTGGATCTATAATGATGATGATAATGGGAGTAGCGTTGTGGTTTTTCCCACGAGCTGAAAAAACCGATAAAAGATATAATCCTGATTTAATCTTGATTACATATTGGTTAATGGCCGGGGCCACTCTATTAAGATTTTGTTCTCAGCTCATAGCATCGTTTATATATCTGGATTGGATCAATAAATCAATCTTCGCTTTCTCATCGGTACAAGTAATTGCAATACTACTATTCTTTTATTCTATGTGGGGGAGAATAAGAGCTGTTGGAAGTCAATATCGCGAAGCAAAGGGAGAAAAATTCTAATGTCAGTGATTATAACAGATGAATGTATTAATTGTGGTGCCTGCGCCGTTGAATGTCCTGAACATGCAATCTTTTTTACAGGAAAACCGTCTCTGATTCAGAGTTTTTGGTTCGAACCGTTATCCACTGATCACTATTTCATTCTTCCAGAGTTATGCAATGAATGTATTGGAATTGAGGAAGTAAAATGTATTTCAATTTGTCCAATGAACTCTATTGTCCAGACCGAGGATTAGATAAAAATTAAATACAGGAGTATTGAAAAAGAATAAATTATCAATTATGCAACTTATTGATTAATGATGATTGCAATAACGCAACATGAGTATAGAATGGATAATCAATTAATTGATTTCCAGTAATAATTTAGTGGCAAACTAATTGAGAGTATGATGAATAATTAATTTAATGTGATTTACAATGACGTACATATTGAAAGAAAATATTGAAAGATTTTTAGATGAGTTCATGAATATTGAGTATGGAGGGCATAATCATATTATTGCGAGAGAACATTACAGAGAAGTTTTTAGAGAATTATTGCCGAGGTACATCGAAAAAGATGACAAAGTTCAAACAACAAATTTCAAAATAGAAAGCGATTATTGTCAAACAAAGAATTTCGTGATAATTGGTGCTGGCTATGGGGGTCTTACAGCCGCACTCAGACTTGAGAAATTATTAAGAAAACATAATGATTATAAGATCCACTTAATTGATAAAAATCCTTATCATACAATTAAAACTCAATTACATGAAGCAGCAGTCCGGAATGAAATAGTCACCATTCCATTGAATAAAATAATCCGAAAAAGAAACATTCAATTTCATCTCGGCGAAGTAAGTTTCATTGATGTCAATAATAAAATCATTCATTTATCTGACTATGAAGACAAGAGACAGCTCAGGTTTGATTATTTGGTCATTGCAATTGGAAGTAAAGTAAATTATTACAACATCCCGGGAATGAAAGAAAACTCTTTTGTTCTTCAAACACTTCAAGATGCTGAAGCTATCTACAATCACATTTCTAAAATATGCGCATCTGCAGCTTCTGAAAGTGATGAATCCAAACAAAGAGACAATTTGAGGTTTGTCATTGGTGGTGGCGGGCTTTCGGGTGTCGAGTTTGCGGGTGAATTGGCCGATCATGCTTCAGAATGCGTTTCCAACTTTAATGTAAGTAAACACTTGATTGAAATTATCATTGTCGAAGCGGCAGAGAGACTGATGCCTTTTATGGATCAAGATTTTTCTATGCGAATCGAAAAAAAATTAGTTGCAAAGGGTATAAAAATATTAAAGAACTCACGCATAATAAAAAGGACTGGCAATGAAGTATATCTTAAAGATGGAAGTGAAATAAAAACTAAAAATTTTATATGGACAGGTGGAATTAGGGTTTCAGATCTCCTAAAAAATAGTGGTTTAATTACGGGGCCAGCAGGTAGAGTAATGGTTAATGAATACCTGCAGGCAAAAGGTGATAATTCTATTTATGCGATTGGAGACAGTGCAAATGCAATTAATCCAGTCACTAACAAACCTGTTCCAACGGCAGCACAATTCGCCCTTCAACAAGGGAGGTTGGTCGCAAAAAATATATATACTGATTTGAATGAAAAAATTAAAACACCGTATTATCCAGAAGTTTTTGGCGAAGTAGTCAGTTTGGGTAAGCATCTGGCTATTGGTTGGCTTGCACTACCGTTTATAAAGAAGATCACGTTTGTAGGATTTCTTGGCAGGCTGCTAAAAGCAGCAATTCGTGAAAAACATTTACTGCTTTTGAGAAAGGAAAGCCGCAACTGGATTACTTATTAACTCATTAATGATAATTAACTAATAACAATTTGTAGAATAAGAAATTGATGTACTTAGAAGTTAAATATCTGATAATTCTTGCAGCTGTATTTATCTGGATTGGTTTTATTTGTGCAATAAGTTTCATGGAGTCATGGTTGAAGTTTAGAGCACCGGGTATGAATTTACAACTCGGATTAAGCATTGGCAGAATAATTTTTTCCGCACTTAATAAAGTAGAATGGTTTCTAGCGTTAACAGTTATTACAACTTTTATACTATCTAAGCCAGATGAACTAATTACTACTCGTGCTATTGGTTTCCATATGAGTTTGCTAATACTCACAATACAATCTATCTGGATTTTACCATCATTAATTGAAAGGGCTGAATTATACAACTATATTGAGAATATCCCTCATTCAAGCATCCATTCTCAATTTGTCATTGCTGAAGTCATCAAGCTAATATCGCTCATCATTTTTAGTTTATCGTTATTCAAAGGGGTTTAAAAGTATTTATAACAAATAACGACAGAAGGATATAGTATGAATTTACCAACTCAAATTGAAAATATACCTGATTTGAAATTACTAAGGAAAGGAAAACAGTATAAAGTATATCAGGTATCAGGACTGAATGGAATGAGAATGCCACAGCATATAAGTACACACGAAGCCATTTTAATCGTGCTGGAAGGAAGTGCAAAATTGGAAATTGACAATACTATTCAAAATCTCAACCAAGGAGATGTTTTTGTAATTCCTGGTTGTGTTGTGCATTCACTGACAATATTAGAGAAATTTAAATCTTTGGTGATAATGGATTTGACTTCATCAATAGAATTCACAAACTGATAGACTATGAATATGGATAAAATTCTGGAAATGACGACGGGCCAGATAGTTGTTAGAGATTACCGGGCATCAGAAATATTCGATAATCACAATATAGACTATTACAATAAAGGCCATGATAAACTTGCAGATGCTTGTCAAGCAAGAAGAATAAATCCAGAAAAGATTATCAATGAATTGGAGAAGTTAAAAAAGGTATCCGGTGACAATGAGGTTGATTATAACACTTGGACGCTAGATGCATTAATTGAAGAAATAGAATTTAAACAACGTCGGTTCTTTGTTGATAGGACTGCCGAGATAAAAAATTTTTTAAATAATCTTATTAGCATTCAGAGGAAAAATGACAGTGAGTTGTCTGATGTCATTAATATTTTTAATCATTTTTCGAGTGAAACAAGTGTCCACTTAATGAAAGAAAGATTAATACTTTTTCCCTATGTCAGGAAACTTTTTGATGCAAAAAAATGAAGTCCAAATACATACCTTTAAATTATTTTACTCTCGATTTCGCAGTTGCGGCGATGAAAGATGAACATAATAATGAGGCTAATTATATCAATCAAATTTCCGAAATCACTAATATTTATATGCCTTTTGATAGAGACGAAGGTTACAGGATTGCTTTTATGTTATTTAAATCCTTGAAAAAAGAACTTATAAGAACAATCCATTTAGAAAATAATATATTATTTCCGAAAGCAATAGAGTTAGAAAAGGAATTGTCATGAACATTGATAAAATATTGGGTGTTTTTATTCAACGAACAACTCACTATCCAAACTTTTTAAGTTAAAGGTCTCTCAGGATTATGAAAATTGATAGACCATTAACACCAAGTAAGACAAAAATTGAATCGATTATTAATGAAGATAACAGATTAACTAATCTCGTGTTCTCCTATTTGTATTCAGCTACGTTCTGGCTGTTATTTGGGACATTGGTCGGTTTGTATCTAGCATTCAGATTTATTTTTCCGGATTTCGGAGTCGCCCCCTGGTTATCGTTTGGAAGATTAAGGCCAATTCATACAAACGTTGTTTTCTGGGGTTGGACTTCTCTCTCAATGATAGCTCTAGCATTGTATGTAGTACCAAGAACAAGTCAGAGGCCCCTATTTAGTGTAAAGCTTGCAAAGAGAGCTCTCTTTGTAATAAATCTATCTGTAGTAGCTGGAGTTTTATACTTGTTCATGGGTTATAACAATGGAGGTCAAGAATATCGAGAATTCATTTGGCCGGTTATGATGTTGTTTGCGCTTGGTCTATTGGCACTCACTCTTAACTTTTATAAAACGATTGCTCTTCGCGTTACGAATGAGATTTATATTTCTAACTGGTATATTCTCGCAGCTTTCCTCTGGACAATAGTTGTAGTCGTAATTGCCTATCTGCCCTGGTATCAGAATGGACTAGGAGAGACTATAATACAGGGTTATTATATGCATATGGGTGTAGGGATGTGGTTTACACCGATGGTGTTAGGATTGACATATTATTTCCTCCCAATGCTGCTTAACAAACCAATCTATTCTTATTCGTTAGGGGTGTTAGCTTTCTGGACCCAAATGGTGTCTTATTCGATGATTGGTGCACATCATTTTGTATTTAGTCCTATTCCGTGGTGGCTGCAAACTATTGCTATTGTATTCAGTGTAGGAATGGTTATTACACTCGCTGCGGGTACCGGAAACTTTCTTCTCACTATGAAGGGAAGTTTTAGACGAATAGCAAGAAGCTATTCTTTACCTTTCATCCTTGTTGGTGTTATATTTTACTTTTTAGCCTCCGGACAGGGTTCTCTTGAAGCTCTAAGAGAATTTAATGAGATCTGGCATTTTACAAATTATACTGTGGCTCATTCACATCTGACAATGTACGGATTTGTAGTTTTCTTAATCTGGGGTGGTATCTATGGATTACTACCAAGACTAACAGGGAAAGAACCTTCTCACATTCTTATAGGAATTCATTTCTGGTTTGCTTTCCTCGGTTTATTGATATACGGATTTTCATTAATGATTGGGGGTACCTTACAGGGTAAAAGCTGGATAGCTGAAATGCCATTTATTAATTCTGTAGAATTAATGATGCCTTACTGGGTGTGGAGAGCAATCGGTGGAACATTCATGTTTATTTCACATATCATCTTTGCTTATAATTTGTATAAGATGAAACCGAAACCAAAACTCGGTAAAGTTGAATATGAAGGTACAGAATGATGAAATTGAATTTTAGTCAAAATCATAAACTTCTTTTCGGTATAGTGTTTTTTGGATTTGTTGCACTATCTATAATAATTGCCATTATACCTGCTGTTCAAGTAAATGACCGCGATCCGATGTGCGGTGTAAATACATTAACATTGTCAGAATTCAGGGGACTAAATACTTATGTATCGGAAGGTTGTTTGTATTGTCACACTCAACAGGTAAGACCATTAAAACTCGATAAAATATTTGGCAGACCATCATCACCACTTGATTACTCTTATCTTCAACCGATTGATGATATCAGGATGACGCCGGCTGTATTGGGGAGTGAGAGAACCGGTCCCGATTTAAGTAATATAGGAAATCGACAGCCCAGTGAAATCTGGCATCATATCCATTTATATAGTCCTCGCGCTGTAGTAAAATCCTCTATCATGCAGGCATATCCTTGGTTATATGAAATCAAAGAATCACCCGATAGTAATGATTTAGTTATACCTGTTCCTAATGAATATGCACCTGCCAATGGTAAAGTTGTAGCTAAACAAGAAGCAAAAGATCTTGTAGCTTACCTTCTATTTTTAAAACAAAAACCCATGGAAGGCTTAGACAAAGATCCAGAATTAACAGATGCTGGTCCATCCATAGGTACTGAAGAAGGCACAAAATTATATAATTCTAATTGTGCTAGTTGCCACCAACAAAATGGTGAGGGTATATATAACACATTTCCACCTTTAAAAAATTCTGCAACTGTAAATTCAGATGATGCTGAATCACACATCAGAGTTGTGCTATTCGGAAAAAAAGGAGGAACAATAGATGGGGTTACTTATACTGCGGAAATGCCTGCGCAAAAAGATATCCTTACTGATGAACAAATTACTGCTATAATAAACTATGAACGAAGCAGTTGGGGAAACTCTGGGAAAATGATAAATGTAGAGGATGTGAAAAGAATCAGAGGGGAAGGGAAATGATTATAGTTAAGTCATACTTGAACCTTTTAGCAAGTTCAGTTTTTATTCTTTTGCAACATGAACTCGTTGGTACAGTAGATAAGGACTTTTGGTATTACATGCTTTACATCCTTTCAATTTTTATAGTGTTTCTCGTATTAGGATTAACGATAAAATATCTTGTTCAACCAAGAGAAGAATCTAAAAATCATATTAAACGAAGAATCCTCGAAGATGAAAGTAAAGATGATGAGTGAGTTAGATGGATCTCAATAATCAAAATAAAATTGAAGTTATCCTGGATGATGATGAAAATCCGATTGCTGTTTATAGTCCTCCTGCAAGATTTGATTTGGATACAACAAGTTTGGATGATGGTGAGCATACACTAAAGATAATCGCTTACACTAATGATGGAAAAAAATCAAAGAGGAAAATAAAATTTGTTGTGCGAAACGGTCCCGGTATTGCAGTAGAAGGATTGAGAGAAAACGATATTGTAGAAGGTAAAGTTTCACTTTTAGTCAATGCATATGGTGGAGGAACGCACGATAAGTGGGAACCTACTACTGCTGAAACACCCTCACCAATTCCAAGCTGGATATGGATTATTTTCATTTTAATTGTTGCCTGGGCAATCTTTTATTTTGTAAATCAATGGAGTCCTCCAGAAAAATTCGCTAATACTCCTACATATCATAAAATGGAAACCCTAGAAAATCAGACGGTTGATTCTCCTAATTTATCATTATTTAATGGTGCTGATATCTACAGAAAAAGCTGCTCTAGCTGTCATCAGGAAAACGGACAGGGTATCCCAAAATTGTTTCCGCCTCTTGTTAAAACAGACGTAGTAACTTCCAACGATGCAACTGATCACGTCAGTATCGTTCTCTTTGGAATTGAAGGAAAGAAAATTAATGGAATACAATATAGCACTCCTATGCCTGCATGGAAAGATCAGTTGACAGATGAGGAAGTTGCAGCTGTCATAAATTATGAAAGAACATCTTGGGGTAACAATGCGAATTTAATAAATGCTGATGATGTAAAAAAGGTGAGATCGGCTGGTAAGTAAATCTTTCATTTGCTTAAAAGAATGATAATCTAAATAATATTTATAGTGGAAGTAAAAATGAGGTTAGATTGGTATAAAGAATCCCCCGAAGCTTATAAAGCTATGTTGGTTGTTCAGACTGTTGTGGATAAAAGTGCAATAGATCATAAGCTATTGGAGCTAATTAAAATTAGAGCCTCTCAAATAAATGGTTGTGCACACTGTTTAGAGATGCATACAAAAGATGCAATTGCACTTGGTGAAAATGATCAGAGACTACATCTTTTAGCTGCCTGGAAAGAAGCACCTTTTTATTCTGAAAAGGAGAGAGTGGCTTTAGCCTGGTGTGAGTCTCTGACAAACATTTCATCAGAAGGTGCACCTGAAAATATTTTTGAAGAATTATATAAATTCTTTACAAAAGAAGAAATTGTTGACTTGACGCTTGGTATTGTTGCTATTAACGGGTGGAATAGACTTGCAGTAGCATTTAAATCTGACGTAGGAAATTATGTTTCTAATTTAAAACCTGTTAAGTAGTCTATCTATCTCTGTGAACCGCCTCCAATGATGGACGCAGTTGAAAAGTTGTTTGCAAATTTACGCATTGACAAAAATTCAATTATCAAAGAAGGATTTTAGCATAAGAATAAGATTGTATAAGTAATAATTCTAATTAGAAATATGGTTTTGGAGTTAATTGCATTTGTTTTAACAGTGAAAGAGGATATGACAATGAATAATCTAAAAAAAATACATGATCTGGGTCAAAGTATCTGGCTTGATTTCTTCAACAGGGAAATTATGAATAATGGGATGCTTCAAAAACTTATCGATGAAGATTCTTTAAGCGGGATTACTTCCAATCCATCCATTTTTGAAAGTGCGGTACTCAGCAGTCCGGATTATAATGATGATATTAAAAAACTTTCGGATGAACAAAAAAGTAATGAGGATATTTTTTTCGAGTTTGCTATATGTGATATCAAACGTGCTGCAGACATACTGGAGCCTGTTTATGAAAAATCAAATAGACGTGATGGTTTGGTAAGTATGGAAGTTTCACCGCTTCTTGCCAATGATACAGAAGGTTCAATTAAACAAGCTGAAGAATTATGGAAAATGATTAACCGCAAAAATGCGATGATAAAAATACCGGGCACTAAAGAAGGCTTACCTGCTATCCGAAAATGTATTAGTGAAGGTGTCAATATCAATATTACTTTGTTGTTCGGTTTGAATCGTTACAGAGAAGTTACTGACGCTTATTTATCCGGATTGGAAGATCGGTTAAAAGCTGAGCAGCCCATTGATAATATAACGTCTGTAGCCAGTTTCTTTTTAAGCCGTATTGATGTACTTCTTGATCCTGTTTTGAAAAAGAAAGGACTTGATGAACTTTTGGGTGAAGCGGCAATTGCATCTGCAAAAGAAGCATACCAAATTTATAAAGAAGTTTTTCAAAGCGAGCGATTTAAAAAGCTTGAAAAACAAGGTGCAAAAAAACAAAAAGTTTTGTGGGCAAGTACCGGCACAAAAGACTCAGCATATAGTGATGTAAAATATGTAGAACCTTTAATTGGTCCAGATACTATTAATACTCTTCCTTTAAAAACCATCGATGCTTTTCGTGATCATGGCAAAGCAGCGAACAGTTTAGAAAATAATCTATCCCATGCAAATAAAGTTTTACAGCGGCTTAAAGATAATGGGATCAGCATAGATGATATTACTCAAAAACTGGAAGAAGAGGGTATTGAAAAATTTGATAAAGCTTATGATAAATTATTAAATGCTATAGAAGCAAAGAGAAAGGAAATTGCTAAGTAAAATGAAAAGAATAGCTATTAATGGATTTGGCAGAATTGGGAGAGCCGCATTGAAAATAATTCTATTGGAAGATGAATTAGATGTAGTTGCAATTAATGATTTAATGAGTATTGAAAACGCTACATATTTATTTAAATATGATAGTGTATATGGATTTTATGAAAGTGATGTAAGTATTCAGGAAAATTATTTACTCATCAAGGGTAAAAAGATTTTATTTCTTAACGAGAAAGATCCTGCAAATCTCCCTTGGAAAAATTTGAGTGTTGATGTGGTTATTGAAAGCACAGGATTATTTAGAAAAAGAGAAGATGCTGAGAAGCATATCTATGCCGGAGCAAAAAATGTTGTAATTTCTGCACCAACAAAAAGTAAGGACACACCAACAGTACTGCATGGAGTAAATAAGAGAGATGGTAAAACTTCGGTATTTTCTTGTGCGAGTTGTACAACTAATAATATTGGTCCTGTTATTGAGATTATGGACAGAAGAATTGGAATAAAAAAAGCAATTTTAAATACCATCCATTCCTTTACTTCTTCAAATTCTCTGGTAGATGCGCCTTCAAAAAGAGATCTTCGTATGGGAAGATCGGCAATGATGAATTTAATTCCTGCTTCCACAGGTGCGGCAATAGCAACTATCAAAGCATTGCCGCAATTAGAAAATAAATTTGATGGCATAGCGATACGCACTCCTGTGCCTGTAGGTTCTATTTCGGATATAACATTCGTACCTGCAAAAAATACTTCTGTGGAAGAAATCAATAATATCCTGATTGAAGAATCAAAAACCGACAGATATAAACAAGTATTGGCTACTTCGAATGAACCTCTGGTTTCTTCAGATATTATTAATAGCAGCTATGCATCAATTGTCGACTTGAAAATGACCAGAGTTGTAGATCGAGATTTAGTAAAAATTATGACCTGGTATGACAATGAATGGGGATTTACAAATCAAATGATCCGTGAAATCAAATTGATTTAAAGATTTTTAATAAATGATAAAATGAATTCTACGAAAGGGTTTATGATGGAAAATGGAAATCTGTATCCAGTGGCATCCAGAGAACTGAACGATAAAAAAGCTAATCTATCACCAAAAAACATTGAAGCCTGGCGGAATTTCAGTAAAACAGTATTTGAGGATGGAGAATTACCTGAAAAAATAAAGCAGCTTATCGCAGTGGCCGTTGCACACGTTACTCAATGTCCATACTGCATCAGGTCACATACCAGGACGGCAATTAGGAGAGGCGCAACAAAAAAAGAAATAATGGAAGCAATTTGGATTGCGGCTGAGATGCGTGCTGGAGCAGCGTATGCCCACGCGACTCTTGCGATGGACGAAATGGAGAATATTCGGTAGTTGGGAAATTTAGATAAGATGATAAACTGGAAAAAAGTATGAATGAATATTCAGTAAAAATATTAGAGATAAGTTCTATATCATCAAACACATTTAATATTAAAGTGGAAAAGCCTCAGGGATATACATATACTCCTGGACAATTTACGAACATATCATTAATAGATGGTGTCAAACTCGACGAAAAAGAATCCTTTTGTTTCGTTGGGTTAGTGGAAGCAAGTCATCTGGAATTTATAATCAAATTATATAACCAGAATGATTCACTAAAAAAAGCAATTGTTGGTTCAAGTGTTGGTAAAAAATTAAAGATAAGTGAGCCGCATGGAACTTTTAAATATAAAGGGATGGGTGTATTTATTGCTGCCGGTACCGGGATTACACCTGCTATCGCAATATTGCGAGATCTTAAACATAAGAATGACCTAGCGGGAAATATGTTAATTTATTCGAATAGGAAAATGGACGATGTTATCCTGCATACGGAATTATCTCAGATGCTTGGTATAGATTACATTAATGTGTTCACAAAAGAACGTTATGAAGGTTACTTTTTTGGAAGAATTGATAAAAACTTTTTAAGAATGCAAATCGTAGATTCTGTGAGGTATTTCTATCTGTGTGGCTCATCAAATTTCGTTCAAGACATGCGATTGATACTTAAAGAATTTAATATACCATCAGATTCAATAATTTTTGAAGATGCTATTGTAAGTAATTCGATCAGAAAAAATAAAACTGAAGATATTGTAAATATCGAACAAACAATTGAAAATATCTGAAGGGATCTGCAATGAACCAAATTGATGAGCTTAATGGGGCGATAATTAAGATTACAATGACAATTCAGGAACGATATCCGGAATTATATGAATTATTGTCTGAGATGCCAGTAACAATTCCAAATATTAAAAATCCAACGATAAACCTGGAAACTCTGAATTCATATTATAATTCCCTCCGATCTCTGATTGAAACTTACAACAATAATGATCATCTATTGAGATTGTAATGAACATAAAAGTTAAAAGAATTTATGAGAAAGAATCAAATTCAGATGGGTATCGGATACTAGTTGATAGAATCTGGCCAAGGGGGGTGAAAAATTCGGAAGTAAAAATTGATCTTTGGATGAAAGAAATTGCACCATCTAATGAGCTGCGCAAGTGGTTTGCACATGACATCAGGAGATGGATTTCATTTAAAGCTAAGTATAGTAGAGAACTCAGAGGAAAAATGGAGCTTCTTCATCAAATCAAAAAATTACAAAAACAAAAAGGTATTGTCACGCTACTTTATTCAGCCAAAGATGAGGAGCATAACAATGCTGTAGCGCTCAAATGCTTTTTCTCTTCGGATAAATGATATATGAAAAGTGTTCAACAATATATCCAGAGATCTACCGAATGTAGAATAATAATTCATTCAATCGACTAAAAGTTGATTTAAGTCAATTGTTATCGATAAACATATTCTTAAAATAAGTTTAGTAAAAGAAAGAACAATAAACTTTTTAGAATCGACTTTGGTAAAGTAGATTTTATATAAAATAATTTGAAAAGGGAAATGATGAATTATGAAAATGTGCCAGCTAATGTTTCCTCAACTTCATTAAATATCATAGGAGTAGAAAAGGCTGATCAGGGAGAAATCCAAGTTGCAATCAAGTTTTTTTCTGAGGCAATTAAACTTAATCCGAATGATCCAAACGCTTACTTTAACAGGGCGACTTTGCTTGTCAAGATGGGAGATATTCAAGCAGCAAGGGCCGATTTTAATAGTGCACAGGAATTTAGTAGTTGATTATTGCAGAATGATTTAACCTTTTACATTAGCTATGATATCATAACGATTATAACAATGATTGTGTTTATGAAGTTTTTGGATCTTATAAAATCAATAAATATTTAGTTTAAATTTATTTTTTCTGCATTGTAACCTTTATGCTAGGTTATTCATCAGAGTATTAAACAAAAATTTTAATTGTAATAATGTTTAAAGCTACTATTTCGGGACATCCCATTCACATAATGCTGATTCACTTTCCGATAGCATTTCTTCCACTAAGTGCTTTACTGGACATATTTTCAATCATATATCAAAGCTTTATTTGGCAGAATTAGCCTTTTATTCATTGGTCTTGGGAACTACTTCAGGATTTTTTGCTGCAGGATTCGGAGCGATTGATCTAATCAAAATAAAAAACGAGCAGACAATTCTAAAAATAGCTTTGCTGCACGGCGGATTAAATGTGCTATGGCTTATGATATTTAGTGTGATTGCAGGAATTCAATTGAAGCAGTTCCCAGAAATTAATATCTTAAATAACTGGGTAATAATATTGAAAACATTGATCGTGGTGGGATTATTTTACACTAACTTCCTTGGTGGTGAGTTAGTATTACATTATGGCGTTGGTCGAAAAAATTAGTTGTTTATTTTTTAATATAACTGATAAACTCATTTCTAGTTTCAGGCTCCAGAAATCTTCCATTATATTCCGAAGTAAGAGTTCTGCTGTTTGCATCCTCTATACCCCTGGATTTTATACACAGATGATCTGCCTCAATAACCACCGCTACATCCTTTGTATTTAGAATTGTTATAAGCTCTTCAGAAATCTGATGTGTAAGCCTTTCCTGTAGTTGAGGACGTTTTGCATAAAACTGCACAATCCGATTAAGTTTGGAAAGCCCGATTACATATTCATTGGCAAAATATGCAACATGTGCTTTTCCAATTATAGGAACGAAATGATGTTCGCAGTATGAATAAATGGTAATATCTTTCTCAACAATCATCTGATCAGAGTTAAATGACTTCTTGAATAATGATATCTTTGGTTTATTATTTGTATTTAATCCACTGAATACTTCTCTGACAAACATTTTGGCGACCCTTCTTGGAGTATCTTTCAAACTGTCATTATTGAGATTCAAACCAAGGACACTCATAATATCTCTGAATCTATCTTCAATGATTTCTATTTTTGTTTCATCGTCTACCAGATGCGATAAAAATGCATTTTCATTTTCAGAATAACCTAACGATTGAATCATTGCTTGAGTTTCTATGCTTTTACCATTTGAGCCATTTTTTTCCATATAAGTACCTTTCTAATGATCTAGAATCCCTCTTTTATTATATGACTCTTGTCTATGTTCAACTGGCTCAGCTGTTTTTCGATCGATTCCATCATTGGAATTGGTCCACAGATATAGTACTTATTTTGATCATCGAGATCCGTATAAGACTTTAACAAGTCTGTAGTGATAAAACCGTAATCATATCCTTCAACTTTTTCGTCGGATAAAATATTATAAAAATTTTTTCCTAATAATGCCCGGAATTCAGCTTCCAGTATAATATCCGACTTTGTTTTATTTGCAAACAATAATTTGTTTTCTCCAAGCATATGATGTTTATTCAGATATCTGAGAATTGCAATAAAAGGTGTTATTCCTGCACCTCCAGCAATAAAAACACCTTTACCTTTATAAGCTATTTCTCCCCATACATCATGAATAATAATACTATCTCCTGGTGCAAGCTTGTCCATTTCACTTGTCACTCCAAGGTGATCACTATATATTTTAATTGTAAATTCAAGATTTGGCCAGTCATTTAGGCCGGTAAAAGTAAAAGGTCTTTTCTGTTCTGTAAAACCCGGTTTATTTATTGCAACTTCGGTTGCCTGCCCGGGTATAAACTCATAACCGTGTGGTTTTTCCACAACAAATCTTTTAACATCATGTGTGATTTGTGTGATTTCCAGAATATTTACGATGTGCTTTTCCAAAAATTCATCTCCTTTTTATTATTAGAGGAAATGGAATAAGAAAGGTTACAATTTATAGTGATATAATTTTATATTTATTTTTGAAATGGGTGTTCCAGTTGTAAAGTTTACTGTGCATTTATCTCTTGCTGGTTGCTTCTTATGTAGTCCATTACATTTTCGGTTATGTTATCACATCTTTCATTCCCAAATGTGAATAGACTTGCAAAATGAATGATTCCCTTAATATCCTCTTTCAACATTGATTTCGCTCGGTGCAGTCTTACTTTAACATTTACTTTTGAAATGCCGAGGGAATCGGAAATCTCTTCAACACTCATTCCTTCAATTTCTTTAAAAATGAAAACAGTCCTGTATTTCTCTGGCAACCGTTTGACTGCTTCTTCTAGTATTTCCTTTCTTTCTATATCCATATAGTTTTCTTCTGGGTTTTGATGACTTTCGGTACTAAAGGTTACATCTTTACTCTCATCTAATTTTACAACCCTTCTTTGCTGCCTTTTCAACATTAAGCATTCATTAATAAGGATTTTTATCAGCCAGGTGGAAAATTTGGCATCGCCTCTGAACTGGGATAATTTTTCATAAGCAGATATATAAGCTAATTGTATTACTTCCTCCGCATCATCATCCATAACACCGTAAGAAACTGCTATTCTGTACAGTCTCTGGTTATATCTACGAACTATTTCACTATAAGCTTCGATTCTTCCACTTTTTACCTCATTAATTAGTTCTTCATCGGAAATTTGTTTTAACGATTTATTGTTTTGCTTCGTCAACATCTACTTGTTTTTAATTCAAAGATAATAAAACATTTACAATCTATGTAACCTTTTCGCTAGTTAAATCATCTACTGCTAAAAAGGAAAATTTTATGTTAATTACGAGTATTATTCTTTTCGCTTTAGCAGCAGTATCTGGAGTAACAATTTTAATCCCATTATTAACAGGTAAACCGATCGTTAAACCAGTAGCAGTTGTACATGGAATTTTTGCCGCAACTGCACTAATTATTCTCATCATTTTTTCAATCAATTATGGTGATGATTTCCCGATTTTATCTCTCATTTTATTTGTTGTTGCTGCAATCGGAGGTATTATTCTTTTTGTACGTGATTTAAATAATAAACCGGGGCCTAAAGCTTTAGCTTTGATCCATGCGGCAGCGGCAGTTATAGCGTTCTTAATTCTATTAGTATTTGCTCTTAGTTTGTAACTCTAACTATAATCTCAAACTAATAGCGGTATATAATTGCTCTTGAGATAATAGGAGTTTTTTGAAGGAGTTTTACATCTAAAAAGTCCTTAACTTTTGATGTAATTAAATAACTCTTATTCTCTTCAAAGACGTAAGGTATTAATATGCCAACCGATCAAGATTTAGCACGTCAAGTAAAATTGAAAAACATTAAGGAGATACTCGGAATATTAGATATTTCAGAGGATGATTTTGTCCCTTATGGAAATTATACTGGTAAAATTAAGTTAGGTGTCCGCGAAAAATTTGCTTCACGTCCGGATGGAAAACTCATTCTGGTTACTGCCATGAGTCCGACTAATTTTGGTGAAGGAAAGACATTAACATCTATTGGTCTTGGGCAAGCAATAAACAGGATTGGGAAGAAATGCATTATAGCAATCCGTGAACCTTCGGTTGGACCTGTTTTTGGTATGAAAGGAGGGGCGGCCGGCGGAGGGCATTCGCAGGTTTTACCTATGGAGATGATTAATCTGCATTTTAACGGAGACTTAAGCGCAATAACTGCTGCGCATAATCTGTTGGCTTCTATGTTGGATAATCATATAATGAAAGGAAATGATCTGGGAATAGATGTCACCAACATATTATGGAATAGAACGATGGATATGAATGATAGATCATTGCGTCAGATTGTTATAGGGCTAGGGGGCAGAGTAAATGGGGTACCAAGAGAATCAGGATTTGTCATAACCGCAGCGTCAGAAGTCATGGCCATTCTTGCACTTGCGGAATCGCGTGCTGATTTGAAAAGAAGACTTGGAGAAATTGCAGTTGGTTATAATTTTGATCAGAAATTAGTACGTGCAAAAGATCTTCAGGCAAATAATGCGATGGCAGTTTTACTGAACGATGCAATTATGCCAAACCTAGTTCAAACTAGTGAAAACACTCCAGCACTGGTTCACGCGGGCCCATTTGCAAACATTGCACATGGCACCAACAGTATTATTGCAGATAAAATTGCTCTTAAACTGGCTGATTATGTTGTGACTGAGTGTGGCTTTGGTTCCGATTTAGGTGCCGAAAAATTCTTTGATATTGTTTGTAGGAGCAGTGATATGTGGCCATCGGTAGTTGTTATTGTTGCAACGTGCAGAGCGATTAAATTTCACGGAGGTGTAAAGTCAAAACCGGAATCTTTATTGTATGAAGAAAATTATGAAGCATTCAGTAAAGGGTTAGGAAATCTTGAAGTGCACATCAATAATATGAAAAAGTTTGGAGTACCCGTTATAATCACGATCAACAAATTTCCGAAAGATACACAACAAGAAATTAAAATGATCTTTCAATTGTGCGAGAAACTTAATGTGGATTGTGCTGCCCATGAAGCATTCAGCAAGGGCGGTGAAGGAGCGATTGAACTTGCAGAAAAGACGGTCAGGCTCGCTGAAGAAAATAACAATCCGCAAAAGAAATTTTTATATGATCTGGAAATGTCTGTCGAAGATAAAATTCAAACTATCGCAACTCAAATATATGGCGCAGAAGATGTCTATTTTGAGAAGCGTGCAAAAAAGAAAATAGAAAAATTTGTTGAATTAGGATTTGGAAATTTACCTGTCTGCATTGCGAAAACACAGATGTCACTTTCAGATAATCCTCGCAATGTTGGAGTGCCAAAAGCGTGGACATTAACGGTAATAATTTTATATTGCAACTTTACTTCGCTCATTCGTTCGTATCTTTATTACCTCATCAACATTACTGACGAATATTTTTCCGTCACCGGAGTTACCTGTATGAGCAACCTTTTGAATTATATTTAATACATTATCTACCATACTATCATCTACTACGATCTCGAGCTTTGTTCGAGGAACGGATAGTATTTTGTCATCAATTATTTTAATATCCTTTGTGTTAATCTCAGCTTTTCCAAAACCAATTATTTCCGAGATTGTAATTCCCGGTAATGTTTTAATCTCTTTTAAGGCTTCTAAAACCTTTAACAGTTTAAATGGTCGAATTATTGCTTTTATTTCTTTCATCTTAATCCCTTTTTGAATTTTATGATTATTGTTTATTCCTGCAAAGCAAGAGACTTGTTTTATATTCAAAAGAATATAAAGAGAATTTAATTGAGTTGGCTAAGGACTCAATAATTCCTTATTACGCTTTCCTTATAATAAATATTTTTAAACTAATTTTTCGACAACTTCTTCTTAATGATTTTATCTGAGCTTACTCTTATCGCAGACTTATTTCATTAGAATTCCGACTTAAGCAATATCATTA
The DNA here is from genome assembly GCA_016716565.1 of bacterium. Lineage (NCBI taxonomy): Bacteria > bacterium. The sequence goes on from JADJWC010000001.1 coordinate 1,124,204, forward strand.
TTACCGATTTTTCTTGCCGTTGATAATATTCACACCTCTCTGTTAACAGAATTAAACCTTATGCAAAATACTTTTTTAGTATCTCGTTTTCAGAACAATATTACCAAGGTCTTTAATTTGATCCTGTGTGGTAAAAATTGTTCTGCCTTTCTTTGCAAGTACTTCCCAAGCTATGTTGCTGGTAATGTCATCGATAGCGCCTTGTGTTCTAGGATCTTCAATTATATCAAAAGTTCTTTCAGTTTTCATTAATACAGGCTGTACAAAATTTCGATGTATAATCAAAAGTTCACCTCTGCCGTCAATAGCCGCCTGATAAATTTCCTGAAGATCTGTTACTACTTTGCCCTGAGCAACCGCCTCTTTCATTTCCTCTATAGCCATAGCCATGCGTTCCTGCTGTAAATTATTAATCAGCCCCCAGGTTTGTTGAACGACTTGATGGGGAGCTCTTCTGTTATAGTCAATTTTAACAAATCCATGATATACTTCCGGTTTATCAGCTACCTGAATGAGCAGACTATAATTATCAACGGTGCATACTACAATACAATTCAGACCTGTCTCGTTATAAACTTTTACAAGAGATTTATCTATCCTGTTAAAATATTTTCTAATCAAATCATCTACATATTCCGGATCGCTTTTCCTCTCCGGAAAGAAAATATTATGTGTGTTTTCCGGAAAAGGGAAGTCATCATTTATGATTTCCCCAATTATTCCGTCATTTATCGCTTCGTATAAATTAACCCCGCCTTGCGAAAGTACCATCACCAAATAAGGCTCACTTTGGTTATAAGCTTTAATCAACGAACGGATGGCAAAAGTATTAGAAACATGTACCCGATTTTGACGTATAGACCAAGGTAGTTTTACAATCTCTTCTGTATCGTTTGATAAGAACAGGTGAAGACTCTCCAAATTAAAATTCACATCAATTTCATTTTGCACTGTTGCGATTTTCTCTAGTAGCACTTCGTTTGATTTCTTACCAAACTCTTTAACTACTCTCTTTTCTGCTTCTTTTAGCAGATTCTTTAAAATGATTTTATCCTGTGCGTTGTCCGGATGCGTACGATGTGTATTGAATGAAATGGTAACGCAAGGAGTATTTTTTTCACTTCCCAATTGCATTAATAATTCTTTTAGTGCCATAGTCTTCCCTCCTACTCTTTGTTAATAATTTTTATTAAATATTGTGTTTAATTCAATCCTGCATGGTGAAAATAACAGAGGTTCAGATTAAATTAGCTTTATGTTATCCAGGACAGTGTAGATTACTTAAAGCTCTTAGCTAGTTTGCCCCCACTCGGACATTATAATTCCCAGGTTCAAATTTCGAATTTTACTATTTGATTTATCTTTGATTTTACTTTCAACTGCAATTGAATAGCCTAAAAATATAAGTTGAACAGCTTGTGTTATTTCGTCTTCAGATATAATCGCACTTCTATTATCTGATAGAAATTTAATTGCTTCCTCTCTAAAATTATTTAATCTAAAGATTTCCAGCCTCTCTTTATTCATTTTGTATCATTGTTTAGCTAATTCTTATACGAATATATGTTCGGTTTCATACTCATTAATGAGGGCAGGTTTATATCTTTCACCTGATAATCCCAGAGAAAATGAATATAACATTTTTCGTGTTATTAGTTTCACGGTACATTTATCGGTATTAAACTCTTCAGATAATTTATTCTCTAATTTTTCAAGTAAAGAGAACCTGTTATCGTCATCGAAAATTGATAACGGGCTGGAGTTCAGCCTTTCAAACTGATTTTCTACAAGCTCAACGATGTCTTCTAAAAAATATACATCGAAGCCTTCCATCTTGATTAGAAGAAGAGCAGGTATATCTAAAATTTCTTTCTGGATACCAGGCATTATATATTCTTTTCCGACAATAGGGATCTCGACCAAATAATTTCTTGAATAATCAAATGATGAATTTTTTGTAACCTTGAACTGGCATTTGTATTTCATTGAATGCTTTTGTCTGGTATTTCGAGGGCATTTTTCAATGAAAAATGGAAAACTAAAAATTAAATCAATTGATCTTGCATCAATTGAATTCAAATAACTAACTATTTTATTCGACAACTGCTGTAAGCCAACATAATCATCACTATTACATATGATTCCAAGTATGTTTGTTTCGAATTGCTCTTCGAATATTTTTTCAATCATTGCATGGATTGATAAACAGGTTATTGAGTGTTTTCCCCTTCAGCCTTTGCTTTTCTACCAACCTTTAATGGAAATTCTAATCCTTCGATACAAACTTCGAGCAAATTTTTTTTGACTGTGGCCATAATTAGTATCTTTCAAATTTTGAGTTAATTTTCTATAAGATTTTTACAAGATTATAGTTTTTTTTCTGAATATTCTTATTTACTTTTTAAGTAATCTAAATGCTGCTTCCGGTTGAAATAAAATTTGCTGAACCAGAAATCGCCTTTTACCTGCGGGCACCTTCCATTCAATTATATCACCCACTTTATACCCCAAAAGTGCTGTTCCTACCGGGGCAAGGACTGAAATTTTATTTTTTGAACTATCCGCATATTCCGGGTAGACGATTGTGTATTCAAACTCCCTATGAGTATTAAGATCTTTTACGACAACAGTCGAATTCATAGTAATCACATTTTCATCTATATTGTCATCATTAATCACCTCGGCACGTTCGAGCTCAATCAGCAATTCTTTCATATTATTCAAATCATTACTGTTTACTCCGATGGTTGCTCTGAAAAGACTTTTCAATTTTAATTTATCTTTTTCGGTTATATAAATTTTCTTTTTGTCATTTTAATTCCTATTTAAAAAATGGTAAATGTAATAGCGCGTTAGACTATAATTGAGCGCAATTTATTTATGGTCTCTTGATATATATCCTTTAAATGGTGACGCTGGTTGAATATTAATAAAAACATCCGGATCAATTTTATTTACTATCTCCAGTAACCTAATGTATCTGTTCCTATTAATTACAGTGAACACCATCAATATATCCCCAGTAACGCCTGCGCCTGGTAAAATGGTCGCACCGAAGTTAGCATCTCTTAAAGCATTTGCTATAAGTTGTCCTTTCCCTTTTGATAGTATACTGATCTGAATATAACTGAAGCCGAGTTTCTGATCCATGGTAACTCCCAAAAATGTTCCAAGTGCGAATCCACTGGCATAACCAATTAAGTTAAGCTCATGATCCATATGTTGAACAATATATCGCATCGCAAAAATCCATATCAGCACCTCAAAAAAACCTGTAATCGCGGCTATATATTTTCTTGATTGAATTACGAAGATTGACCTCAGAGTTCCAAGGGAAACATCAAATATTCTCAATAGTGCTATTACACCAGCACTAAGAATTAATTCTGGTAACACTCTTTAAATCTCCTTCTTTATCCGTTATTGTTATATCTTTAACTTTTATTTTTATTGAGCAGTGTAACCGCCATCTATTACCAATTCACTTCCTGTGACAAACTTAGATTCATCCGATACAAGGTAAATTACTCCATATGCGATATCTAATGGTTCGCCAATGTGTCCAATTGGGTGTAAGCTATCTAAGTGTTCTCTGAACCCAGTTTTTAGTTTCCCAAACTCTTCAACTAATGGTGTCCAAATAAAACCCGGATGTATAGAATTAATCCGGATGTTATCTTTTGCATAAATTATCGCATCATTTTTTGTCATTAATCTAACAGCACCTTTTGAAGCATGATAATGTGGTATGTCTCCAGCACCTATTAGTCCATAAATTGACGACATATTTACGATACTCCCACCATTGCCATTTTTTTTCATCTGAAGTACAGCATGCTTAGTGCAAAAGAAAACACCTTTTACGTTAATATTCATGACAGCATCCCATTCATCCTCGCTTAATTCGTGTGTCGGCTTATCAACACCTGATATTCCAGCATTGTTTACTGTGGAATCGAGATGTCCGAATTCATTTACTATTTCAGAATAAACCTTTTCAACTTCTTTTTCTTTCAATACATCAAGTTGCCAAAACTTCGCGACACCTCCAGAATCATTAATTATTTGAACCACTTCTTGACCCTCTTTTTCAAGAATATCAGTAACAGCAACTTTTGCACCTTCTTTCGCTAATAGAATATAACAGGACAAACAGATACGCACTGTGGTTCATTGTGGTAGCCCACACATTCAGAACATAGATTAGGATCTATAACAAATATTGTATCACCCCGTGAAATTGCTTCGTTCGGACATTCAGGTTCACAAGCATGACAATTAATACATTCTTCCATTATCGTATAAGCCATTTTTCATATCCTTTACTTTCTTTGTTTTGATACTTGATACGTCCTAAAATTTATACTATGCATTATAGATGATGCGACCGAATAAAATTCTTGATTCGATTGGTGCTTCCATTCGAATGTGATAATTCAAAAAGGAAGCCAATAATATTATTGTGGAATTGTGCTAAATACGATTTGTACTTAAATAGTATTGCAGATATGCATTGTCGATGGAAAGACGATTTCCATTTTGCAATTAGAGTTATTGTGGTATCTAGAATTGAATTCTACTAATTCGCAACTTCGCTTAAATTGATTATATTAACCAAAATTCAATATTAATCATTTGAGGTTTAAGGTTGATACTCTTGAAGCAAAGAAAAAGTTTGTTGCTTCTGATGGTATTATTGCAATAAATAAAGAGCATAGAATTATTGTTTTTAATGATGGCGCTAGTAGGATTACTGGATTCAGTACTGATGAGATCATTTCAAAACAAAGTAATATTTTATTTGATCCTACACTTGGCGAAAACACAATAATAAATAACAGCTTAAATTCTGGTGAGATTTTTTCAAATATATCGCTAAGAATTAAAACAGGAGTAACAAGCAACTTGAGGTAAACGCGTCGATAAGTCCCCTTATACAGCCCGATCATGGTGTAATTGGACTCATTATCGTTTTCAGAGACATCAATGAGGTTGTTTCACTCCATCTTACTCTGCAACAAAAAAACGAAGAAATTATTAAACAAAAAAATAAACTCGAGACTATTTTCAATAGTTTGCTTGAAGGGACTTTTACAGTTGATTCTGAATGGAAAATAACTTCATTCAATAAAGCCGCTGAAGGAATAACAGGTTTTTCGGCTTCCGAAGCATTGGGGAAAGATTACTGGGAGGTTTTTCCTTCTGAGGCTGGGAAGGAAGATCTACTGTTAAAATCATTCATTGAAGATCATCATCAGAATCTTCTAAGGGAAACTACAATCATTCGTAAAGATGGTAGTAGGGTGCTTGTCAGAATTAACTCAGCTCAATTACTGGATACAAGAAGTAATAAAATCGGCAGGGTCGTAACCTTCGAAGATATAAGCATAATGAAAAACCTTTCCGATCATATTGAAGAAAGATTTCATTTTAAAAATGTAATTGGTCGTAGTAAACCTATGTTACAGGTATTCAGCATGATGGAAAATGTTTTAGATACAGATAGTACAGTTCTAATTACAGGAGATAGTGGAACAGGAAAGGAAGTGATAGCACGGGCAATTCACTTGAATAGTGCGAGAAAATCTGAACCATTTATTGCTGTTAATTGTACTGCATTTGCTGAAACACTACTGGAAAGTGAACTGTTTGGACACGAAAAAGGAGCGTTTACCGGAGCTATTCGGACAAAACCAGGTCGGTTCGAATTAGCTGCAAACGGAACTTTATTTCTTGATGAAATTGGCGACATTCCTTTATCCACACAGGTAAAATTATTACGGGTTTTGGAAAACAGGCAGTTTGAAAGAGTTGGTGGAACCAAAACAATTCAACTCAATGCACGAATTATTTCTGCAACACACAGAGATTTAGAAAAAGAAATAATAAATGGAAAATTCAGAGAGGACTTGTTTTATAGGATCAATGTAATCAATATTCACTTACCGTCATTACACGAACGAGAAGATGATATTCCCAGCCTGGTCAATCATTTTATGTCAAAGTTTAACAATAAATTTAAAAAAAATATCCACTATATATCACCGAATGCGTTGAAGGTGATTACTAATTACGATTGGCCGGGAAATATTAGAGAATTAGAAAATGTAATTGAGCATTCATTTGTTGTTTGTAACTCAGATGCAATTAAAACAGAACATCTTCCTTAAAGTTACAAGGATATTTTAAAAAGTTAAACCTAAATGAGAATGAAGCCGAAAGTAAAACGCCATTTGAACAGGCTGAAAGACAGTTAATACAATCCACTCTTCGGAAGCATAATGGAAATCGTTCACAAACTGCAATTGAACTAGGCATTAATAAAAGTACGCTATGGCGAAAAATGAAAAAGTATGAGCTTTAGATTTTCATTTAATAAATATTGGTCTGGAATTTGTTACTTAGTATATACTAACCTAACGGAGTATAAATGAAAGTAGCAATCTGTATAAAATATATTAACGGTAATCCAAGATTTGCTGATACGCTTGGAAACTCAGATCAATTCTTTATTTATGACATAGAGAAGAAAAATCTTAATGATAAGTTCACAAATCACTTTAAATCTTCACCTACTTCTGAAATATTTTGTGCACAGATACTTATAAAAAGAGGCGTAAATGCTGTGGTTTGTGGTAAGTGTGGAAAGGATGCCAAAAATCTTTTTAATGAAGCGAATATTGATGTAATTGAAAATGTTTCCATGAGGCCGACTGAATTTGTAAATCTCCTTTACGCTAAATTCAAAGAAAATAAACGTATAGCAGTATAAATATCCGGATTTATTATGGGGTTATTCTTAAACTGTTTCAATCACCTTACCATTTATATTAATCATATCGGTGAAGTAACTTACTTATATTAATCTTTTTATTTTGCCTCTTATTTTTTCCTAAATTATAAACTATTGTCTATAAAACAATCCGAATAGTATTGGTAAAGAGCTTCGTTTACACTCTTTTTGAAAGTAATATATGTTTCCACTCCTCATTTTGCAATCTTTTTAATATATCGAAATATTAATCCCATCATTTGTAACAACTATTATATTCATCCTTTGTTCCTTTCAGATTCATAAAAAACTTCGTTTGACTGTTAAAACACTATTCAGCTATTTTAATGAAAATATATTCTTTTCCTTAACTCAGCTTTAGTAACTTTCCCTGTAAAAACAGTTTTATGCTACTTTGTATATCAGCTTCTGATGCCAAAAATATTTCAACATTAGCTTTATTAAATTCTTGCTCTATTTTTGGATTCATTGCATACAATATTATTAAATCACAATCAGTCAGGATTTGAGCAACTCTAGCATATGAATCTTCAGTAAAATCTAAAACCTGTCCGCTCATTTGAGCAAGTTTTCTATATTGCTTATTCTGAATTTTACCCTCTTCTATATCAAAAATCATAAATCCAAGGGCGAACCTTAAGTGATAAATTATATTAATTTTATCGTTTGTTGGGATAGCAATTTTCATTTCTGATTACCTTTTATCTTTTAGGCTGGAATGTTTAATCTATTAGTTCAATTAGTTTGCCAACCCTAGATAAAGATTTGAATAAACGAAGTGCTGATAACAACTACTTAATCTCATCTAAAAATTTTTTGAATTTAAAATCATATTGCAATTCTTATATGAAGTTCGAACTGTGAGTTGCAGATTTGCAATATTATCCCCACTCTTGATGGCAAATCGGAGAGATTCATTTTAAAAAATATTATAAATGTTGGCTTCGTTGTTGCATCAGTATTACGATAGAAATTTAATACAAGGTTCGAAAACTATTTTGGATTGGAGGAAAAGATGAGCCTAACGAAAAATATAGAAAAATATGAGGGAAGAGATCAATACAGCCTTGTATATGAGGTGTGTTTAATAATAGCACTTCTGATTATGATTCTTATAGTTTTATTTCTATAGAATGAAGCGATCCCGGCAATAGAAAGAGTAATGTTCTTCAGGTTCTACAATATATAAGTCTTTAATTGACTTAAGTCAAAGATTATTGTTCGCCTGAATGTTAGGTTGTTGTTGAGCATAGAATTAAAGTAGAAGGAGCCACAAAATGAGCGAATTAAAAAGAGAGAGTTTAAAGAAGGAGAGTGCTGACCGCTCCCTTTATGGACTTTTCAATAAATGAAGAAGTTGAGAAGTTGAGAAAAGAACCAGCCTGGCTTAAGGGGGATCGAAATGCCGTCACTTTGCAAAAAGATTCAAATTTGCGTGTCGTGCTTACATCGTTACGGAAGGGAACTACTTTACATGAACATAAAGTCGTTGGTCCGATTACACTTTTTGTATTATCTGGTAAACTGAATTTTATAGTAGGACTTGAAAAAGTTAGTGTGGGAGCCAATGAATTTATTGTCTTAGAGAAAGCAATCCCTCACAATGTAGAAGCTCTGGAAGATGTGGCTTTCATCCTAACTTTAATTCAGCCTCAACAATATTTTGAAATTAATCAAAAAGAACACAAAGATTAGAATTTAAATCTAATACGGAACTTTTTTAAGAGTTAAGGAAATTTATGGACAAGGATTATAAACGAAATCCTGAAATTGAAGAAATAGAAACCAGCGAGTGGCTTTACTCGCTCGATTATGTTTTTGAACACGGCGGACCTGAAAGAGTTCGTGAGTTACTTCAGCAATTGCAGATTCGTGCACACAAAGCCGGAGTTCAAATTCCATTCACAGCTAATACTCCGTACATTAATACAATCCCAAGAGAAAAGCAGCCTCCTTTTCCAGGCAACAGGGAAATTGAAAGAAGAATAAAATCTCTTTTGCGTTGGAATGCAATGGCAATGGTTGTAAAGGCAAACAAGTTGGAGGCAGGTATAGGGGGTCACATTTCAACTTATGCGAGTGCTGCAACTTTATTTGAGATCGGTTTTAATCACTTTTTCAGAGGAAGGGGAAATGGGTATGAAGGCGACCAGGTTTATTTTCAGGGTCATGCGTCTCCCGGAATTTATGCACGTGCATTTCTTGAAGGAAGAATTTCAAAAGAACAATTAAAAAATTTCAGAAATGAATTTGCAAAGGGCGGAGGATTATCTTCTTATCCTCATCCATGGTTGATGCCTGAGTTCTGGGAATTTCCTACAGTGTCGATGGGGCTCGGACCAATTATGGCAATCTACCAGGCAAGGTTCAATCGTTATCTTGAAGATCGCGGCTTGAAAAAAGATACCGGAAGTAAAGTCTGGGCATTTCTTGGTGATGGTGAAACTGATGAGCCGGAAACCCTGGGTGCAATCACTCTTGCATCAAGAGAACGACTTGATAATTTAATTTTTGTAATCAACTGCAACTTGCAAAGACTTGATGGACCGGTCCGCGGTAACGGAAAAATTATCCAGGAACTTGAAGCAGCTTTCCGTGGTGCCGGATGGAATGTGATAAAAGTTATCTGGGGTGAGGATTGGGATCCGCTTTTAGAGAAGGATAAAGATGGAAAGCTGGTTAAGCGAATGGGTGAGGTCGTTGACGGTCAATATCAGAAATACACTGTTGAGAGTGGCGCTTATTTCCGTGAACATTTCTTTGGAGTTGATGAAGAGTTAAAGGATATGGTCGCTGGTATGTCTAATGAAGATTTGAAAAAAATGAAAAGAGGCGGTCACGATCCTGAAAAAGTTTATGCTGCTTTCAGTGCTGCGGTAAATCATAAAGGTTCGCCAACAGTTATTCTTGCCAAGACAATAAAAGGCTACGGACTTGGTGAAAGTGGCGAGGGAAAGAACATCACCCATCAGCAGAAAAAATTAAATGAAGATGAGATGAAGGAATTCCGTGCACGATTTGGTATTCCAATTTCTGATGAACAGATTCATAACGATCCTTTCTTCAGGCCTGATGAAGACAGTGCTGAAATAAAATATTTAACTGAAAGAAGAAAAGCACTCGGCGGATACGTGCCTTCAAGAAAAACAAATTTGAAGCCGATAAAAACGCCTGATGAATCACTATTTGAAGAATTCTACAAAGGTACTGAAGGAAGAGAAGTTTCAACAACGATGGTGTTTGTAAGAATTCTTGCAAAGCTTTTAAAGGATGCCGAAATTGGAAAAAATATTGTCCCGATTGTTCCTGATGAAGCAAGAACGTTTGGAATGGAATCTCTCTTCCGTCAAGTTGGAATATATGCACACGCAGGACAGTTGTATGAACCTGTTGATGCAGACAGTCTTCTCTACTACAAAGAAATTAAAAACGGACAGATACTCGAGGAAGGAATTACTGAAGCTGGCTCGATGTCCTCTTTCATCGCTGCGGGAACTTCTTATCTGAATCATGGATTAAATATGATCCCGTTCTTCATTTATTACTCGATGTTTGGATTGCAGAGAGTTGGCGATCTTGTTTGGGCTGCTGGTGATGCAGGAGTGAGAGGTTTTATGCTTGGTGGAACATCGGGCAGAACCACGTTGAATGGTGAAGGACTACAGCATCAGGATGGACATAGTCATCTTCTGGCCTATGCTGTTCCCAATATGGTTGCATACGATCCCGCTTTCGCATTTGAGCTTGCTGTTATTATCCGCGATGGAATAAAAAGGATGTTCGAAGACCAGGAAAGAGTTTTTTACTATATCACCTTGATGAATGAAAACTATCCAATGCCTGAAATGCCAAAAGGTGCAAAGGAAGGAATTCTTAAAGGAATGTATAAATTCAAACCTTCAAAAATGAAAGATGAAAAACTTAAAGCACAGCTTTTTGGCAGTGGAACAATTCTAAATGAAGTACTTAAGGCTCAGGTAATTCTTGAGAAGGATTACAAAGTCGCTGCTGATGTCTGGAGTGTTACAAGCTATAAAGAATTGAGAAGAGAAGCTCTTGAAGTTGAAAGATGGAATATGCTGAATCCTGATAAGAAGCAGAAGACTTCGTACATCACTCAATCTCTTTCGAAGGAAGAAGGAGTTTTTGTAGCTGCATCGGATTATGTAAAAGCACTTCCTGATTCAATATCAAAGTGGTTTCCTGGAAGACTACACTCATTAGGAACTGATGGATTTGGTAGGAGTGCTTCTAGAAAAGATCTCAGGGATTTCTTTGAGGTTGATTACAGGCATGTTATTTATACTACTCTTGGTGCACTAGTTAAAGAAGGAAAGATAAAAGAAACAGATCTCGAAAAAGCAAAAAAAGATCTGGAGATAAATCCGAATAAATTAAATCCTCTGATTTCTTAGTTGGTAAATTTTTATTCTGAATGAATCAGATGGAAATTTTCGAAAAATCCTGGTGTTTTTGTAATCCGTTCAGAATAAAAAAATAAACTTAAAAATAAAAAGCAAATCAAACTGATTGATGGTAATAGAATTTAAATTGCCCGATTTAGGGGAGAATATCAAATCTGCTGATGTGATAAATGTCCTTGTGAAAAGGGGAGACATGATCATAAAAGATCAGGGTGTGATTGATATTGAAACAGATAAGGCGACTGTTGAAGTTCCATCTTCAGTCGAAGGAAAGGTTGTTGAAGTTAATGTAAAGACCGGTGATAAAGTAAAGGTGGGTGATGTTTTAATAAAAGTTGAGTCGTTAGTAACTGTTTCTACGCCAATGGTGGAGACATCAAAAGTAAAATTAGAATCCACTAAAAAACCTATTGCTGAAATTTCTATAAATGATGAACATCTAAAAGGTGAATTACCGGAATTCAAGTCTGGTGAGCATGATGATCAGCTGCCGATACTTCGCGGTTCAGCGCCTGCAGCGCCATCTGTTAGAAGAATTGCAAGAGAACTTGGCGTCGATATAAACAAAGTCCCCGGTTCTGGTGAAAACGGAAGAATCTCGATGGATGACGTAAAAGTTTATGTGAAAAATATTTTGCAGGTCAAAGGTGAAGAAGTTGGAATCGGAATAAAGAAAGAGGCTATGCTAGATTTTACGAAGTACGGAAAAGTTGAACGAGTCGCGATGAGCAAGATTCGTGAGAAGACCGCAACTCACTTGAGTTATGCCTGGTCGGTAATTCCGCATGTTACTCAGTTCGATAAAACTGATATAACAGAATTTGAAAAAGATAGAAGAGAACTCAGTAAAAAAGTCGAAGAGCACGGTGCAAAGCTCACGGTAACTGGTATCCTCATTAAAATCATTGCAGAAGGAATGAAAAAGTTTCCACAGTTTAACAGCAGCATTGATATTGATAAGATGGAAGTCATCTACAAAAAATATATCAATATCGGAGTTGCAGTTGATACTGAATTCGGTTTGCTTGTTCCGGTAATTAAAAATGCTGACAAGAAGAATCTAATTGAAATATCTGTTGAATTGAATCAACTTGCACAAAAAGCCCGTGACAAAAAATTATCTCTGGAAGAAATGCAAGGAGGTTGTTTTACAATTACAAATCTTGGTGGAATCGGGGGGACATACTTCACTCCAATTATTAATTCACCTGAAGTAGCTATCCTTGGTGTATCACGCGGAAACTATGAACTCGTTTACAACAAAGAAGGAAACTTTGAACCGAGGTTAATGCTTCCACTTTCGCTTTCTTATGATCATCGAATTATTGACGGTGCTGATGCTATTCAATTTTTAAGATGGATTTGTGAAGCGCTTGAAAAGCCATTGAAAATATTTATGTGAAATTAACTTGAGACCATTGAAAATTTATGTCTGATAATATAAATATTGCCGTAATCGGTGCCGGACCCGGGGGATACGCTGCGGCTTTCCTTGCAGCAGATCTTGGAATGAACGTAACATTAATTGATAAAGATAAAAATCCCGGTGGTGTTTGTCTTTATCGTGGTTGTATTCCCTCCAAAGCACTGCTTCACGTTGCAAAACTTCTCGATGAAACTGAACACGCAAAAAACTGGGGAATAGAATTTTCGAAACCGAATATTGATCTGGATAAACTGCGTGACTGGAAAAACAAAGTTGTTGAAAAACTTACAAGCGGAGTTGGATCAGTAGCCAAATTCCGAAAAGTGAATTATATGCAGGGAACTGCTATTTTCAAAAATTCTACAACACTTATCATTGATAAAAAAGACCTGCCTGCCGGACAGGCAGGTGGCGTCAAGGAAGAGATGAAATTTGATAAAATAGTAATTGCAACCGGTTCAAGGATTGCTACTATTCCATCACTGAATATTGGAAGTAAAAGATTACTGAACTCAACCTCTGCACTTGATCTTCCTGCAATTCCAAAATCACTTCTTGTAATTGGCGGTGGCTATATTGGACTCGAGCTTGGTTCAGTTTACCAGGCACTTGGCTCAAAAGTTTCCGTAGTGGAAATGCTTGACGGATTGCTTCCCGGTGCAGACCGCGATCTCGTTTCTCATCTTTCTAAAAGATTAAAAGAAAAGTTTGAAAGCATAATGCTCAACTCAAAGGTTGTTGAAATGAAGGAAGTTAAAGATGGAATTCAGGTAAAGATTCAGTCCGCCGAAGGCGGAGCTGAAGGAAGGATTACAGAACAAACTTATGATTATGTTTTAATGTCTATCGGCAGAAAGCCAGATACATCCGGACTCGGATTGGAAAACACAAAAGTAAAAGTGAATGAACGTGGCTGGATAAAAGTAAATAACCAGATGAAAACAAATGATCCTGATATATATGCAATTGGCGATATTGTCGGTGAACCGATGCTTGCACATAAAGCTTCGCACGAAGGACGAGTTGCAGTCGAAGTAATTGCAGGACATAAATCAGTTTTTGAACCGATGGCTATTCCCGCTGTTGTTTTCACTGATCCGGAAATTGCGTGGGCAGGATTGACAGAAAATCAGGCAAAAGAAAAAAAGATTGATTACGAAGTTGCGAAGTTTTCATGGGCTGCTTCAGGAAGAGCAGTTACCTTAGACAGAAATGATGGCGTAACAAAAATATTAGTTGATCCATCAACACAAAGAATTCTTGGAATAGGAATTTGCGGTCCCGGTGCCGGTGAATTAATTGCAGAAGGTGTACTTGCAATTGAAATGGGTGCAAACCTAACAGATTTGAAGTTAACAATTCATCCTCATCCTACTTTATCAGAAACGATTATGGAAGCTGCTGAAGTTTTCTTCGGACAAAGCACACACGTTTACAGACCGAAGAAGAGTTAGCTATGTCTGTAACTGTTATCTAATAGTTTGCCAACCTTAAATAAAGACCTGAATTAATATAGCATTGATAACACCCGCCAAATCCCATCTAAAATTATTTGAATTCATAAATGGCATTGCAATTCTTATATGAACTCGTTCGAATGGTCGCAAATCTGCAATGATGCTATCTAACTTGAAGATATAACATGCGAGAACCTGTGAATGAGAATGACCTGTAACACCGCAGTCTCTTATAAGGATCCGAATGGAGCAATCCTATAAATAAGAATATTTTATTTCTTTTATTGAATTTTCTTCTTTCTTTAGTAAATATATGTTAACGATATTTTTTACCTTATGTGAATGATTAACACTTCCTTATGTGTTATGTTTGATTTGTAACTAAACAACGAAAAATAAAATGAAAGGAACAGCTATATGAAATCCTTAGAAAATAAAGTAGCTATTGTTACGGGTGCTGGGTCGGGCATTGGAAAAGCTTCAGCCTTATTGTTTGCAAAGGAAGGTGCCAAAGTAATTGTGTCAGACATCAGTGAAGCGAACGGTATTAAGGCAGTTGATGAAATTAAAAAAGTAGCTGGGGAAGCTTTCTTCATCAAAGCTGATTCCTCAAAGCCATCAGACAATGAGATGTTGGTAAAACAAACTATTGAAAAATTTGGTTCGCTTGATATTGCTGTAAACAATGCTGGTATCGGTGGTCCGGTTGCCGCCACAGGCGAATATCCTATTGACGGCTGGCAAAAAGTAATTGACATTAATTTATCGGGTGTCTTTTATGGTTTACGTTATCAAATTCCCGCTATGAGAGAAAAGGGCGGCAGCATTGTAAACATTGCATCCATACTTGGAAACACAGGTGCTAAATTTTCTCCCGCTTATGTTGCTGCAAAACACGGTGTGGTGGGATTGACGAAAGCCGCTGCATTGGAATATGCCGATAAAAAAATCCGTATCAATGCTGTTGGACCGGGTTATATAAAAACACCCCTGATTTACAATTCGCTTGATGAAGCTACATTAAATTCTTTAGTGGGATTACATCCAATCGGTCGTTTAGGAGAAGCTGAAGAAATTGCTGAACTGATACTTTGGCTGGCATCATCTAAATCATCATTTGTAACGGGTGCTTATTATCCTGCTGATGGTGGATACCTGGCTCAATAATAATTGTTGCGCAGTGCTGTGGACTGATTGGTTATTTCTTTTGGATTGATTAATAAAGAAGCCAAAGCATTGCGCTACTTTTATTGAACATAATTATTACTTATGAAAGATGCTGTCAGAAAATAGTTTATTTAATGACCTAAAAGTATAAACTTTATCTCAGCATAAGTATAATCGTAATTATAACGAAAATGGAATTTATAAAAAGAATAAACTAAATTAGTTTAATTAACGAGTCGGTTTACAAAAAATGTGAAAGAAAATACACCAACACACTGCAGCCAATATGATATTTATATATTTCTATATATTGCAAAACAACTTTTTCATTAGTACAATAAGCCAATGTAAATATATGATAAATCCTGAGCCTACTCTATCCGAAACCTTGAAAGTCTTAAAAGCACAAGGCTATACGGAAGATTTCAACCTCAAAGCTGATTGCATCGACTGCCGTAGTGGTCATTTGAAAATTTTTCCGTCTGATTTTCAGGTTGATCAATATTTTCGTTTTGAAGGTCAAACTGATCCTGCCGATCAAGCTGTCTTGTATGCTATTTCCTCTGAAAAGCATAAAATAAAAGGTGTGCTGGTCAATGCTTATGGTGTTTATTCAGATCCGCTTACAGATGAATTACTTGCTAAATTAAAAATTAATTGATTTCTTTTCTCCAAAATGTATTTGAACTTTTAAAGGATTACAATTGGAACTTCTCCAACTCATTGATATTGCGGGCATAGCAGCTTTTAGCATCTCAGGCGTTTTTGCTGCGATGGAAAAAAAACTTGATATCTTCGGAGTTTTTATCATCGCCTTTATTACTGCACTTGGTGGTGGCACATTGCGTGATGTTTTAATCGGGAATGTTCCTGTGAGCTGGATGTACGATTTAAGCTATAGTATAATTGTGCTGATCAGTACTTTAGTAGCCATCCTGTTTACAAATGTAATCCATAACTATCATAAAATACTTTTGGTTTTTGATTCGCTGGGACTAAGTTTCTTCACTATCCTTGGTATACAGAAGGGAATAAACCTTGAACTTCATCCTGCAATTTGTATTGCACTCGGAACTATTACTGCCTGTTTTGGTGGTGTACTCAGAGATATTTCTTTAAATAACATTCCGCTTATTTTTCAAAAAGAGATTTATGCTACTGCTTGTATTTTCGGTGGGATAGTTTACTTTATATTGCTGAAATTAGGTATACCTGAAATTTCGCTTGAAGCATTTTGTATTGCAGCAATCGTGACACTCAGGCTGATTGCGGTGCGATACAACTGGCGGCTTCCCGCTATATATAGTAAATCATCTATAGAATAATTTAATTTGGTATAACGGAAAATCATCAGCATACGCAATTTCATCTCCCGAATATATTCCGTAAAAAATCAGTCTGCTCCCTATCTCAAATAACACCTCAGTCTCTTAGCAGATGATACATAATAACTATCTTACACATAATACTTTAAGCAAATTTGCATAGGTTAACTCAATTATTTAACCTATGTGAATGCGTAAGTGTAAACTTCATCTTACTTTTGACTCAGTGATTATTCAAAATATAATCAAATAAAATGAAAGGAAAATTCATACGGAAAATTCAGCTAGAAAAGTCGTAGAAAAAATGTTTGATGCTTTTGGAAGTAGCGATGTAAATAAGTTCATCGAAACTGTTTCTGATGATACTGTTTGGATTTATCATGGAACTCAATACATTCCAAAAAGAATATATGAAAAGAAAACTGGTGCCAGGTTGTTCATAACCAGTATTCTGAACAACACGGAAATGATAAGTTTTGAACCGCAAAAATTCATTGTCGAAGGAAATACCGTTGTTGTTCTGGGACAGGAACATCAGCGAGTAAAAAAATCGGGTAAGGAACTCAAACAGAAATGGGTTCAGGTATATGATGTCGAAAACGATTTAATTATCAGAATGGAAGAATTTGCTTCATCTGAAGCGTTGAACTAAATTCATAGTCAAACATTAAACCTATTATGCAAAGAAAGTCTTTTTTAAAAACACTGGCATTATTACCATTTACAGGAGTAGCTATGAAACTGAACGAACTAAGTAAAATTACGGCACCTTTCGGTAACACAGAAAAAATGCCAGTGTTGTTTCTTGGTCACGGCAGCCCGATGAATGCAATTGAAGAGAATGAATTTGTACAGGGATTCAGAAAAGTTGGTAAAGAAATCCCCAAACCAAATGCAATTATGGTTGTATCTGCTCACTGGGAAACAAACGGCACTTTTGTTACTGCAATGGAAAAACCAAAAACCATTCACGACTTTGGAGGATTCCCGAAAGAACTTTATGAAGTTCAATATCCCGCACCTGGGAATCCTGAACTTGCAGGCGAAGTTAAGAGTATTGTTAAAAATACCGAAGTGGGATTGGATATAAACTGGGGACTCGATCACGGAGCGTGGTCCGTTGTAAAGCATCTTTATCCAAATGCTGATATTCCTGTAATTCAAATGAGTCTGGATTACCGGCAGTCTCCGCAATATCATTTTGAACTTGCAAGAGAGCTAAGTTTACTACGTAAAAAAGGTGTGCTCATTATCGGAAGCGGGAATATGGTTCACAATTTAAGAATGGTTGACTGGAGAAGATTGGATGAAGTTAATTACGGTTACGATTGGGCGCTCGAAGCAAGCGAGAATATGAAAAAATTTATTTTGTCCGGTGATTACATACAATTAATAAATTATCAATCACAAGGAAGAGAATTTAACTTGGCTGTTCCAACTCCTGAACATTATCTGCCATTACTATATACATTAGCTTTGAGAGAAGAAAGCGAAGATGTAACTTTGTTCAATGATAAAGCAGTTGGTGGTTCACTTACTATGACCTCAGTAAAAATAATTTAAGTAAAATGTTAGAAATAACAATTGAAGCGAGAAAGGCTGCCATCGCTCCCGGATTAGAGGTTCGCAGAATTCTTCCGTTCAGACTTAAGCGAATGGTAGGTCCTTTTATTTTTATGGATCATGGTGGTCCGGTTGCAGAAAAGCCTTCTGCAGTAAAATCGCTTGATGTTCTTCCGCATCCGCATATAGGATTATCTACGGTCAGTTATTTATTTAGTGGAATGATTACTCATCGTGACAGTCTTGGAGTAGAACAGATCATACAACCCGGTGAAGTAAACTGGATGACAGCGGGAAAAGGTATTGCACATTCCGAACGTTTTGAAGATCCAAATCTTTGGGCTGCTGGAGGTTTTGAAATGATTCAAACGTGGGTAGCACTTCCTGAAAAAGCTGAAGAGTTTGATCCTGCTTTTACTAACTATAAAAAATCAGAACTTCCTGTTTTTTCAGAAAAGGGAGTTTGGATGCGGTTGATTGCCGGGAGTGCTTTTGGTTTGAAGAACGATGTGAAAATACTTTCGCCTTTGTTTTATTTGCATGTCGTGCTGGATAATCAAGCAGTCTTAGTATTACCAAAAGAGCATGAAGAGCGTGCTGTTTATGTTGTAAAAGGAAGTGTTGAGTTTGGAGGCAGAAAATTCAATGAGGGACAGATGCTTGTATTCAAAAAAAAATCAGAACCAACCGTAAAGGCATTAGAACTTTCGACACTTATGGTGCTGGGCGGTGAGCCTCTGGGTGAACGTTTTATCTGGTGGAATTTTGTTTCATCAAGAAAAGAAAGAATTGAGCAGGCAAAAGCTGATTGGCAGGAAGGCAGAATTATTCTTCCACCTAATGATAACAAGGAATTTATTCCGTTGCCGAATGATCGTACACGACTGGCAGCAAACCCGCCACCTGAACCACTCTCCTAAATAACTGTGGTCATTCATCGCTTCAAGAGGCTTAATGGGATAACAAGACAAATTTAAACTGTTTACTGCTGGATAAACATTTTATTAAGAAAATTATTCGAAAGAATGGATTGATCTAACGGTCAATTAATAATTGTGTTAGCATCTAGATCTGTTGTAAAAACTCTCCCTAAAGTTTACAATCTTGATGAAGACCATCAATTGAACTGCATAATACAACAATTCGCTTAATAATTGACAAGGTTGCAAACTCAACTGCATTTAAACAAACAAAACATCCTCATCCAACATTATCAGAGACAATGATGGAAGCTGCTGAAGTTTTCTTCGGGCAGAGCACTCACGTTTACAGACCGAAGAAAAGTTAGCCTTATTAATGCCTGTATTAGAATTAGCCTAGTGTTGATAACATCCAATTAATCTCATCCAAAATTTATTGAGTATATGAATCACGTTGCAAATCTAATATGAACTTTATTGGTGGGTTGCAGAATTGCAATATTACCTCAGAGCATTATGATAAAAAGAGGGCGTACTGTTTAAAAAATAATATTAATCTTGGCCTTGTTGTTGCATCAGTATTATTACAGAAATAAATGCGATGCTAAATTAAAGAATGGAGGATAATATGGGCTTAATGAAAACTATAGGAAAACCTGAAGTAAGGTACAGATACAAACTCGTATTAAAAGTTAGTCTAATACTCTCGCTTATGATTATGATTCTCGCTTTTAAGTATTTCCCTAAAATTGAAAAAGATAGAATCAGTTTAGAAACACCACAGGAATTATTTACTGTAGAAGATATCCAACAGACTAAGCAGGAAAACAGGCCTCCACCACCACCGGAAAAACCTCCTGTGATAATTGAAGCTACATTATTGAATGAAGTTAATGATATTGAAATAGGAGATACGGAAATCAATTTTGATGCGGAATTGAGTGCACCTCCACCACCTCCGAGGCAGGAACAAACTAAAACTATAATAGAGGAAGAGACGATCTATTTTGTTGCAGTTGAGGAAATGCCATATCCGATTGGTGGGATCAACGCAATACAGCAGCGAATTATATATCCTGAAATTGCTAAAAGAGCAGGTGTTGAGGGAAAAGTATTTCTTTTGGCCTATGTGGATGAGGAAGGAAACGTCACTAAAGCAGAAGTATTGAAAGGTATTGGTGGTGGTTGTGATGAAGCAGCTGCCAATGCTGTACTACAGACTAAATTTTCACCAGGTAAACAAAGGGGAAAGCCAGTAAAGGTTAAAGTTATGATCCCAATCAGGTTTGAATTGTCAGAAGGTCCGGCTTGATGATGTCCGAAAGAGAAAAACTGATGTTGTTCTGGTTTGGAAGTTTGATCGATTTACTGAAAGTATAAATGAGTTAATTATTACATAGGAAGAACATAGTAGCCCCAATGCTAACTTTAACAATTATAAAGAGACTTTCATAACTTAAAATCTCAAAATATGCTTAATATAAAATCCTTTAAGCCGTCAAATGACGGCTTTCATATGATTCTCAAATCAGACACAGTCGAAGATATCGTTTGCTGATTACAACTATTCGGACGTATTTTGAATTCGACATTACCTTTTGGCATTCAATAGATTCTACTTGATCCGTAAAAAATCAGATCCGGTTCAACATCATAATTTACATATTGACGATTTCTGGATTAAACTTAGTAAACTCAGAGGCTCCAGCTCACAATTAGACATATTCATTCCATACCTATATCTTGTTTAATTTTGCTTATCAGAATTAGATAAAAATGAAATCCGTCAGATGAAACTCAAAAGAAAAAAATTATCACAACTGCTTCAACAGCTTGAAGATATCAAACAGCAAGCTACGGAGTTTGAAAATAAATATTCAAATGAGCTTGAAAAGGTTCATTCTTCAAATCTTGAGAGTGCAAAGAATTTAATTCACTATCTCGCACTTCGCAACCAGGATATACGAGAAATACAGAACACACTCTGGCAGCTTGGCATTTCACGGCTTGGTAAAGCCGAAAGCCACGTAATGGCAAGTATTATTTCTGTCCAGAATATTCTTAGGGGAATCCTGAACGAACTGCCAATTGAATCCGAAAAAGCGGAAATCAGTTTTAAAAGAGGAAGAAAGATTTTAACAGCAAATACTACTTCACTTCTTGGTAAAAAACTGAAAGGCAGTCAAGTAAGAATAATGGTTACGCTTCCAACCGAGGCCGCTGATGATTATAAGCTTGTTAAGAAACTTTTCAATGCGGGTATGAACAGTGCACGAATCAACTGTGCGCATGATGATACGACTGTTTGGGGAAATATGGTCAAAAATATCGAAAGAGCAAAAAAGCAAACCGGCAGAAGTTGTAAAATCTGTATGGACCTTGGCGGACCTAAACTCAGAACTGGGCCAATGAGGCAGGGACCCAAAGTTGTTCATCTTACTCCCGAGAGAGACCTTCTCGGTAAAGTAACTTCGCCCGCAGAAGCCTGGCTCGTCACTGATAGAAGTATTCAACTTGAAAAAAGCAAAACAATCGACGAGGAAATTCTTATTCCTCTGTCTGATGAATTTCTGAATTCGCTGAAACCGAAAGATGAAATTCTTTTCACGGACTCAAGAGGAAAGGATAGAAAACTTATTGTTGATAAAAAGTTTAATGGCAGAAGATTGGTCCGATGCTTTGAATCTGCTTACATTAAAACCGGAACAGCATTTACGATTAAAAATAAGCGCAATACAAACGGAGTAACTACAAATGTTGGTGAACTTCTTCCGCTGGAAGAATCGATCATTTTAAAACAGGGAGATAAATTAATAATTCACAGCGATGCAATACCTGGTGAGCCAACAGAATTTAACAATGAGGGTGAATTGATAAAACCGGCTCATATATCCTGCACATTACCTGAAATTTTCAAGGATGTTAATTCGGGTGAGCTAGTAATTCTCGATGATGGGAAAATTGAAGGGGTTATTAAAAATGTTGAGCAGAACAGAATTGAAGTAGAAATAACCTACTCAAAGGAAGAAGGCTCGAAGCTGAGAGCGGATAAAGGAATTAATCTCCCAGAGAGTAAACTTTCGATAAAAGGATTGACAGGGAAAGATAAAGAGGATTTAAAGTTCATAGCAAAGAATGCTGATGTTGTAAATTATTCCTTTGTGAATTCTGCAGGAGATGTTAAAGATATTCTTGATGAATTGAAAACACTTGACGCTTTAGAAATAGGAGTAATCCTGAAGATTGAAACACGTAAAGCATTCGAAAATCTTCCCTCGATACTATTGACTGCAATGCAGCATTATCCCGTTGGAGTAATGATTGCACGCGGAGATCTGGCAATCGAATGTGGCTGGAATGAGCTTGCAATGATCCAGGAGGAAATTATGTGGCTTTGTGAAGCTGCACATCTTCCTATCATCTGGGCAACTCAGGTTCTCGAAACAATGGCAAAAAAAGGACGACCATCCCGCGCAGAAATTACTGACGCGGCATTTGCAGGAAGAGCAGAGTCAGTTATGCTCAATAAAGGTCCTTTCATTTTTGAAGCGATAAAAATTCTGGATGTGATTATCAGTTCAATGCAGGATTACCACGAGAAACAGGCTCCGATGCTACCGAAGTTAAAGTTGAAGAAATAATTACTGAGGGGTGGCTACTTTAATACATAAAGTATGATGTTATGAAATTCATTGACACATTAAATGAAAATAAATTTTACGAAAGCCACTTCAATCGTGAAATGATGCAATCAGAACGGCTGCGTGAGTTTGTACTTGGCGGTGTAATTCTTCTGTTTGCACTTGGTTCTTTTATTAATGTTTTTTTCCTCGGCAACGATTACAAAGAAAAACTTCCTGAGCTGATTAATGCATTCGAATGGATTATTCTATTGTTTCTCTTTCTTGCTGCACGTTCTTTTTTTGTAAGAAAAATTATAAAAGTACGAATGAAGAAAGGAAAGGATCTTCCATACTATCTCAGGTATGTCAATGCTTTTTTGAAGTTTCGATTCCAACTCTGGGTATATTAATTCTTTCAATCCACATTGAACCAATTGCAGCTTTGGTTTCACCGATGCTGCTGCTTTACTTTTCCATTATCATCATCTCAAGTCTTGAACTCGATCCCCGGCTAAGTTTCTTTGTCGGTACCGTTGCTGCTGTTGAGTATATTCTATTATCTCTTTTCTATATCAATAATGCTGAACATCATTCAGATATTCCGGTGCTGGATTTGCCTGTTGCTTATATAGCCCGAAGCGGAATTCTTTTTATCTCCGGAATTCTGGCAGGGATAGTCTCAATTCAGATAAGAAAAAAAGTTTTCAGCACTTTCCGTGTAGTGGAAGAAAGAAACGAACTTGAGAAAATTTTCGGTCAGCAGGTATCAAAAGAAATTGTAGACGAGTTTATAAAGAATAATATGAAGATCGAAAACCGTAGCCGGGAAGTTTGTATAATGTTTCTCGACATCCGTAATTTTTTCAAAATACTGCGAAGGCAAAACCCCGGAAGAAATAAACAAATACCAGAACAGCACTCTTGGATTTATGATTGACATTGTAAATATACACGGCGGAATTGTAAACCAGATTCTTGGTGATGGATTTATGGCAACATTCGGCGCACCAATTCCCAGCGAGACTTACAGCAAGGATGCTGTGATAGCCTCGATGGAAATTATTTCATCCCTGGAGAAGAAAAACGAGAGTGGAGAGATTCCGCAAACTAGTGTGAGGATTGGTTTGCACTCCGGGGAAGTCGTAACCGGCAATGTCGGTACTATAGACAGGAAACAATACTCTGTCACAGGAAATGCAGTAATCGTGGCTGCGCGTCTTGAGCAGATGAATAAAGAGCTTGATACATCCATCTTGATTAGCAAAGCAGTTGTAAATAGTTCAAAAATAGATTTGGAAAAATTTCAATTTTTAGGAGAAAGAATGGTAAAAGGTTTTGAGAAGCCCATCGAGGTTTTTACTATCAAATAATTCTACTTCATCTTATTAAAAA
Organism: bacterium; assembly: GCA_016716565.1. Taxonomy (NCBI): domain Bacteria; species bacterium. Next base: position 1,148,294 of record JADJWC010000001.1, read on the forward strand.
GTTATTCTGAATATCTTACTATAAAGGAGAGCCAACTGTCCTCTGTCATTTAACCAAAATCTTCTTACCATAAAATCCTACAAGCCGTCAAATGAAGGTTTCCATAAAATTCTTAAAAAAACTGTCGAAAATATTATCAAGTCCCTATCAATTTTCATATTTACTTCAAATTCATTAATTCAATTCCATAAAGGATAGTAAAAAATTTGACGCTAATTTATTGTTAATGCTGCATTAACTCTGAGCGAGAACCTTTCCATTAACCTACCCCTTTTAGGAAAAGTATTGGAAAACAGGGGGCGGTGAAACAGGGACTCTTTCCGATAATAAAAAACGTTGATTATGATCCAGATTATTAACTTTTTGGGAGGAGGGCTCCATTTTGGTACCAGCTTTAAAATTTTTTTGCCCTTATACTTGACTTCCCAACCACCACCATCTATATTATAAAGTATAGGGACAACATCCCGAAACAGCCAACCAGAAAATCACAACCGAAAACATTTCATTAAAGTCTTAAAGGCTTATATAAATAAAATCATTTTAATGGTTATGAAAAAAAATAAAAAGAAGAACACTCTTCCTATTCTAGGTTGGAGTGAAGTTTCAGAATGTTATTGTTATGAAGAACTAGTTGAAGATATTGCGACATATGGCGAGGGTGTAGTTTATAATAGTGATCGCGAATTTGGACCTGATGAAAAATGTGCTTTCGTATTTTATAATGAATATCCGAAAAACTTATTTGCTGTATTTAGAGGAACTGTAGAATATATAGGTAGATATCCTGATCATTTAACTCCATATGCTTACATTTTCACTCCTGAAAAGGAAGTAATAGCTGAAAGCATCGGTTATTGTAAAGAATGTGGCGATCCCAAAGTAGTAGTCTTGAAAAAAGGAGAGGAGTGAACTTGACAATCCTCGTTAGCGAGGTTATATTAAAAATATAGTCTTCTATTGACAACAGACAACCTACCTCCCAAGACAAACCGACAACTAAAACATTGAACAACTTAACTTATTAGGGATGCTCTTTCAGTAGAGAGGGCATTCCACCTTAAAAATATTGGAGAAAATGAAAATGCAGAATTACATAACGAGAGACTTCTATGCTGCTGGCTACCTTCTTGCAGAGGGCTTTAAACTGGTTTCACATTCACGAACTGGTAAAATCACTCTGTTTGAATTTGAATATACCCCACAAGTTAAAGAAGCAGCAGATAAATATTTTACTATGCAGACACAGGTTGAACCGGTCGCTTATGGGAATGCATTGCGCGCATTAAAATCGATATTGCATTCTTACGATAAATTAAATGCAGATGGAGATGTAAATAATTATGTTAAACAATACAGGGGAAGTAAACCTTAATCAGAAAAAAGAATTCTCAGGATTTGAGAATGTAATTGTATCCTGGGCGGATACGGTAAGTATCACCAAATTTGAAAATGTTACTTTAGCAGATGTTTTTGAAGCCATTAAAGGTGATGAAGAATTAAAGAAAAAAATAGATCTAATACGCTCGATTAAGGATGCTAAAAAAAGGCAAGATAAAAAATCTGAAATTCTACCATATTTTGTAATAGGAGAATTCACAGACAACAAAAGAAAAAATGCAAATCTAATCTCTACCCAACATATGATTTTTGATTATGATCATCTTGGGAGAAAACTAAAAGGAAAAAGAAAGCAGTTAATTGAAGATCCACGAGTAAATTTCATATTCACTTCACCGAGCGGAGACGGGTTAAAAGTTGGTTATAAGTTAGATAATCCAATAACCGACTCTGAAACATTTTCAGCAATATATAAATACTACGCAAATCAACTTGGCCTCGAACTAGGTGAAAAAGCTGATAAAACTTCTGCTGCATCAAATCCCTGTTATTTTAGTATTGACTCAGAGATATACACTCATCCAAATTCGCTAGTGCTTACAACTAATATTTCAAAAGAGGAACTTGATAAATTTAGAACTCATAGTAAAATCGATTGGGATGAAGTTGGAGAAGCACTAAATGGTCTCAGTAGTCCGAGAACACCAATGGCCAGAAAAATGATTGGAATGATGATGGGAAGAAGTATCCCACGGGAGATTGCAATTGGATTACTGCGTGGATGGAATAAATTAAATAACCCACCCCTGCCAGATGACAAAATCATCTATACAGTTAATGATATGTATGATCGATACGAGCAGCAGATAGATACTGTTCCTGTGAAGTTTTTAGAAAAAGGTAGTGCTTATTTCAAGAAAGTATTTCTGAAAGGGAAATGGGAAGAAGTTCAAGTCACAACATTTATGATCATTCCCAATGAACTGCTTGTGTTAGAGTATAGTGATTGTTTAGTATGTGAAATAGTCACCTCTGCGGGTATTCATTATGAAAATGTAAAAATTGAGAACACGGACTGGCATACAAAGCAGAAATTTCAGAAAGCACTTGGGCATCAGGATTGCGTGTTCCTTGGAACAGATCACGATCTGCAAGCCTTGTGTCAGTTTATTCAGGTTCTAATACCATTAAGGAAAGAAGCCACTAAAGTTATTGGGTTATATAATAATGAGACCTGGGTAACAGAAAAATATAATATTAAGAAAGATATTATTAGTAAGGATCAAGCAATAGTTCCTTATGATAGGGGCAAGGATGCATTCTACCACGGCATTAACTACACGAAAATAAATGATGAGGAGTATCAGGGATTGTTAACTGATTTTTATGAAAACGTTTTTCGATTAAATGAAAAAAATAAAATAGCTTCTTATTTAGGCTGGCTATTCGCTACTCCTCTTAAACCGTTATTGACAGATTTGGCAGACGGGTTTCCACTTCTATTTCATCACGGATCTCAGGGAGCTGGAAAGACAAGTCTTTCACAACTATTTATGAGATTAGTCGGATATTCAAACCCTGATCCTAAATCCTGCACAATGAAACTTTTCCCTATGCTCAAGATGCTATCAAGCACGAATGCAATCCCTCAATGGTATGATGAATTTAAGAAAGCCGATATGAAGGAAACGGATGTTGATAATTTGCTGAGATATATGCGAAGAGCATATAAAGGTGAGGTAGAAGACAAGGGTCGGGCAGATCAGACTGTCGAAACTTATAATATTACCGCACCTATGGCCGTTATGGGAGAATGGAACATTAACCAACCTGCTATAATGGAAAGAGTAATTTTGATACGGTTTAATGATTTTGTTAAGAAGAATATTGAATCTCAGGAAGCATTCAGAATTATTAAGAATCTTGAGCTTGAGGCTTTTATGCCCAGATATATTAGCTATTGCCTGGGGCAGAACATTAAGGCTTTATTTAATAGTTCACAAAATATAGTAGCCAAGCAATTTGAAAATACATTCATTGCTCCTAGAATTCTGAATAATCTTTCCGTTCTAATCACAGGATTAGAGTTGTTCATTGGTTTTGCTAAAGAGAATAAGATTGTAATTCAAGAAATCGATTATAAAGAATTACTTAACTATCAATTAAAGGAAATTACCGGATCAAATAATGGAAGTGTCAAATCTGCTGTTGATCAGCTAATTGAGGAATTGGCAATAATGGCAGAAAAGGAAGAGATTAAGAGTCCTGATGATTATAAGAAGGTTAAAACAAATAATTCAATCAATGCTTTGGCGATTAGATTTAATAAAGTTTTTCCCGACTTTGTTGTGTATGCTAAGAAAACTAACTACGAAGGAGATCTACTCGACAAATCATCTTATATAAAAATGTTCGATGATTGTAATTATGTAATTCAAAAAAATATGGCGGTAAAAATGGGTGATAAAACGCAGCGTTGTTTAGTTATAGATATTGATAAAGCGAAAACGACGGGATTAAATATTTATGGATTACTTGAAGCAGATGAAAGTAATGCCAAATTTGAAAATGACGAACTAATAATTGGGAATAATTAAAAGTTACAGGTGGTTACATATGGTTACTAATACTATGTAACCACAAATCATTAGAAATTGTATTAGAATTACAGAAATAATAAATCAGTTACAGAGTTACATAATTAAAGAGATAGTATATATAAATCATAATTACTTATACTTTAATATGAATTTTTATTTACTTAAGGTAATAGAAAATGCCAGTAACTATGTAACCAAGTAACTAGTTCAGATCTACTACAAACAACCCAGCCACTAAAAATTAAACCGTGGTAGGGACGTTTAATTAAACTACCAAAATACCACCGAAAAATGGAGGACTTAGAAAATGAGAGACACTAGTTACAGTATGACGCAAAGGCTAATTAAAACTTTGGGAATTGAAGAAGTTGAAAAAGCGTGGATAAAAAAAGGTATGTATGCCTGTAAAGAACTAAGCAAACGAATGAATGAATATGTTAGCCCCTATGTTCTCAGGTATATGAGTAACAAGTACAACTGGAAAAGAAAAATTTCTAAAGATAGCCCGATATATAAGGGTGTTAAGGCTGGAACAGTTCCGGCAAGCCATTACCGGCACCTCATTTTTAATATGGAGGTAAATGAAGATGTTAAAATATGACATAATAAATTTCTTAAACAGAAATCCTGAACTCACCTATAATGGTATAGAGAGGAATAAATATAATCCAAGGTATAAGGAGCAGAGAGTTGCTCTTTATGAAAGTCTTGACGAAATAGTAAAATGTATGGATTGGTTGGATAGTTTTATGTCCCATCTGATCGTAAAAAGGATGAAACTAACAGTTATATACTTAAGCATTATGTTGAAAAGTATTTCAAGCAGTACATCTCCAACGGCGCTTTTATAGCTGCATATAAGATGAAAAATTATAATTACATGACAGAAGACGATAATCCTAATATATATATCAGATTGCATCCAAAACCGCTTGAGGATCATAGAATTTTATATAGGAACAGATAAACCAATATGTTAAGCCTCTTACTGGGGCTTAACTAAATTATGGAGGAATTAAAATGAAAAATAATATTGATAAACAGATGCTTGAAAAGCAAAAGAATAGATTTAAAGAAAAAGCGGATGTAGTTTTTAACAAGCTGCTTGCAAAACAGAAAAAATCAGCCAATCCTTTTGATGAGATGAGAACCCAAACCTGGAATCCATCCGGTGAAACCAAACCAGGACCAGATTATGCTTAGATATTTATTCACATTAGCCACCCTACTCGACTATAAATCAAAGATCAGAAAACATTACAGCCCAGACACAATAATATCGGACTTGTTTGATGAAGATCTGGATGAAATAGATTTTATTAAGTCTCTATCGGAGCTTGAGCTTATATATGGATTTGAAATCCCAGAAAATCTGTATGACAGAACAGATTTAACTCTTGGTGAGTTTGCTGAAGAACTCGACAAACTTCCTCCAATCGCTAATGATCTTTACCCCGAATTCTTTGATATAAAATTCACCTCAATGAAGTTGACGGAAAGATATATTGAATTGGAAACTAAAACCGATGATGAATCACTTCGAGAAAAGAAATTGATTAAGCAGAAATTTGAAGAGCTTGATGATCGCTTGAATGTTTTACTTGGGAATATTTTAGTTAATTAAGGGGAGTATTTAACTCCCCCTTTATTATTCAGGTAAATCGTCTATATTAAACGGACCACGAATCTTATTCGGATCAAATCTATCTTTCAGGGTATATTCTTTTCCCGAAGAATAAAATGGTTTTATACTACCATCAGTAAATTGAATCTGAAAATTTGGATTAGACCCTTCCCCAGTCCTTCCGAACCAGATTAGCTGGGGTATTTTATTAAACTTTTTCCGAATCATTTCTAGCTTGGGTTTTAATGATTTCATAAAATCTTCTTCGTTTACTGCTCTTGATCGAGAATTAGAATCAATTTGATTATCAATGCTAATCAAAAAATCCCTTACCTGATTCCATTCATCGGGATATTTAGTAGGAAGATCTTTTGGAAACTCTGAAAAGGATAACGCTTCTGTTTGGGATAATTGTTTTTTGGTTTTAGTAGGTACTATATATATAACAACAACATCCCTGATGGTATTCAAATATTCGGTAAATGGTTTAAGCTCATCAAGTACATATTTATATTTATTTGGCTCATTTGAATTATTCCTAATCTGTATGATATCTTCATACAAAAAACCAGCTGTTTTATTCCATATATTTTTTTGTATAGCCTGATATGTATCGAGTTGTTCTGGTTTGTAAGATGAGGCAGCTGTTTTTAATTCAACGAATAATAAAAGACCTTTCTCACGGTTAATTAACAGCCAATCTATATTGGTCGATTGATTATTCTCTTTTTTAAGTGGAAACTCAGGCAAAATCATTTCTGCTTTACCACTTAACTTGGGATTATTCTTAAGAAAATCAGATATCAGATCTTCTATAAAAATACTTAAGAAAGGAGAAATAGCCCTCTCTATTTGAAGCTTAGGGATTTTATTGTAATTAACAAGCTTTTCAAAGTATTCACCTAAAAATAAATTTTCCATATCGCTCCCCTAAATAATTATTTAATTCATCCTCATTCTCAAACTCAATTATTTTGACCAACTGGTCTAGGATATCCTGATCATCTTCATCTAAAAAATCAGCTAACGTACCTTCATCAATAATTAAATAGAACTTACCATCTTTAGATGCTTTATAAATTGCACCGCCTTCAAAGCCGCCAATCATTTTTGAGTCGGGAAATAGTTTTCTGTAGTTAAAACCAAATTTGTGTTTATAGATTTTCATTTACAACCAAAAAATACTATTCAAATAGGGCAGAGAAAAGAATTAAAAAAAGATTCCAAACCTCGCTTTACCAAAGTGGGTACCTAGAACCGAACCGCTGGCTTTTACGTGGTTTACTTCAAACTCATTCTTTGGTTAGCCTGGATTCCCCAAAGATAATCAAGTTTCAAAATTTCATTTAGTTTTTTATTCCAGCCTAAATAGTCAATTTTTATCATTCAATGATAAGAAACAAATAAATGCCAAATCTATAATTGTAAAATAAAAATAGGCATTTTTAAATGAGACAGGATAATAAAGTATTAGAAAACTACAGTGAACCTAAGTATGTGTTTCAGGTAGGGGATTATCACGGAGTAATTTTAATTGACTATACTCCTGATAAAAAATACGAAACTTATATCGATTTAACTTTGACAAAGGATGATAAACATTTTGTTACATTCTTTGCCAAAATGAATTATAATGAATCTTATACTGCTTCCGAATCCAAGTTTGGATATTCTGATGATTTTACTGCAAAAGTTAAACAGATTGTAAGAAATACCCCTTTCTATCAGGTAAATGACGTGCTTCATAGTTTTATGCCCATCGGACCAGAAGTGTTCATTGATTTAGTTGAAGAGTATTTGCACGAATTGTATAATATCAAAGAAAAGTTTATTTGTTTTCAGATTGCTGATAAAGAAATAAAAAAATATTACAACCAGGATGCTGATGAAGAAAAACTTATTTCTTATCAAAGCATAAATGATTACTTTTATGTCTGCAAATCAATATTTGAATGCCGTGTGAGCAAATCTGAGAAACTCATGATTGATGACTACAATTTTCCGGACTTCCCTGAAATCTTATTAACATTTACCTGGCTAAAAGAGATTGAACTATATGAATTGATTTTTTCCGATATTCCTGAAGACTTTACCAGATTGAAGAATCTAAAATCCTTATCACTTAAACTTAAATTTTTAGATAAACTTCCATCAACACTACAGAGATTAACAGAACTGGAGAAGTTAAAATTGGAAAGGACAAGTATCACAGAACTACCAGATAACTTATTTGAATTGGATAGGTTAAAGGAGTTGATGATAGTAAATAACAAAGGACTTAAACGAATTCCAGAAATCATTTCAAGATTAAAGAACCTAGAATTCCTTTATCTTCACTCAAACGATCTAAGTTCAATACCTAAGACCATTTTCAGATTAGAGAACCTGAAAGTTCTGCATCTGGGAAATAATAAAATTGAAGAAATTCCTGCTGAGCTAACCGCACTGCCTGGATTAAGAGTTCTAAATCTTAAAGGTAACAGATTTAAGAAACTCCCGGATGATTTATTTGAAATGAAAAGTATCGAAGAGGTTGATCTTTCAAATAATCCCTCATTGAATTCTGACGAGGTTTATGATTTACTGATGAAATCTGGCAGAAGAGATAAAATAAATTTAGTTTTGTAATGAACATACGAGAAAGAGTTTTGAATTGAAAAAGAAATTGTTAGAATGTTATAAAAACTATTTTGGTTCAGGTAACCCAGAGGCAAAATATTGGATCTTAGGCTTTGAACCAGGAGGAAACCCTTTGGATAACGAATATATGCACCATATAAAGTTCGATAATGAAAAAGATTTTGTTAAGTTTTCTCAAGATTATAGTAATGAGAAAGTTGAACCTGGCCTCCTAACTCAACTTATCACATTATTAATTGAATTAGGTTTGAAAGCAAGTTACGAAATCAATCCAACTGAAAGGAAAATTAGTTTTAGCTCAACTGGCGATGCATTTTATGTAAATCTCTTTCTATTAAAATTTCCAAGTGAAAAAGATGAAAGAAATGGTGAATACCTTGAGGTATTTAAAGAGTATTTTGAAATTGAAGTTGATTCTGCTTTAAGAAATATCTTATATCCTGAGACTTTTATTTTGCAAAGGCAAGGCCAGTTAATGAATTATTTAATGAAGCCTAAAACGATTTTTGTATTAAAAAAAGGATGGAATGAATATTATTTCAAATTACTTGGGTTAAATATTCCATATGAAATTCAATTTCCTTATGATGATAATAATAAAGATCAGTGTGATATCTATCGAAGTGGTAAACATCTGATTGTTTTTATGAAAAATGGTAGATTTTCATATGATGGAATATCTCAGGTACTACGGAAAATTGATGAACTCTATAACTAAAAAAATATCAGAACTCCAATGAGAACCATTGCAGATAGTATGAGCTTAAAGCAACCCTTGAAAATCCCGCCAAAGAAATACCATATTAAGACAAATACAATTAATTCCATAACACTTGATAACTTAGCTCAAACGAATCGAAAAATCTTATCATTAGATGATAAAAAATGAAAAGTTATGTTGATGACATACTACGCAGATCAGAAATGATAGCAAGGGTAATGAATGGGGAAGTATTGTCAAAAGCGGATGCTGCTGACTTATTCAAAGTTTCGGAGATTACAATCAATCGTGATATTAAAGCTCTGCGGGAGCTTGGGATAAGTATATTTAGCAAAAAGAATAAGCTGATACTTGAAGAAACTCCTCGGTGCTCGGAACTCATTTCGATTGCCTCTGATTACCTTCCATTAAAATTGAATTCTGATGTCTTTCACAAGCAAGTAAAAGTCTTTAGCAAGTCTGATAAAAAAGATTTCTTTTCGAAGCTAGTTCTCCTGTCTAAAGCTGTAGATGAAAGCTTGATTGTGGATCTGGCTTACAAAAGATTCTATGACAACAAAATAAATGAATACAATTTGTATCCAGTTAGGTTGACGAATGTTGGGTTAAATTGGATTTTGCATGCATTCAAGGCAGAGGAGGATGTGATTAAATCATTTTACTTGAGTAGAATCCAAAAATTCAAGTTAACAGATAAAAAGTTCAGCAAGTTATCTCTTCCAATAAATAAAGAAGAATTGTTTGATATAGAACTTAAGTTTGATTTTCGAGTCTGGGATGAAATACTTGATAAGATTTGGTTTGAATCATTTGAGCTTGAGGAGAATGAAGGATATATTATTCTGAAAACCAAACAACCAATTACAAACTCACTTGCTGCATGGTGTATAAGTTGGTGGGATACTATTGAAATATTGAAGCCTACTGAATTGAAAAGTCAAATTGATGAGATGATACAAGAATATCAAAGTAAGAATAGGGGATAATGCTAAATAGCTCTCAAAAAAATCTTGCCATAAGGGTGGTAGGGTCCCATAAGCCCCATCTTTTTATGAGATTCACTGCAAACTCATTCTCATTTTTTTAATTTCATATAGAAAAACGCAATTATAAAATTTTTTTTGTTGAAAATATTTTAGCTCTTATAAGTTTAAAATTCGTTATGTCATTTCTCAAAGAATTTGTTAACTGGATCTAATGAATCAACTTTCTTCTTAGCCCAACTTATCCAATCAATCTTTTCTTCACTCAATTCTTTCTCATTAGCCATTCTAGATTCTAATTCTTTAATATATTCTCTGATTATATTAACTCTGTTCCAAAGCTTAGCTGTTTTATATAAAAGTTTTGTTTTCTCTTTTTCCATCTGTTTTTGTTTTATTAATAAATTCCTGGCCTTCTCTTTTTGATCTTCAATTCTTCTTTCTTTTTCAAGTTCTTTATCCTTAAAATTGTGATAGTTAATAGATTTATAAATATTGATTATAAAATCATTCAATTGTTCTTCTAATGGTTTGTCTACCTGATCCTTTAAAACTTTCTTTAATGACCCACCGTAGACGTTTTTAATTTCAAGTCGTAATTCACCTGTCGGTACAAAAACTCTTTCATATTCATAACTTTTCCAGGGGTATTTTGTTTTGTCGATTTTGGATTTATTCATATTTAGAGTTTCTCTTAATTCAATCTGAATTTTTTGATTGTCTCGTATAATGAAAGTCTCATTTCTTTCTAGGTAATTCATTTCTATTCGTATTTGAAAATTCCTTTTTCCCAATTCGAATAATAATGTGTTAAAGATTCGGAGAGCTCGATTGAAATTTTTAGGTGAAACCGCTATAGCTAAAATTTCGGTTCGAATTCTTCTTAGTAATCCATCAGAATCAGGTTTCTCACCTTTTAGTGTATTTCTAGTCAACGTAATTAAAGGATGATACCTACTCAAATGTTTCTTCACTTGAATTTTATTATTCGGATTATTTTCAGCCTCAATTAGCATTCTATACTTATCATCCACAGGAAAGTCTGGCTTTTTAATCGTACTTAATTCATATTGTTCTAATTCATTTTCATCTATAACGGGTAGAGGAGGTTTTTTAACTTTATAGCCATACGCTAGTTTTTGCCAATAACCCACTGGAGGAACTGGAACGTTGAGCTTACTGCAAATTTTCTTTAATCCATTTCCACTTATGTTATACTCAGCTGCTAGTTTGATCATGGTTGTTTGCCAAACTTTCTCGTAAAGTTCTTCTCTCTTGAGGATAATTTTCTTGTTACTCATTTACAACTCCTTAGTTCTGATAAGTATAAAAATAATAATTGAATAATTACTCATAGATGAGTTTTTTGTTTTTGGAGAATTTGAATCCTTATTTGCAAAGTATAATTTAATCTTAGTAGGGATCTAAGTTAAAATTGTTAGGAATAAAAACTTTAAATTAGGAATACAAATAAAACTTATAATAATTAAACTCATACTTATTTGGATTGAAGCGTGGCATCTATTCTCTAATAAGTGTTAGTTAGAACAATTACAAAATTTAAGGATTCAGAGATGCTTGAAGAAGACGGAGTAAAAATATTAAATGTACTTGTTGATCATTTAGAATTTGTAATACCTGGAAATCCTGAAACTTATATTACATATAAAGAAGTTCACGACAAGCTTCATCTTGAGTTAAAAGGTCAGACATATGGTGAAAGTTTGAAGACCCAAGGATTATCAAATTTAGCCGAATGGACTGCTGAAAATAATTTTCCCGGCATTACAGGTTTAATTATAGATGGAAGTACATATCAACCCGGAATTGGATATTACAGAGTTTTCGCAAAGGATAGGGATGACTTTCAGTGGTGGCAAGATCAAATTAGATTATCAAAATATTTCGATTGGAAAATACATTTACCAATAGAGTTTATTCCTGAAGAAATTATTCCAATTACAACACAAGTTATAGATGTGGAAATGCCACAACGTGAACAAGTCTTGGTTTTAAGAATTATTAGAGATACTGATTTAACTCGTCGAATTAAGTTAATTCATAATTATGAATGCCAAATCTGTGGACAAACAATACATCTCCAAAATAGAAAGAGGTATGCAGAATCACATCATGTGAAACCTTTAGGTAATCCGCACAATGGACCAGATGAACCGGGAAATATAATATGTGTTTGCCCTAATCACCATGCTGAATTGGATTACGGAGCTAGCAGAATCAATGAAGAAGAATTAATAAGTTCACCAAATCATAAAGTTTCAAGAAATTATATTGATTATCATAACACAGAAATTTATAGAGAATAAAAAGAGAATTACTCAAATAAGTGTTTTAATCTAACAACGTTTTTGCATTCTTAATTTAATAATTTTAATGTTGGGTGGTCCGTTTCAGCTAACTTGTTCGGTTTTATTTTGCTAAGTTAATTGCATTGTGTTTCTGTTCGGCAGTCCTCTAGGCTGTAGGTGATGCACAATTTCGTTTAGTTTACAATAGTAATTAGAAATATGAGTAAGATATTACAATTATCAAATGGAATATTTTTACCATCAGTAGAAGATATTTACATTTTCATAGATGATGCTGGAGTCATCAACACAGATTTTCTTGGTTTTACTTCTTTGATGATAGATGAATTTACAAACAGAAATATAGCGGAAAAAGTAAAAGAATTCTGTATTAAGAATTCAATAATTAATCTTCACGCTAGAGAATTAAAAATAAATGGAGTTGAAGATGGTCAACTAGATATGAATGAATATGAAAGAATTTATCGTGATTTATTTGAAATTGTAATTACAGAATTTGAAAAATCCAATTTTATAATTCTTGTGAACCTATTAACAAATCAATCCTTAAATCAAAATTTATACAATAATCATCATAATTTATTTAATCAAACAACAAATAACTTGATTATTTCATCATTGCCATCACTATATAATAACTTTTATTCGTTTTTTGCATTCCCTACCGTTGAAATAATAAGAAGAATCAAAAATTGTGATGAAGGGATTTCAATAAAAGTATTTATTGATAGAAAAGATAATTTTGAAACTATAAACAATCAATCAATTTTTCTAAAAGGAAGCAATGCTAGTGTATTATTCAAATTAAACGAAGTTGCAGTTAAAGTTTTTAATGCATACGTAAATCAAGCTTTTCAAAACAATTGTAAAATCAATAGTTTAAATATTGTTGCTTCAGTAAATAATCCATTAATTAATGTTGTTGATGCTTTTTGTAATTTCTCATACAATTATGCTAAAGTTGTAATACAAGGCACCGGTAATTCAAGACCTACAGAATTACGAAAGTATAATGTTTTTAGAGATTTATTAATTAATAGAATTGGCATTAATATTTCAGAAGTTGAACAAAGAGAAACTTTAATAAGAAATAATTTCCAATTTTACTCTGGAAGAATTGTTTCCACAACTAATAGAGAAGTTTCTACTTTTGAAATATCACATTAAAAAAGGAAATTGCTACACACTGATCACTTCTTTCGCACTTGTAATTAGTTTTAAAGTAAATTAGAAAGTCTTTTTTTGGAATCCTTATCTTATGTCAAGAGTTGTTCAGTTCATCTCTTGGGTTTTATTTTGTTTGTCGCAGCGTTAGAATTTGCTGCTTTTCCCAATTAATATACTCCCTCGGGTTTTCCCAAAAAGTGTCCCAAGCATTATTAAGGATAAATTGTATTGAATCATCTTTACAATTGCTTGAAGCAAATATGCAATTTAGACTCTTGGTTCCTTGATGAGCAAGAGCAGTTACCAATTGTATTAGATCAGTTGGGTACGCTCTATTAAATTCAGGGATAGTTTTTGACTTTCCAAGCCTAACGAATTCATCCCATTTATTTTCAATGGTCACCTTGGCTTTATTAAACCCAATTAATTCCAAAGCAAATAGCATACTCAACATTCTCACTTGATCGGCAGGATGATCGATTAACTGATAGAGCTGAACAGAGAAAGGATCAGAACCTCTTTTTGCACAAAGATGTAAATGTGACCAAACAAAGGCGGGACCAAGTGTGAAAGTTGCAAATAAATCACAGAATAGTTCGATTGACCAAGATTTAATCCAGTTATCCCTCCAATTATTAAGTGCAACTACAATATTTGTATTTCCAGCGCGAGTTTCTCTAGTGATTTCATCCTTATAGTAATTATACACTTGATAATTGAACTGGCCTAAACTTTTTTGTAATCCTTCAATCTTTGGATTATTAGTTGTGAATAGTAAGGGGTGTCCTAGTTCGTGATAAATATCAGGTAAATGTAGTAAGAAATCGACTTCAAGCAAGGGTACGCTAAGAATATTAAAAAATGGTTCATAATAAAAGTAATGAAACGGTTGTGAAAAGCACAAGCCTACTGGAGGAGTTATTGGATATTTTATTTCACGTCTGATTTTATCAATTATTTTATTAATAAATTCATCATTTTGATCTATCCTGGAAAGTGCCGCAACAGGTCGATTCTCAATAAGATCCAGTCTATGAATACTGTCCCTAAGAGTAAAAAGCTTATGATTTAATTCACCATTTTTAATAGCGTCATTTAATTCGAATAATATTGAATCAATCAAGTTCTCACAAGTCTGTACTAATGGATTAAATGATACCGCAAGAGTTTCATGAGGAATCTTTTCTTTAAGCTTTCTTCCCCTTTCTATCGCTTCTAATAAAGCACCATCCAAGTAATTTTGCATTATCTAGTTCCTAGTGATCTATTTAATGCAAAGATTGCTTCAGATTCTAATATCTCGGTGATTAAGGATAGGTTATTTTTAATTAGATCGAAATCTTTTACTTCAAATCCTTTCAGAACTAAATTGACAATCTCCTTCTTTTTTCTACTTCTATCTCTGAGGCTTCTGTCAATAACCGTTGTTAGGAGCTGTAAATGTGGATCAAGATTTTCCTCATCAACTAGGGACACTAAAAAATTCTTTATCTTACTTTCAATTTCTGGATTATCAAAATGCTTTTCTTGAATTAAGTAGTAATTGATTTCCTGAATATACTTTTTTGCTAGTTGATAAATACTGGAGTTTAATGCTATGTTACTCATATCTTTCTATGCTTTCTTCTTCTAATATTTGATTTAATTCTTCTTCATCGTACTCACTTGCGACTTCTGACAATTTCCTGTCCGTTATTTTTATGGTTAGTGGATACCGAGAACAGTCGTCAGGTTTTGAATAAGCAAGTATTGTTAAAAAATAGATATCTTCTAATATTTTTATGAATTCCATATTTCCATAATTGTATTTTATGTATAATGGATTGGCTGTTCCTAAATGTGGAAATTCTCTTCCGGTACTACAAAGAAAAGCTTCTTCATTATTTATTAAGTAATAGGAACCCACGTGGGGATTTTGTATAATATTTTTATTACCTTCTTTTTTAAGATCAAAAATTCTAAATGGAATAGCTGAGTTTTTCGGGATTTCTACTAAATTTACCTCACAATCAGAGGGTAATATCATATTACTTTTAAGCTCGTCAATAGCATGGAATATCCCAGATCGTTCAGTTTCGAATATTCTACCATCTCTATGAACAACTATGTTTTTAATTGGATAATTATAGAGGGCAGCTTCTTCTGCAATCTTTCTCTTTAAGAAATTATATACCTGCTTTTTATTTAATTTTTCTTTCTGCTTCGATAATTGGTATTCAGTTCGAATATTCTCACCATACTTATCTATGAATGTGTAACCCGCTGTATTGTGTTTGACATCTATACCAATGATTAAATCTGCATTTAATGGTGTTGCCAAGATATATGGCCATCTGTTATTTATTAGTAGTATTTTATTAATAGCAACATTGTTTAAGTATCCCCTTAATTTCCCCTTCATTACTGGTTTAACTTTATAAATATTTTCGCCATTTATTCTAAAATGTTCATAAGATTTTTCTATAGTTGATGTATGTATTATTCCAACATGTATATCCTGACTTAATAATTCTCTTACAACCAATGCAGATAATTCATCGTGCTTTCTTATTGTTTTATGATAGTCAGGTATCATTACAACTCCATAACTTGTAGATGCTTTTACTTTCTGTTCAGTAACTGCTTTTATAATTTCAAAACCAACATCAACATAATTTCGTCTTTCTCTATCCTCATATGAAATAATTATTGGATCGTAACCACCACCGCATGGATAAAGAGTATCTGTAGTTCTTTTTAAATCCGATAAAAATTTTAAACCCATACTTTCATGAATGGATTTGGGAAGAATAAAAAATTGTCTATCGAAAAGTCTTTGATTATAAAATCCTACTTCCCTATTCTCTAAACATAATTTTCTGGTTTTTCCAAGTTTTTCTAATGGGATTGATATAGCATTTTCAGAATTTCTAACAGAAACTATTTGATCCTTACCAAATTTTATATCTGGAGCTAGAAAAATAGTCTTTTTGCATTTAACTGGTTCTGTCCCAATTATCAGAGTATCGTCACCAAACTTTATATTTTGTAAATAGTTTCTACAAGCCAGAATAGCATCCCGACGATCATACGGTTCCATAATGGATTTCCTATGTAGCTTTCCCACATTCTGATTTTGAGTATCAAAAATAACATAACATAGACCTGCAGGAGCAGCTTTATGATTACCTTGATTATCCTTATAAAAGAATATCGAAGCATCTGGTGGTAAATTTGCTAGCTCTGGACTGTGGGGTAAAAATGAGGATGACCTTAAATCATCAATTAAAGTGACTAATTTAGAATTTCTTTGATATTTATAGTTCCCAACATTCAGATCACTAATCTCTTCTATTTTAATTTCATACCAACCATTTGGATGATGATAAATGACATGTTTCCCTTTAATTTGTTGACGTTTAAAATCATCTCTTGATAGAGTAGGATTAAATGGTACTGAGGAAGTATATTTTTTTGTTGTATCAATAGTAACTCCATATCCTAAATCCTGAAGTTCTACTACTCTAACTATAAATCCATTAAATAGCGCTGTTCTGTCTTCTATTTTACTTTTATATTGAAAATATGGCTTACCACTTCCTGGTTGCCAGATTCTTTTATCTCTATATAATGCAGATTGGATTTCAAATCCTAGAAATCGCTTACATATTTCTTTATTCTCTGAACTATGATCAAGATAATTTAATTTTATTGGTACACCAATAGGTTTGAAATAAACCTGATTTCTTATTAATCCGAATTCTGTTGGTACTTTCTTTGCAACTTCTTCATCACTTTTTATAACGAGGTGCGGCTGTTCATCAACTTTTATAACAGTTACCGGATGTCTTAATGTATAACTCAACTTTTTTATTATGTGTTGAATATTACTATCATATTCTTCGAGTTCTTTATTTATACCAATTATCTCAAAAAGACTATACTCAGTATGAAGTTCTGATAAATTAAGAATTGGAAAAATATTGGTTTCATAATTGCTATTCATTATTAATCTCCCAACATAATTTTTTAAATGAACATGTTTTACAATTATCTGCATAGCTTGTTACTTCAAATTCATCAACTTCAAGTTGATCGTATTTTAATTGAGCACCCGCTAATGACATTCTTTGTGTACTTTCAGCTATTAATTCTTCAATATTTAATATGGACTCATTAGAAGCAGTATAGTTTCTAATTTGATTGCTCAACAATTGGTATTCTGATAAATTTATTTGATCCATTTCTATTCCAGAAAGGTCAGGAAAATCTATATGAGGTTTACACTTCATTAGTGCCATACAATAAATCAATAGTTGCTCTCCATAAGATTTTATACCGAAATGATGTACTTTCCAATCAAATATATGAGGGGGTTTATTATCGAAAAAAATAATCAAATCAGGAACACCACGAACTTTGAAGTCATAGAAATCAAATAACAAAGCTCGTTGTGTTATCAGTTTATCTGCTGATTGTAAATATTTAATCAACTCTTTGTTGGAAAGAAAATTATTCAGGGCTTGGATTACCTCTTCCCAGGCGATTTTTGTTTCTTGAGTTGAAATTTGTATACCATATTCAATATTGAAAAAAGCAGCAAATTCATCTTGTGTTTTTGACTTGGTGAATCCGGGTTCTCTGTATTTTTTTTTCTTGGCATAATTGTATTGTTTTCTTGCAAGATCTTTTGCATAATTTATTGCTTCAGTAGTCTCAACCAAATGATTACGTCTGATACTAGGAATTACCAAATTTGAAATAGTCTTATCTACAATATCACCTCTCCAAGCACTTATGCTTTTTAAATTTGACAAAATATAAGCCTCTCTTCTTAATGGATCTTTTTTTGATAATGCATTGGCAACTATGTTCTTATAAAACCAAGCACGTTGACACCTCCTAAATTGATTATGAGCAGAGAAGGACCAAATCATTTTTTCTTGCTCCTTAAAAAGTCTAGGTATTCCAATAACTCTTGTTCTTCTTTCTTAGTAAGATTTCCAAATCTGGATTGTGTAGACATACTACGTTTATCTATCGTAATATTTCCCTTTGGTATCGGATAGCCTACTTTCTCCATTAATGTTTCATAAGGCACCTCATATAATTGAGCTAACTTATATAACATTAATGGTGATGGTTGTTTGACCTTATCTGATTCAAGTTGACTTAGATAGGCATTTGAAATTTCGGTTTCCCTTTCAACATCTCTAAGTGTAAGTCTTTTAGATTCTCTCATATTTTTAATATCTGTTCCGAAAGACATGTTTTATAACTCCTAAGGTTGCTAAATATTGCAAGCAAAATAATTAAATATGCTACAGTTGTCAAGCATAAATTTTTGATTGCTTGAGATTTGAAGTAAAATAAAACAAAAATAGGGTGTAAACGATATAAATATCAGAAAAATCATTTACATCCTCATTTTTTTGTTAATACGTTTCTATGAGGAAGTACAGATAAGAAAATAGCTGAGATTTTCAGTTGATTTAATCTAATTCGATAAAAAAATGCCAGACTACCCGACTGGCATTCTGTTTTTTTATTTGCTGAATATGTTTTTCAGTTTAGCGAGAACTCTCTTTTTTTTAGCTCTGTTTCATAGAACTCGATGATAGGTTCTTCACCTTTCTTTCGTTTATCCAGGTTGATGATGATCACTTTGACATTCTTAGCTTCAGTTTTGATTTCTGTAATCCTGCCATCTTCAATGAACACATATATTTCTTCTGGCATATTTCAACCTTTTAATTGTATCCGTTCGGAGTGATCTTGCTCCTGGCAATGAACAAAGTTACAGCCAATGATTTGGCATCCATTAGTCCACCAAGTTCATTTTGTATACGAACTGCATCTCTGCAAGAGGTTAACATCAGATCATAATAATTATCATCAAGAGTTTTGTTGTTGGGTTTCTCTGAACTTTCAACAGTATTCTGCAGAACCTTAACATCAAACGTGGTGAGAATTTTTGTTCCTTTCTGTTCCGCTCGTTTGCAAATTTCAACTTTATCACCTTTTCGAAGATCTTTCAGCTTCTCGTGAACTTCCTTATCTGGAAAGTAACTGTACTCTTCTCCGTTTCCATTTCGTACGTTGTAAAGATAGTACTCTCCGAATCTTGAAGTTCCTATAAGTGGCTGGTCCTGAAGAATCTCGATTTTAACTGGCTTGTTTAATTCCAGTTCCAGCTTGGGTTTCTTCTCTGGCATTTTCTTCCTCTTTATTTAATGAATAACTGAATTCAACCTGGCCTTCAATAACCTTAATTCCTGGAGGAGTAGGTCGGGTCTTTATGAAATTTTTCACAGCAGTTAAGTTTGGCTTAAGCTGTTCAGGTATTACAGTCACTAATTCCTTTCGGCTATTCTTTAGAAATAGTTCAAGATCTTCCACTTCAACACGATCGGGTTTTTTGTGCATTTTCAAAGTACCGTTAGTAAGCGGAATGCTTTTTACTCCTCGCTCCCTGATAAAGCCCTCCAGTTTTAATTCAAGCCATTTAACTTTTTCCTGAAGTTGAGCATTTTTCTGTAGTACAAACTTGTTGATCATAGAACATTCTTTCTCTGCCTGAGAGAAGTTGTAAGAGATTTGATTATTGATCTGTTTTATCTGCAGAAGCAGTAAATCAAAATAAGCTTCATCTCTTTCAAATTCCTTTTGCTCAACTTCCTGCAAAAGCTCTTCTAGAAAATTCATTTCCATATTTATTTACCTCTGAGTCTTCGAAAGATTACAACTGTTATAAGTTCCAGGGCTATTCTACCTGCCAGCTTTGCGATTTCTGTTACCTTTTTTCTGTTGATTCTCATTGCGTTTCAATTCCTTTCCGTTTAATTCTTCTTTTAATATTTCAATTATCGCTTCCGTAAGGCGCATTGCTATGCGTATCATTCTCTTGCTTTCCATCTTTTGTTTTTATCCTTTCTAAGTATTGTTCAACAGCTTCGTTAACTAATTTTGTCATTGGTGCCTTTCTTTCATTTGAGTGCTTGAGCAGGTAAAGTTCTCTTACAAGTTCTGGTTTTATCTTCGGACTATATGGCATAAAGATCCTCCTCATTTATTCCCATACCACAGACTTCACATTTATTGAACAGCTTTCCGTCGTAGTATGTTGTCTGACAGAAACACCAGGGACATTCAATCATAATCTCATCGAAATCAGATGCAGCAGGGTAATGAAACTGTCTGTCAAACCATCTGCTCTTCGCTGGGTAGTATTTCTGGTAGGATTCAACACCATCTTTGTTTATGATCAGGGCATAATTGTTCTGCATCTCATAGAAATGAAAGTCTTTCTCTCCCAGGTTAAATCCTCTTTGAGTGACTGATTCGATGTTCAGCGATTGCTGCATTATCTCTCTTTCACTACAGAAGTAGAGAATATCACTTCTGGAATCGTAATACAGATCGATAGGATTATCTTTCTTAATCAGAATTAGTTTCTCTGGATCATTCCTGTCAATAACAGCAACTGCAAATGAACCTTCGATTCGATCAAATAATCTTTTTAACCTGTCACCTTTAGTTCTTGCTGAAAGCAAATGGATAATAGATTCACTATCGACCTCACCGTCTCTCTGTTTTTTGCCGATTATCTCTTTATCATTATAAATGATTCCGTTATGAACGATTGCAATACCATTCTTTGAGAAGAGCGGGTGATTGTTTGCATTATTCTTCTCACTTCCCTGTGTTTTCATTCTTGTATGAAGTATCATAACTTTTGGAAGAGTGAGGCTTGCCCAATCCACTTCTTTAATAAGTTCAGATGATTTGATTGGCTTCTTGTGAACGATGAGATTATTTTCCTCAATAAAAGCAAACCCGCAAGCATCTCTGCCACGGGATTCAAGTAATGAAAACATTGTTGTTATTTTTTCTTTTTCGGGCAGAGTATTCCCAAAGGAATAATAACCCATTATTCCGCACATATTAAACTCCATTTAGTTATTAGTTGGTAGTAAGTAGTTGGTGGGCTAAACAGTAACCAATTCCTGAACTGTAGTGATCTGCTTTATCATTTCAATGATTTGTTGCTGGTTGTTCTTACGAAGTGATAATGATATTCCAAGTCTGTTACATCCTGGACTGGATACAACAATTACTTTGAGATCATTTAAGAGGACATAACTCTGTACTCTATCAAATAGATCACTGCTTGCTGAGAGTTGATATTCATCCCGATCAACAAGTCCAAATATATATATTGGATTATCCACCAATCCGACTTTGTCCTTAATTGTTTTAAGAAGAATATCCTTATCATTTATGAATATCGGTCTTCTTGTTTCAACTTTACCTTGCAGCCAACTTCTTGATAGTTT
Organism: bacterium; assembly: GCA_016716565.1. Lineage (NCBI taxonomy): Bacteria > bacterium. The sequence goes on from JADJWC010000001.1 coordinate 1,170,015, forward strand.
TATTACGTGTTCTCTGTCAGAATCAGTAACGTCGGGATTATCAGGAGCATCATCATCAAAATCACTTTCGTAGCAATCCGAACAATAAGGATCACCCTCATCGTTGTAATGAGCATTCTCTCTGTAAATAACAGAATCACACCTGCAGCAGTAGTTGAACATATTATCAAAACAATCTTCACAATAGGGCTCCTCGAACGCCCATCTTACTTCATCGTCGTGAAGCTCATCTTCACAATTATGACAATGCATATCAGGCAGCCCTCCTTAATCCCCAGTTTGGTAGAATATCTACACTCCAGTTTAATCGCTTACCAAGAAGAGTGTCAATTTCTTTCAATCCTTCTCTGCAATCATCGGGAATTGTATGCAGTGAATGTTTAAGTGATTTGAGAAATGTGCAAGAATGTTGTCTGTTCTTAAGTTCATTGAAATCCATTTTATCTTCAAGAACCCCTACAACAGCAAGCTTTGCAAGTGTGAGATGAACAAGAGTAACCGAAGGTGAAAGAAGAAAAGATCCAGGCGTACGATATTCAAAACCATATGACTTTCTTCTGTAAGCACCTTTCTTACCATAACCACTACGTTCTCTTTTTTGTCTCTGCACTTTATCATCAATGCAGTTACTAAGTGAACCAAGTACAATATCCAATCCATCAATAATCTCTGGCAATGGATCGATAGAAAAATGTGTATGACCTCCAATTGAATAATCATTAACGTAATGACCAGAGATGAACTCAAGATCAGGTGCTTTATCGTGACCGTAATCTAAGATTTGATATATCTTTGAAGTTAGATCAACAGGAGATTCTGAAAAGCCTGGACGGATCTCAGCTGTACTTTCGCAACCATCTAGACCAAAACTTGAATTAGATTTGAAAAAATTATGAGCAGGAACGAACTGACCGTTTCTTTGGCAGATCAACTCAGGGTCTGCACCAAGTGTAAAAGACATAGTAACACTCCTAATTAGTTAGTATTATTATTCTTATACCACAATATTTATATCAAGTACTTTGTAAAATATTAATTACTTTTATTTGTTTCCAGAAGTCCAGGTAAAATTTGTATCAGCTTCTAAATATGATTCTTGCCAATTGTGATTGAAATTATATTTAAAATAAATTTTAGTTATCTCCTTTGTAAATATTTTAACTTTATCACCATAAGTTAATTCAAGTCTTCTTCCTTTTTTACCAACAATTTTAGTTAAACCATAGAGAACTACTGTTTTATCAAAAGCTCTTTTAGGATAACATCTCAAAAAACCTTTCTTACCTTTGAGGGTTAATTTTCCTTGTATTGTCCATTTGTAAGCTGCTTTCTTGGCTAACATTGATAAACCAATTACTGATGATTTTGATTTCACAAATTCGGGAAGAAGTTTGGAAATGTTTCTTGTATTGCAAACCAGTAATCTGTCGTTATCATAGTTTGACTTATTGATAGTTGTACTTGGTCCAAAACAAAGGATTGAATAAACAGGGATTGAAGCACCAAGATTTCCAAATCTGGAATAATTATTTACTTCTTTCCATTCATAATCTTGCTTTAAGTAGGAGTGAAGTTTTGAACACTTGGTATATAATTTTGGAATTGGGTTGAGTATTTTAATTTCCTTATCACTTTGTTCGATTATTATTTGATCTCTCTTCTCATCAAGAATTTTGATCTTTCCTCCGTATCGTTTTATTTCAACAATATAAATTCCGCTATCATCAAAAATAATTGAATCGCACTCTCCAACATTTGAGTCGGATGGTGGTTCTACTCTTCTAAGTATTTCACTCTTTAGGCTTCTTGCAATAGTTGTAAGTCGATTAATTACTGAGTCCTCAGTGAGCATCCCCTTTTTATGCTTCAACTCTGTTTCAAACTCAATTTCTTTAATATTATGATAATCTGGTTTTTGTTTTGGATTCATTTGAACTCCCTTGTAGAAGATAAAATATTATTCAAAATTAGTCAAAGAGTGATTGAATTGGAAAATATTAATTGCGAATTAACTATCAAAAAATCTTTGCGATTGGGTACTGCTAATTATTATTTTAACAGTAATGATTGGAAAGTTGCTGACACTATGAGCAAGTCCTGCGAAGAATCCTTCCTAAGAGCCGAGTTGGTGGGTAAGGCGAAAATGAATCAATAAAAATTATATCAAAACTATTTTCATTAAGTGGAATACTTATTCATTATATTATTCATAGTTCTGCTCGCCTACTACTTTTTTTATTATACTAATCAAAAGAAACTTGCTCAAAAATTAGAGAAACAAAAAGATGAGATCGAACAAGCAGTTCATTTATTTGATGGCTGGTTAAATTCAAAATCATATTTTCGTTATAGAAAATGCACTAGTTGGAAAGACAAATTTCAATTACTCGCTAAAATTGTCCCATCGAAAGTTTCAAGGCTCCCACTGTCAGCTGAAATAAAAAATAATTCAAAACTATTTCAGAGATTTTATTATAATGCAGACAATTTAAGAAATCAGCATAATGCAAAATATATCACCGATGAAATAAATGCTTGCAAAATACTCTTTGGTAATATCGAAAATTATCCTTTAACTCTAAAGCAACGGGAAGCTATAGTTACAGATGAGGATAACAATCTAATCATCGCTGGTGCAGGAACGGGTAAGACATCTACTTTAATTGGAAAGATAATCTACCTTCTAAAAAGAAAAAGGATTGATCCCTCCAAGATTCTTGTTTTAGCCTTTACACGTAAAGCTTCCGATGAAATTAAAGAAAGAGTTAGATCCAAGACCAATGTTGAGATGGATATCAAGACCTTTCACAAATTTGGTTTGGACATTATTTCTTCTGTGGAAGATAAAAAACCTTCATTGGCCTTTGCTGATGAATCTGGTGATGAGTTGAGGCGATTTATTGAAACTGTTCACCAAGAACTACTCCATCAAACTAAGTATCAAGTTCTAATAAGTACATATTTCCTTAGCTATTTAAAACCCTATAAACCACCAGAAAAATATAAAAATGAGGGCGATTATTTTAAGGAACTAAAGTCTCACCGCACTTTGAAAGGGGAAACACTCAGAAGTTTTGAAGAAATTGAAATAGCAAATTTTCTTTTCGTAAATAATATAGATTATATATATGAGAAGGAGTACGAAGTTAACACGGCGAATAGAAACTATGCACAGTATAAGCCTGATTTCTACCTTCCAAAATATAAAATATATATTGAGCACTTTGGATTGATTGATCGGGCAGGTAATGTCCCACACTGGTTCTCATCGAAAAGAGGTTTTTCCGCAAAGACTGAGTACAACGAATCAATAAAATGGAAGAGAGAAATCCATAGAAAAAACAGAACAATTTTAGTTGAAACATTTTCCTATGAAAAGAAGGAGGGCAATCTTCTCGATCTCTTAAAATCAAGACTTCAAAAGCATGATGTAAAGTTTGATGCAACCCCTATACAAATTGTAAAACATTTCGAAGATAAAAATGAATTTCCGCCATTTATTAATCTTATTATTACATTCCTAAATCTGATGAAATCGAATGGTTTTGGTATAAAGGAATTATATGCAATAGCAAAAGAGAGAAAATTAATTAGAGAAGAAAAATTCCTTGAAGTATTTGAGCCGATTTTCAAAAAATACCAAATGCACCTTCGAGATAAAAATAAAATTGATTTTAGTGATATGTTAATAAAAGCAACAGAATACATCAAGACTTCAAAATACAGGTCACAATATGAATACATTCTTGTAGATGAATTTCAGGATATGTCGGTTGGTCGTTATAAGCTTATCTCTAATCTGATTAGTCAAAATCCTGAACAGAGTTTATTCTGTGTGGGTGATGATTGGCAATCCATTTACCGATTCACCGGCAGTGATATTTCAATTATGACCGAGTTCGAGAAATATTTTGGATTTACAAAAAGAGTCGATCTTGATTTAACCTTTCGTTTAAATGACAAGGTAACTGAATTTACTCAGAATTTTATTCTTAAAAATCCGAAGCAATTAAAGAAAAATCTTACATCAAATAATATTTCCACACTAGAGCCATTTAAAATTGTTTATGAAACAAAGAATATTGATTCTGATAATAATCAAGATACTTTGGAAAGCTGTCTAAATCTAATAAAAGTAAAAGCAAATGCAGGAAAGGAAAAGGTCTTTATTCTTGGTCGTTATAATTTTGATGAGCCCAAAACTTTACAGTTTATAAAAAGAAAATATAAATCTTTGGATATAAACTTTATGACGGCTCATAGTTCGAAAGGTCTGGAAGCTGATTATGTTATAATAATTAATGCAAATTCTGGTAAATATGGTTTCCCATCTGAAATTGTAGATGATCCAATTCTCACTCTTGTATTAAAAATTCAGGATGAAATTGAAAATGCTGAAGAGAGAAGATTGTTTTATGTCGCACTAACTAGAACCAGAAATAATATTTATATTATTTGTAATCAGAATATTCCATCTAAATTTGTTAACGAATTACTTTCTGAGTATGGTACTGTAGACAGATGTCCTCAATGCAAATCTGGTTTGTTAGTAAAAAGAAATAATCCAAAAGACAAAAGTGAATTCTGGGGATGTGAGAATTTCCCACTTTGTACTTATACAAAGAATATTAACTATAACAATTTTCAGAGAAGTAAAAAGAGGTTCAAAATGCATCGCTGATATTGTCAATTAGCGAGGAATAGAGCTATTTTTAATTATGCCAACAAAATTTTTTACAAACCAGGATGACAACAGCCTTCTTAAAAAATTTGAAGGTGTTTTTACTCACGTTCAGTCAATCAAATGCTTTGATGCTTTAGTCGGCTATTTCCGTGCATCAGGTTATTTTAAGATTCGTCCATTTCTTGACAATATACCTAAAGTAAGAATCCTTGTCGGAATAAATGTAGATCAACTCATCAAGAAATATCACGATAAAGGACAACTCTATCTTGAAAGTCCTGAAGAAACAAAAGATTCATTGCTTGATGATATGATAAAGAATATTCAGGATGCGGATTATGATGAAATTACAGAGAACGGAATCATTCAGTTTATTAAAGATTTAATAGCTGATAAAATTGAACTCAGAGCTCATCCTAAAAAAACAATTCACGCCAAAGTTTACATTTTCCGGCCCACCGTATTCAATGAATATGCCCCGTGTGAAGTAATAACTGGTTCATCAAATCTCACCGATGCAGGTCTTGGAGCAAATCCTGAATCCAACTATGAATTCAATGTAAGTTTACGTGATTATGAGGATGTTAAATTTGCTACAGATGAATTTGAACGTCTATGGGAACAAGCTGTACCTATTTTGAAAGCTGAAGCCGAACGGATTAGAAAACGCACATATATCAAGGATGATTTCACACCATTTGAACTTTATATGAAAATGATGATTGAGTATTTTGGTAAGCGTGTTGATTATGACCCTTATAATATTGACCTTCTCTTACCACCAAAATATATTCGCTTAAAGTATCAATCTGATGCCGCAAATCAGGGTTATGCAATTATGATGAAACATAACGGCTTTATCCTTGCAGACGTAGTGGGTCTTGGTAAAACTATCATAGCCTGTATGATTATAAAGAAGTTTATTTATGAAAATGGAACACATACAAAAATATTAGTTGTTGTTCCTCCAGCAATTGAAGATAACTGGCGTAGAACAGTTAAAGACTTTGAACTTGATAACCATTTTAGATTTATCACTATAGGCAGCTTGCACAAAATACTAGATGCTGAAAATTATCACTATCCAAATCCTGAAGAATTCGATCTAATAGTTGTTGATGAATCACATAAGTTTAGAAATGATTATACCGAAATGTACATCCAGTTACAGGAAATTTGTAAGCGCCCGCGAATAAGACCTGCTGAAAACGGTGATACCAGGAAAAAAGTTATTTTAATATCTGCCACACCTCTTAACAACAGACCTCAGGATATTGAGAATCAACTTTACTTATTTCAGGATAGAAGAAATAGCACTTTAGAAAATATTAGGAACCTGCAAGAATATTTTAAACCAATCAATGAAAAATATAAAAGGCTCGCTGCTGAAAAATGGTTGGATATTAAAAAACTTAAATCTCTGTTTCAAAAGCTTCGTGACGATGTGGTTGAACCTTTGGTAATAAGAAGAACCAGAGCGGATATTGAAAACAATCAAGAGTATTTAGAAGATCTTGATACACAGGGTATAATATTTCCCAAAGTCGGTGATCCAATTGCTCTATATTACAACCTGGATAAAAATCTCAGCAAACTATTCTATGATACAGTTTCAGTAATTACCAAACTTGATGAAAACGGAAATGAAACTGATGGCTTTGGTTATTATCGTTATAGAGCAATCGAACATTTATTAAAACAAGAGGACCGTAATATTTATGGTGATGTAAGATCAATTTCGGGTCGTTTATCAGCAATTATGAGAACGCTGCTGGTTAAGAGGCTTGAGAGTAGTTTCTTTGCATTCACTCAGTCATTAAAACGTTTCCAAAAAGCTATTGAAAATATGATTCAGATGTTCGAAGACAATCGCATTTTCATAGCTCCTGATCTGGATATAAATAAACTGCTGGAAGAAGGTTTGAGTTATGATGAGATTGAAGCTAAAATAAACGATAAAGGTGGTAACAACCGTGAGTACAATAAAACTGCATTTGATAAAAATTTTATTGACTATCTAAAAGAGGATAAAGAAAAAGTCGATGAGTTAGTTAAAAAATGGAATAAAGTTAATGAAGACCCAAAGCTTAATGAGTTCAAAGAACAGTTAAGAACAGAATTTTTCTTACCTCATAGAAATATTAGTGGTCAATTAGTGATCTTTACTGAGTCAAAGGAAACTGCAGAGAAACTGACTGAGCAGATTACAGGAATTGTCAAGAAAAATATTCTTACTGTCAGCTCCGAAAATAGGAAAACCCTTGAGCCAATTATAAGAGAGAACTTCGATGCTAACCTTGAGGAAGATAAGTGGAAGAATGATTTTGAAATACTAATTACAACAGAAGTTTTAGCAGAAGGAATCAATCTTCACAGAAGTAATGTCGTTGTTAATTATGACGTCCCCTGGAATTCTACGCGTTTGATGCAGCGCATTGGAAGAGTAAATCGTATTGGTACAAGAGCAGAAAATATTTATGTATATAACTACTATCCATCTGCTCACGGCGATGAACAGATACATCTTGTAAATAATGCTCTAAGAAAGTTGCAGGCTTTCCATACTGCTTTCGGTGAGGATAATAAAATATTCTCACTTCTTGAGGAAAAAGGAGAGGGTGCATTATTTGGCAATAAGATTCAAAAAGAGGAAAGTGAAATACTTAAATATCTTAATGAGCTTAGAGACTTTAAGAAGAAACAACCAAAAAGATTTGTTGAGATTGCCAGAATCCCAAATAAAGCAAGATGTGGTAGAAAAGTTGAATCAGAGCAACAGTTGACATTAATAGATGCAGACTCCGGCGAAATAACATATCCACTGGTTAACACTACCTTAACTTATCTGAAAAGTGAAAATCATCCTGGAATATTTTGTTTAATCACACCTGAGTTTAATTCTATAGAACTTAATTTTCTACAGGCAGTAAAGATTTTTAAGACTGATGAAACTGAAAAAGTTATTGCACTTCATAATCAACATCATAAACAGGCACTAGCTGGTCTGGATTATTTTATTTCAGAAAAGAATCAGGTAAATCTTCAGCAAATATCAAAACGTAATCTTAGCCCCGTAGAAAATAAAGCTATCAAAAATATTAAAGCATTTGTAAAAATTGCTCCTACTGAACAAAAGAGTAAAGCATTAATTAGAGCAATGGATATTTTAAAGAAAGGGACATATGCATCTAAAGGTCTTCCAAAATTAATTAATGAGTTTTATAAAGAAAATGAAAACTTGATGAAGAAAAATCATAATAAATTTATTGATCAACTCTTTTTTGAAATATTAGATAAGTATGACTTATCTGCCAATATTGATGAACGAGCCGATGACAAAATGAATCGTGGTATCGTTAATCCTAAAATAATTATTTCAGAAAGTTTTATTTAAATATGCCGATAAGTAGTTTACAATTAAGAAACACGCTACAAAAACCTTATGACCGCATATTATTTTCCAAAGAGGTTTTAAGTCCTGTCTTTAATAATGGGTTTTCACTTAGCTCATCTTTGATAAAAGCTAACATTATACCCACTCAATCTGAGGCTCACGTTATCAGCGATGTTTATATCTATGGACAAATCGATTTAGAAGATGGCACAGAAATAACTTGCTATGAAGTAAATCTACAACCAAATGTTAGGATTGAATACAGTAAAGTAGCAATTCAGCATTATGTTAGAAAACTTCTCACAGCAGGACAGGCAGCACTTATAAATTTTGTTTCTCCCTCAAATAAAAATCTTTGGCGTTTAACTTTAGTTGCAAAAGACAGTATACTCACAGATGAAGGAATTAAAGAAAGAACTACACATTCCAAACGTTACACATATTTACTTGGCAAGTATGAAAGCTGTAAAACGGCCGCAGAAAGATTTGAATATTTAAGTACTCAAACCAGAATAAATTTTGAATCTCTTGTCAATGCTTTCTCAGTAGAGAAACTTAGTAAAGCATTTTTTGATGAGTATACACGTCATTACGAAAACTTTATAGAATATCTTACTAAATCGAATTACAAAAAAGTTGTATTTAAGGGTGACGAAAAAGCGATTCGCGATTTTACTAAAAAATTATTGGGTAGAATTGTATTTCTTTACTTCGTTCAGAAAAAAGGATGGCTTGGTGCTTCGGATACGGATTATAAAGATGGCAATAAAAATTTTATAATGGATTTGTTTACTCAGTCTGGAGCAGGTGATAATTTTTATCCTCAATGGCTTACGAAATTATTCTTTGATACTCTCAATAATAGCAATAGAAAAGACGATGTTTTTGAAATGCCTGATGGTTCTAAAGTAAAAATACCTTTCCTGAATGGCGGTCTGTTTGATAAGGAAGAATACGATGAGAAACTGTTAACCTTCAAGTCAAAGCTATTCCACAACCACAATAATGATGAAGATCCTAATGAAAGGGGTTTCCTGGATTTTCTTAACGCATTTAACTTTACAATTTATGAAGACAGTCCTGATGAAAAGACCGTTGCCGTTGACCCTGAAATGCTCGGACATATTTTTGAAAATCTTCTTGAGGACAATAAAGACAAGGGTGCATTCTACACTCCTAAGGAAATTGTTCACTATATGTGCCAGGAAAGCCTGATTGAATATCTGAGTACTCACCTCAGTAAAGAATATACAGTTTACCGTCCTATCGATAGCTATCAAGTTGAGATTTTTGGGAATGAAACCCGTACAGGGCAGTTAAAAATTGTTGAGGAGATTGGTGACAAAGCTCTAAACCGTAATGATGTTAGTAATATGGTTAAGAGTAAGGATATTGAAAATTTAACTCTTGAACAGATAAAGCTTATTGATAAACTTCTCGATAATGTAAAAATTTGTGACCCTGCAATTGGTTCTGGTGCCTTCCCGATGGGGTTGCTTTTGGAAATCCATTCACTTAAAGAACTGATTGCTTATAAGTTAGGTAAAGAATGGAAGCCAGTTGAAGTTAAAGAAAACATTATCCAAAAATCTATTTATGGTGTTGATATTGAAAAAGGTGCTGTTGACATAGCCCGGCTTCGTTTTTGGTTAAGCCTTGTTGTAGATGAAGATAAGCCAAAGCCATTGCCAAATCTTGATTATAAAATTGTTGTTGGTGATAGTCTCATTGGCAAATTTGATGGAGAAATTGTTGAGATAGAATGGAACCGCACCAAAGTTGGTCCAAGTGGTGAAAAATATGTTAACAATATTAAAAGTTTATTAAAAGAAGTCACTGAGAAACAAAGAGAATATTTTGATCCTTCCAATAAAGACAAAAAGAAATTATCTGCTGAAATAAGAAGAATCAAAATCGATCTATTAATTAATCAGGTTTCGCTTAACAAATTAATTTATAACTATTATAACAGTGAAGTAAGTGGTTTAGGACTTGAATTATCTGCTAAAGAAAAAGTAAAGAATGCAGAGATTCAACTTACTCTTGCTGGTTATGACCATCTAATAAAAAAGTTAACAGCATTAAAGAAAAATACTACATTAAGTTTCAATCATTTCGATTGGAAATTAGATTTTCCGGAAGTTTTAAATCCTTATTTAGTTAATGATAATGGTGGTTTTGATATTGTTATTGCTAATCCGCCATATATCGGTCATAAAGGTGGTCAAAAAAAGTTATTCCGTTTAATTAAAAGTACATCATTAGGTAAGAGATTTAACAATGAAAGGATGGATATATTTTATTATTTCTTCCATATTTCAATTGATTTTTTGAAATCTGATGGGATTATTTCATTTATCACTACAAACTATTATTTAACAGCTGATAGCGCAATAAAACTCCGTAAAGATTTTAAGGAGCGTGTAAAATTATATAAGCTGATAAATTTTAATGAATTAAAAATTTTTGAATCAGCGCTTGGCCAGCATAATATCATAGCCTTTCTAGTTAAAAAATGGCAAGATCTATCTTGTAACATAATTAATACTAACCAAACAGGAATTGCTAATCCAGCATTACTAAGAAATATTTTGACTGGGGTTGATCAAAAATCAATTTATTATTCACAATTAAATTCCGAAATATTTGATGGTAGAAATAATTATATAAGGTTACGTTACACTAACACAACAGGCAAAACAGGTGTATCTAGGCTTTTAGATATGATTAAAGATGAAAATCAAACTTTAGATAAATACTGCGATATATCTCAAGGTATAGTAACTGGCATTGATAAAGTTTCGAAAAAACACATAAGGAAATTTCCTGAATATGCCAAAAATGAGGGGGATGGTGTATTTGTAATATCTAGTTCAGAAAAAAAAATAATAGGCGGAAGTCCTCTTCTAAAACCTTGGTTTAAAAACTCCAATATTGAGCGATATTTAGTAAAAGAGAAAAACGATAAATGGTTGATACATACAAGTGTTGAGGTTGATTTACCTAAATACCCGAATATTTTTAACCATTTAAAAAAGTATAATAAATTGATATTGTCTTGTAATTATGAAAGCGGCGAACTTAGTAAGGCCAAAAGATTAAAAAAATGGTGGGCTCTTTCCTCCTCAAGATGGGATTTTGATTTTGAGAAGCCTAAATTAGTTTCACCGCAACGTTCTTATCAAAATGAATTCGCATTTACGGCTACACCTTGGTATGCTTCAGCTGATGTTTATTTTATCACAAGTAAAATTGATTCCGTCCATTTATATTATGTGCTTGGTATACTTAATTCAAAGTTAATTTATTTTTGGTTATATAATCGTGGGAAAAGAAAAGGTGAAATGCTTGAATTATACTTAACTCCACTTTCAGAAATTCCTTTAAAGACATCAAACACTATATTTGAAAAATATATTATTTGCTTAGTTGATTACATTTTATTTCTTAGAAAACAGGACAACCACTTACTGATTGACCAAATTCTCCCTGCGTTCTTTGAACAAATAATTGACGGGATAGTCTATGAATTATATTTGCCACAACTGCTACAGAAACACAATCGAGAAATCATAAAACATCTCGGCGAGCTACCTGAAATTAATAATGAACTGAGTGATGAAAAGAAATTAGATATTATAAAAAAAGTTTTTAACAGCCTAAATGCTAATGTCCACCCTGTAAGAGTAAATCTTGGTAAAATGAAAGAGATCGAAGAAATAAAAATTATTGAGGGGATTTCTTAAAATGGCAGTCCAGATTATTTCTTTAATTATCGCACTCTTAGCAGTTATTGCTGGCCCAATAATTACCTATATAGTAACCAAAAAGAATTTAGAATCACAATTCAGATTAACGGTCCCGATTAAATGGCTGGAAAAACTTGAAGAAGCAGCTCATTCCTATTTATTCGCCTCTCTGGAGTGGATCGAAAAATATCGTGGAGTAACAGATTCAAAATTTTATCAAAAAGAAGATGCTACCAAAGAAATAAATCGAATGTTCGATGCGATAAACTCCGCATTTATCAAACTACAATTGCAACTCGATGAAAAAAAGTCGATCCAAAAAGAAATATTGAATAACGCAGTTTTAATAAAAGACATTATCAACGAAAAATTATTTGATGAGGCAAGTCTAAATAAATTAAGAACTGCCCACGATGCAATTATAGAGAAAGTTAAGATTATTCTTCAGGGTGAAAGAAGTAAGATCACAAAGGTTTTTAGGTAATAATTAGTCAAGGCTAAAGTAGCTCGCAAAATGGATTATCATAATAAAATAAATCCATATGCTCTCTATATTCATTGTGATGCCGCAATGGATTATGATTCCAAAAACTCGGGCGGAATAGGTATTAGAATCGAATTTCCTGATTTTGTCAATCTTGAACCTATTGAAAAGCAATTTGGGAAATATGTAGGCGCCAATATTGAACGTCTTGAGTTGGAAGCGATAATTAAAGGATTAAATGAGGCACTGAATTTATTTGAAGCTTATCCAGAAGAACTTAATAATATTAAAATAATAATAATTACGACAGACAGGCATAAACTTTGTGACCAGGAAAGAACCAATCCTTATACGATTAAATCCTGGAGAAGTAATAATTGGTGTAATAATAATGGTAAGAAGATTAAAAATTATGATTTGCTAGAAAAGATTGATAAAGCTAGGAAAAAACTCTCAGATAGGTCTTATTGTAGAGTGCATATAGATTATCAGAGACGTAAGTTCCGCAAAAAAGTTGATAAACTTGCCAAGGGTGCCAAAGATATATCGTTAGTTAATGATAGTATTGCTAAAAAAGGTTTGAAGATTGGATGGAGAATATTTGATGGTCCTGAAATAAATTATAATTCATTAAAAGAGAATGAAGAATATTTAGTTAGAATATTTAAGAAAGACGACGTGGGTAATTATCAATGGGAAATTAATTGCGAAATATTTGATGGTGAGTTTGTTGGGAGGACAATGAAAATATACTCTGATAATGAATTAGAAAGACAAATTCATCGACAACATATTTATAAAGTAAAACTTCAAAAAGTTTACAAGTATTATGTTTTAATCTATAATACAATTGAGGAAGTACTGATTGATGGTAAAAGGGATTCAGAAACCTAAGAATTAAATCATAAGGTTCAACTATGGCTACAGAAACTACTTTAAATAATTTTATCCCAGCCTTATCCAATACATCAATGGTCAGGGATAAATTAAAAAATACAACTTTTATTGGAATTGATTTTGGGACCTCAACAACTGTTGCCAGCTACGCCGTGCTTGGCGATAATAAAACACCCATTCGAACTGAAACAATTCCTATTGAACAAATAATGCACGATGGAAGACATTTTGAATCTCATCTTGTACCATCAATTATTGCCTGGTATAAAGACAAATTACTAATTGGTGAAGGAGCTAGGTTTGTTAAATATGGAATGACACCCAATAAAAATGTTTGGTCTTCATTCAAGATGAAACTTGGAATTAACCTGGGTCCGATGTATTATAACACTGATTTACCCTCCAATCACCCAATTGCAACAATTGAGAATCCTTCACAGGCAGCAACAGTTTTTTTCAAGTTTATTAAGCAGGGGGTAGAAAAATTTGTAAAGAAGAAAAAACTACCCGGGCACATTGAGTATTCTATTAGCATTCCTGCATCATTTGAATCCAATCAGCGCGCAGACTTACTAAAAGCATTGAAAGATGCTGGAATTGAATTATCAACATATTGTTTCATCGATGAGCCTAATGCTGCTTTTTTAAGCTACCTTGCTGAATCAAATCAGAATAATCTTGGCAGTTTTCAAATTGCTGAAAACTCTCCTATCCATATTTTAGTTTTTGATTTCGGTGCAGGTACTTGTGATCTTTCATTACTTGAAATCGGCAGAACGCATAAGAGTTTCTACTCAAAAAACATAGCTATTTCACGCTATGAAGAAATGGGTGGTGATGATATTGATTATCTTATTGCAAAAAATCTTTTACTTAATCGGTTACTTGAGGAAAGCAATTTACAGTTAGATGATTTGAGCACCGCTGATTTAAATAAAAGAATTATCCCTAAGCTTCTTAAACCTGCTGAAGATCTAAAAATTAAAGTCAGTAAAACTATCGCAAATCAAATCATTGGTTACGAATTACCACCAATAGCTAAGAGTGAAACTGAAGTTAAGCTTGGATATGATGTAGAAATTGCTTTGCCAAGACAGACTCTAATATTATCAAAGCCATCAATTATGTATCAGGATTTTTATCAAATTAATGATTTATTATTTGATGGCTATAGTGAAGAATTATCAGAAGGCTTAAAAGAAGGAAAGTGCGTAAACAGTTTATTGGATGATATATTGTCAAAATCAAACTTACCTGCTTCAGATATTGACATGGTTCTTTTAATTGGTGGTAGTTCTGCTAATCCATATTTACAAAAAAATTAAGAAACTATTTTGAAGATGTTGAGATTGAAATTCCAAGAGATTTGCGATCCCATGTTTCAGTTGGTGCAGCACTAAACTCATTTTTGGTTCATGGTTTATCTGTTAATCTAATCAATCCGATTACAAGTGAGCCAATTATGATTCTAACTAAGAACGATGAAACGATAACTTTATTTAAAGCGGGCAAAAATATACCGACTGAAATGTTTGAGGTTGATAATCTCTTGACACAGATTGAAAACCAAAAACTGCTTGAGATTCCGATATGTGTTTCGGATCGAACTAAATTGCTCTCTGTCATCCGAGTTGATTTGTCTCAGCATTTCCCAATTAAAAAGGATTCATATATAAAATTGAGATATGGGATCGATGAAAACAAATTGCTCAAGATTAGTGTTAGTATTAATGGTGCTGAACTTAAAACTGAATATGTTAATCCATTTGCAAATTCTGCTTTAAGCAATGCTGAAAGAATTATATTAGCTGCTGAAAAGAAAGTAAATGAAAGTGCTTATTATAATAATGGTAATCCAGAAATTGGCACGTTATACGAATTGTTTGAAGCTTATAAGCAAGCAAAAGAATATCAGAAAGCAGCGGAAATATTGGAAATAATAAATTCTAAAAGCCCTGACAATAATATGCCTACTAATATCTGCTATTATTATTCTATGGCTAGTAATAAAAAGAAGTCTTTAGAATGGGCTCAACGGGCATACGATCAAATTAGATCTGCTACAAATTCCTTTAACCTTGCACTAAAATTTGAAGCAGCTGGTAATTATCAGAAGTATGAAGATCTGATGGAAGAATGTTTAGCCAATGATAAGGATGCAAATTATGCCTCTATACAGTATGGCACATATTTAAGCGATAAAGATCCAGATCGTTCTGAAGAATTAGTTAAAAAAGGTTTTAACGCATACTCCAAACTTTACAGGGATGGGACTCTGGAGGTGAGTGATTTTCATAGATTGATTACAGCTGCAAAACATTTGGGTAAAAACGATTTTGCAGACGAAGTTTCAACTAAACACAAGAAATTATTAGAATCAGAAAAATGGTACTCAGATGATAATTTGCTTATCAAAAAAGAATTTCAACAATTAAAAAGCAAGGAGTAACCTCATGGAGTGGATGATAAACATAAACAAATTGATTCCTGAACAAAGGTATTTCTTTGAAAATGAGTTTGATGCCACTAATGGAGATAGGAATAATCATTGGATACAAGGACCAGTAGGATCAGGGAAGACAGTTGTACTTGTTCATACTATAAACAAGATATTTGAAAGTAACCCAAGAATAAAAGCTTGCATTGTTGTTTTTACATATGCGCTTATTGACATGTTACGCACTGGATTATCTGAAGCAATAAAATCACGAATTCCTATATTTACTTATCCAGAATTTAGTAGAACAACTGATAATTACGATATCATCTTTGTAGATGAGGTACAGGATATTAGAGCTGACGTGCTTTCGCATTTAAGAAATTATTCAAATCAGCTCATAGTTGCTGGTGACTCAGTCCAATCAATTTATGATGATGGTTGTCCACCTTATCAAATATCTCAATTGACAAATACGAAACCATATCAGTTAAGAACGGTTCATAGACTAACAAATAAAATCATACAGATTGCATCTAACTTTTTGGATGACCCGGATTTACTTTTAAGTGCACCGAGAGGTAGATTGGCTAATGTGGATGTAGTCAAATATGTTTCTGAAAATATTTCGGAAGAAGTTAGGTTTGTTTATTCTAAGGCAAAAGAATTTGCTGAGCAAGGTTATAGTACCGCTATATTATTACCCAAGCATACTGAGATAACAAAGTTTCTTGATGAGGTTTGTGCAATAGAAGAAATTGACTACTATGATTGGCCAGCCCCACATAGAGGAAGAAATGCGAGCCAGGAGTACGAAGGATTTAACAGTTATGTATCTTCAATGGGTTTCCCAATACAATATTTAGGCAATAGTTTTGGTTCACTTCAAAGAGCCTATGATGAAAATTTAATAAACGTAATGACTTACCATAGTTCGAAAGGATTAGATTTTCAAGCTGTCTTTTTACCCTTCCTTTCTGATTCGCTTGAGATATGGAGAAACGATCCATTACGAGAAAAGACTTTGTTTTTTGTTGCATTAACTCGGAGTAGACAAAATCTATTTTTATCCTATAGTGATGATCCACACCACTTGATGTTGAGGATTCCAGCAGAATTGTTGATGTTAGAAGGTACTGACAATGATTTTGGTTCAGGAGACGACTCTGAAGATGATTTCTTATACAATAAAGACGATCTACCTTTTTAAAGGAAATATAAATGAATAATAAAAGATATCTGCTAATAATATACCTTAATGAATTAAACCTTTGGTTAAAGACTGGTATAAAGAAAGTAACAAAAAGTAAGTTGGTTAGTGCAACATTATCGAAGAAAGGAATTTATTCATCAATTAATAAAGTAGGCGAAAAGTTAATTAAAAACCTGCCAGATTATGATGATGATTTTGAAATTCTCATTGTAGAAATACCAGTAGAAAGACTTTCGAAACTGAAAAAAAAGAGCACAGAGTACATGTTGCCTTTTGAATGGATAAGTAAAGTATATCCTATAACCAGTCGTGGGAAAAAATTATTGAATGGAAAGCTAGATGATAGAATTATTGTTCAGGAACCAATATTCGAAAATCAATTCTTACCTATAGCTAAGGAAAGAGAAAAAGAGTTGGGTCGAAGAGGAGCTGAATCGATACTAAAAATATTTGAACTAGATGGATATATAACACAGTTCAATCCAAAATCTGATTTAGTTGACGAAGCACTACGATTAAGAGAAAGTAATTCAGAAAAAATTTCCGCTGAAAGACAATTTATGACAAATCTTGTTTTATATGATAGAAACAAACCATTCCCCAACAATGATCTTGGATACTTTTATGATATTGGTACCTTACTCAAGGTATATGAAAATAATGATGAATCCAAAAGAAAAAATCTGCGTGAGTTTGCTGATACTTTGGAAAGATTCAAAACTAGCTCAGAGTACAGAAAACTCGAAAGTATGATTCTGGAGTTGCATAATGCTTCAATGATTGTGAACCTTGAAAAAATAATAAATGAGAATGTACTCGTCTCCTCACTTATTTATCTTTATTTAAGAAATAATATCCGCGAAGGTAATGATCTTGAAAAAAGTGGTCTAATTGAAATATATAATAATGAGTTTCTTTCTTTAAATTTTGAAGAAGAGCTTGCGCTGGCATTTTGGTTAGTTGGATATTTTTTTGGATTTGAAATGGTTGCTGATCTGTATTACAAAAAAATAAAACCTGAAACTCTGAATTTTCAATCGAGTTTTCCGGAATTGAAAAAGAAAATAATACTTAATGAGGCTAAACCAAGCTCGCAGGAAAATGAAGTTAAGGAACAGACTCAACAAGCAATAAAGTCTGAATCAAAAGTGAAAAAAACAAGAATAAAAAAAATCTGAATGAGCAAGCAGATGAATTTGATTTTAATAATAGTGATAATGGAAATTAAAGGTCTGATTGACCTATCCATTCGAGTGTAAATTGTCAAACATATAATGAATAATATTTTAAAGTGGTTTATAGATGAATACTAAAAATTATCAACTAAACTTGGAGACAAATTTTTAATTGGCAGAAATAGCAAGGAATAGTACCGGACTCTCAGGAGAGTATTTTGTTGCAGGAGAATTATTGCGAAGAGGATTTAATGTAGCCATTACTATGGGTAACGCAAAAGCAATTGATCTCATTGCTGAGAAGAATGGCAAGACATTTCCGATACAAGTAAAGTCAATCTATAAAAAGAAAAATGTAGGGTGGCCTATTCTGAAATCAAAAATAAAACAGAAACATTTCTATGTATTTGTGAATCTGAATGGAGATAAGTTAACTCATCCCGAATTTTTCATTTGTACATCTACCGAAGCCAAGAGAAAAATTAAAGAATATTCAACTCGCGGAATTCTAAATATGTATTTTATTAACAATGATAATTACAAGGGTAGGTGGGATAAGATAAAGTAATTTTAGTAAAAACTTCATTTTTTGAAGAAATTTAAGGTTTTTCTTAATTTAAGCTCATATTTAGATAATATTTTAGTAAAAATTTAGAGTAAATAGTCAATTTCGGAGCAATTCCTTAAGTGAAAGTTAAATTTCGGAGAAAAACTTGAAGTGGAAGATGATTATCGGAAGCAAAGCCGAAATGAAAATATTTTTTAACCAAGAAAATTGAAGTGAAAGCCCAATTTTGTGAAGATTATATAAATAAGATTAATTATAAAAACTCATATAATCAATGATTCTACTAATTGATATATCAACACTCTTATATGAGACTCTCTCTCTATTGAAGAAGGAAGATGAGTACACGCTCCCAGATAAGTGTGGTAAAATTTTTCAAGCACTTGACATTATTGATACAGATTTATTAAACCGGATATCGAACATTTTTATTCTTAATCTCGATGGAACACTATTAAGTAATGATGATTTAAACAATTTTAACCTTAATAATGCGACATTCAACAAAAGAAAAAAATAATTAAAGAAATAAAAATCTTCAATTGCACAATATTTGGATTAACGGCAAATCAAATTGATTTAGAGAATTTATGGGGTGAAGATTTTATGCAGACGTGGGGAGAGAAGTTTATACAAAGCCTGAATATGAAGGAAGTTGTTGTGTTAAGCGAGTACGTTACGCCACTTATAACAAAGTTGCTCCCACATATTAAAAATTTTAGTGTCTACAGGGAACAATTTTTTAACAATAGTGAAAAAAAATATAAGAATGAGATCTTCACAGGTGATATCAGATACATTAATTTCTTAGAGGATTATTTTTCTAATGATTTTAATGCAAAGCGGAGTTTTTTTCCAGTTTCAGTTGATAGCACATATGTTAGTTTGTTCCTACATTTAGCAGCTGTCGAATATGATAATGCTTCACATCTAGGATTCTTTAAATCTTTTGAGCAGTGTCTATCCAGACCAATGAAACTTCAAATAATCGGAGATGATAAATTTTTAATAGATAAGTTTTTAAAGGCACTCCAAAGCGAATGGGGAAATTTTTATTTATTAGATTGTTCAAACGGTTACATAAAGCCTGAAGATGGAAAGATCGGCTTGATATTTAAAAATGTGCAACTCTTAAATCATTCTCAACTTTCCCAACTAGTTTCTGATATTCTTACTACTGAGTATAATGAAAAGTCTGCTTTTCTGGTTACTCAGACGGATGTTGATGTCCCCGTATTTCATCCTGTTTACGTTCCAAGTTCTAAAGATTTAAAAAAATTATTTCCGGTCATTTTCTATACTATTATCTTAGAAAAGAATATGGTTTTAGGTATCCAGGTTGAAGAGTTTAAGGAAGTATACTCACGATTGGTTAGTGGGGGGCTACTAAAGAATTTTTTCGAGCCCATAAATTCGGTTACCGAGTTAGAAAGTATACTAGTTGGGATTTTAAAGAACAATAAAATTCAAAAGAATCTTGTAGACCGAGATTTTTGGTATGATCTAATTACAAGTAGTGATAACTTAAGATGGGCAGAAAACACGAACCAATATGAAAAGCAGCAAAAAGGTCTATATATTTTAAGACGAGAGAAAAATGGTAAGTACCAAGTTATTTTTAATGGGAAGGAATTACATTTTGAAAAGAAGAATCTAGATGGTTTTTTGTATTTAGGTGATCTCTACGAGCATCCAAATCAAGTAAGAACTGGTACAGAACTCTTTCAACTTAAGATTGGTGTAAATCATAGTGACCGGAAGGACCGTGTTAATCTGACAGATAAACAAACTATAGTTCAAACGTTAATAGAAATTGAGGCGTTGAAAAAAAACAAGCAAGAACAGATTGATTCTGGTAATGGATTTGAGGCAACAGTGATTCAAGATGAAATTAATAAAAGGTACAAGTACATAAATAATTCTACTAAATTTGATAAGAACAACCCTCAGAAGATTGGGGAACCAAAGACAACTGCATCTCGATCAGATAATGAATGGCGTAACGTGAAAGGGGCTATAGATAGATTGAAATCTGAAATATCTGGAATTGATGCTGAATTCCTTAGACATTTTAACAGAACAATCATTGAAGATTCTCAAACTAAAAGTTATAGATATGTGCCTGAACCAAAAATAGTCTGGAAAATATCCTCTCAATAAGATTTAAATAATTACTCCCCCCCCCTTAAAGATCTAAAATTTTCTCTAAATCGACCTTTTGTTTGACATGTCAGGCTGACATATCATATATGTAGCTATTTCTTGCATAAGCAATATATAAAGGAGAAAAGCTTATGCAAAATGTAAGAAAGGATGCTCCATCCTTAAAGGAGAAATCGGCTTTGGAAAAAGCCACGGGACAAAGTCCCCAGCCGGAATCTAAAAAGGATTCTGAACCCCATATCCAGCCTCTAGATAATGATACTACTGTTGCTGCACTATTTCAAGCAGGACAAGCAATATCATCGGAGATAGATATCCCGTCTGCAATCAAGAGTGTTAATAAGGACCTACGGGAACTTAATATGAAAGAAAAACCTCTTGCAGGAAGATTGGATGAAATTAATTCACTGCTTAAACCAGAATCTAGAGAGCTTAAAAAAATTCAGGGATTAGGTAAACAAAATTCTCCTACCGTAACCGAAAGAAAAAACTTACGAGTAGAGAGAAAGAAGATAGAAAGACAACTATTCTTGATTCGTGAAGAAAAAGCCAAGCAAGGGAAACGGTTGTCTGACCTTACAGGATCCGCGATAAGAAAAGAGAGTAAAGGTCTCCTTTATGATAAAGCAAACGCGGACAACTACCTCAAACGCAATAAGCATTTAATCAAGGCAAAAATGCTTAAAGCTATAAATACCTTCCGACAAACTTCAGGCGCAGAAGAGATTTCATACATACGGAGATTAGCGAGAGCTACTGATCCTGACGGTTTAAAATTATTCAAGCAGGAGTTTGGTGCTATACTAGAAGCTATAGATGTCGAAACATACATACTCTGTAGCGGTCTTTTGAGCGACGTTCTTTATTCAGCTTCAAGGTTAACTTTTCTATCAAAAAGTGCCTCATTTAAAGGTGTTTTTGAGGAATTGGTAATGCCCGAGGAGGAATAAAGTTCAAGTTAACGCCGCCGCAGTTGCGGCGGTTATTTTTCAATTAAATTAAAGGTTAATTAAATGTCAAACAAAAAATTAAATATGAAAACTTTAGATATAAATTATTTTACATATTCAATACAGGACGCTGAGTACTTCCTTTATTTTCTTGCTCAATCACACTCACAAAATCATCTATACATAACCAAAGAAAATATGCGTTTTTATATTCGTGGATACGTGGTGTATGAGGGTAATGATTTGAAGTTTGAACGTTATCAAATTTCTTACCTTGCTGATTATTGTAGCTGTAATAAATATTACCCTGGGGATAATTCAGATAGCATTGAAACTAATTACAGGATGGCTGGTTAACTCCAGCCTTCTTAATAATATTGAAAGAAAGGAAAATTAAATGAGTGAAATAAAAATAAATAAAAAAACAGGTTCGGAATATTTATTAATTGGGAAGCAAAAGTTAAATGCTGATAAAGATGGCGTGTTTGAAATGGATTTAGAAGACATCCAGAATTTTTCAGTTCAAGAGCTTCCGCTTAATCGTAGATGTCGTGTATATAAAAACAGATTTGATACAATAATTCCAAGTTCCCCAACATTGAAGATTGGCCAGACGAAATAATTTTAATACTGGAACGAAAAGACACGAGTTCAATCGAGATATTCTTTAATCAAGAGGGATACAATGACTTATGGAATATTGAATTTACGCCCGCTTACTTTTTTGAATTAAAACATCAGGTTTTGATGTCAGATAGTTCATTAAAGCCTAAAATAATTAGTCATATTATAAACTCAAGTGGTGAAGTTATATTCGATTTTTCAATATCGTTGACTGCCAAAACTATAGGGGAACTATTTGAGCACGCTGAGGAAATCGACTACTCTATAGAGTATCGAATCGCTGAAGTGATTGAAAAAGCAAAGAGCTTTGCACAGATAATATTAGGTGGTGGTCTTCAAATAAAACTGCCTCCAAATGTTTATCCCGGTGTAAAAAAGGATGATAATTCTAAGGTATAAGAATAAAGTAGATGGCAAGATTAATCAACTTCGATAATTACAAACCTACAAATTCAAACTTGAAGGGGATGGTCATATCTCCTTCCACCTCTCATTTAGTCCAAAATGTAAAATCTGAAGTTGATAATCCATACCAATTAACACTCGATGTATTAATCCAAAATCATCCTCAAAAAGTAGTTTTTTCAATTAGTGAAGCAGCGAAGTTATTAGGTGTAGGTAGTGAATTCATTAGACGCAGAGTAAAGAGTGGGAAAATAAATGCTATTTATTTGGGAGATAAACCATTTATAAACATTGTGGAACTTGCACGTATATCAATCGAAGGAGTTTAATATGGCAATTAAGCAAAAACCTAACGGTAATTATCTGGTCAATATTAGAGACCAAACCGGAATACGAATTAAAAGAACTTTCAGAACTAAAAGAGAAGCAGAATTATTTGAAACCTCGATCAAACTTCAGAAATATGAAAATCGCCTGGTAAATAATGGAGTAAAACCAACTAGATATCTTTTTGAACAGGCAGCAGATGACTTTCTTATGACTAAAAGTGATTTGAGAGAAACGAGTATAAAGAAATATTCATTCGTTATTGAGGAAATAAAAAAATTTGCGAAAGCTATAAACATAAATTATATAGATGAATTTCTACCAGATCACGCTACTCTCCTTTATAATGAACTAATAAGAGAGAAAGAAACTATTCGAGGAAAGAAAAAAGTGATGGCAAAGGCTAAGCCTAAAACAGTAAATTTTTTCCTGGCAACTGTTAAGGCACTCTTTCAACAAGAATATATTAAGGGACACATAAAACGTAATCCTTTGCTTCATATTAAAAACTTAAAAGTTGAAAGAAGAAAACCCGAGTTTTATACTCGAGAAGAACTGAGTGCATTTTTCGCACAACCGATGGATGATACTTACCGACTCGCATTTATGGGACTACTTTTTACAGGGATGCGTTTTGGTGAACTTGCAAATATCACCTGGCAGGATGTGGACTTCGAAAGAAAATTAATCTATGTCAGATCCTCCGAAAATTTTAGGACCAAAACCTTCAACTCTGAACGAGCAATACCTATGAATAATATGATGTTTGAGTTATTAAAAAAATATTATCCTCATAGATTATCAGACAATCTTGTTTTTACATCTCCTAAAGGATTTCAACTTCGTGAACGCAGGTTACTTGAGACTTGCAAATCAATCGCAAAGGAAGCTGGTATTACTTCAAATGCTTATCTGCATAAGTTCAGACATACTTATGCAACAATGCTTATCCATAATGGTGTAAAAATCCAGAATATAAAAGAACTACTAGGCCATTGGTCTGTGTCAGAAACTGAACGCTATGCTCATAATAAATCGGATCATTTGCATCAAGATGTATCTCACTTAGATCGGCTATTGCCTCAATAATACACCTCGAAATAATTCTAACTAATGCCATCAAGTTGATGGCATTTTTTATATTTAAAATTAGTTGATACTAGCAAAAGGGCTCCAAAAAGGCTCCACTATAGGGTCTGGGAAGGGGTATTTGAGTGTATCAGGGAGAATAAAAAATGCGAAAACTGCTTAAAATCGCAATTCTCGCATTTGAAAAAAGGGCTGCGGAGAGTCAGGGAACCGAACCTTGTATTTTTTATTCATTTTCGCATTTTTTAATTTTCCGCTAAATTATTCAATTTTAACACTTTTTTCATATCTATTCCTCATTTTTAGTGCATAATAAAACATATTGTTTGTCCACTGTCATTTACATTTGGTGTGAGAATATTGTGAGAAAATCTTGACATTCTGTAAAATATTTTTATCTTTGAAGTAGATATTAAAAACAATTTTAAGAGCATATGAAGTTTGTAAGTATTACACATTTTGCAGTCCTGAAAAAATGCAGTAGAGAAACGGTTTACAATGCTGAAAAGCGTGGTGAGGTAGAAATTGACCGCACTGCTGGAGTGCCAGTAATCCATTTAACAGAAAAAAATATGAATTGGAAGCCAGGACAAAATATGGGTAGACCAAAAAATAAAAGCGTTGATATTATAAAGTCTGAAATCAAGAAAGAAATTGAAGGTAGAGTATGAAAGTGAAATTCTATCCAGAAAGAAAACCATCGAGAACAGGCGAATCGCTTATTTGGTGTTATGTGCGGGAAGCTAAAGACACACTATACTTAAATACTGGGCAAAAGATTAAACCTGAGTTATGGGACAGTAATTTGCAAAGAGGTAATCCACGTATGACCAGAAATAATATCATCAAAGGTGATCTAAAAAGTCTGAATCAATATTTGGATAAGTTCGAAAGCAAGATTTATGACATCGAAAGACTTATAAGAGGTAAGCAACCCGATGCAGGATTTGGAATTGTATCAGATGCTATCAAAAATCAGTTTGATAAAAGAAAGGATGGCTTATTCGATATTTATGATGAGTTCTTAAAAATAAAGCGACAGGAAGTTTCTAAACCGGCTATTCAAAAACTGAATCGTATGAAAACCTTACTGGAAGAATATCAGAAAGTAAATGGTGAACGATTAGATTTTGATAAGATCACCCCACTTTTCTTTTCAAAATTCTATTCTTTCTTGATCGAGAATAAAAAAATGCTGAACAATACTGCGAACAAGAATATTCAGTTCCTTAAAACATTTCTTATCTGGGCAAATAATAATGGTTATAGTGACAACAATAGCTACAAGACATTCAAGGGTAAATCAGAATCTACTGAAGTCATCTACTTAAATGAAGTTGAATTGATGAAACTTTATAATGTCGAACTTGAGGAAGAAAGATTAAGACGAGTAAGAGATATTTTCGTGTTTCAATGCCTTACTGGTGTCAGGTATTCTGATATTAAAAATATATCAAGAGAAGATATTAAGAACTCAACTTGGAATGTAAGAACTCAAAAAACAAGACAGATAATTGAAATACCTCTTAATTCAGAAGCACTTTCAATTTTAGCAAAATACAGTGATTACCCACAACCGCTTCCAGTAATATCACTTCAGAAAATGAATACCTACCTGAAAGAACTGTGTGAGCTTGCAGAAATCAATGAATTGGTTAAGGAAGTTAGATATAAGGGTAATGATCGAATTGAAACTGTTTATAAAAAATATGAACTTATTGGAACACATACTGCTCGAAGAACGTTTGTTACAATCGCTTTGCAAAGGGGAATGAAACCCGAATATATCAGGAAAATTACTGGTCATTCTACAGCACGTATGATGGAGAAATATTTGAAAATTGATTTCAATCATTTGCGAGATGAAATGGATAGGGTATTTGGAAGTAGTCTGAGGCTTGTTAATAATAATTAGACTGATAAAGATGTTGATGACAAAGAAAAATCAAAATAAACATCTGTTGAAAGCTAATTATAAAACAAAGGCTCAGGATACTTATCCAGTATCAGAACAGAAATTAAAAGGAATAAGATGTGAAGTGGTAGTTCCATACAAGATAAAAACGAAAAAGAAGCGAATGCACATTAACTAAAAAGTAATACGAACTTAGCAATAAAATAACCAAATTTATTCATGAAAATTTAGTCCTTCTCTTGTGTCCCTTAAATGGGAGCCCGGATGGTTACTGGGTGCTTACACGAGGAAGGATTTTGTATTTAGTAATGAAAGAAAAAGAGAATTTAATAAGTAAAAGATTGGATTTATTAAGTGGGAAAAGTAAAATAGAATATGAATCCGATATAGTAATTATTGCGACTAATTTACGTGCATTTATTTCATTTAGAATTGATAATTATATGCATCAAATTCCAGACTATAAATTTCTTCCTTTAAAGGAATGGGACGAAAAGAAAGGTTCCCTCTACACCGAAACCAATAAAAGATTTTCGGCTTTCGTTTTGAGGAAGCTTGCGCTAAACGAATTTGCTCCTTTTATGATTTCGGAAAAAGAATATATTGTAAAGGTTTGGGAATTGTTTGAAAATAATGCTGAAGAATTTTATAAAACTCTTGATGAGATTTTGTGCATCCTCGAACCAAAATTTGTTGAAGTTGTTGAGTATAAACCTGATACTAAGACGAAGGAAAATAGAGAAAAGATGATTGAAGAAGAAACAAAAAAGAAAAACGAAAAAATAAATAATGGAGAACTCGCCAAAATATATACCGAATTATGTATTAAGATATATCCTCAGGAAATTAAATTAAAAGATTTAGCAAGAATCAAAGGTAGCAAATCAACATGGTCAAGAAGTTTACGACGCAGAGAATTTTTGTTTGGTGTGGTGAGTTATATTGAAAAAAAATTGACTAATAGCAAAATAGATTCGAATACAGAAGTTCAATTATCAGAGGTTAAGGAAAATATTGTCTCCAGAATAGCCAAACTTGAGAAAAAGAAGAAAAATAAGAGAGGCACTGAAATTTTATCAGATAATATGGATAATGAAGTGGACAAACCTACCTACGAACAAAAAGAGACTACAAACAATTTTATTGATAACATCGAGCTTGATTGAATTTTAATTATTCATTGGTTGAAAAAAGTTTCAGTCAAATCTGAAACTTGTAAGATTATAAATCCTTTCCCTTTATCCAATTTTCAAAATTACCCAATCTTTTTCCAGCTCAATTCTGAAACAATATTCTACTAATAGCGATTAGATGTAAAAGTCCTTTCAAATAGTTGTTAATAAATGAAAAGCCGGTTGTCTAATCGCTAACAAGACTTGCCGGCTTTTCTATTATAAAACAAAATCGGCTCGCACCTTTAGTAGAGGTTGAGCCGAAAATCCTTAAGACGAAAGGATAAATGATAATGGACGAACGCAAACTTAACTCATCAGCTTCTAAGAAGCAACTCAAACTCCGCTATCGGAATCGCAAGTTCAAATACCTGAACAAACTTAACAATCACAGAATCCAGCGAATAAAAAATTACATTTTAACTCGCCTTTACCTACAACAGCTGCGAAGGTTAGCACGATGAAAAATCTTACCCCAATAAAAGCAATTCGCAAACATTGCCTGGAGTGTTCTTCTGGTAATAAAGGTGGAGTGAAGAATTGCATAATTCCAGACTGCCCTTTATACTTTTTCCGTTTAGTAAAAATCCAAATCGCCGGGGAATTGGTAACAAGCACGCAGTTATTAAAAAAAATCGTTAGTTGAGTTCAGTTTTAAGAGTTAAAAACGAAAGATAGAAGTTATGAACAACAACAAAATAATTCTGATTTCACTTTCACATGATGAACTAAGAGAAATTATTCAAGATGCGGTAAAGCAAGAACTGAATCTCAAAAAAGAAAGAGAACTTCTTTCGTTCAAAGAGACTTGTGAGTTCTTAGGATGCTCAGCGAGTGCCCTCTTCAAATGGAAGGCGGAAAACAGACTGCCATATCGGAAGATTGGAAAAAGGGTGATGTTCCACCGGGAAGAGATACTTGCAGCTATGAAAGAAAGTAATTACAAAAAGTTTCAGGAAATAAAATGAAGCCAAAGAATTCGCTGGAACATTTTTTCTTCTTTAACAAAAAAATCTGCTCGGTTGCTCCTTATTGTTCCATATTATTGCTGACAGATATACTTTTTAATCAATTAAACCGATCAACAAGAAATATTGAGATAAGGAAACTTGCACTAAATAATATTCTGTCCAATCTGTTTATAGCGCATTGGCACGGCAGATACATTGTTATATCAAAATCACCAAACACCTACACAAACTACTCTTGGTATGGACTTAAACATTATACCTACAGATCAATTATTGAATGGATTGAAATACTAATAAGCAATGGTTACATAAATCAGGCTATTGGATTCTATGACAACGAAAAAGGGAAGGGGAAAAGGAGCAGAATAAATGCAAGC
The DNA here is from genome assembly GCA_016716565.1 of bacterium. NCBI lineage: Bacteria > bacterium. The sequence continues at coordinate 1,198,609 of JADJWC010000001.1, forward strand.
GAGAAATTGCTCCGAGAATCAAAAGGACTGAAGAATAGTGAAAGAGACAGCTTTTCATCACATCCGTATTCCAAGAATATTATTTTGAAGGAAGAGGGACTATTGAGATACACACCTTCAGGTAAGCTAATAGGGAAGATAAAATTTTTAGACGAATACAATGAATTTATAAGAGATGCCCGAATTTTTTTTCTGTGTGATCCGAATTTTTTTTCTTCCTCTCGTTCTCTTTCATCTCTCGATTCTGTTATCTCTATCTATCATCTCATCGAATTGGAGGCAGGCACGGAAGACCAACACACGGGCTACGCACCGATCAAAGTTCAACCAGGCATACAGCACCCAACCATTATCCCAGAGCACTCAGGTAACCCGTTACTAATAACAGCAGAGACTAACTCATTAAGCTATAAGGAAATAGACGGACAATTATATCGTGTATTTAATGACGGAAAATTTACACGAGGTGGAAGATTTTATGGGAGTTTCTATCAGCAGTTAGATGAGGCAGACAGAGCCAAGATTTTAATAAATGATTCACCGGTTGTCGAAGTGGATTATTCAGGATTTCATCTCAATATGCTCTATCATTTAATTGGAAAACAATTTGATGGAGATCCGTATTCTGCCGTTGATAGACCGGAAGTAAGAGATATTCTAAAAACGTTGTGTTTAATAGTAATCAACACTAAAGATACTACTCAAGCATTGAGGGCGCTCAGGGATGTCATAAGAAAAGATTGGAAGTTGAAGAAACTGAAGCAAAAATATCAACTGGACGAAAAAGATTTGCTAGGAAAATTTGAAAGCGTTCATTCTGAAATATCAAGGTTCTTCTGTAGCAGAGTTGGATTGGAGCTAATGTATTTGGATTCCGAAATAGCAGAAACAATATTGAAACACTTTACCAGGAGGGGAATCCCATGTCTATGCGTTCACGATTCTTTCCTTGTTCCCAGCCAGTATGAAGATGAACTAAAAAATGTAATGAAGACTATATATAAAAAGTATATTGGATTTGAACCCAAGTTAAAATAATAGCCAAGAGAAAAGTGTTAGTAAAGAGAAATTTTCTTAAAAATATTATTAGATTTGGCTTAAAAATATGCGACAAAATGAAAGCTAAAGTAAAGCAACTTATTGAAAATAAAAGAGATGAGCTTACCTATACCGGTAATATTGCGGGAAGAATTGAAAAACCTGTTAAAATAACTAAAGTATCAGATGCAAAGAGACTCCTGTCAAAACTTATTTATAAACTTCAGACAGGTGAAATAACAGGACAGGAAGCCAAGGACTTGACTTATCTTCTAATAAGTTATGTAAATATTGTGAAGGAGATAGAAATTGAAAACCGATTAAAATCACTTGAGGAGAAAATAAGCAATGAGG